>NZ_VWSF01000012.1 GCF_008629685.1 Adhaeribacter rhizoryzae | reverse complement strand
CGAAACCCGCCGCGGCCGCGTAGCCAGGCAAGCGGTAGTGGCTTTACGCTGGGCAAAAGTGGGGTTAGTTATGAAAGGCGTGGGCAAAGCCCTGTATGTGGTAGAAGCCAAGGAAATAGATGCACCCGCCGGGCAAGCGCCCATTTACTGGCGCTTGCTCACGACCCATGCCATCCAAACGCAACAGCAGGCGCAGCAGCTAATCTACTGGTATAGTTTACGCTGGAACATTGAGCAGGTCTTCCGGCTGTTAAAGCAGAAAGGCTTGCAGGTGGAACTGCTGGATTTAGAAACCGGCAAAGCTTTAGTGCAACTCACGCTGCTGGCTTTGTTTGCCGCTAGCAAGATAATGCTCTTGCACCTGGCTTCTAAACAGAAAGAAGCCGTGCCGCTGGCAGAAAGCTTTACCCGGCAAGAAGTCGCTTGTCTGCAGGCTTTACAAAAACGTTATGAAGGAAAAACAGCCAAGCAGCGGAATCCTTACCCCCAAGACTCTTTACAATGGTGCTACTGGATAATAGCCAGATTAGGCGGGTGGAAACCCCACGAAAAGCAGGCGGGGGTGATTACCCTTTTGCGCGGTTGGAATTACTTCCAGCATATCTTGCACGGGTGGACCCTGGCCCAAAAATTTGTGTCCTAATCGTAGCCCTAATTTAGGGAAGGTGCCCGGAGGGCGGAAGGGTTAATCTACTACAGGAGAAAATCTTTAGAATAATCTCCTTGTATGTTGGTGTAACTAATATTTTAACCGGTTTTTCCGGTATTCGGCCAGGAGTAATTCTACTACCATGCTGTAGCTTTCCAGGCCTTCTTCCTGGTCGTTGGCTTTCAGGAATAAGTTGTGAATGCCGTCGCTAACCACTTCAATCGGGTTCTGAAAACTTTCCCAATATTCCCGGTTCTTTTTTAAATCTTGCTGCAAACCGGGGCTGAAGCTGCGTTCCAATTGTTTAAAGGCCACCGAATCGACCCTTACTAAGCGGTTCATGGCGTATTTCATGGCCATCAGGTTACCAGAATACTGAAAGGCCGGATTGGGGTTCAGGCGGCAAGCCAGGTACGAGACAAAATTGGCTTCATCTTCCGAGGCAAAACCAATTTGGTGAGCCATTTCGTGACAAACGGTAGCCGGCAAAACAAAATTGGGCGGGTCCATGTTTACGTTGGCTTCGCCGGTAAACGGGAAATATATACCACCAATCCCAAAAAAAGACATTAACTGCGGCACGTACACTTGCTTTACGGCCGGATAGGTGTACATTAACTTAGAATATTTCTGCGCGATTACTTTAAACCCAACAGCCGCTTCCTGCAGCATCTGGTCATGGCTAATGGGCAATATTAAAGGTTGATTTTCTTGCTGGGTAAGCTGTTGGCGGCTTTGGTTGGTGAGCCGGATTAATTCGCGGCACAGTGTTTTTAGTTCGGGCGTGCTTACCTTACGGGGCCGGATATCTACAATTTCCTGAATGGGCTGCCGGTGGTAATTTAATCCCCACATTAAGGTAAACAAAAAGTAAAATATTGATAAAAAGCCTACCGCTGCCAAGCCTACGCGCTGGAAAAAAGTTTTCAAGCTTACCTGTTTCAGCCACATTTGCCGGACTTGCCTAAACAGCCAAAATAACATAGCGGCAATAATGCTGTAAAAAAGCAATTGGCCCACCGGTACCGGTATTGCGCCAAAAACAATCCGAAGCACCTGGCTTAAACTCTTGTAAAACTTGTTGGTATAAGCCTCTTCTACCCAGTTGGGTTTAGTCGAAAGAAACTGAATAACGAGTATCTGGAGAGGTAAACTAATTAAAATTATAGTATTCCGGTATTTCTTGCTCACTGCTGAATATGCGCCTAATCGATGGTATTGTTACAAATGCTTACCTGCAAATTTACTTTATAACGATCTTAAAAATTGGATTATATAGACCAAATCTGCGTAGCTTAACCATTAACGACCTTTCACCTGACTATTTATAACAGAAGTTTAGCTATATTTCTTTGGCAATATTAGAAACTTTAGGCTTATTATTTTTCAGGTCATGAAACTATACCTTTTTACGCTGCTTTGCTTTATGGTTTTTATTCAATCTTTTGCCCAAGCGCCGGTAAAAGTTGCCGTGGCAGGTTTAAGTCATGGCCACGTAGACTGGATCTTTAACCGGACTGATAAGAAAGATATTTTGCTGGTGGGCATTTACGAACCCAATCAAGCACTCGCCGAAAAATATGCTAAACGGTATAAACTTGAGGCAAAGCTGTTTTTTACGGACTTGCCCAAAATGCTGGATGCGGTAAAGCCGCAGGCCGTTTCGGCGTTTGGTGCCATTAGCGAACATATTACGGTAGTACGCGCCTGTGCCCCGCGTAAAATTCATGTAATGGTAGAAAAACCGTTGGCTACTACCCTGGCCGATGCAAAAGAGATTAAAGTTCTTGCCGAAAAAAATAATATTCAGGTGCTAACTAATTTTGAAACTTCGTGGTATGCCAGTAACCAGCACGTTAATAGTTTGCTTAACCAGGGTAAGTTAGGCGAAATCCGGAAAGTAATGGTGAACGATGGCCACCAGGGTCCGCAGGAAATTGGCGTGAGTAAAGAGTTTCTGGAAATATTAACCGACCCGGCAAAAAATGGGGCCGGCACCTTAGTTGATTTTGGCTGCTACGGCGCTAACCTTATGACTTGGCTGATGAGAGGCGAAAGACCTACTTCGGTTACAGCGGTAACGCATCAAAACAAGCCCAATATTTACCAAAAAGTGGACGATGAAGCCACGATAATACTGCAATACCCCAAAGCCCAATGCATTATTCAGGGTTCCTGGAACTGGACTTTTGCCCGGAAAGACATGGAAGTTTACGGCGATAAAGGCTACGCGATTGCGGTAAATAATACCACCGTTCGCCAGCGGCTAGAAGAAAAATCGCCCGAAACCACCTTAAAACTGGACCCGCGCCCGGAACCCTACACCGACCCGTTTTCTTTATTAGCCGCCGTGGTCAGTGGCAGGTTAAAGCTGGATAAAAATGATTTATACGAACTACCCATTAATATTACCGCCGTAGAAATTCTAGAAGCCGCCAAAAAATCGGCCAGAACAAACAAAACCGTTTTTCTGAAATAAAAGCAAAGAATTGCTAAGATTATAAAGGAATCGAAATTAAATATTAAGCAATCCACATCTGTCATTCAGGAGGAACCTATTTAGCAGGTAACTAAATAGGTTCCTCCTGAATGACAGATGTGGGCTCACTAAATTACCCAACACAAGCGAACATCTATTGCTTAACAGCGATAGATATTTACCCTTAATATTTACCTCATTACCGTTGGTTTTTCGGGTTTTTCTTTGGTAGCGTGGCGTTCGCCAATCTGCTGCCGCCACATGGCATAGTACAAACCTTTTTGCTCCAGTAAATCCAGGTGTTTGCCGGCCTCGGCTACCCGGCCCCGCTCCAGTACGTAAATCTGGTCGGCGTGCAATACCGTGGAAAGGCGGTGCGCAATTAAGATGGTAATGTGGTTTTCGCTGTTCGATACGTCGCGCACCGTTTTGCTAATCTCTTCTTCGGTTAAAGAATCGAGCGCCGAAGTAGCTTCGTCGAAAACTAATAAAGTAGGATTGCGCAGTAAAGCCCGGGCAATGGATAACCGTTGTTTCTCCCCACCCGATACTTTTACCCCGCCTTCGCCAATTACCGTATCTAAACCTTTGTCGGCGCGGGCCAGCAAAGAGGTGCAGGCAGCTTTCCGGAGGGCATCCAGGCAGTCGGCATCGGTGGCATTTGGCGCGACAAACAATAAATTCTCGCGAATGGTACCAGCAAATAATTGGGTATCCTGGGTTACAAAACCAATTTGCTCGCGCAGCCGGTCTAAATCTAAATTATCGCCCGGAATGCCGTTGTACAGAATTTGGCCTTGCTCCGGCTTATACAAACCTACCAATAATTTAACGAGCGTGGTTTTACCCGAACCCGACGGCCCTACAAACGCAATGGTTTCGCCTACTTTTGTTTCGAAAGAAATGCCCGCTAAGGCTTTATTAGCAGCGGTCTGGTGTTTAAAATTAACGTTATCGAAAGTGAGGGTTTGGATAGTACCCAGGTTAGCCGGATGCGTTGGCCGGGCTTCTTTAGGCGTATTTAATATTTTCTGAAAGTTATCTAAAGACACCTGCGTTTCGCGGTAAATATTAATAATATTGCCCAGTTCTTGTAGTGGTCCGAAAATAAAGAACGAATAAATAAACATGGAAATAAAATCGCCGACGGTGATGCGGTTGGTAAACACAAGGTAAAGCATTAAGAGCAAAATAACGTTGCGCAGCAGGTTTACGCAGGTGCCTTGGATAAAACTCAGGCTCCGGATGTAGCGCACCTTTTTCAGCTCCAGTTTTAATATTTTATCGGTGGTGTTGTTCAGGCGTTCGGTTTCCTGCTGCGCCAGGCCCAGACTTTTTACCAGCTCAATATTGCGCAACGATTCGGTGGTAGCACCGGCCAGAGCGGTGGTTTCCGAAACAATGGTTTTCTGAATTACCTTTATTTTTTTACTTAGCACCGAGCTTAATATTCCCAGAATAGGTACCGCCGAAAAATATACCGGCGCAATGAGCCAGTAAACATTTAAGGCATACACCACCACGAAAATAATCCCGATGAGCGAGGTAAACAGCACGTTAATAAAGTTGGAAACCAGCTTCTCGACATCGGTGCGTACTTTTTGCAGAATGCCCAGGGTTTCGCCGCTGCGCTGGTCTTCAAAAACCGAATAAGGTAAATCCAAAGAATGGCGCAGGCCATCGGAATAAATCTGGGCGCCCAGACGCTGCGTAATTACGTTTACATAATAATCCTGGAAAGCCTTGGCAATCCGCGACACCATGGCTACGCCCATGGCCAATAATATTAAAGTACCCGCGCCTTTAAAAAACTCGGTAGTGCTAATCTGCAGTTTCTGGGTAACGGCCGCGGTGGCATAATCATCAATAATTTTGCGCAGAATAAGCGGGTCGAGCAAGGAAAATACCTGGTTAATGGTAGCCAGCAGTAAGGCCAGAAAAATTAATAACCGATATCCTTTCAGGTAGTTGAATAACAGTTTCATGGCGTTGGATTAGAGCAAGTAAACATAGCTAAAGGTAAGCAGAAGTAGGCGATAAAACCAGCCAGATTTCAAGAAGCGGTATACCGGCCTATAACCGCTAGCTTTACCTAAAATTTTTAATTCTGGCGTTTGCTTATTAAAAACCAGCTTAAATTATTATACCATTATCAAATGCATACTGCGCTTTTAAATAAAGTAAAGGCTGTCCCCCCCACCGTGGTCATTCTGTAGAATTCCAAAAGAATCTAATTAGCTGCCTGCTAATAAGTTTCTTTTGGAATTCTACAGAATGACCGCGGTGAGTGGGGATTTGGTTGCCATAGTATTTTAATAACAGCAGATGCTATAACGGGTTTGCTGGTTTAATTTCTTTTATTCCTGGGTTGGCGCATAGTAAAGCATTACGGCACCACTACCAAAGGTTTTAGTTTTTATGAGTTTAAGAAGAGTTCTGTCGTTAATATTTTGGAATAATGGCAAACCGCTTCCTGCAACAACCGGGTGAACACAAAGCTGGTATTCATCAATTAAATTCAGCTTCATTAGCTGTATAATTAAACTCCTACAGCCAACCAAAATATCTTTGCCCGATTGTTGTTTTAGCTCCGCAACTTCTTCTTCAATGGTTTGATTTGACAATTTAGCGCTGGCCCATTCTACATCTTTCAGCGTATGCGAAAAGACTATTTTTGGAATTTTATCTATGGTTACGGCAAAGTCGTCCATTGCATTTTCGCCGGAAGGATTTTTTAGCAGGTTTTGCCAATATTGCATCAACTGATAGGTTATCCTGCCATATAGAATAACACATGCATTATCTAACAGGTTAGCGTAATGCTGATGTATTTCTTCGTCTGGGGTTATTACGGTATGGTCGCAAAATCCGTCAACTGTCATATTAATGGCTGCAATTACCTTTCGCATAGCTGTTTTAATTGTGATCACTGTTGATTATTTCGCACCTCTTATGGTTACTGTTAACTTACTTGCCTATCAGACGTGACCAAAGTTTATTAAATTCACTATCGTTTCTTTTAATATTATTCGCTTGCTTATAGCTGTTATCGTGCTTTTTTATTCTTTTAATTCTCATGTGTTCTTCTGGTCCAAATCTGTCGAACACATAATGGACTATTTGAACGTTATCGAGATTCCATGCATAATTTTTGAATCCTTCATTGCCATTTGACTCCGAAGTGGGTTTTCCAAATTCGGCTTCAAAATGGGATTGGAAGTCGTTAAATGATTTTTCCTGATTACTAAAATCTGTTCTGAAAAACTCCAACTCATTTAAGAATCCATTTTTTCCTGGTTCAAAATGAAATCCAAGCATACAGTTCAGTCCATTTAAAGATTTGCATAAAATGGTGTAATATCCTGTTGTTACATGCGTAAAGCCGTGCCCATCCAATTTCTGAGTCAATGTATATTCATCAATATCCCACGGAATGAAAATGTCGGGTTCATCGATCTTAAATCCTTCTTGAATGTTCATTTTGTTTATCAGCATGAATTACAACCTACTTAAAAACGTAATATATTCATTACTTCACGCAATCCGGAAAGTTTAACGGAAGAATAAATAGGAGAAACCATCAGGCACAGGTTCTTTAGGTAGAAGAATATTAAAAATATTAGCAGCCTTTCCTATACGGTTTCCTCGATTATATATCCAAGCAATATTTCCGGCTAAAGCAGCAGCAAATTCTTTTCTTTAATCAGGGCCTTTAGTTCGGGTGGTAAGCCAAAATGTTCGTCAATAAAATCATCGAGTACTTCTTTGGTTTGGGCCGATAAGAGTTCGGAGAGTTCGTCGGCGGCCTTGCCGCTGATCATGTAGGGTGCCAGGCCAACTACCAGGTTGGTACCGTTGCAGTGGGCAATTAGCTGGTACTCGGTTTCTTCTTCTATGGGGGTATTTTTTACTAAACAAGTTTTAAACCATTCTTGGGGTTCAGCTTCGCCAGCGCGGTTTAATAATTCCTGGCGGGCGGCTAAATCTACATGCGCCATAAAATAGCTTTCTATCCGGGCCAGCGATTCTTTAGAAAGGCTCTGGCGCATTTTTTCGGAGCAGGGTAAGCACATGGCGTACTCAAAAGCTACATCGGTTACGTTGGTGTTGGGGTACCGGATAATGGCTTTCTCAACCATATATTGGGTACCGGGCCCGAGTAAATAAGTGTTGCAGGTTACACAAGTATCGAAGGGCTTACCGGTAGCATAACTGTAAAATTGCTCCGGTAAAGGTACTTGCGCAGGAGTTTCGTCTTTTTCGGAGGCTTCCATTGTCTTTTTACTTTTAATTAAATTTAGGGCGTAGCCGTAATTTTATCCATTACCAGGGCGGTGCGGGCCGCCGATTCGCCGGTGCTGGGGCAGGTGCCTTGCCCCAATAATGCTGCTACCATTTCCTGAATTAACGGTTGCTGCACATGTTCCGGGTAAGGGATTTGAATTTCCTGCTTGCCCGCGGCGGTTTCCAGGGTAATAATATCTGAGTCGAAGGTAGCATACGTAATCCGGCCGGCGCTGCCTATTATTTCGGTTTGGTCAGTGCGGGCACTTTCGGCCACGGTAAAGCACCAAACGCCACTTCCTTGTACTCCCGAATCAAAAGAGAAGTTGGCCGTTACAATATCTTCGGCGGGGTATAAACCGGCCTGGTTGGCGGTGTGGCCTTGCGCCTGGGTAATTGGCCCGAAGAAAAAATCCAGTAAATCGAGCTGGTGCGAAGCCAAATCAAAAAATAAACCACCACCCGATATTTCGGGTTGTACGCGCCAGGGCAAATCGGTTGGGCTTAGGTCGGGTTTGGCCGGGTGGTACAACCGAATGTTTACCAGGCGCACCTCGCCAATAGCGCCGGAAGTTATAAGTTCTTTTATTTTCCGGAAAAAAGGCTGACCCCGGCGGTAATAAGCTACATAAAGCGATACCTGGGCTTCCGCGCAAGCCGCTATCATTTGCTGGCACTGGTTGTAATTCAGGGCCATGGGTTTTTCTACGTAAACCGGTTTGCCAGCCGCGGCTGCTTTTAAAGTATATTCCAGGTGCGCGTCTGGGGGAGTAGCAATATAAATGGCGTTTACTTCGGGGTCTTGGATTAACTCGTCGGCGTTGGCGTACCAGCGGGGCACGTAGTGGCGGCGGGCATAATCGGCGGCTTTAGCAGCATCGCGCCGCATAACGGCCACCAACTTAGATTGTGGTATTTTTGAAAAAGCGGGGCCGCTTTTCTTTTCGGTTACATCGCCGCACCCGATAATACCCCAGCAAATTTCCTGCATAAAACGGTATATTTTAGAATACCGGGGTAATATCCAAAACCTTTATTAAAACCCCAAATTGAGCCCGCAGAATTAACGCCGGCAAAAAGCAGAAAAGGCGTACCCGACGCTCAGAAGTACAAAAAGCTACCAAACCAAATCCGCTGTTTTTATATTACTGTACCGCCCTAGGTTCCAGCTTTTATAGCTTCTGCAATAAGCTTTAACCAAATATTTACTGCGTGCTAATTATTAAGGGTAAGTCAGCAGCAACTAGCTTGCTAATTGTGTTTTGGTTTGCATTTTACCGTTCAGGGATTATTTTTGGTAGTTTGTCTACGGAACGGGTTGGTTGTTGGATTATATTCTTTATTATTTGTAACTTACGCATATATTATTAACCTAATTCTATCCTGCATGTCGCCCTCAACCCGGTATAATTTTATATTTTCGAACGAGCGCCGGTATCGATTGAGCCGGCACTTTTTGTTCTGGTTTGTTTGCGTTGTATTCTTTACCCTCATTTATGGAACCCGGCCTGCTGCCGTAGATGCCAACGGCAATCTTATCTTAATTAACTCCTACGTGTTGTCGTTTTTCGAGGCAATTGCTTTTTTGCCCGGCCACATGCTGCTGAGTTACATTATTATGTACGTGCTCATTCCGCGCTTTCTGTTTAAAGAAAAATACCTGTCTTTTCTGGTTATTCTGGCAGCATCGCTTTTTGTAGAAGCCTTGGTATCGTACCTGGTTACCGTTACCGTGGTAGTACCTTTCCGGATTTCGTTGGGGTTGCCCACGCCCAGCAGTCAGTTTTATTCGGCTATGCTGGCCGGTTTAAGAGGCGGCTCTACAGTAGCCGGTTTTGCCGGATTTATTAAGCTGGGTAAATATTACTACAAGAAAAACGAAGCGGCCCAGCTGCTGGAACGCGAAAAACTTAAAGCCGAATTGCAACTCCTGAAAGCACAGGTGCACCCGCACTTTTTGTTTAATACCCTCAATAATTTATACTCGCTTACCCTTACCCAATCGGGGCAAGCACCCGAAGTGGTACTTAAGTTGGCAGGGCTGCTGCGTTACATGCTTTACGAGTGCGATGTAGTGAAAGTACCATTGGTAAAGGAAATAAAATTACTCCAGGATTATATTCAACTAGAAGAACTCCGGTATGGCGAACGGCTGGATTTATCGGTTAATATTAAAGGCAGTGTAGAAGGTAAAATTATTGCCCCGCTTATTTTACTGCCTTTTATCGAAAACAGCTTTAAACACGGCGCCAGCGAAGAACTGGACCAGGCCTGGATTAGCCTGGACTTAACCATACAGGAAAACAAACTTAAATTTAAATTAATTAACGCCGTGCCGCCTTCGCCGCTGTTTATTAGTGAACCCGAAATAATGGCGCACGGCATAGGCCTCGAAAATGTCCGGAAACGGTTAGAATTATTGTACCCGGACCGTTACGAATTAAAAACCATTATGGAAGCCGAAACTTACCTGGTATCTTTAACCATGGACTTAGACGCTGTAGCTGCGCCGGCTGAGCCTGCGCCCGCTATTATCAATCATAAAATTTTAGTAAAACCCGCTACCGAATTAACCGCTTAAAATACCATGAAGATTCGCTGCCTGCTCGTTGACGATGAACCACCAGCCCTAACTGTATTACGATCGCATATTGCCCATGTGCCCATGCTGGAGGTAGCCGCTCAATGCCACAATGCCATGCAAGCTTTCGAAATATTGCAGCAACAACCTATAGACTTAATGTTTCTGGATATTAGAATGCCGCAAATGCTGGGTACCGATTTTGTAAAAACCCTTCAGAATCCGCCCAAAATAATATTTACCACGGCTTACCGCGAATACGCCATGGATGGCTTTGAGCTGGATGCCGTAGATTATTTGCTCAAACCTATTTCGCTGGAGCGGTTTATGCGGGCCGTGCAGAAAGTTTGCCGCCCCGAAGTGCCCATTATTAATAATTTACCGCCTCCCCCGAGTACCCAAACGGTTTCCGACCGGTTTTTATATTTCCGGGTAGATCGCAAAATGGTTAAAGTAATGGTAGATGATATTCATTTTATCGAAAGCCTGAAAGATTACGTGCGCATTGTTACCGCTACCAAACAAATAATTTCGAAGCAAACCATAACTTCTCTGGAAGAGATGCTGCCCGAAGACGGGTTTCTGCGGATTCACCGTTCTTTTATTGTAGCCCTGGATAAAATAGATTCGTTTTCGCCGACGCACGTAGATGTGGCCGGTAAAGAATTACCCATTGGCCGCCACTTTAAACAAGATGTAGAGCGGGTGCTGGTGCGCGTAGCCTAAAAAAGAATATTTTCGTTCTAAAGAATAGCTCTACCGTTTTGGTTGAGCTATTTTTTTGCCTTGCCTAGCGCAACATTAAAGTCAGTAATAGCACAGCCCCAAAGGGGCGCAATATTCCAGCGATGGGTGAAGCCCATCGAAAAAAGTATTAGAAGCCAAGCCCTGGAGGGGCGAAATATTAATCTTTAAAGCTAATTATTTTGCCTGGTTCCCAGGGCTACACCCTGGGCTAGGATATTTCGCCCCTTTGGGGCTGTTTCGGGAGGTAGGGTATACTGGAGATCTTGTTTCTTTTTAATTATAATTTCATTAAAACGCAGAAAGGAAAATGCTTATCTGTAAACAAACAATCCTAAACTACTTAAAACAAAAAGCCCGGTTCAGCTATTGAACCGGGCTTTTTGTTGTGCTTAAAAAATATTGCTTATGCTCTGCTGCGGAGTTTGTGGCCGGAAACGGCATAATACCAGATAAATAAATAACAAGGCACCATAATCCAGTAAGCTTGCTGCGGATTGATAATATCGGCCAAATAACCGTACAGGAGCGGAATAACTGCCCCACCCGCAATAGCCATAATCAAGAAAGAAGAACCTATTTTGGTAAACCTGCCCAAATCGGCAATAGCTAATGGCCATATAGCCGGGAAAACCAATGAATTAGCCAAGCCTAGTAAAGAAATAAATAAAACGGATGCAAAACCATCAGTAAAAATTGCTGCCAAGGTAAAAATAACGCCTAATATGGCTGATAACTTTAAAGCTTTTTCCTGGGTAATATATTTGGGTATGGTAACTATACCTACTAAATAACCCACAATCATGGCAATTAGCGTGCAGGTTGTAAAAAATTTAGCCGTTGATAGTTCAATGCCTTGCGCGGCGCCGTAACTAATTACCGTATCGCCGGCCATTACCTCTACGCCCACATAAAAAAACATGGCCAACGTGCCAATAATCAAGTGCGGAAACTGTAATATACTGGTTTTATTGGTGTTGGCGGCGGCTACGGTTTCGTCTTCCTTATCGGTATCAATTTCGGGTAAAGAAGATAAATAAACAACAACTGCCAATATTACCAACACCACAATCATAATGATGTAAGGGGTAATAACGCGGGCGGCTAGCATATCCAGTTCGGCCGCTTTTTGCGCCAGGCTCATGGTGCTCAATCTGTTTACCAGGGCATCGGCATCTTTTAGGGCAATAGCACCCAAAATAATGGGTGCAATGGCTCCGGCCACTTTATTACAAATACCCATTACACTAATGCGTTTGGCGGCACTTTCGCGCGGCCCCAGAATGGTAATATAAGGGTTAGCCGCCGTTTGCAGCACCGCTAAACCAGTTCCCTGAATAAATAAACCTAATAAAAATAAACCGTACGTACGCGTCATGGCGGCCGGAATAAACACCAACGCGCCCACACCCATTACCAGCAGCCCCACCGACATACCCTTTTTAAAACCCGTGACTTTTAAAACCCACGCCGACGGAATAGCCATAACTAAATAAGCAATGTAAAAAGCAAAAGCTACGAGGTAAGACTCGAAATTATTTAACTCACAAGCAATTTTAAGGTAAGGAATTAGTACGGAGTTAAGCCAGGTTACAAAACCAAAAACGAAAAACAACGCCCCAATAATAATAATGGGTCTACTGGAATTACTACTAGCCGCTACCACAGCCGAAGCCGCAGATTTTGAAGCAGAAACTTTTGTCATGAGATGCAGGTAATTTTAAAGATAGTGAACGCTTTTAGTTTTTTTGCCGGTGTGCCGGTTCTTATTAACCTAAGGAAATGCAATAATTTTTCTAAAGGTTCTTATAAGTCGGCAACATACCTTTTCAAACTTAATCAGAATTAAATAATATACAAATTAAAATTTTCAGAACTGTGTGCCCGTACACGCAAAAATATTAGAACCATTAGTAGCAGGGTTTCTAATATTTTTCCAAAACTTAAATTAATCAGGCAAAAGGCCGCTCTTTATTAAAATTTAGGGGCCATTTATTAAGCAGGTTTTAGCCGGAAAGCGCCTGCTTACAAATCATGCAATTTATTGATAAACCTTATTCTGTCCCGGAATATTTCAGGAATAAAGCAGGTATAAGTAAGGTGAATAATAATTCCGTCGACCCCAAATATTACACCGTAGCCGTAGTTGTGGGCTGGGTTTTATTCTTGTCTTGGAAAAGCAGCAGAAAAAGTACCATCACCACGGCTGCAATCGCGGCCGGAATTAACCAAATGGTTTGCCAGTTGTGGCCACCCGCCGGTAATTGCCACTTATCTACTATCACACCCGAAATAAGCGAACCAATTAACATGCCTACGCCGTAAGTTGCCAGCGTTATTAAGCCCTGTGCCGCACTTTTAAACCGCTCGCCGGCCAGCTTATCGGTATAAATTTGGCCGGTTACAAAGAAAAAATCGTAGCAAATGCCGTGCAGCACAATACCGGCAATCAGCATCCAGTAGTTGGCATTGGTATCGCCGAAGGCAAATAAAATATAGCGCAGCACCCAGGCCAGCATACCCAAAGCCAGCATTTTTTTAACCCCCAGCCGTACAAAAAACGCGGGAATCAGCAACATAAAAAGCAACTCCGATACTTGCCCGAACGATTGTTTGGCCGCCGCCGAACGCATTCCTATTTCGTTCAGAAACGGATTAGTGAAATTATAATAAAAAGACAGTGGAATACAGATAGCCACCGACGACAGAAAAAATAATAAATAAGACTTGTTCTTCAGCAGGCTCAAAGCATCCAGCCCCAACATATCGGACAAAGAGGCCGGACCGCTTTTTTTTATGGGCGGCGTGGCCGGCAACGTAAAGCTAAAAACCCCCAGCATGGCCGAGGCAATAGCCGCCATTTTAAAAGTAAGATCCAAAGAGCCGTTTTGCTCCCAGTTTAGCCAGCCAATGGTAAAGCCCGCCACAATCCAGCCAATGGTGCCCAACACCCGTATGGGCGGAAATTCTTTGCCGGGTTCTTTCATTTGCCGGAACGATACCGAATTAACCAACGCCAGCGTGGGCATATACAAAATCATGTAAACCAGAATAAGCGGGTAAAAATTATCGAAATCGGTAACGCTGCTGGCACTGTAAAGCAACGCGGCACCAATTAAATGCAGAATGCCCAAAATATACTGCGCCGAGAAAAAGCGATCGGCAATAAGGCCAATAATAAAAGGTGCCAGAATAGCCCCGATAGACTGGGTTAAAAAAGCCACGCTCACCTGCGTAGCACTAGTTTTAAGGTTATTCAGCAAAAAAGTACCCAGCGTTACAAACCAGGCACCCCAGATAAAAAACTCCAGGAACATCATAACCGAAAGCTGCAAACGAATACGGGTTTTCATAGGCGAAGAAATATTCAGGCTTCAATCTAAATTATTTTAGCGCGTCAACAAAAAGCCCAGGTTGTTTTTTATCGCAGATTATTCCTTAAATTTCCCCGTTTAAGTTCTCTTAATTTTTCAGCTAATTTATATGCCGGTAATTATTGGGTTAGATATTGGTACCTCCAGCACCAAGGCGATTGCTTTCGACGAGCAGGGCAAAGTAGTTTCTTCGGCGTACCAGCCCTATTCTATTCTAAACCCGCAGCCAAACTACAGCGAACAAGACCCCGATGAGGTTTTCCGGGCTGTATTGTTGGCCTTGCAAAAAAGTACCAGCCAGTTAAATGGGGCTACGTTGGCGGGCATTAGCTTTAGCAGCGCCATGCACAGCCTGATTGCCGTAGATGCGCAGGGCAACCCCTTAACCAATTGCATTATTTGGGCCGATAACCGCAGCCAGGTACAAGCCGATGATTTACGGGTCACGCCCACTGGCCTTGATATTTACCACTATACCGGTACGCCCATTCACCCCATGTCGCCGCTGTGTAAACTTATGTGGTTCCGGCAATACCAACCCAACTTACTCCAGCAGGCTTACAAATTTATTTCGATTAAAGAATATGTTTGGTACAAACTTTTCGGGCGGTTTCAGGTAGATTATTCGATAGCTTCCGCTACCGGTTTATTTAATATTTATACCCATACCTGGTACGAGCCGGCCCTGGAAGCAGCCGGTATTACTGCTGCCCAACTATCGGAACCGGTAAGCCCTTTGTACCAGATTTCGCCCCAGTATATAAATTTCCTGCAACTAGATAGCCTGGCCCAGGTACCTTTTATAATTGGCGCCAGCGATGGCTGTCTGGCTAATTTGGGTGCCGGAGCTACCGTGCCGGGTCGGGCTGCTTTAACCATTGGCACCAGCGGCGCCATCCGGGTTACCGCCCCCCAACCGGCCGCCGATCCGCAGCAACGCTTATTCAGCTATATTTTAACGGAAAACCAATACGTGGTAGGCGGCGCGGTAAACAACGGCGGCATTATTTTGCGGTGGTTCCGCGACAACTTTGCCGAAGCCGAAAAAGCAGAAGCGCAGCGTTTGGGCGTAGATCCTTACGAAATATTGAGCCAGGAGGCGGCCGCCGTACCGGCTGGTTCCGAGGGATTGCTTTTTGTGCCTTATTTGCTGGGCGAGCGGGCACCCATCTGGGATGCCCAGGCGCGTGGTCTATTTTTTGGGGTTAGCATTACCCACACCAAAGCGCATTTTTTAAGGGCTGTATTCGAGGGTATTGTTTTTGGTATTTACCAGGTGGGCCAGGCCCTCACCGAAACAACCGGCCCCATAGATGTAATTTACGCCAGCGGTGGCTTTGCCCGTTCGCCGTTTTGGGTACAGTTGGTAGCCGATATTTTTAATAAAAAAGTAATTCTGGCCGGAACAGTGGAAAGTTCGGCCTGGGGTGCGGCCATGCTGGCTTTGCAAGCCTTAAACCTGGCCCCGGATACCCTTTCGCTACCAGACCAAACTGCCCACGAGCAAGAATATTTACCAAACCCGAAGCGCCATGCGGTGTATATGCAGAACTTTTCTATATTTGAAAAGCTCTATCCCTTACTGAAAGACCAACTGGCCGCTATTGGTAATTTGCCGAAAGAATGATAGTTTACCGCCGTTTGTTCGTTTAGGGCCGGTAATCAGAAGTTGGCAGCGGAAAAAGATATTCAGGTTAATATTTAAAAAATTATAAAAGAATAATAAATAACCCGGCGGAATATTACCGCCCTTAACCGACTAAAAACAAAGCCTATGCCGCTGATACTCGTTGCTGCTGCTGTACTCACGTTATTGCTGTTAATGATTGTTTTCCGGCTTAATGCCTTTCTGGCCCTGATTCTGGTAGCGCTGGGTTTAGGTTTGGCCGAAGGCATGACGGCTAAAGCAGCTCTTGTTTCGGTGCAGAAAGGCGTCGGCGATACCCTGGGTTCACTGGCTTTAATATTAGGTTTTGGGGCGATGCTGGGTAATTTAATATCCGAAAGCGGGGCGGCCCAACGCATTACTTACAGCCTGATGAAAAAATTCGGGGTTAAATATATTCAATGGGCGGTGGTACTCACCGGTTTTTTGGTGGGTTTGCCCATGTTTTACAATGCCGGTTTCGTGCTGTTAATTCCGTTGGTTTTTAGTATTGCCGCCTCTACGGGTTTGCCTTTGTTGTACGTGGGTTTGCCTATGGCCGCCGCTTTATCGGTTACGCACGGGTACTTGCCGCCGCACCCCGGCCCTACTTCTATCGCCATTTTGTATAAAGCCGATATTGGCCTAACCTTGGTGTACGGAATTATTATTGCTATTCCGGCCATTATAGTGGCCGGCCCGTTTTTCAGCCGCTTTACTAAAAAATACAAAGCTTCGCCGCCGCCGGGCTTAGCTACGCCCCGTGTTTTTACCGAAGCCGAAATGCCCGGCTACGCCAATAGTGTTTTTACGGCCTTATTCCCCGTACTACTCATGGCAGTTGCTACTATAATTGGCTTAATATTACCCGATACCTCGCCTTTACGCAAAGGCTTTGATTTTATCGGTGACCCTGCCATTGCTTTATTGTTATCGGTGTTGCTGGCTATTTTTACGTTGGGCCTGAACCGGGGCATGAAAATGGATGCCATCATGAGCATTGTAACCAGCTCGATTGGTAGTATTGCCATGATTTTGCTAATTATTGGCGGGGGTGGCGCATTAAAACAAGTGTTGGTAGATAGCGGCGTAGGCGATTATATTACCGCACTGGTTAGCGATATGGAGCTTTCGCCGTTGCTGCTGGCCTGGGGCATTGCGGCTTTGCTGCGGGTTTGTTTGGGTTCGGCTACGGTAGCGGCCATTACTACGGCGGGTATTGCGCTGCCCGTAATTGCCAGCACTGGTGCCAGCCCCGAATTAATGGTATTAGCCACGGGCGCCGGCAGCCTCATGTTTTCGCACGTAAACGACCCTGGCTTTTGGGTATTTAAAGAATATTTTAATTTAAGTATCACCGATACCATGGCCACCTGGTCTATTATGGAAACCATTGTTTCGGTTATGGGTTTGCTGGGAGTATTACTTTTAAATGTGATTATCTGATTTGAAATAAATCGCTTACCAGGTCAGATTTTTAGTTTAATGCTTCGGTCTGTTTTATTAACTGGGCAAATATTTCGGCTGTAGGTTTAGCTTCGGCGGCGGCAGCAGATTGCCCGGCCCACATTGCCGTAAACGCATTGTTATCCTGTTTTTGGGCTTCTGCCCGAATGCCCGCCGTTAAGCCGGTTTGAAAAGGAAACGCCGGAATATTTAAGCCGGTTTTTTCGATTTCGGTAATTAGTTTATTCCGTAAGCCCCGCGCCCAACGCCCGGACAGCGTTTTGGTTAAAATACTTTTGGTATCGGTAGCATTCTGAAGTGCTTTTTTATAAGCCGGCATGGCTTTACTTTCGGGGCTGGCAATAAAAGCCGTACCAATTTGCACACCTTGGGCGCCTAAGGTAAAAGCCGCTTTTATGGTTTTGCCGTTGTAAATGCCGCCGGCGGCCAGAATAGGTTTACGCACCACACTAGCTATCCGCGGCACCAACGACATTACGCCAACCAGCGGTAGCTTCTCCGGTTCCAGGAAAGTACCCCGGTGCCCGCCGGCTTCCATGCCCTGCGCCGTAATCATATCAATTTCTTTTTCTTCCAGCAGCAAAGCCTCGGGCAAGGTAGTAGCCGTGCCAATTAATACCACCCCTTTACCTTTAAAAGCTTTTATTACATCATCGTCTACTATTCCGAACGTAAAACTAACCACCGGAATATTTTCATCCAGCAGCACTTGCACCTGCTCGTGGTAAGTATTGAACCGCAGCGCCTCAATATTCTGCTTTGGATAAGGAATCTGGTTATCGGCACAAAGCTTAGCCAAAAATTCCTGCATGGCCGTTAACTCCTGGAAGTTAGGAGCCGGAATAGCATGGGCAAACAAGTTCACGCCAAATGGTTTATTTGTTAGGGCTTTGGTCTGGCGGATGAGGTCAGCGGTTTGTGCCGGCGCTAAACCGCCTACTGGCAACGAACCCAAGCCGCCTTGGTTAGCAATAGCCGCTACCATTTCGGGAGTGGTTACACCCAGCATAGGCGCTTGTACTATTGGGTAATTTATTTTTAAAGCCCGGGTAACTTCGTTTTGCCACTGCATTTGCTGCTTGCTTTATTAAATATTTAATATTTTCTAATGCTGCATTTACCGTCTTCGGATTGCTCCTTTAAGAATACTGGCTTATCAGAAACAGGAATATTTATACCGATATGATGCCAATAGGACTTTCACAAAAAGTAAAACCCTGCCGTTATAACTGTTAAACCTAAATACTGGCCGGTGAAAACACACGGCCAGGGCGGCTACTGCGAAAGTCCAGACCGATATTTTCAACCTTAGCCAAAACATTAACCACTTGCATTGCGCGCATACGCTATTCTCTTTTAATGGCAGATGACAACCTTACGCGAATATATTGCTGCAACAAACAAGGATAAATATTGTACAGAATATTTGTAATAAACAAAACCAGTGCCCATCCCAAATAATTGTTTACCAAAGCGTAAACCATTACCAAACCAAAAAATACAAATAATAAAAAATGAAATTTCTCGAACATAAACGTTTGGCCGAGCACTTTGGCAACAGAACGTTTGCTCCCGGAAACTACTTTGTAAGCCGGGTAACGCTTCCGGATTAGCTTATTTATTATTTCGCCGTTCTGCGTGAATTTATTTATAAAACCTACTCCAATTTTTCTGTAAACAGCTGTTGTTTGGCCTAACTGAATATTATAAAAAAAGGCTTTGGGCAGCAACACGGTTAAAAAACTTATGCCTAAAAAAACAAGTAATAATTTAAGCGGCAGAAACCAATAACAAAATACCGAAACAGGCAAAAGATTCAGGACAGACCACAGCACGTTTGGTATGGCATTGTACCAGGCTACCGTATACTGCATTTTAACTATGTGCGGTGGCTTACCCAAACGCATGGCTGGTTTATTTTAATTTGGCTAAAGGTAGTACACGGTATAAATAATTAAACAGACCAATTTTTAATGAGAGTAAGGCCTCTAAAAGCAAATTTGCCTTTACAAAGTAAATTTGTGTAAAAGGCTGGCTAGTAATATTTTTAGTCGTGGCTACCGATATTTTACCCTTTAAACGCCTAAGCCACCCAGCACTCGTAGTTCCTGTCCTTTTTCGGGCCGCCCGTTTAATAAGGGCATGGCTTGAGAAATTAATTCTTTTACACCCGCCACGTTCAACGAATTATCGTGGTCTTCTTTACTATCCCAGACTTCTGTTACCCACACTGCATCGTTATTGTTTTGGTCCTGGCTGACCAGATAAAGATGGCACCCCTGGGCGGTAGCTACCAGTTTAGCGGCTTCGAGTAAAATTTGTGCTAGTTTGTCGCCGTTGCCGGGGGTGGCAGTTAGTTTTCCGTGCAGGCCGTATTTAATCATAAATTATCTTATCTGTTGTACACTGTTTATTTTTAAATTTTGCTTTAAGCGCAACCTAAATAGTTAAAGCAATATTTACCTTATCAGGTAAGGCAAACTACTTTTAAAAGCTTTTTCCTAAGCTAAATTATTTTTATCAGGGGCGCCAGCTAATGCATTTGCCTGGGTTTAATTAAGCTTACTTATTTTTCTTAGGAGGCAGCACAACGGGCACCGGCACAAGTTCTGGCCGCAGCTCTTCTTTGGCCGAAACGGCTACACCTTCCTGGTTTCCGGCACTTGCTTTTGGCCAGATATGGAAACCACCGCTTACGAAGTCCAGTTGCCACATGCCCCAAATACCGTTTTCATCTACGTGGCCATTGTAGTGTACGGTGTGCGAGTGGTAATATTTGGTCATGGTACATTGCATTTGGCCGGTATCGTACGAACCTTTCCAGGAAAAACCACCCACATCATCTGCACCGCTGCCCGTTATTACGTTATCATTAAAGTTTAACATAAATTGCATGGGGTGCTTATCAGCGGCGGGCCCGGTAACGTAAGTGTAAAACCCTTCCCAATCACCGCTCGGAAACAAGGGGTGCGTTTCCGAACGTTCGTTAAACAGTTTACCAGCCATATTTTACGCCGTTAAATTTAAAGAATTAAGCAAAACACGTAACCTCCTCAGCTAAGTGTTCGCCGGAAATATTACTTTATTGTTTCTGCTCTTCGCCTAACAATTATTAAAAAGTAACCCATTAGCCTGATAAATAAAACCTAACAACTGCAATTACTACGATACTGCTTTTAGCCCCACAATTGATCCAATAAGGGTTATTAAAAAGAAAACCCGCCAAAAGCTGGCCGGATCTTTAAATACCAGAATTCCTATTAAAGCTGTTCCAACTGCGCCAATCCCCGTCCAGACGGCATAAGCTGTGCCGATGGGCAGGGTTTGCGCGGCCTTAACCAACAACACCATGCTTATTGTTAAGAAAACCAAAAAGCCACCATACCACCAGTAAACATCGGTGCCGTTAGCTTCTTTTGCTTTTCCCAAACAAGAAGCAAATGCTACTTCACACAAGCCCGCAATAATTAAAATAACCCAATTCATACTTTTTGTTTTTGTCGCAAATATCGAAAATTAGCTTAAGTAAAAGGATAAAAAGGGGGTAAATTACTTAACCCCCGCTTTTCTTCGGCTTAAACTAACTTGGGTAATTCACAGATAAGCACTTCATCCGCCATTATAGCAAACCGATGTTAGTAGTAGCTTTTCTTCTTTCGGGTCAATGGTTGTTCATATGTCAGAGCGTGTAATTTTTACTTCGTCAATAAACCACTTGTAAGTATCAACGAATTTTTGATACTCTTTTTTGTCAGCAAGTAAACTTAATGGGATATTTGGACGAGCAGAAATTTTGTCGGGGGAAATGCTTACACCTTTTATTTGATTGAGCCTATTTAATAGTTCCATTCTTTTTTGTTCGCTGTTAAATGGTGGTTTGTACTTGTGCCATTGAAAGTAAACTTCAACAGTTCCAGTTGTCCATAAAGCAAACAGAAAATATTCAACTCCTAAATGTGTAAAAACAGGAACCATAGATCCCCGTCTGCCTGAGCCATACCAAATTCTTGTCATCTGTGGTTTTAGCCAATTCAAAAGTTGTCTAACCACTTCGGCTTCACCAACTCCGCGCTGTGCTGTGAGTTGTGTAAAAAATGTTTCTTCTGTCCAATTACTATCTTTTCCTTTGTTAACTCCTTTAGTTGCGTCAGCAGTTGTAGTTTGTCCGATAACTCTCGGAACAAGAGTTTTTATATTATCTTGACCTATAAACTGCTTGATCTCAAGGCCCAAAATTTCGGCGGGCGTCATTTGCTCATTTAAGAACTCAATAATTCGTTGCAGTTCTCTTGGAATAGTATCAGCAATAATGAGCATTCTGATTTTGCCAGCTTTTAAATTCGTTTTTGTTAATTCCCAAAAATTATCTACTTCATTTTCTCCTTGTAGGAAGTCTTACATGATGGTATTACTATCCTTGTTTTGTGATTTATATTGTTCATCAAAGCGATGAATAATTTCTTCAATTGTCCAGTAAGTAACTGCGTTAGCTGCATAGTCAAGGATTTGACCAATTACTTCTCTCCGTATTCTTGTGTCTGTGCTACGCTTTACTTCTACTAAAGTTGGTATGCCATCTTGGTCAATAAATAAATGATCTAAACTCCAACGTCCACTTGCATCTTTGTCGTCAGGTACTCTAAATTCTCTTGATATGAGCAACCAACGTCTTGGTCGTAAACTGTTAATCTGTGAACCTGAAATCAAGTTTGGATAGTCAGCCAAAAGTTTTTGAAGCAAGTCTTCCGAAATATAGTTTGCTTCGTTTAACTCTGTTAGTTTTCCGCTATTGTCTAAATGAAATATTGTTTCGTTCAAGGTGTCGTTTTTAAATTATTACTAACTATAGTGTAAACCGAGTTCTCCGGGTATTTGCTTTTGTTTAAGAATTAATATTAGCTTTCTTTATGTAAAACTCTTTACAGATGCAACAGCTAACAGCTCACCTATTTTGCTAATATATAAATTTTACAGATTATTGTGCGGCGACCAATTTGTGGTGGCGCTCACCTGGATAACTGAACGTCAGATAAAAATATAGGTATCATTAATATTTGTTATAAATTTTTATATATTTAGCCATAACAATACTAGTATAACGCATTTAAAATTAAGGAACTATGAGCTTAATTTCAGAATTTAAACAGTTTGCCGTTAAAGGCAATGTAATTGATTTAGCGGTAGCCGTAGTAATTGGTGCCGCTTTTGGTGCTATTGTAACCTCCTTGGTAAACGACATTGTAATGCCACCTATTGGAATGGCCACCGGTGGCGTAGATTTCACCGACCTGAAACTGCAGCTTTCGGACCCGGTAATGGAAGGCAACCGCGTGGTGAAAGAAGGAGCCTCTATAAACTATGGCAATTTTATTCAGACGGTGGTAAATTTTCTGATTATTGCTCTGGCTATTTTTTCGATGGTAAAAGCTATTAACGCCATGAAGCGGAAAGAAGAAGCCGCCCCGGCTACTCCAACTCCCAGCAAAGAAGAGCTTTTGTTAACCGAAATCCGGGATTTACTGCGCGACCGGAAAACTCCTTTATCTTAACCTGAACGCTGTAGTAAAAAGTACTAATAGCTTTTATAACTTCAAGGGTCTTTAACATTGCCCTGTGCAAACAAATAATATTTAAGAATACCATAACAATAAAAGGGCAGGCTTAAAAGCCTGCCCTTTTATTGTTATGGTATTCTTAAATCGCCTTTAATTTTCTAGGCATTTAGCCACTCTTTAAAGCGGGTAACCTTATCAAGGCTTACAAATACTTCGCTGCCCGGCGTTGGCTGCAATTCTACCTGTAGCTTGCTTTTGGGGTACACATGAATATTTTCTATAGAAGAAAGCTTTACAATAAACTGGCGGTTTATGCGGAAGAAAACTTTCGGGTCGAGTTGTTCCGATAACTGATCCAGGCTGAAGTCTACGGGATATTTGGCTTTTTTCTCGGTTACCAAACAAACAATGCCTTCATCGGCGTGGAAATAAGCTACTTCTTCAATAGGAATGGTTTTAATTTTTTGGCCGGCTACAATCGAGAAGCGACTGCGGTAATCGGGCTCTTTTTTCTTAATAATCTGGTACAAGGCTTGCATATCTACCGGCTTCGCCTCGGCGGGGTTTAACCAGGCTTTGTATTTTTCGAGGCTGCGTTCCAGTTCTTCCATGGTTACAGGCTTCAGCAAATAATCGATGCTCTTGAGCCGGAAAGCCTTAATGGCGTACTCATCAAAAGCGGTGGTAAACACAATAGGCGAATTTACCTGTACCTGGTCGAAAATATTAAAACTCAGGCCATCTTCCAGGTGAATATCCAGAAATATTAAATCCGGGTCATCATTATTACTAAGCCACTTCACCGATTCTTCCACCGACTCCAGCTTGGCCACAACTTCAATGGTGGGGTCAATTTTCTGAATCATACTCTCCAGCCGCAGGGCCGCTAATTCCTCATCCTCTATAATAACAACGTTCATTTTAAATCCTTTAGCTTTTTCTTGTAAGTTGGTTATCTGTTCTGTTTTTACCCAAAAACTTTTTTACAAATGATTATTGGGTAATTTTGCTCCAAAAGGTTGCTACACGGTTTGCAGCAGCGGTATTTTGGTTACGTAATTTTTACCTTCCACCCCAAAATGCGTTGGTTTATTGGTTAGGTAACCGTACCGGTTCGAAATATTGCGCAAGCCCACGCCAGTAGAAACCATTTTATCGTCGCGTACCTGCAGGTTGTTGGTTACGCACAGGTAATCGTCTTCATCCACAAAAATATCTATTTGCAACGGCGATTTTTTGGAGAGTACGTTGTGTTTAATGGCGTTCTCGATGAGCAACTGCAGCGTAAGCGGCGGCAACAGCCAATGCAAGCGGTGCGCCGGCAAATTAATATTTAACTTTAATTTATCTTTAAACCTTATGTCTATCAAAAACAGGTAAGCATAAATAAATTCCAGCTCGGTTTTAAGCGGCACCATGTCGTCGGCTTTGTGTTCCAGCACGTACCGGTAGGCTTTGGATAATTGCTCGGTAAATTTTTCGGCCATGTCGGGGTCCAGCGGAATAAGCGAGGTGAGCACATTTAAGCTGTTAAACAAAAAATGCGGGTTTACCTGGTTCTTTAGCGTATCGAACTGGGCCTGGGCAATTTCTTTCTGCATTTTTTCGGCTTGCAGGCTGGCCTGGTGAATATTTTTAAAAATATGAAAACTGGTAAGAATACCGTAATACAAAGCCGATACCAGCACCAGCATAATAAAACTCAGCCGCAGTTCGGCGGCATCGCTTAAGGGGCTAATGAGCGCATCGCCCAACAATAATTTAGAAGGAATAAAGCTTACAACCAAGAATATAATCAGGCTATAAACCTTAAAAAGCACCAACCCGAACAAATACTTTTCGGCATTCATCTGCCATTTCGGGAAGCGCCTTTCCAGGAAAGTAATAATGCGAATATAGCCTTCGTAAAACAGGAAAAACATGACGAAGGAGTTCGCCAGATCGAAAAGCAGGTGATCGGTTGGGTACAAAAAGTAGCCAAACAACAGGTAAGCCAGCAAAAAAGTCCAGGCAATAGAGAGCACCAGGGCTGCTCCTATTTTAAAAGCTAAATGCCGCATCATCACGTTGGTTCTTCTTCGCATTAATTTAACTTTCATTTTTTAATTCTCATGGATTTGGCGGCGTTAAATTTATTTAATTTTAAACACTATTTTATTTCTCCGGCCTTTAAAAGGCATTTTTGCTTTGGCCTTTTTTAGTTAGTTGGTTATGTTTTAAATTATTGTTCTAATCTTTTTAAATAAAAAAATTGCCTGCCGGTACGCGCAAGCGCAAAAGCAGCCAAAGCTTAATTTACAATTTGTTGGTTTGGATATGGAGAAAGAGTTGGTTTGAATACACCTGGCGCCGGTTACACCCGGAAATTGGGACCAGAACCGGGAAATATATTTAAAATAAATATTTCCCCGGTTACAAGTTTCACCAAACAAAACAAACACAAGAAGAAAAATCTAATTCAGCTTTCTGGTTTTACCAGAATCCAAACCCAGTACCATTTATCGGCGGATTTCTCTCTTTCTACCCTGCTCCAATTCCCGCTGGTTTGGCTCCTATTCTAAAAATCTGATATTCGATATTACCTATGCCGTTAAAATTGCAAAGGCTTATTATTTTAGGTAAAAAAATTATTTAATAATCTACCCAAAGATGCGGTAAAGTGGGTTTTATTAAAAAATTATCTTGCCGAATGACCAAAGTAAGGACCTGAATGCCTGAAATGGGGGGTTGAAATTTTACCTGGTTTACCGGAGGCGTGCGGCTTAGCCAAGAGTTGGGGTTTTCACGTAAAATAATCTGTCGTGGCCTGAAAGAAACGCTTTTAAAAACGGCAAAAATTGCTATATTAGCATTGGCTGGTATTTCGTATCAATCGCCTCTGTGGCATTAAAATTATGTCGGCACTACTACAACTAACCAAAACCATTATTTTATCCAGCGGCTTTAAGCTTGGCCTGGCTATTTCGGGCCGTACCAATGGCAACCCAATTGTGTTTTTTCATGGCCTGGGTGCCTCGCGCCAAGCGGTTCATCCGGATGCCAGCCTGGCCGATGCCCTAAATGCCCGCATTATTGCCTTTGATAGGCCGGGTATCGGCCTTTCGGATAAACGCAACTATTATTCGTTACAGGATTTTGCCGATATGGTGGCCGAAGCGTTGGTGCTGCTGAATATAAAAGAAAAGGTTTCGGTACTGGGCTGGTCGGGTGGCGGCCCCTACGCCCTCGCTTTTGCGCAACGTTACCCGCAACTGGTCCGGAATGTAGGTTTGGCCAACAGCAGTATTCCGTTTTATGGACCCGGTGTAAAAAAAATATTGCCTAAAAACTGGAAATTAATCCGGTGGTTTAATAATTATACGCCCTGGCTCAGCCGCCTGTTTTTCCGGAATATTTTTTCTAAAGTAAAAAAAGCGCCCGAAAAGCTAATAGCCAGAGCCATCGAGAATTTACCGGCCCCCGACCGCACCTTATTGTTTCTGAACCCCAAACTGGCTACCATGTTTCAGCAGGCTACTTTAGACGTGTATGCCCAGGGTGCTGAAGGAATTTACCGCGATGCCCGTACTATTTCGGGCCCCTGGGGTTTTCACCTGGAAGATATTACCGTACCTACTTACCAATGGCATGGCAGCCTCGATAAATTATGGCCTTTGGCTACCGCTTACTTCCTGGACGAGCGTTTGCCGCACAACACCCTTAAAATATTTAAAAACGAAGCCCATTTGCTTTACCTGAACCACTGGCAGGAAATTATTAAAACCCTGCAATGCTAAATTTTAAACAGGTGCGCGTGGCCCGCCCTACCAACCGGTTGCAGCAAATAATACAATTTTACCACGAAGGTTTAGGCCTGGCAATATTGGGCTCTTTTCAGAACCACGCCGGGTACAGTGGCGTTATGCTGGGCTTACCCGGCCGCGAATATCACCTGGAGTTTACCCAACACGAAAATAGTAGCCCCTGCCCGGCCCCTACCAAAGATAATCTACTGGTATTTTACCTCGATGATAAAACCAGCTTAACCGAAACGGTTGATCGCCTGCACGCGTTAGGGTACACCCCGGTACCTCCCGAAAACCCTTACTGGCAACAAAAAGGCTTAACTTTTGAAGACCCGGACGGCTGGCGGGTAGTGCTGTTTGATGGGCTTTGGGGATAATTTAAATTAAGTACGAAAAACTTAATTTATCTTAATTTATTAGGTCTTAACCGAATTTCTTAGCTAAACTTTCTTATTTAATACCCAATAACTACGAATGGTCTTTTATTAGCTGCTACTACGCAAAGTTTTTTTCAAACAGTTTGTTAGCTTAAGAAACTTATCTCTGTCATTCAGAAGGAAACTATTTGGCTACCTGCTACATAGTTTCCTCCCTGAATGACAGAGATGAGTTTCTTAAACCTATTTTAAAACATTGTATTACCTATTAATAGTTATTACTCATCAAACTTTTATTTCTTAGATAAACGTAGGTGGCCCGTCATCCCGAGCCTGTCGAGGGATCTATTTCCGCCTAAATAATGACCGAAGCAAAAGCAATATTTCCGTTTAATTGTAGAATATTTAATTCTACACCATCCCCCCTCTTGAAGCAATTATCAAAACAATAAAACTTTGTTAAGATTGTGATTATAGATCCCTCGGCAGGCTCGGGATGACGGGCCGCAAAGGTCAATCCTAAAGAATAGATAGCTGACGCAAAAGCAGAGTTCTTTTTGTAGCAGGCTTGTTTTTAATATTGCCCTTTATTAACGCTTCAAGAATTTAATCTCCGAAAAAGCAAGTTCTAACCTATTATACAACATTAATAACTTACTGAATTACAATGTTTTAAACACACAAATTCTAATTATTAAAAGTCTTAAAATTAAAATTAGCCTTGGTCTTTTTCCTTAACCAAAAGTATTTTTGGTTTTAAATCAGCCTGTATCTTAGTCGGGTTATTTTTAATAAACTCGCAATAATGGTATCTGTCCTGATTTTTACCTAGATTAATTTTTTATTTGGCCCCATGGAATTTCTGATACTCGTTGTGCTGCTTATTGCCCTGGTTATTATCCTGCGCAGGTTATCTGATAAAACCCAGGAAATGCACGCCCGCTTTAACCAACTAAACCAGGAAATCCGGGAGTTAAAATCAACCCTTAGTACAATCCAGGCCCAGCAACCAGAGGCGGCCAGAGAAGCCTCCCCTACCACCGTTCCGTTAGCCCAGCCCACAGCATCTGCGCAGGTGTTTACACCACCTGCTCCTTCTCAGGCAACAAATATTCCGGCTGCTGTTGAACTGTTTACTACAAGCAAACCAGCAGAAAAGCTACCAGTTTCGTCATTCGACCCAACACCGCAACCAGAACAAGTTACCCCTAATATTCCGGCTGTTCCCGCGTTTAAACCAGCTCCTATTCCGGCCGAACCGCAGCTAAACTTCTTGCAGCGGTTTTTACAAAACAACCCCGACCTGGAGAAATTTATCGGCGAAAACCTGATTAATAAAATTGGGATTGCCATACTGGTGCTGGGCATTGGCTACTTCGTAAAATTTGCCATTGACCAAGACTGGATAAACGAAATCGGGCGGGTATTTATTGGTATTTTGGCGGGTGGTTTGCTCATTGGACTGGCGCACCGGTTACGGCACACGCTGCCGGCTTTCAGTTCGGTGCTGGTAGGCGGCGGTCTAGCCGTGCTCTACTTTACCATTGCCATTGCTTTCCACGAATACGCTTTGTTCAGCCAAACGGCCGCTTTCCTGATTATGGTGGTTATTACCGGTTTTTCGATTCTGTTATCGGTATCGTACAATCGGGTGGAGCTCGCGGTAATAGCCATTATTGGCGGTTTTGCCACGCCTTTTATGCTGAGTACCGGCGAAGGCAATTACCAGATGCTGTTTATTTATATCCTGATTCTGAACGTGGGCATGCTGGTGCTGGCTTACTTAAAAGGCTGGCGCATTATTAATTTTATTGCCTATGGGTTTACGATTATTTTGTACGGCGGCTGGCTCTCGACGCGGGTAGCAGGTGTAAAAGACGCGCCTTACGTGGGTGCGCTAATATTCGGTACGTTGTTTTACATCATCTTTTTCCTGATGAATATTATTAATAACCTGAAAGAAAAAGCCCGCTTCTCGGCCGCTGATATTTCTATTTTGCTAAGTAACACTTTTCTGTACTTTGGGGCGGGTATGCTGGTGCTGGGTAATTTACAAAGCGGTTTGTACCGGGGTTTGTTTACGGTGGCTATTGCGGTATTTAATTTTGGTTTTGCGTTTGTTTTGTTCCGCAACCAGAAAGCCGACCGTAACCTGATTTATTTGCTCATTGGCTTAGTCGTTACGTTCATCAGCCTGGCGGTGCCAATTCAACTTGAAGGCAATTATATTACTATGTTCTGGGCTTTGGAAGCTGTATTATTGCTGTGGCTGGCGCAAAAATCGGGTTTAAGGCTGGTAAGTGTGGGCTCGGTAGTGGTACTGGGCTTAATGCTGATTAGCCTGGTAATGGACTGGCTGTACCTGTACCTCGATTATACACCACAAACTAAAAATTTGCCGGTGCTTCTGAACAAAGCATTTATTACCAGTTTTATTTCTATCCTGAGTTTAATATTTACCCGGTATTTGCTGCAAAAACAAACCGAACCCATTCAGTTCCGGTGGTTTAGCTTGCCCGCAGCCGGCTATGCCCGTACTTTACGCTTAATATTAACGGTGGTTTTGTACTTCTCGCTGGCCCTGGAACTGAGTTACCAACTAAATATTTACGTAGCTTCGGCGCCGGCCCGCAGCATTATTACGGGCGCTTACAACCTGGCTTTTATTAGCGGTTTATTCTTGTTCTCCCGGTACCAGCGCCAACCCGCACACTTAGCTATTATTATGCTGCTGGGTTTGCTCGGGTTGGTGGCATATATTACAATTTTCAGTTCGTCGGTAATGGACCTCTTAGAATCGCACTTGTTATATAATGCACCCGGTATGGTTGGGTTTTATATGCATTATTTGAGTTTGCTTTTGGTAGGGCTTATTATGTTTTTCCTGTTGCGGAACCGGCAAATATTGGTGCCTTTTTCGCCGAAAGCGCCAAACCTGCTGCTCTGGCTATTGGCCTTTGTATTGGTTTATGCTGCCAGCGCCGAATTATTGTACCACGTTATATATTTTAAATTCCCGGCTACTAACCTTACCGGCTTATCTCCGGCAGTACAAACCGCGGCTTACGAGCGCTTCGAACAGTTAATCAGGCAAAGCAATAAAGTGGGTTTCCCTATTTTGTGGGGCATTTGTGCCTTTGCGCTCATGTACGTTGGGCTGCAACAAAAAAATAAAACCCTGCGCATTATTTCGCTTTCGCTGTTTACCCTTACCCTGCTCAAATTATTTATTTACGATATCCGGGGTATTTCGGAGGGTGGTAAAATTGCGGCTTTTATTTCGCTGGGCGTGCTGTTGCTGGTTATTTCGTTTATGTACCAGAATATTAAAAGACTGATTCTGGCTGATGAAACCACACCACCAGTAAAAGAATAATCCATGCCGAAGTTAGCTTTCCTATTGCTGAACTTAATATTGGGAGTGCAAATTGCCTTCGGGCAAAACTTCCAATACCAGGCCGCTTTGCCCCCGGTACCGGCCAGTGGTTTTTATAAAATTGCCCTTACACCTGCCGTTGGTGCCCACCTCAAAACCGATTTCTCAGATATTAGGCTCTACGACACCGCGCACCGTGAAGTGCCTTACATACTGGAACGGGAAAAGCCTGTACAAACCCGTAAATTATTCCGGGAGTACGAAGTTGTACAGAAAACCCTGATGCCGGGCGGTAACACCACCTTAATTTTACGCAACCCCAGCCGAAGCAAAATAAACAACATTAGCCTGCTTATTAAAAACACCAACGTGCGTAAAAAAGCCAGCCTCAGCGGCAGCAACGATGCGCAAACCTGGTACGGCCTCGAAGACCAATATTTCCTGCATTCGCTCTACAGCCAGGCTGCCACTGCTAGAGTAAACCTGCTTAATTTCCCGCTCAGCGATTACGAATATTACCGGCTCATTATAAACGACTCCACGAGTGCTCCGCTTAATATTTTATCGGCGGGTTATTACGATACTTTTTCCGAGAACGGCAAATACACCGCCGTACCCCACGTACAGTTTAGCCAAACCGACAGCGCCGACCTCAAACAAACCTTTATTTTCTTCAAAACCCCGGTTCCGGTACACGCCGATAAACTACTATTTACTATTACCAACCCAACTTATTACGTGCGGGAGGCTACGCTTTACGCAGGACAATTCCGGAAAAAGCGGCGACGCAAAACTTATAAAACCTCCGAACCTGTGGCTACTTTCCGGCTGCAATCAGACCAGGAAAACACGTTTACTTTAAACAATTTTAAATCCGATGATTTTTACCTCGTTATTAACAACCAGGATAACCCGCCGTTGCAGCTAAAAAATATTCAGTTTTATTTCCTGAATACCTACTTGGTTGCCTCGCTGCAAAAAAACCACTCGTATCACCTGGCGTTCGGCAACGAAGAAGTTTTCCCGCCCAATTACGACCTGGCTTACTTTAAAGACAGCATCCCCGGCAACTTACCTCTTATTACCCCCACCCGCCTTAAACCGCTAGCTACTCCCAACGCACCAAAAACTGCCACCATTTTTACCAACAGCAATATTATCTGGGTAGCTATTATTCTGGTTATCGGCCTGCTAGGCTTTATGACTTACCGCATGTTGCAGGAAACCTCGAAAAAGCCTTAATAAGTAATAAATAGTAAGGTCAGAAAATACAGAAACGCCTTAAATCCTCTTGGATAAACCTTCGCAAAAGCATCGGCTTAGCTCCCTCCTTTTTTCAGAAAGTTGGTCTTTCCGGTAGGGGTTCTGGGGTGATTTTACTTTAATATTTCCCCAAGAAGTTAAATCGTCTGCAATAATTATTTAAAAGGCACCATTTCGGCCCACAACCGATCAAACTCGCGGCCAAAATCTTTCACCAAGTTTGTATCACCCGAGGTAATCAGGTTTTCGTGGTTGTACAGGGCAGCGCTGCGGGTCCAGTTGTAGCTGCCGGTGAGCACGGTTTTATCGTCCAGAATAGCAAACTTATGGTGCATGTGGTTAGGCGAATTATCAATACGGACCGGAACACCCGCCTGCGCCAGTTCCCGAATATCGGAGCCCTTATCGAAAAGCTTTTCGTTGTCGGTGAGTATTTTAACCTGAACGCCTTTTCGGTGGGCCTGCAATATTGCCCGCGTAATCCGGTCGTCGGAAATAGTAAACACGCATATTTTAAGCGACCGTTGCACCTTGTTTATGCCCGAGATAATCGCGTTTAAACAAGTTTCGCCAGGGCTGAAGTAAGCTTGTGAAGTTGTTTTAGGAGAACTACGAAAAAAGGAGAACATATATTTTATTTATAAAATACTAACAATTTTGTTTCTATCGTAAACCACTACCTGGCGCGCGTTTAGCGATAGCGTAACGCGTGCCAAAGATACTCTTATCTTTAGGACAGCAACACTACCTTCAACAGCCCAGCTTTCCCGGCGTAATCCCTGGCAGAAGAATACAAGTAATTTTCCGGCTCTTCCACAATTTCACTTTCCACGGGGTTCTGATGGAGATAGTTTAACTTTTGCTCCTGCAAATAATTGCTATCCAAAAGCACAGGATGATTGCCGTCTTGCCAGACTTTATAATGCTTTATCCGTTGTAGGTTTTCGCCGGCCTTGGTAAAGGCCCGCAGTAACCATTCCCGCCGGCTTTCATTTACTTCCAAAAGCGTTTTTACCAATTGCCGACTGGTATGCTTTTTAAAATCGCGCATAATAGCAGACAAAGGTTCACCGCTGGTACTTATTACCAGGTGCAAATGGCTTTCCATTAAACACCACCCATGTATAACCAAGCCTTTTTGTTCCTGACAATATTGCAGTGATTGGAGTATAATGTGTTTGCATTCTTTACGGGTAAATAAGTCTATCCAATGAACAACCGTGGCAGTCACAAAATAAATACCTTGGGAATCATTGAATTTATACTTTTCCGACATTCTTGGCAGCTATTTAAGAATTATATTTGGTTAAGGCTTTTAGAACGGGCTGATGTTGGCACTCGTTACGCTCCGCTAAACGCGCGCCAGGTTAGGAATATATTTTAATTAAAGGGTTTTCAAAAATTTAGTTCTTATCGTAAATGCCTCAAAAATACCAGATAATATTTCAATTAATTGTCTTATACTTTCCGGCCGTTTAAACTTTAATAATGCATGAGCAATTATCAATGGAAAACTCCAATGACCGCCAAAGAGGTCATAAAAGAGCTAGTGAAGAATGGCTGGGAATTGGTAAGTCAGAAAGGTAGCCATAAAAAATTTAAGAAAAATGGCAAAAGCTGTATTGTTGCCGTTCATGGGAATAACAATATACCTATAGGAACGTTGAACAGTATAAAAAACAGTGTTAAATTAGCTGAAGATAATATTTAAGCGGATGGCCTTATTAACCCTTACCTACGAGTACCAACAAGAGCCAGAAGGTTTTTCGATAACCTGCCTGGATACCGATGAAATCTATACGCACTGTTACCATGAAGAAGACATAGAGGCAACCACCATTGAAGCCAGCGAATTGGTGCTGGAAGATTATATTGGCCAGGTAGTACCTCTAAAAAATTATACCCAACACGTTACCCTGGGAAAAAATCAATTTCAGTTAGTTTTCGATACCACCACAGGTAAACATCTGGCATTGGTTTCCGCTTAGGTTTAAATAAATACCAATAAAACTAAAGTATCCTCATATAAAGGTTTTTTATATTTTACAAAAAATAAAATTACCCTTCATAACTCTTTCTTTAAATGCTGTCAGTTTAGGCAGAGCCGTAACTGGCGGTAGTAAATATTAAATTCCCTTACAAATCACCTTCCTTCTACCCCATAAAAATATTACAGCTTGAAGTTTACCCATAACCGGCACTTCAGGCTGTAAATATTTAAGGCAACGCTTTATTTAAAACGTATACATCTTCTTTTCTTTCGCCGATTGGTAAACGGCCAGAATTATTTCTACGGCTTTGCGGGCTTCGGTGCCGTCTATTTCAAAAGGCCGGTTTTCGTCGAGGGCGGCGATAAAGGCGGCGAAGTTTTTGGCGTGCGGCTCAAACGGAATAGCTGATGGGTCGGAAGCGCCGCCGGTAGTTTCGTTCTGGAACCTGGTTAAAACAGCGTTGTCTTCTTCGGTTTGGTCGGCAAAATCCCAAACGCTAAAACTGTTTTCTACCAGCACGGCGGTGCCTTTGGTGCCGGTAATTTCGATGCGACGGAGCTGACCGGGGAACGAGGCGGTAGAACCGTAGATAGCACCCAGGGCATTATTTTTAAACTGCACTACGGCGGTAGCGGTATCTTCTACTTCAATTTCGTGGGCAATGGTAGCAGTATAAGCCTGCAACGAAGCGAGTGGCCCCATTAAATATTGCAGCATATCTACCATGTGAATTGACTGGTTCATGAGCGCGCCGCCGCCGTCCATTTTCCAGGTGCCGCGCCAGCTACCGGCGTAATATTCGGGTTTGCGCCACCAGGGTACCTGCACCGAGGCATGACTGATTTTACCAAACCGGCCAGCTTCTACGGTTTGTTTTAATAATTGTACGGCATCGTTAAAACGGAAATTAAATACAGCGCCTAACTGGGTACCGGCGGCTTTATGGGCCGCAATCATTTGGTCGATGCGGTCTAAAGTTATTTCCACGGGCTTTTCTACAATGGTATGTTTACCGTATTGCGCAGCCATAATAGCGGGTTCCATGTGTACGCCGCTGGGTGTAGCAATGGTAACAATATCAATATCCGGCGAAGACAACATTTCTTCGTTGCTGCCAAAGGCTTTGCAATTGTATTTTTCGGCTACCAGGCGGGTTTGCTCCGGCACATCGCTGCAAATACCGGCCAGGTTTGCATTTGGTAAACTTTGAATGGCTTTTGCGTGGAAATTTGCAATCATGCCGGCTCCAACTATACCAAAATTCCATTTTTTCATCTTGTTTTTATTTATTATATGTGGTGAATTAACGCAATTAATCGGTCTAAAATAATTATAAACCGCTGCTAAACTGCTAAGCGACTTTAAATATTAAATGGCAATTAAATTTAAAATATTAGTTAAACCAAATGCGACCGGTTCAGACATAGCTTTAACGGGTAGTAAGCAAGCCTGCTATTTTTCTATGCCGGCTTCTTATCAGCATAAAAGAACATTCCTTAAAAGGCCTGCGTATCTTTATTTTATCCTAAACCACAACAGATGAAAAAAAGAACTAAAACATATTTTCGTATTATGGGCATGGGCGCTGTAGCCGGTATGCGCGCTGCAGCCGCGCCGGCGTTGCTGAGCCACTTACTGGTTAAGTCACCAACCGGACAATTAAACTTTTCGCCGTTGCATTACCTGCAGGTACCCAAAGTGGCGCAGGGGTTAAAAATAGCGGCGGGGGCCGAGTTGCTCGGCGATAAAATGCCTTTTACGCCCAACCGCATAGAACCGGCCCAATTAGGTGCCCGGGTTTTATCGGGTGCTCTGGCTGGCGCTACCCTGGCAATGGCCAATAAGCAAAGCCAGGCCGTTGGTTTTTTACTGGGTGGGTTGGCAGCAGCGGCGGCAACTTACGTATTCTTTACGGTGCGCCAAAAGCTGGTACAAACCACCGGTTGGCCCGATACCACTATTGCTGTACTGGAAGATACCTTAGCCCTGGCGGGCGGCTACCAGATAGCTAAGGGCTAAAAAATATCCGGCATCCAGGAAAGTTGGATGCCGGATATTTAATATTTTTATAATTTCTCTCTAATTAACCTAGCGCTAGCTTTGGCTGCTGAATACTTTCTTCAATATTTCGGAGGTGCGGGCCTGCGGGTTCTGGCGAATATTTTTCTCTTCTTTGGCTACCATTAAAAATAAACCATCCAGCGCCTTGGCGGTGGCGTAATCGTCGAGGTTAGGGTTTACTTTTTTTACCAGCGGAATTTTGTTGTACGTATTTATTAAGGTAGCGTAATATTGCGTGGCGTTTACCTTTGCCAGCGAATTCTGAATAATAGGCTTAAATTTTTGGGTTAGCTCATCGGAAGTGGTGCGCTGCAAATATTGCGTAGCGGCATCGGGCTGGCCTTTTAAAATAGCAAAAGCATCCTGAATGGTCATTTGTTTAATAGCCGATACAAAAACCGGTTTGGCTTCTTGGGCAGCATCCTCCGCCGCGCGGTTCAGGGCCAGCACAAATTTATCTACTTCGGCGCCCATGCCTATTTGCCGCAGTTTGGTTTCTACGTTTCTAACTTCCGCCGGAAAAGGTATTTTTATTTCCGGATTTTTATAATAGCCATCTACCTGCGATACCAGTTCGGAGCCCTTGGTGGCGCCTTTGGTGAGCGCTTCCTTTAAACCGGCACTTACCTCCTGGTTCGAAAGCGTACTTTGGGTTACGGCCTGTTTTATTTTCTTTAAATCTATCTGGGCCACAGCGCCGGTACCGGTAAATGCCAATACCATTAATATTATTATCTGCTTCATGTAAATTATTCTTTTGCTTAATAAACAACGCAACGCGTTTCTAACGCTATTTTTTATTGGTTATTGAAATCCAAAACTGTCATTCAGGAAGGAATTTATTGGTTCCTTGCTAAATAGCTTCCTCCCGGAGCCGTTACAATTACTTCTGCACCACAACGTATGCCGCCGCGAGCTCATGGCGATCGTTATTATCGGGTATTAAAGATGAGATAATAGATTTATATTTCACGACATTTGAATCAGGAAAGGCTAGATTTATAGTGTCAACTGTTCTTTGCAATTGCGCTGCTGTAAGCTCAGGCAGTCCTGTTAAGCAGAAGGGTTCTTGCCCACTCCGCTTGAATTTTATCAGTCCATTTTGGAATATATATAAATCTAAATTGGCCAAATTTAGCAGAAGGTTCTGGATAGCTAGACTAGGGGCAATGGTAAAAGTTAGTTGATTTGCAGAGGTCACCCAACTACAGATGCCCCGCTTTTAGCAAGGTAAGGTTACCTGCGGTCTTTTACATTTCAAACCTTTCCTCACTCATTCTTTCTGCATATTCACATAACTACTTAGTTTCTTATTATTCATTGCAGGCGTACTATATTCGTTCAAAGCAGAATAAACCAAAAGCTTTTTTCCTCTAGTAAAAATCGCAGGTCGTTAAACCTGCGATTTTTATTTATGGTAGTCTTATGCAAGACTTTGTCCTATTAATAGGTGGGTGCTTAATACAATCCTGTTCCAGAGATTAATGGTAGTAACTGCCATTATAATATCTGCAATTTGGGTTTCGCTAAAAAATTGTAGAGCGACTGTGTAAGTGTCATCCGATAATCCATTTTGATGAATTAAAGTTATCTCTTCCGTTATTGCCAATACTACTTTTTCTTCTTCCGTAAAAATTCCCTCCGCTTCTCTCCAAACATTCAGCAAAAAAATACGCTGATTGGCTTCGCCATTTTTAATGGCGTCTTGCGTGTGAATATTGATGCAAAACGCACACCCGTTGATTTGTGAAGCACGGATTTTAATAAGTTCTTTGGTTGTTTTGGAGATAGAACACTGAGAAAGATAAGTTTCTAAACCAATCATTGCTTTTAACGCATTTGGAGCTACTGCTTTAATGTTGAATCGTTTTTGCATGGCATTATTCTTTTAAAATTGTTTATGCAAAATTGAAAAACGATACAGCGAAAAAACTTAAACTGGTTTAAGAAATGTGCCTCTTACGGATTTCGCTTAAATATTCGGGCGTAAATCCCAAAAAGGAAGCTAGTAAGTATTGGGGAATTCGTTGCGCAAATTCTGGGTACCTTTTAACCGATTGAAAATAAAATTCTTCTTTGGAAAGTGAGAAAAGATATTTGACCCGCATTTGAGCAGCGGCGTAAGCCCGTTGGTAAACAAACCGGAAATAGCGTTCCATTAACGGAAATGCCCTTAATAGTTTTTCCTGATTATCCTGTGTAATGTAAAGTATCTTAGATTTTTCTACCGCCTGAATATAAAATTCTGAAGGAATATTGTGTTCGTAAGCAATGTTGTCGGTCATCCACCAGGTTTCTATGGCAAATTCAGTGGTTTGTTCAATGCCTTTTTCGTTGATGTAAAACTTCCGTAGCAAGCCGTTTAATACAAAATAATGATGCTTGCAAATTTGGCCTGCCTCTAATAAGTTTTCTTTTTTAGCTACATCTTTGGTTTCAAAGAAATTTCTTATTCCCTCAAATTCATCATCAGAAACTTGTACGAATTTTTCTATATGTTTTTTAAGAATATTCAACATTGGGGTTAATGGCGTTTTGGGTTTAAGATTGCAGGTAACGGTTAGACTAAGCGACGGGCGAGGCCGTCGGCCGAAGCATGGCGTTTAGGTGTTGTTAGGCAAAGTACATTCTATTTTATGGTACAGGGAATATTATTTGCCAATTAGCATCTGGATTATAAACTTCATTTAAATTTGAATCATCTTCTGGATACCAGGCTCCAAAAAAATCTTCTACCATACCTTCTGTCATAATCAAATGTAGGCTATATGGACGTTTTTGTTTTCTGTAAATGTAATCTAATCGATAGCCATCTTCTTTATCTATAAATTTAAAGTTTGCATCTCCATATTTATAACCTACACCTAATATGTTCCAATCTAACTGAAAGTCTGATTTTACGTGTTTATCAATTGCATTCTCAAGTATCTTGCTTTGAAATTGAGCAATTTCACATAATAAAGTACAAACTTCTATAGTCTTGTCTAGTGATAAATGATGCTCTGTCAATCCATTGGAAGGGAATTTATATGAGAATATTTCTCTATACTCTCTTGCCCAATCAATAAATGACTTAATTTCTTCACCCTTAGACTTACAGTATTGAGAAATGATATCTCCAACTATGTTAATAGTCTTCTTATGAGTCATGGTAAAAAGCTCACCATTATTCCAATCAGTGAATGGAGATGTAAATATAACCGCACGAGAACAACTTAACAGAGAGTAATATATTAGATAGGGCTCAACAATTCGTAAGTTTTTTTCATTTGCAAATTGAACAGAACTTAATAGTATACTAGATGACAGTATCATTTTTACTGCAAGATAGTCTCTAGCAATCCATTGAGAGTTTAGAACTTTATCCCAAGATTTTGCAGCTTCAGTGAATTTTGAATTAATACTTTCATGTCTTTTCTTAATTTGAATAGTATCAAATTCTATATCCATGCAAGTGTATTCAAAATAGTCATCTAATTCATCTATCATTTTATAATTATTGTATTTTGCCTAACTAGCTGCTAAACGGAGTTCGTTCCGGTTATCACACCCCCATTAGCTGGCTAAACGGAACTGGACTAACGAATATACTATATGTAAAAGTAAGTATGAATAAAAAGACAAGCCTATTTAGTTCTAGGTTCTGCTTGCTTTTCTCGCAGCAATAAGCGCCCCAGAAAATAATTATATACGTGTTTGCCAGCATCCAAGTGCTTTTACCGGTGGGCTATTTTTAAGTTTGCCAGCTTGTAATAATTATCTGTTTATAACCCAAAAAATTTAATTTTACAGAAATATTCCTATTAACAAAAAAACTATCTGTTGAAGGTAGCCGTAAACCCATACTGTTCCTCTTTTATTACGGACTTTTAAACACTTAAGAAGATGAAGGGAAATCATAAAGGCAACAGCGATCACCGCTCACCCGATAATATACACAACCGCCATAACATGGATGAGGCCGTGCAGCATCCGAGCGGCGACGACAACGGAACAACCGCCGAATTTAAAAGCGGCGAACGCCGCCCGGTTACTGATAGCGGCGACAATAAATTAGGCCGCCAGGGCGGTGGCCCCGGCGAACACCAAAGCAAAGCCGGCGAACAAGGTTATAAATCAGAAAATAATTACCACACCATTAAAAAAGGTGATCATACCAGTTCCGGTGAAATCCGGGGCGCCGGGTCGTTAAAAGATGGCTCCAGCGCCGACCAGGATATGAAATACGGCTATACCAACGCCGATTATTCGGACGAAATAAAACAAACCCGCTGGAACCGGCAAGATTCCGGGCCGGGTGCCGTAACTGGTAGCGCTAATCGCGAAGGTGGCGATAAAGACGGCCGGGGCGGTGGTAAAAGCAGCGGCCACGAAGGCAAAAACAACCCGAATAACGATGTTAGGGTAAATAAAAAGAACGATTAAACTTTAAGTTTAGCTAAAAATAAAAACGCCTGCTCTGGAAAGAAGCAGGCGTTTTTATTGTAGGGCTGGTTGCTCTAAGATTTTGGAAAGGCTTTGGCATCAATGCCTGGAATTATTTTTAAGGCATTTTTATAATATAGCTTTTTCAGTACTTCGTCGGGCAAATTTAAGCCATACATTTTCCAGAAGGCGTGCCGTTTACGGTAATAATCGAAATATTCGTCGTTGGTTTCCAGCACCCGGAAATAGGTATAATATTCGGTTGGTTCCCAGCTATCTTTCCCAAACATAATGCGGTCCTGGTACTTAATAAAAAAGTCGCGGGCAAAGCGGGGTTGCCGTCCCAACTCGGCCAACACAGCGCCAATTTCGGTATACATATTGGGCATTTCGTCCATTATTTTACTCAAACGCGCTAAATCACCGCCCAGCCAACCCAGGTGAGCATTAATAAATTTGGTTTTAGGGTGCTTCTTAAACATACGGTGCTGTTCGGCCATTACCTGCTCCCAACTTGGGTATTTATCCGCAGGGCGGGCCCGGCTGGGGAATTGTTTTAGTTCGAGCCAGCGCTCGTTATTTTTATCCTGCGGATCGAAAAATTGCTTGGGCTCGCCGGTATGAATAAGCACCGGAATACCTAACTGGCCGCATTTAGCCCAGATGGGGTCTAAGCGCGGGTCGTCAGTGGCAATGCGTTTCCCGTTTTTATCGGTTAAGGTTAAACCCAGATTCTTGAATATTTTGAGGCCTTGCGCACCGTTTTTCACATCTTGTTCCAGTTGGGCGGCGGCTTTCCGGCCAAAATCCGGATCGTCAATATTTTTGAAATCTACGTTGGCAAACAGCAAAAACCGGTTAGGATAATTGCCTTTCATGTTGGCCAATCCACTTTTTAAATTTTCGCCGGTACCGCCGCTTAAATTTACCATGGTTTGCAAATTAATGCCATCCATGTCTTTCACCAGTTTTGCCAGGACTTCTTTATTCATGGTGGCATTCTGGTGGTTGTGCACATCTATAAACGGATATTTAGCCCGCTTTACCGGATGCTCCGGCACCGTTAATCCCGATTTTGGCTCGTATTCTTCAAAAGACATTTCCTGGCCGTAGCCCGAAAAAGCCAACGCTAAGCCCAGCCCAATTAATATTATTTTATTTTTCAGCATAAAGCACATAGGTTCAAACCAAATATAATAATTTGCTTAAACCCACAAATAAATTTTTGCTTTAATTGGCAGGAACTTGTAACAAATATTACCAGTAATATTTCCCGCATTGGAGTTAATGAGCTATTAAATATTATTAGCCCAAAATGCTTTATAGCTTTTGCAGCAGCAAGCGCATCATTTCAGATAAATAAGCACCGTTACCTGGCCCGTAAAAGTTCATGTCGCGGGTTTCGTATTTTTTTAGGTGGTAATATTTATCGGGGGTAATGTAGCCCACGTAGCCACCGTTAAAACTGGTTACCATCAGCTTTTCTTGCTTGGAGGTTAACGACGCTTCCAAGTCCGGCACCAGTTCGCCCGAAAAATCGCAGGGCGCTCCGGCAAATAATATATTGCCAATACGCAAACCCGAAAGCGTAGCCGGATATTTGCCGAACACTAAATAAAACAAAGCCGGGTGAAAACGCCAGTTTTGCGCAAAGCGCCAGTGCGGTGGGCGCAAATATAACGGTACTTCCAGCGCGTTTAGAATAAACTGGTAACCTAGTAATATTTGCGGTTGATGCTGGCGAACTAATTTAGCTAAACCCTGCGCCATGTTACTTACCTTTTGGTAGCCGCTACCCGCCGCAGCCGGACTGTGACTTGCCACGGCCCCGGCACTAAAAGCGGCAAAATTTATCTGGGGTTCTTTCTCCAGCAGTTGTACCAAGGCCGTGGGGTAGTCGCCGGAAATATTTAGTTCGGCGGCCGGCAAACAGGTAGCATGGGCTGCGTATGTAACCAATACGGCCGTTTCGCCGGTATTTTTTTGCATCTTAAGTAAGCGTAACCGGGTATCGCGATAGCCCTGGGCACCTACCAAACGATTGGCGACCAAACTATCGGCAGCTAAAGTTGTAAAACCTATTTGGGCTGGGGCAGCGTTGTTTTCGGCTTGTTTAATGGCTTGCAGAATAGCCTGGGTTAAACCCGCTACAATTTTATTACTGTATTTACCGGCCATTACAAAACCGGCCGGCTTCTTCGCCCAGCCGCCCAAACTGCTGTGGGCGTGGGTGGCCGTCAGGTAAACCTGGGCTTTCGAGAAACCAATAGCGGGTAATTTTTCGGCCAGCATTTCCCGCACCGACATGGGCGCAATCAGCAAATCCATGGTTACTAAAGCAACTTGTTGCGTTTTGTTTTTAAACACAAAAGCCCGCACCCAAATAGAATCATGAATACCGGTCAGGCGCTTGCCTTTGCGCTTGCCGTAACCGGCCAAAGGCGCCTGGTGCGTGGGGGTAATATTTACCTTGGCCCAGCCCACCTGCACCGTATCGGGTAGGTTTTGCGCGGCGGGTAATTGGGCAATAGTGCTTTTGGTTTTGTGGTAATATTTTTTTTGGGTGTAGGGCGCTTTACTTACCGGTAAACAGGCGTTCAGTAAAATTGCCCCTAGTAAAAGCAGGCAGCTATAAAATAGATTTCTGAATTTATTGACCGGCACCGATACCCTCCGTAATTTTGTGCGTAATTATTTTTTAAAAGTACAAAGGATGCTCCGCAAAGCAATAGAGTTTGGTATTTATCCGTGGTTTCCGGCCCACGGTTATTCGTATATTCACCCGGCTAACCGCCGCGATTTTGAAGCCATAAACCCGGCCGATAAGGTTTTTGAAAAAATAGAAGAAAACGAGCGCTGGCTGGTTTTGCAATACGGACATAAACAATTTAAAGTAGAACCCGACCTTTATTCGCGGGTAGCAAACTTGCCTTTTACTTTTGGCGATATAGTAGAAGAAGTTAACCGCACGCCCGGCCAACTGCGGCTCCGCGGCGAAATATTTAATATTTACTGGCATACTTCCGAAGATCAGGCTTACTTTCAAATCCGGCAGGGCAAACAGGAAATTACCCAACGATTCCGCGCCGATGAACTAAGAAAAACTTAGACCGCTAGCCGGTTTTAAAATATTGAGATAATACCTACTTGCATAACCAGTCTGATTTTTATAGTCCCTTTTGGCCAATGCCAGTAGCTGCAGCCGTTGTTTCTTTTACTTTATCGTTTTAATAATTATTGTCAAACCACCCCTGCCCCTCCTTAGCTAAGCAGGAAACCCCGGTAGCTAAAGGTCATCTGGGAAGAAAGGGCAATGCGGCAATAATTTATATTTGAGTTGATATAATTAGAACAAAAAGCCCCCGGCAATATTTATATCACCGGGGGCTTTTTGTGCTCAACTAAAAATTGGCAGGTAAGTAACTATTTTAAATAAGGTTTAAGCACCTGGGCCCAAATATCGTAGCCGGCTTTGGTCATGTGCAGGCTATCGGCCCGGAACAACTCGGGTTTGGGTTTGCCGTTGGGCAGCAACATGGGGTTGTACACATCAACGTAAGCCGTACGCTTTTCTTTCGCTAAAAAATCTTTAATCAGGGCGTTGGTCTGGTTAATTTTGGGCAAATGCTGCTTACGCGATGGGCTGGGCTTAATAGAAATATAGGTAACCGTGGCTTTGGGCGAGGTTGCTCGGATTTTAGAAAATAAGGTTTCAAAATCGGCTAGTACTTTCTCGGGGGATTTGCCCGAAGCTATATCGTTATCGCCGCTGTAAATTACTACCTGCTTGGGTTTATAAGGCGTTACAATCCGGTCGGCGTAATACACTACTTCATCGGTTTGCGACCCGCCAAAACCACGGTTTAAGATGGTTTTACCCGGAAAGTATGCTGATAAGTCGTTCCACAACCGGATAGAAGAACTCCCGGTAAACACAATGCTACGTTTCTTGGGCGGATTGGCTTTATCAGCCTGTTCAAAAGCAATAATTTCCTTCTCAAATTTCTGAAGCGTTTGGGCAAATACTCCCTGCCGAAGCGATAGGCTTATTAAAGTAAAAACTAAAAACAGGAAAATTTTACGAGAAAGCGGCATAAATAAATATTCTGATAAATTAATAATTGGGCTAACTGGTTGTTACCAGTTCTACACGAGGCAAAATAAAGAAATTAAATTTAACTCGCTATATATTAATTGCCGTTATGGGAAGTGTGCGCTTAAGGGCTAATAAATTATAATTTTGGAGATAAGTGGAACGTCTTAAAATCTAGTTAATGCCCTCATCTAAACTACGGCGAAGCTAGCGTAGCAGGGTTTTTATATGTACAGGGTTAGCGGTGGCCTTTTTATTTTAATTTATTAGGTAGTTTTTCTGGGTTTTGCCTAGTGTCCCAAATTGTTAATATATGGATAGAATTTTCCATTTGTTCGTAGAATATTTGGTAATCTCGTACCACTTTGCACCGCACTTGTCCAAATTCAGTAGGAGCGTCGATATTAGGATGTTGGGCTATTAATTTTACTGCTTCCCGAAACAGCAAGTGAAGTTTTTGGCTATACGTTTTAGATTGGTTTCTCTTAATCCAATATTGTAATATTTCTTTTCGGTCAGATTGGGCTTAGAATGACCATATTATTTGTTTAGCCATTCATCAATTTCTTTGTCAGCCTGTTCATTTGTCAAGAAATGCCCGTTCTTTATATCTTCCTGGCCTTTCATAATAGCTTGTTTCTGCTGGTTTGATAGCTTTACTACTTCTACTTCCTCATTTTCAATTTCAAGAAGTCTAAGTATTTCCCCCAAAAGCTCAGGACTATCGGTGTGCAGGATTTTATGTATTAATCTTTCTTTTAATTCTACTGTTGACATGGTAAACTAATTTGTTTAATTATAAAGATACGAAAATAAATTTTAACATGTTCTTCGGTTTTTAGGTTACGCTAACGGGTTGCAGCTACAAGAAGTTGGCGATTTCGGAGCACAAAACTTTCTGCCACCACTGAACTTAACAAGAAGCACAAAGCTTCATATAACCACTGAACCGCCAATTTCTTGTAGCTGCTGTTAGCGGTTGCCCTTCTGTCCGTTCGTTGCGAGATTGTCTTATTTAGATTCATATTCTACATTGCCTTTAGCAAGATTATGCGGAGCACAAAGTATTTGAAGATTCTCTAATTCTGTCTCTCCGCCTTTTGACCAAGCTAATATATGGTCGAAGTGAATATTGTCTCCTGTTAGTGTAATACCACAAAGTCTGCATTTGTTTCCGTCTCTCATTAAGACTTGAACTTTCAGTCTTTCACTTGGAAATCTTTTTGTTTTATGCTTATACTCTTTTTCCTTTTCTTGTGTTTTTTCTTCAGATGCAGGTTCTTCGTTTTTGTCTTCGTCAGAATTAATATATTCAATAAATGCTTCAAGTCCTTTTTGCCAACTTCCAAACCTTCTGCGATAGGTTTCGCTGGTATATTTTGATAAAGGAACTTTCATGTCCGTAGTAAAAGGTTGTCGGCCAAGTTTAATCCAAACATCTTCAATGTTTTTTATGAGGTCATCATTTTCAATATTATAATTCCTCGTTTCTGAAAATCCTGCTTTTTCAAGTGCATTCAACCAACCCCCAAATCTTTTTCTAATAGTTCCTTCACTAAATCTACCTTTTTCATCGTACTCGTCCCTTGTAATGGTTTCTTTGTTAAGTTCTTTTACCACCCTTTTTATGTCGTCAAGTAAGTCTTGGTCTGACGCATTTCTATTATTTGGTTTTAGTACAAATTTCATATCTCTCGTGTCGTGTCTGTTTTTTAGGGTTACCGCTAACGGTTAGTATATGAAGCGAACGAGGCGAAGCCGAAGTTTGGTTTATATACCTTGTTAGCCACAGTTATTTTTTACTTTCTCAATAATTTCATTGATAGTGTATTTTGAACGGGTACTGTCATTTAAAAATCTAGGATGGTAAGTTCTGAAGGTGTTGTGTGGAAGGTTTTCATTTTTCACGCGAACCAAGTATTCATAAGGAATATCCTCTATTTTTTCGAAAGTAACTTTTCCGAATGTCGCTTTTAAGGTATCGTCTTCTCTCCAACTGGTCAAGAAAACAACTATCTCAGGTTTGGTAATTGCGATTTCTTTAACCAATAAATCGTAGCCGGCCTTGTTCTTTTTCCGCACATCTTGGTTTACGCCACTACCATTTTGGTCAACCTTTGACAAGTTTGTCCAAAGTAATCCGTTGGGATTGTTAGAAGGGTTTAGTTTAGAAAAAAGGGTTTTCCCAAATCTCCAGAACGGACTGCTATAATAATCTTTTCCTAATTCAAATTTTTTGTAACATCCAATTATATTGGTCGGGTTTTTAGTTGTGTCTGACAAGGCACCGTACCAGCCTTTAGTTTCTTGTCCAACAACCATAACTTTCCTAGCCAAGTTATCATATTCTGGAAAAATATGCATTAGTAATGGCAAAGACAATGTAGCTTTTGTCTCTTCATCAAATTTTGTTTGCAATTCAGAGAAATAAATCTCGTATTCTGCCATTAAAAGCTCGTTCTTTTCTTGATGATTCATTTTTATAAATTTAATTATGGCTAACTAGCTGCTAAACGGAGTTTGTTCCGGTTATCACACCCCCGTTAGCTGGCTAAACGGAACTGGATTAACGAATATACTATATATTTAAACAAGTATAAATAAAAAAAGGAAAGCATCTTTCGGTCTTAGATGCTTTCCTTTTGTAAGGAGTTTAAGATTTACGGAAATATTTATTTGTGCCTTACCTGCTGCAATAGTAGTCTGGCTTAATGGCCAGGAAAATAATTGTTTCTTTATATTTTGTAACTACCGGCGCCGTCTACGAGTTGGTAATTATTTAGTTCGGTTACAATATCGTACTCGCGGGCGTATTCGTCGGTTAAGAAATTACTGAATTTATGTACGGCATCTTTCCGCACCAGGCTGATGGTACAACCGCCAAAACCGCCGCCCATCATGCGGCTGCCGGCGCAATACGGCAATTGCAAAGCCGTATCAACCAGAAAATCCAGCTCGGGGCAGCTTACCTCATAATCGTCGCGCAACGATTGGTGCGAGGCCGTTAAGAGTTTACCCAGTTCTTCAAAGTTTTTCTGGCTCAGGGCTTCGGCGGCTTGTAACACCCGCTGGTTTTCGAGCACCAAGTGCCGGATGCGTTTTTGCTGCACCGAGTCCGAAATAAGCGTTATATGTTCTTCGGTTATATCGCGGAAGCCTTGCACGCTGCTGTCTTTGCTTTTTACTTCCTGCAAAGCATCGGCGGTTTCGCGCACCCGCTCCGAATATTTACTACCGGCCAGCTCGCGCTTTACTTTGGTATCGGCCAAAATCCAGGCCCAGTCTTTCATGTCGGCATCTACATAATCGGAACTCAACTGGTTAAAGTCCAGAATCATGAGCTTGCCTTCGCGCGAAAACTGCGAGGCGTATTGGTCTAAAAGGCCGCTGTTTACCTTTAAATATTCGTGCTCCACGCGCTGGCACATTTTTACCAAAGTCAGGTCGTCCATATCGGCAGCATAAGCCGCGCGCAAAGCATTCATGAGGGCTACTTCTATGGCCGCCGACGACGATACGCCCGAACCAATAGGCACATTGCCCCAGATAACGGCTTCAAAACCTTTATTTAAATTATATTGATTATTAAAAATGGTAATGCAGCCGTACACGTACTTTTCCCAACTATCGCCGGGCGTAAAATCCTGCCCCAGGGTATATTCCATTTTATCGTGGTAATTCTGGCTGGTAACCGAAATATTTTGGTCGGGACGCGGGCGCAAACAAACAATTACCCAACGGTTTATGGCCGCCGGCATCGAGAGCCCCAAATTATAATCGGTATGTTCCCCAATAATATTAATGCGGCCGGGGGCGTAAGCTACTAAAGTGGGGGCAGCGCCGTATTTTTCTTCGAAATAACTGCTGGTACTTTGAATATATTTTTCCAGTTCGGTATTCATAGTTTTGTGGTTTAACTATACGTTCCTTAAAAACTTAATACCTGCTACACGCAGGTTAGCATTTTTGGTTTTCGGCTTCGGGTTTTAAAGCTTATTCCGGACCAATGGCTGCTTTAATATTTTATATACGCTTCGACGATTTATTTACAATCAGCTCAGTGTCTAATATTTCGGTTTGGGGTTTATAAGCTTCCGGCTCGGTATTAATTTGTTCCAGAAAAAGCTGCGCGGCAATTTTACCCATTTCAAAAGGATGTTGCATAACGGTAGTTAAGGCCGGGTCCAGAATAGACGAAGTAGCTTCGTTGCCAAAACCCACTACGGCTACGTCTTCTGGAATGCGCTTATTTTTATCTTTCAGGGCCATAATGGCGCCAATAGCAACCCGGTCGCTAATGGCAAAAATAGCATCGGGCGGGTTGGGTAAATTTAGCAGTCGGTTGGTAGCCTCATACGCCTGTTTCCGGTTAAATTCCACGTGAATCATCAGGTCGGGGTCTACGGGGTAGTGGTGCTGCTGCAAGGCATCGAGGTAGCCGCTTTTGCGGTTTTGGGTAAGTTTTAGCAGTTCTGGCCCGGCCAGGTGCGCAATGCGTTTATTGCCCATCTGAATTAAATGTTCTACGGCTTTAAAAGCGCCGTTGTAATCATCTACCAGTACTTTAGAGGCTTCTATTTCTTCGCTTACCCTATCAAAAAATACCAAAGGTACGCCCCGGCGCTGCACATTTTTAAAGTGGTCGAAATTTTTGGTATGCCCCGATACCGATACAATTAGCCCGGCTACCCTACTGGACAGCAAGGCCTGCGTATTATTTTTTTCGGTTTCTTCCGACTCGCCCGATTGGCAAATCATAACGTTATAACCGGCCGCCGAAGCTACTTCCTGGATGCCCTTAATAGCCGACGCAAAAAAAGGAATGGTAATATCCGGAATAATAACGCCCACAACATTGGTTTTGCTTTTTACCAGGCTTAAGGCAATGGAGTTGGGCTGATAATCGAGTTCGGCGGCTAAATCGAGCACTAATTTTTTAGTTTCGGGATTAATATCGAAGGAACCCCGAAGCGCCCGCGAAACCGTAGAAACCGATATATTTAATTTGCGGGCAATATCTTTTATGGTAACGGGCCGGTTTTTCATGTTAGCTTATTGCTGCAAGCGAACCCAAATATATTAACATACCTGTTGTTAGAACAAGTTGTGTTCATATTTCTTTTCGCCGCTGTGCGGTACTACTGTATTTATATGTACGGCGAAAGAACTTTTCGGAAACTGAACTAAGAAAAACAACCACCCCTAACTCCTCCTAAACTTAGGCGGGGAACCAGGTTACTTTTTTCTGCTTTAGTTAGTTTAGCTAAGTTCTGACTTTATCTATAACGCCCGAAAAAAGTCTGGCGTATTTAAAGGTTAGCGCTAATAGAAAAATTCGCCTACCCGCAAAACTACTAAACCATGCCTGGTAGTTTTGCAAATAGGCGAATTTATTACTGCGGGGGCGGCTAAGCTTAACCCTAATTAGTTAATAATTATTTTTCTGATTTCGCTGTAACCATCCGATTGTATTTTAATGTAATAAAGCCCACTGGGTTCTTTGGTCAGGTCAAGTACTTTCCGGCTCGTTTCGTTGTCGCTCAATACCTCGCGGTAAATAATGCTGCCAATTACATTTACTACCTGAAGTTCGGTTTTCTTTCCTCTAAAGCCAGTTAGTGTCAGGTTTATAATACCCGTGCTGGGGTTAGGATAAACATCTATCTTTTTATCATCGTTATCAGCCGCCCGATTAAAAGGGCTGCTTTGCGGCGCGCTCTTTGTTACCTCCACTTCGGGGGCAGTTTGGGCAAAGCCCACCGAACCCATTACGATATATGTAAAAACCAGTAGTAATTTTCTTTTCATACAACAAAATCAAATTCATTCAACTCATAACCTTGTTCAGTTTTGCTAACGTGCTAAAAATTACTATGGTTTTGCTTTTATTCATAAAAGTGGTAGCTTTTCTCTTTAATATGTTGTATTTTATTAATAGCAGGATTGTATTATCGAAAATTCTAAAAATATAAGCATTGTGGGGGGCGGCTTAGCCGGTTTGGTTAGTGCCATAGCTTTAGCCAAAGCCGGCGTACCGGTTACTTTGTTCGAGCGGAAAAAATACCCTTTTCATAAAGTTTGCGGCGAATACATTTCCAACGAAGTACGGCCTTATCTGGAAAGTTTAGGCGTAGCGATAGATGCGCTGGGGCCAGCCCACATAGATAATTTTCTACTGAGTGCGCCCTCGGGTAATGCCTTAACCTCGCCGCTGGATTTAGGCGGTTTTGGTGTTAGCCGCTACACCTTAGATAATTACTTGGTGCAAGTGGCCCGCGAAGCCGGTGCCGTAATCCGGGAAGGAACCACGGTGCAGGAACAAGCTTATGAAAAAAATAAATTCCGGCTGAAACTTGCCAGCGGCGAAGAACATGCTACTGATTTGGTGCTAAACGCCTACGGCAAACGCAGTAACTTAGACCGCCATTTGCAACGGCAATTTTTCCGGCGCAGTTCGCCTTACATTGGGGTAAAATACCATGTCCGTTTTAATCAGCCTAAAAATTTAATTTGCCTGCATAATTTTAAAGATGGCTACGCCGGCATTTCGGCCATAGAAGCAAATAAATATTGCTTTTGCTACTTAACCACCCGCGCTAATTTAAAAGCCAGCGGCACCATTGCTCAAATGGAGCAAAATATTCTTTCGCAAAACCCGCATTTAGCAAAAATATTCCGGGAGGCCGAATTTTTGTATCCGCAGCCCGAGGTAATTAACGAAATATCTTTTGCGCCCAAAACCTGCGTAGAAAACCACGTACTTTTTTGCGGCGATGCAGCCGGGTTAATTACGCCTTTGTGCGGCAACGGCATGGCCATGGCTATACACGCTGCCAAAATTGCCAGCACCTGTGTACTGGAATATTTATCGGGCCACCTGGATCAAGACCAACTCGAAAAAAAATATACCCGGCTATGGCAGCAGGAATTTAGCCGCCGGCTGCAAACTGGCCGGCTGGTGCAAGGGCTGTTTGGCCGGCCCGTGCTAACCGAAATGGTCTTGCATACGTTTAAACAGTTTCCGGCCGGAGTTCGCTTTTTAATGAAACAAACCCATGGCAAGCCTTTTTAATGCTCCTGCATTTCTTAATTAAAAACATTAATTGTTTGGTCCGGTTTAAAATATCTGTTTAAACAAATAAATATTAATTTGCTTATTATAGCAAGATGAAGAGTTATATCTGTGCCATAGGTACGGCCAACCCGGCTGTGTGTATACCCCAAATGCAAATTGCCGGCTTTATGGCCGATGCCTTGGGCTTTGATGCGGCGGAAACCCGTAAACTACAAGCCTTATACCGGGTATCGGGCATAGAACAACGCTTTACGGTGCTCGACGATTACAGCAAAGCAGTAGGAGATTTTACTTTTTTCCCGAACACCGCCGATTTGGAACCGTTTCCGACGGTAAAAAGCCGGATGGCCTTGTATAAGAAAAATGCCCTGGATTTATCGGTGGCGGCTATTCTGGATTGCCTGAGCCAGATTCCGGAAGTAACCCTTGCTTCTATTACCCACCTGATTACGGTTAGCTGCACCGGCATGTACGCCCCCGGCCTGGATATTGAGATTCTGGAAGAACTGCTTTTGCCCAGCACTATTCAGCGCACCGCTATTAATTTTATGGGTTGTTACGCCGCTTTTAACGGCTTAAAAGTAGCCGATAATATTTGCCAGTCCGACCCCAAAGCCAAAGTTTTGGTAGTTTGTACCGAAATTTGCACCATTCATTTTCAGAAACACAAAGAACCCGACCACCTGGTTTCGAATGCTTTGTTCGGCGATGGTGCCGCAGCCGTACTCATGCAGGCCCGCCCCACTGAGAGTACCTGTTTGCAAATAGAATCTTTTCATTGCGATTTGGTACCGGCCGGTAAAAAAGAAATGGCCTGGCATATTTCGGATTTTGGTTTCGAAATGACTTTATCGTCGTACGTACCCGAAATGATTAAAAAAGGAATTGGGCAATTAACGGCCAATTTACTCGCCAGTTTAAAAACTAATTTTTCCGATATAAATTTATTTGCCATTCATCCGGGTGGGCGCAAAATATTAGAATGCATTGAGCACGAGCTGGGCATAACCAAATACCACAACCGCTTCGCCTACGATATATTGCGCTATTTCGGTAACATGTCGTCGGCTACGGTTTTGTTTGTACTGAAAGCCATGCTGGAATCTTTAACCGAAGAACACCACAACGAGCCCGTCCTGAGTTTTGCCTTTGGCCCCGGCCTTACGTTGGAATCGATGTTAACGCGGGTACATTATGTTTAAACACCGCTCCCAGGAACCAGAGCTGATGGATGACCTGAACCTATCGGGCGAGGCGCTGCGCAAAAACCTGGATGAGTTAGAAATTATTAACCATTGGTTGGGCGGCAATAAAGTAGTAACCAGTGCTCTAAACAAAGTAATTCGTGAACCGACTGGCACCAGCAAAATTAAGCCACCTATAAAAATTGCGGATATTGGTTGCGGCGGCGGCGATATTTTAAGAGTGGTTGCCCAATGGGCCAAAAAACACCAACTCTCCGTAGAACTTACCGGCATAGATGCCAACGATTTTATGGTAAACTACGCCCGGCAAAAATGCCGCAATTATGCCAACATTAATATTCTGCAGGAAAACATATTTGAGCCAACATTTCAGGGGCGGAAGTTTGATGTTATTATTTGCAGTTTGTTCTGCCACCATTTTACGGATGAACAGTTGCAAAACATGTGGTCGCAATTATACCGGCAAGCTAACAAAGCAGTTATTATTAACGATTTGCACCGGCACCCATTGGCGTATTATTCTATTAAATATATTACCAAGCTTTTTTCGGGATCTTACCTGGTAAAAAACGATGCGCCACTATCGGTACTGCGGGCTTTCCGGAAAGCTGAAATACAGGTAATATTAGCTAAATCCAATATAAATAAATATACCCTGCAATGGCAATGGGCATTCCGGTGGCAATTAATAATGCATAAATAACTTTATTATTTAGCTGATTTATACTAAATTAGATGCAGAAACATTCGCAGCAATGCCTTAACCCATGATAAAGCGCTCGCTCTATTTCTGGCTTTTACTTTTTTGTTCTTTATTTATTGCCTCCCTGCTTATTGCTTTTGCTTTTAAAATAATGAAAGCCGTATTTTTTCTGCTGCTGTTAGCGGTACTTACGCCCATTATTTACGTCTTGCTCAAATCTTTAATTTCTTCTAATAACCCTAATGGTCGTTCCGAAAAGTTAAAAAGCCGGGATTAAGCAACTAAAAATATAAATATTGCGCCAGCCGGAAAGTATTGGCGTGGGCTTCTACAATATCGGCTATTTTTTCGGAGTAGCCGCCGCCCATGCTTACCGTTACGGGTACCTGGTGCTGCCGGCAGGTTTCCAGCACCAGCCTATCGCGTTCTTTGCAGCCGGCCATGCTCACTTTTAAGCGGCCCAGTTTATCGGTAGCCAGAATATCTACACCCGATTGGTAAAACACAAACTCCGGCTGCACCTGGTCAAATAGCCGGGGTAAGTTGGCCTGCAATATTTTTAAATACCCCTCATCTTCCAGGCCATCGGGCAAAGGCACATCTAAATCCGATTGTTCTTTATGAAAAGGATAATTATGGCCCGAATGCATACTAAACGTAAAAACCCGTGGCTCTTGGGCAAAAATTTGTGCTGTACCGTTGCCCTGGTGCACATCTAAATCTATTACCAGAATGCGCGAAATATTATGATGCTTAAGTAAATAGTTAGCCGCAATAGCAATATCGTTTAACAAACAAAAGCCTTCGCCGCGGTTGGTAAATGCGTGGTGCGTGCCGCCGGCAATATTCATCCCAATGCCAAACTCCAGGGCAAAGAGCGATGCTTGTACCGTACCATTCATAATAATTATTTCGCGCTGTACCAAACCCGCCGATAACGGGAAACCCGTTTTCCGGATTTCGGAAGGGGTTAATTGCAAATGGCTTAAACGGCGCCAGTAGTCGGCATCGTGCGTGAGCAATACTATTTTTTCATCGAGTGGCTCCGGCGAAAAAAGATTGGCGGGCGTAATCGTACCTTCGTACAATAACTGCTCGGGTATTAATTCATATTTTAACATCGGAAACCGATGCCCGGGAGGTAGCGGGTGGGCATACTGGGCATTCCAGGCAATTTTAAGCATGTAAAAGCATATTTCTAGCAGTACAAAATAAAGCAATATTTGTTTTAATTCTTTCGGCTAACACTCAATCTGTAATGCTTTACCCGCGCCGGAATTAAGCTTTTGTAGGCAATAGATTACCAGAAATCAGAATATTTCAGCCTAAAAACGGCATAAATGCTTAGTTATGCTGGTTTTTATATTCTTCTTACTATTTTCATCGTTTAAATAATATTCCGGCATTTTTATTGTAACGCAGGTTAACTAAAAGGCCGTAATATTTAGTACAAATTAATATTCTCCATTATGAAAAAGTCACTTTTACTTCTTTTGGCTGTTCTTTTTATTTCGGGCGCAGAATTAGCGCTTGCCCAAACCGAAACCAGTACGCAGGCCGCTTCCCAGAATTTGCAACCGTCGCGGCTAAAAGATGGCTACGCCATGCACCAGGGCAAAATGGTACAAATTAAAAATGGCCAAATAACCCCGCTTACCCAAGATGCTACTTTACCAAACGGCACCAAAGTTCTGCGCGATGGCACGGTAATTATGCCGCGTAAAAAACGCCAGAAAATACAGGAAGGCTATGTTTTAAACACCGAAGGCCAGATTGTAATGTTGGAATATGATATGTTCCGGTACGATGTTATTCAGGACCACGCCCAAAAAACCGTAGGCAATACCGCTACCGAATTATTAGTAACTGATAAAGGCCTGGCCGTATCACCTAATTCTACCGAAGCCGAAATGTTTAACCGCAAAGTAGCCATTATAAACGAGCGCAATGCCTTGGTTAAAGAAAAAGCCGTTTTGCTAAACAAAGCCAAGAACGTGAAAGAACAACAAAACAGCCCCGCTATAAAAAAAGTAGATGAGCAGTTGCAGAAGCTGGAGCAGGAGCTTAAACAAATAGAAGAAACGCTGCAAAAGAAATAAATTTCATTAAACCAAAATTAAAGAGCCCGGTTGTTTTAAACCGGGCTCTTTTTATTTAAACTTACTGTAAACGAAGCAATAGCGCTTTTTAATGGCTTGATTTTTGAGTTAATATTTTTTACTAAATTACCTACCTGCTAAATAGTTAATCTTTTTTTCTGGCTGCAAGCAACCAATTAGGCAAATTGGGAGTCGTGGTAGTAAGGGCTTACTTGCGGGAAAATAGAATTAAATGCCTGAATATTATAAATCAGGGGGTTACTACGTGTGCATTAATGTTTAGAAATTTTTAAAAAAATAAAGCCGATGAACTTTATTTTTTAATAAACTTTTTTAAACCCATTGCTTTTTTAATAATACTTACATAAATTTGAATAAAGACAAAACTGTTTTTACGATAAACCTTTTAAACTAACCGCATGATATAAAGCTCTACATTAATCCTTATGTAGCTTTAAAATGAATATTATACAACTAAGCGATTCCGCTTTGGTTTCGCTCTATATTTCAGGTAACGAAAACGCCTTTGAGCTTTTGGTTAACCGCCATAAAAATAAAGTTTATACTACTATTTTACTGATTGTTAAAGATACTGAAACAGCCGAAGACCTGTTGCAGGATACCTTTATCAAGGCTATTCATACCATGAAAAGTGGTAGGTATAACGAAGAAGGCAAGTTCTCCTCGTGGATCTGCCGGATTGCTCATAACCTTGCAATCGATTATTTCCGGAAAGAAAAACGCAATCCGATGATAAATATCGAAGATAACGGCAATATTTTTAATACGCTGTCGTTTTCAGAAGAGTCAATCGAAGCATTGCAGATTAAAGAGGAAACGCATGATCGTCTGCGGGAATTAATTCAGCAATTACCGGAAGCCCAAAAGGAGGTACTTATTATGCGGCATTACGCCGATATGAGCTTTCAGGAAATAGCCGAAACCACAGGTGTTAGCATTAATACCGCCTTAGGCAGAATGCGGTATGCCCTCATTAATTTGAGAAAGAAAATGACTAACCCTCAAATCTATGATAAAAACCTTTACTCAGAATGAACTGGTTCAGTATGTATACAACGAGCTGAACGGAAAAGCTAAAGCACAACTGGAAACCCTTCTCTTACAGGATCAGCACCTGGCCGAGCAATGTGCCGAACTTTTAATTGCAAAAGCCAACCTGGAACTATTTGAAAAAGGGCCGCGCGAAAAAACCATAAGTGCTATTTTAAGTTATTCCAAAAATTTAAGTTTGCAGCATTAAAAGCTGCAAACTTTTTTTATGCGCAAACCCGAACGCTTTCAGCACTTAATTAATTATTTCACGTCTAATTTTCCGGAAGCCGAAACCGAGCTGCAGTACGGCAATGCCTACGAGTTGCTGGTAGCGGTGGTACTGAGTGCCCAATGCACCGATAAACGGGTAAACATGGTTACCCCGGCTTTGCTGGAGACTTATCCCACGCCCGAACACCTGGCCGCGGCTACGCCCGAAGAAATATTGCCTTACATTAAAAGCATTTCTTACCCCAACAACAAAGCCAAACATTTAAGTGGCCTGGGTAAAATGCTGGCCGAGCAATTTAATTCGGAAGTTCCCAGCACCATAGAAGATTTGCAGAAGTTACCCGGTGTGGGCCGTAAAACCGCTAATGTTATTGCTTCGGTTATTTACAACCAGCCGGCTATGGCCGTAGATACGCACGTGTTCCGGGTTTCTAAACGGATTGGCTTGGCTACAAAAAATGCCCATACGCCCCGCTCGGTAGAAAACCAACTGATGAAATATATTCCCACGGACCTGGTGCCAAAGGCGCATCATTGGCTCATTTTGCACGGTCGTTATATTTGCGTTGCCCGCCGCCCCAAATGCGAGGAATGCCCGCTCACTTTCTTCTGTGAGTTCTACCAAAAATATTACCCCAACTTACCCGACGACCCCGAAAACAAACTATAATATTGCATGAGCGAAGCAGTGATTGTGTGGATTTACCAATAATTTATAGTTGGGGAATCCGGAAAAATATCTTTAAATAAGATTAGTACTCTCCTTCTTCATTTGGGTTCCTGCATGCGTACCCATACCTTTGTAAACTTAATCGGCCCTTTACCTATCAATTATTAAATATTCACACATTCACTCTTTAAAAGAATTCTTCCTTCAAATCTGTGTGCGGCATTAATTTAATTATTGATAAAAAAGGTAAAACTTCGGAAGAGGCTATCCGGCAAATGACGGCGGCCACCCGCCACCGCGGACCCGATTATTCGGCCTTACAAGTTGACCCGTACGGTGCCGGCTTAATTTATTTCGGGCACAACCGCCTTAAAATTATTGATCCTTCGGATGCGGCCAACCAGCCTTTTCTATCATCGGATAAACGCTACCTGCTGCTGTATAATGGCGAACTGTACAACTACCGGGCGTTAAGAAAACTATTGCAACAAAAAGGCTGCGTATTCCAGACCGAATCTGATACGGAAGTTGTTCTGCAAATATTAATTCGGGAAGGTCAGCAAGGTTTAAGCCAGTTAAACGGCATGTTTAGTTTGGCCTTTTACGATCGGCAGGAACAGCACCTGTGGCTGGCCCGCGACCGCTTTGGCATTAAACCCTTGTACTACGCCGAAACACCGGATTATTTTATAGTTTCTTCCGAAATAAAAGCCATTATATGCTCCGGGTTAATTCCGAAAGAACTAAATGAAGCCCAACTGGAGCATTATCTTTACTATAAACACGCGGCCAAACCCCAGACTTTTTACCGGCACATTCACGAGCTGAAAGAAGGCACCGCTTTGTATTACGCCAACGGCAAAAGTAACTTGGTAGCTTTTACCGGTCCCAAACGCTCTACCGTTAAAGCCGACAACCCCACGCAGCTGGTGCATTACACCGAAAGGTTATTAATGGATAGCGTAGAAAAACATTTGGTAGCCGATGTACCGGTGGGTTTATTTTTGAGCGGCGGCATTGATTCTACGTTGCTGCTGGCATTGCTGCGCAAAGCCGGTCACCGGCATTTTCCGGCTTTTACCATTGCGCACCAAACCGCCGAAACCTCTTTTGGTACCCAGGATGCCCACTTTGCCCAACGAGCCGCCCAGCAGTACGACGCTAATCATACCGTTTTCGAGATTAGCGATGCGCTTTTAACCGAAACCGATAATTTTGTGGAAGCCCTGGACCAGCCAATTGCGGATGGCGCGGCTTTGTTAACGGCTTATTTATCGAGCCAGGTAAAGCCCCACGTAAAAGTAGCGCTTTCGGGTGCCGGTGCCGATGAGTTATTTGGCGGGTACAACCGCCACTGGGCGTTTTACAAATATTTACAAAACCAGGGCAAATCGTTGTTATTTAAGCAAGTAGCCAAGCCTTTGGTGCCGCTATTTCCTACCGGTTTCAGCCATCCGCTACGAAAAAAGTTTCTGTTGTGGCACAAGCTGGCACATAAAATTCAGAAGAGCCCGCGGCAAACTTTTCTTAATTTCACGGCAATGGATTATCGCTTGCAGCAGCTACTCCGCCAAACCGGACCCGCTTCTATCGCCAACGGTCAGGCCCCAACCGAAAATATTGACTGGCTCCGCTGGTGTTTGCGCCACGATCAGCATCATTACCTAATATCCGACGTATTAGCCCTAACCGACCAAGCTGCTATGCAGCATTCTTTAGAAGTAAGAACGCCTTACCTCGAAAATAACCTGCAATTATTTCTGGCCGGCTTGCCGCAGGAAACTTTATTCCGGCACGGGCAAAAATGGGTATTAAAAGAATTGCTCGCGCAGCACCAAGGAAAAGAATTTATCCGGCGCTCGAAAGAAGGTTTTGGCATGCCGCTGGGCCTATGGCTACGTAAACCGCAAAACCAATATTTACTGGCAGAGCTGCAAAACCCGGAACACCTAGTTTTTAATTATATTGATTTTGGCGGTACCCAAACGTTATTGCAAAAACACCTGCGGGGCCGCCACGATTTTAGCACCGAGATTTGGGCTTTAATTGTACTGGCCAAGTGGCTGGCACATAATTTTGGCTAATGCACATTCTTTACATTCATCAGTATTTCCGGAAACCAGAACAAGGCGGCGCACTGCGTTCGTATTATTTAAGCAAAGCCTTGGTAGAGGCCGGCCATACCGTAGAACTGATTACTGCCTCTAACGGACCCAAATATTACCAGGAAAATGTAGCGGGCATACAAGTGCATTATTTGCCGGTGGCTTACGATAACAGCTTCGGCTTTCTTAAACGAATTGGGGCCTTCCTAAGCTTTACTTTCCGGAGCATCAAACTTGCTTTTAGCCTGAAAAATATTCAATTATGTTACGCCACCTCTACCCCGCTCACGGTTGGTTTAGTAGCAATAGCTTTAAAGAAATTCAGACAGATTCCTTTTTATTTTGAGGTGCGCGATTTATGGCCGGAAGCGCCCATACAATTAGGCTATATCCGGAATATTTGGGTGCAACACTTGCTGTATATTTTTGAGCATTATATATACCGGCAAGCTGATAAAGTAATTGCCTTATCGCCGGGTATATTAGAAGGCATTAAGTCTTATAAATCTTCGCAAGAAATATTCCTGTTACCCAACATGGCCGATTGTGAATATTATACGCCGGTTACTCCTACCCGGAACAGCTTTAATGAACCTTTTAATATTTGCTATATCGGTACTTTAGGCCGGGCTAACCGGGTAGCCTTTTTATTAGAAGCTGCCTATGCCTGCCAACTAAATGGCTTAACGCAAGTAAAATTTATGATTGCGGGTACCGGTGCCGAAACAGCAGCATTACAGAAACTGGCAACAGATTTAAAACTGGAAAATATTACATGGGTCGGCCACCTGAACCGGGACCAGGTACGGCAATATTTAGCCTTAGCCCATGCCACTTACACTTCTTTCGATACCAAACCAATCCTGCAGACCAACAGTCCCAACAAATTTTTTGATTCGCTGGCAGCCGGTAAACTAACCATTGTAAATACCACGGGTTGGCTACAACACCTGGTAGAAGAACATTATTGCGGATTTTACGCCGACCCCACGAAGCCGCAAGACTTTGTAGAGAAGCTCATGCCTTACCTGCAAAACCCAGATTTACTTCTGGAAGCTCAACAAAATGCCCGTCGATTAGCTGTAGAAAAATTTTCCCGCGGGAAAATAGCCCAGGAGTATATTCAGCTATTCCCGAAAGTAAATTAATTTAAGTCTTTTAGAGCCGAATTTAATTCCTCTTGGGCTTATACTTCGATTGGGTAAATATTTGCTGCGCGTTGTCGTTGGCCATGAGTTGGGGTAAGGTTACCTGCGGATTTTCGGCCATGTATTTCTTTACAATTTGCCAGCCTACCCAAGTGGCAATCCGGCCGGGGCAACGAGCGCTTATTTCGGGAACGCTGGGGCGCTCGCCGGTATATTTATTTACTTTAAAATGGCTGGTTTCAAAGAGCAAGCTTTTCTCTACAAAATGGGCCCATATTTTACCCTCGTTGTAAGTTATATCGGCCATTTGCTGGTCGGTGTAGCCTATAATTAAAGAATCGGGCGTGCAAGGCATCATCTGTTTGGTAAAATAATAAGACTTGCCGTAGTTCACCATTTCGGCCAGCATGGTATTCTGCTGGTCGGTTTTGTTATACTTCGACGATATTAAGGTTACCAGTGCCGGCGCCATATTTTCTTTTTCGTAGCGCGTTAAAATATAATCGGGCTGTTGGGGCCGAAAGCTGGCGTTTTTACCGGCAAAATAATCCAGGCCAAATATTACCAGGCTATCCGACAAAAATATATCCGGGCCTAATAAGCCGCTTACAAAAGTTTTTACTTGCGGCACCGTAAACTGCGGGTAATAATATTTCAGGTGCTTAAAAGCATTGGTCAAATCTTGTTGCACACTGGCCATATCACCAAAATGCTGTTCGGTTTCCTTTACAAACTTCTGCAGGTTTGGCTCCCAAATAAGCTGTAATAAAGAACCAACCAACTGCTCCTGGCCGGGGTATTCGCCGCGCTGTAAATATTTGTCGGCAAAAACCGGGTGCTGCTTTAAAAAAGCGGTTACCTCTTTTTCATCTTTTAACGCATAAAAAGTTCGTTCCAATCGTTCTAAATCAACGTTAACATTAATTTTGGCAACTGCTGTGTTTATTTCACAGTTTTGTTTACCACAACTTAGAATAAATAAGAGAGTAAAAAGAAGTGCTATTGGTTTACGCATGAAGTAAGTACATTTGAGCAAAATTAGAAACGTTTTTTGTAACCGTATAAATATTAGCCCTGTTATTTAATTTCTTATTCTATGAAAAAAATCTCTTTAGCTGTATTATTTTTCTTAATTACCGGTACTGCCTTTGCCCAATGGGAAATTGGTATAAAAATAACGCCCTCTATTGCTACCAACCGGGTAGTAGCACCAAAAGAATTTGGTTTTAAAAGTCTTAATGCCAAAACGCATTTTGGTGGCGGCGTAATTGCCGATTATTTTTTCCGGGAAAATTACGCAATTAGTACCGGACTTATTTACAATACCCGCGGCGCCGGCGTTTCTTACCTAACTCCTAATGGTACTGCTAACCAAAAGAGTTCCGATGAATTTGCCATCCAGTACCTGGAAATACCGGTTACCCTTAAATTATTTACAAACGAAATTGCCACCGATATGAAGCTGTACTTTCAGGCAGGTGGCTCTTTAGACCCGCGCATTACCGCCAAAGTAAATAACGAAAAGCTGGCCAATAACAACGAAAAATATACCCGCCATTTTAATATTTTAGATATTAGTGTGTTGCTGGGCTCGGGCGTAGAAATGCAGTTAGGCGAAAGCACCAAAGTTTTTGGCGGTTTATCTTACCACCGCGGCCTGATAGACGTAGACAATTTTTACGAAAACCGGGGCCAGTTTAACAACAACAATATTGCTATAAAAAATACTTATGTAGCCCTGGACTTAGGCTTAAAGTTTTAATACCAGTTTTATACTACAATTAAAAAGCCCGTAATAAAAATTATTACGGGCTTTTTGTTATTTACCAGTTAGTTATTAAGCAGTTTCTACCTCCACCAGCTTTTCGGGCATATTATTGGGTTCTAAATTAGTAGCGTGCAATTCAATTTCTTCGCCCCGCTCATCTAACACCCTAAAATCGGTAATTCCCAGCGATGTATCCTGCACAAACTTTATCCATTTGTAATATTTAAAATACATCTTTAACTGCTTGGATACCAAACCTTTGGTATAATAAGAATATACAAAAGGATGTACGTACAACGTTAAATCTTTCTGATTCTGGACCGTTATCATATCATCAATCGCGGACTCAATCTGGTCGGTTACCAGAATACTGGCGGTAATTTTACCGGTACCGCCGCACGAAGGGCAAACTTCGCCGGTTACAATATTTTGTTCGGGCCGTACCCGTTGGCGGGTAATTTGCATTAACCCAAATTTCGAAATCGGAAGCACCGTCGATTTAGAGCGGTCTTTCTTCATTTCTTCTTTTACTACATCAAAAACCTTTTGCCGGTTTTCAGCCGATTTCATATCAATAAAATCGGTAACAATAATGCCACCTAAATCCCGGAGCCGTAATTGCCTTACTACCTCACGGGCGGCGGTCATGTTTACACTTAGCGCGGTGGCTTCCTGGTCGGTTTCTGAATTAGATTTATTACCGCTGTTTACGTCTATTACGTGTAAGGCTTCGGTATGCTCTATAATCAGGTAACCGCCTCCGGGTATGCTCACTGTTTTACCAAAAAGCGACTTTAATTGCTTTTCAATGCCAAAGTGTTCGAAGGTTTTCACCTTACCGGTATAATGCTTTAATATTTTGGCTTTATCCGGGGCAATTTTGTCAATGTAAGTTTTGATTTCCTCGTATAGTTGCGGACTATCCACGACAATACTATCAAAACTCTCGTTTAAAATATCTCTCAGTATGGAGGACGAGCGTCCTAATTCGCCGATAACTTTATCGCGTTCTTTTGCTGTTCTAAGTACCCTTACCCCTTCATCCCAATTAGCGACCATGCTGCGCATGTCCTTATCAAGCTCAGCCACTTCTTTGCCTTCGGCCACAGTCCGGATAATAACGCCGAAATTTTCGGGCTTTATAGACATAATAAGCCTTTTGAGGCGAGTCCGCTCTTCTTTGCTCACTATTTTCTTCGACACGCTCACCGTGTTGGAGAAAGGAACGAGCACCAAATACCGACCCGCCAGCGACAGCTCACAGGATAAACGGGGGCCTTTCGTAGAAATTGGTTCTTTTACAATCTGAACCAAAACCTGCTGGCCTTTTTTAAGCACATCCCCAATTTTACCCGTTTTATCTATTTCGGGCTCAAACTTAAAACCGTTAAGTCTGGCCAGTGTATTTTTCTGGGTTTGGGTAGTTTTAACAAATTTATTAAGCGATTTTATGTGTTCGCCTAAATCGTGATAATGTAAAAATGCGTCTTTCTGATAACCAATATCAATAAAAGCAGCATTTAAGCCCGGCATTACTTTTTTAACGGTGCCCAGAAAAATATCGCCAACGGTGTAATTGGTATCGTTCCGTTCGTGGTGAAATTCGACCAGGCGTTTGTCCTGTAACAGGGCAATCCGTTCTCCATCTTGAGTAGAATTTATAATTAATTCGTTACTCAATGTCGTAATGATTTATGTATAAAAGAAAATACTAAAACCCACGATTGCCTCAGCAACGTGGGTTATAAAGAAAATAACCGCAGGTTACTTCTTCTTATGTCTGTTTTTTCTTAGACGTTTTTTTCTTTTGTGGGTAGAGATTTTATGTCTCTTTCTTTTTTTTCCGCAAGGCATAATTTAAATGTTTTTTGTTTAAAAATTTATTTTTGTTCGGGAGCCGGCTTTATACCTTGCTTCCCTGATATTATTTTAGTTTTTCTAGCTCCGTATCAATAGAAGATTGGTACTCCGGATTATCATCTAGTTTTTTAGCAGCGGTAAATACCTGCCGGGCTTCTTCTTTTTTACCAATTTCGGCCAAAGATACGGCCAGGTAAAAATTACCCTGCACATGCTTGGGATTTACTTCTACCAGGTGCTGAAACCGCTCCACGGCCTTATCGTACTGCCCCGACTGAATAGATAAAATACCCAGGTTAAACAAAGCTTTCTCGTTGTTTGGGTTGGTGGTAATTACCTCTCTAAGCAACTGAATTCCTTGCATGGGCTGTTCGCCGGCGGCAATGTAGGTCATGGCCAGGTTAGTTTTAGCATCCAGGTTAGCCGGATTATTCTGCAACACCTTGTTATACAATCCCTGGGCTTTCTGGCCTAGTTCTTTTGTCCGTTCTTCGGTGGCGGCAAAACTAAAAGCTTCAAAATATTGATCGGCTGCTTTCTGGTAATTTTTCTCACCCGGGCGGGCCGCTGCAACTTGCTCATAATAATATCCGGCACTGTCAAACTTCGCGATGGCGGTATACTGGGCGGCAATCTGCTCTGCCAGCTTTACCTTATTGGCATCATCTCCTGCTTTGCGGTAATCGGCTAACAAAGATTTTAATTTGCCCAAAGCCTCCGGACTAGCCTTTGTGTGCGCAGCCGAAGCTTCAGAACCATCACTATTATGCAAATGGCCTTCGTGTTCGTCGGTTGCTTCGCCGGCAGCTTTATCGCGGTTGGCTGTAGCAGTAGCACCCGATAAGGCAGCGCCTGTTTCTTTATCTATAATGACTTTAGGCAAAGCAAACAAAACCACCAACAATACCAAGGCGGCAACAACAACCAATATTTGTACTCGGATAGTTTTCAGATTATTCGGAAATTATTAATTTACAATGGGTTACAAATACAAAGGTAGCAAAAACTAAGAAACTACTTCCGTTTTAATTTTTTTGCTGTTCTTAATTTTCTGAACAAAAGATTTGGAAGGTTTGAAGCTTGGTACGAAATGCTCATCTATAATAATAGAGGTGTTTTTGGAAATATTCCGAGCCACTTTTTTAGCACGTTTTTTATTTATAAAACTACCAAAACCACGCACATAAATGTTATTCCCGTTCGACATAGAATCTTTAACTACTTTAAAAAAGGCTTCTACTGTTGCCTGTACGTCAGCTTTTTCGATTCCTGTTTTGTCCGCAATCTCTGATATTACTTCTGCTTTAGTCACTTTACTGTATCAGTTAAATAGGTTAATATAAAATTTTACTTTCTCGTTTAAGACGATAACGATTTGTTTATTAGCTTTAAACGGGGGACAAAGGTAGCTTCATTTCTGAAGAACTAAAAACTATTTAATTAAAAAAATAACCAGGTTCGTATTTTACCCGCTACAAGAACCTAAAATTATACTTTTCGAATATACAGCATGAATTCTCCGGAACCCCATTTTTTTGCCACTGCGCTTATTACCTGGTATACACAACATAAACGGCCCTTACCCTGGCGCGAAACTAATAATCCTTATGCTATCTGGCTTTCGGAGGTTATTCTACAGCAAACGCGTGTTAATCAGGGCTTACCCTATTATCAAACCTTTGTCAGCAAATATCCTACCATAACCAGTTTGGCCAATGCTTCGGAAGACGAAGTGTTGCGCGACTGGCAAGGATTAGGCTATTATTCGCGGGCCCGCAACATGCATCATACCGCCAAATTTATTGCCGCCGAACGGAATGGCAACTTTCCAACTACTTACAATGAGCTTGTAAAACTAAAAGGGATTGGGCCTTACACGGCTGCGGCTATTGCTTCTTTTGCTTTTAAAGAGCCGGTGGCGGTACTGGATGGCAATGTTTTTCGGGTACTGGCCCGCGTATACGGTTTATCTGATGATATTGCCTCACCGGCCGGCAAAAAAGTGTTTCAGTTGCTGGCCGATTCGCTTATTTCCCGTACCGAGCCCGACACTTACAACCAGGCCATAATGGAGTTTGGGGCCATTCAGTGCACGCCTAATATGCCCGATTGTTTATTTTGCCCGTTGCAGCAAACCTGTTTTGCTTTTCTGAACGGACTGGTAGCAGCCTTACCGCATAAATCTAAAGTCAAAGCCAGTCGCGAACGGTATTTTCATTACCTGGTGCTGCAATATGAAGACCAATATTATCTGCGCAAGCGTACCCAAACCGATATTTGGCAAGGACTCTACGATTTTTATTTACAGGAAACCGACAATCCGGATTTGCCTACCGATATTTTAATGCTAGAACTGCAATTACTTACTGCAGCGGAAACTAAACCGGTTATAAAAGAGGTTTCTAAGATTTACAAACATGTGCTCACGCACCAGAAAGTATACGCTAAGTTTTATCTAATTCAGCTCCAAACCCGTTTAAGGAATGAGATAACCGAAAGTACGGGTTTAAGCCTTTTTTCTGTTAGCGAAATAGAGCAATTACCTAAAGCTATTATGATAGATCGGTATTTGAAAGCTACTGTTTTTTAATTATATTTACATTTAGATACTTAAACAGGATAACCTTAAAACGCTGAATAAATGGCAAGTATAAACAAAGTAATATTGGTTGGTAACTTAGGAAAAGACCCCGAAATACGGCATACCGAAAGTGGTGTGGCAGTGGCCCGTTTTCCGATAGCTACCTCCGAATCTTATAAAGATAAAACCGGCAACAAAGTAGAGCGCACCGAGTGGCACAATATTGTGGCCTGGCGCGGCCTGGCCGAAGTAGCCGAAAAATACCTGAAAAAAGGCCAATCGGTTTATGTTGAAGGCAAAATACGTACTAATAATTACCAGGATAAAGAAGGTATTCAGCGTTACAGCATCGAGATTGTAGCCGATAACATGACCATGCTGGGTGGTAGAGGCGAAGGCAGTAATGGCCAGAGCCAGAACAACGCGCAGGAAAACAGCGCCGGTTATAACAATGGCAACGCGGGTAAGCCCGAAATGAGCGCTGCTTACGAAAACGAACCGGACGACCTGCCGTTTTAAATTATTGTTGGACTAAAATTTTAAATTTGGAAAATACAGATGCCGGAGACCCTCCGAGTTATTTAACTTACCTCGTCTCCGCCTTATTCTCACCGTTTAGCCTGGATTTAGCCCTGGCGGCAACCGGCATTATTTTGTTATTGCTGCTTTCGGCGCTGGTTTCGGGTGCCGAAGCAGCATTTTTCTCTTTATCAGAAGCCGAACTGGCTACCTGTCGCCAACGGCCGCAGCGGTCTTATAAGCGCGTATTAGATTTATTGCAGCAACCGCGGCGTCTGCTCACCACCATGCTGGTAATCGATAATATTATCAACGTGGCGTTGGTTATCATTATTATTAACCTGGCTATTCAACTAAATGGGCGTAATCTGGGTTTCTCCACGGTTTTAACCATTGCCGTAGCGCTTACCATTGCTATTTCCTTTTTTGGCGAAGTACTGCCCAAAATCAGGGCTACCCGCAACCGCTTAACCACTGCTTGCCGAATGGCTGGCTTTCTGCACTGGTCTGATATTATTTTGGCGCCAATTTCGGGTTTACTATTAAGCCTAAGTAACCTGATTGAACGAAAAGTCCGGGCAAAACCAAACTCCGTTCGGTTAGATGAATTACAGAATGCCATTGATGCCTCTTTAACCACCGAAAACCGCGAAGAAAAAGAAATTCTCAAGGGTATTGTTAATTTTAGTACCACTACCGTAAAGCAGGTAATGCACTCGCGGGTAGATGTTATTGCCTTTGACATTAGCACTTCTTACGCCGATTTATTGCCCCTTATAAACCAATGGGGCTATTCGCGGGTGCCGATTTACTCCGAAACCGTTGATAAAATTGAGGGCATTCTGTACATAAAAGATTTACTGCAGCACCTGGATGCCGGTCCCGATTTTGCCTGGCAAACTTTACTGCGGCCACCTTATTTTGTACCCGAAAGCAAAAAAATAGACGACTTGCTGCGCGAATTCCAGGAAATGCACGTGCACATGGCCATTGTGGTAGATGAGTACGGCGGCACCGCCGGCTTGCTTACTTTTGAAGACATTGTGGAAGAGATTGTGGGCGAGATAAAAGACGAGTTCGACGAAGAAGAAGATGTGGAATATGCGCAGATTGATGAAAATACCTTTATTTTTGAGGGCCAAACATCGCTGAACGAATTTTGCAAAGTAACCGGTATAGATCCGGAAGTGCTGGAACTAGTCCGGAAAAACAACGAATCGGTGGGCGGACTGATGCTGGAATTATTCTCTAAAATTCCGCAGGAAGGCGAAGAAATAGAAATAGATTCCTATAAGTTTATTATTGAAGCAGCCGATAATAAAAGAGTAAAGCAGGTTAAAGTTTATGTGGGGGTTACAAAATAACTTTTTTAAAGTAAAATATTCTAAAAATATTGGCTGTCTGGTAATCTGCGTGGCCTCGTTGGTGGCTTGCGGCCGCGAAGATTATACGCCTAAGCCCAAAGGTTATAACCGCATCGATTTGCCTCCGGCCAAATACCAACCTTTGGCGCAGCAGCATCCTTACTGGTTCGAATATTCGGCCTACGCCAAAATATTGCGCGACTCCTCACGTACGGCCATGCCCCACTGGCTTAATATTTATTATCCGCAGTTTCAGGCCAACGTGCAACTTACTTACCGGCCCGTAAATAACGATAAGCAAATGCTGAATAAACTGCTCGAAGATGCCCGCACGCTTACCATCAAGCACCAGATAAAAGCCGAATCGATTGAGGGCGGCATTATTAAAACCGAAAATGGCATGAACGTTAATGTGGCCGAACTAACCGGCGAAGTTCCTACCCAGTTTCAGTTTTACGTAACCGACAGCACCAAACATTTTTTCCGGGGAGCCCTTTATTTCCGTACCGCTACCGCCAACGACTCGCTGGCGCCCGTTATCAACTACATTAAAAAAGACATGGTGCACCTGCTCAATACCCTTAAGTGGACGGAGTAATCAGAACAATTATGAATTAGAAATTAAAAATTATGAATTCTCGAATGGGAAACTTCAATCCTGTTAATATCCTCTTTTCTGATTCGAAAAAGAATTGAAGTCACCACGTTAATTAATCAGTTCAAAGTATCAAATTCATAATTTCTAATTCATAATTCATAATTTAAAGAGTGTCCGGTTTTTTTAATACAAAAATTGAATTCTTAAAAGGTATTGGGCAGCAACGAGCCTTGTTGCTGCAGCAGGAACTTAATATTTTTACCTACGGCGATTTAATTCAGCATTACCCTTTCCGGTATTTAGATCGTACCCAATTTTACCAGCTAGCCGAAGTCTACGAAGATTTACCCTATATTCAGGTTAAAGGCCGCATTCGCTCCAAAGAATTATTAGGCGACGGACGCAAACAACGGTTATCGGTAATATTAACCGATGCTTCCGGCGAAATAGAACTGGTTTGGTTTAAGGGCGTGAAGTGGATGAACACCAGCCTGAAAACAGGCATTGAATATATTGTTTTTGGGAAGCCCACCTTGTTTAACGGCCGCATTAATATGGCGCATCCCGAAATGGAAGAAGCCACGGAGGTAACGCAAGGCCAAAGCTATTTGCAACCGGTTTACTCCACCACCGAAAAACTTAAAAATCATCGCCTCGACAGCAAAGCCCTTTCCAAAATAATGGCCGAACTGCTAAAATTGGCAGCTCCCAATATTTCCGAAAGCTTAACGCCCGACTTGATTGACCAGTATAAAATGCTTTCGAAGCGGGAAGCTTTGCTGCAGGTTCATTTTCCGGCCAATACTGAAAAATTAAATGCCGCGCGTTTCCGGCTCAAGTTTGAAGAATTATTTTACGTGCAGCTAAAGCTGCTCCGGCAGAAAACCGTACGCAAAGCCGACCTGCGGGGACAAATATTTAAAAACGTACCTACACTTACCGAATTTTACAACCACCACCTGGGTTTTGACTTAACCAATGCTCAGAAAAGAGTAATAAAAGAAATTTACAAAGATTTATGCGCCGGCAAGCAAATGAACCGGCTGCTGCAAGGCGATGTAGGCAGCGGCAAAACCATTGTGGCTTTTTTAACGATGCTCATGGCCACCGACAACCAGGCGCAAGCTTGCCTCATGGCTCCTACCGAAATATTAGCCGACCAACATTACACCGGCTTAAAGCAGTACGCCGATAAATTAGGCATTAACCTGGGTAAACTTACCGGTTCCACCAAACAAAAAGACCGCCGCGTCCTTCACGAGCAATTGCAATCCGGCGACATGAAAATGATTGTTGGTACGCACGCCTTACTCGAAGATGTGGTGCAGTTTCAGAACCTGGGTTTGTGCATTATTGATGAGCAGCACCGCTTTGGCGTAGCGCAACGTTCTAAGCTTTGGCAAAAAAATCCGGCCATTATTCCGCACGTGCTGGTCATGACGGCTACCCCTATTCCGCGTACGCTGGCCATGACCTTGTACGGCGATCTGGACGTGTCGGTGATAGATGAATTGCCGGCCGGCCGGAAAGAGATTGTAACCGTACACCGCTACGATGCGCACCGATTACGGGTATTTGGTTTTATGCGCGAGCAAATTAAGGCTGGCCGTCAGGTATATTTGGTGTATCCGCTTATCGAAGAATCCGAAACCATGGATTACAAAGATTTAATGGATGGCTACGAAAGCGTAAAGCGGGCATTTCCGGAGTACGGCATTAGCATTGTGCACGGCAAAATGAAGCCCCAGGACAAAGATTTTGAAATGCAGCGGTTTGTTAAGAACGAGACCCAGATTATGGTGGCTACTACGGTAATTGAAGTAGGCGTAAACGTGCCCAATGCCTCGGTTATGGTAATTGAGAGTGCGGAGCGGTTTGGCTTATCGCAGTTGCACCAGTTGCGGGGCCGCGTAGGCCGAGGCGCCGAGCAATCTTACTGCATATTAATGACCAGCTACAAGTTGAGTAAAGAAAGTAAAATCCGCATCGAAACCATGGTGCGCACCAACAATGGGTTTGAAATTGCCGATATCGACCTGAAACTCCGCGGACCCGGTGATTTAATGGGAACCCAGCAAAGCGGCGTTTTGGATTTGCTCATTGCCGACTTATCGAAAGATGCCAAAATATTGCAGGAATCCCGGGCCGCCGCGCAAAGCATTATAGAAGAAGACCCGCAGCTACAGTTGCCGCAGCACGAAAACCTACGCCGGCATATCCAGTCGCTCAGCAGAAATGCCGTAAACTGGAGCCGGATTAGCTAACCCCCAATAAATTTAGTAGTTGTTATACTTAAGTGAAATCCGCTGAATATTACTTTCCTGAATAGACTTCGAATACACGCCAAGATTGGTGTTATGCGAATAGACTGGGCTATATAAACTTCTGGAAGGCTTACTGATAACCTGACTTTGTTTTTCCATTTTGCTAATAACTACCAAAACAATCAAAAGCAAAACTTTAAAAGCTAATTTCATAGTTTACAATATTTACCGATATGCTATTCATGTAGATAGAAATGTAAAGACTTAGTACTTCTTAAACCGGCTAAATTTACTTAAAACAATAACGCTTAACCTGGTTTCTGAAATATTACCTAAGTAATTGGCTCCTACAATCTTAGTATTCGTTTTACTTATATTATTATTTTAGATTAAATATATTCTTTACTGCTTTAGCAGGGCTTACTTTTACTGTTATCAAAAATAAATGTTACAAATATTTTAAGCTTAATAAATGTAATTTATTTTTTTCTCAACAGATAGATATATTATTTAACAAATTAACAATGTAAAATTTTAAAATCCTATTAGAAATAATAATTTTAATATCCTTACAAATAAAATTTAGAAAATTTTAAAAGCGTTTTTTACCAATTATCTTAAATAATACCTTTGCAAAAACAATTTTAAGGAGAAGTAGCTATGACGATGCGGTTTGGTATAAGTTTGCAGAAATTAATTGGGGTAGTAGCCGTGGTGCTGGCAAGTGTTAATTTCTCGGTGGCCCAATCCAGAACCCGTTCTATTCCATTTACTTATTTACCCGACCAATCCGAAGACCAGTATAACCAAAGAATAAAACAGAAAACATTACCGGTAGATGGTACGGGTTTTATTATTTTATCTAAAAAGACCGAAAGTATTTACGCGGTAGAGTTTTACACCAACGAATTAAAAAAAAGCTGGGAAGCAGCGCTGCCCCTATCAGCCGCCGAAGAAGTAGAAGCTTTTACCCGCAACGATAATTATGCACTGGTAATAATTCACCGGAAAAACCAGGAAACCGGCCTGCAGAACTTACTCGGCTACACCATTGATTTAAAAACCGGAAAAAAATCGGAGAACAAGAAACTGGCCGAAGCGCCCATTAAAAGCCGCCGCCTGGGTGTGGCCTTTTCCGAAGATGGTACCAAACTGGTTACTTACAATTATTTGCAGCAGCAGGCTGGGTTAAAAGCCATTCAGGCTACTATTTATGATGGCAATTTAAACAAGGTACAGGAACGCACTTATGGTTTTCAGGATTTAGTTGGTATCCAATCGGCTAATGTTAAAATAGATAATGCGGGGTTCCAATACGTTGCCCTCATTAACAACAATGCCACCAAGCTTTCGGTACGGCGCTATAGCCAAACAGGCCCCGAAATAAAAGGCATGGACATTCAGGTGGGTGGCGTTTTTGAAGGCAAAAAAGTTTACATTTTAGATACATTCTTCGCTTTGCAGCAAGACAGCAGCATGTATGCCGCCGCTACGGTTGCCGACGAGAAAACGGGCGATTTCTATAGCCTGAAAGTAATTAAATTTGATTTTGCCTCCGGCGAAATGAAGTACGCGCCTGAGTTTAGGTTTACACCCCATTATCTGGCCGATATAAATAAACTTAATAAATCGGGTACCCCGCCGGTAAAACGCTTATCCGATATTTATCTCTCGGATATTGTGGTAAGTCCGGAAAAACACGTGCTGGTGCTGGCCGAAAAAAAGTACAACGAAGGACCGAAGTTGCCTTTTGCCGCCCGCGAAATACATTTATTTACCTACGACGAATTTATGAACCCAACCTGGCACTCCATCCTGAATAAAAGCCAGGTAGCCCCGGCATCGGAAGGGTTTACGGGTATTTCGTACAAGGCCAACGTAAATAGCAACGAATTACAACTGATTACCTTGGAAACCCTAAACAACAAAACCGATTTGTTTAGCCGTAAAATAAATATTAAAGACGGCACCACTGCTGCCCCGCAGCCATTAAAGCTAAATGTCTCTGCTAATAAGCCCTTGGCTTACCTTAAAGATTTTACGGCTTGGCTAAACGACAATACGCTAGTAGCTGTTTTTAAACCCTCCCGTAAATCCAAAGCCCTTCAGCTAACCCGAATAACCATTAAGTAAATATTCTTTAATAAAGCCAGCTAATACAGGTAGCTGGCTTTATTAAAGAATATTTAATAAAATTAATACGCGTACTGGTCGGCCTGAATTAAGGTAGCGGCTATGCGCCGGCGGGCTCCTTTGGTATTAAAGAGTTCGGCTTTGGTAAAGCGCTTTAACCCAATTTGCAATAATTTTTGCTCGTCGCCGCCTTCTCCCATGGCACTAATGGCATCTTTACCGGCCAGATAAACTGTGTCTAAGGCTTCGTATAAATAAACGCGGGCAATATCTATCTGGCGGGCAGCGGCCTCCTCCCCTTTTTGGCTCACCAATTTTTCAACGCGCAGCAACGTCGATTCGGCCACATACGTTTTAATGGCCATGTCGGCAATATTTATTAATATTTCCTGTTCTTTTTCCAGGGTCATCATAAACTTTTGCACCGCAGTACCAGCCACCAGTAAAATGGCCTTTTTCAGGTTACGAATTATTTTTTTCGCGGCAATAAATAAGCCTTCTTCCTCATCGCCAAAATCCGGAATACTCAATAATTCGTCCTGCACGGCTTTAGCCGGGCCCATTAAATCGAGTTCCCCTTTTAAGGCTTTCTTCAGAATCATGTCTACAATCAGCATCCGGTTTATCTCGTTCGTACCTTCAAAAATCCGGTTGATGCGCGAGTCGCGGTAGGCGCGGTCCATGGGGTAATCAGCGGAAAAGCCGTAGCCGCCGAAAATTTGAACACCTTCGTCTACTACATAATCCAGCACTTCGGAACCCTCAACTTTTAAGATAGCGCATTCTACGGCAAATTCTTTAGCAGCTCCCAATAACGCTTCCGAGGAAGGTTTACCCTGGGCTAACAATTCCTGTTCTTTCTGGTAAATATCGTTGCCACACCTATACAAAGCCGATTCCATGGCAAATATCCGGATTGCCTGTTCAGCTAATTTATGCCGAATAGCGCCGAATTTAGAAATAGGAATTTTAAACTGAATTCGTTCGTTGGCATACTTCACCGATAAATTGGCTACTTTTTTAGCGGCGCCCAAGGTAGCGGCCCCGAGTTTAATGCGGCCTAAGTTTAAAATATTAAAAGCTATCAGGTGGCCTTTGCCAATTTCGCCGAGCACGTTTTCTTTGGGTACTTTGCAATCAGTAAAAAATACCTGCCGGGTTGAGGAGCCTTTAATGCCCATTTTGTGTTCCTCGTTGCCCAGGCTCAATCCTGGCGCTTTGCGCTCTACAATAAAACCGGTAAACTTATCGCCGTCTACCTGGGCAAATACAATAAATACATCAGCAAAACCGGCGTTGGTAATCCACATTTTCTGTCCGTTCAGGATGTAGTTTTCCCCGGATGCATCCAACACGGCTTTGGTTTTGGCTGCCAGCGCATCCGAGCCGGAACCCGGTTCAGTTAAACAATAGGCCGATATCCACTCGCCGGAAGCCAGTTTAGGCAAATATTTATTTTTCTGCTCTTCAGTGCCGAAATACAAGATAGGCAGAATGCCAATACCCGTGTGCGCAGCAAACGCTACCGGAAACGAATGCCCGCCACCCACCGATTCGGTAACCAGTAAAGATGTATTAAAATCCCGGTCGAAACCACCGTAAGCCGCCGGCAACGATACTGCAAATAATCCCAACTCGCCGGCTTGCCGCATCAAGCCTTCCATTAAGCCTTCTTCGTGGTTATCCAACCTATCGAGCAATGGCGTTACTTCTGCCTGAATAAATTGGTGCCCAGTTTCCGACATCATGCGCTGTTCGTCGTCAAACTCCTCCGGCATGAATATTTCGGCAGCCTCCGTTTCCTTGATAATAAACTCGCCGCCTTTCAGAATTTTATTTGTGGTTTCCATGTTGTTTAGATTTTGGTATCAGGTATTTGGTATCAGGATTTCTCAATCTTGTTAATTAATATCTTTTTGAATGAGAAGAGTCTTTTCTGTATAAGTTCAATGTCTTTTAACAGTGCCTCAATTTTCTGATTATCTACAAATCCTAAAGATTCTGCTAATAAAACTTGAGTTTGGAGTTCATACGCTGAACCAAGTGCTATACTTAAAAAATGATTAAACTCTTTATCAGAACTTCTTCCAGCACCTTCCGCTATGTTAGAAGGTATTGAAATAGCAGCACGCCTGACTTGGGAAGTTAAACCAAACTTTTCGTCTGTAGGAAAACCGGTAGAAATAAGATATACATTTTTAGCCAACTCCATTGCCTCTTGCCAAACCCTAAGTTCCTTAAAATTGTGCATCCAATTACCTGCTACTTACGTCCAACGTCTAACTCAACAATTCATAAATTCCCGCCACACCTTGGCCGCCGCCCACACAAGCTGTAACCAACCCGTATTTTTGTTTGCGCCGGCGAAGTTCGTGCCATTGCTGAATACTGAGTTTCGCGCCCGAACAACCCAGCGGGTGACCCGTAGCTATTGCGCCACCGCTTACGTTTAGTTTTTCTTCCGGAATATCCAGGTGCCGGATTACTGCTAGGGTTTGCGCTGCAAAAGCCTCGTTTATTTCAAATAAATCAATATCATCAAGCTTCAGACCGGCTTTTTCTAAAGCTTTGGGTACTGCGGCAATGGGTCCCATGCCCATAATGCGTGGGTCTACGCCGCCGGTGCCATAGGAAACCAGGCGGGCAATGGGTTCCAGGTTTAGTTCTTTTACCATACGTTCGCTCATGACCAGTACAAAGGCGGCTCCATCAGAAGTTTGGGAGGCATTACCGGCTGTTACAGTGCCATTTAGGGCAAAAACTGGCTTTAGTTTGGCTAATTTTTCGATGGAAGTGTCGGCCCGCGGGCCTTCGTCGGTATCTACAGTATAGCTGCGGGTTTTCTTTTTGCCGCTTTCGTCTACGTAGGTTTCTTCCACGGTTATGGGTACAATCTGCTCCTGAAATAACCCGGCCTGAATGGCTTTTATGGCTTTCTGATGGGAGTTAAAAGCAAATTCATCCTGATCTTCGCGGGTTACATTATAATCTTTAGCTACGGCTTCGGCAGTTAAACCCATGCTCAGGAAATATTCCGGATGCTTTTGCGCCAGGTTGTAGTTGGGCACCGTTTTATAACCCACCGTTGGCACCAGCGACATCGATTCGGTACCACCCGCAATTATGCAATCGGACTGACCAGCGGCAATTTTACTGCAGGCAATGGCAATGGTTTCGATGCCCGAGCCACAATACCGGTTCACCGTCATGCCCGAAACACTTACGGGCAACGACAACAAAGCTATCATCCGACCCATTTGTAATCCTTGCTCTGCTTCGGGCACCGCGTTTCCCACAATTAAATCTTCTACCCGCTCCGGGTCTAACTGCGGTACCGATGCCAGCAAATGCTTGATGACTTCGGCTGCCAGATCATCGGGGCGCATAAACCGGAAGCCGCCCCGGTTGGCTTTTGTTACTGCCGACCTAAAGCCGGCTACGATATAGGCATTTTGCATATTTTTAGATATTCGATGTTCGAAATTCGATTATTCAGTACTTTTTTTAACAACATTCAATTCTACAAACTATTAGGCGCTTACTTTCTTTAAACAGTTTTACTGGCGATACTAGCCCACTTCCCTGTCATCCTGGAAGGACCTATTGGGTAGATTAGATAAAGCCTCTCTCGCAAAATTGGTTATTACCTACTCAAACTATACCCGAATAATAAGTTCCAGCAGTAAAGGATTGTCCCGTTGTATTAATTTCTCCTTTTCTTCCCTGCTGATTAATTTTATTTCCTTTTCCCGCTCAATCGCATGTTTTATATGTGTATATCTTTCATAATAAACTAGTTTGTAACAGTAATATTTACCAGCAAATGTTCCGGGCTTTCCCCGGTTCTCTTTATGCTCGGCCACTCTTCTTTCTAAATCATTGGTCATACCCACATAGAAAACAGTTTTGCGAGGATTAGTGGTTATATACACGAAGTAATTGCGGTTCCACATGTCAGAAAACAAATATCCTATGCTTTAATTTTGAAGGTGCTTACTTCATAGTAAGTGTACTTACCAATTCCCAATAGTTCCTTCCAGGATGACAGGAAAAAGGAGTTTCTTAAAAAAGAAAGCCCACTTATTACAAGCAGAATAAGCAGAAAGAATATTGATGAAACTATTCTAAAATATTATCCCCTAATCTCTTCCGCTTTTCTACAATCTCATTATCCTTGTAACAGATATTAATTCATACTTTTCTAACTCTCAAATCTAATTCCGCAATGGCTTACCACCCGTTAAAATGCTTTTAATGCGTTCCAGGGTTTTGCGTTCGCCGGTTAAAGACAAAAATGCTTCGCGTTCCAGGTCTAGTAAATATTGCTCAGATACCAACGCGGGTGCCGATAAATCGCCGCCGCACATAACGTAAGCCAATTTATTCGCAATTTTTCGGTCGTGCTCCGAGATGTAATTGCCGTCGAACATGGCGTACACGCCCGTAATAAACATACCCAAGGCGCCCCGGCCGAGTACTTTAATATCTTTGCGCGGAATGGGCTGGGTATAACCCGCTTCGGCTAAATCCAGCGCAGCCTGCTTGGCTTCGGATATTAAGCGATTGTTGTTGATGGTAATTTCATCGCCGCGGCGCAGGAATTTGTAATCGAAGGCTTCGTGGGCCGAGGTAGAAACTTTGGCCATGGCAATAGTGGTAAAAGTATTGCGCAGGCTGTTGTATTCCGGGTCGCCTTCCTCGAAGCTATCGGCGGTTCTTAAAACCATTTCTTTGGTGCCGCCACCCGCCGGTATTAAACCCACGCCAAATTCTACCAAACCAATATACGATTCAGCCGCGGCTTGTACTTTATCGGCGTGCAGGCAAAGTTCGCAGCCTCCACCCAGCGTTAAACCGTGGGGCGCGGCTACTACCGGAATAGAACTATAGCGCATCCGCATCATGGTATTCTGAAACTGCCGAATCATCAGGTTTATTTCGTCGTAATCCTGATCCAGGGCATACATGTACAGTAAAGCCAGGTTAGCGCCCGCCGAAAAATTAGGCGCATCATTGCCTACCACCAAACCCCGGAAATCTTTCTCGGCAATTTCCACGGCTTTGTTCAGGCCTTGCGCCACTTCGCCACCCATGGTATTCATCTTGGTATGAAACTCCAGGTTCAGAATACCATCGCCAATATCGAACAAGGTAGCACCGGCATTTTTCCAGACGACGTTACTTGCGCGGTAATTATCCAGAATAATAAAGCTTTTGGTGCCCGGTATTGTTTTATAAGCTTTGGTAGGGATATCGTAATACAACTTTTGGCCCTTTTCTACTTTGTAGAACGAATTATTGCCACTTGCCAGCATTTCATACACCCAGGCAGCCGGCTTCTGGCCTTCGGTTTCCATAGCCTTTAAAGTTTCGGCTACACCCAACGTATCCCATAACTCAAACGGACCTAAATCCCAGCCGAAGCCGGCGCGTAAGGCATCGTCAATGCGGTATAATTCGTCGGATATTTCGGGAATGCGGTTAGAGACGTACCGAAACAAGCCGTGGGCAGTAGCCCGGAAAAATTCACCTGCTTTATCAGAGGCTTTGTAAAAGGCTTGCAAGCGGGGCTTTAAACTTTCGATGGGCTTTAGCTGCTCCATACTGGCAAACCTTACCTTTTGCTTGGGTTCGTAATCCAGCGAGTTCAGATTTAAAGTTAATATTTCAGTTTCGCCCTGCCCATTTTTGGTTTTCTTATAAAAGCCTTGCTTCGATTTATCGCCGAGCCAACCTTTATCGAGCATTTGCTGCACGTAAGGCGGCAACTGAAATAATTCGCGGGCCTCGTCGTGGGTGCCGGTTTGGTACAGTCCTTGGGCCACTTTGGCCAGCGTATCCAAGCCAACCACATCTAACGTGCGGAAGGTGGCGGATTTTGGCCGGCCAATAACCGGACCAGTGATGCGATCTACTTCATCGATGGTTAGGCCCAGGCGTTGCATTTGGTTAAAAGCATCCATGATACCAAATATTCCTACCCGGTTGGCAATAAAGGCCGGCGTATCCTTGGCCAGCACCGTGGTTTTGCCCAGGTATAAATCGCCGTAGTGCAGCAAAAATTTTACTACTTCAGGGTCGGTTTCGGGCGTTGGAATGATTTCGAGTAACTTCAGGTAGCGGGGCGGGTTAAAAAAGTGCGTGCCACAGAAATGTTTCCGGAAATCGTCGGAGCGGCCGCTAGCCATCAGGTGAATAGGAATACCGGAAGTGTTGGAGGTAATGAGGGTGCCCGGCTTGCGATATTCTTCTACCTGCTGAAACAAAGATTGCTTTATTTTCAGGTTTTCTACTACAACTTCAATAATCCAGTCGCAGGTAGAAATATCTTTTAAATTATCGGTGAAGTTGCCGGTGGTAATAAAACTGGCCGCCGATTTTTTATAAAGTGGCGAAGGGTTAGCACCGATAGCCGCTTGTAAGGAGCTATTCACAATCCGGTTTTTTACGGCCGGACTATCCAGGGTTAAACCGCGTTCTGCTTCTTCGGGGGCTAATTCTTTGGGCGGAATATCGAGCAATAATACCTGTACACCAATATTGGCAAAGTGGCAGGCAATACGGGAGCCCATTACCCCCGAACCCAATACGGCAACTTTTTTAATAAATCTCTTCATTAGCTGGCGTTAGTATCAGAATATTAAACTGAAGGCTAATTTTTATCTGCCTTCATAATTTCGCTTTTGTGTTTGTAATAGTTTTTCCTTAGGCTTTCTCCATTCTTTTAGTTTCTACTGTTGTATCTTCTTTCTGGCCTTTGTGGTTGAGCGGTTCATAAATTTCTTTATTGTCGATCATGCGGTTGATGCGCGAGATAACTTTAAAGAAGGTAGTAAGTTCTTTGGCCGGTATTTTTTCCCGGACCTTCTGGTTAAAATGCCGCACCGTTTGCCGGGATATTTCTCTTTTTTCGAGGCCTTTTTCGGTTAATAAAATCCGGACCGATCGTTTATCCTGAGAATCTGCCTTTTTACAAATCAGGCCTTTTTCTTCCATACTTTTTAAAATACGGGTGAGGCTGCGGGCTTCGAGGCCTAACAAGGGAGCAATTTTGGTGGCCGGGGTGCCTTCCTGCGGATTAATATTGAGCAATACAAACCCAATGGAAGTAGTGATATCAAACTGAGCCGCTTCGGTGTTATACATCCGGGAAATAGCGTGCCAGCAGACCTTAACATTATAATCTACCGTTTCTTCAGGTTTCATAAGTAAGCACGTTTGCTTTTTTAAGGTTTACTAAAAATACAAAAAATTGTTATGCTTGCATACTAGTTCTTAATATTTTTTCTGCAAAAAATTCTAAGCCTAATATTATTAAAAACTGCTGTTTATCTGCTTTAACAAAACAGGTAATAAACCAATAAAACACAAACCAGGGCGGTTAAACCTTGTAAAAAAGTCACTATCGTAAAACCTTGGTAAGCTTCTTTTACCGTGAGGCCACTAAACTGGGTAATCACCCAGAAGTACGAATCGTTGGCGTGCGAAACCACCATCGCGCCGGCCCCAATAGCTGCCACCAACAAACTAAGTTCCAGTCCGGTATCGAAGCCAATAGTGGTTAAAAGTGGTGCTAGCATAGAAGAGGTAATAACCAAAGCCGAGGTAGTAGAACCCTGCGAAGTTTTAAGTAAAGCGGCAATAATAAAACTGATTACTAATAAAAAACTGCCGGAAGCAGCATTATTGCTTAACCATTCGCCCACCAAAGCCGCCACTGGCGTAGCTTTTAGCAAAGCGCCGAAGGCGCCACCCGCACCAGTTAATATTAAAATAGGACCGGCCTGCAAAATACCTTCGGATACCCACCCGGAAAAAGCACTAGCATGCCAATGAGGCAATAAAAAGATACTCAGCCCAACGCCAAAAAGTAAAGCAATGAGCGGCGAACCTAAAAAATTAAGCGCAGCAGCTATAGCCGGTGATATTGCCAAAATATTGGTTACCGAAGCCAGCGAAATCAACAGAATTGGCACCAGAATAGGCGCTAATGATTTTAATAAACCCGGTATGGATTCTGTTTCAGATGTAGCTTCCGGTACTACACTTGTTGTTGGTATAGTACCTAACTTTTTTGCGGCAACTATGGCATAAATATAAGCAACCAGCACCACCGGTATAGAAATAGCCAGGCCTACTAATATTACTGTTCCTAAATGCTCCGAAGCTCCCAGGTTACCCGCCGCTGCAATCGGGCCGGGGGTGGGTGGAATAAGGGTATGCGACGTGTACAAGCCCGATGCCAAGGCAATAGTAAGCGAGCCATTGGCCAGTTTGCTGCGCTGCGCCAGCGCCCGGTTAATGCCCGATAACAAAATAAAACCCGAATCGCAGAAAACCGGAATACCTACGATTAACCCAATCACCGACATAGCCAAAGCCGGCTTAGTTGGTCCTACTAAGTTCAATACGGCATCGGCAATGCGCAAAGCCGCTCCCGAACGTTCCAGCGCCACGCCAATAATGCTGCCCAATACTACTACCAACCCAATAGAACCCATTAAAGAGCCGAAGCCAGCAGCAATGGTTGTACCTATATCGGCCAAAGGCATTCGTACGGCTATACCCACGCCAAAGCAGGCCAGCAGCAACGCCAGGAACGGATGAATTTTAAATACCGAAGTGCTTAATACAATAAATACAACCGCCAGCCCGATTATGAGCAGCAACAAAGGTCCTTCTACCATGGTTTACAGGCTTTGCAGCTATTATTTATATAAGCCTTCGATTAAATCGCGGTAGTTGCTGTAAATAATTTTACGCTTTAGTTTAAGCGATGGCGTTAACTCGCCGCTTTCTACGGTCCAGCCATTAGGCACCAGCTTAAACTTTTTAATTTGCTCCCACTGCGCAAATTGTTCGTTAAATTTGGCTACTTCTTTTTTATATTTACTCAGCACTTCCGGGTGCTCTATCATTTCGGTGTTGGTGGTATAGGCAATGTCGTGAATTTTGCACCAATCCTGTAAGCCGCTAAACGACGGCACAATTAACGCCGACGGAAACTTCTGTCCTTCGCCTACTACCATAGCCTGCTCAATCAGCAGCGATTCTTTCAGCCGGTTTTCGATCATCTGCGGAGCAATATATTTACCGCCGGAAGTCTTAAACATTTCTTTTTTGCGGTCGGTAATTTTCAGGTATTTGCCCTGTACAAATTCGCCTATGTCGCCGGTATGAAAATAGCCTTCCGCATCAATTACCTCGGCGGTCAGGTCGGGCCGATTGTAATAGCCTTGCATAATGTGCGGACCACGGGTTAATATTTCACCGTCCGGGGCAATTTTTACTTCTACATCATCTACCAAAGGGCCAACCGTACCAATTACGTTTTCGTCGGGGTTATGGCGGTTTACCGCAATTACCGGCGATGTTTCGGTGAGGCCGTAACCTTCCATCACCCTAATTTGGGCTGCCCAGAAAACGCGGGCCAGGCGCGGCTGCAAAGCGGCTCCGCCCGATACAATAGCAATGACGTTGCCGCCCAACGCTTCGCGCCATTTATTAAATATTAATTTATTTGCTATAGCCAATTGCGCATTGTACCAGGGCGTACGGTTCTGGTTATCGTATTGCAACCCTAAGTTTAAAGCCCAGAAAAACAAGCTGCGTTTTACACCGGTCAGGTCCATGCCTTTGCTTACAATTTTATCGTAAACTTTTTCCAGCAGGCGTGGCACCGTCGAAAAAACATGAGGCTTTATTTCTTTTAAATTCTCGGCAATGGTTTCCATGCCCTCGGCAAAGTAAATAGAAACGCCCTCCGAAATATACAAAGCGGTAAGCATGCGCTCGTAAATATGGCAAAGCGGTAAAAAGCTTAAAGCCAAGTGGTTATTATTTACGGGCACGTAAGGTTTGCACGACTTCACATTGCTAATTAAGTTATTGTGCGTCAGCATTACGCCTTTGGGGTTGCCGGTAGTGCCCGAAGTATAAATAATGGTAAATAAATCTTCGGGTTTAATAGTAGCTTTAATGGGCTCCAGTTGCGGAACTTCCTGCGGGTCGGCCAGGGCCAGTAATTCGCGCCAGTTCCGGGCACCGGGTACTTCATCAAACGTATAAATTTCCTGAATGCCTTCTAAATCGGCGGTGGCGGCTATTACTTTGTTATACAACGAGTTGCCCGATACAAATATCATTTTCACATCGGCATCCCGGAAAATATAGCGGTAATCTTCGATGGTAATAGTCGGGTACATGGGCACACTTATGGCGCCTACCTGCTGAATGCCGTGGTCGGCAATGAGCCATTCCGGGCGATTCAGCGAAACAATAGCAATTTTATCGTTTTTCTGAATACCCGATTTAAGTAAACCTAAACTAAAAAGGTTTACGGTATTAATAACTTCCTGCGTATTCTGTTTTTCCCATTGGCCTCTAATTTTAGCCACCAAACAATCTTCCTGCGGGTACTGCTGCAACTGGTAAGGTAAAATGTCAAATACTCTTTTTATTTCCATGTTTATCGGAAGGCGCTAATTTTTACCGGATTAAATAAAAGACTTTTTTCTCAAAAAATTATTAATACTACGCATAACATTTACCTTGGCTTTAGAAATTTGGCAAATTTGTTTCTGATTCTGCGCTGGTCCTTAAAAATTATTAATTTTGATTTTCTTCCTGGCGCCCTTTTATGAACTTATCTATTTTTTTTGAACCCCTGCGTGATTTTGCCGATGCCTTTACCACAGACCCGAAATCGGTAGGGAGTGCGGTTAGCTTGTTTAGTCATAAATTTCCGGATTGGCGCTCCGCAGATATGGCTATTATTGGGGTTAACGAATTTAGGGGCAGCGCTCAGGAAAATTCTGCCGTACACCCGGCCAACGAAGTACGACGCAAGCTTTATAACCTAAAAAAAGGCTCCGGCGCTTACAAAATTGTGGATTTAGGCAACCTGCTGCCGGGCATAACTTTAGAAGACACGTATCTGCGGATAAAAGAAATTGCCGAAAACTTAATAACGCACAACACCTTACCAATTATTATCGGAGGCAGCCACGACCTCGATTTCGGGCAATTTCTGGCCTACGAAAACCTGGAAAAAGCGGTAAACCTGGTAACGGTAGATAGTTGCATTGATATGCAGGAAAGCGCCGCCGTACCGCACCACAACAAGCGCCACCTGCACCGCATTTTAATGCACGAACCCAATTATCTTTTTAGTTTAAGCCAGGTTGGTTATCAGTCTTATTTGGTAGAACCCGAGGTTATTGCCACCCTGGAAAAACTGCATTTTGAAACGGTGCGCGTCGGCGAAATTCATCATAATATGCAACTGGTAGAACCGGTAATCAGGCAGGCCGATTTAATTAGTTTCGATATTTCGGCTATAAATGCCCAAGCGGCACCCAACAGCACCGGTGGCAATCCGTTTGGTTTAACCGGCGAAGAAGCTTGTCAGATTTGCTGGTACGCCGGCCAGAACGATGGTTTAAGTTCTTTTGGCCTATACGAATATTACCCCGAAAATGACCACCACGGCTTAACAGCGATGACGCTGGCAGTAATGATTTGGTATTTTGTAGAAGGCTTTTACCACCGCAAAAACGAAACCGACTTTACGGGCAAAAAATTTGTTCGCTACGCCATTGCCTTCCACGATAATCCCAACAAAATGACCTTTTACAAAAGCAAGGTTTCGGATAAATGGTGGATGGAAGTAGAAGGCCTGAGCGGCGATAAAAATATTAAAATTGTGCCTTGCAGCTACGACGACTATTTGGCCGCCTCTAAAGGCGAAGTACCCAACCGCTGGATTTTAACGCAGGGCCGTATGGCGTAATTATTTTAATTTAATTAATTTACTTTTTTACGAATATAATATTCCTCCGGACAATCATTACAGACTTCAAAAATCCGGGTGTGCAGCGTATCGCCATTAATTAAGAATAGTGGTTGCCCCGTACTTTGACTGTTTAGGTAAAAAACAAAAACAGAATCCCGGGCCGGTTCAGCGCTTTTTATTTTAACTATTCTGTAAGGAGCTTCTTCTACTACTAAGCCATTGCGAAATTTCTTATAAATATTATTAGCCCCAAAAGAGATAGTTTCAGAGTAGCCCATCTGGGCCGGTGTTTTCCAGCCGCCCCAGCCGTAATAAGTTTTATCCCATTGCCATTCGCCTAAAAACTGCTGTTGCGCTTTTTCCGTCGGGTTAGTTTTCATACCAGGTTCCACGCAGGTAACCAAATCGCAACTGCTTAGTAAAAAGATTAAATTTATACATACCAGATACCAGCCGTATATTTTTGCGCTCATAATTAGGTTAAGTTTACTGATACGACCCTTATTTTTGTATTTGGTTGCATGAGGTCAACAGGATTAATTTAAACCAGAATTGCTTTAACAAAATAAATATTCACGGATTTATACCGGATGAAAGATAAAGTACTACCAGAATACACTAAAAACCAGTTGGCCTTGCGTAACGGCCAGGATCGCGATGAAATTTGGATTGCCTACAAAGGCCAGATATACGATGTTAGAAAATCGCGCTTGTGGAGCCGCGGCAACCATTACGAACACTGGGCCGGTCAGGACTTAACCGAGGAGTTAAAGGATGCGCCGCACGACGAATATGTTTTCGATAAATTTGAAGTGATTGGCCTATTAAAGTAACTATCTCTTATTGCCCTTAAAAACAATTTAAATAAATATTTAAATAAAGGCCGTGGATGATTGCCTGCGGATGATAAACGTAAACGATGATTTTAATTGCCGATAGTGGCTCGACTAAAACAGATTGGCGCCTGCTTTTGCCCAACGGAAAAATTGCCCAGGCCACTACCGTAGGCTTTAACCCCAATTACCAGACGGCAGAAAATATTCAGACGGAACTGTTAGAAAACTTGCTGCCCCAACTTGGCGGGAACCAACCTACGCATATTTACTTTTACGGTGCCGGGTGCAGCACCGAAGCCAAGTGCAGCCTGGTAGCCGGTGCTATTTTAACCGTATTCCCGCACAGCCAGGTACAAGTAATGAGCGATGTAGTGGCGGCTGCCCGGGGTACTTGCGGCCATTCAGCGGGGATTGCCTGTATATTGGGTACCGGTTCTAACTCTTGCCTTTACGATGGCCAAAATATTACGGCCCAAATGCCCTGTCTGGGTTTTACCTTGGGCAACGAAGGCAGCGGCAGCTACATTGGTAAAAAATTATTAAACCTGTACTTAAACAACGAATTACCTTCGGATTTACAGGAAGCTTTCCGGAAACAATATCCGCAAACCCAAGCCGAAATATTGCACCACATTTACAACGAGCCGTTTCCTAACCGTTATGTAGCCTCTTTTGCCCATTTCTTACAAGGCCGGCAGCGCCACCCGTTTATCGCAGATTTGCTGCACCAGAATTTTCTGGATTTCTTTCGGCTTACAGTTTGCAAATACCCTAATTACCAGGCTTTGCCCACGCATTTTGTTGGTTCCGTTGCTTTTTACTTTGCCGATATTTTACGCAAAACAGCCAAAAGCCAAAATATTCAGGTAGGCCGGGTGCTACAAAGTCCTATTGCGGGTTTGGCGCTTTACCACCAGGAAGCAGCCGGTAATATTTAATTACTGCCAGGTTTTACCGGGTAGTTTAAAGCAGAAATTCTCCAAAGTATTCTTTTTACTTTTGTCCAGATACATGATACCTTTTACTAAAATCCATTCCATCTTATGAGTACCACCGAAACCAGTTCGCATTTTAATAACCTGGAGCACATGACGGTAAATGAACTGCTGGTAAATATTAACCAGGAAGATAAAACCGTACCGCTGGCCGTAGAAAAAGCTATTCCGCAACTGGAAGCGCTGGTGCAAGCTGTAGTAGAGCGGATGCAAAAAGGTGGCCGGTTATTTTACATTGGTGCTGGTACCAGCGGCCGCTTGGGTATTGTAGATGCCTCGGAATGTCCGCCCACTTACGGTGTACCACACGGCCTGGTAGTAGGTATAATTGCCGGCGGCGATACCGCCATCCGGAAAGCCGTTGAATTTGCCGAAGACGACTACGAACAAGCCTGGAAAGATTTAGAACAGCATCAGATTAATGCCAACGATATTGTGGTGGGTATTGCGGCTTCGGGTCGCACGCCTTACGTAATTGGCGGCCTGGAAAAATGCAAGGCAGCGGGCATTGCTACCGGCTGCATTGTTTGTAATGCCGGTTCTAAAGTAGCCCAGGTAGCCGATTACCCGGTAGAAGTAATTACCGGTCCGGAGTTTGTTACCGGCAGCACCCGCATGAAAGCCGGTACCGGCCAGAAACTGGCGCTAAACATGCTTACCACCGCCACCATGATTCAGTTGGGCCACGTGAAAGGCAATAAAATGGTAGATATGCAGCTTTCGAATCATAAACTGGTACACCGGGCCATCCGGATGGTAATGGAAGAAATACCCGTAAGCGAAGCCGAAGCCGAAAAATTATTACAACAATACGGCAGTGTGCGGGGAGCCATTGATAATTATACAGGTAATTAGCCTACTTGCCTAAAAGTTATAGCTCTAATTCTGGTAAGCTAATTTTAAAGCTAAAACCCCAAAAACTGTTATATAAAGCGCCGCCATAAAAAGCAGATAATCTATAATTCCGGAAATCCGGCACAACCTCTTTTTTGTATGTAAGTATGAAGAACAATCTTTTACTTTAATTTAATACCGGACTTTATATGCATACCATAGAGCCCTTTTACAACTGGATAGATCAATACAGCGCTTCTGAAGATCCGCGCTCGCCGCTTTATGGAGCCGAAAATAACCTGATGGAATTTACCCATACTATTTACGGGTATTATATTCATCCGCAATGGGACGATATTGAATCGGAAACCCTGTTTCTGAAAATATTATTTGTAGATTATGATTTGGGTTTTGGCGTGATAGAATTTATTGGCGAGTGGAACGACACGCTGCACAACGATATTATGCACCTGAAACGCAACATCATCGACCCGATGGTGCAGGAAGGTATTTCGCATTTTATTTTAATTGGCGAAAACGTTTTTAATTTTCATGGTTCCGACGATTCTTACTACGAAGAATGGTTTGAAGACGTAGAAGACGGCTGGATTGCCGCTATCTGCTTTCAGGATTTTGTGCTGGAAGAAATGAAACAGTTTAATTTAGATTATTACATTAATTTTGGCGGAACGCTGGAGCACCTGAATTGGCGCACCCTGGAACCCCGCCTGCTTTTTAACAGAGTAAGTAATTTAATTCAGAAACGACTAGGTTTATAATTTTAGAGGTTACTTACGCAAAGTTCCAACCTTTTAAAACCAAGAGCGCCGCCCAATTAACCTAAATAATTGGGCGGCGCTTCTGGTTTTAATTTCTCTTAAATATTAACGCGGGTCATTTTTATCGTTGCTGTCGTGGGCTTCGTCCGCTTCGTCTTCCATATCCGGGTCTTCCATGTCTACCGCTCCGGCATCTTCGGCTTCATCTTCGGTTGCTTCAATCTGCTCTTGGTCTCCACTTTCCTGCCTCGAATCGCAAGACCCTAAGCCAAAGCTAAATAAGCCGGCAGTAAGCATCATTAAAAATATCTTTTTCATAGCTTTAGCGTTTAAGTTACGGCCCAATAAAATAAAATGCTTGGCCATTATTCTAATTCAGATTATAATGGTTTTCTACTTTAAGTTTAAAGCAAAGGTTACTTGGTTTAATATTTAAAAATTGGCATTAAATGCCTGGTAAACTGTAAAACATGCGGCTATTATCCAGCACTTCAACCAATTGATCTGTTATTGTTTAATATTTTCCAGAAGCCCGTTAATCACCCAAGAGCATCTGTTTATATTTTTATCAAACCTGAATATTATGCCTTAGATAAAAACAAAAGCGCCGGCCAGAAGTCTGGCCAGCGCTTTTAAGTTTTAAGCTTTAGCTTAATATTTTTTATTGCGGATCAGCTGCATCAATGCTATCTTCCGCTTCTTCAGCGGCCTCTTCCGCAGCCGGCATATCAGCATCATCGGCGGCATCTTCCGCCGCTTCAGCTTGTTCTTCAGCCGCATTTTCTTTAGGAGAATCGCAAGAGATGGTACCAAAACTAAACAAGCCGGTAGCCAGCATCATTAAAAATAGTTTTTTCATAATATTTAGGTTTAAGTGCATACTATATTATTTCTACAATGCAAAAAATAATAATATTTTGGTTAAACGATATATATTATTTTTGGTTTAAACCAGCAAGCATATTTCTTTAACAAATTCCTGAAAATCAATAAATACAAAAAAAGGCCAACTTGTGGTCAGCCTCTTTTATAAATAAATTAATTTCCTAAAAACTTACAATCCACTGCTATCCGGTTTTACCGAATCGCCCAAAATTATAACCCTGGTCGTATCGTTAATGGCCGCAATGGTTTCGGCCTGGTCGGTTGCAGAAGCCTCTTGGACAGCCCCGCCCGGCTCCGACATGTACGTATCATTATCTATTTTACGCGAATTACAGGCCATACTTAAAAAAAAACTAGCTAATAAGAGGCTGGTTAATATTTTTGCTTTCATAAGCATAAGCGCTGATACCAAAGTTAAGGCTGATTTTTTGGGCTTATTATTTTTTCCGGTAAATCACATTAATGGGCACACCTTCGAAACCAAAGTGCTTCCGGATTTTATTTTCTAAAAACCGGGTATAGCTCTCGCGAATATATTGGGGCAAGTTACAAAAAAAAGCAAACGTAGGATTATGCGTGGGCAATTGGGTAACGTATTTAATTTTTACGAATTTACCTTTTATAGCCGGCGGCGGATAAGCTTCAATTTCTTTTAAAATAACATCATTCAGCTTAGAAGTAGGTATTTTCTGGGTTTTATTCTGGTATACCTGCACGGCCGTTTCGATGGCTTTATGCACCCGCTGCTTGGTTAATACCGATGTAAAAATAATGGGCATATAGGTCATAGGTGCCAGCTTTTCCCGGATCTGCTCTTCTATTTCTTTCATGGTATTGGTGGCCTTGTTTTCGATCAGGTCCCATTTATTTACCAATATTACAATGCCTTTCCGGTTTTTATCGGCTAGGCCAATAATATTTACATCCTGGGCTTCCAGGCCGCGCGTGGCATCTATCATTACAATACAAATATCCGATTCTTCTAAAGCCCGGATAGAACGCAGTACCGAATAAAACTCAATATCTTCGTGTACTTTGGCTTTACGGCGCAAACCGGCGGTATCGATAATGATAAATTCGTTGCCGAATGCATTGTACCGCGAGTGAATAGAATCGCGGGTAGTACCGGCCACATCCGTTACAATATTTCGTTCTTCGCCCAACAATAAATTTACAAACGACGACTTACCTACATTGGGGCGGCCTAACACTGCAATTTTCGGAATTCCTTCGTCGGGGTTTTCCGGATCTTCGGTCTGGAAATGTTTAACTACTTCGTCGAGTAAATCGCCGGTACCAGAGCCATTAGCCGATGAAATGGGGAATATGTTATCGCCGAGGCCCAACGCGTAAAACTCGCCGGCTAAGTGCGCCCGCAAATTGGTATCGGCTTTATTCGCGATAATAAAAACGGGTTTATCGGTGCGGCGCAAAACATCCGCAAACTCTTCGTCCAGTCCGGTTAAGCCGGCATCCACATCTACCATAAACAATATTACAGTAGCTTCTTTTATAGCCAGTTCTACTTGTTTCCGGATTTCGCCTTCAAATATATCGTCGGAGCCGTGCACATAACCGCCGGTATCAATTACGGTATAAAATTTACCACACCACTCGCCATAACCATAATGACGGTCGCGGGTTACGCCGCTCACGTTATCCATAATAGCTTTCCGCTCACCTACCAGGCGGTTAAAAAGCGTTGACTTACCGACGTTAGGCCGGCCAACAATAGCTACAATATTTGCCATTAACTTTAATTTGTTTTTTCAGCCCGGTTTAGTTGCGTCCGGGTATCCGAAAAAGATTTAGAAATTTATTTAACTTTTGCCTCAGCTTTTCAGCCTCCGGCTATCTTATTTTTCTCTTATTTAAGAGAAGAACTAAATATTAATTCAGAACGCTAATTTATCCCCTTCCGTTCGCCGGGTAATATTTTTAATATGGCCAGTTACAACCTGAAAATTTAATTTATTCCTTCAAGCCTATCCTGAAAAACATTAACTAGTTTATAATCTTTGTTTAATACTTCTATCTGTTCCCAAACCTTTGTAATCAGTAAAAAGAAGTCTCGCATTTTTAGATTACCAATGCGCATGTGAATTACCTTGGGAGGTGGTTCTTTTAACAATATTCGGTTAGAAAAATCAGCATCCTTTGTAATAATTGTTAAATTATTTTCTTTGGCATATTGCCAAATTTGTTCATCCGTCCAGGAGTCTCCTAAATCTATCTGATGAATGAACTGTTCATTATGCCACAAAGAAAAATAATAAGGCAAATTAGCATCAACTAAAAATTGAGCCATGCCCTATGCTACTGTTTTTAATATATAATTACGGTTCATCAACTCGCTCGCAAACTTTAAAGCCGCGGTAATATCTTCCCGCTCCAAAGTAGGGTACTGATGTAAAATTTCTTCTACTGTTTCGCCGCTTCCTAAAAACTCAAGAATAGTTTGCACAGTAATCCGTTTACCCCTAATAGTAGGCTTGCCATTACAAACAGCGGCATCTATGGTAATCCGATCAGCTATATATTCCATTATCTTCTTTTAAACGCTGCTACTTACAGCTTAGCGAAATTATTTACTCGCTGCTATTATAACCAAACCGGTTTAGGGCTTTGGGGCTGGTGCGCCAGTTTTCGTTTACCCGCACATACAATTCCAGGTGTACCTTTTTGCCAAAAAATGTTTCCATGTCTTTGCGGGCCAGCGTTCCTACTTTTTTCAGCATTTCGCCCTGGTGCCCGATAATAATGCCTTTCTGGCTTTTCCGCTCTACGTTAATATCGGCCCGCATCCGGATAATGGTGTCTTCTTCTTTAAATTCTTCTACCACCACTTCGCAGCTATAGGGCACTTCTTTTTTGTAGAGCAGGAATATTTTTTCCCGGATCATCTCGGCCGCAAAAAAACGCTCGGGCTTGTCGGTTAGTTCATCTTTGTCGTAATAAGGAGGGTGCTCCGGCAAGTTTTGCAGAATTAGTTCAAATATTTTGTCGGTACCTTTTCTTTCCAACGCCGAAATAGGCATTATTTCTTTCGCCGGCAATTTATCTTTCCAGTATTCTATCTTCAGCAGCACATCGTCCTGGCTGGCCTGGTCTATTTTATTAATGAGCAGCAAAATAGGCACGTTGGTTTTCTGCAACCGCTGCACTATTTCTTCTTCGTCGTGCTTTTCGTAAATATCGGTTACAAACAAAATAACATCGGCATCTTCCAGGCTCATGTGCACAAACCGCATCATAGATTGGTGCAGCTCGTACTTAGGCTGAATAATACCGGGTGTATCGGAATAAACAACCTGAAAATCGTCGCCGTTTAGAATACCCATTATGCGGTGGCGCGTGGTTTGGGCTTTAGAGGTAATAATAGAAAGCCGCTCGCCCACCATCACGTTCATGAGCGTGGATTTACCCACGTTCGGTTTCCCGATGATGCTGACAAAGCCGGCTTTATGTGGTTTTTCGCTCATGAAAGAAGTAAAATTTATCAGGCCTAAAAAATATAATACTCAGAAAATAAATTTCCTGTTTTGTATTGGGCTGCAAAAGTACAATATTTTAACCGGTTTTAGGCAGAAGATTTTTATTCAGAGGCAAATACCCGTTATTAGCTAAGCCAACAGGAGATTAAAAATCGTACAAAACTAAATTTGCCCCAAACCTGTTTATCTTTGCATTCTTATTTTAAAGTTAATTATGGCTACTTCCTCGCTCGGAAAAATTGGCGTTTTATTAATAAATCTGGGTACTCCCGACACCCCCGAAACTCCGGATGTGCGTAAATATTTGCGCGAATTTTTAATGGATAAACGGGTAATTGATATACCGGCCGTGCAGCGCTATATTTTAATAAATGGCATTATTGCCCCGTTTCGGGCACCAAAATCGGCAAAAGTTTACAAACAATTATGGGACGACCGCGGCTCGCCGCTTTTATACTACGGCCACGACCTGCGCGATTTATTGCAAAAAGAACTCGGCGACCGCTACCTGGTAACCTTGGGTATGCGCTACCAAAGCCCCAGCATTAAAAGTGCTTTAGACGAACTTCGCAACCAGCAGGTAGAACGCATTATTGTGCTGCCGCTTTATCCGCAATATGCCTCGGCTTCTACCGGTACTTCGCACGACATGGTAATGGAAATTGTAAAAGATTGGTGGATTGTACCCAGCATTAACTTCATCAGCACTTTCTGCGACGATCCTTTATTTATTAAAGCTTTTGCCGAGATTGGCCGCAAACATTTAGAAGCCAGAAAGTACGACCACGTAGTTTTTAGTTACCATGGCTTACCCGAGCGACATATTTTAAAAGGCAGCACCCGAAATTATTGCAAACTGGGTACCTGTTGTAACACTTACCACAAATTAAACCGCTACTGTTACCGGGCGCAGTGTTTCGAAACCTCTCGGTTGCTGGCCAAAGAATTAGGTCTAGCCGAAGACCAATATACCGTTGCTTTTCAGTCGCGGTTAGGAAAGGACCCGTGGTTGAAACCTTACACCGACGAAATATTAAAAGATTTACCAGGCAGAGGCATTAAAAACGTGCTGGCCTATAGCCCGGCTTTTGTGGCCGATTGCCTCGAAACCACCATTGAAGTGGGCCAGGAATTTAAAGAGCTGTTTGAACAGGCCGGCGGCGAGCACTGGCAATTGGTGGAAAGCCTGAACACGCATCCGATGTGGGTAGAAGCGGTAAAGCAAATGGTACTCCGGAATTAAACAGGTATAGATTTGCGGCGGGTAAAACCCGCCGCATTTGTTTTACCCGAAGTTTGCTGCTTTAATTGTTAAATATATCCGACCAATCGTTTTCATCGTCGGAGCCAAGCAAGAAAGGATATTTGGCGTTAAAACCGGCAACAAAATTTTGAATTTAGATCTTTTTCAGGTCCGTCCATTTGTCGGTAATCAGGGGCTCATATTGCCGAAGCTTTTTTAATAATGCTGCGCCGTCTTCTTCCACAATCAGGCTATCGCGGCGCTCCTGCCGCAGAAAACCTTCGGCTACGCAGGTATCAAACATTTGGAGCAACGGATTAAAATAGCTATTAATATTCAAGAAAGCACAGGGTTTTACCAGAATTCCCAACTGGTTCCAGGTAATAATTTCGCATATCTCATCAAAAGTTCCCAGGCCACCGGGCATAGCTACAAATCCATCCGATAGGCTAGCCATTAAAGCTTTGCGTTCGTGCATGGTTTCTACCACGTGCAACTGTGTCAGGTTATTGTGGGCTACCTCCCGGGCTACCAGGCTTTGCGGAATAACCCCAATGGCAGAACCGCCCGCGGCCAGCACACTATCGGCGATAACGCCCATTAGCCCTACTTTGCCGCCGCCAAAAACCAGCGTTATAGATTCCCGGGCCAGTAATTGGCCAAAAGCTTTTGCTGCCACCGCATACACCGGGTTATTTCCATTATTCGCCCCACAAAATACCGCAATACTTTTCATGTTTTAAATAGCTGTAATATTTCTCTTCGGCAATAGACCTTATAAGCAAATTAAGATTTAGGGTTACTCCTAAATATTTACATTGATAACTAAAATATTCAACTTCTCGCCTTAAAGTTAAAAAGCAGCGCGGCGTAACCGATCGTTTACGGCTCGGCCCAGACCATTTTCTGGTACCAACTCCGCTAAAATTAAGTCTACTGGTTGCGCATCCAGATACCGGAGTCCGGAAAAAAGGTTACGGGCGGCTTCGTATACATCACCGGTAACCGATAATTGTACCTGCTGCGCCGGTGGTACCTGGGCAAAAGTTTCGGAAAAAGAAAGAATACCTACTTTACCTGGTTCATGGGTTTGCAGCAACTGGTTAATATTGCCCAGCATAACTTTTTTGCGCGGGGCATAATGGCTGCTGAGCATACCCGGTGCCTGCGGGTTAGAACTAGAGGTTTTTACCCGCAGGATTGGTTTGCCTAATACTTTTTCAATTTCTTCTAAGGCCAAACCACCCAAGCGCAATATTTCGGGTTCGCCATCGGCAAAGCTAATAATGGTAGATTCGATGCCTACCTGGCAAGCCCCACCATCCAGAATATAAGGAATTCTATTGCCTAATTGCTGGTTTACATGCTGGGCGGTGGTCGGGCTTACGTACCCAAACGGATTGGCACTGGGCGCAGCTACCGGAAAAGGCAATTCTTTTAACAGACTTAGCGTAAGCGCATGATTGGGAATACGTACCCCCACCGAATCATGGCCTGAAGTTACCAGAAATGGTACCTGAGCAGCTCGGGGCAATATTAGCGTCAGCGGCCCCGGCATAAAAGCTTCGGCTAAGCGGTAGGCTAAATCCGGAATATTGGTGGCTATTTGGGTAAAGTTTTGGATGCTGTGGGTATGAACAATCAGCGGATCAAAAGAAGGTCGGTTCTTTGCTTCAAATATTTTTAAAACAGCGGCTTCGGTATAAGCATTTGCTGCCAAACCATAAACTGTTTCAGTCGGAATAGCTACCAGTTCTCCTTGGCTTAGTAATTCCGCCGCTCTACTAATATCCGTACCTATATTTGCCATAAAATTAAGATGTGCCACAAGGCTGCATAATAAATTAAAAATGAAAAAGCCTGTCCGGGTTAAGAACAGGCTTGCTTATACGCTAACTAGTTATTAACCAGTTACCTTTTTATACGTTTTTGCCAGTTTTTCTACTACGTAATCTATTTCTTCGGGGGTATTATATTTGCTCATCGAAAACCGAATAGCGCCACGATCCGGGTCGGAACCAATGGCTTGTAATACGTGCGAGCCAATATTAGAGCCGCTGGTACAGGCGCTGCCGCCCGAAACCGATATTTTATTTATATCGAGATTAAAAAGCAGCATTTCGTTGATGGATGAAGGCGGCAAACTCACGTTTAAAACGGTATACAAGCTTTTATCACCTTCGGCCGAGTAACCATTAAACTGCACATCCGGTACATTTTCTAGTAATTTAGAAATTAACCGGTTTTTCAAGCCCTGAATATATTTTTGCTGTTCGGCCATGTCGCGGTGAGCAATTTCCAGGGCTTTGGCCAAACCAATAATACCGTACACATTTTCGGTGCCGCCCCGCATGTTACGTTCCTGCGCGCCGCCATGGATGAGCGGCGCTACTTTAACGCCGGCATTGCTGTAAATAAATCCAACTCCTTTGGGGCCGTGAAATTTATGCGCCGAACCCACTATAAAATGAACCGGTAGTTTCTGCAAATCGTGGCGGTAATGTCCCATGGTTTGCACGGTATCGGAATGAAAGATGGCCCCGTACTTTTTACAGATTTCCCCAATAACCTGAATATCGTTGATATTCCCGATTTCGTTGTTGCCGTGCATGATAGAAACCAGCGTTATGGGCCGTTCGGCTAATAATTGCTCCAGGTGCTCCAGGTCTAGCCCGCCTTTTTCGTTATGGTCAACAAAAGTTAGTTCCAGTTCACCATTTTTTTGCAAAGCCTCTAAAGAGTGCAATACCGCGTGATGTTCCAGCGGCGAACTAATGGCGTGTTTTATACCTAAACTGCGCACGGTACTAAAAATAGCCGCATTATCGGCTTCGGTGCCACCGGAAGTAAAAAATATTTCGGCCGGCGATGTATTTAATAAATTTGCAATGGTTTTCCGGGCTTTTTCTATAGCAGACCTAGCCTGCCGGCCGTGGGTATGAATAGACGACGGATTCCCGAAATGCTCCAGTAGGTACGGCGCCATGGCTTCAAACACCTCTTTATCCAGGGGCGTAGTAGCAGCATTATCGAGATAAACCTGCATATGTTAGTTAAAAGTTGAGAGTTATGAGTTAAAAGTTATTCTTATTGTAATAAGGAACAGTATTAGGAATAAGAAGATTACTAAGTAAAATTTCTATAATATTCGATATTCTTACTTGCAGTTAATTTAACGCTTAACTCCTAACTCGATTTAATTATTAATAATCTCTTTTATATCGGCAATAATTTTATTGGCTAAGTGATCGGCGGTGGCAATGGCATCCGATTCGGCATAAATCCGGATAATGGGCTCGGTGTTTGATTTCCGCAGATGTACCCACTCTTTGTTGAACTCTATTTTAACACCGTCAATGGTATTAATGGGCTGTTTGGCGTACTTCTTTTGCACTTTCACCAACACATCGTCCACGTTTATATCGGGGGTTAATTCTATCTTATTTTTAGAGATGTAGTAATTAGGATAAGTATTTCTTAAACGGCTGGTAGTTAATCCGGACTTGGCCAGGTGCGTCAGGAACAGGGCAATACCCGCCAGGGCATCGCGGCCGTAGTGTAACTCCGGGTAAATTACGCCGCCGTTACCTTCGCCGCCAATTACTGCCTGCTGTTCTTTCATCATGTTCACTACGTTTACCTCGCCTACCGCCGCGGCGGCGTATTTCCCACCAGCTTTTTCGGTTACATCGCGCAAAGCCCGCGTAGACGATAAGTTAGAAACAGTATTACCTTTGGTGTGCTGCAGTACATAGTCGGCCACGGCCACTAAGGTATATTCTTCGCCAAACATGCTGCCGTCTTCGCAAACTAAAGCTAGCCGGTCTACATCCGGATCTACTACAATACCCAGATCAAACCGGCCCTTTTCTATTAATTTAGAAATTTCGTGGAGGTTCTCGGGTAACGGTTCCGGGTTATGCGGGAAGTTGCCATCCGGTTCGCAATATAACTTTTCTATTTGGGTAACGCCTAAGGCTTCCAATAACATTGGCACGGCAATGCCTCCCGTAGAGTTTACCGCATCAATAACTATTTTAAAATCCCGGGCTTTAATGGCTTCTACATCTACCAGCGGTAAATCTAAGATGGCGTTAATATGCCGCTGCATAGCATCTTGATTCTGGGTATACGTACCTAATTTACTTACCGGGGCAAAATCAAAAGCTTCTTGTTCGGCTAGTTGCAGCAAAAGTTTACCTTCCGAATCAGAAATAAATTCGCCTTTATTATTTAATAATTTTAAGGCATTCCATTGCCGGGGATTATGGCTGGCCGTTAAAATTATACCGCCGGCAGCATTCTCGGCGGGCACGGTCATTTCTACAGTGGGGGTGGTAGATAAACCCACGTCAATTACATTAATGCCCAGGCCCTGCAAGGTAGCACAAACCAGCTTATTAATCATGTCGCCGGAAATACGGGCATCGCGCCCTACTACCACCGTGCTGTTTTGGTTAGACTGCAATATCCAGGTGCCGTAAGCCGCCGTAAATTTCACAACATCCAAAGGGGTTAATGCCTCGCCGGCTTTTCCGCCAATAGTACCGCGTATGCCTGATATAGATTTTATTAAAGCCACTTTACTTGTTAATTTTTGTGCAAAAGTACTTAATAGAATATTAAGATTAAGAGAAAAATTTACCGATACGCCGCTACAGTGCCAGACCTGCCAGAATAAACCGGGAGCCCCAGCAGTTTTAAATAAATATTTAGAAAAGTTTTATGGAATTTCAGAAGCCCTGCATCTTAATAGTATAAATTGCACCAATGCGGTAATTTATAACGTTAGCTAAACCTGGTAACAAAATAGTGCCGCTGTAATGTAATTTATAAACAATGGAACAAACTGAAGAAAAGAAAGACGCAGTAAGAGCAAATCAGTTGCAGGCCTTTAACCGGCTTTTGGATATTATGGATGACCTGCGGGAGAAATGCCCCTGGGACCGGAAACAAACCATAGCCAGCCTGCGGCATTTAACCATTGAAGAAACCTACGAGCTTTCGGATGCTATTATACGCGACGATATGCAGGACCTGAAAAAAGAAATAGGCGATGTAATGTTGCACCTGGTGTTTTACGCCAAGATTGCTTCCGAAACAAACACGTTTAATTTGGCCGAGGTGCTAAATACTTTATGCGATAAACTGGTATTCCGGCACCCGCATATTTACGGCAATACACAAGCAAATACAGACGAGGAGGTAAAACAAAACTGGGAAAAACTTAAAATAAAAGAAGGTAATAAATCGGTATTGGGGGGCGTTCCGGTTTCGTTGCCCGCATTGGTAAAAGCCATGCGTATTCAGGAAAAAGCCCGCGGCGCAGGTTTCGACTGGGAAGAAAAAGAACAGGTTTGGCAAAAAGTGCAGGAGGAACTCCAAGAGTTTGAGTCCGAATTTAACCAACCCGATTTAAACCAGGTAGATTTAGAGAAAGCAACAGGTGAATTTGGCGATTTACTGTTTTCGCTTGTCAACTTTGCCCGCTTTATCCAGATTAACCCCGAAGAAGCGCTGGAGAAAACGAATTTAAAGTTTATCAAACGTTTTCAGTACATGGAAGAAGAATCGGCGAAAGAAGGAAAAAATTTAGCGACCATGTCGTTGGCCGAAATGGATGTTTATTGGGAAAGAGCAAAGCAATATTAATATAGGTTTATTATTTGCTATATAAACGCTTGTTAATCTGCCAAGTACCCCATTTTGGAGACCATTTTCGCAAAAAATATTTTTATAAATACTTGTTTAACTCCAATCAGAAAAATATTTTCTTTGGATAACTTACAAATTTTATAAAAATTTTCCATCAAGTTCAATCATTTACTAACAAACATCTAAGTTTATTAGTTAAATACTAGAAACCTTCTATATTTATTAAACAATGAATGAAAACGTAAAAGGTGGTGTTTTGTGGGATATTTGATTTTAATTAGGTTTGTAAAGAAGAATGATAAACCAAATAATGTAAAAAAAGCATATTTATACGATTAACCGCTTTGAAATTTCAATCCATTTTACATATTTGCATAAACATTGATTAATTATTAGTTCAACCAAAGATTAATAAAAACACATTTTAACAACTTTACAGCAGGATAATTAAAATTTTAAAAACCCAAACACAAACAACTAAACTTTAAATTTACAACAACAATGGAAAGAAAGAATGTAGTAAGTACCAATGCTCCAAAACCAGCAGTTAATACCGCAACTGATAAATCTGATGGTAAAGCGGGTTCTGTTTTTGCCAGTATTGTTATTCCAGTAGCAATTGTGGTTTCGTTTTTAATTTACATGTTTATATTAGGCAACCCTGCTAACTTCGAAGGTGGTAATCCGGAAAATCACCCGCTGCCAGGTAACTATTTAGGCGTAGTATATAAAGGTGGTATTATTGTACCTATGTTAATTTCGCTTAACCTAATGGTTTTGGTATTTGCTATTGAGCGTTTCTTAACTATCAGCAAAGCCAAAGGCACCAAAGGTATCGAGCAATTTGTACGTACTATCCGTCAGAAATTAAACCAAAAAGATATTAATGGCGCTATTGCTGCATGTGATGTTCAAAAAGGTTCGGTAGCTAACGTAGTTAAGGCTGGTTTAGGCAAATACAAAGAAATGGAACTGGACCGCGAATTACCTAAAGACCAAAAAATTCTGGCTATTCAGAAAGAAATTGAAGAATCTACTGCCCTGGAATTACCAATGTTAGAAAAGAACCTGGTTATTATTTCAACCATTGCTTCTATCTCTACGCTGGTTGGTTTGATTGGTACAGTACTTGGTATGATTAAAGCGTTCGCGGCTCTTGCAACTGCCGGTTCTCCGGATGCAGTAGCACTCGCCAACGGTATCTCTGAAGCCTTGATTAACACAGCTCTTGGTATTATTGGTTCTACCCTGGCTATTATTGCTTACAACTACTTTACCAGCAAAATTGATGCCCTTACTTATAGCATCGACGAAGCCGGTTTCAGTATCATTCAAACATTTGCTGCCGAGCACGATAACGTTGGTAATACAACACACCGCACGGCTAACGTTTAGTTTTAAAATTTTTAAAGAAAAGTAAATGCCAAAAGTAAAACCGCACAGAGCCAAGCCCTCACTGGATATGACACCCATGGTGGACTTGGCCTTCCTGCTGGTAACTTTCTTCATGCTGATTTCAAAATTTGCGCCTGAAGAAGTTGTTGTGGTAGATACGCCTTCTTCTACATCTGATATTAAACTACCGGAATCTGATATTCTTACCATTACGGTAGATAAAAACGGCCGGATTTTTTACGGAGTAGAAGGGCAACATACCAAGCGGGAATTAATTGATAAAATGTCAGCGAAATACAACATTGCTTTCACAGAAGCTGAAAAGGCAAAGTTCTCGAATACCGCAAGTTTCGGGGTGCCTATAGCCAATCTGAAGCAAGTATTAAACGCATCCGAAAGCCAGGTTAAAAATATTAATCAACCTGGTATACCGGCCGACTCTCTAAACAATGAACTTGGTGACTGGATTTATCAGACCCGATTATCTAATCCTAAAGTTAGAATTGCCATTAAAGGAGATAGCGATGCTGATGTGCCTACTATTAAGAAAGTAATTAAAACGTTGCAAGACAAAAAGGTAAACCGGTTTAACCTGATTACCGATATGGAAGCAAAACCTAGAATTTAAACCGCAAGAAAATGGCAGAAATACAAGAAAAAGGCGGCGGTGGCGGTAAAGGCGGAAAGAAAAGGGCGAAGAAGCAATCAACCAAAATAGACATGACACCTATGGTGGATTTGGGTTTCCTTCTCCTGACCTTCTTCATTCTTACCACAACGTTCGCTAAGCCACAGACGATGGAAATCAGTATGCCGGTCAAGCCTAAAACCCAGGAAGAGCAGTCGGAGTTAAAAGCTTCTAATGCACTTACCTTGTTATTGGGTGAGAACGACAAAATTTACTGGTACGCCGGCTTACCTGATGCACCAACCGCACCAGGCGTTCAAACAACAACTTATGCGGCAAATGGTATCCGCAAGATATTACTTGATCGTAAAAGTAATCCAGACTTAGTAGTTTTGATTAAACCCATGGAAAAAGCTCGCTACAAGAACTTAGTAGATTTGCTTGATGAAATGAATATAACCGAATCTAATAAGTATGCGATTGTGGATGTGGACCCGCGGGATGAAAAGTTAGTAGAACAAGCAAAAGCAGAAGGAAAGTAAGAAATGGAAACTAAACTTGATTACTCAACCGCGTCGCTAAACGACATTGTCTTTGAGACGCGGAACAAGGCTTACGGTGCTTATTTTCTTCGCAAGATTTACAATAAACACGTAACCATTGCTACATTTATTGCTATTGCTATTTTCATTCTTTTCATAAGCGCTCCTCTTATAGCCAACCTGCTAGGTGGCGATGAAGAAGAAGTAGTTTTACAAGAAGAAAGAGTAGTAGAGTTAACAGAGCCGCCGGCTTTAGAGAACAAACCACCACCGCCACCACCACCTGATTTGCCGCCACCGCCACCACCAGTGGTATCAACGGTAAAATTTACTCCTCCGGTTATTAAAAAAGACGAAGAGGTACGTAAGGAAGAGAAAATTCCGGATCAGAAGGAACTGGAAGATGTGGTAATCTCTACTGCAACGGTTGAAGGTAATACCAAAGAAGAGGTATTAACCGTAGTTGAAGCACCTAGCGAAGTAGGTGAAGTGGTAGAAGATAAGATCTTTACCTTTGTGGAGCAGCAGCCATCTTTCCCGGGTGGTGAAAGCGAGCTGAACAAGTTTATCAAAAAGAACCTGAAATACCCACCAGCTGCTTTACGGAATGGTTTGGAAGGTTTAGTTGTGGTACAATTTGTGGTAAACCGCGAAGGCGAAATATCGGATGTGCAAGTAGTTAAAAAACTGGGTGGCGGAACCGACGAAGAAGCCATGCGTGTTGTGAAAATGATGCCTAAGTTTGCCCCTGCTAAGCAGAACGGCAGACCAGTAAGTTTCCGCTACACCTTACCTGTTCGTTTTGGTTTACAATAACAAAACCAGCTTATAAAATAAAAAAACCGAAGTTTTACTACTTCGGTTTTTTTATTACCCATTAGCAACCTTTTACCACAAATATTTTTTGTTAGCGTTGATTTATGGAATAAACCGCTTTTTTAATCATTATTATGAAGAGAATATAAAATGAGGGAAAACTTTGAAAAGAAATCCGAGACCACTGCTCAAAAGGTATTAAAATACTTTTCACTCCTAATGACATTTGCGTACCCGGCCCTTGGCTTATACCTGCTACTTTCCTCACCAGAGCAAATAGCTTTAGACCCTGTGGCTAAAATAGGCGTTGGCGTGATGTTAATAGTATATGGTTTATATCGCTTTTATCGCACTTACCAACGCTACTTTAAAGGAAACGAATCTGCTGGGCGCAATGATTAAATTAGCCAAAGCAACCTACCGGCAAGTAGTAAGTTTGAATTGAACTTAGGCGAAATTTAACAATTATCGTATAACCCAATTAGCCGGTTTGTAAAAGGAGAGATAAAATAACTAAAACATAATAATCTGATTAGGTTTATCCAATTTACACTTGCAACTTTACGTACTAAGAAAATGAATAACCGCTTTAATCTTTTTTTCTGGGCAATTTTCCTGTGTACCGGTATTGCGGCGTGTAACAGATCCGGCGAAATTAGCGATACGCCTACTTCCGGCAAAATGAAAATAAGTGTAGACGAATCATTTGCACCTATTATTGATTCGCACGTTTATACCTTTCAAAAATTGTACAAATATGCAAAGGTTACTGCTGCTTACAGGTCAGAAGGTGAAGTAATAAAAGATTTATTGCAGGATAGTGCTCGCCTGGCCATTATTGCCCGCCAACTTACGCCATCCGAAATGGAGTACTTTAAAAAAATAAAGATTACTCCCCGCGTAAATAAAGTAGCTATAGATGGTGTAGCTTTAATTGTGCATCCCGAAAATACCGACACGCTTTTGGCTATTCCGCAGCTAAAAGATATATTTACCGGTAAAGTAACTTCCTGGAAAGAAATAAATCCGAAATCAAAACTAAATGATATTACAATAGTTTTTGATAATAACAATTCCAGCACGGCCCGGTACGTTATTGATTCTATAAATCAGAAACAGCCTTTGCCGGCAAAAGCCTCTGCTTCAAAATCTAACCCGGCATTGGTAGATTATGTAGCCAACAATCCGAATGCAATTGGCGTAATTGGCGTAAACTGGATAAGTGATTTTGATGATTCTACCGCAATTGGCTTTTTGAAAAAAATAAAAGTAGTGGCCGTTGGGCGCAAAAATAACCCAACCGAACCAGATACGTATTACCAACCTTTTCAGGGATACTTGGCGGCAGGAACTTATCCGCTTCGCCGGGACTTATATATAATAAGCCGCGAAGCCAGAGCAGGTCTTGGCACAGGTTTTGCATCATTTGTAGCCGGAGACAAAGGGCAACGTATATTTTTAAAATCTGGCTTGGTACCAGCCACAATGCCCATAAGGCTGGTAAATATTAGGGAGTAACCAAAACAATTTTTAATTACTAACAACTTAAAATAAAAACCAATGATTAAGAACTGGAAATACGTCCTTGTGATTGGCGCCTCTTTCGCAACAACTACTGCTTTTTCGCAGTCGGTGAAAGACGGACAACGCGCAACAGATTTAGAGCGCTACAAAGAAGCAACAAGGACCCTGCAGAGCTTAAGTAAATCTAACAATGAAGAAGCATCTCTTTATTTAGCTGATGCTTACTTAAGAGCAGGTAAAACGGATTCCGCTACCATGATTTTAAATCAGGCAGCCGGCATGAATGCCAAGTCTGCTATTAGTATGGTAGCCGCCGGTAAAGCCGCTTTACTGAAAGGCAACATGAGTGAAGCCGAAAGTAAATTTGAAGATGCGGTAAAGGCGAAGAAAAAAGACCCTCAGATTTATAAGTTAATTGGCCAAGCCTACGCCGATGCCAATGTAAAAGATGTTACCAAAGCTTTGGACTACTTGAACAAAGCAAATGAGCTGGCTAAAAACAAAGATCCGGAAATATTTATTGTTATGGGTGATGTGCAGCAACTGCAGCCAAACGGCGGTGGCCCAGCCATGACCGCTTACGACCGGGCATTGCAGATAGATAGCAAAAACGCTAAAGCTCATTTTAAAAGAGGTCAGCTTTATGTACGTTCCCGTAACTTCAACGAAGCCCAAACTGCTTTACAAGCTGCTATAACAGCCGATGCTAATTATGCACCCGCTTACCGCGAATTAGCCGAAATGTATTATTTCGCCGGTAAATACGACCAGGCCCTCGAAAACATGCGTAAATATATTTCCATGTCGGAGAATACGCCTGATACCCGCGCTAAATATGCTTCATTTCTTTTCTTAACCAAAGATTATGCTGGTACTATAAAAGAAGCCCAAGAAGTACTGGCCCGTGACCCTAAAAATGCAGTAATGAACCGGGTTATGGCTTACTCTTTGTACGAAACTGAAAAAAATGCTGAAGCTTTAACTGCTATGGAAAACTACTTTAAAGTAGCTGATCCTGCGAAAGTACTTGCTTCGGACTATGCTTACTACGGCCGTATGCTGGCCGCCGGCGATAAAGCCGCTGAAGCGCAAGCCAACTTCGACAAAGCTTTGGCTATGGATGCGACTAATGTGGAACTGATGGATGACATTGCCTCTTTCTACGTGAAGCAGAAAGACTATGCAAAAGCTATTTCATTGTATACCAAAATAATAGCAGCTCAGCCAAAAAACTTAAACGTTTATAACGTAAGACTGGCAGATGCTTATTTTGCCAATCAGCAATTTGACGAAGCTGATAGCTTATATAGCATTGTTCTGAAAGCTAATCCAACTTACGCCCATGGTCTTTTCCAAAGAGCCCGGATTGCCGATGAAAAAGACACCGATAAATCTGGTGATGCCAAACCACTTTATGAAGAATTTATTAAAGTAGTAAACCAAGATCCTTCTAAAGTTCAGTCTTATAAGGGTTACTTGGTTCCGGCAAACTACCTCTTAGGTTTTTATGCTTATAAAGGAAAAGATTATGCTACTGCCCGTAAATATTGGCAAGATGTTTTAAAACTGGACCCAGCTAACAAAGAAGCCAAAACTGGTATAGCTAACCTGGATGCTATTAGCAAAGGTGCCAGAAGATAATTATTCTTCATGCAATTAAATAGAAGGGCTGCTTGTATAAAGCAGCCCTTTTATTTTGGCCTTTAAATAAATTTAAAACAAGTGAAAGCAAAATCCTGATAAAAGAAGCAGTTGAATATTTTATACTGAAGTAAACCATTGTCTTTGTTACAAATTCACCGACATCTCAGGCAAAAGCTTTAGAATTAGCGGTAATAAAACCAACATTATTACCATAACCTGTTCTAAACAGAAATACTTACCAGCTTTAAAAGTTAATAACCAGCTGTGCTAATATTCCTAAACATACCAAAACAAGTGCCTTTTAGTAGCATAAAGAAGCTTAAGTAAAAGGTTAATGTTCTAAAAATATTGGGCGAACGTAAGGGAATAAGTGCTTACATTATAATGGCTTCAAAAGCAATATTTATTCTTGATCTGCAAACAACTCCCATTTATTTAATACTTGTACAAAGTCATCGGGAAGCTCAGAATTAAATTGCATAAAATGATGGCTTACCGGATGCACAAACCCTAATGATTTGGCGTGAAGCGCCTGCCGCGGTATAATATTGAAAGCATTTTGCACAAAAGCCTTGAAAGAAGCAGTTTGTTTACCGTAATGAATTTGGGTACCACCGTAAGTAGCATCGCCAAACAGCGGATGCCCTAAAAATTTCATGTGCGCTCGAATTTGGTGTGTCCGACCGGTTTCCAGGTTGCATTGCACTAAAGAAACGTAGCCAAAAGATTTTAATACCTTATAATGCGTAACAGCGTGTTTCCCCTGCTCACCATTCGGATATACAGCCATTACCTTGCGGTCTTTAAAACTCCGGCCTACGTGCCCCGTAATAGTGCCTTGGCTCTCTTTAGGTACACCCCAGATTAAAGCATAATAAGTACGCTCAATACTATGGTTATAAAACTGACGGGCCAGATAAGCCATAGCTAAGTCTGTTTTGGCTATTACTAATAAACCAGAGGTATCTTTGTCTATGCGGTGTACTAATCCCGGGCGACCTTCGCCGTTGCGGGTAGTAGGCAAATTTTGCAGATAATAGGTTAAACCATTCACCAAAGTACCGGTCCAGTTGCTATAAGCAGGATGCACCACCATGCCGGCCGGTTTATTTACCAATAACAACGCATCATCTTCGTAAACAATATTTAAAGGAATATTTTCCGGTACTATATCCGTGTCGCGGGGCGGATCGGGTAAGGTTATGGTAATTATATCGAACGGCTTTACTTTATAACTAACTTTAACCGGCTCATTATTTACTTGTACCGTTTCTGCTTTAATAGCCGTTTGCAATTTGTTGCGGGTTACATTAGGCAATCTGTCCATCAGGAATTTATCTATCCGGAGCAAGGCCTGGCCTTTATCTACTACAATGCGGTGGTGCTCGTAGAGTTCTTCTGAGTCAGGAATAATATCAATATTTTCTGTATCCATAGATAACCTTCTGAATGGCTGAAAACTTTACGTTGCAAGCGTAAATTTTTAGAATATTAGGTAACACAAAACTACATTAAAAAAGAAAAGCCGATGTGGTTCACACATCGGCTTTTGCTTAAACTAAAAACAAATTATTTTTTCTTCTTAGTAGTTGTAGCTGGTTTAGTGTTCAGGCTAGGAGTAGTAGCCTTAGGGGCTGTAGTATTATTAGCAGCTGGTGAAGTGGTGGTGTTACCAGCCGTACCTTTAGCCGGAGGTGTAACGCCCATTTTCTTTAACACTAAGTCAGAAATATTACCATCTTCGGGAGCATGTAATAAAATAGCGTTGGTTCCGTAACCGGCATCAGAGTTAAACACATAGGTATAACCATTATCTTTAGCTACTTCGTCAATGGCTTGCTGCATTTTTTTGTAAGCCGGCTCTAACAAAGATTGCTGCTTTTTCTGCAACGAAACTTCTGCATTTTTCTGAAATTCTTCAATAGAAGTTCGCAGGTTCATTAATTCTTTTTCTTTGTCGGCCCGGATAACTTCGGTCATGGTAGAAGCACCTTTTTGGTAAGCTTCGCCTTTGGTTTCGAACTCCTTATATTTTGCCTGTAACTGAGACTCTAACTGGGTACTATAAGCTTTCAGGTCCGATTCAATACGTTTAGCTTCCGGCATCAGCGCCAGGATATACTCTACATTGGTATATCCAATTTTGAGAGAGGCAGGGGTTTGCGCGTGCGAGGAGAAAATACTCACAGCCGTTAGAAATGCTACTGCCACTAAAACTTTAAATTTGTTCATTGCTTAAATAATTACGTTTGTGTTACTTTTTTTTGTTTTGTGTTTTACTATTAGGTTGTGCTTTACTAGCTGCTGGCTTCCGGTTGGTCCCGCCCGGTTGCACGGCATTTTCTTCTGCCATATCGTCGGGCTGGGTTGCAGCACCCGGCGTATCATTAGCGTTTACCGTTGGCTTATCTGTACCCGGTGCATTTTTTTCCGGCGAAGCAAGACCTAATGCTTCCAGTACATACTCGGTATAATCATGTACCGGATTTGTATACAGCATTACCAAAGCCCCCGATTTGTCAAAAACAATCTGCAGCTGCCGCTGCTTGGCAACTTTTTCGATGGCATCGTAAACTTCATCCTGCACCGGTTTAATCAATTCCTGGCGTTTCCGGAACAATAGTCCTTCAAAACCAAATATTCTTTTCTGGTACTCTTTTACTTCCTGCTCTTGCGCCGCAATTTCATTTTGCCGCTTCTTCTTCATTTCTTCGGTTAGCAGCACTTCTTCAGCCTGGTAACTTTTGTGCAGCTTATCTATTTCCTTATACCGGGTCTCGATATCACGCTGCCAGTTTTCCGCGAGTTTATCTACTTCTTTCTGAGCAGCGGCAAAAGCAGGCATTTTGCTTAGAATAAATTCTGAATCAACGTAGCCAAACTTCTGGGCATAACTCGCTTGCCCCAATAATAGTAAGCTCAGAACTAAAAATACTACCTTTTTCATTTTATTCAAAATTGCCTTCGCCTTAAAGCAAGTATTAAGGGCAATCAGTTCCTTTTAAGCCTAATTATTTTAAATCTTGCAATAATCAGTCCAGTTTTGCCACCACTTTCCTATTGATTTATGAAGAACAAAAAAGGAGGCAAAACAATTTATTCTTAACTATCTTATTTGCTGGCCAATCATAAAGTGGAACTGTCCTTTCTTCTCACTTCCTGGGTATGTATCAAAAGGTATACCATAATCGAAGCCAAGTAAACCAAACGCCGACATAAATATACGGGCACCAACCCCCGCCGACCGGTATAATTTAAATGGATTGTAATTGCGGTAAGAAGCAAAGTTATTACCAGCTTCGGCAAAGCCCAGCACAAACACTGTAGCCGCCGGATTTGGCGATACCAGGAAGCGTGCCTCGGCCACATACTTGGTAAACGCAATACCACCGGTATTCTGGCCAGTCTTCGGATCAACCGGCGATACTGACTGGTCTTCGTAACCACGTAAACCCACAAACTCGGTACCCACAATAAAGTTACCAACCCCCATACCAGAACCACCTAATTTAAAGCGCTCAAAAGGTCCTACATCGCGTTTATCACTAAAAGTATTCAGGAAACCAAAGTGCGCCCGGGTGTTCAAGACAAACTTACCACCGGCAGATAACGGCGTAAACCACGAAGCATCAAACATCCACTTATGAAACTCTATCCACTTGTTCTTGTCGAAATTTTCGGATAAGCGGGAGTAAGGTGGTGTTACGTTCAGGCTTAAGCTCAGCGATGAACCACGTCTTGGGAAAGTTAACTGGTCTAAGCTGCTGCGCGATAAGGTATTTATAAACGAAATACTGTTGGCTGAAGCTTGGGTGGCATTTGGGTCGGAAGAACCAAACTGGTAATAATTAATAAAATCGCCGCTGGTAATATATTGGTTATAACTAAGCGAGTGCGATAATGAGAAATTATTATCGGGTTTGCGCAAACGACGACCCAAGCTAATACTGGCGCCATTAATAACAATAGCTCCTTGCTCGCGGTTATCGCCGGTAATGCTTCTGGATATGGTTTTGTTAACCCCTACGCTAAACGAGTTCCGGCGGCGGCCACCTAACCAGGGCTCAGTAAACGATAAAGAATAAGACTGGTAACGCAAACCGTTAGCCTGAATATTTAAAGCCAACCGCTGACCATCGCCGCTCGGGATAGGCCGCCAGTTGCGGAAATCGGTTGCTTTGCGCGCTGAGAAATTATTCAGCACCAACCCTACTGTACCTACCAGGCCGTAAGGTCCGCCCCAACCACCCGATAAGGTAATCTGGTCGTTAGGTTTTTCTACTACTGAATATTTAATGTCTACGGTACCTTCGGCTTCGTTCGGAATTGGGTTCATGCCAATTTGTTCCGGGTCGAAATAACCTAAACCGGCAATTTCCCGCTGCGAATTAATTAAATTGGTACGGCTGAACTTTTGACCGGGCACCGTATAAAGCTCGCGCAGTACCACGTGGTCGCTGGTTTTAGAATTACCCGAAATGGTTACGTCTTTAATCCGGGCTTGTGCGCCTTCGTAAATACGCATTTCAATATCAATCGAGTCGCCTTCCACAGCTACTTCAACCGGATCTACCCGGAAAAACAAATAGCCGTCGTCCATGTACAACGACGAAATATCCACGCCACCAGCCGGATCGTATTGCAGGCGTTTTTCTAAACGTTCTTTACTGTAGGCATCGCCGCGCTCAATACCTAAAACACTGGCCAGTTGCTTTCCGTCGTACACATAATTACCCCGCCAGGTAATATTCCGGAAATAATATTTTTGTCCTTCGTTGATGCGCAGTTGAACCCCTAACCGATCTTCTGAGGTATTATAAACCGAATCCGAAATAATTTCGGCATCGCGGTACCCTTGGGAGTTATAATAATCGATTACGGCTTTTTTATCATCTTCAAACTTAGAAGGCTGAAACTTAGAAGCGGTGAGCACTTTATAGAATTTCTTCTCTTTGGTGTTCTTCATTTTGCTTCGCAGCTTTTTATCCGGAATAGCTTCGTTGCCAATAAAAGTAATATCGTCTATTTTAACTTTATCGCCTCTATCTACATTAATATTTAACACTACGCTGTTGGCCAATACCGAGTCTGGGCGAGGAATAATATTTACCTTGGCGTTCATGAAGCCTTTTTCCAGGTAATATTTTTGTACCGCGTTTTTAGTGGTGTTCATTAAAGCATCGGTTACCACCCGGCCACGAATCAAGTCTATCTTTTTGGTTAACTCATCTTCCTGGCCTTTTTTAACGCCATTAAACACAAACCTGGATAAACGAGGACGTTCGGTCAGGAAGAAATCGAGATATATTTTTTCGCCTTCTATTTTGGTAACATAAACCTCCACATCGCCAATAATGCCTTGGTCCCACAAACGATTAAGGGCTTTGCCCAAATCTTCGCCGGGTACCGTTATAGGGTCGCCAATTTTAAGGCCCGTAATAGAAATAAGCGTATTAGGATCGAGGTATTTGGCCCCGCTAACCGTAATGCCCCCAATCTGGTACCGTTTAGGATTGGCATAATCCAACGGGGTATTAGTGCCGGAAGGATTTAAATTTACTTGTGCTTCTGCAGTAAGCACTGTTGCTGTTAAGATTAACAGCAACATAACTTTTTTAATCATTTAACGTTATTTCGTAAGTTGTTCGCTTATTTTACCAAATCTTCTTTCCCGTCGCTGGTAAGAGAGCAACGCTTCATAAAAATGTTGCTTCCGAAAATCAGGCCACAATAAGTCTGTAATATATAACTCTGCATAAGCCAGTTGCCACAACAAAAAGTTACTAATGCGTTGCTCACCGCTCGTACGGATTAATAATTCGGGGTCGGGCATGTTACGGGTAGACAAATAATTGCTGACCGTGGTTTCCCGGATGTTATTTATATCTAGTTTACCACTTTCCACATCCTGGCCAATGGCTTTTATAGCTTGGGTAATATCCCAACGGCCGCTGTAACTTAACGCCAGCACCAAAGTCATCCGGGTGTTCGTTTCCGTTAGAGCCATGGCTTCGGTTAACTCTTTCCGGCAAGCTTCCGGCAAAGAATCTAAATCCCCAATAGCTTTTAATCTAATATTATTCTTGGTTAAAGTTTCAGTCTCTTTCCGAATGGTTGCTACCAGCAACTGCATCAAGGCATTTACTTCTAGTTTTGGCCTCGACCAGTTTTCCGTGGAAAAAGCGTATAAAGTTAAATAACCTATGCCGAGTTCCGCTGCTGCCTCTACCGTTTCGCGTACGGCCGTTATTGCATTCTGATGACCAAAAATCCGAAGCCCACCTTTTTTCTTTGCCCACCTACCGTTACCATCCATAATAACGGCAACATGCTTCGGCAAATTGTTTAAATCAATTTTTTCCTGAAGGTTCATCCAAACAAAATTTCGTTGCAAGTTATAAAAACCTGCCCAATTTTCAGAACACCCGAAACCTTTTGTTAGTTTTAATTAGCGGATTTATAATTCTTTAGCTTTGGGAAGGGCCTTATTGCCCGCTAGTAACAGATTATTTTATGTCTACTAAGGAGGATTATTGCAGTAAATTTCTTTTACCCCGGTACGGGTCGGGGCAGATAAGCTTATAAAAAGTATACGAAATACTTACCCCACTGTAATAATACCAGTCTTTGTCGTAAGGGTTGGTAAAAGGCAATTCTTCAGGCGGATTCGATTCGTGTTCTTTATTTTTCAGGTAATCTACCTTATCGCCACCTTTTAGCAGGGTTTTACGGGCTCCTACTTCTAAGCCCAGGTTCCAGTGCCGCGATAAAGCATATTTAACCCCAATCCCTAACGGAATAGCCAGCACAAAACCATTCTCGAAAGGCTTAATGGTATTGTTTTGCAACACTACTTTGTTATTGTAATTGGTAACGGCAGCGTTCAGGAAAAAGTAAGGCGTCCAGCGAATGCGCCGCCGCTGGTCATAATAATTCAGAAAATTATAATCAATACCCGCCGATAGCTCTATCAGGTTGGTTCTCATATCGGCGCGCCGGTACTGGTTCAAAGGCCGGTTAATATTTTCGTCTTTTGCCCGCATTAACCCCAGCAACAATCCTCCCCGCAACACCAAAGCCTGCGAAACATCTTTTTTGTAAAAAATATTGAAGGCCGGGCGATTATTGGCAAAACGATAGTTTGGTGATATTTCGCCTTTATACGTGGTAGCCCCCACCCCTACTCCTAACTCACTGGTGCGGTACGATTCTGACTGGGCCATTGCCCTGGTGGCAAAAAAAACACTCCCTACTTGCATGGTACAAATAAGGAGTGTAAATACTAAACGGTTTTGAATCATAGGTTAGTTTAAATATATATAAGCTAGCCGTAGCTAAACTTATTACCTGAATTTAGGCCCACGGGTCCGGACAGGCATAATATAGGTCAGGTGCAACCCGGTAATAATATACCAATCGTCGTCGGTTACATCGCCCCGTTGGTCGCCTCTTACGCCATATCCATTTAAATGGCCATAAGGCGTACCACTTGGGTCGGCAATAACACCCGGAAAACCAGACTGAGCGCTTCTATCAGATAAAATTGCGGAGGCTTTTCCTTTTTCGCCACCCATTGCTAATAAATCAGCTTTAGAAGCGTATTGGCCGCTAACATCATCTAAATAATCGGTGAAGGTTTTGCGCCAGCCAATTTCAAAGCTTAAATCCCATAACCGATCGAGTTTATAACGAAAACCAATACCGGCTGGTATAGCAATCTGAATTCTTTTATAGGGAGTTGGATAGCCGTTACCGCCAACCTGCTGACCTTCAGTACCTAATGGTTGCAATTCGTAATAACCTTCGGCTAAATCCTGGCCGCCACCGTGGTAGGCTTTGGGGTTATGATGAAACGCGGCTAACCCTACAAAAACGTAAGGGGTAAAATCCGGACGACGGGTATAAGCGCCCCGGTTTTCGTACAAGTCGAAAATCATGGTGCCGCTTAATTCTTTTATATCGTTCCGGAAATTTAAATTACGCTTGTAACGCGGAATATTTTCTTCTTCGTTCTGCGAAGCACTTTTCCGGTCATCGCCGGTAATCCGGCCCCAGAAAAAGTTACCACGCACCGAGAACCGCGGATACATGCGGTAAGTGTACTCAATACCAATATTGGGCCGGGTAGATTTAACACGTAAACTGGTAAAATCTGCTTCCGGAACAATATCACCGAAATAGTTCATGGCGTTTAAGTTAACCCCAATGCTGGCGTATCTTCTTCTTTTTGTAAACCGCTGGGCTTCGGCATCGGAAGATACCAGCGAGAATAAAATTACGCCAAGAATAAATAGTGCGACAAAATTCTTCATACTGTACCGGTTAATGAACTTATTACTAAAATCTTTAATGCTATTAGGGTTTACCCCACGAGGCGCTAAATTAGGAACAAAATGCTATATTAAAAAAGCTAAATTTCATTATTCCAATTTTTTTATTCGACATTACGTTTATCGAGCCCCCAATTAAGCTTATTGCGCAAAGTATTTAAAAAATTTACCTGCGATATTTTTACCAAACGGGCATTAAAACTTTCCCGTCGTACGGCTATTTGCACCGATGCATCCACTGGTTTAGAGCGTGAGTCGAGTGATGCTAAAAAATTATGACTCCTGGCTTCTACTTCAAACGAGATTACGCTTTTATCAGATACTACCAGTGGTCTTACATTTAAGTTATGAGGACATACGGGCGAAATCACAAAATTGTTAGTTTGGGGGTGCAATAAAGGCCCGCCGCAGCTAAGCGAATATCCGGTAGAGCCGGTAGGTGTGGCAACAATTAAGCCATCGGCCCAATAAGAGTTTAAATATTCGCCATCTAAATAAGTATGCACCAGAATCATGGTAGACGAATCGGTTTTAAGGATGGAGAACTCGTTTAAACCAAAATTTATGCCTCCAAATACTTCCTGGTCGGTATCGGCCCTAATTAAGGAGCGATCTTCGATGCTATAATGGCCCTTATACAAGGCTTCGATGGCGGTTGAAATTTGGTCGTACGGTATGGTAGCTAAGAAACCCAAGCGCCCGGTGTTAATTCCCAGAATAGGTATTTGTAAGGGGCCTACATAGGTAATAGCGTCCAGCAAAGTGCCATCGCCGCCAATACTCAGCATAAAACTAACGCCACTTAACGAATCGCCCCGTTTAAAGGTTTGTAAATCGGGCGGCAGGTTAATCGTATCCTGTAAAATAGCCTTAAAATCTTCTGCTATTAAAATCTGGGTTTGGTGGGCTATCAGCTCATCTATGAGGCCCTGCATGTAAGGCACCAGTTTTTCGGTAAAGGGTTTTCCCAGAAGTGCTATTTTCATGGTTAGTGGTAGCCAGTGCCTTTACCCAAATGGCTGAAAATTTCTAAATATTTTTTGAACCAGCTAAGGCGACTGCGGCTAAATTTAGGCAGAGATGGGTTGGTGCAACTTAAATATTTAAATACTTCATCAGCAAATCCAAGCGGTCCTGGTCGTCTTTTACTTCGTCTGCGTCCTGAAACTGGGCTACTATCCGGTAATCAAAACGGTCGAAGGTAGCAATAATCCGGTTTAAATCGGTGCGGTTGATGCGCAGGGTTACTTTTATTTTGTAGTCGTCCATTTCGTCCGGCGACACATAAGCGCTTAATATTTTCGCATTATTTTCTTCTACGTGCCGGCTAATTTCCGATAAAGAATAATCGCGCTCGTTCATGCTTAGCACCAATATGCCGCCCTGGCCTTGTAACCCCGACATTTGCCCGAAGGCTGCAATGGTATCGTTTACTGTAATAACGCCATAAAATTCCTGGTGCTCATCCAGCACGGGTACTACCTGTACTTTGTTCCGGATGGCTACCTCCATTACGGTATAAAAATGCTGGTAGTGCATTACAAAGGCTTCTTTATAGCCTAATTCCAGGGTATTCAGCGCCACGCCATACAGGTTTTTCTCAATAATATCGTCTTCGGTAATCATGCCCATATACTGCCGGTTTTTTACTACCGGCAACTGATTTACCCGGAACTCTTCCATCCACCGAACTGCCTTTTCGACAGAATCGGAAATTTTAAGAGGGGGAATCATTTGGTTTATGAGCTCTTCGGCGATCATGTATGCGTTTTGTTTTTATACCAGTATTAACATGGTAACTCTTGTATTGTTGTTTCTATTATAATAAAAAATATTAATATTAATATTAATAAATATTTATATTAGAATAATTAATAATATTTTTTATACCCAATGGGTTTGTTCCAGTTGTTTTACTTCTTTATGCAAGAATTTTTCTAATATTTTATTAAACGTATCGGGTTGCTCCATCATGGGGGCATGGCCGCATTCATCTATAAAATGCAACTCTGAATTTTTAATTAACCGGTTAAACTCGTGCGCCACGTGAGGCGGGGTAATGGTATCGTTTAAGCCCCAGATTAGCAGCGTTGGTACTTGTATGCGGGTAATATCTTTTGCCATGTTGTGGCGCTGAGCCGATTTGGCAATGGTTACAATTCGCATACATTTAGAGTTACTGTTGGTTATACTAAAAACTTCGTCTATGAGTTCTTTCGTAGCCGTTTCGGGTTTAAAAAAAGTGTACTCGACGCGTTCTTTTAAATATTCGTAATTGCCCCGCTTCGGAAAAGAGCCGCCCATCGAATCTTCGAACAAGCCGGAACTGCCCGTAAGTACCAGCCGCTTTACCTGGTTCGGGAAATCGAGGGTATAAACCAAAGCCACGTGCCCTCCCAAAGAATTTCCGAGTAATGTAAGATTCGTGAGCCCTTTAAACCGGACAAAGCCTTCTACAAAATTAACCAGCCCCGGCACGCTGGCTTTGTGCAACGGCATTTCGTAAATGGGCATAAGCGGAATAACCACCCGGTAATCTTTAGAGAAAGCCTCTACTACCCCGCCCCAGTTACTTAGTGCCCCAAATAAACCGTGCAAGAGCAAAAGCACTTCGCCCTGGCCTTCATCTATAAACTGATATTCTCCTTCTTCTTTAATTTGTATATCCATGCCGTAAGGCTAAAATAAATTTAAAACAAGGTACCATTTTTTATTTAACTACTATACCAGCTAAGCGAGCCCAGTTACGCAGCATGTCTAGTCCGTAAGTGGTTAAAATAGCTTCCGGATGAAATTGCAGCGCATACAGTGGTAATGATACGTGCCGGAACGCCATCAGTTCCTGTTCGGCGGTATAGGCCAAGGGCAGCAGTGCCGGGCTTTCGTTTTTTATTACCAGCGAATGATACCTTACAACTGGCATTTTAGCCGGAAGGTTGCTAAAAATAGCATCTTCGCGGCATATTATTTCGGATATTTTGCCGTGCATGGGCCTAATACCTTTTTGCAAAGTAGCACCAAAATATTCGCCTAAAGCCTGGTGCCCGAGGCAAATTCCCAATATGGGTTTGGTCTGGTAATATTTATCGATTACGGCCAGCATATTACCCGCATTTTTGGGTACGCCCGGTCCCGGCGACAACACAATAGCCTGAAAGTCCAGAGCCGCAATTTCCGACAACGGTACATCGTTCCGGATTACGTGTGCTTTTATACCCAACTGCCCGAAATAATCGAGCAGATTATAGGTATACGAATCAAAATTATCCAGCAGCAATATCACCTTACCACACCTAACACGTTTATTATCGCCCAAAGGCTGCTTAGCGCTGTAAAATATTCCGGTAGCTTAAAATAAACCTTTTAACGTCGATAACATTCCCTTTATAAAAGGCATCAGAAAACTCATAATTTCCAGCGCGTAAGGCGTAGCTTTTAGTACCACCGGATAAACCACCGATTCGCGGGCTGCATTACCAGAAACTGAAATCCCGGCTAAACCTGATACATAAAGGAGCAAGCTTAAAGCCAGGCAAACTTTAAGGCCGCCCAGCGCTCCTCCCAGAATATTATCGAAAACACCTAAGGGGGTAAAATCCAGCACTGTTTTCAGCATTACCCCCAAAAACCGTACGCCCACAATAACGGCAATAAATATTGCCAAAAACGATACAAAAGGCAGCAACCCGTAGGCATTGCCAATATATTCTTGCACCACCGGGATTACCGTAGTTAATAATTTTAACCCCAGAATAAAACCCAGCACCAGTGCAATTATGGCCACTAATTCCTGCAATAAGCCTTTTCGGAAGCCTTGAAAAATGCCGTAAGCCAAAGGAATTAACAGGATAATATCAAACGTTGACAAGGTACTAGGCGTTGGTATTGTTTAATAAACGACTTACTACCGCTGAAATAGCTTTGCCATCGGCTTGTCCGCTCAGCTCGCGGGCGGCTACACCCATTACTTTGCCTAAATCTGAAGGACCTTGTGCGCCAACCCGTTGAATAATTTCCACTATTTTCTCTACCAAATCAGCTTCTGAGAGTTGCGCCGGCAAATATTCTTCAATTACCGCCAGTTCGGCCAATTCAACCTCTTCCAGGTCGCTGCGGAACTGCTTGGCATAAACCTCCGCCGATTCGCGGCGTTGCTTGGCAGCTTTGTTCAATAATTTTAATTCCGATTCGGACGTAAGCGCCTGCGGTGCTCCTTTTTCGGTTTCAGCCAGTAATATTAAAGACTTAATGCTGCGTAAAGCCGTCAGGCGGGTTTTATCTTTCGCCAACATGGCCTGTTTTATATCCGCTTCTATTCTTTCTTTTAAACTCATAGTTTTATATTTAACACTTATACCAATACAATACCCTAAACTGGTTTAGAGAATAAGCACAAAGCAAATAAATATTCTTAACAAAAGATATTAATTTTGATTTATTAGTACGCCGTACTAACACCAATAAACAGATTATAAAATTAATTATGTTAGGAAATATTTTTCTTCCTCAACCAAAATCCTAATAGTTAATAATTAAAAACTAGTCCTTAACCGCCAATAACCTAACCACTAACTATGACCAAGCTGAGTGTAAATATAAATAAAATTGCTACGCTGCGGAATGCCCGCGGCGGCAACCGACCCGATGTGGTACAAGCCGCCCTGGATTGCGAACGTTTTGGGGCGCAAGGCATTACGGTGCACCCCCGCCCCGATGAGCGCCACATCCGGTACCAGGACGTGTTGGACTTGAAGCCCGTAGTAACCACCGAGTTTAATATTGAAGGCAACCCGACGCCAGATTTTCTGGAACTGGTGAAAAAAGTTAAACCCGAACAAGTTACCCTGGTACCCGACGCCCCCGATGCCATTACCTCCAACGCTGGCTGGGATACCATCAAGCACCAGGCTTATTTAAAAGAAGTTATCTCGGACTTAAAAGCCATTGGTACCCGCGTTTCGATATTTGTAGACCCCGTGGTAGAAATGGTGGAAGGGGCAGCCCAAACCGGCACCGACCGCATAGAATTGTATACCGAAGCTTACGCCAAAAATTACCTGCAAGATCCGGCTAAAGCCGTAGCGCCTTACGCCGAAGCTGCCCGTCGGGCGGTAGCTTTGGGCTTGGGTATTAACGCCGGTCACGATTTAGACCTGGATAACCTTAAATATTTAAAGCAGCATATTCCGGGCTTACTCGAAGTTTCTATCGGCCATGCCCTTATTTGCGATGCTTTGTATTTTGGTCTCGAAAACACGATTCAGCTTTATTTAAGACAGTTGCAGTAGCCTTTGATAAACAAGCTCACCACCGAACAATTTTTAGAAAAAGCCGCTTCGCTGCCGGTGCTGGATGTGCGTGCCCCCCTGGAATTTACGGCCGGCCATATTCCGGGGGCAATAAGTTTTCCGTTGTTTACCGATGCGGAACGCAAGCAGGTAGGCACCGCTTACAAACAAATTAGCCGCGACAAAGCCATTTTAATTGGGCTGGATTATTTTGGCCCTAAAATGTCGGGGTTTGTGAAACTGGCTACCAAGCTGGCGCCCCAGAAAGAAGTACTGCTGCATTGCTGGCGCGGTGGTATGCGCAGCAACGGCGTGGCTTGGCTTCTGGATTTGGCCGGTTTTACCGTAAACCTGTTAGAGCACGGCTACAAAGATTACCGCCATTTTGCGCTAGCCCAGTTCGAGAAAAAATACCCGTTGGTAATATTAGGCGGCATGACCGGCAGCGGCAAAACCGAAATATTACACCAATTGCAACAAGCCAGCGAAAGCATTATTGATCTGGAAAACCTGGCGCACCACAAAGGTTCGTCTTTCGGCCTCATCGGGCAGCCGCCGCAAACCACTACCGAACAATTCGAAAACGACTTTGCCCTGGCGCTGTACGGGCAAAATATTAGGCAACCAAAACGCCTCTGGCTCGAAGACGAAGGTATCAGCATTGGCAAGGTAAATATTCCGAAGCCATTTTACGAACAGATGCAAGCCGCTACTTTAATAAAGATAGAAGTTCCCAAAATTGAACGCATCCGGAAACTGGCCCGGGAATATTGCCAGGCCGATAAAGCTTTGCTCACCGAAGCCATTCTGCGTATAAAAAAACGTTTAGGCGGCCTGGCTACCAAAGAAGCGTTGCAAGCCATCGAAACCGATGACATGGAGAAAATGGTAGAACTAGCCCTGGTTTATTACGACAAAGCTTATTCTTATCAGTTAGCAAATAAAAATCCGCAGCAAATTATTACCATTCCTTTACCTACTACCAACGCAGCGGAAAATACCCAGCAAATATTAGAAGTACTACAGCGTAAACAAACAGCTATTAAAACAACTAGCCAGCCTGATTAGCCTTGGCTCTTCTGCAACTCCTTCCCTAATTTAGGGAAAGCAGAAAGGTTAATTCCATAAATAAAAAGTTAAGAACTAAACATGCACAACTAACAACTAAGCCCTAACAACTAACAACTAACAACTAATAACTAACCACTTTCATCTACCACAAACAACCAAACATGACCGACTTTAAACTTACCCAATACAGCCACGGCGCCGGTTGCGGCTGCAAAATCTCACCCAAAATATTAGATACCATTCTTAAAACCGCTACCCAAGCACCCGATAACCACAACTTATTAGTCGGTAACCATTCCCGCGACGATGCGGCCGTGTACGCCATCGGCGACGGCCGGGCTATTATCAGTACCACCGATTTTTTTATGCCGATTGTGGATGATGCTTACGATTTCGGACGGATAGCTTCGGCCAATGCAATTAGCGATGTGTACGCCATGGGTGGCTCGCCGCTAATGGCTATTGCGGTACTAGGCTGGCCACTTGATAAACTCCCGCCCGAAGTAGCCCAAAAAGTGATAGAAGGCAGCCGGAGTATTTGCGCCGAAGCCGGTATTCCGCTGGCCGGCGGCCACAGCATCGATAGTCCCGAGCCTATCTTCGGGTTGGCTGTAACCGGCATGGTAGCCATCGAAAACCTGAAACAAAATAATACCGCTACGGCGGGCTGCGAACTATATTTAACGAAACCTTTAGGGGTTGGTATTTTAACCACGGCTCAGAAAAAAGGAATATTAAAACCAGAACATGCCAATTTAGCGCCCCAGCAAATGATGCAGCTAAATAAAATTGGATCTTACCTGGGAAAATCAAAATTTGTAAAAGCTTTAACCGATGTTACCGGTTTTGGTTTGCTAGGCCACCTGGCCGAAGTATGCGAAGGCAGCAACCTGACCGCCGAAATATATTTTGACGCCGTACCCCGCTTACCCGAAATAGACGAATATTTAGCGCAGAAAGCTTTTCCTGGCGGTACTACCCGCAACTTCGACAGCTACGGCCACAAAATAACCGCCCTTACCGATTACCAAAAAGGCGTACTCTGCGACCCGCAAACCAGCGGCGGTTTGCTCGTTGCGGTTGAACCAGAAGGCCGCGAAGAAGTGTTGCAGGTATTCAGGAATTATAACCTAAATTTAAAACCGTTTGGTAAATTACAACCGCGCCAAAATATTTCGGAACCATTTATCACCATAAAATAATCCCGATACCGCCTTGATGCCCATCTATATAAAACTGCTAAAAACCCTTGCCTTTGTGGCCGCTGCGCTTTACGTGCTGCGGTTTTTAATTACGTTGCTCTCCAAAGAACGGAGTGTTTATGTACCCGACCCCAGCCGGCATTTTTTTATGCTGTTCTGGGCTTTGCTTTGCCTGATGATAGCCGGTCCGTTGGTGATTACTTATATTGCGGCACCGCGTATGTCGCCGCTGGAAGCCGCTTTGCTCTTAACCGTAGGCGTAATATTGGCAGCTTTTTCGTTACCGGTATTTGCCCTGCATATTCAATATTTCTTTAACGATTTTCAGAAGCTGGTAGAAGTGGATAAGAAAAATGAATCGTTTAAAATTTACGATGTCCGGAATAAACTTTTTTACCGGAAAGAAGACATTGTGCGGGCCACCCGCGTACAATGCGGGTCGAAGAAGTTTTTCTGGAGCAATTACGAATATATTACCTTTGAAATAAAAAACGGCAGCTTAATAACCTTAACGTCGCTGCTGATGCCGCTGGATAAGCTTACTAAATTTATAAACACCAACCGCATCTACGTCGAGCATAAATCAATCTGCTTTATTTAAAAACTGCACTATGAAACTACACTTCCGGGAAATGGGTACCGGCTCACCGCTGGTTATTTTGCACGGTTTATTTGGTTTATCGGATAACTGGCAAACCTTAGCTAAATATTTATCGCAGCAATACCGGGTTTTTCTGGTAGATCTGCGCAACCATGGCCGCTCGCCCCACAGTACGGAGTTTAATTACAACCTGATGGCTGAGGATCTGCATACTTTTATGCAAGACCAGCAACTAACCGAGGCCGCCATTATGGGCCATTCGATGGGCGGCAAAGTAGCCATGGAATTTGCTTTAACCTACCCCCATATGGTAACCAGGCTAATTGTGGTAGATATTGCCCCCAGAGCGTATCCCGTTCATCATCAGGATATTATTAATGCTTTAAATTCGGTGAATATTGCCGGGGTTAAAACCCGGGGCGAGATAGACCAGGCGTTGGCCCAGTATATTCCGGAAGAAGAAGTACGGCTGTTTTTATCGAAGAATTTGTACCGGACCGAAGACAATACTTTTGCCTGGCGCATGAACTTAGCCTCCATTGAAGCCAATATTGAAGAAGTTGGTAAAGAAACGCAATCCGAAACCGCTTTCTCCAAACCCGTATTATTTATCAAAGGCGCTCGTTCAGGTTATATAAAACCGCAGTACGACACCGAACCGATTCAGAAATTATTTCCGGCGGCCCAAATTAAAACCGTAGAAAACGCCGGTCACTGGGTACACGCCGAAGCCCCGCAGGAGGTTTTTAATTTAGTTACCGAATTTCTGAAATAAATTACTGGCGCTGAATAATCAGTATTAGATAAAATATTCTTTTGGTAAGTCTTTGGCTAAAAAGCCAGCGGCTAACAGCTTATTTATGACCACAGGTACGCTTTACCTTATACCATCTGTACTGGCCGAGGACACGGCCACGGCCGTTATTCCTCCCGAAATAACTGCGGCCGTGGCTGGTTTGTCTTACTTTATCGTAGAAAATGCCCGTACGGCCCGGCGCTACATTAAAACCATTGTACCCGCAAAAGTAATTGAGGAATTACAGATAGTTGTTATAGACAAAGACTCGTCGGAGCCCGAAGTAAAAAAAGCTTTGCTACCTCTGCAACAAGGCGTAAGTGCAGGCATTATTTCGGAAGCCGGTTGCCCCGGCGTGGCTGACCCCGGCGCCGAAGTAGTAAAATTTGCCCACCGGCAAGGCATTAAAGTAAAACCGCTGGTTGGTCCTTCGGCCATTTTATTATCGCTGATGGCATCGGGTTTCAACGGCCAGTCCTTTGCTTTTCATGGTTATTTACCCATCGAGAAAAAAGACCGCATCCAGGCCATCCGGAGTTTAGAAAAAGAAATGCTGCAAAAAGACCAGACCCAAATTTTCATGGAAACGCCTTACCGCAACAACCAACTCCTCCAGGATTTAACCCAGCACCTCACCCCTTCTTACCGCCTCTGCATTGCCGCCAACATTACCGCTCCCAACGAATTTATTCGCACCGATACCATTACGAATTGGAAGAAAAATTTACCCGATTTACATAAGCAACCTGCGGTGTTTTTACTTTATAAGTAAATATATCTGCTTATTTTATTTAGTTTAAATTACTTCTTTCCGCTGGTAAACAATACGTTGGTAACACCTGGTGGCCAGGCACCGGAATATTTGCGCTTGAACAAACGTTTCCTGAACATGGTACGTCATTTTGCTGAGGCCGATAAACCCATTGCCGGCATTTGCCCCACGGCTCAGATTTTAACGGCTGCTGGGGTGGTAAAAGGCAGAAGCGTATCGGCTTACCTGGCAGTAACAGCCGCAGGTGTTGAGTTTTAAAACTTACCTGTATTTTCTATTAATACAGAACCTTCCCTGGGTACATCTAGTATGAAACAATTGCAAATTTTATTTAAAGAGATATAAAGCCAGTCATTTAATAGCCAGCAGTTATGCAGAAATTAACAGGGAAAGTAGCCTTGATTACGGGTTCAGATTCAGGTATTGGGCGGGCAACTGCCATTGCGTTTGCCCAGGAAGGAGCCGATGTGATTGTTACGTATTACTCCGATAAGGAAGGCGCGGAAGGAACGCTACAAGAGGTAACTAAACTTAACCGGAAGGGAATAGTTCTGCAGGTAGATGTTAGCGATGAGCAAGCCGTAGAAAATTTATTTAACCAAGCCACAAAAGAATTTGGCACCATAGATATACTGGTAAATAATGCCGCCGTAAATGGCTCCGGCATAAACGTAGCCGACATGGATACCGAAGTATTTGACCGGACCATTCGCACCAATTTATACGGTACTTTTTTCTGCTGCCGCAGCTTTATTCGGCATCGTAAGCAAAATGGCGGTAAAGGCAAAATTATTAATGTTACCTCGGTGCACGAAGAAATAGTATCGGCGGGTACCGCCGATTATTGTGCTTCGAAAGGAGGCGTGCGTAACTTAACCCGTACGCTGGCGCTAGAGCTAGCCGAGGAAGGCATTAACGTAAATAATATTGCGCCGGGCATGATTTTAACCCCCATGAACCAGGAAGCCGTTGACAACAAAGCAATAAGAGAAGAAAAATCGCAGCATATTCCCATGAAACGACCCGGCAATCCGGAAGAAATTGGCCGGCTGGCCGTTTTCCTAGCCTCTTCTGATTCTGATTATGTAACCGGGTCTAGTTATTTTATGGATGGTGGTCTATCGCAATATATGGGGCAAGGTGCGTAGACGTACACTGATATTCAATTAATACGCTTAGAATATCGCGTCATGTTGAGCCTGTCGAAACATCTAAATCTACACTTTTGTAATGCTTTTATAGATCCTTCGACAGGCTCAGGATGACAAAAACCTACCTTATAGTGCAGTTATTATTTCAAAGTAGTATAAGTTAGAAATTACTTATTTAGCCGCTCCGGAAGTTTTCAGATATTTAGTGGCTTCTACAAAAGTAGGAACCCAAATTTTCTTTTCGTTATCTTTCAGGAAACGTAATAGTTGATTGTGGGCTTCCAACGACACATTTAAGTTATGCTCGCCGCCTACGCCGTGAAAAAGAAATACCAACATGCTGTTGGTTTGCATGGCTTTTTTAACCAGTTCTATCAATTCCTCACCCGATTGGCCGTTAATCATGAAACTGCCGATGTTGTATAAATCAGGGTTGCTTTTACTTACCATTTCGCCTTTTACCCCGCGGGCCGCAATAAAATCTCCTTTAATCGCATCCACAAACGAAACACCGTTAATTTTGGTATCGCCGCACGGATAAGCAAAGGTGCGTTCCTGCTTACCATCAATGGCCTGCAGCACTGCATTAGTCATTCTTATTTCATCGGTTAACCGCCGCACAGAATATGTAGCCAGGTTGTATTCTGGGCTTACAAAGCTGCGGCCGGGCAAGCTGCCGTCGCAAGGATGGTAAAGCGTATGGTTGGCTAACTCGTGTTTATTCGCCGCTACTTTTTTCCATTCGTTGAGTCGCTTGGTAAAAGCCGCCGAAGAGGCCGTGAGGTAAAATGTACCTTTTAAACCTAAAGCATCCAGGGCCGGAATAACTTTATCCAGGTGTACGTTTAAGGCATCGTCGTAAGTAAGCACTACCGCGCATTGCTTTTTATTCCAATCTTGTGCTTGCAGCGATAAACTAAATAAGCACAGTAAAAAAGTAAAGGTTCTTTTCAGGAACATCTTGTTTTAAATAAAATATTGGGATACCAAAATACAATATTTACGCTAGAATTAACTTATGCTGATTTTTATTTAACACTGAAAACTCAGAAAATATTACGGGCGCGAACAGATTGTTCGCGCCCGTAATATTTAGGTTAAAAAGCTATCAGATTACCTGGAACTGCTATTCCGCAATATTTAAAAGAGGGTTCTGAGCAGTCCATTCCTGTCATTCAGGAGGAACCTATTTAGCAGGTAGCCAACAAGTTTCCTCCTGAATGACAAAGGTGGACTGCTTAGACTGACAAATTTTTGAAGAACATCAGTTAAGTAAGAACTTATTCTTTATTTAAATAACTGATACACAATATAGGAACTAACGTAAGCCAGGCCGCTCATGTAAATAAGCTGCATAACAGGCCATTTCCAGGATTTGGTTTCGCGGTAAACCACGGCCAGCGTACTCATACACTGCATGGCAAACACGTAAAATATCAATAGCGAAAAAGCACGGGCCGGCGTAAAAAACGGATTACCGGCGGCATCTTTTTCGGCTAATAATTTTTCTTTAATGGTACTAATATTCTCCTCATCGCCCACGCTGTAAATAGTAGAAATTGTGCCCACAAAAACCTCCCGGGCCGCAAAAGAAGTAAGCAATGCAATCCCTATTTTCCAGTCGAAGCCCAGCGGACGAATGGCCGGCTCAATGGCCCGGCCAAACACACCGGCGTAAGAAGACTCTAATTGGTGCGACGAAACTAAACTGCTGGTTTCGTCTTCGGATAAGTTTTTAGCAGCGGCTTCCTGTTGTGCTTTTGTTTCGGCAACTTCGAGCGCATTGCCCGGTCCGTAAGAAGCCATTACCCACAATATAACCGATATCGCCACAATTACTTTACCGGCTTCAAACACAAAAGCTTTTACTTTCTCAATAATAGTTAAGCCCACATTAGGCCACCGGGGCATTTTATACACCGGAAACTCCATAATAAAATAGCTGCGTTCTTTGGCTTTCAGAATCAGTTTCATGGCCAAAGCCGAAAATATTGCCGCTAAAAAACCTAGTAAATATAAACCCATCAGCACAATACCCTGCAAATTCAGGAAGCCCAGGTAATATTTTTCGGGTACCACCAGCGCAATTAATACGGTATAAACCGGAATCCGGGCCGAGCAGCTCATGAGCGGCGTTACAAAAATTGTAATCATCCGGTCTTTCCAGTTATCAATATTGCGGGCGGCCATTACGGCGGGTACCGCGCAGGCCACACCCGAAATAAGCGGCACAATACTTTTTCCGTTCAGGCCAAATTTACGCATGATTTTATCCATCATAAACGTAACGCGGGCCATGTAACCGGTTTCTTCGAGTACTGCAATAAATGCAAAGAGCAAAGCAATCTGGGGTATAAATATTAATACGCCACCCAAACCGGCAATTACGCCTTCGGTAAGTAAATCTACCAGTGGCCCATCAAATTTGCTTTGGATAAAAGCATTTAAAGAAGCAATGCCCGTATCAATTAGGTCCATGGGGTAAGTGGCCCAGGCAAAAATGGCCTGAAACATCATAAATAATACCCCGAAGAATATTAAATAGCCCCAAACTTTATGGGTTAAAACCTGGTCGAGTTTGTTGCTGAATTTTTCGTTCGATTCGGCGCGGGTTACCTTTACCGAATCCAAGAGCAAATCATTAATTAAAGTATAGCGCTCGATGGTTTCGGCGGCTTGCAAGGTGTTAGAATCAAACCCGTACTTTTGCCGCAAATCTTCGATATAGCTTTTATCGGCTTCGCTTAAAAACGACAGTTTTTTGTATTGGTGGGCGTAGTGCAGCGCCAGGTAGTCGTTTTTCAGCTCAAAATAATACCTAATCTGGCGCACCAGCACCATGAGTTCTTCGGGTATTTCGTAAAAAGATTTGGCCGGTTTTTCGAGTTGCCGCGATACCAGAATTTTAAGTGCCGTAATTCCAACGCCGTTGCGGGCGTTCATGGGCACTACGGGCACACCTAAATCCTGTTGCAGTTGCCCCACATCTATTTTAACCCCGTGGGTTTCGGCTACATCGGTCATGTTCAGGCCCAGCACGGCCGGAATACCTAAATCTGCCAATTGCGTGTACAGCAGCAGGTTCCGTTTTAAATTAGAGGCATCTACCGTAATAACCAACACATCGGGGTATAGTGCCGATTTTTTGTTATACAGTAAATCTATAATTACTTTCTCGTCGAGCGATTTGGGATAAAGGCTGTAGGTGCCGGGTAAGTCAATTATCTGGGCCTTGTGCTGGGGCGTCAGGTGGCAAGAACCGGTTTTTTTATCGACGGTAACGCCGGGGAAATTACCTACTTTCTGGTTAAGGCCGGTAAGCTGGTTAAACAAAGAGGACTTACCGGAGTTAGGATTACCGATTAGGGCAATCCGGGAGATATTATTTTTTACAGGTGTTTTTACTGGCGCCGCCGCTACCGAACCGATCACTTCTGTCATAGACTGCTACTTAAGCATAATGTTTTCTGCTTCGTCTAAACGCAAAGAAAGGGTATAATCATTAACAATAATGGTTATGGGATCACCCAAAGGGGCTTTGCTGTTGAGCTTTACTTCGGTGCCGGGTATACAACCCATTTCGAGCAGTTTCAACGACATTTCCGGATCGCGCAGGTGGCCAATAACGCCTTTCTCGCCTATTCTTAAATCTTTGACACTTCGCTGGGGTTCCTGCACTTCTCGCTTATTTAGACTTATTACAAACAACTGCAAGTTACAAGGTGTTCCGGGTTATTCCAAAATATGTTTTTATTTTGTAATAACTAATCTGTTACTCTCATATAATACTTGCGCGGCATCTAAAACAACTTATTAATTTATGGGAAAACTTTCCTTAACAATAATTTTCTTGCTTACTACTTTTATAAGCCAAGCCCAAACAAAGAACTTTCTGGACCAATCTTATTTAGAAGTTGCAGGTAGCGCCGACACCTTAGTAACACCCAATGAAATTTATATAAAAATTCTTATTACAGAAAAAGACACTAAGGACAAATCTTCTGTTGAAGAACAGGAAGCCAAAATGGTAAATGCTTTGCAGAACCTGGGAATACCCATTGAAAAAGCTTTAACCACAAGCGACATGGTTAGCAACTTCAGAAATTATTTGCTAAAGAGTAAAGATGTATTAAAATCTAAGCAGTATATCTTAAAAGTTGGTGATGCAGGCACAGCCAGCCAGGTATTTATTAGCTTAGAAAAGCTGGAAATTTCTAACACTTCTATAGACAGAGTTGACCATTCGAACCTGGAAGGAATTAAGAATATGATGCGGACCATGGCCATGGAAAATGCCAGAGCCAGAGCGGTTGCCTTAACAAAACCTTTGAAGCAAACCATTGGGCCGGCTATTCATATTATAGACAATGAAGCCTATAATGTAAGGCAACAACTTCAAGGCCGAGTTGAGGGGGTTGTAGTTAGAGGTTATTCCTCTCAAGGTAAGCTTAAAGAAGAATCTCCAAAAATAGAATTTGAAAAAATTAATGTTACCACTAACATCAATGTAAAATTCACCCTCAAATAAAACTACGAACGCACCGGGCCTCAGCCAGGTACGAACAACAGCAAATAAAAGCCTAACTTCTTATTACCCGCTATATCTGCTAATCTACGACTTTTCGTTGCGGGGTTCGCCGGGCGTAAAAATATTGCGCATGTAGTGGCCGGCTTTATCTATCAGTTCGGCATTTTCTTCCAGCGACCGCAGGTTAGGGTTGGTAAGGCCTTCCAATTGTTCCGGGTACAAAATAATGTAGCTATTCTGTTTAAAATATTTGGTGAGGTAATAAGGCAACTTCTCCGTTTCGGGGTGATAAGACAGGTGCCCCCTGCGCGACGAAACAATAATAAATAAATCGTCGGGTTTTACTTCGCGGCTAAAAATTAAAAATTCCTGCCAATTATCGAAAGGCTCAAAAACAATGGTTAAAGGCGCTTTATCGCTGCTGTTTAGTTGCTGCAGTATTCTTAAAGTTCTGGCTTCGGCGTAAATAAATAACGGCAGCCCGGTGCCCTTGGCTATGGTTCGGATGCGGTTAAACCAATGCTGAAAGCCTTGCTCGTACTCGGCTCTTGGCGGCACGGCCACTACTATCCGGTTTAGGGTATTTATGGGCTGGGCAGCATTATAAATAAAAATGGTTTCGGGCGTACGTTCTAATATTGTTTCGGTTACGGGTCCAAAAAAACCATCGCCAGCGTGGGCCAGCCGGTGCAGGCCCATAATTAAATCGGTTATGTTGTGCTCTTTTATGGTATAAATAATGCCATTACTAATATTTAAATCGAACCGGTTGAGCGGCACAATGGTATTATCGGTAGCAGCGGCATGGTTAATGGCTTTTTCCATCATCTTCTTGCCCGTGGCCTGTTTACTTTCAGAAGCCTCCGGCTCATCCTGTTCGTCCCGAACATGTAAGGCATAAACCGGGGCTTTGCTTTTGTGCGGCTTTATCAGCAAAGCTAAATCAACCAGGTTATTTACAGTTTCGGGGTAAGCCAGCGATATTAATATTTTCTCATCGGGTTCGTCGGCGGCAACATCCTGCTTGGCACTTTCCTGGAGGGCAATCTCCTGCGAGGCTTTTTCTACGGTAAACGAACTAAGCGTACAGGTAACCAAAATCATTAAAATGGTGCCGTTAAGCACATCTTCGCTCAGTAGCCTAATGGGTTCGCCGGAAGGCGTTTCGCCTAATATTACGTTATAACCCACCAAAACTACGGCCAGCGTTGCGCCCACGCGGGCATTGCTTAAGCCAAAAATCATTTGCCGTTCGTTGTTGGCCAGCTTAAAAGTTTTTTGGGTAAGCAAAGCTGCCAAATATTTACCGGCCACAGCCATGGCAATCATAACGGCGGCTACTTTAAGCGCTCCAAATCCTTTAAACAGTACACTAAAATCTACCAGCATGCCCACACTAATTAAAAAGAAAGGAATAAATAGCGCGTTGCCCACAAAGTCGATGCGGTTCATGAGCGGAGAGGTATGGGGTATAAACCGGTTTATAGCCAGGCCCGACAAGAAAGCCCCAATAATAGCCTCTAAACCAGCCACTTCGGCCAGGAAACAACCCAGAAAAACAATGGCTAATACAAAAATATACTGCGAAATATTATCGTCGAACTTTTTAAAGAACCAGCGGGCAATTAACGGGAAAATAAAGAAAACAATAGCCGCAAAAATTACCGACGAAACGGCCAGCCTAATCCAGAAGGCGCTGCTAATATCGCCTTTGTACATGCCCACAATAGCCGCTAAAACCAGCAGCGCCAGCACATCGGTAATAATGGTGCCTCCAATGGTAAGCGTAACGGCCCTAATGCGGTTTATGCCGTAACGGCTGGTAATAGGATAGGCCAGCAACGTGTGGGTAGCAAACATACTGGAAAGCAAAATAGCCGAAGGAATATTAAACCCTAGAATGTAATAAGCCGCCACCGTACCAATTACCATGGGAATAAGAAAAGTATAAAGCCCAAATACTAAGCTTTTGAATTGGTTTTTCTTAAATTCTTCCAGGTCTATTTCTAAACCGGCGGTAAACATAATGTACTGCAACCCTACGGTACCAAATAACACAATGCTGCTATCGCGGAGCAATAAATTTAAGCCGTATGGCCCAATAATAATACCCGCTACAATTAGCCCAATAATAGGCGGCACCTTTATTTTATTAAATAAAATAGGCGAAAATAATATGATAAAAAGTACCAGCGAAAATATGATAATCGGGTTACGTAAAGGCAACTCGAAGTTTAATTCACTTAACAATATCATTCTTTTATCTTAAGAGGTGGTATTAGGTAGTCTTAATTACTGTTTATTCAACTGCAAATCGTACACAATTCTACAGTCGCCGGCGCGAATAATTTCTCTTTGCCCTACCAGGGTGGTTGGGTTTAACAAGGTAAGCCTAACCACCATTTTAGTGGCCGGGCTGGCGGCAGTAAGTTCTACGTTTTCAGTTAATTCCAGCAAATTATTATGGTAAGTACCCGTATAAATCCGGGCCAGGTTTTCACCGGTCATGGCTTTGGCAATTACCAGGTTATTTTGGTAAGACAGCTCCCAGGTTTCGGTTTTGGTATCTCCTACCGCCGACCCCGAGCAAGTGGTTTCGGTACAAACCATGCGGGCACTCCAGGCACCAACCAGCGCCAAATTAATATCTCCGGCTATTGGTTGTGCTAAGGTATCCGGCTTTTGGGCGGTTTTAAGTTGCTGTTCCCGCTTCATCAGTTCTGCTTCTTTTAGTTGCAGGTTATTTTCCATTACCAATAATTCCTGCTCTTTCCGGGCCAGCGCCGCTTCCCGTTTTTGCACCAATTCTTCCCGTTCGCGGATGCCGCAGCCAAACAACATTAAAATAAACAGTAGCGGTAAATAATGGGGCCATTTCATGAGCGAGAATTGGTTTTAGGTAATTTAAATAAAATAGAAAAAGAACAGCGCGTTTCTAATAATAAGGTTAATAATCAGGTACCCAATAGGGTGGTTTCTCTTTGCATCACAGGCAAAAATAAGGCGCAGGATGCATAGTCGCCAAACCCTTACTAAGTATAAGTACCTATTTTCTGGCGCAACGGTTACAAACCGGCCTGGGCGGCTACCCTGCCCAGCGCTTCTGAAGAAACGCCCGTTGCAGCAATATTTCTAAATATGCTGCCCGCAAGTACCGAAATTATTACGGCTAGTTCACCCCTTATCTGTATTTTATTAACAGCCCCGCCTTATTCTAAAATAAACCGATTTACCTTTTCTAAACGTATGCTTGAGAAACTAATAATATTTGGATTATGGCAAATAAGAAAGATAGTTCTAAAAAAGACCCTTGCTGGGATGGTTACCAAAAAGATGGTATGAAAACCAAAGACGGTAAAAAAGTACCTAATTGTGTAAAAAAGGATAAGTAAACCAAGGCCTGTTTTTATAAATGAGCAAACCTTTTACGCGCTATCAGGTTTGTTCATTTTCAGGCCGCGTTTATAAATAGTAAACGGCCGTTCTGGCTTTTGTTCACCCGAATCTGTTTTAGGTAAGTACAAGTACAAACTAAGTAGGCAAAAAATAACAGGTAAATATTTACTGCGCCTCCTAAACAGGAAGGAAGCTTCCAGCACTTTTATTTATATATACTTTAAATTTTCTGGCTACTTAATTTTTAATTAACCCGGAATAAACATACGTTATGATTACTAGAAATAAATATATAATAGGGGCCGGTTTAGTAGCCCTGGGTGCCACTTACCTGCTGCTTACCCAAACCAAAACCTACCCACCCTTGGCCACCGTTCCGTCCGTTGATTTAGACCGCTACGCTGGTAAATGGTACGAAATAGCCGCTTTCCCGCAGCGTTTTCAGAAAGGCTGCCATTGCACTACCGCCGAATACAAAGTTAACCCCGCCGGTTACGTAGAGGTGTTTAACGCCTGCCGGAAAAACAAACCCACCGGAAAATTATCCAGCATTAACGGCAAAGCGTTTCCTGTGCCGGGCAGTAACAACAGCAAACTGCAAGTACAATTTTTCTGGCCTTTCAACGGCGATTACTGGATTCTGGATTTGGCCGACGATTATTCTTACGTGGTAGTAGGCACCCCCGACCGGGAAAGTTTATGGATTTTATCGCGCACGCCTGTAATAGCGCCTACTTTGTACGCCAAGTTAGTGCAGGAAACCGCCGAAAAAGGGTTTAATGTAAGTCGTTTGCGTAAAACCGACCAAAGCTGCGATTAGCGGCTAGCTATAGAAAATTTCAGGCAGGCTTTAATTACAATTATTTACGCGGCAAAGAATATTCGTTTTACGCGGGCACTTACATTGGTGAGCAACTCGTACGGAATGGTACCAATCGTTTGCGCCAGTTGGGTAATATTCCGGTGTTCGCCAAAAATTTCAACAGCGTCGCCGACGTGTACGCTTAAGCCGGTAACATCTACCATACACATATCCATGCAAATATTACCAATAATGGGCGCTAGCTGGCCGTTTACCCAAACCTGCCCTACCCCGTTGCCAAACCGGCGATCATAGCCGTCGGCGTAGCCAATGGCAATAGTGGCTATTTTTTTGGGAGTAGCGGCAACGCCCCGCCGGCTGTAGCCTACGGTTTCGCCGGCCGGCACTTCTTTTACCTGCGATACAGTGGTTTTAAGGGTACCCACCGTGCGCAAGCCTTCTTGTTCCTGCCCGGTGGCCTCTACGCCGTACAAGCCAATACCCAGCCGCACCATATTTAACTGGTGTTCCGGGAAACGCACAATACCCGCCGAGTTTAAAATATGCTTCAGCACCGGATAACCCAAACCGGCTTCCAGTTGGGCGGCCATTTCCCGGAATTGCTTAACCTGCTCTTGCGAAAAACTGTTGTGCAGGGCTTCGTCGGCACCGGCCAAATGGCTAAAAGTACTAACTACCCGAAGTTGTGGGGCAGCTTTTAATATTTGCGCTACGGTTGCTAAATCTTCGGGTGTAAAACCAAGCCGGTGCATACCGGTATCAAGTTTTATATGAATATTTAGCGGCTGCGATTTATTTTGCGTGGCTGCGAGGCAGGCCTGCAATATTTCCAGCGAATATATTTCGGGTTCGAGGTGATACTGCTGAATTTTGGCAAAACTATCCGGTGATGGGTTCATGACCATAATGGGCAGGCTAATGCCGTTTTCCCGCAGGTGTACGCCTTCATCGGTGTAGGCTACGGCTAAATAATCTACGCGGTGGAACTGGAGTATATTGGCAATTTCGTAAGAGCCGCTGCCGTACGCAAAAGCTTTTACCATTACCATTATTTTGGTGGCGGGCTGCAGTTTGGCGCGGTAATAATTTAAGTTATGTACCAGCGCATCCAGGTTTACTTCCAGCACCGTACCGTGTACTTTACGCTGAAAAACCGCCACAATTTGCTCAAACTGAAATATTCGCGCGCCTTTTACCAGAATGGTTTCGTTCCGGAAATTATCGGGTTTAAAATCATTTAAAAACTCGTCAGTGTCGGTATAAAATTGGCTTTCCTGTTCAAATTTATCCTGGTGCCGGCTTATGGTGGCACCAATCCCAATTAACCGGTCTATTTTTTTAGATTTAACCACGTCGGCTACCTGGCGGTATAATATTTCGTCGCTTAAGCCCGATTGCAGCACATCCGAGAGAATTAAGGTCTTTTTACCTTGGCGGGGCTGGTGCAACAATAAATCCAGGGCTATTCCCAAACCGGCTAAATCATTGTTGTAGGTATCGTCTATGAGGTAGCAATTGTTAATGGCTTCTTTCATTTCGAGGCGCATGGCTACCGGTAATAATTTATTTAAACGGTGTTGAATTTCGTCAATTGGCAGGCCGCGCCACAGCAAAACCGCCAGACAATGCATCATATTTTCTATAGAAGCTTCATCGGCATACGGTAATAACAAACCTTGCTCTTCGCCGGCAAACCGGAAAGTAATATTGGCTTGTCCGCCCGCCACGCGGCAGCTAATAATTTGCAGATTAGCAGGTTGGCTCCTCGACCAGGTAAAAGCCGGTAAGCCTTGTGCCTGCACCGCTTCGTGAATACTGGTGTGGTCCTGGCAATAAAACAATAATTCAACTTCTGTAAACAGTTTTAGCTTTTCGGCTATTTTCTGCTGGCGCGAGGCAAAACCTTGGTTGTGGGCCGAACCAATATTCGTAAAAATGCCATAGGTTGGTTTAATAATGGGGCGCAAATATTCCATCTCGGCGGGTTTGGATATGCCGGCTTCAAATATGCCCAGGGTATGATGCTCGTTTAGTTGCCACACCGATAAGGGTACGCCTATTTGGGAATTATAACTGCGCGGGCTTTTACAAACCAGTTCATCGGGGCTTAACAACTGGGCCAGCCATTCTTTTACAATGGTTTTGCCGTTGCTGCCCGTTATAGCAAAAACCGGCAAACTAAACCGGCTGCGGTGGTAAGCCGCTAGTTGCTGCAACGCCCGCAAACTGCTTTCTACCTGCCAGAAATTAGCCTCCGGAAACAGAATATTTAAATCTGCTACCGATTTTACTTCCGGAATATACAAGACATCTTCCAAGATAAACTGCCGGACGCCTTTGGCGTACAAAACCGGCACGTATGTATGCCCATTATGGAAGGCGCCTTTAATGGCAAAAAATACCGAACTGGCCGGGTGCAACATTTTCCGGCTATCGGTGAGTAAGTGCTGTGCCGTGTAATCTTGCGTATATTGCAGTACCTGGGCCGGAATAATACCAGCAACAATTCTGGAAGTAAGCATGTAAGCAGTGTGTCGGTTCCGGAACAAAGGTACTAAACAGTTCAGGAAAGGTTTAAACCCGTTAAAAATTACTCTTGTTATTGGTTATATTTACCTAGTTTACCTACCGGTAAAGTTTACGAAAACCCCATGCGTTCCAATTATTTAGCCAGGTTAAGAACCAGGCTTTACCCCGTTGTTTTTCAGAACGATACCTTTGCCGGCAAGCTGTTTGATGTGGCCCTGCTGGTGGTAATATTACTAAGCGTAATAACCGTAATTCTGGAAAGTGTTTCTTACCTGAACCAGCGATATTTTACTCAGTTCCGGAACATGGAGTGGGTTTATACCATTTTATTTACCCTGGAATACCTGCTGCGCGTTTGGGTTTACCCAAAACCCAAACGGTATATTTTTTCTTTTTTTGGGCTGGTAGATTTAATATCGGTGCTGCCTACTTACCTCAGTTTATTTATTTTGGGTACCCAATATTTTCTGGTAGTGCGGGTGCTGCGCCTGCTCCGGATTGCCCGTATTTTTAAGCTAACGCATTTTTTAAAAGAAGGCCGGGTACTTACAACCGCCTTGCGGGCCAGTTTACCCAAAATATTAGTTTTTATTGGCACTGTAATGACGCTCGTAATTATTATCGGGTCGGTGATGTACGTGGTAGAAGGTGCCGAAAACGGTTTTACCAGCATTCCCAAAAGTATTTACTGGGCCATTGTTACACTTACTACTGTGGGTTACGGCGATATTGCCCCGCAAACCCCGCTGGGCCAATTTTTAGCCGGCCTGGTAATGCTGCTGGGCTACGGCATTATTGCTATACCCACGGGTATTGTTACGGTAGAAATTGCCAACGTAAACCGGCAACCAGATAATCCTGGCCTCAGCAGCACGGCCTTGTTTTGCAGCAACTGTTTAAAACAAAACCACGAAGCCGGCGCTAAATTCTGTAACAACTGCGGCTCGCCCCTATAAACGGCTTTTAACAAAGGAATTATTACGGCAAGTTTTTTCTTTAACTAATAATTAGCGCCTAAACTGCTAATTTTACAGTCTTCAAACTGTAATGATTGCTGCGCTTAAAAACAAAGCAAAGGCCGTGCCTCCCAACGCCGTCATTCTGGAAGAATCTTATCGGTTACCTGCGAATAAGATTCTTCCAGAATGACGGGAGTGAGGGGGTATTCCTGAGAAGATATTAATAAAGTAACTTAGGCGCATTTTTAATTTGATAATAGTATTATTTTGAAACTAAATAAATATTACGGGGCCGGTATTGTTGCTTTTGTAATCTGGGGATTTATTCCGTTCCCTTTAAAAGCCTTGGCAGCCTACCCAAGCGGACAGATTTTATACTTCCGGGTTTTATGCTCGGTGCTGATACTGCTGGGCATTATGCCTTTGTTCCGGCGGAAAAGCATAGCCCAAACCTTTGCCGCGTTAAAACTGGCTACCTCCGCCGAAAAAACCAAATTTTTAACCTTTACCGTTTTAGGCGGCGCTTTGCTCACGGTTAATTGGTTTGTATTTATTTACGTTATCAACCACATCGATATTCAGACGGGTTCTTTCTCGTATTTGCTCTGCCCTATTTTAACGGCCTTGCTGGGTTATTTGCTACTCAACGAAAAACTGAAAAAGAACCAGTGGGTGGCTATATTTATTAGCTTACTTAGTTGCTTTATGCTGGGCACGGGCGCGGTGCTAAACCTGTTGTACAGTTTATTAATAGCGGCCAGTTATGCTTTTTACCTGATTACCCAGCGCATCCTGAAAGATTACGATAAAATGGTGCTGCTTACTTTGCAGTTATTGGTTTCGTTTTCCCTGATGGGGCCCTTTTATAGTTATTTTAACGCCGGCCACACGTTGGGCGCCGATTACTACTTTTTTGGGGTAATAGCCATTCTCAGCGTAGGCTTTACCATTATTCCGCTGTTTTTGAACTTGTATGCCCTCACCGAACTAAAATCCGGCACCATTGGCATTCTCATGTACATAAACCCGATTATTAATTTTATAATGGCTTTTCTGTATTTCCGGGAGGAATCTACCCTGCACAAAGGATTGGCCTATGCTTTAATATTTTTATCGGTTATTCTGTATAACCTGAAGTTTAAAAATAAAAAGAAACTACGATCAGCTTAGCCGGCTGGCATCCGAAGATATACAATACCAAAATCAAATGATTGATATGATTTAAAATAAAGCAAAGGCCGTACCTACCTACGCTGTCATTCTGCAGAATGACAGCATTGGGTGGGATGACAGGGTTGCGTGCAGATTCCTGAGAAAATATTAATAAAGAAGTTAATACGCAATTTCAAATTGATAGGGGATTATTTACGTTGCATAAATTAACCAACAAACTTTTCTGCGGTTGCAGCGCGGCCTGTTTGCTAAATTTGCTGCGGCCATATAAAAAAATATCTTGTTTATACTTTTTAGTTCTACTGCTATGATGCCTCACTTTCGCCGGAATATTATTGGGTTGCTCGCCGGTGCCGGGCTATTATTGGGGCAATGTCAATCACAGAAAATACCGGCTGCGGCTACTAACTTAAATACCGCATTTGAGATAAGCTTAAACCAGAAGCTCGCCTTAACCGGTGAAAACCAAAAAGTTTTGGGCGAAATTATTTTTACGCAACTCGACGACAGCCGGTGTCCGGCCAATGCGATGTGCGTGCGGCAGGGAGCCGCTGTTGCTTCATTTACCATTCAAGCCAAAGGTGCCGAAAAGCAAAACTTACGTTTATTTATTGGCGATTTTATGGCCAACGATTCGCGGAACAAAAGAAACCAAACCGCCGATACGGTAATGCTGCAGTTAGAGAATAATGGTTCCTATGAATTAATTCTTAAGGCGGTTATGCCTTATCCGGGCACTTCTAACGGAACCCCGCAAGCCACTATTCAAATAAATAAATCATAAAAAAAGCCTGAATTACTTCAGGCCTCTTGCTGCGGAATCAACGTTCTGGACGTTGTGCTCACCGAACTGGTCGGCTTGTTCTTTTGTTTCGGCCGTATCGCCAATAGGCGCCGGCCGGGGCTGGGCTAAGTTAGGGTCTTCGCCCACAATAGCTTCTGAAGTACCTTTTTCTCCTTCCGGATAATCTTCGCGCGGATTCTGCTTGGTGCCGCAGCTAAAAGCTAACGTGCCCACCAAAGCCAGCATCAGGTTTATATGCAATATTCTTTTCATAGTTTTGTTTCGACTGTGGCAAAAATCATATAACGGGCGTTAGGTAAAAAAAGTTGGGTTAAGTAATATTTACCTTTTTTGTTTGCAGAAAATATTAAGCTTAACGGAAGTTGCAGCTAAACAAAATTCATGGTTGTTACCGGCAACAGTTTGTTAAAAGGCGCCTTTATACTTTTTAGCTGTTATTGGGCAATGGCTTTGTTATTTTTCTAGAAATCCACCCAATCGCCAAAATCAGTATTATCAAGAGTCCGAGAATTATATTAGATAGCCCAAAGTAGAACATGATCTCGGCTTTGGATTCAATTATCTCTTCTGCTGTTCCATAATCTAAAGTTAAGCCATTCTTGAGCCACAAGTATATTCCAAATATTATAGAAAGGATAGAACCCCATTTTATAGAGCCAGAAATTTTTTCTTTGCGTCTGATTCCTCTTCTGATGACTTGTGTTATCGGATATAATAGCAATGCAACAGAAATTATTATTTCCAGAATAAGAATCAACATTAATTTAATTCAATTTTTGCTTCAGCCTAACTAATTAAAACCCAAAGCCAATCCGGATGCCCGAACCTACTTTTTCTTTCGACTGGAAACTCGTTACAAAATCGACCCGCAATATTTTAAAGATGTGTTCTACGCCTACGCCTACCTCCAGGTAGTTCTGCGATTTTTCGGTGCGTAAATAATTCAGGTTTACTACTTCCTGCCACTTCAGCTTCCGGAACAAAGGCACTTTGTTAAAGATAAAGCCGTTAAACTCGTGGCTGAAATGGGCTTCGAGGTAGGCGTGGGCGGTGCTGTAGCGGTAATAATCGAGCAGTTGGAAGCCCCCAAAATTGCCGGCGTAAATAGTGCGGTTGCCGCCAAAGTGCTTGTAATCCATAAAATACAGTTGCTTTTTATTTAAGAAAGTACCGGCTTGCACACTGTAATTACTGTTGCCTACCAAACCAAAATTTAAGCGGTCGTTTACACCCAATTGTACCCGATCATAGTTTACATCGCTGCCTAATATATTATTAAAACCTTTGGTATAGTTGAGCCGGAACGTAGGATAACGCGAACGCAGCACCCATTTTTCGTTGGGGCGGCTAATGTACCGCTGTCCGGGCCGGAACTGGAGCGTAAGGCTGGCCAGCAGGGCCTGGTGGCGGGTAAAAGAAGCATCGGCTAACTCGGCATTTACCGGAATATTGCTCGTAAACTGCCGGTTTGGGTAATCTTTTAAAGTATAATCAGCGGCATTCTGGAGCGGGCTGCGGTCAGCGTATTCTACGCCCGAAATAATAAATAAACCGTTGGCTACTTCGGTGCGGTGGTTGGCGGTAATAAAATTACGCTGGTATAATTTCAGATAATTCTGCTCCCGCGCTAAGGTATAGAGGCTGTTCCAGAAAGGGCCAATCGGGTCGGAGTTATTAAACTGCGTTACAAACCGGCCAAAGCCCCCCGAAACCTGGCTGAATTTTAAAGGATTATAGTCGTAATTATAGCGCACCTGGGCTTGCCACCGCTGGTTAGCAAAGCCGTACCGGAGCGTAGGTGTTATTTCGTAATTTTTGTTCGTTTCTTCGTTCCAGTGCTGGTACTGCACGCGGGCATTAATTACGGTGCCTTCTACGGTATTGTACTGCACCAACGACGAGCCTTCCGGAAAAGCAATGAGCGGGTCTAAAGCATAACTGTAGCTTTTAAAAGTATTGCGGTAGCGGTACCCCGATAAAAACAAATTAGCTACCTCAAATTTATTGCTCTTTTTATCCAGCGAATCTTTGTAAGGCCTGGATTCCTGCACAACCTTTATACTGTCTTTTACTACGTAATCTTTTTGTTCTTCTTCCGTTAGCGGAATGGGGCGAATTTCATCCCAGTAAGTCGAGTCGCGCTTGTTGGCGTCTTTCTCCACCACCATTACCTCGCTTTTAAATTCTTTTTTGTTAAACAAAGCATCGGCCCGCGCTTTTTGGCGGCGTTTAAATTCTTTTTTGCGGGCGGCCAGTTTGCTTTCCGCAGGAATATTTTGGGGCTCGGGTTGGGCAGCGGCAATTGGTGCAGTTGCGGTTGGTTCCGGAGCAGCGCGGTGAGCGGGTTCTACTTTGTAGTTGGAGTAAACCGTGGTAAAATAACCATTGCCTTTAAACCCAAAAGAATCAAAGTTAAGGGTTAATTTCTGCGACAGCAACATCCAGATATTATTCGCTACCGGCCCGAAGCTTTGCCGGATGCGCAAGGTATCGGCGTATTCTATCTGGTGGGCTTGGGTTAGTTTTAAATCGAGGCTGTGGAGCCGCCACTCATCATCAATAATATAAATATAGCCTTCAAAAGCCGGATCGTTGCGGCGAATGGGCGTTACTTTAATTTTATTGATAAACTGGCCGTTTTCCTGGGTAGCGCCAATTAATTTATAGCGGTAAAACAACAAAGCATTATTGGCTATCGGCGACACAAAAGCCCGCTCGCTTAGGCCTTGCACCCGCAATAAACTTTCGTAAAAATTTAAAGTTACGCGCGAAGCCCGGTTAAAACTAAACCCTTTAGAATCGCCACTGACCTTCGACGAAATCATGCGCTCGTGCATTTTATTAGGTTGCCTAAAACTCAACTGGCTCACCGATTCCGACAAATACACAATACCGGGCTTCAGGTCGTTTACCCGTACGCCCAGCACTTTATTGGGTACATTGGTCAGGCGGCCCATACCTTTGGTATATACGCGGCAATTATAAGCCAGTACTTCGTTCAGGTGATATTTGCGGCGACTAATCGCGGCTTTTACAATGGCATAAGCCGGGTCTTTTTCGTTGGCTTTAATTTCTACTTCTTTCAGGCTGAAAACATCCAGTTGCAGCGATACATTGCGCACTACTTCGGCTTCGGAAATTTCTACCGTTTCGGTTTTAGCCCGGTAACCTACGTACTGAAACACAATTTGGTAAGAGCCGGGCTCCAGGTTTATCTGGTAATATCCTTGCTCGTTGGTGGCAGTGCCAATGGTAGTATTTTTAATATACAAGGTGGCAAAAGGTAAGGCTTCGCCGTTTTCATCGGTAACCCGGCCCTTTAGTACGGTTGCCTGCCCAACTAACGAAACAGAACAAAAAAGAAATAAAAGAATATATTTAAACATAAAAGCCACCCCAAAAAGCTACAAGTTACTATAGCCAGCAACAGCACTTGCCGGAATTAATCTAAGAAAACAACCACCCCTAACCCCTCCTAAACTTAGGCGGGGAACTAAGTTACCTTTTCCCAATATTTATTTCCGATAAGTTATGACGTTATCTATAAACAAGAAGCTTTTATTCTGTTAAACGTTGCCCGCCTATAAAAATTTTTATATAACTGCTACCAGGCCGGTAAGGTTGTGCACGGCTGGCTGCAGTGGCAATATTTAAACTTTTAGCGCACCCCTAAACGCCCGGGCGGCATAGTAAGATTGAGCACCGTTATGATACACAAAAACATGATTATAGCGGCGATCACAAAAGAGCGCCCCGCCGAGCTTTCTAATCTCAGCCGGTGTTTTTACCCAGCTCGATGTTTTGGTATCGAAGTTGCCGAGTTGTTGCAGTTCCCGGTATTGTTCTTCGGTTAATAGTTCAATGCCCATAGCCGCCGCCATATCAATCGCATTATTTGCCGGCTGATGTTCTTTCCTTGATTCCAGCCCTTCGCGATCGTAACAAACACTGCGGCGGCCTTTCGGGCTTTCGGCGGCACAATCGTAAAAAATAAATTCGCCCGTGTTTTTATCCTGCCCCACCACATCCGGTTCGCCGCCCGTTATTTCCATTTCATTAAGCGACCATAGTTTTTCCGGATTAGCTTCCAGTTTTGCTTGTACTGCTGCCCAGGCAATACCTGGGTGGCGGTTCTTGTTTTTCTGGAAACGGGTTTTTAATACGCTGAATAGTTCTTCCTGTTGTTCTGGTGGTAGCAAATCCATTTTATCTATCATTACTATTGTATTTTAAGTCTGGCTGCCAGAAAGCTTTTATTAGCAGCAAACAATATTACCTGATAATATCGGTATCAACCGGCACATATCCTAAATGTCGGCTTAAAGAAAGAATTTGGCCTTTATGATGAAATTCGTGCGTTATTACATGCGTGAATAATTTTAAAGGACTTGCCAGAAAAATTTTCTCGTTAATATTTATTTCAATTTCCTTATTGGGTTCTCTAGAATAAACCTGCATAAACTGCTCTGTAAGAGCATCTATTGTAAGAAAATATTCTTTGGCCGCTAAAGCATTGGTTACAGCGTTATAGGGTGTAAAATTTATAGTTTTATGCAAGGCATGGGTGCCAATCCAGAACTCGTAGGTATTACCAATATGCACTAATAAATTCCGAATACTACCCCTCCCGAATGCGCTATTCTCAACTAAGAAGTTTGTATGGGGATATGGTTTGGCAATATTCCAGCAAAACTTCCCGCGCTGATTTAACAAATTCATATTGGCATTCAAAATCCATATATATTTTGCTTAGTACTAAGGGGTAAGCTCCGGTGCGTGTATGCGCCACAGCTTTTGCCAGGCGTTAATTTAATTCGTAGCTAGTTACAACTAAAGGTAATTACAGCCGGTTATTATTGCCAGGTTGGTGGTTTCTCCTAAGAATCAATCCTGATTACAAAAGCTGTTAATTTAGCCAGCTTACCATCCCGAAACTGCCAGACATCACAGTACGAATAATCAGCCATTTCTCCGTTACTATCCTTTAGACTGATTTTGCCGAGGGCTGTAACAAAATCACCTTCGGCAATTAAGTTTTCAACCATAAACTTGGGTGGTTCCAGGTACGCCGTGGCCATATACCGCCGAACGGCTTCCTTCCCGTGTAAGGTCTGGTCACCTACAAAAGTCCATTCGGTGTCGTCGTTGCAGAAAAACAGAAACCCTTCATTATCACCCTTAGTAATAGCTTCGTTCGCCTTTTCCAGTATAACTTTATTATTTTCTACCATGCAGATTTTTTAATGCTAGGTTTAATTTATCTTTACAATTATGCTAAATAATTTTTAAAGCGCTAAAACCAGCTCCAATAAAATTGTACCTGGTACTTTATTTGAAGGTTAATATAGACAATGCTTATAAAGTGCTGTCTAACGGGCCGCGGCTAAGAAGCGTTTTAATGCTTTTTAGCTTGTGTTGTACCAAGTTTTTTATTCAAAAAGTCCGATAAGTTCTTGTGTTTTAGAATTTGCAGAAAGTCTCTTCCCCAGGTCCCAAATATTATCTTCCCATTTCTTCCAAGGTTCACTTTGAGGATTATTTAATGTAATTGTTACATCTGAATTTAAAGCTAATACATGAAACCTATATGACACACCATCAAGAGCTATTCCATTATTGGGCTCAAATAAGTCCCAGGATTTTAAATCTTTAATATTGTCTGTAAAATTTTTATGTTCTTCCTCAAAGTAAATATGAGGTATTTGAGCCTGTTGTCCTGTTATAAATACTCCTTGTACTAATCGTGCCGGATTTCTTTTCTCTCTGAATGAAGTTTCTTCGAACTTTAAACTAAAAACTCCACCATTTCCAACAAAAGAGCGACTTACAGTAGCAATCCAAATATATTTTATTCTAATTTCATTGTCTCTCCAACCTTTTTCATCCCTTATTATTTGGGGTCCAACTGTTAGGTCTGAAAGCCCTAATCTAAGAGCTATTTTTTTCTCTATTTGTTGATGCCAACTAAAGTCGTCTAAATCCACTTTCTGTTCTTAAAATTTAGTATAACGGTTCCCGGCTATGCGGTCGGCTGGGAGACAGTCCGCAGGACATGTCGACCGGATGACCGCTTGCAGAAAGCAATATAGCAACAGCCGTAATAAAGCCCAGCTGCCGTATAGCTTTTGTTAGGGCACGTTATTTTTATTTTACTGTATCTATTATAGCTATTATTAAAGCCATTTTCAAGCTAATTCTAATCATTCCATATAGAAAGCCGTACAAGTTTTCTTTTAATTCTATTAATCTTTTTTTCCTTCTTTCCTTTCTTAAAAGGCTTGGTCGGGTTAATACCATTGGAACTTGAAATAAAAAAGTAACAAGTTTTATATTGAATAGAGATTCAGTCAAAAAGAAAAGTAGCAGATAAAATATGATTACTCCTTTATAACCTATGGTCCGGAATATTTCTGTAATTAGTCCTGCTAATTCAAAGGGAGCATAAATATAAAATCCGATTAAAAATGCAATCGGAATTACAATGCAGATAATGAAATAAAACTTGAAGAATTTAAAAACTCTGGACTTAATGGATTCATTATTAGTTATTGGGTCCATACTTTCCTTTGTTCTAAAATAAAGCAAGTTTAATATTCCTAATAACATTTTTCTATTTTAAATGTGCCCTAACTTGTTTATAAACGTAAGTGGTGCGTTTAGCCATCCATTTCCTAAGATATAAACGCGCCTAAACTAACGAATATACTATATATATAAACAAGTATAAAAGGAAAGCTAGAATATTGCTTTCCTGTTTGAACCATTTTTGGCCCCTGATAAATATGCTATTGCAAATCAACCCTATACAGGTTAGTTGGTGGCAACGGCATCTTAGCGCAACGGTTAAAAAAAACCACACCTGCTTCTTATTAATATTTATTGCCAAAAGCAGCTACTCCGGCTAATTAGCCGCAATCTGGCAGGCCGGTTTCCTAATATTACCCCAAAAGCTTTATATTTAAGTTTTAAAAAGCTTAACCTTGAATATATCCGTAATTATTCCGGTTTATAACGAAGCCTCTAATATTTTGCCCCTGCACAGCCGGCTCCGCGAGGTACTGGTTAACCTCACTGGTAATTACGAACTTATTTTTGTAAACGATGGCAGCACCGATACGTCTTTATCGCTGATTCGGGAACTGGCCCGGCAAGAACCAAGGGTAAAATATATCGATTTTAGTCGCAATTTTGGCCACCAGGTAGCCGTAAGCGCCGGCATCGATAAAGCCCAAGGCCAAGCCGTAATAATAATGGACGGCGATTTGCAGGACCCGCCCGAACTAATTAAAGATTTATATGCCCGTTGGCAGGCAGGTTACGAAGTAGTATACACCAAACGCCGGGCCCGCAACGGCGAAAGTGCTGCCAAAAAAATTACGGCCCGCTATTTTTACCGGTTGCTCGCCCGCATCACGCATATTTCTATTCCGCTGGATGCCGGCGATTTCCGGATTATCAGCCGCAAAGTAGCCGATGCCCTGAAGCAAATGCCCGAAAAACATAAATTTATCCGGGGCCAGATTTCCTGGATTGGTTTTAGTCAGACTTACCTGGAATACGACCGGCCCGAACGCGCCGGCGGCGAAAGCAGCTACACCTATCGTAAAATGATAAGGCTAGCGTTAGATGCGATTACTTCTTTTTCGAACCTGCCGTTAAAAATTGCCACCATCAGCGGGTTCCTGGTTTCGGGCGTTGCCTTTTTACTAATGCTGTACACCTTATATTCACGGTTTGTAATAAAAGATTATGTACCGGGCTGGTCGTCGCTGATGCTGAGTGTGCTGTTTCTGGGTGGTGTGCAGCTCATTTCCATTGGCATTATTGGCGAATACATTAGCCGCCTCAGCGACAATGTGCGCAACCGCCCTTTATATATTATTAACGACACCAATATTACCGGCTAAAGCATCTGGTTACGCTGCTATTAATATTTTTTAGTATACTCTGGCAATTCAGAACTAAATTGCGGGCAAATACTGTTTCAGAGCGAATTTACCTTTAGGGTAAGTCAAACAAACCTGAATTTAACCTGTAATTTTTAAGTACCTACATGTCATTAAACTCCAAAGAAAATAAAGTGCGGGTAGGCCTGGTGCAAATGTCGTGTTCGGCGGTGCCCCAGGAAAACCTAGATAAAGCCATTGCCCGCATTCGCGAACTGGCGCAGCAAAACGTACAAATTGTTTGCCTCCAAGAATTATTTACCTCGCTTTATTTCTGCGACGTAGAATCGTACGATAACTTTAAACTGGCCGAAAAAATACCCGGTCATTCTACCGATACCTTAAGTGCTTTAGCGTCCGAACTCAATATTGTGATTATTGCTTCTTTGTTCGAGAAACGCACCAACGGCATTTACCACAATACCACGGCCGTGCTCGATGCGGATGGCACTTACCTGGGCAAATACCGCAAAATGCACATCCCCGACGACCCGGGTTATTACGAGAAATTTTATTTTACCCCCGGCGATTTAGGCTACAAAGTATTCGATACCAAATACGCAAAAATAGGCGTGCTTATTTGCTGGGACCAGTGGTATCCCGAAGCCGCCCGCATTACTACTTTAATGGGTGCCGAAATATTATTCTTCCCAACCGCAATTGGCTGGCACAAATTACAGGAAATAGATACCAACAACGAGCAATACCAGGCCTGGCAAACCATTCAGCGCGGCCACGCGGTAGCCAACGGCGTACCCGTGGTAGCCGTTAACCGGGTAGGCATAGAAGGCGATATGCGTTTCTGGGGCGGCTCCTTTATTGCTAACCCGTTTGGGCGCTTGCTGTACCAGGCTTCGCACGATGAGGAAGAACTGCACGTAGAAGAACTGGATTTAGCCAAAAGCGACGACTACCGTACACACTGGCCATTCCTCCGCGACCGTCGCATCGATTCGTACCAACCTATTACCAAACGTTTTATCGACCAGGATTAAAACAGTTATCAGTAAACAGTTATCAGTAGCCAGTTATGCGGGAGATATCTAATATTTTTTCCATAACTGATAACTGATTATTGTTTACTGATAACTGATTTCTGCTAACTGATTGCTGATAACTGCTAATTGATTACTGTTTACCTTAATGAAAACTCCTTCCGAACTTGGTTATTATTTCCCGGCCGAATGGCACCCGCACGAAGCTACCTGGTTAAGCTGGCCCCACAAAGAAGCTTCCTGGCCCGGTAAAATCCAGACCATTTACCCGTATTATGCCCAATTTATTGCAGCCGTAGCCGCCGGCGAAAAAGTTTGCATCAACGTTCTGCACGAAGCCATGCAGCAACAAGCCACCACGTATTTAGAACAAGCCGGCGCTGATTTAAAAAATATTCAGTTCTTTCTCCACCCCACTAACGATGCCTGGTGCCGCGACCACGGTCCGGCCTTTTTAATTAACCCGGCCGCCGAAGTAAAAAAAGTAATTGTAGATTGGGACTACAACGCCTGGGGCGGCAAATATCCGCCGCACGACCTGGATTGCGCTATTCCTACCTTAATTGGCAGATATTATAATATTCCGGTGTATTACCCCAATATTGTAATGGAAGGCGGTTCGGTAGATTTTAACGGACAAGGCACAGTGCTGACAACCACGGCCTGTTTGCTAAACGAAAACCGCAATCCGCACCTGAACCAGGCCCAGATAGAAAAATATTTAATCCATTATTACGGCGTACAACAGGTACTCTGGCTCGAAGACGGCATTGTGGGCGATGACACCGACGGCCACATCGATGATATTACCCGTTTTGTAAATACCGATACCGTATTAACCGTAATTGAAGAAAACCAGCACGACGAAAATTACGCGCCGCTCCAAGCCAATTTAGCCGAACTGAAAAAAATGCGTCTGCTCAATGGCAAGCAACTAAATATTGTAGAACTGCCGATGCCTTCGCCGGTTATTTACGAAGACCAGCAGCTACCGGCTTCTTATGCTAATTTTTACATTGTCAACGCCGGCGTAATTGTCCCTACTTTCCAGGACCAGAACGACGACCGGGCTTTAGAAATAATTCAGGGCTGTTTCCCGGATCGGCCGGTTATCGGCATTGATTCCAGAGATATTATTTGGGGATTAGGCAGTTTTCATTGTTTGAGCCAGCAGGAGCCCAAAGTTTGAGTAAGTATCAGGTAACAAGTAGCAGGTAGCAGGATAATATTGCTTTAAGTTTTTGGACAAAACAACTTAATCAGGCGTTATACTTTTGTAAAGTAAGGCAGCGGGTATACCAAGTATTTATTAAAACAAAAACCTGATACCAACTACTTGCTACCTGATACTAAAAACATGTTCGAACCAAAAAAGAAGAAAAATTATACTAAAAAGGAAGCCCTGGTTAAAATAGCGGCTTATTGTGCTTACCAGGAACGCAACCACCAGGAAGTACGCAGTAAGCTTTTCAGTTACGGCCTCGATCCCGACGAAGTAGACGAGCTTATTATTCAGCTATCGGGCGAAAAACTGCTGGACGAAGAACGGTACGCCAAATCGTATGTACGGGGCAAATATAGCCTGAAGCGGTGGGGCCGCCGCAAAATATTGCAAGGTTTAAAAGCTCAGGGCATTTCGGATTATTGTGTGAAGCAGGGCCTAAAAGAAATTGACCCGGAGGTTTACGAAGAAAACTTGAAATATTTACTCGAAAAAAAGGCCCGTACCGAAAAAGAAAAGAACCCGATGCTCCGCAAACAAAAGCTTTCTTATTACCTGATGAGCAAAGGCTACGAAAACGATTTAATTCAGGACGCTATAAAGGGCCAAAGTGATTAAACCAGTGTTTTCTTTTACATAAGTTAGGCTCAATTAAGAATGAAAATAGGAGAAAAAGAATATAAGGATATAACCTCAGACTGTTGGTTAGTTTTTCCTAGTAGCACTTTGACCATAAACGTTTGGACAGAAGCACCTAATACCTATTTAATAACAGAACCAATTTATTTAAAAGAACTAGAATCACTTTTAGAATCTAATTTCCTGGCAGATTTTGAAATCAAAGAAATTGAAAATATTGACTCTACTCTCCTTGAAAACGACATACCATTAGAAATATTTAACCAAGTTATCCAATTCAACGAGCCTAATCTATTCAGATTAAAAAGGGTCCAAATACAGGGAAATACATTAGATGAAACAATAATACAAGTGGATACTGAAACCACTTTTGAGGGTTTCGAAATCTGGAAAATGGACGATTATAAATTTTACTGGAACAAGATAGAAAGTAGTTTAAAAACCATAGCGGTTAAATTTTCAACTATCGATGATGTAGAAAACAACTTAATCAGAATAAAACTAAGGTCAAACAACTAAAGCTCATTTAGGCGTGCCTTAATCGTGGTACAATAAAATTTATCTTTTTGGTGGTAAAACCGGGTTTTCGGTTTTCCGGTTTGGTACAAGCACTACGGTTTTACCGGTCATTCCTTCCAGCATGGGCTTTAATATTTTATCGGCGTTGCGGGCGGTTTCTTCCAATATTCCGGCGTTTAAAGCCGATTGCCGCACATTTTTTTCGGCGTACTTGTAAGCTTCATCTACCAGCGTCGCATCCTGAAAATAAGTATATTCCATCGCAAATATTTTAGACTTCTCGTGGTCTACTTTAAAATAGCAGATTTCCGGGGCCGGTAATTTAATCGTAATGGTAGAGTCGTTGGTAAACTGAATATCCTGGCGGGAAATCTGGCTCATATCAATGCAGCCAACTGCTTCGCCGGCCACAATTAGCACGCTCCGCGAGTTTGGCAGCCACCGCGACAACTCTTTTTTGTATTCTACCACGTCTTTAAAATTGTACCGCACCAGTTCCATTTTACCTAAGCCTTCGATTTTATTCAGCACCGTACTATGGGTTACCTGCACCGTTTCTTCGGGCTTACCCAGCAAGGTATCTTTGCAACTGCGCCAGATAAATAAAGCAGCCAGCAATACGATTAAATAAGGTAATATTTTGCGAAGCAAATAAACGAGGAAAGACATGTTGGTTAAGGATTTCGGGGTATATACGCAATAACCGAACCAATCAGTTAAGTAAGCCTGAGGCCCAGCCGTTCTTCCAGGCCGGCCAGGCCTTGTAAACCCCCGGTGTGGATAGCCAATATAGCAGTACCCGGTTTAAAATATTCCTGCCGGATTAAATCGTACAGGCCGTACAGCATTTTACCGGTGTAAATGGGTTCTAACTGCACCTGATGCTGCTGCTTAAAATATTGGATAAAACTGATTAATTCGGGTTTAATTTTAGCGTAGCCCCCAAAGTGATATTGGGTTTGCAATTCCCAATTATGGTAGTGCTGCCCGCCGTAACTAAATATTAGTTGTGAAATATCTTCCTGCAAAAACGCGCCTCCTTTTAAAGCCGGGAACCCAATAATTTCCTTCTCTCCGGCTAAACCGGCTATTAGGCCCGCCAACGTACCGCCCGTGCCGGCGGCACAAATAATATAATCATAGTCTACTGCTATATCCTGCAATATTTCGGTGCAACCTTTCAGGGCTAATAAATTGGTACCGCCTTCCGGAAGCAAATAAGCGGATGGATATTTATGTTGCAGCTCTTCTAAAAAGTTAGCAGTATTTTTTAGGCGGTACGTTTCGCGGTCGAGGTAATGTAGTTGCATGCCACAACTAATGGCAAAAGTTAGGGTGGGATTTAAGGCTTGGTGTGCTTCGCCGCGAATGTAACCGACAGTACGGAAATTATATTCCTTACCGGCGGCCGCTACCGCCGCAATGTGGTTGGAGTAAGCGCCGCCAAAGGTTACCAACGTATCTTTCTTCTGTTCCCGGGCTGCCTGTAAATTATATTTAAGCTTCCGCCATTTATTACCCGATATGGTTGGATGTAATAAATCTTCCCGCTTTAAATATACCTGCACGCCTTTCGTTGCAAAAAGTGGGTCGTGCAGGAGCTGAACCGGGGCTGATTCTTTCATGAAGTTCGGGACTGGGAATAAAAAGAGCGGTGGATTACCCGCCGCTCTTAACTAAATATTGAAAGCATTATTTGTTAACCAGCTCAGCCTGTACTTTTTTCGGTTCGGTCCGGAAAGCATAAAATATACCCCCGAAAACGATTAGCAACATCAAAATAGAGGAAACTAGCGAAACCGTATTACCTAAGGTGTATTCTTTCGGCTCGAACTTAAACTCGATGGTATGCTGACCGGCTGGTACCTGCATGCCCCGTAAAATGTAATTTACCCGAATGTGCTCTACCGGTTTACCGCTCAGGTAAGCATTCCAGCCATCTTTGTAATAAATTTCGGAGAATACTAAGAAACCATCTTGGGCCGCGTTAACCTGATATTTTAAATAATTAGGTTCGTAAGCTGTTAGTTTTGCCGTAGAACCTTCGTTTTTAAATTCTTTTTGTTTTATCGGGAATTTAGTTACATCTACTACCGCTTCGTTTACTGGCGTCAGGTTCGTGAGCGCGGCCAACTCCTCGTCGGGGCTGTTAACGGGCATTAAGTGCTGCACAAACCAGGCGTTGCCCAGCGCCTGCGGGTTGCGTTGCACTGGGTTTTGCGGATCAGTAGTAATAATATAGCGGGTGTTCAGCATGTTCAGCACCTCAATATTATTCTGCGATATATGCTTTTCAATTACATCCTGGTAGCGCCGCAACTTGGCGCCGTGGTAACCGCCAATAGATTTGTGAAAGTAAGAAGTGCGGGCCTCGTTAAACGGATTAGACATATTAAAAACCCGGTAACTTAAATCTTTGTCCTGCAAAATGGCCTGGTCGGCGGGGGTTGGTTCAAAGTGCGTTTCAACCAACCGTTTCTGGAAATCACCGTTATCGAGGTAGCGTTTGTCAACGGTCCAAAGGTCGATTAAAATTAAAAAGCCAACAGCCAAAGTAGCCGAAGCCGCCGATAATTTTTGCTTTAAATAAAAATACAGGACGCCGGCAGCTAATAAAATAAATATTAAAGACCGGAAGGCATCGCCGCGCATCATGCTTTCGCGGTCGGCGCGCAACGCATCTACCGGCCATTGCATTTGCTGCAACTGCGCATCTACGCGGCCCGCAAAACTGGCCATACCGGCAAATAATGCCACGAGCAAGCAGATGCCACCCGTAATACCAGCCGCATACCATAATTTTTTCTGAATATTCTGTTGCTTGCTTCCGTTCTGTAATAACCGGTACAAAGCAAACATGGCCAGCAAAGGCATGGTTACCTGCGCAATTACCAGCGCCATCGATACCGCCCGGAATTTATTATACCCCGGAAAGTAATCGAACATAAAATAATTAAACGCTTCGAAGTTGCGGCCCCAGGCCAGCATAATAGAGAGGATGGTTGCTCCCAGCAGCCAGTAGCGCGTACGTTTCTCGACAATAAAAAGCCCCAGTACAAACAAAAAGCAAATAATAGCCCCTACGTAAACCGGGCCGCTGGTAGAAGGCTGGTCGCCCCAGTACAGCGGCAAAGCGCCCAGTAATTCCTGCATTTGCCCCGGTGGCACACCTAATTGGCTAAAAGCTTTAGCCGTTTGGGAATCCTCGTCGAGGCTGCCCTGGCTCGCACCACCGTAAAAGTTTGGAATGAGCAAGGTCATGGTTTCGCTTACGCCGTAGCTCCAGTCGAAAGCATACGTACGGTCCAGGCCGCCGGAGCTAACTTCGCCGGTAGTGCTGGGCTTTAATTCGGATTTGCCCCGGATAGAATATTTACCATACTCCATAGCCGTATATAAACGCCCGAAACTTACGCCGGCCGCAATAATGGCCGCTACACCCAATATTATTACCCGTTTAAAAAAGCTACCCAGCCATTTTTCGCGAATAGCAAATATTAATTGCACTATCCCAAATACCAGCACCAGCAGCAGCAGGTAATAAGTAATTTGCGGATGGTTGGCCCGGATGTGCATCGCCAGCCCAAAAGTAAACAAAGAAGTACCCAAAACCAGGTGCCGGGTGCCCGGTCGGAAAGCGTAAAACAAGCCCGCCAGGGCCAGCGGTATATAGGCAATAGCCAGCGATTTGGTATTATGCCCGGCTTCCAGAATAATGAGGTTATAAGAGGTAAAACTTAAAGCAATGGCCCCCACCAGCGACAACCAAATACTCATGCCCATGACTACAAATAAAATATAAGCACACAGCAAAGTCAGGAAAATATTGGCGGCCACGGCTGGTAAATTCAGCGTTATTGCTTTGTGAATATAAACCGTTAAGTCGCCGGGGAAAGCGGTGTTAATCAGGTAAGCCGGCATGCCCCCAAACATCGAATTGGTCCAGAGGGCCTCTTTACCGGTACGTTCGCGGTAATCTATAATTTCTTTGGCCATGCCTTTCGATTGCAGAATATCGTTCTGCACCAGGCTTTTGTCTTCGAATAAGATGGGCGAAACATAGGCCGCCGTTAAGGCTAAAAAGAAAAGGACCGCCAGTACATGGGGCAGCACGTGCGCCTTAAAATTAAATTTGGGCATGAAACAGGTTTGTTTTAATTCTTAAAAATTAATCCGGATTCTACTCCTGCTAGCCGCAGGCATAAAACCCGGATTAACTTAGGGTTAGGCAGGAAAGTTAGTTAATTATTTTACTTCTTCATAATCCACGTACTCGCCTCCGGGAAAGTCTTTGGCCTGGTTGGGTTGTGGCTGTTTCGGGATGTAATTCACTTTTACTTCGCCTTCAGGCTGGGGCTCATTTGCCGGCCGGAAGGCGTTGGGGTCGATATTGGTAAAACGTCCGTTTTGAATATTTTTTTTAATAAACGCTTTAATGGCCCAACGCAATAAAATCGGGAACACAAAGCGCATAAATAAATATATCAGAAATATGGTTATCAGAAATTTAGTCATCGGCAGAAAATTTAAAATAAAAGTCGCCCTGATGCGACATTAATACAACATTATTACAAGGCAATAACGTTTGATTTGGGGATAAAATATAAGTACCGTAACCAATTGCCGTTAATAAAGCTGCTACCTGCTGCCGGTTTTCGGTACCATTCAGTTCGGTTTGAATAATTGGTTTAAACTTGCGCAAGGTTTCCTGCATGTTCCGGAACACCTCAAACTCATAGCCTTCTACATCGCATTTAACAAAATCCAGCCGGTTCAGGTTTATAAATAACTCGTCTGGAATTTTCATTTCTACGTCGTAGGTGCGGGCGTAAGAATCTTTGGCCGAACTCATGATTTTGGTCATGCCGTGGTGCAAGAGGCCATCGCGTTCGGGTGTACCCATTTTAATGCGGGTATTTTGGCCGCCCAACGCATAAGGCCACATGGTTAAGTTAGAAACGCCGCTCAGCTTTACGTTCTGCTTCCAGATTTCCTGAAATACCGGAACCGGTTCTACGGCCAGCACTTTGCCCGCCGGGCCCACCAGCCGCGACAAAATAGTAGAATAATAGCCCAGGTTAGCGCCAATATCGATGCAGGTAAAACCCGGCTGAATTATTTTTTTGAGGAAGAATATTTCGGGATATTTTTTCTGCATCAGGCCGGCCCGCACCATCAGCAGGTATACCCGGCTCACCAGCCGGATGTAATTTTTAAAACCCAGGGTTTTAACTAAAAATTTGCGCAGTTCTTTCAAAGGCCGGTAATTGGTATGTTTTGATAACAGCACAAAGTTAATAATATTTAAATAAACCAAACTGCCCGTGCTAGCGACTGTTGTGCGGAGAGTTAGCGCAGCGCTCTCTGCACTTTTGGAAAGCCAATCTCTGATTGGCTTAATAAGTAAAGACGTATTCAGTTAACAAAAAGAGGTATCTAGTGGCAAGGCCGCTGACGCAGCCGTTATATTATATCAGAAAGTAACGCTGTAGAATATTTGCTATTTTCGGATTACGCCAATCAGGAGATTGGCTTTCCCAAAATGCGGAGAGCGCTGCGCTAACTCTCCGCATAACCAACAATATTTAAACAAACCGCCCGTGGTAACTCCTGTACTTTCGTTGGGGGACCACGGGCGGCAAAAATTAAAATAATTATTTACTATACACTCAGATACAAATTCCGCTCAGCGTAAACTTTGGTAAAATATTCATCTTCCAGGTTATCGATGAAGTAAATCGCTTCGCCGGTTGATTTCATTTCCGGGCCGAGCTCTTTGTTTACTTCCGGGAACTTGTGGTGCGAGAATACCGGTACTTTAATGGCAAAACCTTTTTTATAAGGTTTAAAATCAAAGTCTTTAATTTTCTTCTCGCCCAGCATTACCTTGGTGGCGTAATTAACATAAGGTTCCTGGTAGGCTTTGGCAATAAACGGCACCGTGCGGCTGGCGCGTGGATTAGCTTCTATAATATAAACCAAACCATCTTTTATCGCAAACTGAATATTTATTAAACCTACCGTTCTCAAGGCCAGGGCAATGGTTTTGGTATGCTCTTCTATCTGCCGGATGACATCTGCGCTTAAATCAAAGGGCGGAAGCACGGCGTAAGAATCGCCGGAGTGGATACCCGCCGGCTCAATGTGCTCCATGATACCAATAATGTAAACGTCTTCGCCGTCGCAAATGGCATCGGCTTCGGCTTCAATGGCGTGGTCGAGGAAGTGGTCGAGCAATACTTTATTGCCGGGGTTGTCTTTTACGATGTCTACTACCTGGGCTTCGAGTTCCTTTTCGTTGATTACGATTTTCATGCTCTGGCCACCCAATACGTAGCTAGGGCGTACCAATAGCGGGAACTTCAGGTCTTTGCAAACTTCTAAAGCCTCTTCGGCGCTGGTAACCGAGGCAAACGGCGGGTACGGAATATTATTATCGCGCAGCAAGCTAGAGAAAGCACCGCGGTCTTCGGCTAAATCTAAAGCTTCGAAACTGGTACCTAATATTTTAATGCCGTAGCGTTCCAGTTTCTCGGCCATTTTTAGGGCGGTCTGACCACCAAGCTGCACAATTACGCCTACTGGGTTTTCGTGCAGAATAATATCATAAACGTGCTCCCAGAATACCGGCTCAAAATACAGCTTATCCGAAATATCAAAATCGGTAGAAACCGTTTCGGGATTACAGTTAATCATGATAGTTTCGTAGCCGCACTCACGAGCCGCCAGTACACCGTGCACGCAGCTATAGTCGAACTCAATACCCTGACCAATGCGGTTCGGACCAGAGCCCAGCACTACTACCTTTTTGCGGTCCGAAACAGCAGATTCGTTTTCGCCTTCAAAAGTAGAGTAATAATAAGGTGTTTTGGCTTCGAACTCGGCGGCGCAGGTATCTACAAGTTTAAATACCCGGTGAATGCCCATTTCGGTACGCTTGCGGTGTACTTCGCTTTCTTTGCAACCAAAGAGGTAAGCAATCTGGCGGTCGGCGTAGCCCTGTTGCTTAGCCCGGCGCAGAATATCTACCGGCACGGTTTCTAAAGAGTAGCTACGCAGCGTTTTCTCCGTGTCGTTCAACTCTTCTATCTGATGCAGGAACCAAGGGTCTATTTTGGTTATTTTCTGGATGGTAGAAGTAGGAATACCAAAGCGCATGGCATCTTTAATAGAGAACAAACGGTTCCAGCTCGCATTTGTCAGGCTGTCGATGAGCTGGTCGTAGTTGGTCATTTCTTTGCCGTCGGCGCCAATACCGTTGCGCTTAATTTCCAAACTCTGACAAGCCTTTTGCAGCGCTTCCTGGAATGTGCGGCCAATACCCATTACCTCGCCAACCGATTTCATTTGCAGACCCAACTTTTTATCGGCACCCTTAAATTTATCGAAGTTCCAACGAGGAATTTTTACAATTACGTAATCCAGAGCCGGCTCAAAAAACGCCGAAGTGGTTTTGGTAATGGCATTTTTCAGCTCATCTAAATTATAACCAATGGCCAGTTTGGCGGCAATTTTAGCAATCGGGTAACCGGTAGCTTTGGAAGCCAACGCTGATGAGCGGCTTACGCGGGGGTTAATTTCAATCGCAATAATATCGTCGTTTTCCGGATTTACCGAAAACTGTACGTTACAGCCGCCGGCAAACTGACCAATACCATTCATCATTTTAATGGCTAAGTCGCGCATTTGCTGGTAAATGGTATCGGGTAAAGTCATGGCCGGTGCCACTGTAATCGAGTCGCCGGTATGAATGCCCATCGGGTCGAAGTTCTCGATGGAGCAGATAATAATAATATTTTGGTTATTATCGCGGAGTAATTCCAGTTCGTATTCTTTCCAGCCCATAATGCTTTGCTCTACCAGTACTTCGTGCGTTGGCGAAGCGTGGAGGCCGCGGGTTAAGGCTTTATCAAAATCGGCGGGGTCATTCACAAAGCCGCCACCGGTACCACCCAAGGTAAACGAAGGCCGGATAACCAATGGGAAGCCAATTTCCTGGGCAATTTCTTTTCCTTCTAAAAACGAAGTAGCGGTGTAGCCTTTACACACATTTACACCCAGTTCCAACATTTTTAACCGGAATTTCTCACGGTCTTCGGTGGTTTCGATGGCTTTAATATCTACCCCAATAATGCGCACCCCGTATTTTTTCCAGACACCGGCTTTATCGCACTCAATGGCCAGGTTCAGGGCCGTTTGGCCACCCATGGTTGGCAATACCGCATCAATCTTGTGTTTTTCCAGAATCTCGATGATGTATTTTTTCTCCAGCGGCTTCAGGTACACGTTATCAGCGGTAACACTGTCGGTCATGATGGTAGCCGGATTGGAGTTAATAAGGGTAACTTCTATCCCTTCTTCGCGCAAAGAGCGGGCGGCCTGGGTGCCGGAGTAATCAAATTCGGCGGCCTGACCAATAATGATGGGGCCACTACCAATAATTAAAACGGATTTTATACTGTTGTCTCTGGGCATGCTAGCTGTATGAATAAATTGCGCAAAGGTAGGCAAAAAGTTAAAAGTTTATAATTTAAAGTTGAGAGTTTTGATATTTTCCTAATTACCGGACACGCTTTATCCGACTTAAAACAAAAATTTCTGTTTATAAATAATCAATCAGGAATATAAACTTGGTTATAACCTAATCTGGTACGCTACAAAAAACGGGCTTTTAAACCAGGAGTAGGCATTAAACAGCTTTCGCGCTGCCCCAGCCAACGGTAGCGGTTGCGGGCTACAAAATTATACCCCCAATCCCGGAAAAAGACGGGCAGTATAATTGCCAGGTACAACAGCGGCCACGCCCCCGATAAGTGCCGTAGGATGCGCAGGGCAGCAGTAGAGCGGTGATAAAGTTTATTATTTTCGATTAGAATTACGGTATCGAGGTTGTAGACACCGGGTTGAAATTTTTGGAGCAATTGCCGACCAGTTTCGGATTGCAACGCCGCAAACTTAAACCGGCCGGCCGGATCGTGGCTGATAACAAACTGCACAAAACCATTACATAAATTACAAACCCCATCAAAAAGTATTACTGCCGATTTAGATTTCATGCATAAAAATTATTTTAAATATTTTTTACGCATAAGTACTTCACATGTTTTTAACGCTTGGTTTTATAAGTATCAAGGCTAGAAGTTAAGTTTTAAAAGCAAATATTCGCGCGTTAAGCCATCCGTATAAATACTTAAAAAAATACAGTAAAATCCAGATCTTTAACATCGCCCAGAGAAAATTTTACAAGAAGTTTAACCTTTATTTATATATGTGTCGTATTAAGGTCAATTAATTATCATAGGGGTAATTAAATAATACAAAACAGAAACAAAATTAACTATGAAAAAAAGGAATCTTATAATCGCAGCAGCCTGTATGATGGGCTCTTTCATGTTTGCCTGTTCCTCTACTAATACCGGAGCAGACACCACCGAAGGAACAACCTCTGGCACAATGGATGGCACTACCAGCGGTACAACATCTGGCACTACTGATGGTACTACTACCGGTAGCACTACAACCGGAACTACTGCTGGCACTACCAGCGGCACCACCGATGGCACCACTACCGGCGGAACAACAACCGGAACCACCTCTGGTACAACTTCCGGAACCACTACTACTGGCACTACATCAGGTACAACTTCAGGTACAACCACTACCGGCACTACCGCAGGTGGTACTACCACCGGTACAACTTCTGGCACTACTAGTGGTACAACTACCACCGGTACAACCTCTGGCACTACCAGTGGTACCACAACCGGAACTACTGCTGGCACTACCGCCGGAAGCACTACTGGTCGTTAGGCCAATATAGAAACTTACATTTTCATTAATGCAAAAAGGCAATTTTCTCTAAAGGATCTTGCCTTTTTGTTTTTCTTTCCCGTAGTTTATAAATACCTGATTGTGTGTTAGATGAAGTACCTGTTACTATATTTTAAAAAAATATTTACCATTGATTTGCGGGCGCTGGCCTTTATGCGAATCTGGATTGCAGGCATTATTTTAACGGATCTGGCTATCCGGGCTTCCGACCTGGAAGCCCATTATTCTAACATGGGAGTTTTACCTTTGCATGTTATGTTCCAGCACACCTGGGACCCGTTTTACTTTTCGTTTCATACGCTTAGTGGTTTGTGGCAGGTACAGGCCTTGCTGTTTTTGCTGGCCGCAGTAGTTGCTTTTTGTTTATTATTGGGTTATAAAACCCGGGCGGCTACTATTATTTCGTGGGTACTGCTGGTATCGCTGCACAATCGCAACACGCTTATTTCGCAGGGCGGCGACGATTTATTGCGCATGCTCTTGTTCTGGGCTATTTTTTTGCCCTGGGGTAAATATTATTCCGTAGATGCTATCCGGAGCAAAGAAAATGCCCCGCGACCTGCCCCTTATGTAAGTGTAGCTACAGCGGCATACATATTGCAGGTTTGCTTCATGTATATTTTTACCGCCTTAATTAAAACCAGCCCCGAGTGGCGCACCGAAGGCACGGCGCTTTATTATGCCCTCAGCCTGGATCAGGTTTTAATGCCAATGGGTAATTTAATTTATCCTTACCCGCTTTTACTTAAATACCTCACCCATATTACTTTCTATACTGAGTTATTGCTGCCCTTGATTTTGCTTATTCCGGTGTATACCACCTTTTTCCGGCTGGTGTTTGTGGGGGTGCTGGCTTCTTTCCACGTAGGCATTAGCTTAACGCTTTTTGTGGGGCTGTTTTATCTCATAAATTTTGCTTCGCTGGCGGGCATGTTACCGGCCAAAGCCATGGACTGGATAGATACTAAAGTTTTGCCGCTTTACAGCCGCATTTACCTGCGCCTTAAACAAATGCATATACATCTCCGCAATCCGGTACCGGTTGCGGTAGAAGTAAAATTTAACCGTCCTTCCTGGTTCTCTAACTCCCGGCAACTAATATTACGGGAGACAACCGTATTGCTCTTTTTGGCTTATATACTCTGGTGGAACCTGGATGTAACGGTTTTTAAAGGCAATGCTATGTCGCCGGGGAACCGCTGGGTGGGCACTTTCCTGCGCATCGACCAATATTGGGGTATGTTTGCGCCGGCCGTTTTTAAAGACGATGGCTGGTATATTTTAGAAGGCACCACTACCCAAAACCGGTTAGTAGATTTAAACCAAAAAGGTCGCGAAGCTAATTACGCCAAGCCGCCGTCGGTAATGGCGTTGTTTAAAAATGATAGGTGGCGAAAATATTCAGAAAATTATTTATTTGTGCACAACAGTTTTATGCGCCCTTATTACTGCAATTATATGTTGCGCATCTGGAACGAAAACCACCCCGGTGAGCCGGTTACCAACCTGGAAGTAATATACATGAAAGAAGTTACCTTACCCGATTACCAGGTTTCGCCGCCCACCCGTGAGGTGTTGTGTAGCTGTGGGGTAAATCCTTAGCTGGCAATATTTTAGGGCACCAGAATAGTTTTTACTTTCAGGCCGGCCTCCAGCGTTTTTTGTACCGGGCACCGGGCCGAAATATCTTCCAGGCGCTGGCGCTGTTCCGGCGTTAAAGGCCCTTGCAAATAAAGCTTTTTGGTAACCTGGTTAATTTTAGTATCTTCTTTTTCGCAGCCAACACAATCATCGGCATAAACACGTTCGTGCTTCAGGCGTACTTCGGCCCGCTCTAAAGGCCATTTTTTACGTTGCGCATACATGTGCAGCGTAATTACGGTACAAGCTCCCAAAGCGCCCAGAATATGATCGTAAGGGTCGGGGCCGGTTTTGCTGCCGCTCACCAAACCCGATTCATCAATAATTATTTCTTGTTCCTCGGCCCGGATAGTAGCTACCAAACCGGTTGCCGCTTCGGCACTTACTACTACTTCATTTATTCCTTCTTGCATGTACCTGCTAACTACAATTTAAATAAAAATAACCTTCTTTACACCAAAAAGTTATACGCAATTAGTCGTGGAATATATACCACAAGCTAATTTTTTTGCGTTTAAAAGAATATTCTAAACCTGTTCCGCTTAAATTCAGCTTTTCCCCTACTAAATAATTCCTTACTTTTATATCTGACCTGGTAAAATTGTTGAACTTTAGTACTTATTTATGAAGGCCATCTTTCTTCTTTCTTCTATTTTATTATTTTCTGCGGGCGTTGTTTTTGCCCAGGCACCTGCCCAAAAAGCTACCGCTGCCCAGCCTAAAAACAACACCTTACAACAGCAATTTAATTCGTTAAAATACCTTTCTTCTACCCACAAAGAATTTAACCAAGACTACAAAGTAGTTAAGCTCAACCGTTTAGATGGTTTCTGGCGAAACGTTGCCGATACCTTAAAGGCCCGGGAAATAAAATTAAAAAATGCCCGCAAAGACATAGAAAAGGAATTGTTGCAAGCCAAGCAAAGCCTGCAAGACCAGGAGAAACAACTGCAAATTTTAAAGCAGGAAAATGCCCAAAAAGAACTGGCTGTGCAGCAAAGTGCGCACAACGTAGCCAATATTTCTTTTTTAGGCCTGGATATGAACAAAATTACCTTTGTAATATTAAGCTGGGGCATTATTGCATTTTTGCTGATAGGCTTGGGAATTTTGTTTTACCTGTATAAAAACAGCAAGTATGTTGCCGACGAAAAAGTAAGATCTTACAACGACATAGAGCAGGAATTTAAAAATCATAAACAAACCGCCCGCGATAAAGAGCTGAAAATTAAAAGAGAACTGCAAACCGAAATAAACCGGGTAGAAGAATTAAAGCAGGAAATTGCTTTACTCAGAAAGCAGACGCAACTTTAAGTTAGCCTTTACCTAGCTGTAGAGTACTGATAGCTAATTGCCGCAACGGCCTGATGCTGTTTTAATAACCTGGTTCAAGCGCATGCTCACACCTTAGCGGCTTATTTAAGACCTTTACGGCTAATTATTTAGCTATTAATGAGCAACGGCTGCATGTAACTGCTGCAAAGCAACCTTAACGGCTTGTTTATCTTTTTTGTCTTCTTCTTTTTTCAGGGCAATTTCGGGCTTGGCATAATATTGCAGCAAAGCTTTTTTTAATTCCGGCGTAAGGGTTTTAAACTCAATTTTGGCCAGTTCTAGTAACAGTTCCAGGTGGGTTTCATCGGCTTTGCCGTAATCGCCGGGTTTAATTGGCTGGCCGGTATCAAAATCGGTGTTGGATAGCTGGAGCGTTTGCGTAGCAGTAGCTTTTAAGCCCACGCTGTATTTGTCTACGGTAGCGGTAAAACTTTGCATGAACAATTTTTCGGCTTCGGGAGTGGGCGGCTTAAAGGTTAGCGGCCGTTGCGGGCCAATTTTAGGCAACAGGCGCAGCATCCAGCTCAAAAACTTTTCCCATAAGGTTGGCTCCCGGTAATTATTTCCCCAGGTTTTGGTGTAACTGGCTTTACTAATGCGGTACTGAAACTGGCGCCGGGTTGCGCCGGGTTTTGCCTTTTGAATCTCGTCGGCTTTCATGTTCCAGGCCGCTTTGGTAAGGGCCGGAAAAAAATTGCTTACTGTACGCCGGTAAGTACCAATGGCTAAGTCAAGGCTCATAAACTGTTTATTTAACTCTAGCCCGTAAGTTCTCCGGAAAGCGCGCTCCAGCACTTCTTTGCTTACTTTAAAGCCAATAAAATCGTGGTAATTTTCGGGGGCGTAATTGCCGCGGGCTACCTGCAGTACATCAAAACCCAATTCCATTTTTACGTGGGCCAGCGGGTCCTGCTCATAGGTAATTACATTGCCGTATTCTTTTTTTAACTTAGGATAAACCAGCGGCACTGCTTTGTTTGTGGCTAAAGGGTGACCGTTGTTATCGGCGTAATAATGCGCCAGCGCACCCAGTGCAAAAGCATATTCGTTCAGGCTTTGGGCTTCTGTAATCAGGTTTAAAATAAAATCGCCGGTGCGTACATAATGTACCACATTGGTAAAAAACTTGCTCCCGAACGGGTAATAACCCATATCCTGGATAATGGCGCCCCCATAAGCGTGGGCGTGAGCTAAACGTAATTGCTCCGGCGTAGCATTCGGATATTTCTTTTTTAGTACCGGCACTAGGGCATCCTGCCAGACCACATCAATAATGGCCTGATGGGTAAGCACACTGTAACTTTTAGCCGGCGCTACATAGCCAAACAGGAAAAAGCAAGTAAGTAAAACAGAATAAAAATTACGGGTTGGTTTTCGCATATACATCAGAAACCTGCCCGAACAAAACCACTGTAAAGTTTTGCCCGGGCAGGATTAACTCCTGGTGTATATACGTTTAATATATATTAAAAGGTATATAATAAAATTAAGTTGTTTTGTATTAATATACCCGATTGTTACTTAAAGAGAACTAAAACTTCCAGCGCACAAAAGCTTCCATGGCCTCGTAATCGGCTAAGCCCAGTTTGTCGTATATTTTGGCGGTTTCGCTGTTGCGGTCCTGGGCACGTACCCAAAATTCGCGCGAATCTTCACCCGGAAATACCGGCGTATCTTTTTGCGACTGGTGTTTATAAATTGCGTTGCGTTTGCGAATTACTTCCTGCGGCGATAAAGGTACCGCCATTTCAATTTCGTGGGTTTCAAACTCATGCCAGGCGCCGCGGTACATCCATAGCCAGCAATCCTGCACCCAGGCTTCGGTTTTACGCAAGCGTTCCAGGGCTTCCACAATAATATTAAAGGCTACAATGTGGGTTCCGTGGGGGTCAGCAAAATCGCCGGCGGCGTATACCTGGTGGGGTTTTACCTGCTGCAGTAACTCCATGGTGAGCTCTACATCAATATCCGAAACCGGGTTTTTCTGGGTTTTGCCGGTTTCGTAAAAAGGCAGCGCCATAAAATGAATATTTTCGTCGGGTAAGCCGGCGTAACGGGCAGCTGCAATGGCTTCGGTTTTCCGGATAAAGCCTTTTACGTTGCGCACCTCCGGTGTATCTATCTGGTTGGGCTGCTTGGTTACGAAAAACTGGCGCATATCGTCGTAGATCTGCTGCAGCCTTTTCCCATCCTGGCCAATGCTTTGGTTAAAATCAATGGCAAACTCCATGTAACGCAGTACGTCATCGTCCCACACAGCCGTATTACCAGAAGTTTGGTAAGCCACGTGTACTTCGTGGCCTTGGTCTACGAGCCGGATAAACGTACCGCCCATCGAAATAACATCGTCATCGGGGTGTGGCGAGAAAATAATAGCCCGTTTGTGTGCCGGGTCGGCTCTTTCGGGCCGCTGCGAATCGTCGGCATTGGGTTTACCGCCCGGCCAGCCGGTAATGGTATGTTGCAGCTGGTTAAAAATATCGATATTAATATTATAAGCCGGCCCTTTTTCGGTAGCCAGTTGGGCCATGCCGTGGTTATTATAATCTTCGTCGGTTAGTTTTAAAATAGGTTTATTTACGGTTTGCGACAGCCAGATTACCGCTTTTTTGGTTAACGGCGTATCCCAAACACAATCTTTTACCAGCCACGGCGTATTAAACCGGGTAAGGTCGGCGGCAGCATCCTGGTCCAGAATAAACTCTACATTATCGGAAAGCTGCAGGTAAGTGGCAGGTACTTCGCCGGACATTTCGCCTTCTACCGCTTTTTTTACGATGGGCGCTTTTTTCCCATTCCAAGCCATCAGAATAATTTCGCGGGCTTTAAAAATGGTACCAATACCCATAGTAATGGCTTTGGTCGGCACATTTTCTTTTCCCCCAAAATCGCGGGCCGCATCCCAGCGGGTCAGGTCATCGAGGGTTACCAGGCGGGTACCGGAGTTGGGTGCCGAACCAGGTTCGTTAAAACCAATGTGACCGGTACGGCCAATACCTAATATTTGCAGATCCAGGCCACCCAGTTCTTCTATTTTACGCTCGTAAGCCAAACAAAAAGCCGGTATTTCTTCTTGCGCCAGTGTACCGTTGGGTATGTTAATATTTTCCGGATCAATATCAATGTGGTCGAACAAATTTTCGTTCATGAAGGTCACGTAGCTCTGGGGTGCCGTGGGCCGCATGGGATAATATTCGTCCAGGTTAAAAGTTACTACATCGCGGAAGCTCAACCCTTCTTCGCGGTGCATTCTTACCAGTTCGGCATACATCCGGATGGGAGTAGAACCGGTAGCGAGACCCAAAATTGTTTTTTCGCCGCGTTGTTGTTTACTTTTAATGAGCGTTGCAATACGCTGGGCTACCTGCCGGGAGGCAAGGGCAGCATTTTCATAAACAACTACCGGCAGTTTCTCATACCGGGTTTCTTCTAACAGATTTAATCGGGCCATAGCTTATTTTTTCTTTTGGGCGGTTTATAATTGTACTATAATAATGTGGAACTATTAATTACAAAATTTAAGATTGCTATTGCACTGGTAATCTGGCTTTAATCAGATTAAGGCTTTTCTGCTAATATTGGGTTATGGGTTAATCTACTCCTGGCGCTACCGGTAACTGGCGGTTTTCTTCGACTAACTCCAGGTAATTTTCGAAAATATTTTCCATTACCAGGGCCACTGAGCCTAGAATACCGGCATTAGGTCCCAAATCTGATAAGGAAATGGTAGTTCTTTCGCGTAGTTGCGCCATGCAATATTTATTAATAGAATATTGAATAGGCGTTGTTATATATTGGCGGGCTTCGGCAATTTTGCCACCTAATATTATTAGTTCCGGATTAAACAACTGAATTAGCATGGCAATACCTTTGCCCAGGTTTACGCCAATCTCCGACAAAATATTAATAGCATATTGATCGCCGCGGTTGGCCGCATCTATTACCAGTTGGGGTTCTATTTTGTCTATTTCGCGGTCCGAGAGTTCGTTTAAAATAGAGCGTTGCCCTGATTTAATACCGTCTTTGGCCATTTGGGCCAGCGCAATACCCGAAGCAATGGTTTCGAGACAGCCCCGCTTGCCGCAGTAACACAAAGCACCATCGGTTACCATAGGAATATGTCCAAACTCACCGGCAAAACCCGAAGCTCCGTTGCGTAATTTACCGTCCGAAATAATACCCAAACCAATACCCCAATCCATAGACAAAACCAGGACATCTCTACGACCGTGGGCCAAACCAAAACGATATTCGGCCAGGGCAGCACTTTTAACATCGTTTTGTATGTAAACCGGCTTTTTAAATTTAGCTTCTAATATTTGCAGCAGCGATTCCGATTCCTGATGCGTAAGTAAGTAGGTGTAGTTATTGCCTTCTTTGGAAGCCACCAGGCCCGGCATGCTAATGCCAATACCCATTAATTTATCGGGGTTAATGCCGGAATTACTAATTAAATTGCTGGCATACTCGTATAACTGCTCTACAGCACTCAGGTCGCCGGAAATCCGGATTGGATAATCCTGGATACCAGTAATATTATTGTTGTTGTTATCGAAAATAGCCATTTGGGTTTTAAACCGCTCCATGGCAATGCTCAACACAAACAAAGAATTATCGCGCAGCCCGTACAAATCTGGTTTCCGGCCACCCAATGAGTTGCCCCGGCCCTGCTTTTCAACCAGACCTTCGGCTATTAACTCATTAATTAAAGTCATGGAGGTAGGCGAACTAATATTAAACCGATTGCAAATATCCGTGTTAGATTTAGCGCCTTTAAGATACAAGTGCTTAATAATCTTTATTTTAAGCAGATGCTTTTTCCTATCAATATTATTAAGTTTTTTTATGTATGTATCTTCCAGTAACAACGTGCTCATGGTTTCGTGTTGCATTTATAAAGTTGAATTACTTCTTTTTTCTGCTTACCTCCAAATACTTTGATTATTTTTTTTAAGAAGTAAAAACAATTACATAAATTTTTAGCGAAAATCCGAATACTCAATTTGAGTATTTTTTTATTATTGAAGCTTATGCTGCCCATCTGCACTAAAACCTAACCTTTCGCAAGCACTAATATTGGGCAAAAAACAAGTAAATCATTCTATCGTTTTTTCCTAATCTGCCCTGATAAATACTTTTATTATACTACTATCAATTAATTAAAGCGCTTACATTATTGTAGTCATAGGTAGCTTGTCGAAATAGCTGACTTTATTTTACAATGCTGTTATAGATCCTTCGACAAGCTCAGGATGACCAAAATTGGTTTTTAAGCGCATTCTCTATTTGATAGTGGTATAAGTAGTTCCCTGCTAAGAATATTCTACCAACGGTTAATTTTTACTTTCGCATAATAGCTGTTTGTAAGATAACTATATCGTAATTAAAATATACTGGGCGAAGGTAAAATAATTTGTTTCTGCTTAAAGCAAAGTCAACCAATTATTTAGCTAAAAGTAAAGGCCGTTTTTTAAAATAGCAGTTAAGCAACCTATTTAGGGCCTATAATCCTAAACAGGCTGCTTACCTACTTACTTTGCTAATGAATGCTACTAAACCGGCTTTCAGGTAGTTTTGGTTTATAAATTAAGCACTACCAATACCGGTAAATGGTCTGAGGCGTACTGCTCGTTTATTACCTGGTGGCTAGCCACACGTATTTTATTTTTGGGATGTTTGTAGGCAATAAAATCGATGGTTTTGCTGGGGTTAATTACTGGAATAGTTGGGGCGCAGTTCTGGCAGGTTCGGGTAAAATATTTATCCAGGCCCGCAATTACCTCAGAATCTGGGGTGGCATTAAAATCGCCGGCAATAATAAAAGGAAGTTGTTCTGTAGCGGCAATTTTACCAATTTCTTCTATCTGAATCTGTCGGTTTACCGGGGCTTTTTGCGCATCCAGGTGGGTGCTGCCAAACCGGATTGCGGCACCATTGGGTAAGGTAATTTTAGCGGTTGCCAGCACACGGGGCTCGCCTTTAGTTTCGGGTTTGCTGGGTAGCCGGTGCACCTGGGTTTCGGTTAAAGGATATTTAGACAGAATAGCTACACCATAATCGCCCCCCTGGTGGTCGATGGCTTTAGCAAAGTAAAAATGCATGTTTAACCGCTTAGCTATTTCCTCGGCCTGGTTAAACTTACCCGAGCGTTCAGTATTTACGTCTACCTCCTGCAACGCCACTAAGTCAGGATTTTGCGCTTTAATAGCGTTGGCAATAGCATCAATATCTATAAAATCGGGACGCGAAGGCGGATTGGCGTGATGAATATTGTAGGCCATTACCCGCAGCGAAGCCGCTTCAGCGGCGTTTTTTACCGGATTAATGGCTTTAGAACAGGAAGCCACCAAAAAGGTGGCTCCTATTATAAAGCTTAAAAAAAAGTACTTCATATTTATCTTTTAACTTACTTATCAGCATTATTCCCAACCAGGGTTCTGTCCTAAATTCGGGTTTTGTTGCAATTGGGTAAAAGGCACGGGCCACAGGTAATTCTTACCGGGCTCGAAGCGTCTGCCGGTGTTTATAATTAAGTAACCATCCGCATCGGTTGGAATACTTTTAACAAAGCTCTGGCTCCAGCTAGGAATAAGGCTTTTCTTTACACCTTTTACATCCTGGGCCAGAAGCTCACCTTGTTTCCAGCGCAAAATATCGAAATAGCGCTGACCTTCCCGGGCCAATTCTATTCTGCGCTCACGCCGTACTTCTTCCCGCAAATCAAGACCATTAGCTGCCAGTTCATCAATATTCATGGGCACCATACCCACTCTTTCTCTTATTTTATTAATGGTCATATCCACGTCGGCCTGGGTAAGTTTACCTTGTTCTAAACGGGCTTCGGCATAAGTTAAAAGCACTTCGGCGTAACGGAGCAGATGAATATCGTTATCATCTTTATTAAAAATACCAACCGCCGGAATATCTACGTATTTAGTAAAATAATAACCAGTACCGGTAATACTGCCTTTTTTATCGGCATTAAATTTAGGCAGGTTAAATATGGCATTAGGCTTATCGTCCTGGTCGCCATCATCTAAACCGCCCCAGGCAGCTCCCGGCGCCAGAATGGTTTGGCTCATGCGCGGATCGCGGTTTTTAAAGATATCTTCGTAGGTTTCCTCTTTGTACAACGGCGACTTGTTAATGGGCAAGCCATCGATACACAAATACGCATCTACTAACGATTTAGTAGGGCTAAAGCGCGAGGTTTGGTCAGGTACCTGCGTTTCGCGACTCATGTTATGTTCTGCTACGTTCTGCACAAATAATCTGGCCAGCATGGTTTCTTTGTTTTTACCCGCAGCCAGTTTTCCGGCATCGGTAAACAACTCATTATAGCTGGTAGCGGGGTTGCCATTAGAATAAAGCTGGTAAACACCTAAATCCATTACGGCTTTGGCAGCAACTTCGGCCACATCGTAACGGCCGTAAAACAGGGCAACCCTGGCTTTCCAACCCAAAGCAGCACCTTTGGTAATGCGGCCTAAATCGGCGGCGCCATAAGTATTGGGCAAGCCCTGCGCAGCGGCTTCTAATTCATTTAAAACAAAATCTACTACTTCTTTACGCGGCGTACGCGGGCCGTATATTTCAGGGTCGCCTATATTTAAGGTTTTGGTAATCAAAGGCACATCGCCAAAGAAGAAAGAGAGGTAGCTGTACAAAAAGGCGCGCATAAACCGTACTTCGCCCACAAATTGGTTTAATTTGGCTTCGTTTACTACGCCTTGTGCTTTGGTATAATTTTCTAAAAAGTGGTTGCAACGGCGTATACCATCAAACTGCGCCGTCCATTCGCTATTAAGGGTACCCGAAGTAAAATCGAAATTACCACTGGAAATAGCCTGATAATCGGAACGAGGCGGATAAATAGTATTATCGGCTAAGTTTTCCATATCGGCAAAGTTCTTGCCTTTCAGCGAAGCGTAAGTGCCATTTACGGCTTGTTGCAGCTGCTCTTCGGTTTTCCAGAAGGTAACGTCGGTAATGGCATCAAGCGGCTTACGCTCTAAAAAATCGTCTTCACAACTGGTAAGCGCCGTACCTAAAAATACGGGAATTGCGATAGTAGCAAAGGTAAGAGAAGTCTTGCGCCAGGCAACTTTGCTAAAATTATATTTATGTTTTTGTTTCATGATAATAAATTATGCTTTGATCTTTTAGCCGAATGGCCGCCGGATTTAATCTTATTTTATTAAATCCGGCAAGCTTTATTCCTGGTTTTTGTAAATTATTTAAACCTGAAATTTATACCGAAAATAGCTGTTTTCACCTGCGGATACATACCACCATTAATGGCGGAACCGCCGGAACCCGCTGTTTCCGGATCGTAGGCATAAAAGTATTTTGATTTAGTAAACAGGTTTTCGGCCGAAACATATAACCGCAAATGATCAATCCGGAACTTACTTAAAAGCTGCTGCGGAATGGTGTAACCCAACTGAATATTTTTCAGGCGTAAGTAAGCGGCATTCTGCAGCCAGTAATCAGATAGGCGCATGGTTGAGTTGCGGGTATCAGAGTAAGTAAAACGAGGGTACCAAGCATCGGTATTTTCGGGGGTCCAGCGGTCGCGGTGAACTTCTTGCGGGAAAGCACCATTTACGTGAAAGGTATGAATACCCGGCCCGGATACATAGCCATTGGCTTTGCCCACGCCTTGCAGGAAGAAAGAGAAATCGAAACCTTTGTAACCAAAATCGCCTCTTAAAGCATAGGTATAGCGCGGGAAAGCATCGCCAATTACTACCCGGTCTTTATCGGCAGTAATTTTGCCATCGCCATCCAAATCTCTGAATTTAAGATCCCCGGGACCTACTTTGCCAGCATCGGCATCAAAAATCGGAAACTTAGGTACCAGCACGCCTTTATCGTTGGTTTCAAAATCTTCTGCCTGGGCCAAACCATCGGTTCTGTAGCCGTAGTAAGCATCTATCGGATACCCTACCTGCCGGATTCTATCAGAAATAGTAGGAGGTGCGCCGCCTAAATTCACTACTTTATTCCGTACATCAGCGAGTTGCGCGGTAAAACCGTATTTAAAAGTATTTCGGTCTTCGCGCCAGCCCAGACTTACTTCCCAACCTTTGTTCGAAACTTCACCGGCATTTTGGTCAGGTACATCTAATCCCAGAATATCGGGCTGCGGTACCCGTAACTGAATATTTTTGGTTCTCCTATCGAATATATCGCCGGTAAAGGTTAGTTTGTTGTTAAAGAAGCCTAAGTCTAAACCAAAATTAGCCATACTGGCGGTTTCCCACTCCAGGTAAGGGTTTGCCAGTACTTGCTGCGCCAACCCGGTAGTTAAAATATTGCCAATTGGCATGGTTGCAATAGAGGTAAGCACCGGCACAAACGGGTACCATTCAGAATAGGCTACACCATCGGCCCCATATTGGCCACCCAAATCACCGTACGATACCCGGAGTTTTCCTTCGTTCAGCCAGGATAAGGCACCGGTATTGGCAAAGAAGTTTTCCTGGGTAAAGCGCCAGCCAACCGATGCTGATGGGAAGAAACCATAACGCCGGCCTGGTAAGTAACGGGATGAGCCATCGTAACGGGCATTAAATTCTAGTAAATATTTATCGGCAAAGCTGTAGTTTAACCGGCCAAAATAAGACCGCAAAGCCCATTGGTAAGCGTCACCAGTAGCCCGTGGGTCCAAAGTTCCTAAGCTAAATACCGGTACATCATCGCTCACAAAGCCCAATTTAGAGGCATACCAGGAGTCGTAGCGATATTCTTCCTGCTGATAACCCAGCAAAGCTTTAAAATCGTGTTTACCCAGGTTTATGCCATAGTTTAACTGGCCTGATAATAATTCTTTCCGGCTTTTATAATCGCGGTTTTCGAGCTGATTAGCGGTCCGGTTGGTATACCAGGGCTTGCCAGAATCAGGATAGAAATAATCAATTTTGCGGGAGAAAGTAGAACGAAGCTGGTTAATGGCGTTTATACCATACTGTGCCCGCAGATCCAGGTTTTTCAACAAATGGATGGTACCCGATAAACTTCCGTAAAATTCCTGCGAGTTGAAATTATTATAGCCGCCATCGGTGGCAATGGCTACCGGGTTGCTCGATCCGCCACCATATCCCCAATTACCGTTCGAGAATCTAACCGGATCTAGCGGAGACATGGTTAAAGTGGTATAAATAGGACCGGAATTATGATCGGTGCCACCGGCCGGCTGGTTCTGCGCGCGATCGATATAATTTAAGTTGGCATCTAAATCAATAAAATCAAGCAGATTTTTAGAAGTTAGGCGTAATTTAGTATTGTTCCGGTTGCCGGTATATTGGTCGCCGACCACCAGGCCTTCCTGGTTTAAGCGGCCGTAAGAAGCATAATAACTTAAATCGGAAGTGCCGCCGTTTAAACTTACGTTGTGGCTTTGCTGGGGAGCATAATCTTTAAAAAGTGCTTTAGACCAATTGGTATTCGCAAAATAATTGGGGTCGGTACCTTCCCGGGCAATTTTTATTTGTTCATCTGAATAAGTTAGCGTATGATTTACATTGCGCTGCGATTCATTCAGCATTTCCATGTATTCCGCAGAACCCAGCATTTTAGGCAGAGCCGTTGGCGTTTGCACCCCTACGTAGCCATTGTAACTAATGGTAGGCTTTTGGTTAGCTTTGCCGGTTTTGGTGGTTATTAAAATAACCCCATTAGCTGCCCTAGAACCATAAATAGAAGCCGAGGCCGCATCTTTCAGCACCGATACACTTTCTATATCTTCCGGATTAATAGAGTTAATATCTACGTCGGGAATACCATCAACTACTACAAAAGGATTGGCATTATTCAGGGTTCCGACTCCCCGTATACGCAGGCTGGCACCGGATGCGCCCGGAAAGCCGGATGCACTAACGGCCGTTAAACCCGGCGCTAACCCCTGCAGGGCTGAAGAGGCATTGGTAATAGGCCGGTTTTCGAGTGCCTCGGCGCTAACTACAGCTACAGCACCAGTTAAGTTTACTTTTTCCTGGGTTCCATAACCTACCACCACTACTTCCTGCAAAGCTTTGGCATCTTCCCGAAGAATAATATTTAACGAACCTTGTCCGGTTACTGCTACCTCTTGCCTCTCGAAGCCAATATAAGAGAAAACAAGTACGGGCTGCCCGGTATCAGGCACCGATAAACTGAACCGGCCATCGGCATCGGTAATGGTACCGGTGTTGGTTCCTTTTAAAGAAACCGAAACGCCTGGCAGCGCCTGTCCGGAACCGTCTTTTACCTGCCCGGTAACCGTAGCGTTCTGCTGATTACTGTCCCGGATAATGGATACTAACAATTTAGAAGCAGCAGCCTCCTGCCCTTTGGTAAACCCCTCTATTGGCACAATACCCAACAGAGCCATTAACAAAAGGCCACACCGGCGGTTGGCGCTTCCTTTACTCTTAAAAGGTGGTATTATTTTACGCATAATTAATTATTAAAAAATCAGGATTATGTATTCTAAATATAAACTGTTGTGTAAACCGGTACCTATCAGCAAACTACAGGCAAACCGTTTAATCTTTTTATATAAATGCTACTTAAAGAAAGTACATACTCAATAATATTTTTATAATCTGCCAAAAACAGGTTTATTCTGTTAAACATAGTTTTCCTAAACCTTTGCTAATTGCCCATCTAGCTGCTTATTGCCTAGAGGCCAAATGCTGAGTACTTATTTTCTATAGTAACCTGATAAAATCTGATTCATACTAATTGATTAACTATAGACCGGCGTTATATTTACTTAAGTAATAAAGTCCCTCAAATAAATATGCTGCATTAAATATCAGACAGCACTACATGTTTTATACTGCTAATTTTGCTTAAAGAATATTATTTAATTTCTTAATTACAAATACTTCTATAATTTTTTTAAAAAAGATTATTTAGATATACAAAATTGTAAACATACAGCCTATATGTTAATATAATATTTAATGAATTAATAGCTAATAAGTTAAAGATGAATATCTGTGTTAGATAACTTTCAGAACTTTTGTGGAATAAAGGTAAAAGACGGTTTTATAAAACCAGGCAGGAAATAGGTTATGAAATTATTAAGACTGCGCCAGCAGAAAAGCTAGTTGAGATTTCTAATTATCTCCTTTGTGCTGGTATTGGTGAAACGGGCGAGACAGTAGATTTTACTTTGGAGAGCAATATTTTTGAATTAGTTACCCAAATACTATTTTTAAGCTGGCTGTTTTAACACTCAAAAGAGGTTGATCTGGCAAGAGCTTTACCTATCAGATATAATTTATAGAAAACACATGCGGTATAAACTTTACGGCTTCTTTTGCTCAGCCAGGGCCTTGGACAACCAATCGAGGTGATCGGTACCAATTAATACCGCCGGATATTTAAGCAACTCCTGCCAGATTACGTTTATTTGCTCCTGGCTTTTTTCGGGCATGTTCCAGAACCTGATTTGCTGACCATTTTGCTGGGCTATCCTGGCCCATTCGGTTAACTGACGAGCTTCGGCCGGCGGCATGGCACCCTCGCCTTGCCACTTAAAAAATTTGGCCCAGTTGCCACTTACTACCGGATATTCTTTTGACTTTAACTTTTGCGGTAATTGTTCTACTTTCCCGTCTAAAAACACCAGTCGTTGTTTATCGGCCAGCACCTGCTCGGCGGGGTAATTACCCGTGAGGATCACTTTTACCGTGCCTTTATGCTGCTGCTGCGGGCTCACCAGTAAATGCCGATATTTAGTTAAAACAGGGCTTAGCTGGTCGTAGGTAGCTTTGCCTTCACTTTTAAAATCGATGTATAAATACAAAACACCTGGTTGCCGGTATATTTTTTTGTTTGCCTGCACTAGTTCCTGAATGGGCTTCAGGTACATAGTTTCCAAAGTCTTATCGGGCTGCAATTCGTTTTTACTGTGCCCTACCAACAAGGTATTGTCTACTAAAAAAACATCGGCTTCTACACTTTTAAACCCCAAAGCTAAAGCATCCAGCAACGGGCGCGGCCGCCAGTAATCGTTATGAGAATGCCCCTGCTCCAGCGGCTTGGCCAATGGTAACTGCTTTTGCTGCCCTACCGTAACCTGGGCCAGTAACAACAACGCAGCTAAAAAGTAGAACCTTATTATTTTACCCCAATAATTGGGGCTGTTTTGCTCGCCGGTATTGCTGTTAAGGTTATTGAGTAGCATAGTTATATTCTGAATATATAAAGGTAAGCGCCTTAAATAAAGAAATACTACACGACAATTGAAACAGAACCTGCTTATTTTTTTGCGGCATTTAACCTGACCTGCTCGTGCCGGTTAAGCCGGGTTAAACCAGGCCAGCGCAATGCCATCGGTAAAAGTGCCATTTGGCAAAAGCACCCGCTTTTTCCGGCGACCTTCTATCTCAAAACCATTGTGCAAGTATAAGTTTAAAGCGCGTTGGTTATTGCCAAAACACATTAATTCTACCTTTTTTATATGCGGCATTTTTACCTGAATCTGGTGTTGCAACGTGTTCAGGAGTAATTTACCCACACCAACACCCTGGTAAGCCGGGTGCACCACCATGGTAACCTGCTCAAAAACGTGGGCAAAGGTTTGCAACCCTAACGTGTACCCATGAATTTCTCCCACAATTATAGCGGCTGCATCAGTTGGGCAAACTGCCAGAATAATTCCCCGGGCTAAACTTTTAGAAACAAAATCCTGGATATAAGCTTCGGATATTTCGGCGGCCGTACGCCCCAGCGCCCCGGTATCAGCCACCTGTTGGTACAAATTTATTAGTTGCGGAATATCTGCGGTAGTAACTTCCCTGGTTATAAAGCCGGCTCCCATCATTAATTATTTGCTTACAGTTTTAAACCGATATACTATCTGGTTGTTCTATTTTAAAGACTGAGAAAATATTTTACTCCCTCATCAGCTTACAAGTTAATTGTTAACAGCTAATTAACCAGTGCAACTTACCAGTTCCTACGCAACAATCTTATTCACAAGGATAAAACCAAAAATTATCTTTTTTCCAAATATTGGAATAATTATAACATATAACAACTTACCGAAAAACTTATTTATTACTAATATTTACGATCCAAAACAGCCATTCTGCTACTACCAAGGCCAACATCAACCTTTTAACTTAGTGTATACCTAAGCCATTACAAAAACCTTAAACATTATTTTGTACAAAAATTTGCAAAACATTTTTCTTACCCATACCTTTATAACATTATATAAAAACACGCATTAAAAGTTATTAAAGCGCATTAATCTTGTTTAAACCATATTAATTAATTCGTTAAAACATATTATATATTTTATTAAACCATTAATATTTAAATTTTATAAAATTCCAAATATTATTCAGGCATTAATTAAATTAAAAACAGTTATTTAAGCATACTCCTACTAAGCACCTACCATTTTCCCATGAAACACCTTTACGATACCAGTGAATATTTTTTAGCTTTTAACCACGAAAACCGAAAAATTTATATTATACATTCTTTTTACCGGTTAATATTTGAAGCTAATCGCCCACAAGATGAATTTCCTTGCTTTGTTTACCTGGGCCACGGCAGAGTAGTAAAAGGCAGCCGGCAATTTGTAACGCGCCAGCACCTGGAACTTGCCGAAGAATTAGTATCTTAACGATAACAACAATATGCGTATACAGAGCGGCACCCGGGAGATTTCGGGCCAAAATTTATCTCTCGGGTTGCCCATAAGCGCTGCTTTAAGTTAAATTTCAGTCGGGCAAGCCATCTCTGCTTTCCTTCGTCCGTTCAATATTTTACCCCAAACCATCTCTTAATTCGCTTAAAAGTCAACTGCTTCTTTCGCCGTAATTAGCATTGCTGAACTTACCAGATAATGCTGGTAAATAAGCAGAACCGGCTTCCCCTTAATCACTAAAATTCTTTCGGTTTAGGACAAAACCCAGATTACGCCAAGCCGTATGTTTAAACCTGGTTATAATTTTTTGATTATTGACTGGGTTTGGTTTTAAAGAAATGGTTAAACTTAAACAGAAAGCACGATGGAAAAACCAATAAACCGTTTTGTACACGGGATAATAGATTATAAATATGCCGCACTTGTATCGGCGGCACCAGAATTAGCCGGCTTTAAAGACGAAGAAAAAACGGCGACTACTTTATGCCGGGTTATGGGCAGTGGCGCTTTAATGTACAGCGTTTTTACCCGTTACGAACTAGGCCTGTTCCGGGTAATGCCTTTTAAGACGCATTTAATGATTGACTTTGCCGCCAATGCCCTGGCCGTAACGGCCCCGTGGTTATTTGGATTTTACCGAAACGAGCGCGCCCGTAATGTTTTTCTGGGAGCAGGCTTGCTTGGTTTAGCCGTGGGATCATTAACCCAAACCCAGGAAATGGACGAAACCAACCCGCAAATGCTTTCGGATTAAGCTTTTAACACCTTTAATAAAAAAAGTTATAGCTTAAATTTTAAGCAGCAACCAATTGGGCAAACTTAAATACGAGTTAAAGAATATTAAGCGCGTATTTAAGTTTGCCTATTGTTTTATACGTTATTCAATGGCGCGTCAATTCGCTCGTAAATAGCCTGCAGCAAACCGCTCTCGTAAGTTTTAGTATTAATTAATCGAAAGTGTTTTCGCTCCGCAATATTTACAAAAAGCGGCTTGCCTTGCCCCAGTACAATCGGGTGAATAGATAGTTGCAGTTCGTTAATTAAATTGGCGTTCAGAAATGCAGTAGTTAAATCTGCCCCACCAAACAACCAAATATCTTTGCCGGGTTGCTGCTGTATTTGGTTAATTATTTCCGCCACATTGCCGCTTACAAAATTGGTTTGGGGCGCATCAGTTTTTAAGCTGCGCGAAAACACGTATTTGTGTTTACCCGGATACGGATCTGCTTCAAAACCTAACATTAACTCATAACTCTTCCGCCCAAAAACAATCGTATCTACACTTTCCAGGAACTCGGTCATGCCGTAATCTTGGTCGGTAAAACACCAATCAAATTCTCCGTTAGGTCCCTCAATCAGGCCATCCAGGCTAATTGCCAGGTTTAGAATAACTTTCCGCATTTTATAATTTCAGGTTAATAAAAATATTCAAAACGAAATATTTAGAACGATTGTGAAACAAACTGAAAATAAATAGCTTGCATTTTTATTCATTAATAAAGATTTTTTATAACTTTATTAAAGTTTACGCAAAACTAATATTCTAAACACCATTAACTAAAAAACTATGAAAAAATTATCTTGTTTTATGCTTGCGGCGGGTTTGTGCCTGCTGCACGAATCTGCTTCGGGACAGGTGCTCCTGAACCGCGTAAGATCCAATATTGAGAAGAAAGCCGAACAGGCCGTTGACAAAGCCATGGGCATGGACCGGAACCAGCCCGTTAATAACGCTGGTTCAACAGAAACATCTACGGGCGCCGACGGCACCTCTCGGGCCCGCAACAAAGGCGGAGCCGGCCTGGTTTTTACGCCCCCCGATGTAAAAGTTAATTTAACCGATGCTGAAGGTTCTTTTAAAGCCGGGAAATACGGCGAAGCCCGCTATGCCATTCAGCAGGCTATGTTGGGCGTAGAAATGGAAATTGGCCAGAAAATATTAAAATCTTTGCCCGAAACCATTAGCGGCCTGAAAAAAGACACGGAGCAAGACCAGGTAACCAGCACCGGCTGGGGTTGGGTAGGTTTAACCATTCAGCGCGCGTACAAAGACAACGCCGACAAAGAACTACGGGTAGTTGTAGCCAATAATGCTGCTCTCATGACCGGAGTAAACCTGTACTTTGCTAATGGCGGTGCTGCGGCGCAAACCTCGGGCGGCAAGCAAAACTGGAAACAAACCAAAGTAAAAGGCAATCGCGCTATTATTGAGTACGACGAAAGCAGCGGCTATAAAGTAAGCGTACCCATTGGCCAATCGTCGTTGGTAGTTTACGAAGGCGTAAACTTTAAGAATGAGCAAGATATGCTGGCGGCAGCTAACACCCTGGATATTGATGGCATCAAAAAAATGCTCGGTGAGAAATAAAATTTATTTAACCTGATTTTCCTTAACTAAAAGACACTATTACTATGAAAAATATATTTATCCTTTTGTTTTTAAGCCTATGCTGTTATCAGGCGCAGGCCCAAAATTTTTCTAAAAACCTGGGCGAAGCCCGCACGGCTTACACTGCCGGCAACCTGAGCAATTCGCGCTTTGCTATGGAACAAATGCTGCGCGAAGTAGATGCTGCCATTGGAAAAGATATTCTGAAATTATTGCCCCCCAAAATGGATGCTCTAGCCGCCAATATTAAAGACGATAATACTACCGGCAGCGGCAGCACCGGCGGTTTGGGTTTGTTTGTACAACGCACCTACGGCACCGGCGCCAAAACCGCCACCATCGATATTATTAATAATTCACCGCTGATTACGAGCCTGAACACTTTATTGGCTATTCCGTTTGTGGGCAACTCCGGCGACGGCAAGCAAAAAGTAGTGAAAGTACAAGGCTACAAAGGCGTGTTGTACAAAAACGAAGATACCGAAACCAAAAAAGTAAATTACGATTTACAGATTCCGCTCCAGAATACCCTAGTTACTTTTAAAATGGACGATACCAAAGAAGCCGATATTTTACGTTTAGCCGGCACTATTCCGCTGGAGAAAATTGCCCAGTTAGCAAAGTAATATTTTGTTTTTTTACAAACTATAATTAGGCTATGGCCAGTAAGTCTGCCTGGCAAAAATAAGCAAAACGCCAGCCGCTAATAAAAGCAGGCTGGCGTTTTGCTAGTATTATACCCGATAGTAATTACCCCCTTCCCTAATAATACAATAATCTCCTGGTTGTAATGCTGGAGAATTCAAGGAATTTCAGAAAAATCTATTGTGTAGAAAGTAAAGGAGGTAATTCTTGTTCTACTGTTTTTACCTGTAACACCTTTTATTTGGCCTTTTTAGCTTTTGCCGGTGCGGCTTTTTTCATCTTGATGAGTTTAACCCTTCCGCCCTCCGGGCACCTTCCCTAAATTAGGGCTACGATTAGGACACAAATTTTTGGGCCAGGGTCCACCCGTGCAAGATATGCTGGAAGTAATTCCAACCGCGCAAAAGGGTAATCACCCCCGCCTGCTTTTCGTGGGGTTTCCACCCGCCTAATCTGGCTATTATCCAGTAGCACCATTGTAAAGAGTCTTGGGGGTAAGGATTCCGCTGCTTGGCTGTTTTTCCTTCATAACGTTTTTGTAAAGCCTGCAGACAAGCGACTTCTTGCCGGGTAAAGCTTTCTGCCAGCGGCACGGCTTCTTTCTGTTTAGAAGCCAGGTGCAAGAGCATTATCTTGCTAGCGGCAAACAAAGCCAGCAGCGTGAGTTGCACTAA
>NZ_VWSF01000011.1 GCF_008629685.1 Adhaeribacter rhizoryzae | reverse complement strand
ATCTGGCGCCATTGCTTCTCTACTCCAGACCTGCACATGGCTGTAGCCCAGGCAGCGGCCAGTATCCGCTTGCACCACCAGCGAAGGATGCAGGAAAAAGCCTAAGGACTGCTTATCTCCAATTACGCCTAATTGCTGCTGGTCGGAAATGTTGCGCCGGTTGCGTTCAAAGTTAGGCTGCGTCGTATCCTGAAATACTAAATAATGGGCGCCCACCTCCACTTGCCGCGCACAGTCCGCTTGCAAGTACGAAATGATTTGACTGGTCTGCAAACGGGGGTTATGCAGCAGACGGTAGTAACTCCGCTGCTCGGCTTCGCTCGCACTTAGCTGATGTATCACCACACTTTGCTTTTCTATTATCTTTTCTACTACTTGCTTGACCCGTCGCTCTATCCGAATGTTGCTAAATATTGCATCTGCCATTTACCCCCAACAGCTCCCCGCTCCATTTTGTGTCCTAATCGTAGCCCTAATTTAGGGAAGGTGCCCGGAGGGCGGAAGGGTTAAGCTACGCCAGAAGAAAAGCCACACCAATAAAAGCTAAAAAGGCCGAAAAAGCTCCACAGCACACCAAAGAACCTTCATTTAAAAAGAACACCTGTTCAGCCTTCCTCTGGAATATTGCTAATAGGAATTGGTATTCCCGAAACAGCTATTAGCAAACAGCAATAAAGTGTTGTTAACAAAATTTCAAAAAACAGTTTTAAAAGAGCTGTAATAGAACTCTAACTAAATTCTTTAGCCCCTGATAATTATAAATATTTAAAATAATTATTTTTTTTACCCCCACATTAAACTTATCCTTCCGGGCACCATCTAAAAACAACACCGGCCAAAATTTAGGTGTTAACAGCAACATTAAATGAAACCAAAACATCTACTCGTCCTCCTGTTTTTACTGCTTAGTCTGCCGGGCTTTTCCCAGACTTTTCCTGTCTCTGGCAAGATAACCGATGCCAAAGACAACTCAGCCCTGCCCGGAGCCACGGTCATGCTTATCCGGCTGCCCGATTCCGTTCGGAGTGTTTCTATTACCGATAACCAAGGTACTTTTAACTTTCAGCCGGCAGTTGGGCAATATTTGCTGCGGGCCAGTTTCCTGGGTTTCCAAACGCTGCAACGGCGCGTAGTGGTGGCCGATAAGCCAATTGCCTTGGGTAACTTAGCCTTACAGGTAAATACTACCACCTTAAAAGAAGTACAGATAACCGAAAAAGTGCCAACAGCAGTGCAAAAAGGCGATACCACTGAGTTTAACGCCAAAGCCATGAAAGTAAATACCGATGCCAACTCCGATGAGTTGGTGGAGAAAGTGCCTGGTGTGGTGATTCAGGATGGTAAAGTAACGGCCCGGGGCCAGGATGTAAAGAAAGTGCGGGTAGATGGCAAAGAATTTTTTGGTGACGATGCCATGGCCACCCTCCGGAATTTGCCGGCCGATGTAGTAGATAAAATTCAGTTGGTAGAAGAGCAAAGCGAACAGGCCCGCTTATCGGGTGTAGACGATGGTAACCGCAACATGACCATGAATATTGTAACGCGGCCAGACCGCCGCAACGGTATTTTTGGCCGGGTGGCTGCCGCTGCCGGTACCGACGACCGGTACCAGGCCGGTGGTACTATAAATATATTTAAACCTAAGCGCCGGCTTACTTTGCTGGGCGGAACAAATAATATTAACCAGCAAGGCTTTGGCATGGAAGATTTCCTGGGCGGCGGTTTTGGCGGCGGCCGGGGTAACCGCGGCGGCGGCATGGGCGGCGGTGGTTTTGGTGGTGGCGGCTTTGGCGGCAGCGGTATTACTACAACCCACAATGCCGGTATAAATTATTCCGAAGAATGGGGTAAAAAAATAACCTTAAGTGCGTCTTATTTTGGTAACTACACCGATAACAGCGGTTATAATAATTCTTACCGCGAATATTTTCAGCCCGATACCTTGCAACGTAGTAACGAAGCGGAAAAAGAAAATTTTGCCCGTCGCAACACCAACCACCGGATTAATGCCCGTTTTGAGTACAAGATAGACTCCGCCAACACCTTATTTTTTCAGCCTCGGTTAAGTTTCCAAATGAACGATGGCTTTTCTAACTACAACCAGGACGTGTTTTACCGCGAAAACCCGGTTAGTATTTCGGCCAACGAAACCAGCAGCGATTTATCGGGTTATAATATTGGCTCCGATTTAATATTCCGGCACCAGTTTGGTAAAAGAGGCCGCAGCGCTTCGATAGGCATTAATTTTGGCGCCAACGAAAACGACAACGATAACTACACTACCTCCGATAATACCACTTACAACGCCAGAACTGGTTTACCTAATTATATTTACACCGATCGGTTCCGCGATCAGGTAAGCGAAGGGGTAAACTTTAGCACCAATTTAACTTATACCGAACCTATTTCTAAAACCAGCCAGGTTAATTTAAATTATAATTACGCTATAAACCGCAACGACTCCGATAGCCGCACTTACGATTATTCGGAAGTGGACGAAGCTTATTCTTTGTTTAACGAGTCGGTTTCCAATGTTTTTAACAACAACAGTTTTGCGCACCAGGTTGGGTTAGGCTATAATTACTTTAACGCTAAAATAAATTTCAGTGCCCGGGGTTCTTACCAATATTCCGAACTGGATAACCAGCGTTTGCTGCCGAACAAAACCCAATTAGGTAAAAGCTTTGTGCGGTTTATTCCGAATGCCAATTTCCAATACCGGTTTTCCCGTTCCAAAAACCTGCGGGTTTTCTACAACGGCAATACCGTTAATCCATCGCTGGAACAGTTGCAGGACGTAATTGATAAAACCAACCCATTGGCGCACCGCATTGGTAATCCGGATTTAGACCAATCGTACCGGCATTTTCTTAATTTCCGGTATACCGCTACTAATACCGAAAAATCGACTACGTTTGTGGCTAACGTAAGCGGTAACTTAACGCAGAACCAGATTGTAAACAACCGTTTTGCCAACAACACCGGCGACTTGCTGTATATTTTCGGCGATACCCTGCAGGATCGGGCAACGCTTTCGCGGTACGAAAACCTGAACGGCCAGTACAGCCTGCGGTCTTTTATCAGCTACAGCATTCCGCTTAAATTTATTAAATCAAACCTTAATTTCGATGTTTCGGCCGATGTTAACCGCACACCTGGTATTACCACCCCCATCCGGAATGCCGATGCGATACAGTCCATTAACACGTATTCTTACTCGCAAAATTATGGTGGTGGCGTAACGTTGAGCAGCAATATTAGCCAGAACCTCGATTTTAATATTTCCTCACGGTCGTACTACAACAATGCTTATAATACCTTAAACCCCGACCAGAAAACCGGTTATTTCAATCAATTCAACCGCGTTCGGTTAAACTGGGTGTTCTTTAAGGGTTTTGTGTTCCAGACCGATTTTACTAACCGGGTTAATACCAGCGTAGCCGCAGGTGCCGAAAATATTAACTTTAACATGTGGAATATGAGTGTAGGCAAAAAGTTGTTCAAAAAACAAAACGGCGATTTACGCTTATCGGTATTCGATTTATTAAAGCAGAACCAAGGCTTCCGGCAGGTAGTAACCGCCGATTATTTAGAAGAAGTACAAAGCCAGGTACTGCAGCGTTATTTTATGCTAACCTTTACGTACAACATCCGCAAATTTGGTACTGGCAGCAGCAATGCACCTGAGCCCGGCGAAAGAGATGGTATGCGCGAAAGAGGCCGGTTTGGTCCGGGCGGACCAGGTGGTGGCCCTGGTGGCGGTGGCCCCGGCGGTGGCGGCTGGAATGGCGGCGGCGGCCGTGGAGGGTTCTAATCAGAAAAACACACTGAATATTCTTAAACAAAAAGGCAGCTTACTTAGCTGCCTTTTTGTTTTGTAAGTGTCGGGTAAAGCTGTTTTATTTGCCAGCCTTTGCAACAAAACTAGGCCGCATTAATATTAAACAACTTTAATCGCCTTATACTCGTCTGCTCAAATAATTTTATCCTTGGTTTGTTTTATGAGAAAGATTTTCCTGCTGTTCTTTTTTTGCAGTATTTGGTTTAATGCCTTGGCCCAGCGCCAGGTGGCAGGTAGGGTACTGGATAGCCAGTTACGGCAACCGCTGGCAGGCGCTTCGGTAGGAATATTAAATACCGGCGAAGGTACCATTACCGACGAAGGCGGCCGTTTCTTGCTTACTGTTCCTTCAGAAACCGACAGCCTGGTAATTTCGATGATTGGCTACCAGATGCGCAACGTAAAATTACCCCGAACTGAACGGGATATTACCGTACTGCTGCAAACTACCAATGCGCTCTTAACCGAAGTAAAAGTAACCGGCTACGAAACCAACCGGCCCCTGATGGAAACCGCCGGGGCTATTGGCGTACTGCACGCCCGCGATATAAACCGCTTTAATACTACTACCTTGGTGCCGGCCTTAAATTTAGTGCCAGGTGTGCGTATGGAAGAACGCGCTACCGCCAGTTACCGGCTTTCTATCAGAGGCAGCAGTTTGCGGGCGCCGTTTGGGGTACGCAACGTAAAATTATACCTGAACGAAATTCCGCTGGTAGAAGCCAACGGCACCATTCCGCTAAATTTATTAGATGCCGCTACCATTGGCCGGATTGAAGTAATTAAAGGACCGGCCGGCAGCACTTACGGGGCCGGTACCGGCGGCACCGTGTTACTGGAAACCTTACGCGCTCCCGCCGGCGAAACCAGTGCCGAGGTAGGCGCTATGATAGGTTCTTTTGGTTTACTCCGCTACAATGCCACGGTAGCCGCCGGCTCCGATAAAGCTAGTTTCCTGGTGCGTTATACCAAACAGCAATTAGATGGCTACCGGCAGCAAAGCGCCATGGACCGCGACGTGTTGTTAATTTCCGGCCAGTTATATCCTTCCGATAAACAAACCTTTTCTTTCCACGGGTATTATTCTGATTTGTACTACGAACTGCCCGGCGCGCTTAACCGCGAGCAATACGAAGCCAATCCGCGGCAGGCCCGCCAACTAAATGTAGACCAAAAGGCTGCGCTTAACCTGAACGGGGTAAATATTGGCCTGAACCACAAATACGATTTTAGTCCGCAGGTAAGCAACAGTACTTCGGTTTTTGGGGTTTTCAGTTTCCTGAACCACCCGTTTACGAACGACTACGAACGCAATACTAACCAGGCTTTTGGCGGCCGTACCAAAACTACTTACAAAACGGTTATTGGTGGCGTAGGTACCCGGTTTATGCTGGGCGGCGAGTGGCAACGCAGTTTTGTTAATTCGCGGCATTACGAAAATATTAAAGGCGTATCGGGTAAGTTAAATTTTGACGATGAGGTTACGCTGGAGCAAGGTTTTGTTTTTGCCCAGGCCGAAGCCGACTTACCCAAGAATTTTATTTTTACCCTCGGGGCTAGCCTAAACGACATGCAGTACCGCCTGGACCGCGTAACCGGCCCGGGACAGACCAATATTATGGAGAACCGCCGGCAGTTCGATCCACAGTTTTCGCCGCGGGTAGGTTTGGTAAAAGTATTTTCGCCGCAGTTAGCCGCACACGGCAGCATTAGCGCCGGCTTTTCGCCGCCCACCGATGCCGAAATTCGCCCTTCCGATGCCAGCTTTAATAGAAGCTTAAATCCGGAGCGCGGCACAAATTATGAACTAGGTTTGCGGGGAAATTTATTTAACGAAAAACTTACTTTTGATTTAACCGGTTTCCAGTTTCAGCTAAACGAAACCATTGTGAGCCGCGCTACTTCTACGGGCGTAGTGGTATTTAACAATGCCGGCGCTACAGACCAGAAAGGTGTAGAAGCGGCTGTTTCGTATAATATTATTCAGGCGCCTACGCTGCCCGTTTCGCTGTTAAAAGCCTGGAGTACCTATGCCTACAGCCACTTCCGGTTTAAAGATTACCAACGCGACGACCAGGATTATTCGGGCAACGAACTTACTGGTACGCCGCCGCACGTGCTTACAGCCGGTCTGGATGCTGAAAGCCGCCTGGGCTTCTACCTGAATATTACAGGTAACTACACTTCGCGCTTGCCGCTGAACGATGCCAACACAGTTTACGCCGATGAATTTGTATTGCTGGGTGCCCGCGCCGGTTTTAAACGTACCCTGAGCCAACGCTGGCAAACCGAAATTTATGGCGGCGTTGACAATGCGCTGGATAAAACCTATAGTTTGGGCAACGACTTAAACGGGTTTGGTAACCGCTATTTTCAGGCAGCGCCCGGCCGGAATTATTATACCGGAGTACAGGTAAAATATTTACTCGTAACGAGATAGCGTAGTAATCTCAATTTTTCCCAAAGCTTAATCCGTAAGAATAAATATTTGAGATTAAGCAAATATTAAAAATGAAAGTTTAAGTAACTCATCTCTGTCATTCAGGAGGAACCTATTTGGTTGCCTGCTAAATAGGTTCCTCCTGAATGACAATTTTGGATTACTTAGGCTTACAGACTGTTCTCATCTTAGTTTAACTTTAATGCCGATAAAATATAATTGGTAAGCCAAGAATATTGCTGGCATGCCTGCAGCCGTAAACCGGTTTGGCATAAGCTTAAATTATTACCTTTAAAGCATGAATTTGATTCAACGAATCAGGATAAAGCTTAATTATTTTTCGCGGTGGCGGAAGCAGGCTTTAAAGGTAGTGGAGCAAATTACCTTGTTTCTGAGCCTGGTAGCCATGCTGCTGATGCTTTATAATATTGGGTTTACTTACACCGCCGAAACCGAAAGAGCTATTCATAAAGCTAATTCTTATTTGCTCGTTACTTTTTTTGTGGTGCTGGGTATGCGGTTTCTGGCTTTGTTTAACCCCCAGAATATTACCCGCAAACGCACCTTAGAAATTATTCTGCTTTTGTTCTTTTTTGTGGCCCTGTGCCTGCGCTTTTTTATGCGCGATACGCATTTCGGCAACCTGGGCTGGGTTAATTTTTTCGACCGCCGGGCTTTTACCCACTTGGTTTTTATTTACATTTTTCTGGTACAGTTATCCCGGGTAAATTTCCGGCTTTCCCGGTTTAACTTTAATCCGGCCCTGCTCTTTATTTACAGCTTTTTGTTTTTAATTTTTGCCGGCGCTGGTTTGTTGCTATTGCCGCAGTCAACGCACCACAATATTTCTGTTTTAGATGCTTTTTTTACCGCTACCAGTGCCGTTTGCATTACGGGTTTAACAGTAGTAGATACAGCTACTACTTTTACGCCTTTCGGTAAAAAAATAATTATCCTGCTGGTGCAGTTAGGCGGATTAGGCATTATGACGTTTACCAGTTTTGTAGCGTTATTATTCCAGAGAACCAGCACTTTTAAAAACCAGTTGTTTTTGCAAAGCATGGTAAACGAAGAGCATCTGGGCCAGACTTTCCGGACGATTGTTAAAATTGTGGGCATTACGCTTGGCATAGAAGCTATTGGCGCATTACTCATTTATTTAAGCATGGATAACCAGCTTTTTTATAACCAACCCGAAGAGCAATGGGCTTTTGCGGTTTTCCATGCAATTTCGGCTTTTTGCAATGGTGGTTTTTCTACGCTTAGCCATGGTCTTTACGACATAAGAATACGCTATAATTATAATTTACAGCTAACACTGGCCTGGCTAATTATTTTGGGCGGCTTGGGTTTTCCTATCATGTTTAATATTTATAAATATTTAAAGCAGGAAATATTAAAAGTATTTTATTCTTTTTTTAAGTCGCATGCTTATAAACATAAGCCCCGGCTCTTAAACATCAACTCCAAATTAGTACTTATAACCACCACCATTCTGCTAATATTAGGTACTATTTTGTTTGGTTTACTAGAATATTGGCATGCCTTGCAGGAGCACTCCTGGTACGGTAAAGTGGTAGTTTCCTTTTTTGGGTCGGTTACGCCGCGCTCGGCGGGTTTTAATACCGTAAACATGGCTACGCTTACTACGCCCACCATTTTAGTTTATTTACTCCTCATGTGGATTGGCGCTTCGCCGGCTTCTACGGGTGGCGGTATTAAAACCACTACCCTTGCGGTCGCTTTTTTAAATATTATTAGTATTGGCAAAGGCCGCGACCGCTTAGAAGTAATGAACCGGGAAATTCCGAACGAATCGGTTAAAAGAGCTTTTGCGGTAATATTTCTATCTTTTATGATTATCGGGCTGAATATTTTTCTGGTAACCCTTTTGGATGCCCGCCATGATTTAAAAGCGGTAATATTCGAAGTTTTCTCGGCATTTGCTACGGTAGGGTTAAGCCTTGGCCTAACGCCGCAATTAAATGATGGCAGCAAAGTTATTATTATGCTTACCATGTTTCTGGGGCGGGTGGGCCTTATTACGTTTGTATTAAGCTTTATTAACCGCGATATAGCCATGCACTACCGTTATCCCAGCGAAAATATTATTATCAGCTAATACAAAGCACCGCCATGAAGTACATAATTGTGGGTTTAGGTAATTTTGGGGCAACCCTGAGCATGCAGCTTACCGATATGGGGCACGAAGTAATTGCCATTGATAAAAGCCTGGAGAAAGTAGATAATTTCAAAAACCAGATAACCCATACCATTTGCCTCGATGCCACCGACCAGCAAGCCCTTTACACGTTACCGCTGAAAGAAACTGATATTGTGGTAATAGGTATTGGCGAAGACTTTGGTGCATCAGTAATGGCTACGGCCTTGTTTAAACAACTTAACGTAAAGCGCATTATTGGGCGGGCTATTTCGCCTATTCACCAGAAAGTACTCGAAGCCATAGGCATCGACCAGATTGTACGGCCGGAGCAGGAAGCTGCCGAGCGCCTGGCCAAACGCCTGGAAATGCGCGGCGTAATAGATTCGTTTGATTTAGGCGAAGATTACAATATTATAGAGGCTACTGTGCCGGACCGTTATATAGGGCAAACAGTTATAGAATCTAACATCCGGAACGACTATAAGGTAAACGTACTAACCATATTGCGGGCCGATAACAGCATAAAACTGTGGAACAGAAGTGTACAACGCCGGGTACTGGGTGTAGTAACTGCCGAAACCCGTTTCGAGCAAAACGATATTCTGGTTTTATTTGGCCGGATAAAAGATATTGAGCGGCTACTGCACGCCGATTAATATTTTTTCTATTTACCCCAGTTCCTCGTTTTCAGGATTGTTCTGTCTTTTCAATCTTCCCAATTTTCGGGATTACCTGTATCAGGAAGCGTTTGTTGCTGTATTCGCGCTTACCGGTATAGCGCCCGGTGCCGTAAAAACCACTACCGGCAATAATTATTTCAAACCGATTGGGGTTAAACTGAATATTGCGGGCCTGCCAGAAATTAAGCAAAGCCAGCGCCCGGTTATAGCTTAGCTGATAGCCGTAATCGCGTTTATCCACGTGAAACCTGGGGTTATATGGATCGCGAGCAGCCATGCCTTCAATAATAACCAGGTACTTTACGCCCTGATCTTCTTTAATATCTTCAATTATTTTTTTTAAGGTTAAGCCGGCCTGGTATAGTACTTCTTTATCTTTTTCCTTAATTACCCAACTGTCTTTGTCAAAAGTTATATCCACTTTCAGTTCGTGGCGTTTATTTACCGGATCGAAGCGGAAATATTTGCCTTCCAGGCCTTTCAACGCCAGTTCTATCTCCTGAATTTTGCGGAGTTGCGCTACCTGCACCAGCAACTCGCTCTGCTTATCCTGAAATAATTTATAACTCAGCACAAACAACACCAGCATCACAATAAACAATGCCGTCATGAGGTCGACGTAACTGGGCCAGAAAAAGTCTTTATTATCTTGTTTCAAAATTTAATATTTAATACCTGCACAGCAGATTAACTCATGGTGAGAGTTGTATGATAAATTAATTTCAATCTGATTTATCTGATTATTTCTTTCGAACAGATGTTATACAATAACTATAATAATTGAGGTTCAAGTAATTCACTCGTGTCATTCAGGAGGAACCTATTTGGCTACCTGCTAAATAGTTTCCTCCTGAATGACAGGGATGGACTCCATAGGCTTAAAAAAGTAAACAGGCAGAAAGTGCGTAATATCAATTTTTAATAAACCAAATTAATTTAAGTACTGATACACCAACTAAAGAAAGCCGAATAACGGATAACGACCAACGAATAACTACTTTCCTATCATCCGGTTCATCATTTTCTTAAACATGCCGGGTTGGGTTAGTTTATCAAGGTTGTGGTTCATTATTTCCATTTGCCTTAACAAGCGGGTTTGGGTTTCGTTGTCGCGGTCTATTTTTTCGAGCAGGGTGCGTTGCGTTTGGTTCAGTTCCTGGCGCATGGTTTCCTGCTGGCGATGGAGTTGCCCAAAAGGCTCCAGGTAATTAACAATGCGCTCGTAAATATTATCGCGGTTCAGGTGCTCGAAATGGTTGGCCCAGCGTTCGTAAGCATTTTGAGCATCTTGCTCTAAATATTTCATCCGGGCGTCCATGAGTTCGGTTAAGCGGCCCGCCGACTGGTCGTAAAACTGCTCAATCTTGGCCGAAATATCTTCCATTTCGCGCTCGTGCTTGCTGAAAAAGTCGAGCTGCTTCTGAATCAGGTTGTCGTGCTGACCAATATGTTGCCCCAGGTTGTTAATGCCTTTCTCAAAGCTGCTCATGCGATCGAGTAAACCATGAATTTTGCTTACCGTCTGGTCGCCCATTTCCAGTGATTTATTCAGCGAAATCTGGTAACCTAAAAACTTCTGAAATTCCTCGGTACTCCGGGTAACCTTATCGAACACCTGCACACTGGCGTTGGCGATTTCGGTGTAGCCTACTTCTTCCATCTTCACCAGGAAATCGCGCTGTACCTTAATATTTTCGGTTATGCCGGCAATAATGGGTTTAAAATCGGCTACCTTATCAAAAAAATCTTTGTTAAACGCATCCAGCACCGATTTTAGGTTACCTAAACTGGTAGCCATATCGGAGTGCAATTTGGGCAGCAAGCGCGCCTGCAAAAAGGTGTAGTAATTGTTTTTTAGACGGTCGCGTTCGGAGCGGGCATTTTTAAACAGGTTGTTGCCCCATAAAGTAAAAAGCAAACCGGCAAAGCTGCCCACCATGGCCACCACCACACCCGTTATAAAAGTCTGGATGGATTCGTTGCTGACACCTTCGCCGAAAATAATGCCTGATAAGCCCAGGATTACACCCAAAAAAGTACCCAGCAAACCAATGTAAAGCGGCGTAGCCACCGTAGCTTGTATTTCACTTTCTAGCACTTCCGATTGCCGTTCCGCAATATCTTTTAAAATATTAAAATCGGCGGCTGCGCCTTTGTTGTGCCGTAAATAATCGTTTGTATCCTGAATAATTTCGGCAAAAGCCGAAGAAGGCCGGTCGGCGGCGATAATGTCAATTTCTACTTCCGGTGCAGTGGTGGTTGATGCCGGCGGAACATTATTTCCGGCAGTTTCCAATCCTACTATTTGGGTATCGGTGTTCTGGGCAATATTTAGCAGCCGCAGGTACGGCATCTGGTAAGTTTCGGAGGTTGAAGTAAAACCATCGTAAACGGTTTTCTTCATTTCTATTGCTTCGCCGCGGTTATTCAGGTTTATAACCTGGTGCAGTTCCGAAGGCTTGCTCAGAAATAGAAATTTTTTGCCTTGTTCCAGTAAGGCTAGCTTTTCGGCAGCAGCCGGCTGTAAACTATTACGGGCTTCGTTGGGCGTTTTGCCGCTCGCATCTACGTATTCTTTGGCAATTCGCAACCGGTTTTTTGACGGGAATAACTCCGCCAGCCGGGCTATCTTTCCACGGTTCTGGAGAAAGATAAAGCCTTGCAGGAGTACAATCCCGATGATTACGAATATCTCTAATATTACTTCAAACATGTTTAGTTTAAGGTCGAATTTTACTTTTGTTATAAGTATTCCTCCTTTGTTATTCAGCAGGAAACTATTTAGCTGTTTTTTATCCTGTTGCTACCCTAAAACTGCTATAAGGTTGGAATGCAAATGTAAGGTACTATTTTTTATAGGATTGATAATTACCCAAATAATGGATTTACTCTCTGGAAAAATTTACCTTTTAAATTTCAAGTCGCTGAAATAATAAAATGTCATTCGGGAAGAACCATTACTGCTACCTGCTAAATAGTTTCTTCCTGAATGACACCTACAAAGTGAGAAACAGCTATCAAATAAATTAAGTAAATTAAGCTAAAAAGCCATCAACTACTTGCAAGTTAGCTTTTACTCGAAATGAATATTCGCCTTTTTATCAATACGCCAAAAACCATCCTGGTAAGTAAGGGTGCCGGGCTCATCCGTAATAATGCGGGTTGCATGCTGGTTGTTTAGCTGGTACGTACAAGCATCTTTCAGCGATAGATAAGCACTCTCGATAGCGGTACGGTGTACCGGCGAGTTGGGTACAATCCGGAAGGCAGCTTTGCTGGGGTCCTTACGGCTTACCCGGATTTCGTAGATGCTGTCGTGCTGCTGCGTCGGGTGTAAATCCTGCTCGTGGAAGCCGCCGTTTACGGGTACCCGGGCAAATTTGCTTTGGGGTTTATCCGGGGCTGGCGCAGGAGCGGGTTCTGGTTGAACGGCAATTGGTGCTGGTGGCGGGTTTAACAAGGCTTCTTCTAATTCAGCAGGCAATTCTACCTTTGGTTTAGGCGCTTCTTTGGGCGGAGCAGGGACCGGAACCTCGGCTTTAGGAGCTGCTGCAGGTGTTGAACCGTTTTTCAGTTTGGCGGTTTCGCGGGCAACTGCCTTCTGCACCAGGCTTTCTATTTCTTCGCGCGAGAGTTGGCCGTTGCCACCGTTTGTTTTCCGGCCAGGGGCATTTGCCTGTTGCGTTAAATAATCAATATCTTTTTTGCGTTGGTCCATGCGCTTGTTCAGCGCATTAATTTTGGTATACAGGAAATATATTAATCCTAAACTTAGTATGCTTAACAATAAGGCCGCAGTCGTCATCCAGTTGGTGGTTTTAGTTTGGTCTTGTGGTTGTTTTTTCGATAAAGAACTCAATTGATTCTCGGCAAAGGCACTTTCAACCGCCGTGTCCGGATCGGTTTCGGTGGCATCCGGGGCGGTAAACGCTTCGTCGCCGGTGGTAGGGTCATCGGGCAGGCCGGCACCGGCTACCGCAGCCGGCGGATTTACATAATCGGAGGCAATTTGCTGTAATTGCTTATATAAATCGCTTAGCTGTTGCCGCCGGTTTATATCTTTCATGCGCTGCTCATTTTCGCGAAGCTTTGCATTAATAGATTTAATTAATAAGTCGAGCTGCGCTTTCGCATCTTTACCGCGCTTGTAAGTACCGGTTTGTTCTATGGGCCGATACAGCTTAGAATAAATCTGCGATTTGCTGTCTTCCTGCCGGATAGCTTCTTCAAACTGCTTTAAAGTAGTTGAATTACTAATATTCTGCGGCTCGGTTAACTTGGCATCGCGGTAAACAAAAGAGGCGGTTTCGGTCCAGATATCCAGCTTGGCCTGCTCCATTTGGTTCGGCTGCTGGGCCAAAGCTATGCTTTGTAATCCAACGAATAAACCTATAAATACAACCAGCTTAAGCCTCTTTAAACCCGACGCGTAATTACTTTTAACTTTTAGCTTTGCTTTAAACCGTTGCTTTATGGGCATAATGCTTTTCATACAACTCTCTCGATAAATTAAATAATGTTTGCTTTAACGGGTAGAAGAACAGCGTTTCGGGCAGTACTTCATCCTGGCGCAAGTGTTTATGTAGTTGGTTCAGGCCGATGCTAAGGCTGTCGGAAATCTGCTGCCGCAAATATTCCCGCATAAAGTTCATGTCTACCTGCACGCCTAAATCCGGTAGCAAGGATACCACTTCCGGGTCTTGTAGAACCAAGTTCAAATATGCTTGGGAATTAGCCAGCACCGATTCGCGCACAGCGGCATCTACCTGCTCGCCGGTTGTAAAATTAACCCGGATATCCTGGGGCTCGGTGCCGCCCAATAATTTGGTTTCCTGGATATAATCGTAAGCCCCGTGCTCGGCCGACCCATCGAATAATACGCCACCGTTGGCCGTAGCTTCTTTGGGGTTATTAGCCAAAATAATTTTAAAGTTGGCTTTCGGTTCCTGGCCGGTTACTTTCTTCAGAATCGCTTTGGTCAGGCGTTCTACCACCATCATGTTGGCGCCGCCGCTGAGTAATTTCACGTACAAACTGCCCTTGCCACTGAAACAGAAATACCGGGGGGTATCTATGCCCAGGTGTTTAATCAGTTGCCCGATGTGGTAAATAATGGCGGTGTAATGCAGGTAAAAAATAATGCGTAGCTGCCGCGATTTAAGCAAGTGCTGACTAAACCGCAGTTCATCGTCGTAACTGAATAGTAAACTCACCACGTCGGCCGAGTGGAACTGCTCGTTATTCATGGCCAGTTCAAAGGCCTGACGGGCTTCCTGCTCCTGGCTGGAGGTAGGCATAGCGCGGCTTTCCTGCCGGTAAGATTGCAGGAAACCATTTTGCTTGCCGTTGCCCTGCATCCGGTTATAACCTTCGCTCCACAGGTCGTCGCCGGCAAACCTAAACGAGGTACTGAAAGCGGGTTGCTGGCCTTTCAGGAACAATAAATCGGTGGTACCACCGCCTATGTCAATATTTACCACGTTTTCGTCGCGGTTGGCTACTACCTGATTGGTGGCCGTTAAATAATAGTAAGGCGCTACCGATTCGGTAATATTGATGGTAGACTGGCTGGTTTTAAAAGTTTGCTGATACGCCTCGTCCCACTTGCTTTTAAACTGGTTCAAAGAAAACATATCGAAGCTGAGCGGCCGGAACCAGATAAGCTTAGTGTTTTCGATGATACCGTTGTTCAAAGCAACCTTGTGCTTCATCATCCAGAGCAATTCCCGGAAAAAAGCTTCGATCCGGTCCTCGCCGTGCGTATCCAGTTCCATCGACCACTTTAAATTCGTTTCGTAACGGGCCTGCTGCACCGCCGATACTTCGGAATTAATGGCAAAACCAATATTTATATTGCCAAGTACCTGGGTAGGTTCGTTCGGGAAATTAGGGGTTTCGCAGGTAGCCGTCCGGATCGGGAATTCAAAAATAGAACCCTGCTCGCCAATAAACGAGGGCACAAATTCGCGGTTCTGAATCAGCAGTACCGGGAATAATTCGCCGAAGCCGGCCCGGTAGCGTTCATATACCGTTTTATTCGCGTCGGCCGAGGGGCTGTTGAGCAGCACCACCTGCATATCGCTGAGGCCAATAGTAAAGGTTTTCGGGTGGGCACCCGGTTGGTTGTTGTAGGCTACGTGCGTATTGGTCGTGCCAAAATCCACCGAAAAAGTGAAATTCTGGGTGCCACGGTCTAACTCCGTCCATTTAGGCACTACCAAGCCTTTTACATTATCGCCCTGCGGACAAATCAGCTCTAAATAATCAAAGTGCGTATGCCTTACTTCAAAATAAGTAGAGCCCGCCGACGCCATGGTTTTGGAAGTACGCTGTATTTTATTCGCACTGCGGCTGCCGCCTTCCGGGGTTATCAGCTGGTTCTGCACATAGAAATTCAGGTCGTAGCGTTTGTTAACCAGACTCGGAGCAGTATCATCATCTACCAGCATCACCTTGTACAAATCGTTGTGCTGCGGCTGGCTGCGCATTTTGTAGAACGGGAAGAACCCTAAACCAATTTTGGCTTTGATAATAGCCCCTTTTTCCGGTACTTCCTTACCGTACTGGTCTTTGGGGTTTTGCGGATTGGTGTAATAACTGCGCTCGTAGGTAATAAAGTCGTTGCCCTGCACCGGAATGCGAAGGCTTACTTTAATATGATTAATATCGATGGCAAAAGTCAGATTCTCATACAAATCGTGCACATCAAAATAATCGAAGAAAGTGCGTTTGATGGGCAGCAAATACGGAAACTTGTGTTTTAAGCGGGTATCGGCACCGTAGCTGTAGGTAACCTGGCCGGTATGGAAGCGGTCGGTGTTTACCTCGTAAGGCATCTCGATTAAATGTTCTTCCAGAAAATCGCCGATGGTCAGGTACGGATATTTATATTTCTTGCCCGGCAGAATACGGTTTTCCAGTGGCGCATGCTCTACCCAAGGCACGGCCGTAGCGGCATCCCAGCGCTGTCCGTTTAGGTAATTTGCTTCAATCTTCAGGTTCGGCTTCAGCACGATTGGCAACACTGAAGGCTGCGACACCGTTGGGCTAACCCGGATAAATAAATCGCTGCTGATTTCGATGGCGTTGGACCTAGTAGGCAGCACCAAATCCTTAATCGTAACGGGATTGCCCTGTACATCGGCCAGGGTACTGTAGGTGCTGGCAAAGCTGGTAGGCGTAATATCGCCGCGCAGTTCCAGGGCATTAAACCGCTCCAGGTTTAAATTGGCAAATACGCTGCCGCTAAAGTTTTTCTGCCGGAGCTGCGGTTTGGTCAGGAACAGGCTGTAAACAAATTCCTGAAAAGCCCGGTCCCGGTCGTGCAGCAGCACAATATTTTTATCGAAATAATGGCCGCGGGCCTGCGGGCGCTCAATATCCAGAGGCTGCACCGCTGGTGTGGTAAAGAGCAGGGTAAACGGCGAGGTGCCGCCAATCAGGCGTTCGGCGGTTTCGCCGTTGGGCCGGGTATATTCGTAATAAATCAAATACAAATCGGCAAAGCCCTGGAAGCGGCCATCGTTTAAGAACAACCGCAGGGTATCGCCCAATAATTTGGTGCCTGGGTTGGTTCTTAATATTTGCAGCTCGCTCTCAATATTCCAGCGGCGGATGCTGATTTTTTTGCCGGCTTCCTGGTAATGGTGGTAGTTAAACAGCAGCTCGAACAAATCCCAGTAATGCGACACCAACTCGTGGTACAGCGATTGCTGGTGCCGTCCTTTATCGGCGTTCACAAAATCAAATGCCGTCTCGAACAAGTGCATCCGCGCAAAAGGCGTAGGGATAGACGTAACAATTTTGCTCGCCTTGGCCCCGGTCGGGTCGGTGATATCGTTAATTTCAATGTGCGTTATCTGCGACGATTGCTGCCAGCCTTCTATCTGCTGTTTTCCTTTGTCGTGTAAGCGAAATACCTTTGGCATAAGCTAATTTTTTAGTTAATAGTGCGGGTGTTAGCCCATCTTGGTTTGGTAACAGGCAATATTTTAAAGCCTATTGTTTCTATTCTTATTTCCTGCTGTTTAGAGAACCATTTATAAAATATAGTTTCTAAAACAGGTTGATTTTGGATTATATTTTAGTAAGCAATAACTGCTATTCCTTTAACCTTCCGCCCTCCGGGCACCTTCCCTAAAACAGGGAAGGAGTTGGGGCTAATGCATTGGATAGGTCTAAAATTATAGTTAGCCGCAGTTCCCCGCCTATTTTAGGAGGGGTTAGGGGTGGTAAAATTTTGTCTAATCTCCTCTAGCACGCCCTCTAATTGTTCAAATACTGCTTTATTCTCAAACCGAATAATTTTAATATTCAAGCTGTTTAAATATTCTGTTCTTTTACTATCAGCTTCATAGGCACTATCTGTAAAATGAACCTGACCGTCTAATTCTATGCCTAATTTCTCCTGCGGGCAATAAAAATCTAAAATGTAATTACCAATACTATGTTGTCTTCTGAATTTCCGGCCATCTAGTTTGCTGCTTTGCAAATGCTTCCACAACTCGGCTTCGGCAGGTGTTAAGCTGCTTCGGTTTTGCTGCCGCAGGTCTTTTAGGTTTTTACGGTTGTGAGTATTGTCGGCCATAATTCAATATGTGTATCAAACCACCCCCTGCCCCTCCTTATCCAAGAAGGGGAGCCTTTGATTACCTTTTCTGCTTACCTGATTCCAATAATTTATTCTCTGGTTATTAACATCCTTTTACCAATATCTAACTTCCAAAATCCAACTACACCGCCTTTACTTTTTCCGAAAATGCTTTTTGGGTGGCGTTTTCGAAGAGCATGATGAATTTGCGGAAGCGATCGGGTTCGGTTATTTTCTTTTCGGTGGCGTCGAGCTCGTTCCGGAAAAAACCGTGGCTGATCCCTTTGTCAAAAGGGTTCCAGGCTTTGGTGATAATTTCTTTGCCCCGGATCATCAGGTTGAAATCATCGGTGCTCAGGTTGAAGGGCGCGAACGAGCGCTGGTTGTGGTTAAGTTCTTTTAACCAATTCAGGAAGCCAAAATCGTTGCTGTTGATAATCTTATCTAAATCTTTGAACAGGCTGTCTTTACCTATTAGGTTATTTAGTTCCAGGGTTTTGTAGTACGGCGAGTCGCTGTCTTCGCGCAGGTAATTGTTAAAGTAAGTGGCAAAATACAGGAAGCGGCTCAGGCTTTCGGCAATTTTCTCTTTTGATTCCGGCGATAAATGACCAAACTGAATTTCCCGGGCATCTTCGGTGAGGCCAAACTCGTGGTATAGGGTATCGTTGCCAAAATCAGCTGGACCGTAATCCATGAAATCGAGCACGGCCATGGCGCTGAGTAATTCTATAATATGGGCGCGGTTTTGCTGACCGCTGCCGCCGGGCTGGTTCTGGTAAGGCGCATCGGGCGTATCGGCAATGTAATACAAAGCCTCCAGGCCGTTCAGGTGCTGCTCGTAGTACGAGAGGGCCGCCCGGGTTTTGGTAATAAAAGTGTTCGAGTCGATTACGCTGCCGTCGTCGGCTTGCAGGGCAAAATAAGGCAGTACGGTAATGGCACCCGTTAGCGCATCCTGAATGTAACCGGCGTTGGCGAGCGGCGAATTGGCATCTTTTAGATTTTTAAGGAGCAAAGGGAAACCCGCCGCGCCGGTACCGCCAAATATGGAGCTTACGAAAAAGATGCGATCGCCTTTCTGGAAGTTCTTTGCAAAATATTGGATCTCCGCCGACTCTACTACTTTGTTCAGAACGATGCTGCCAATGTTGGGGCTGCCCCGGAAACCAATGGTAAGCGGACTTTCCAAGTTATCTTCGGTGAAGAGCAAATCCACGACGCTTTTGGTACCTGGCGTGAGATTATTATACTGAATATAATCGCGGAAACGCTGGTTAATGCCGCCAAAGTCAAAAACAAAAGTATCCTGCACCGCGCCGTCGGTGTCGTTGGCCAGGCTCGAAAGCGTGCTGATATCGGTTTTGAAGAACCCGTTGGGGCGGTTGCCCAGGTGCTTGTGCAAGCGGCGGTATACTTTTAATAATTCTACCGTCCGGTTCATGTCGCCGTTCTGCGCATCCGGATCGATGATGATGGGAATTATTTTTTCACAGTTTTTGATTTCGGCTCCGGCGGCCAGCAACATCGTTAAAGACCGGATAACGCGGGAACCGGTGCCCCCTATTCCGAATATAAAGAGTTTAGACATAGTATTTAGTGGTTAATAGCAGAATGAAGCTTTTAGTATCCATCCCTTTCATATTTTATTAGGGCTTACAATTTTACGTCCGCAGCAGAAAGTTCTCTTTTTGCTACTTTCACCTCGCTGGTTTCTCATTATTAAAATTAACCCTTCCGCCCTCCGGGCACCTTCCCTAAATTAGGGAAGGAGTTGCAGAAGCACCCTGGTTTATCCAACTTGCTGCTCGATTTAACAATTCTAATTATTGCCGCTTCGGCTCATCATACCGGATAATCTTGTGCTACTGCCGCTCCCCTCCTTGGATAAGGAGGGGCAGGGGTGGTTTGATTTCTACCACCTCAAAACAGTTCTTAAAACCGAACCGGCGTTGTACTAGCACCCCTGGACCATCTACGGAATAGGAACGAGAAAATAATGTAAAATAATGCCCCGTATAAAGCATTAATTGTGGCAAAGCTCCAGACGTACGAGTTTTGTTCTACTTCTTTGGTATCGCAATATTGCAGCGCATACCCAAAACCAATGACAGCACTCAGCAGCATAAATAGCGCCCAATGCCAGGCTTTCCGGAAAAAAGCAACCGGTAAAATGTGGTTGATGAGGTAATAAAAAACAAACATCAGCAGCAGGCTGGTAATAATATTAACCAGGCCCACATTCGGGAATATTTCGTTCCAGAATACTGGCCGGGTTTGCGGCGGCTGCGGCGATGACAAGAATAACTCGTAAATAAATTTAAAGAAACCTGGTAGCATATCGTTTATTTTTCTTTTTGTAATCCTATTGCAATATCAAAAATATTCCCGCCGGTGCCCGCGCCAAAAGCCCGTTCAACGCCATCCATAATGCCCGCCAGGTTAAAGGTTTTAGCCCCTTCCTGGTTTATCTGGCTATCGTTGGGGGTGGTCCATTGTTGCACCCAAGTTGGACGTTGGTTAGCCAATTGCAGGTGCATCTCGGTTTGCGGCGCATTTAGTTTGGTAAATTTTATTTTGATAAAGTGGGTAAAGGGTTTTAGCGGATCAGTGTTTTTGCCGCTAACGCCGGGCAAAGTCCGGAATTGCGCCGCCGGGTAAATATTTGTTATTTGGGCATCCGTATTTTCGGCCTGAATTTTTAAATTTTGTTTCAGGTAACCGGCGCTGGTAAAGGCGCTGGGTAACCCGTTAAAGTTGGCCCCCACAATCATTTCTACCGGCGCTTTCATGTCGCTGATGGTAATGGCCTGGCAACTGCCGTTTTCGGCCACGCAGTACCAGTTGCCAGCCGGCATGTATTTATCTAATACCGAATAAGCCGGGGCCTCAAAAGTAAAACCCGAATGTACTTGTTCCGGAAAGGTATTTTTTACGAGTTCCCGGTTAAACAAACTTACCAACTCGGGTTTGCCCATTACCCAAACGTAGTACGGAACAGGTGTGTCGCAGCAATTAGCAATGGTGCGCTGGGCTGATTTTTCGGCTGGGTAAAAAGTGCCGTCGAAGTCGGAAGTGGCAGCGAAAACCGACACCGCTTGCCCTTGTTGTTTCGCTTTGGATAAAACGCGGTAAATATCGGTGCTCACGAAACTTACGGCCCGGTTATTCTCCGGTGAATAAATAAAATCGGAAATTAAAATATTAACGCCGTCCTGGTTTTGCGAAATAATAGAATCCAGAATAGCCGGAATGGTGGTGCTGGAAGCCGATTGTTGAATGCCGTAGCGCACGGTGCGCGATAATTGTTCGTAGTTAATCGGGTAAGGCTTTTCGCGCACTTCAAAATAGCCCTTGTTTTGAATAATATTGCTTTGCTGAATGGTAGCCAGAAAAGGATCGATGGTTTTCTGAAACTCGGTAATGCCTTCGGCCTTGTTGGTAGGCATAAAACCTTTCATGCTGCCTGAAACTTCCAGAAATACGTTTACCTGCCCAATATTGGTGTTAGCCGCTGGAGTGGCTGGCTTTTCTTTATTCGTGGTTTTACTGGTTGTAGATGTTGTTTCAGATGTCTTTTCGTTCTTGCCACAAGCCGACACAAAAAGCAACAGGAAGCACGCGAAGACAGTGAGTAGCTTCATCGGTAAAAAAATAGAACTGTGGGTCATGTAGCTAATATTTTTATATCAGAGGCAAATTAAATACCAAAACTGCAATGTATGTCTTACGAACGAACGATACGAGTGTTGTTAATTGTATAAGTGTAAAAGGCTGGTTACAGTAAATATATAGTAATGTACTTATATTTTGGCGGTTAGCGTTTTTTATATCTGATTATTTAATCCAACGTTGCTGCAAATATTTTAAGAATATTTATGCGGAATGGCAATTAAATTATTCGCTGAAATTAATCTCGGTATTATCGCCGATGTTAAAGCTGTGAGTTAAGCCCAGCAGAGAAGCATCGTTGCCAACGATAGAATCGTGCATAACGGCATTACGCAATTCGCTGTAAGAGCCAATAATAGAGTCGTGCAAAATGGTGTGCTGCACAATGGTGTAATCGCCGATGGCTACGTTGGGGCCAATAATAGAGTTGGCAATGGTACAATTCTGGCCAATGCTCACAGGCGGAATAATAATCGTATTCGGAAACTGTAAATTATCGGCGTTCAGGTAAGGTGGGCGGTTGAGCAAAATGGCATTAGCTTGCAACAAGGTTTCTTTCCGGCCGCAATCAAACCAATTATCTACGGGCAGGGTAGCTATTTTTTCGCCGTTTTTAATCAGGTGCATCAGCGCATCGGAGAGGTGATACTCGCCCAACGTTTTTATTTCTTCCTGCATCATATACGCCAGCGCCGCTACCAATTTTGCCGGGTTATGAATTTTATAAAGCCCTACCAAAGCAATATTCGACTTTGGTATTTTAGGCTTCTCTACAACTTTGGTTACCAGTTCATCCGGGCCCAGCTCGGTTACCCCAAAAAGCGATGGCGTATCTACTTTTTTCACGCCCAGCATCGTGCCGGGGTGTTCCAGCAGCTTTTGCATATCCACATCTACCACCGTATCGCCCAATATTATAATAATATCGGTTTCGTTTTCGTACGTTTCCCGGGCTACGTATAAAGCATGGCCCAGGCCTTCGCGCGGTTCCTGCACCACAAACTCCGCCCGTATATTTGGGTATTCGCGCTTTACAAAAGCTTCAATTTTTTCGCCCAGGTACCCAATTATAAATACAAAATCTTCGATGCCGGCCGCCAGCAAGCGTTTTATAATATGCCCCAGAATAGTATTGCCCGCTACCGGAATTAGTGCTTTGGGTTGGGTGTGGGTGTGCGGGCGAAGCCGGGAACCAATACCTGCCACGGGAATAATAGCTTTCATGCTGGTTTTGTTAGGTGGTGCAATTTAAATAATTAAATGGCTCGTGAAAGTGCTTTAAGTATAAACTGAGCGCAATTGGTTTAAACTACCGGGCAAACTAAACTTAAAAGAAAACTTAAAAACAGATTAATTAATAGGCCATATTTAATATTTATAACTGTGATTACCTAAATTCGTACCTCTAAGGCGTTATCATATATAAATGCCGTAATTTAATTTCTAAATAATAAACAGAAACTATGAAAAAACTGATGCTTTACTTTTTTGGGTTAGTCGTGTTGCTTTCCCAGACCTCCTGCGGATACAACGAAATGGTATCTAAAGACGAAAACGTAAGTGCAAAATGGGCCCAGGTACAAAATGCCTATCAGCGCCGGGCCGATTTAGTGCCTAACCTGGTAAATACCGTAAAAGGAGCCGCTAATTTCGAAAAAACCACTCTTACCGATGTTATAAATGCCCGGGCCAAAGCTACCAGCATGCAAATAAGTCCGGAGAATTTAACACCCGAAAATATTGCCGCATTTCAGGCCGCGCAAAGCCAGTTAAGTGGTTCGCTGTCAAGGTTATTAGCCACCGTTGAGAGTTACCCCGAGCTAAAAGCCAACCAGAACTTCCTGGAATTGCAAGCCCAGTTAGAAGGTACGGAAAATCGCATTTCGGTAGAACGGATGAATTTTAATAATGCGGTGCAGGATTACAACACTTATATCCGATCGTTTCCGCGCAATATTTTTGCCGGTTGGTTTGGCTTCGAACGCAAAACGCCTTTTGCCGCCGACCCAGACGCTCAACACGCGCCAACGGTACAGTTCTAAATTTTAGTTAAGCGTTATGAGTTAAGAGTTAGTATTTCCCAAAATACGTTTATTTCAGCTCTTAATTCATAACTCTTAACTTTTAACTACACAAAGCATGAGAGATACTATAACGCCCGAGGACGAGCAGCAGATAGTAAACGCGATAAAGGAAGCCGAAAATAATACTTCCGGCGAAATTCGCGTGCACATAGAAAATACCTGCGACATAGCTGTACTGGATAGGGCTACCCAGGTATTTGCTTACTTACACATGCACCAAACGGCGTTGCGCAACGGGGTACTTTTTTACGTGGCCCTCCAGAGCCATAAATTTGCCGTACTCGGCGATGCCGGTATAAATGCCGTAGTGCCGCCTAACTTCTGGAACGAAATAACCAGCCTCGTAATTGGCTATTTTAAGCAGGAACAGTACGCCGAGGGTTTAGCCAAAGGTATTTTAATAGCCGGCGAACAGCTAAAAGCTTATTTCCCGCACAAAGGCGAATCTGATGTAAACGAATTGAAAAACGATATTTCCTTCGGGAAAGATTGACAACGGCAACCATTAAAGATGCAGCCGGGTTAGGATATATTTTAAATTCCTGCACGGCTAAACTGGTTGCCAACACCCAGGTCATGATGATGAAAAAAGGTTTTCTGTTAATATTATTTTATGCCGTTCTTAGCTTGTCGGCCGCTTGGGCACAGGAAGGTACAGAGCTTCCGCCGCGCCCCAATCCGCCGCGTTTGGTAAACGACCTGGCCAATATTCTGAGTCCCGATGAAGAAGCAGCCCTCGAACAAAAGCTGGTGGCTTATAACGATTCCACTTCTACCCAAATTGCGGTTGTAAATATTACCTCTATCGGGCCTTACGATATTTCGGATTACGCCGTGCGGCTGGCCCAACAGTGGGGCATTGGGCAGGAAGGCAAAAACAACGGTATTCTTATTTTAACGGCGGTAAACGAACGCAAAGTAAATATTACCACCGGCTACGGCATGGAAGGCGTAGTGCCCGATGCCATTGCCAAACGCATTACCGAATATACCTTAAAACCCAATTACCGCAACGGCAATTATTATCAGGGCCTGAACGAAGCCACCAGTTTTATTATTGATGTAGCCAGCGGCCAGTACAAAGCCGACCCTAAGGATAGTAGCGGCGACGGCGGTTCATCCATTTTCTTCTGGCTGATTATTGGTTTCCTGGTGCTGATTGTGCTCATAAACCTGCGCAAGCGTGGCGGTGGTGGCCGGGGTGGCGGCGGTATGCGCACCTTGGGCGGACCATTCTTTCCACCGGTTGTTTTCGGCGATTTTTCCGGTGGCCGTGGTCCTTTTGGGGGCGGTGGTTTTGGGGGAGGCGGGGGTGGCGGCTTCGGCGGTTTTGGCGGCGGTTCTTTTGGTGGCGGCGGTGCCAGCAGCGATTGGTAAAATTATTTAGCCCGGTTTATACCCAATATACCTTCATCCATTCGTAAACATTTCTATGAATATTATAGAGAAAGGTACCGGCAAACAGATAGAATTTCTGGAAAAGGTAAATAAAAGTACCTGGAAGAAGTGGTTAGCCGTGGCCATAGTTCTCTTATTGCTGGCTGGTGGTGTGTTTCTGTTAAAATTATACCCACTGGTTTTTTCGCCTTACGATTTTATTTTCATTGCCTTTTTTATTGTGGTAGCCAGCTATCTTTTAGTGCGGGTGCTTCGCATGAAATAATTGTAGTCAGATGAAATCTTCGGTCTTTATCTTTTTTCTTGTACTTATAATTCCGGTTTGCTGTGATGCACAAACTAATAATGCTGCTAAAGCTCCCGGCGATAGTATTATGATTACCATATTCCTGAAACATCAGCAGGATAAAAATTTAAAGGAAATTCAGAAAGTACAGGAAGCTAATAAATTATGGGAAATATTTCCGCCCAAAGAAGCCCGGGTAGTTTCGTGGTATGTTATGATGGGTATTGGGCAGGTAGTTACGGTAAAAATACCAGCACATGCTTTAAGAACCTTAAATCTGGCTATTGAGAACGGCGCCTGGGGTGCTTTCGACACTGAGTTTTACCCGACCTACGATTACAAACCTATTTGGCAGGATAGAGTAAAAAATAAAAGCACTCCTCTCAACCATAATATTCTAGAATATGCCGTCGGACAGAATCTACTATACCTTACTCGTTTATCTCCGCGAAGGGCAGGACCCTATTTATCAGGCGTATGAGAATAAGGTATTACCGCTTTTACCTAAGTATAACGGCAGGCTTGAACTCCGGCTAAAATCGAATAAAACAGCACCCAATCAGCCCGACGAAATTCATGTGGCCTCTTTCCCATCCGTAGCTGATTTTGAAGCTTACCGGGATGACCCTGAAAGGTTGAACAGTGCCGGTATGTTCCAGGATTCTGTTGCAGAAGCGGTGTTGGTGCAGGGCGTTAGGATTGATTTTTAGAAAGATAGATTATAGGTGTTGAGGAAATTAGATTAAGATAGCTTATACCCTAGAAAATATCTCACCCCAAACTCTTCAAAAACACCTCGGCCCATAATAAGTCTTCGGGAGTAGTAATTTTAATATTATCGTAACTGCCGGCCACCAGGTTAATCTTCTGGCCAAACCGCTCTACTACCGAAGCATCATCGGTAAAAGTAGGTTCTTCGGGAAGTTCGTATGCGCGCCGGAACAAGGGTAACCTAAAACATTGGGGCGTTTGCACCAAACGAAACTGGCTGCGATCCAAGGCTTTGCTCTTGGTTTTAAATACCTGCCGGATAGATTCTTTTAAAGGTACCGCCACCACGGCATTCCCCTTTTCGGCGGCAACGGCAAAAGCCGCTTTTATAATAGCTACTGGTACAAACGGGCGCACACCATCGTGCACGGCCACAATGCCATCTGATGTTTTAATAGCGGCTAATCCATTTTTTACGGAAGCAAAGCGGGTTGCACCACCCGTTACCACTTCGTGTTTAACCTCGAAAACGTGGGTATAACATAAAGCCTGCCATTTGGCAATCTGGTTCTGGGGCAACACCACTACTAATTTTATTTGGGGATTATATTCGTAAAACCGCCGGATAGTATGCATCAGAATAGGCTGCCCGCCAATAGCTATAAATTGCTTGGGCACCTCGCTTTGCATACGCGACCCTGTACCGCCTGCCACCAATATTGCTGCCTCCGGAAGTTCTACTGCCATAGATAAAAATTTTATTATCTTGAATAATTAGCTAACACTACGCATAAATAAATCCGTTGTAAATGTAAAAACAAAACCCGCCTGACCTTAAATCAAGCGGGTTGTTGTTATACCAATTTGGTAAAAGCTTATTTATTTAGCTACCAAACTCCTGTTACAAATATCTAAAGATTAATTACAGAATTAGCATTACATCGCCGTAGCTAAAGAAGCTGTATTTTTCCTTAACAGCCACTTTGTAAGCATCCATAATTAAATCGTAACCACCAAACGCACAGGTCATCATCAGCAACGTAGATTCGGGCATGTGGAAGTTGGTAATCAGGGCATTCGGAATTTTAAAATCGTGCGGCGGAAAAATAAATTTATCGGTCCAGCCTTCGGTAGCCTTCAGGCGGGCATTCGCCGATACCGACGATTCCATGCCCCGCATGGTAGTAGTACCTACGGCACAAACCCGTTTTTTATTATCGAGCGCCTGGTTCACTACCTGGGCCGTTTCATCCGAAATAATAAAATGTTCGGAGTCCATTTTGTGCTTGGTCAGGTCTTCTACGTCTACGGGCCGGAAAGTACCCAAGCCCACGTGCAAAGTAACCGGCACCACGTCTACACCGTTCAGTTCCAAACGCTTTAGTACCTCGCGGGTAAAATGCAAGCCGGCCGTTGGAGCCGCTACCGCACCTACGTGCTTGGCGTAAACGGTTTGGTACCGCTCCCGGTCTTCGGGTTCTGCGGCCCTTTTTAAATATTTAGGCAGCGGTGTTTCGCCTAAATCGTTAATGGTTTTGTAAAAATCTTCGTCGGAGCCATCGTACAAAAATTTAATGGTGCGGCCGCGCGAAGTGGTATTATCAATTACTTCGGCTACCAGGTCGCTGTCGCCAAAATATAATTTATTGCCTACCCGGATTTTCCGGGCGGGGTCTACCAGCACATCCCACAAATGGTTTTCTTTGTTTAGCTCGCGCAGCAAAAAAACTTCGATTTTAGCGCCGGTTTTTTCTTTGTTGCCGTACAAGCGGGCCGGGAACACTTTGGTATCATTTACCACCATTACATCGCCCTCATCAAAATATTCCAGGATATCCTTAAATACTTTGTGTTCTATTTTACCGGTACTCCGGTGTACCACCATCATACGCGCTTCGTCGCGGGCTTTAGCCGGGTGGGTAGCCATTAAATTAGCAGGCAGGTCAAATCTGAATTCAGAAAGTTTCATCTTTAAATATTACGGTATTTAACTTAAGTGTATAAAGCAATTAGGAGAACAGGTGTTGGAGGAAGTGGTGGTATTCCGCAACAAAAGTTTGTGTGCACTTTGCAGATAACTGTTCTAAAATTGAGGCGCAAATTTAGTTACTTTTACCGGACTTTTGTTTAAATTTAAAAAATTTAGTTTATCAACCACCATTGTGATATACCTCCGGCTCATATTCGAAAGTTTTCGGTTTGCCTGGCAAGCGTTAAAAGCTAATTTACTGCGCACGATTTTATCGTTGTTGGGCGTAACCATTGGAATATTTGCCATTATTTCGGTTTTTACCATTGTCGATTCCCTAGAACGTAATATTCGCAGCAGTGTTAACTTCTTAGGAAATAACGTTATTTATATTCAAAAATTTCCCTGGGCTTTTGGCGGCGATTACCCGTGGTGGAAATATTTTAAACGGCCCAGTACTAATATTCGCGAGTTCCGGCTCCTGGATCGCAAAATCGAAAACGACGAAGGCGTAGCTATTTTCTGGGGGCGGGGCGGCAATACCCTTAAGTTCGGCAACAACAGCATGTCGGATGTAAATTTGCAAGGAGTATCGTACCAATTTAACCGGGTATCGGATGTGCCCGTAGGGCAAGGCCGTTATTTTACCGTAGCCGATGTAGATGCCGGCCGCAATGTAATTATAGTGGGGTACCAGGTAGCCAAAAATCTTTTCCGTGATTTAGACCCGTTGGGCAAAACCCTAAAAATACGAGGTTTAAAATTTACAATAATTGGGGTAATGGAAAAGCAGGGCGATAGTTTTTTGGGTATGCCCACCAACGATAAAAATGCTTTTGTTCCTTACGGTGCTTTTAATAAATTATTCTCGATTGGGCAGCAGGGACTGGAACCGGTAATTGCCATAAAAGGCTGCGAAACCGATATTGGTTTGCAAGAACTGGAGTACGAAATACGCGGCGTAATGCGCAATATTAGAGGCTTAAAACCGCGCGACGATGATAATTTTGCGCTTAACCGCCCCGAGCTGGTAGCCAACCAAATTTCGAGCATGTTTCAGGTAATTGGTTTAGCCGGTTGGGTTATTGGGGGCTTTTCTATTTTGGTAGGCGGCTTTGGTATTGCCAATATTATGTTCGTGTCGGTTAAAGAACGTACCAATATTATTGGCATTCAGAAATCGCTGGGCGCTAAAAATTACTTTGTGCTTTTCCAGTTTTTATTCGAATCGGTGTTTCTGAGTTTGATTGGGGGTGGTATTGGCATTTTACTCGTGTTCCTGCTCACCCTTATTCCGCAGGACGCTATGGAAATATTACTCTCAATGGGAAATATTGCCCTGGGATTAGGTGTATCGGTGGTAATTGGCGTGTTATCGGGTATTATTCCGGCCGTGCTGGCCTCTAACCTCGACCCCGTAATTGCCATTCGATCGAAGTAATATTTTCTGGCCTGTAAAATATATAATTTTTAGTATATTTGTTCTTTGCTTAGACCCGGCATCTTTCAAGAGCAAAACCAACGTGCTTAAAATTATTCTTAAAACTTTATTTATACTGCTGCTTGCTCTTCCGGCATATAGCCAGGCAGTTGATACGCTAAATACACCGGCCAAACCCAGGGACGGTTTAACGCAATTAGCTTTAGCTTATTATAAAATAAAATTTACTAAAGAGCAGCGCAAGCAACTGGTAGGCGTAGAACTGGAATTTATTTATAGCGTTACCCCAGATGGCACTCCTACCCTGGAAGAAGTACATGGCACAAACGAACCCGCCATTATAGATAGCCTAAAACGCATCACCAGCTTATTACCAAAATTTCAGCCTAAAAGAGAAAATGGTATAAACGAAAGCGACCTTTTGTTTATGAAGCTGCAATTTCCGCGTTACCGGGTAGCCGCGGAACCGCTGCACAACTACAACTTTGGTTATAAAGCTTTTACCCTGAATGATTTAGAATATATTCACAAATCGGGCAGCCGGATAGACGGACTGATTGGTGTTTTAGGCAATGGCTTTGCCGGTAATGCCGGTAAGCATTTAGGTTTGGGCGGCGGCATGAAAATGGATATGCTTTACACCGGCAAAAATGGTTTTGGCGGCGGCATGACCATGAGCTTTTACGGTAATAAATTAAAAGAACCTTACCCCCTCCAGGTTACCCGCGCGCAAAATAATGCACCTCCTACCCTGTTCTTGGGTATAATTGCCAGTAAACTACTGTCGCAAAAAGAACAAAGCAATTTTAATTTACAGTTAGAATTAAATTATGCTATTCAGAATGTTACGCCCAAAGAAAGCGAAAACGATAAAGACTGGGTACAACTCCAGGGTTTTAGTCCGGGCCTGGTAGCTAATTATGCGCTTAAAATAGGTAAAGACAAACTGTATTATTACTACGGCAGCCCCATGCTGTATAGCAATTACTTTAATTTAAATGGCGGTATCAGGCCAATATTTTTTAACTTAAAAGAAGCCTCCGGCTTAATGCTGGAATTTGGCATTTCGTTCCGGATGGGCATGCACGGCGTAACCGAATACAAACTAAAACCCGAAGCTTTAGTGCCAGGTAAATAATCGTTGCTCAGCCGGCCCCAAACCGTGCCTGCTTCAACTGCTGGCTACTATTGCTATTCTTTTGTTCATTTTCAATCAGCTTTTGTTTCATAAGAGTACCCGCCGGGCTTATCTTTCGGTTGGGTGTAACTTCTTTTTACCAGATTAAGTAGACCAAGAGGTACGGCCGGCGCAAAGCATTAAACGTTCAGGCAAATGGCTAATTATAGCCTTTAAACGCCGTCTTAAGCTTAACCTAACAACAGCGCTTGCTATTACCATAAATAAAATATTGTTCTTTTTTTCAGAACAAACTACTTTAACCGTTACCGGTAAAAGAATGCTCATTTTAAAATACAAGAATACGCCGGCAGCAAAAGAGGCCCTGACCGGCATTTAGCAATACCATATGACCAAACTCAGAAAAACCAGTAAAACCAAACTCCAGGAAGAGAACACCAACGTAGGCAGCGGGCAAACCATTATTCAGCCCGAAGTAAACGAGAATAAGGCCAAATCTATTAAAAAGGCCCGGCAAATGGCCCGCGAGGAGAATATTCAGATTTCGGAAGAAGATCAGAAAATCCGGAAGGCTTTTGTAGATAAAGACTGGAACGAGATAAAAATTGCCGATTCCTGGCAAATATTTAAAGTAATGGCCGAATTTGTGGAAGGCTTCGAAAAGCTTTCGCGCATTGGTCCCTGCGTTTCTATTTTCGGTTCGGCACGCACCAAACCCGATAGCCCGTATTACATTATGGCCGAAGAAATTGCGGCCAAGCTGGTGCGCCACGGCTACGGCGTTATAACCGGCGGTGGCCCGGGTATTATGGAAGCCGGTAACAAAGGCGCCCACGCCGAAGGCGGCAAATCGGTAGGTTTAAATATTGAACTGCCGTTTGAGCAGTTTCATAACATTTACATCGATTCGGATAAACTGATTAATTTTGATTACTTTTTTGTGCGCAAAGTTATGTTTATTAAGTACGCACAGGGCTTTGTAGTAATGCCGGGCGGCTTTGGCACCCTCGACGAATTATTTGAAGCGATTACGCTTATCCAAACCCGCAAAATAGGCCGTTTCCCCATTATTCTGGTAGGCAAATCCTACTGGCAGGGGCTCATGGACTGGATAGAAAGTGTTATGCTAACCCAGGAAAGCAATATTAACCCCGAAGACCTGAAGCTGGTAAATATTGTAGATACGCCCACCGAAGCCGTTAAAGTGATTGACGAGTTCTACAGCAAATATTTATTATCGCCCAACTTTTAAGGTTGCGGCTTAGTAAAATAGTTAATGCAAAAGCCGCTTTCCCATTGTAAAGTGGCTTTCCTAATACTTCACGCAATAATTAAGCTACAGTAGCTCTTTATTTCTAACTAAATCCATAGCGTACCATTGCCTTTAAGAGCATTATACAAAAAGTACTTAGTATATGTAACAAGTATATAAATATACCTGTTATACTTGTGTTGTATGGTTATCATACCGTGGTAAATTTAATAATGCAGTTGCTCCTAAATTAGAGCAAATAATGTAGACAGGAGGCTTCATGAAACTCACATTAGTTATAGAAGAAGGCAGAAGTGGCTTTTTGGTTGGTCAAATAAAAGAGATTCCTGGTGTTATAACCCAAGGCACTACTATTGAAGAAGTAAAAGAAAATATCTTGGATGCCCTGGAGTTATATTTGGAAGATATGCGCGAAGATTTCAAAGGCTCTTCTGAAAAAAAGGTTTATGAAGGAGATGTAGAGCTTGCTTAGTAAATGAAGCGCAACAAATTTATTAAGCATTTAAATGATAATAATTGTATACTTCATAGAAACGGAAGTAAACACGATGTCTTTATTAATATCCTTACTAAAAAGAAAACCACAGTACCAAGACATGCGGATGTAGACGATTTATTATGTGATACTATCTGTAAACAATTAAGCATTCCGAAACCATAAAATTTATAAGGTTCTAAGCACGCTCAATCAAAAGAATCTGCTACTCGGAGTTTTTTCTTCTTAAATACTTCTCTAAAGAGAAACTCTAAGGTTAACCTTTTTGGCTTTGTGCAATCAATTAGTAGAAGATTAAACCTTAATATTTTGGTAACGCTACAGCTTTAAATATTATTCAAGCTAAATATTGGAATTACCAAATATATTATTGATATTGTTTTCACAAATTCGAAGAAGAGCGGTAATGGTGATAACTTTTAAGATCCGAAAGGATAGTTAATAGCACACTCTGAAAGTATTTGTTAAAACCCGCGGTAAGCAAGCACATGCTTATGAGGGAAAGGTTAATGCTAATGTGCTCAGCTATTAACGATTCCTTCTTTCCGTACACGCACAAACAATAAAAAATAAAGGAGCCAATCTTAATATTAAGATTGGCTTCTTTTATGCGCTTAACTTTAATATAACAGATAATTCTGTTCCAATATTTGTTACCAGCAATTCTTCTGAAAATTGGTAGAAAGCAAAAAAGCCAGTCATCTTACGGGATAACTGGCTTTTTTGCTTCAGGTTTCTTTTGGTTACCTAACGTTAGCTAAGGTATAAATTTATTTTTTATGAAACAAGCTCTTTATCAACAAAATACATATCTACATCGCCCTTATTTTTAGCCAAAACTTTACCCCGGTGCAAACAACTAAACCAATCTTTTACCATGGCAAAAGTAGCGTCCGATATATTTACCCGGCCACTCTCGCCACTCGATTCCATGCGACTGGCAATATTTACGGTATCGCCCCAAATATCGTAGGCAAATTTTTTGCGCCCTACTACACCCGCCACTACCGGACCAGTATGAATGCCGATGCGCAAATCCCAGGGCGGCTGCCCGTCGGCTAAGCGGCTTTCGTTCAACTCCCTAATATATTCCTGTATTTCCAGAGCCGCCAGAATGGCATCTACAGCGTGCGACTGGTTTGGTACCGGAATACCGCCGGCACACATGTAAGCATCGCCAATGGTTTTAATTTTTTCGAGGTTATGTTTTTCAATAATAGCATCAAAGGCCATAAAACAATCGTTCAGTTCGGCTACCAGCTTTTGTGGCGAAAGCCCTTCAGCAATTTTAGTAAAACCTACAAAATCGGTAAATAGCACCGAAACACTCTCGTAATAGCGGGGTGTAGCTACACCTTTTTCTTTTAGTTCGTGGGCTACTTCGGCGGGCAGAATATTCAGCAGCAACTTTTCTACTTCCATTTTCTGCAGGTTTACTTCCAGGGTGCGTTCTACTACTTTCTGCTCTAACTCTTCGTTAGCGTCTTTTAATTCCTGTATTAGTTGTTTATTCGCGCGCCGCAACCGAAAAGCCTCAATGGCGTTGTCCATGGTAATTTTAAGCTCTTCTTTATCCCAGGGCTTTACAATGTAGCGGTAAACTTTGCCCGTATTAATGGCCTCAATAATCGATTCCATATCGCTGTAGCCCGTCAGAATCATGCGGATCAAATCTTTTTCTTCGGGCAGGTTCTGTAAAAATTGCACGCCGGTCATGCGGGGCATGCGCTGGTCGGTTATTACCAGCGAAACGTCTTTATCTTGCAGTATGGCTAAACCTTCTTCACCGGATATGGCAGTGTGCACTTTATAATACCGCCGGAAAGCCGATTTAAAAACCAGTAAATTATCTTCCTCATCATCGATGTAAAGAATTTCGGGCTTTTCGTACGCATCTACCGCCGCCGCAACCGGTTTATCTAAAGTTAAATTTTCCATGATAAGGGTAAATATTTAAATAAAAGCGTAATACTTTAAGGCCTAATATTTTATGTAGGCTAGGCTGTTGCTACTGCCAGCGGTTTGGCCGTTTCAGATAAAATAAGCGGAATTCGGATGATGAATTCGGTTCCAGCGCCGGGCTGGCTTTCTACTTCTATTTTGCCTTTATGCTTTTCAATAATGCCGTACGAAATAGATAAACCCAAGCCGGTGCCCTCTCCTACATCTTTGGTGGTAAAGAAAGGCTCAAAAATGTGCTTTTTCACTTCCGCGGTCATGCCGCTACCAGAGTCTTTAATGCGGATTACAGCAAAATCGTCTTCGGTGTAAGTTTTAATGGCAATAGTGCCCTCGCCTTTTATGGCCTGAATAGCATTGCCCAGAATATTCATAAACACCTGATTTAACTGGCCCGGATAACAATTAATGGGTTCCAGGTGGCCGTAGTTCTTACTTATTTTAATTCTTTCTTTTATCTGGTTGTTCAAGATTACCAGGGTAGAATCCAGTCCTTCGTGAATATCGGCCACTTTCAGGGTATTTTCGTCGAGGCGGGTAAAGTTTTTAAGGCTTCTTACAATTTCTTTGGTGCGGGTAGCACCGTTTTTTATGCTCCGCAGCAGTTGCTCCGATTCTTCAATGAGTTCATCCAGATCAACTTGTTTTTTCAGCTTGTTTAGTTTTTGCAGCGTTTGTTTATTGTCGGTATCGGGATCTAAAGCCAGGTAACCTTCTACCACTTCCATTATTTCGGTAAAATTATGCCGCAGCGAATCAATGCCGGCCGAAACAAAGTTGATGGGATTATTTATTTCGTGGGCAACGCCGGCGGTAAGCTGGCCCAACGATGCCATTTTTTCGGCCTGAATAAGTTGGGCCTGGGCACTAATCAGGTTGTTATACATTTGCTCCAGGCGGTCGCGCTGCGTGGCTATTTCTTCTTTTTGCTGATTTATTTCTACGTTTTTACGAGTTAGCTGCCAGTTTACCTTTACTTTGTTCCGGTAGTTGCGGTATAAAATACCGGCCAAAATCAGGATAAAGGCCAAGCCGGCAAACAGCGCATTTTTAATAATTTTTTGCCGTTGCAAATCCATGTGCTGCAAGGCTTTATCTTTGGTTAAGAGGTTTATCTGGGCTTGTTTTTTTTCGCTTTCGTAGTTGGCTTGCAGGTCTACAATTTTTTCGTTGGTTTCGGTATTGTAAATCTGGTCTTTCACGCTCGAGAGTAGCAATTGGTAATCGTAAGCTTTTTTATAATCGCCGGCTTTGCCGTAGAGGGTGGCCAAGCCTTCGTAAATAGCCTTTAGCTCGTAATTAGAACCCAACTCCTGCGCAATTTTCTGGGCTTGATTATAGGTATTTAAAGCCGCTTCCGGTTTCTCTTGTTTATCGTAAATTTGAGCAATACCTACTAAGGATTGGGCCATTTCGAGATTGGCTTTTACCTTTTGCGCCGTGGCGAGCGCCCGCTGGTGGTAGTTCAGGGCCTGCGTTAAATTGCCCTGACGCGTGTAAACTTTAGCAATATTATTTAACGCGTAAGCTACTTTGTCCTGCTTATCGGTTTCTTCCAGGGTTTTAAGCGATTTCAGAAAATATTGCAAGGCAGCGGCATCGTCTTCGCGGGCCAGGTATATTTCGCCAATATTTACCAGCAAGGTGCCAATGCCGGCTTTGTAGCCTATTTCTTCGCTTATTTTCAGGGCTTTGGTATAATATTCCAGCGCTTTTTGGTGCGTAGCTTTGTTGTTGTTATACACCGCCCCAATATTACTCATGGTAGTGGTCATGCGTTGTTTATCGCCTATTTCTTCGGCCACCTGCAACGACTGCAAATAATATTCAATAGCCCGGGCATCATCGCCTTTGTTAAAATAAACCGCCCCAATATTACCCAGCAGGTTAGCTACGCCGGCCTTATCGTTTATAGACTTAAACACCCGCAACGATTGCTGCCAATATTTAAGCACTTCTTCGTACTTGCCTTCCTGGTAATAAGCCAGCCCCATATTTTTCAGGGCTGCCGCCGCTCCTTTTGGGAAATGGTGCTGCTCGGCGAGTTGTTTGGCTTCCTGGGCGTATTTTACCGCTAATGCCAGATCGGTGCCCGCGTAAGATTTACTAATCGAAAGCAGCAGGTTAACCTTGGTGGTATCTTTGGCCGCAGCCAGGGCGGTAACTAGGCTATCGGGTAAGTTTTGCTGCGCCAGCAGGGTTATTTGGCTGAAAAGGAAAAAAGAAAAAAGTAAAAGTTTCTTCATAAATCCGACTGATTAAAACAGCTGCTTAACTAATATTAAACCAGTCGGCCGTAGCGGCTGATTATGGTACTAATTTTACTTAAAAAATACCTAAAAAGCAATCAGCAAACACAATTATAATTTGATTTTCAATACCTTACCGGTTTTAAACGCACCCCAAAGCAGCACCGGCAAAGCCCACTATTTAAGTTAGCTTTGCCGGTAACAGAAACGCGTTCGGGATTTAACCGAAAGCACCAGGTAGCATATTTATTCTTTAATAATTTTCAGTTGCTTCAATTGGTCGCCGCTTTCGATGCGCAGCAGGTATACACCGGCTTTAAAACGGCTCAGATCCAGGGCCACCGCATTTGCTTTTACTTGTTGCGCAGGTATACAAACCCGGCCCAGCATATCGAATAAGGTAATTCTGCTTTCCGGCAAGTTGCCGAGAGTTACCGATAATATATTTGAAACCGGATTGGGGTAAGCGGCTATTTCGGGAGCTGCCTTCAGATCAGCTTCTGCGGTTTGGTCGCGGGTAGCCAAGGCCGCCAGGCCAGAGGAGCTTTTACACCGCGCTGAGGAAGAACTCGCATCAGAAGCCACGGCAGTTTTACGGGTGTTGTTGTTGCTGGTTAAGGTCCAGGTTAGCTTAGAGCCATTAAAAACCACGGCCAGTTGTCTTGTATTTAGCCCTGGCCGGAAAAGTGTAGGCAATTGCCCGCCAATAACCTGAATTACACCCGTTCCTACTAAAGTATTAAGCGCGCCTGCCGGAATATAAACGGGCCCTTTGTTGCCATTGTCGTAACCAAAATGCGCAATATATTTACCACCGCCAATATCTTCTACGCATTCCAGAATAGGTTTAACTGCTTTTACGCCTGCACCAATGGGATTTACGCCCAAAATACCGTTTACATAATTAACAACGTAATTGGCCGGCCTGGTTGCGCTAGGCGGATTAACCGTTAAACCACCAGGCATAATCGCGTAAGTGCCGGCACTGGTTATAGGCAGCGGCGGATTTAAGCTGTAGCTAATGGCTCCGGAAAATAGGGGAATAGTGGTGCCGGGGTTGTTAGAAGTTATGGTTTGATTATAAGCAAAACCGGTTACGGTGGAGGTAAACGGCGGCAGCGGGGCACCCAAATCTATTACTTTGTCATCGGCTTTAACGATTAAGGTTTTGGGGTTTACTTTAAGCTTGCCTAAGCCATACGCCACATCAAAGTTATACGAGAGCAATGCGCCCGGCACAATCCAGTGAAATTCGGTTTCCTTCGTTACCGCAATACCAGAAATCAGGTTAATGGCATACACATCTGAAAGCATGCGTTCGCCGGGGCTGTAAATAATAATGGCATTGGTGTTACTAGCGGCATTTACAATATTGCTATTTACCAGGGCAGTGCCATTTACCAGTGCCGTAGCATCCACCAAAGCCGTGGCATCTACTAAAGCAGTTCCGTCTACTAAAGCAGTTGCGTCCACCAGCGCTGTGCCATCTACTAAAGCCGTGCCATCCACCAAAGCCGTTCCGTCTACTAGAGCCGTGCCATCTACCAGGGCGGTGCCGTCTACTAAAGCTGTACCGTTCGAGAGGGTGGTGCGGTTAACCAAGGCCGTGGCACTAACCAAAGCACTCCGGTTTACCAAAGCAGTTCCGTCTACTAGCGCCGTGCCATCTACCAGGGCGGTGCCATCTACAATAGCCGTAGCATTCTGGTCGGTGGTATATTTTAGGGCGGCGGTATGGGCGGCGGCGGCTTTGCTTACCAAGGCGGTTTTTACCGCATCAGAAACCGGAACAGCACCAACGGCATAGTTAAACGTGATGCCCTGAATTTTATCGCCGTAAGCCAAACTAAGATTATTGGGCGTAATGGTAAGCGGGACTTTTTTAACCTGGAGCGTGCCGTTTAAGAACACCAGCGCGTATTTAGCCGGATTGGTCAGCACCTCTTTTAGTTCGCCGGTCAGGCCATCGGGCAGCGGAGTTAAGGTTGGGCGCAAGAGATAAGTACCGGCATCCAGAAAAGCGCCTTGGTCGGTGGTGCCATTGGCTGGGTTCGAAATATTGATATACTGTTTAACCTGAGCTTCGGTAACGCCGGCCGGCAAACCCGAAATAGTGGCCGTAATAGCCGGCATGGGCTCACCGTAATATTTAGTAGCGTTACTGGCTTTAACTGTTACCACAGTCCGGTTGAAGAAATAAAGCGCATTCGACAGGCCGCCATCGTTGCCGTTGGGTACCGTTGCCGGATTCTGCACCTGAATATAAGGATTACCGCCTGGCCAGGAAGCAATCGTTACTTCTAACCGCTTTGCGTTTACAAACCGGAAATTGCTTTGGTTTAATTCGGTACCGTTAAGTAAAACCCGGGAGCCAGCCGATAAATAATTGCCTTCTACGGCTACTACAAAAGGCGTAGTAACCGGCGTGGTTGGGGTTACTGCGGGCGGTAAAACTAACCGCGATAGTACCGCTGCCGGATTAGCCAAATAACTTAAAGCGGCATCGGCCTGCACAAAACCGTACCCACTCAGCACATCAAACCCAGTGGTTTCTATATCCAGCGCTCTTTGGGTTAAAATATCTTTTACCTGGGTTGGGTTTAAAAAAGCGGGGGTAGCCGTTGTTCCGTAAAATTTATTGCGGGCACTTTGCAGCAAGGCCGCAATACCGGCCGCGTGGGGAGCAGCGGCCGATGTACCCGAGAAATTCGGAAACTGATCGTTATCAATGGTGCCGTCGCCGCCTACTGGCACGGTAGTATTCGCGCCATTGGGGGCTACAATATCGGGCTTGGCCCGCAAGGCTGGACTAATAGGATTGCCGTTCAGGTCGCGCAAAACAGGCGTTCCGCCTCTCGACGAAAAGGAAGCAACGGTGGGGGTGTTCTGGCCAAAAGCCGGCGTATTTTTGTATAAAACTGCGCCTACAGTAATCGCGCCGGTGGCATTGGCCTGCCCCACAATGGTAGAAGTATTATTATTGTATTCCAAAATACCGGCATCGCCGCGGAAAATCACGTATTTAAACCGCACGTTGGCACTAGCCGAACCGGCCGCTTTTACCACCATAAGATTGGTAATGGCGCCGCCGGCAGTAACCCGGAAAGGCAATATTTCTATGGGGTCGCCGCCCAGGTTGTTCCGGTTAAACCCGTAAATTGGGGTACCCGCATCATTGGCCAGGTAAATATCTAAATCGGTGGTAGTGCCGGTAGCGGTTTGGCCTAAAGAATAAAACGGATTATCCCATTGCAGCATAATGGTATATTTGCCCTCTGGTAAGGAAAGCCGCTGCAATACATCGCCGGTACCAAAAGCGTGCGGCTGCCCCAGGCTGTTGGCCGGAGCGGGGGTAAAAATATTGTCGTAAGACTTTACACCGTAGTTCCCGGCGGCCGAAAAATAAGTTACGCCCTGGCTACTAACTTGGTTAACGGCGCGAGCTACGGCTCCATCCTGGTAAAATGGTTCGGTTATATAGGTAATATCGTCTACAATAATATTGCTGCCAGCATTTTTAAGCTCAATAATACCATTAGCAAAATCGCCGGCACTAATAAAGCCAGTCCGGAAAGCCAGTGTTGCTTTGGGCGCTACATCGTGAATAATTTGCAGCATAGCCCGTCCTTCATCGGTGCCGCTACCATCTCTTAAATCTTGTAAAACTTGTACCGGTACCGAATTAAGCGAACTGCCCGAGCCGGGTAAATCGCCGGTACGTTCGTCTTGGGCGGCTCCGCCCCGGTTGTTATAACTATCCGATATTACACCTACTTTCACGCCTTCGCCCTGCACTTTAAAAGCCTGCCGCGCTAAACCTGATTGCTGAGCCGAATCGCCGGCACTGGTTACGCTGCCCGCATTAGAAATAGGGGTAAAAGCCGGCCTTACGTAATTAACCAGTTCGGGTAAATTATTTAATTTGAGTAAGTTAGCCACCGGGAAATAGCCGGTTATAATGAGGGTGTTGGGCGCATTGTAAATATTATTGCCGAGCAACCCATAAGCTACCGGGTCGCTGTCCAGGTCTTTCAGTTTTGCTAACAAAGCATCGTATTTCCCGGCATTTGCAATTACTTCTATCAGCACATAATTAGATTGAAACTGAAAAACATCTTCGGAAGGCGGTATACTTGGGTTAGGATTTTGGACCAGCGAAGTTAGTTCGGAACCCAGTTTGGTATTGGTTTTCAGGGCCGGCGGCACATAGCCCGGCACAATATTGCCCGTAGTAGGGCACGGACTAGCATTGGCACTGGTAGAAACTGTTCGGGATTTGCCATTGGGCAGGCTAATGGTCCAGGTGATTTTACGGCCATCATATTCCACGTCAAAAGCATTTTGCACCCGACCGGGTTTAAAAACAGTTAAAGGTTTGCCTATAGGCTTTTCCCCTTCGCCGGATAATAAGCTGCCTGTTTCGGGTATTATTAAGTCAGCCTTACCTTTATTGGTGTAGCCAAAGCTTACCACAAACTTATTATTGCCTACATATTTGGTGCAATTAGGGGTAATGGTAAGGTCATCTAAAGAAGTAGTTTGGGCTAGCGCTAGCCGGGGCCCCAAAGCAAGCCAGCTAAAAGCCGCCAGCCACAGAAAACAGACTGGTGCCACCAAGCGGGTAGTCTGATACCGAAAAAGAAGATAAAGGTGTTTCATGGTGATGCATATAGTTTAGGCGGGAAAAACGTGTTGTAAAAGTAAATGCGGGCACCCAACAACCTAGGCACCTGGATTTGAGGTTAAAATGTATGCCAAACCGGCATACAAGTAATTGTTTTATAAAAACGGAATAATCTTAGCCAGCCCAGATTAACTACTGCCCAAGCTATGGGTAAATATGCACCAAATTATCAAACTAAATACTTGATAAAAAGACGATTACACGGCTTAAATAATTCGGACAAATAATAATCAGTTGGTTTATATTTATTAATACAACCTGATTTATACACGCAATTGGAAAAATATTCTTTTGTATAAGATGTTCCTGTTTTTTGTATTCCGGCTATTTACCGGGTAATACATTAACTGTCACCACGAAAGAACTATAAATTAGGTAAAAAAATAAGCAAAAACCAAGAACTCATTGTAGTATTATAATATAGTTTGGCAAAAGTGCTTGTATAATTAATACAGGCCTTTATTTTGCTAGAATAATTTTAAACCTGGCAGTACAAGGAGTTCGGCAGCCAATACCAGAAGTTTAGCTAAATATTCATTTAAAACCGTTTATGCACCTGGAACTAGTAAATAAATTGTATGATAATGACTGGTTTTAAGAAAGGGAATAGCAATATTATTAAGTTAGCTTTAGTTGAATAAATTTATAAAACGTGTTTGGCTTACCCTGCGGGCAATTGGGCAATTTATCGGGCAATATTTGCTACACCCAATTTCCAGATTCTTCCGCCCACAATCCGGTGTATTTAACGGTAGGCATAAATCTAAACTAAGCGCTGCTTATTGGCAAAAACAATGGCAGCATCTCCGGGCTTTTAATTGGCGAAATCTACGAACAGGTAACTTTAAACCGGTTCTCCGGGGGGCGTACAAGTTAATTTTACTGGTTCTACTTTTCTGGGTGGGCTTATACCTGGCAATTTACGTAGGTTTATTTGGGCGCGTACCCTCCCGTACTGCGCTTAAAGCCCGGCAAAACCATACGGCCTCGGAAGTATACTCAACCGATAATATTTTGCTGGGCCGCTACTACATCCAGGATCGCACCAATGTAAACTTCGAAAATATTTCGCCGACGGCGGTAAAAGCATTAATTGCCACCGAAGATGCGCGCTTTTACGACCATAGTGGCGTAGATTACCGGAGCTTGCTGCGGGTATTATTTAAAACCATGCTACTGCAGGAAGAAAAATCGGGTGGGGGCAGTACCATTAGCCAGCAATTAGTTAAGAATTTATATCCGCGCCGGCAATATTATTTCTTAAGTACGCCCATTAATAAGCTGCGCGAAATGATAATTGCGCGTCGGCTCGAAAATATTTATTCTAAAACCGAAATATTAGAACTTTACCTGAATACCGTACCCATGGGCGGTGATTTATTCGGGATTGAGCGGGCGGCCCGGCGCTTTTTTAATACCACTGCCGACTCGGTTAAAACCGAAGAAGCGGCCGTTTTAATTGGCATGCTAAAAGCCACCACTACCTACAACCCGCGTCTGAATTTAGAAAAATCGCGGCAACGCCGAAACGTAGTGTTGAACCAGATGGCTAAATACGGTTACCTCCCTCCGGCCCAAGCCGATTCTTTAAAGAACCTGCCCCTGAAATTAAAATACCGTTACGAAACTCACAACGATGGCCTGGCCCCTTATTTTCGGGAGCAGTTGCGCCTGGAGCTGGTAAAATGGTGCGCTACCCAAGTAAAAGCAGATGGCAAGCCTTATAATTTATACACCGATGGCCTGAAAATATATACCACCTTGCACGCGGGTATGCAAACCCACGCCGAACGCGCTATGCGCAAACGAATGGCCCGCCTGCAAAGCCAGTTTGATGCGCACTGGAAAAACCGCTCGCCGTGGGGCAACAACCCCGAAATAATGCGGGCTGCCATGCGGCGCTCTAAACATTACCAGAAACTAAAAGCTGCCGGCTTAACCGATGCAGCCATTCAGGAGCAGTTCCGGCAACCAAAAGAAATGAATTTATTTAGCTGGCGCGGCACCATTAAGCGCACCCTAACGCCCAACGACTCGTTGCGCTACTACGAACGCTTTTTAAATACCGGCTTGCTGGCCGTAGAACCCGAAACCGGTTACGTGCGGGCCTGGGTGGGCGGTATCGATCACCATACGTTTAAATACGATCATGTGCGCTCGCGCCGCCAAGCCGGTTCTACGTTTAAGCCCATTGTTTATACCGCGGCCCTGGAACGAGGCCTGGAGCCCTGCACTTATTTCCCGAACCAATTGCAAACCTACACCGAAAGCGACAACTGGACGCCGCATAATGCCGATAATAAATACGGCGGCGAATATTCGATGCGGGGTGCGCTGGCGCACTCGGTAAATACTATTTCGGCGCAGGTGCTCATGAAAACCGGCCTGGAACCCACTATTTCGCTGGCCCGGCGCTTGGGTATTCAGAGCCCATTACCCAAAGTACCGTCGCTGGCCTTAGGCACCGCCGATTTATCGCTGCTGGAACTGGTTACGGCTTACGCTACTATTGCTAATAATGGCTACCGCATAAAACCAGTTTACATTGCCAAAATAACCGACCGTAACGGTAAAATATTACGGCAACACCGGCCCGGCGCAGGCGTAGCAAAAGCGGTAGCTACTGAACACGCCGCTACTATGCTGGAATTACTAAAAGGCGTTGTACAAGAAGGTTCGGCTAACCGGCTCCGTTCAGAATTTAGCTTAACCCTGGATATTGCGGGTAAAACCGGCACTTCGCAGGACCACGCCGATGGCTGGTTTATTGGCATTACGCCCCAATTGGTAACCGGCGTGTGGGTAGGCGCGGAAAACCCGGCCGTACGTTTCCGAACCTTAAGCCTGGGACAAGGGTCTAACACGGCTTTACCTATTTGGGGCGATTTTATGAGCCGCGTGGTCCGCGACCGGGAATTTGCTAACTGGCGCAACAGCCATTTTCCCCTTTTACCACCTGAGTTGCAACAACGCTTAAATTGTCCTTCTTTTCTGGCCGAACAGCCTGCCGTTATTAAACAAACATCTTTCCTGGATAAACTTTTTGATGTATTTAAAAGCAAAAAGAAAGAACGGAAGGAACGGAAAAAAGAAGAGAAAGAGAAAAAGAAAGGCCGGGGAAGATTCTGGGATTGATATAGCCACAGAAACAAAAAAGCTCCTGTTTAACCAAGAGCTTTTTGTAAAATATTTATTCTCAATATTTAATAATTCGGGTTCTGGGTTAAAGTAGGTTTGCCCGCTACGGTGCTGTTTAATATTTCTTGTATGGGAATCGGGAAATATTCGTGCTTACCCTTTACAAACTGTACCCCTTTTAAATAAGAGCGCTTGTTGCCTTCTACTGCGTAGTAAGCGTTCAGTACCTGGTCGGCAATGCCCCAGCGCACCAAATCAAACCGCCGGTGGCCCTCCATGCCAAATTCTAGCCGCTGCTCAAACTGAATGGCTTTTCTGGCTTGGGCCTTATCGGCCCAAGGGGCGGTATATTCTTTTATTACGTAGTTAGCGGCCGGGGTACCATCGGCCTTTTTCACGAAGCCATCGGGGTTGGCGGCTCTTCTTCTGATTTGGTTTACGTAGCCCCGGGCGGCGTCCAGGTTACCTAATTCGGTTTCAACTTCGGCCAGCCAAAGCAATACGTGCGAGTACCTAATCATGCGGTAATTATTGGCGTTTAAGCGCGGGTTACCGGCAAAGGTATTTGTGCCCACATCGGTGCGGTACATCACGTGTTTTTTAGGCGAATAAGGTCCGCCGTAAGCCTGGTCGCGCACGTAAGTTTTACCCGGATGTACGCCCCAGTCCAGGAACGGAATGCCGCGCCGGCCAACGGTCCAGTCCAGGCGCGGATCAAAAGTACCTTCGTCGGGGGTAAATGGTTGCGTGGCTTCTATGCCCTGGTCGCTTTTGACGTCGCTGCTGTTAAAGGTATCGAGCAAGGGCAAACCATCGGCACTGGTTTTAAAAGCATTAACCAGGTTTTGCGAAGGCTGAAAGAACCCGCAGCAGGTAGTTACGCCGCCGCCGCCGTAAGGGTAATTAAGCGTAGCGCCAATATTGCCGTTTTCGCCACCCGGCGCCCCATCGTTCACGGAATTTTGTATTTCAAAAATAGACTCCGCATTATTATTCGTAACCGCCTTGAAATTATCGTGGTAGCGATCTACTAACCTAAACTGGTCGCTGTTTACAATAGCTTCGAGCAAAGGCTTGGCTTCGGTGTATTTCTGCTGAAAAAGATACGCTTTGGCTAATGTAGCGGCGGCCGCCCACTTACTAGCCCGGCCGGGTTGCGCTTGTTTGGCTGGTAGTGTATTGTAGGCAAAAGTTAAATCTTCTACAATTTTCGGCCAAATATCGGTGGTATTGGGCTGCTTGGTACTTTCCAGGTTGTTGGGGTCGTAAATGGTTTCATCAATATACGGCACGTTGTTAAACATTTTCTTCAGCTCTAAGTGGAAATGCCCCCGTAAGAACCTAGCCTCAGCGGTAATTTGCTTAGCGTCTGCTTCTGATACATCGGTGGCTTTTACTAAATTCTGAAGTACATCGTTTGTGCGGGCAATGCCATCGTACATGCCCCGCCACTTGCCCCGGAAATAAATATTATCGGAGGCAATATTATGCTGCTCAATTAACGAAATAGGTGGCTGATCGCCGGCAATGGTACCTTTGTAAGCATCATCCGAAGCCACACTGCCATAAACCCAGTTATCGGCAGAAGCCTGGTAAGAACGGTAAGCCCCTTCGGCGGTGGCCCAGCCATCGAGCAAAGAATAGGCGCCTACCAGCAAAGAATTAATGCCTTTGCTGTTTTGCAGGGCCCCACCGCTTAAAGCGGCCTTGGGTTGTACATCCAAAAATTTATCGGAGCAGGCGCTAACTATACTCAGCAGCACCGCACTTATTATAATTGTAGTCTTTTTCATTTCTTTAAAAATTTACTTAACAGAAAATAAGAGGAAACTGCCCTACTTAAAAACTAACATTTACCCCTATCAGAAATTGCTTGGCTACCGGGTAAGATCCGCCGTCTACGCCAATCTGACGGTCGTTACCCGAGGTATAATTGCGCAGGTTTATTTCGGGGTCCATGCCGGAATAATCGGTAATGGTAAACAGGTTCTGTGCCTGCAAATACACACGGGCGCTGCCTAAGCCAATTTTGGTAAACAAGGTTTGGGGCAAGGTATAAGTTAACTGCACGTTCCGCATCCGGAAATAAGATCCGTCTTCGAGGTAATAAGTAGAAGGCAAAATACTTACCTGGTCGCTGGAAGTGAGTTGGGGCAGAATAGCATCGGTTTTACCGGGCCGCCACGAATCGTACAACATGCGGGTGCTCCGGTTACCGCCAAAAGTCGGGAAATCGGTCCAATATTTTACGTAGTTAAATATTTCGTTCCCTTGCGAGCCCTGGCCAAATAAAGTTAAACCAAAGTTTTTGTAGTTCACATTAATATTCAGGCCATAAGTAAAATCGGGGTGCGGGTTACCGATGATCGATAAATCCTGGGTATTAATAACTTTATCGCCGTTAATATCTACAAAGTGGAAGCGGCCGGCTTTATTCTGGTTAGTGCCCAGGTTGTTTTTAGGCGCGGCCGCGGCTTCATCGTCGGTTTGGAAAATACCATCCAGGGTGTATCCAAAGAAAGAAGAAATAGGATGACCTTGCTGGGTTACCACAAAATTCTGAATCCGTTCGTCGTTAATGCCAAAATATTGGGTATTGGGGTCGCCGGTGGTTTTGGTTACCTCGTTGCGGTAGGTACTTACATTACCGGTAATGCTATAGGTAAACTGGTTATCCATGGCCTCACCGCTATAAGTTAAAGCCAGATCTACGCCCCGGTTGCGCATTGAGCCAATATTCTGGAAAGGCGCGGTAGCTACCCCGGCGGTAAGCGGTGCCGGCACCGGAAACAGCATATCGGTAGTAAGGCGGGTATACCAATCGAAAGAAGCATCTATTTTATTGCCCAGTAAACTTAAATCCAGGCCAATATTAGTAGAAGTAGTGGTTTCCCATTTAGCCCGGGCGTTGCCAAACTGCGTTAGCTCGTAACCCGGTATTGCCGAGGTGCGCGAACCGTTTAAATCGTAGAAAGAGTTGGCCGGGCTGGTGGTAAATTGGGTAACCGAATTATAATTACCAATTTCCTGGTTTCCGGTTTGTCCCCAGCCGGCTCTTAACTTAGCCCGATTAAGCCAGGTGGTTAGGCTTTGGGCAAAAGTTTCTTCGGAGAAAACCCAACCCGCGCTTACCGCCGGAAAAATAGCTGTCCGGAACTGCGGCGCAAACCGCGAAGAACGGTCGCGACGCAACGTACCTTCGAGTAAATATTTATCGCCGAACGAATAGTTTACCCGGGTAAATTCCGAAGCTAAAGCCCAGTTAGAAGCGCCGCCATTATTGGTTTGTACGCCCGTGCCGCCGCTTAAATAACGGTTCTCAATATCGTCGGAAGAGAAGTTGGTACGGGAGGCATCAAAAAATTCGTAATAATCTTTAATCGATTCAGTACCAATCAGGAAATTAAACCGGTGGCGTTCGCCCAGGTTAAGCGTGTAAGCCAGGGTGTTATACCAGGTCCAGGTCCATTCGTAATTATTGGTGGTTTGCAAACTGTTAGAGCCCCTGGCCTCGGCCGATTCAATATCGCGGATGGTATAATTGCGGAAGTTATAGGTATTGTAGTCAATCCCGAAACTGGTTTTGGCCGTTAAGTCTTTCAGAATATCTATTTCGGCGTAAGCATTACCAAATAAGCGCAGTTCTTTCTGGTCGTTATCTTTATTCCGCCACAAATCGCCAACGGGCTGGCGCGAATTATCCAGGTCAGTACCCCGGGTACCGGCAAAGGTTGTTCCGGACACATCGTAAACCGGCACAATGGGCTGAATGCGGTAAGCAAAAGATATAGGGTTGCTCTCGCTGTTGTTACCGCTGGGCTGACCAATGCGGCTACTATGCCCAAACTGGAAGTTCTCGCCTATTCGGATGCGTTTGTTCACATTAAACTCGGTATTGGCGCGCAGCGAATAACGTTTAAATCCGGTATAAATCATAATGCCTTCCTGGTCGAAATAATTTAAAGACATGGCATACCGGCCGCTTTCGTTGCCGCCCGAAACCCCTAGCTGGTGATTCTGAATAGGAGCCGGATCAAATATTTCGTCCATCCAATCGGTACCGGCTTTATTGGCTTTGGTAATCATCCACCTGGTGCGGTTAAAGTCGGCGGCATCAATATTATTGCTGTAGTTAATATAATTGCCGTTGGCATCCTGGGCTACGCGCGGGTCGCCTTCCATGGCGCCGGCCGGAAATATATAATCCGGAATTACCGGCTCCGGCCCGTTGCCAAACTGCGCGTGCACCGGGTTGCCGTTAGGCCCTACGGCGCCAGCATTTTTCCGCGATTCCCATACTAGTCGGGCGTATTCCTGGGTATTCAGCATATCTAAGAACTTGCCGGGCCGCTGGGTGCCAAAGTACATATCGTAAGTAAACATGGGTTTACCCGCTTTACCCTTTTTGGTCGTAATAATTACCACGCCGTTACCTGCCCGCGAACCGTAAATAGAAGCCGCCGAGGCATCTTTCAGAATCTGCATCGACTCAATATCGTTGAGGTTCAGGGTATTCAGGTTGCCTTTGGTGGGTACGCCATCTACCACGTACAGCGGCGAGTTATCGTTAATGGTACCAAAACCCCGGATGCGCACCATCACGCCGCCCCCCGGACTGTTTTCGTTGCCTACTGTTACCCCGGCTACTTTACCCTGCATGGCTTGCCCCAGGTTGGTAGATGGCGTAGATAATAATTGCTGGGCATCAATGGTAGATACGGCACCGGTAATATCTTTTTTAGACTGGGCGGTATACCCCGTTACCACTATTTCCTGTAGCGCTTTGGCATCTTCTGTAAGCGTTATATTTACGGTGCCGGGCCCGGAAAAATTTTTCTCCTGGGTAGCGTAGCCAATAAAAGAAAATACCAGGGTACCAGCCGTTTCCGGTACGCTTAAACTGTAAGAACCATCTGGGCTGGTGGTAGCGCCGGTAGAGGAGCCTTTCAGGAGCACCGTAACGCCGGGCAAAGGTTCGCCGGTTGGTGAAGTTACCCGACCGGTTATTGGCCAGACAACCAGTTTATCGGCCGTTAAAAGATGGGAAGCAGTAATTTTAGTACCCGCTTTGGCATTAGTACCAGCAAATACCGCTGCAGGAGGGCTATTTGCCAAAAAACCGGCAAAAACCAGTAGGCAAATATTCCGCTGCCATTGCTGGGAATTTTTTGTTTTTTTCGACATGGGAAATGGGTGTTTAGGTGAGATTGGATTGTAAAATTTAATGAATTCTAAGGTATTTTTTCTATATATAAATATTACTTGTAAAAAATTTACATTTTTAATATTTTATATAGATATTCTTTGAATTTTTATTAATAAACAGCTATTACTTATAAACAATTTACATTGCATTTAACTAAATTATCTTACTCATTATTAATACCTTACCGGTTATAAGCGACCAAACAGACGGGCAAACGGCTACTGAAAAAGAGTTGAACGATTTAAAAGTTGTATGAACAAATATTAGCAGCCAGTTTACTTTAGGAAGCAGATCACCACCTTGGCTTACAGAAATTATTTCTTTCGTGCGGCAAATTTTTATAGCTTGGTATTATTTTTTTGATGTTTCCTGATTAGTTTATGAATACTTACCCGCTGGTGTCGGTGCTGATGCCCGTTTACAATGCCGAAAAATACCTGGCAGAAGCCATAGAAAGCATTTTAAACCAAACCTACCCGCACTTTGAGCTGCTGCTTCTGAATGATGGTTCTACGGATGCCAGCGCTGCCATTATTGGCCGTTACCACGACAATCGCCTGCGGGTTATGCATTCGCCGGAAAATATTGGTTTAATCGCGCAATTAAATAAAGGGTTGGCGCTAGCTACGGGCCAATATATTGCCCGCATGGATGCCGATGATATTAGCTTGCCGAACCGGCTTGAAAAGCAGGTCGGGTTTATGGAGGCGCATCCGGAAGTAGGTATTTTGGGCTCGGCCATAAATCATTTTAAACACAACAAAATAATATATACCGAAACTTTTGCGCTGGAGCACGACAAAATAAAGAGCTTCTTAATATTTGATACCCCTTTTGCCCACCCGGCAGTAATTATGCGGCGCCAGGTATTGCTAGCTAATAATTTAAGTTATCAGCCGCAGTACCAAGCTGCCGAAGACTATAAATTTTGGCTGGATATGCTCCTGGTAACGCAAGGGGCAAACCTGGCCGAGCCGCTGCTGCTTTACCGCGATTCCGGCACCCAGGTATCTAAACAGCACCAAAGCCTGCAGGTAACCAATGCGGGTAAAATTCGGGCAGAAGCGTTTCAGTTACTCAGCCTGCAGCTCACCCCCGAAGAATTTAATTACCATAACCAGCTTTGGTACCACCCCTGGGAACCGAATGAATTATTTTTTAGCCAAGCTATAAATTGGTTTACCTACTTACTGGAAGCAAATAATAAAAGAAAATTATTGCTGCCGGCTGCTTTGGGCTACACGTTGGGTTTATTATTATTTCGGCAATGCCTGCAACATGCCGCAGTTGGGTTTAATGCGTTTAAAATTTACCAATCTTCGCCGCTTTATGCTTATTACCAGCCTACAGCAGCAGCGTTATTTAAACTTAGATGGGCGCCTTTTTACCGGCACGCCAATTATTATTTTCGTTACAACGGCTCTTTACTAAAGCAAAAACTCAAAAAGCTGCTGCCCCTAAAAAATTAGATCTCGACCTAATATATCGCTTTAAATTTACCCTAAAGTGCTGAATGCAAAATATTGCCACTGCCCGGCAGCATGTTGTTTTAACCGTGCTAGTGCTCCAAATAAAATACATTTAACTTAAGCCGAAGCCATTTTATCGGATTTAAAAGCAATCGGAACCGCATTTAGCCGTTTATTCGTAAACACCCAAAACCAACCTGCAAACTCTGATGATGCAATTACAGCCCTACTGGAAATATTTGTTTTTACTGGCCTGCCTTTTGGGAGTGGTAAATTTGTGCAGCCAGCAAGTAATACCCAGTCAACCCGGTAGTGGCGTTTACCGTCCGTTTCCGTTGCCCCAATCTTTAACCTTTGCCGGCGAACCAGTGCCCCTGGAAATACCAGATGTAGCCGAGCGCCTGGACCGCGAACTGCAATCCACAGCTTACTTTCATTCGAATACCTTACTGGCCCTAAAACGGCTGCAACGTTATTTACCCGAATTAGACCGTTTGCTCCGCGAAAACGACATGCACCCCGATTTTAAATATTTAGCGCTGGCCGAAAGTTTATTAAGCAATGCTACTTCGCCTAAAGGTGCGGTGGGTATATGGCAGCTAATGCCTGCTACGGCTCAAGCCCTGAAACTAACCATAAACGACGAAGTTGACGAACGCTATCATTTTGAGAAATCTACCATAGCCGCCTGTAAACACCTGAAATACGGGTATAAACGCTTTGGTTCCTGGACCAGCGCGGCGGCCGCTTATAACCGGGGAGCGGGCGGCCTCGATGCTGCTTTTAAAACCCAAAAAGTAACTTCTTACTACGACCTGTACCTGAACGATGAAACATCGCGCTATTTATTCCGGATATTAGCGTTAAAAGAAGTACTGGAAAACCCTAAACGGTATGGCTTCAGCATGATGGACGCCGATAGCTACCCTGCTACGCCTACCCGAGCCCTAACTGTAGCCACCACCATTACAGATTTACCCGAATTTGCTTTGGCACAAGGCACCAACTACAAAACCTTGCGGCTGCACAACCCGTGGCTTCGCGGCTACAAACTTACTATTAACGATACTACCTCCCGCTATACGCTTTTAATTCCGGCGTCAGCAGCCAAAGAATAATATACACTTTTAACCAATTAAAATTCGCAATAAAGCCCATAATTTATACAGCACAGTTAAAAGGCTACCCAAAACAAGCGTTTCCGGGTGGCCTTTTTTATATTTACTTAATTATATTCCTGCGCTAAAGCATTGTATACCGGTAATTGCAATTATTCTATAGAATAAAACAGGTATTTTCTTTAAGCGCGGGTTTACTGGAATAAAGCTTCATGAAGCGCAAACCCAAAATAAAGCAGAAAAAATAGTTTAGCCCTAATCTTTTGCTAAAGCTTTACACGTAAACGAATCTTACAGGAATTAATATCCGGTAAAACAGAACCAAACCACTTTACGAGTAAGCTAAGGCATTTTTCTTTTTTATAGTGGCTTTAGATTTGTTTATAACAAAATATTCTTGTTATTTTTAAGTTCTGCTTTTTAAAAAAGATTTCTTCCGGGAGTTTTTTAAAATATTTAGCTCAGTAAAGCGTATTTATAAAAGAACAGAATTAGCAGATTATAACGAGTAAAGCAATTTTAAAGCTGTTTTAAAGAAAATAAATATTATATTATTTATATATATTAAATATTAAATAAATATATTTGTATTGTTTAGTGCTGTTGGTTTCAGGAATTATTTATTTTGTATGTACAATATTGTTTTTTAAATGAATGCAGGAATATTAATTAAGTCTTTAAACTGCATTAAATACTATTTAACTTCTTCGCAAAAGCGGGAAGGAATGGCCATGCTGTTTTTATCTATATTTTCGTCTTTACTAGATGTAATTGGGTTAGCAGCACTGGTACCCCTTATTATTGCTGCTTCCGAAACCGGTTACATCCAAAAAAATAAGTATTTTTCGTTTTTGTTTTCCAGCCTGGGCTTTTCTTCCGAAAGTGCTTTCCTGATTTTTGCGGTACTGGTAATCTTTTGTTTCTTTTTGCTGAAAAACCTTTTTTCTACCTGGATAAACTACCGGCAGGTAAAATTTTCGGCAGCTATTGCCAATACTATTATTCACCGGCAGTATACCAAGTTTACCGGCTTACCTTTCTGGCTTTTTAACAACATGGGGCATATTAATATTATGTATTACATAATAGATATTCCGTCGCAGTTTATAAGTGGTATTTTCCGGGGCTTGTTCGTTATTTTTTCCGAGTTCGTTATTTTAATTATCATTATTGCGGGTATTCTGCTTTTTAAGCCCACCCTGCTAATCTTGCTCGTGGTTATTCTGGGGCCAACTACCATTTTAACCTATAACGCGCTCAAAAAGCGGGGCAGCAAAATAGGGCAGCGAGCCAACGAAATCAGGCCGGTGGCCACCGGCATTACCGCCGACTCACTTTTGGGCCATGTAGAAATAAAATTAGCCGAGAAAGAAGAAGAATTTAAAAATATTATCTCGGGTTATATTAAGGAACTGCAAACCTTAGAGGCCAAAGGCTATTTACTTTCGCTTATTCCTATTAAAATTATTGAAATGGTAACCATTTTGGGTGTGGTAACTATTTTTATTTACTCTTTAATATTTGTAGACAACCCCAAAGAGTTACTGGCCATTCTGGGCTTATTTACAGCGGCGGCTTACCGGCTAATGCCATCGGTAAACCGGCTGATGGTGGGCATGGTAGAACTGAAAAAAAACCAGTATACCATTAATTTGCTCAAAGAATTTGATGAATACGACGAGCAGGTTACCGGGCCAACGCCGCAAAAGCCACTGCAGTTTAAATCCGAAATCAAACTAGACCAGGTAAGCTTTTCTTTTCCGGGCAAGGATATACCGGTTTTAAAAGAAGTTTCCTTAGAAATAAAAAAAGGCGAAAAAGTTGGTTTTATAGGTAGCTCCGGTGCCGGCAAAACTACTTTAATGAACTTGCTATTGCGGTTTTATACCGAAAGTAATGGCGGCATTTATGTAGATGGAGTGAAATTATCGGACAAAAATTTAAAAGCGTGGCGCCGGCTAATTGGCTATGTAAAGCAAGATGCCTTTTTAATGAATGCCTCCATTAAAGATAATATTACCTTATTCGACAAAGCGGTAGATGAGCAACGCTTAGCCGATGCCCTCGAAAAAGCCTCGCTTCAAGAGTTTGTGGCCGCTTTGCCCAATGGCGTAGAAACACCCATCGGCGACCGCGGCTCTAAATTATCGGGTGGCCAGCGCCAGCGCATAGGCATTGCCCGGGCCTTATACAAGAAAACCGAAATACTAATTTTTGACGAAGCTACCAGCGCTCTCGACAACACCACCGAAAAAGAAGTAAACGAAGCTATTAAGAATCTTTCAGATACCAATATTACCATTTTAATTATTGCCCATCGGTATACCTCTTTAAAGGAGTGCAACAGAATATTTGAATTAAAAAACGGAGAAATTATATCGCAGCGGAGCTATTCAGAATTAATAAAAGAAGCAATTTAAATTTTCTGATAATTTTTTTTACAAAATATTTATATATTAAGATTTACATATTTAACTTTATATAAATAATTTTCAACTTACTGCCCAATGGTAAGCAGCAACCACAAAAGTATGGCCATGCTGCGCTTAAAGCAAAGAGTCTAATTTTTTTAGTGGCAATATTCATGTTTCATTTTTCCGGCCCTTTAGAAGATATTGTGTGTTACAAGAATGCAGTTGGCATAACGCATCGCCCTGTTCCCATCAACCAGGCGAGTCCTTCCTTTCCTGAACAGCCATTAGTTTCGGTTATTATTCCGTGTTATAATCATGCGCACTTTTTGTCCGAAGCCATCGAGAGCGTATTAAACCAAACTTACCCGTTCATAGAAATAATTGTGGTAGACGATGGTTCAAAAGATAATACCAGAGAGGTAGCGCAGCGGTATCCGGAGGTTACTTATATATATAAGCAAAACCAGGGCCTTTCGGCAGCCCGCAATACCGGCATAGACCAGAGTAAAGGCGCGTACCTGGTGTTTTTAGATGCCGACGACTGGTTATACCTGGATGCTATTGAAACCAATGTAAAATATTTGCAACAAAATCCGGATTTAGGTTTTGTTTCGGGCGGGTTCGACGAGGCAGATGCAAATAAAAACAGAAATATAATAGGCTCTTATCCGGTAACCCAGGATCATTTTGTGTGGCTGTTAAATGGCAATTATATCTGTATGCACGCTACCGTTATGTTTCAGCGCTGGATTTTTAAAAAATGGCGGTACGATACTTCTTTAAAAGCCTGCGAAGATTATGATTTGTACTTGTCGGTAGCCCGCAACCACCCGGTTATGCACCACCAGCACAAACTGGCCGTTTACCGGCGCTACGATACCAGTATGTCTTTTAACATACCGCTAATGCTGCGCAATTCCTTAAAAGTTTTGGAAAAACACAGCAAAGACTTGCGTAGTGATAATGAAATAGAAGCCTTTAAAAAAGGAATATTGAATTATCAGAAAAACTATGGGCCGCAAATAATTAGTAGCTTTTTAAAGAACAGCGCTAAAACATCGCAAAACCTGGAGAAAGAAGATTTTCGTCTTTTATCAAAATATTTACCCCGCTTAATGGTTAATTTTATAAAACACCTGGCTCTGGGGCCGGTTAAAACGCTAATAAAAAAATATTCGCCGCAGTTTTTCCTGCGTTCGTTGCACAAAGCTGGTATTTACAAAGAATTTTACGAAGCACCCCGGCATATAAATAAAGGCGATTTTGACCGCACCATGCCTTTTAGCATCCGGTATGGCTTTGACCGCGGCGGGGCTATAGACCGTTATTATATCGAAAACTTTTTGCAGCAGCAGGCTAACTGCATTAAAGGCAACGTACTGGAAATAGGCGATAACGAATATACCATGCGTTACGGCGGCAAAAAAGTAAGCAAAAGCGATATATTTCACGTAAACGCCGATAACCCCAAGGCCACCATTATTGGCGATTTAAGTAACGCCCCGCATGTACCCGATAATAGCTACGATTGCATTATCATGACGCAAACGTTACAGTTTATTTATGATTTTAAAGGCGCTTTACAAACCTGCTATCGTATTTTAAAACCGGGCGGCACTTTATTATTAACGGTACCGGGCATTAGCCAGATAGAATACGGCGAACTGGAAGAAAGCTGGTTCTGGTCGTTTACCAGACCGGCGATGCAGAAAGCTATGACCGAAATTTTTCCAGTTCCTAACGTAGAGGTGCAGAACTTTGGCAACGTTTTCGTAGCTACTGCCCTGTTATACGGCATGGGTCTGCCCGAAATAAAAAAAGAGCAGATGGACTTTACCGACCCGCATTACCAAGTTATTATTACCGTTAAAGGTACAAAACCAGCAATTGCTTGAACCAGAAGTGGCATAACCGGCTAAAAAAGGTAAAAGGTCTGTGGGGTAACCGGGCGGTGGTACTCATGTATCATCGCATTGCTAGTCCAGCCTGCGACCCGTGGGGCTTGGCGGTAAGTGAGGCTAATTTCGAAACGCAGCTGCAAATAATGCAGCAAACCGGCCACGTGGTATCGCTGCCAAACCTGCTGAATCAGGTAAAAACCGGTACTATCCGGCACAAAAGTATTGTGCTTACCTTCGACGATGGTTACGTAGATAATTACTTAACTGCCAAACCTTTGCTGGAGCAATACCAGTTGCCGGCTACTTTTTTTATCCCGACCGGCAATTTAGGCCAGGCAAAAGAATTTTGGTGGGATGAACTGGAACGGATTATTCTACAAACGCCAATATTACCCGCCCGGTTATCTATTAAACTACTAGGTAAGCAACATAATTTTAGCCTGGAACCCGAAACCGAACTAACGCTCACAATCCGGCAGCAACACCAGCAATGGCACGAATCGGTACCGCCGCCTACTACCCGCACCAAAGTTTATATGTTGCTGTGGCAGGAAATAGTTCAGGAAACGGCCGCGCGGCAAAGCCAGCTACTGGCCGAACTCCGGGCCTGGGCCGGTTTGCCGGATGCTGCCCGCCCCGATTACCAGTGCATGTCGGAGCAACAACTGCTGGATTTAGCCCATCACCCGCTGTTTAGAGTTGGCGCGCATACCGTAACCCATACAGCTTTAGGCTTTCAACCGCCCGAGGTGCAGCAGCAGGAAATTATTGGCAGCAAAAACACGCTCGAAAAAATAACAGGCCGTGAAATAGACTTGTTTTCTTTCCCGAACGGCAGTTATAACCAATCGGCACAAAATATTTTAAAAGCAACGGGTTTTAAAACCGCTGTAACCACTTTTCACAGTGCGGTTAATAAAGCAGCTAATCCTTTCGAGATGGGCCGGTTTCATGTAAATAATTGGCCCGAAGCCGAATTTCAGGGTTACTTAAACCGTTGGCTGAAAGGGTATTAATATTTTAATAAATTTATAAAAACAGTCTTTTTGCCATACCCTTTAAACAATTAATTAATATTCACTAAAATTATAATGAGTAATTCGTTTAATCCTTTGGTTTCAGTCACCACCTGTTTTCTGAACTTAGAAGAATATATTGGCGAAATGATTGAGAGCGTTCTGGCGCAGGATTATCCTAACTGGGAGTTAATTTTACTTGATGATGGGTCAACGGATAACAGTACGGTTATCGCAAAAGACTACGCGCAACGGTATCCAGATAAAATTTTTTACCACGATCATCCGGGCCACCAGAACTTAGGCCTCAGTGCCAGCCGTAATGCGGCCATTAAGCTAGCCAACGGCGAGTTTATTACCTTTCTGGATGGCGATGATGTTTTCTTACCGCAATATTTGTCTCATCAGATTTACTTACAGCAAAATAATCCGGAGGCAGGTTTAATTTGTGAAGCAACAGAATATTGGTACACCTGGACAGAACAAGATAAGGAGAACGTGGTGGTGCAAGTAGGTGCTGCACCCAATCAAATGTATTATCCGCCCCAATTAAGTTTACAGTTGTACCCCTTGGGCAATGGCGCTTCACCGTGCGTTTGCGCCTTGTTAATAAGAAAATCGTTGCTAGAAAAATATGGCATGTTTAACGCCGCATTCAAAGGCATGTACGAAGACCAGGTGTTAATGACCAAAATCTTCTTAAACGAACCAGTATATATTTCTGCTACTTGTAATAACCGTTATCGGCAAAGAGCAGATTCTATGTTACATTCATCGCATGCTACCGGTGGCTACCAGCGCATCCGGAAACGCTTTTTAAGATGGATGCTGAGCTACCTGCAGGAAGAAAATTTAAATTTTCCGGAAGTAAAACAACTGGTAGAAGAAAATTTAGCTTATAGCCGGCCATTTTACCTGTTGGTAAAAGATTATTTATGGAAGGTTAAAAAGCGGATGCAGGGCAAAAAAGTTTTATTTCATTAAACCATACCTATTAACTTTTAATATTAATAAGCCATTTAAATTTACCGGTACATTTAATTTTTACGCAATATTAATGACTTTCTTTTGAGTTAAGAATCCAGAACTTCTTATTCAGATTAACAGTCCGGTAGCAACACCAGCTTCGTTTAGGTTTTGCTACCGGGTTTATCTCCATCCTAATATTCAATCTGTTTTCCCGGATTTAATATTCATTGCCTTGTTGCGGGTAATATTTTCTTCTGATATAAGTAAGCTTATCGTCTTAATTATTCAGCGAAAAAATATTACAGCTTTCCCCGCTAAAATACTTTAGCAGCTACAACTGGCACTATTGCCGCTGTTGCAACTTCTCTTCCTAATATTTATTACTGGATTTATTACTGGTTTATCTGATTTTTGGCAGAACCAAAGCCCCGGCAAATCTGTTAAGAAATGATTCACCTTAACCTGCACAAGATTGGGCATTTGCGTATCTTTGCAGATTAATTAAGACCAGCAATGGCTCAGACAAAAGAAGAAACTCCTGCTATAAATAATAACCCGGCTTTAGTTACCGAAACCCAACAAATAGAAGTTTACGGTGCCCGGGAACATAATCTAAAAAATATTAGCCTTTCTATACCGCGCAACAAACTGGTAGTTTTTACCGGCATTAGCGGTAGTGGCAAATCGTCGCTGGCTTTCGATACCATTTACGCCGAAGGGCAGCGCCGCTACATGGAAACCTTTTCGGCGTATGCCCGCTCTTTTCTGGGCGGCCTGGAACGGCCCAACGTAGATAAAATTGAAGGTTTAAGCCCGGTAATCTCCATTGAGCAGAAAACCACCAGCCGCAACCCGCGCTCTACCGTAGGCACCATTACCGAAATTTACGACTTTATGCGCTTGCTTTTTGCCCGTACAGGCGAAGCGTTCAGCTACGTAACCGGCAAAAAAATGATCCGGCAAAGCGACGAGCAGATTGTGCAGCACATCCTGGAAAATTTTAACGGTAAAAAGTTAATTATTCTGGCGCCGGTGGTAAAAGGTCGTAAAGGTCATTACCGCGAATTATTTGAGCAAATCCGGAAGATGGGTTTTGTGCGCGTGCGGGTAGACGGCGAAATGCTGGAACTGGTGCCCAAAATGCAGATAGACCGTTATAAAATTCACGACATTGAAATTGTGGTGGATAAAATAGTGGTGAACGCTGATGATCGCTACCGGATTTCCAGTTCCGTGCAGAATGCGCTTACGCACGGCAAAGGCACCATCTCTATTCTGGAGCCCGATACCAACCAAGTGCATTTTTTCTCGCAGCACCTCATGGACCCCGAAACCGGTATTGCCTACGACGATCCGGCCCCAAATACTTTTTCGTTTAACTCGCCTTACGGCGCTTGCCCAACCTGTAACGGCTTAGGCGAAATTCAGGAAATTACCGAAGAATCGATTATTCCGGATAAAACCTTAAGCATTAGCCGCGGCGGCATCGCGCCCTTAGGCGAATTCCGCGACATTTGGATATTTAACCAAATACAGGCGCTGCTCCGGATACATAAACTAAATATTTCCACTGCTATTCAGGATTTACCTGAGCCGGTATTAAACCAGTTGCTGCACGGCGTAAAAGAAGAACTGGAAGTTAAAGCCAAAGGCCACAGCTATACCATCGAGTTCGAAGGCATTATTAGCTTTTTGCGCAAGCAAATGGATTCTGATTCGGATGCTATCCGGAGCTGGATAAAAGAATTTACCCAAACCAGCGAATGTCCAGAATGTCACGGACTACGCCTCAAAAAAGAATCGCTGCACATAAAACTAGATAGCAAAAATATTGGTGAGTTATCGCAGTTTAATATTGGCCAGTTAGCCGATTGGTTTAACAACCTCGAAGAGCGTTTGAACGAACGCCAGAATTTAATTGCCCGCGAATTGTTAAAGGAAATTAGAAAGCGGATCGGTTTTTTGCTGGATGTTGGGTTAGATTACCTGAATTTGCACCGCTCGGTGCGTACGCTTTCGGGCGGCGAATCGCAGCGCATCCGGCTGGCTACCCAAATAGGTACGCAGTTGGTGGGTGTGCTGTATATCATGGATGAGCCGAGTATTGGGTTGCACCAGCGCGACAACGAAAAACTAATAGCGGCTTTAAAAAACCTGCGCGATATTGGTAACTCGGTAATTGTAGTAGAGCACGACAAAGACATGATTATGCACGCCGATCACGTGCTGGATATTGGTCCGGGAGCGGGCATCCACGGCGGGCACATTGTAGCAGCCGGCTCGCCGCAGGAAATATTCTCGTCGGGTAGTTTAACCTCGCAATATTTAAGTGGCCAGAAGCACATTGAAGTTCCCGCCGAAAAACGTCCTGGGCACAACAAAATATTAACCTTGCGCGGCGCCACTGGCCATAATTTAAAAAATGTAACGGCAAACTTTCCCTTGGGTAAGTTAATTGCCGTAACGGGTGTTTCGGGTAGCGGGAAATCCACGCTCATCCACGATACACTGTTTCCGATTCTGAACCGGCACTTTTTTAACGCCAAACGCGAGCCACTGCCTTTTAAAGGCATCGAAGGGCTGGAGCATATAGATAAAGTAATTGAAGTAGATCAATCGCCGATTGGCCGGACACCGCGCTCCAACCCGGCTACCTACACCGGCATGTTCACCGATATTCGGGCTTTGTTTGCCCAATTACCCGAAGCCAAAATACGCGGTTACTCGGCGGGGCGCTTTTCGTTTAACGTAAAAGGCGGTCGCTGCGAAACCTGCGAAGGCGCTGGCATGCGCGTAATCGAAATGAATTTTTTGCCCGATGTAAACGTGCCTTGCGAAACTTGTAAAGGCAAACGCTACAACCGCGAAACCCTGGAAGTACGTTTTAAAGGCAAATCTATTACCGATGTGCTGGACATGACCGTGGAAAAAGCCGTGGAGTTTTTTGATAACCAGCCCCGGATATTGCGCAAAGTAAAAATATTGAACGAGGTAGGTTTGGGCTATATTACCTTGGGCCAGCAGGCTACCACGCTATCGGGCGGCGAAGCCCAACGGGTTAAACTGGCCACTGAGTTATCTAAAAAAGATACCGGTAAAACCTTCTATATTCTCGACGAACCTACCACCGGTTTGCATTTCGAAGACATCCGGCATTTATCTGATGTAATTCATAAACTGGTAGATAAAGGCAATACGGTTTTAATTATTGAGCACAACCTGGACATGATTAAGGTAGCCGACCACATTATTGATATTGGCCCGGAAGGTGGCGAAGCCGGCGGTACCATTGTGGCCGAAGGCACACCGGAAGAAGTGGCTAAAGTTGATAAAGGTTACACCAGCCGCTTTTTACGGGAAGAACTAGCCACGAGTAAATACCGCGATGTGCCTGCTTAATTTAGAGCAGGCACCGCTTTAAGCTTTTTTAAAGAGGTGTTTATAACCCTATTACTTGGTTCTGGTTAATTAAAAACTTTATTAATTCTGAAATAAACAGCAAAATAATACAACCTTAAGTTATTTAGCACGTAAACCTACACCGAAAAATAGTTTTTAGTTATTTTAATTGAGGATTGGAAGGGAATGAATTATACCGATAATTCACGAATAGTAACAGATTGCGGAAAGGAATTTGATTTAAATAAACTGGAAGTAATAGGAAATGGTAGTTTAAATTCGAATAAGAATTATACTTATATTATTTACAGAACACCTGCGCAGGAATATATTCAGAAAAAGAGTTTTTATAATCCGTTAATGAATCATACGTCCATTAATTATCAACTGATTCCGGAAACAGTAGTCAAAAATTATACATCTTTTTACTAAAAGGTTAAAGGTACTTTTATCCATAAAAATGTGCTGATTTAGAAAGCCGCTAGTAGAGCGGCTTTTTTTATTTCTGATTATCAATAAATTCTAAATTAATTTGCAAAAGATTCAACTGGTATTACTATTGTACCGTTAAAGCAATTTGATTGCAGAATGGAGTTTGTATGAAAGATAAAAATAATCTTAACCTGATTACAACGGAATGCGGCAAGCAATACGTAATTGATTATTTAGATCAGGTTGCCTTGGGCATTATTAATACCGAGGAACACACCCGCAACGCCCTGTTTATTCCGCCTACTTACTCGTTGTACAAAACAGTTTCGGAGGAATATTTGCTCGAAATTACCCGGTTCAACACCCGAACCCATTTATTAAATACCACCTATCGCCTGATAACACCGGCAGAAGCAGTTCCCTTTCTCGAAAACGGGAATATAAATGTATTGCTTCACTAACCTAGCCTAATGTGTTAGCTAAATTTTATAAGAACTGCAGAAGAGGTATAAGCCGGTGCTCGCATCAGCTTGGTTAGGAGAAATGCCATAATGTAAAAAGCTATAAATAAATAATCCGGCTAATGCATTAGCCGGATTATTTATTTATAGCTTTTTCCTTACTTAACTTTTGCCTGGGTTTGCTGTGCCAATTGCAAGTGGCTTTTTAAAACCGGTAAGGTTTTCTGGGCAAAGGCCTTCAGCTCAGCATCCTGGCTATTATCGTTGGCAGTAGTCTGAAACAAGGTTACATCTTCCTCGTGATCTTCTACCATCATGGTCATGTAATGCTTATCAAATTCAGCTCCGCTTAAACTACCCATGTGGTCGATGTGTTTCTGATGCTTCGGCAAGGGGGTAGACGGAAGTTGAATATTTTTAGCAGCAGCAAGGGTTTTTAATTCGGCATTGGCTTTACTGTGGTCGGTTACCATTTGCTGGCCAAACTTTTTCACATCGGCATTAGCGGCTTTCTGCTGGGCCATTTCTCCCAAGGCTACTTCCATTAAACCGCCACTGGCTGCTTTTACGGCAAAACTAGTGGTATCTAATTGCTGCGTAGTGGCCGCGCCGCTGTTATTATTAGGGTCATTGCCGTAACCCGACTGGGCATTATTTTCGGCAGTGGCCTGGTTATCGGGCTCCTTAAGTTCTGTATTTTTGTTTTGAGTATCAGTTGTTTTAGTATTGCAGCCAACACCCCATACCAGGGTTAGGGCTACTAAAACAGGTAATATTTGCGTTTTCATAGTTTGTGGTTTTAGTTTTTATACTAAATTCTTTACGATTGCCTAAAACCAATGTTGTTGTATTTTTATATTAGCCACGAATAGCTGATAATAGCCCGAAAGATTACGCTTTATTGCCCCTTGAAATTTGGTTTACGCTTCTCCCGGAACGCTTTTATGCCTTCCCTGAAATCTTGGGTATGGCCGGCTATTTCCTGGCAATACGCTTCGTAATCCAGCATCTGGTCCAGGGTAGCGGCATGCGATTTATTCAGCATTTTTTTAATTAAACCAATGGCTTTTGTAGGCGCAATTGCGTACCGGCTGGCCAATGTTGTTACGGCTGCCGTTAAGTTTTCGGGTGCTACTACTTGGTTTACCAAACCCAGTTGCAATGCTTCTTCGGCTTTTATCTTGGTGCCCAAAGTACTTAATTCAAACGCTTTAAGCGAGCCCACCATCCGGGGCAAAAAAAACGCCGAACCCGAATCGAGCACTAGGCCAATATTAATAAAGGCTTCGGTCAGGCTGGCCTCGGCAGAGGCAATAATAACATCACAGGCTAAGGCCAAAGAACAGCCGGCCCCGGCAGCCACCCCGTTTAAACCGCAAATAATGGGTTTAGGCAAATTTCGCATAGCCTTAATAACCGGATTATAACGCTTATGCAACGATTCTGATAAAGAACGGTTACCCAGTTCTGCCGCCTCATTCAAGTCCTGCCCGGAGCAGAACGCTTTGCCGGCACCCGTAAGTACCACCACCCGCACCTCTGCATCTTTAGCAACTTGCTTTAAAGCATCCTGTAGCTCAAAAGTTAGTTTGGTGTTAATAGCATTATACAGTTCGGGCCGGTTTAGCGTAATAGTGGCAATGCCATTATTTATTTCGTAAAGCAGGTGTTCGTACATAAGCTTTTGCAGATTAAAGGATAAGCACTAAATATAATAAAAGAGTAAGCCTGACACAGGTTAAAAAAGTAAGTTATATTTTTACGATTACTTGAAAAATCTGAAGCTGCCAATGTTGCCTTTCTTAAAATCTATATTTAGTCTGGTTAATTTAAGAGTATTGGCTTGGCTAACATTGGGGGCAGCTATTTTTCCTTTTCTGGTAGTGGCTTTTTATACCCATCCTTCGGCCGATGATTACTGGCTTACCAATATGGTTATTGCCACCGATGCCTGGCAAGCCCAATGGGATATTCGGCAAAATTGGAGCGGCCGGTATATGTCTATGTTTTTGGGCAGCTTTAATCCGCTGGTTTATCGTGCTTTTGGCGCATATAAGCTAATGGCTTTCCTGATGTTTATACTTACTTATGCGGCGCTGTTGGCATTTGTAAAAACCTTCCTTTATCGTGCTTTCCCCATGAGCATGGCGGCTCTGTTAAGCCTGTTACTATTGGTACTGCACGTTGGCTTTATGCCCACAGTGGCTCAGGGTTATTACTGGTTGTCGGGTTCTTTAAGTTACCAAACAGCCAATATTTTTATGCTGTTTTTGCTGGCCACCCTCTGGCATTTTTATCAAAACCAAAATACTCCCAAAAAAGCATTCTATATTTTCCTGATTACAATTTTGTTATGCATCAACATTGGTTTAAACGAAACCAATATGGCGTTACTGGCTTTTCTGATGACTGCATTTTTGCTGGTTGATACCTTCTTACACCGGCGCCTTAATTTTACGCTAGTTTATTTTCTGATAATTACAGGTATTTGCTGTGCCCTGGTATATTTTGCCCCAGGTAATTTAAACCGGTTAAAAGAATATCCCGACCACGGAAACTTAATATTTGCCGGTGCTTATGCTACTGCTATTGCGGTTAATAATAGCCTCAACTGGCTTGCTACTACGCCTATACTGCCCCTTACTGTATTGTTTATTCCGTTTAGTTTAAAACTAGCGCATTACCAGAAATATCAAAAAAATATTCACCCGGCCACTGCCATCTTTTTGTTTTTCCTGAGTTTAATTATTTGCTTTTTTGTTGCTTACTGGAGTAAAGGCGATCATGCTCCGCCCAGGGTACAAAACAATATTTACCTGGTGTTCTTTATTGGCTGGTTCTTAACTATCCACACCACCGTGGCTTATTTAGGAGGAAAATATTCGTTACAAATATTGCCCGTACCCATTTATGCACGCTGGCTTATTTGCCTCTGGATAGGGTTGCTACTACTCTACAGTAAACAATCTAATATCCGGCAGGCTTACACTGATTTATTTTCTGGTCGGGCGAGCCATTATAACCAGCAAATGAATGCCCGCTACACCTACCTCCAAAAAAGCGATTGTCAGGTATGTCCTATTCCGGAAATCCAGAATATTCCCAGAACTATATTTTTTGAAGAAATACCCGCCGATACCACTTGGAAAAACCGCTATTTCTCGGAATATTTTGGCAAGAAATTAATGCTGCTGCAACCTGATACAGTATCGTCAGGGAAGCAACTAAAATAAAAAGCAGCGTAAGAACAATCTCCTACGCTGCTTTTTTATTCTTTACTATTCTTATACAAATAGTCTAATAATTATAGCTAATGTTTAAAACTCCGCACTTTTCGGGAAGCGAGGAAAAGGAATAACATCGCGAATATTGCCCATACCGGTAACAAACAGCATGAGGCGCTCAAAGCCTAAACCATAGCCGGCATGCGGGGCCGTACCGAATTTGCGCAGCTCTAAGTACCACCACAGTTCTTCTTCGTGAATACCCATTTCCTGAATACGCTGGGCTAGTTTCTCGTAGTTTTCTTCGCGCTGGGAGCCACCAATTATTTCGCCTATACCCGGGAACAGTACGTCCATGGCCCGTACGGTTTTGCCATCTTCGTTCTGCTTCATGTAAAAAGCTTTTATGTGTTTGGGGTAGTTTATCAGGATAACCGGTTTCTTAAAATGCTTCTCTACCAGGTAGCGTTCGTGCTCGCTCTGCAAATCGGTACCCCACTCTACCGGAAACTCAAATTTCTGTTTGGCCGATTTTAATATTTCAATGGCTTCGGTATACTCCAGGCGCTGAAAACTGTTTTGTACCACAAAGTTCAGGCGGTTTAGCAGTTCTTTGTCGTACATGTCGTTCAGGAACTGTAAGTCGTCTTTGCAGTTGTTCAGGGCGTACATCACCAGAAATTTCAGAAATTCCTCCGCCGAATCCATGTTGTCGGTCAGGTCGGCAAAAGCCATCTCAGGTTCAATCATCCAGAACTCGGCCAGGTGGCGCGTCGTGTTCGAGTTTTCGGCCCGGAAAGTTGGTCCGAAAGTATAAATCTGACCAAGCGCCATAGCGGCTACTTCGCCTTCTAACTGCCCCGATACGGTTAAGTTAGTTTGCTTGCCAAAGAAATCCTCGGTATAGTCAACTTCACCGGTTTCGGTTTTGGGCGGGTTAGCGGGGTCTAAAGTAGTAACCTGGAACATTTGCCCGGCGCCTTCGGCATCGGAACCCGTAATAATGGGCGTATGCACGTAGTAAAAACCGTGGTCGTTGAAATATTTATGCACCGCAAAAGCCATGGCGTGGCGCATGCGCAGTACTGCGCCAAAGGTATTGGTACGCGGGCGCAGGTGCGCTATTTCGCGCAAAAACTCCAGCGAGTGCCCTTTTTTCTGCAACGGATATTTCTCCGGATCGGCGGCACCTAAAACCTCGATATTATTAACCTGAATTTCAACGGTTTGGCCTTTGCCCTGCGAAGCCACCAGAATACCGCTAGCCGCGATGCAGGCGCCGGTAGTTACCTCCCGCAAGCTATCTTCGCTAAACTTTTCGGCATCGGCTACTAACTGAATATTATTTATGGTAGACCCATCGTTCAGGGCAATAAAACTGACAAACTTATTTCCTCTTTTAGTCCGGACCCAGCCTTTTACCAGTACTTCCCGGTCTATTTCCGTAGTCGCTAATAATGCGGCAACTTTGCTTCGTTTCATGTTTTTTTAGTATCAGGTAGCACGTAGCAGGTATCAGGATTTAGTTAAAATGAAAGAAGGCTAACTACCCGGTACTTGCTACCTGCTACAATTTATGCGACGCAAAGTAACGATATTTTAACCTTTTTTATTAAACGCTAGTAAAAATAACCTAAATTTGAATATAAATTTCATACATGCCTTGGGTATGAAAACCGTATGCAGCGACTAGATTTAAAGCAACTTTTATCGCAAAAACTGTCTCCCCAGCAGATTCAGTTCATTAAGCTGTTGCAGATACCAACAGCCGAATTGGATATGCGCATAAAAGAAGAAATGGAGGTAAACCCGGCGCTGGAAGAAGGTCCGGAAGATGAATTTGAGCGCTCCGAGGAAGAAAACGATAGCGGCGATGATTTTGACAGCGACGACAGCCTGGACGAGGACTTTGATAACAACCGCGACGATGATGGCCCGGGCCTGGAAGACGACTACCGGCAGGATAACGACGATATTGATTTAGGCGATTACATTCACGATGATGAAATTGCCGGTTATAAAATGCAGGGCGATGGCCCGGGTGAGGAAGAAGACCGCGATATGCCCATTGCCGGCACTTCTACCCTTACCGATGCGCTCCTGGATCAGCTTAATTTTCTGAACCTGGATGAAAAACAACACGCCATTGGCGAGCAACTTATTGGCAGCATTGACAACGACGGCTACATCCGCCGCGATTTAAGTGCCATTGTAAACGATTTAGCCTTCTCGCAGAATATTGAGGTAGATTTGGAAGAAGTGGAGGCTGTGCTGCGCGAAATTCAGACGTTTGACCCACCAGGAATTGCGGCGCGCGACTTACAGGAATGCTTGTTATTGCAACTGGAGCGGCGCGAGCAAGATTATATTGCCGAAATAGCGGAGCAAATAATTCAGGATTGCTTTGATGAGTTTACGAAAAAACATTATTCTAAAATTCAGTCCAGGCTGGATATTGAAGATGACGAACTGAAAGAAGCCCTGAATATTATTCTGAAGCTGAACCCCAAGCCCGGTGGCACCTCGGCCGGGTTGGCGAAAGCGCAATATATTGTGCCCGATTTTATAATTACCAACGAAAATGGCCAGCTTAATATAACGCTTAATGCGCGTAATGCGCCCGATTTGCGCGTAAGCCGCTCTTATTCCGAAATGTTTGATGCCTACGACAAAGGCGCTAAAAAAGACAAAAAGCTTAAAGAAGCTGTAACGTTTGTAAAGCAGAAACTGGATTCGGCAAAATGGTTTATAGATGCCATTAAACAGCGCCAGAATACGTTGCTGCGCACCATGGAAGCCATTGTGCGTTTTCAGCACGACTTTTTTCTGGACGGCGACGAAACCAAACTGCGGCCCATGATTTTAAAAGATATTGCCCAGGAAATAGATATGGATATTTCTACGGTATCCAGGGTGGCCAACAGCAAATGGGTACAAACGGAGTTTGGCGTATATCCGCTTAAATATTTCTTCTCCGAAGGTATTGCCACCGATTCGGGCGAGGATGCCAGCAGCCGCGAAGTAAAGCAAATCTTGAAAGACATTATTGATAAGGAAAGCAAGAAAAAGCCTTTATCAGATGATAAACTGGAGAAAATGCTGAACGAGAAAGGCTACAATATTGCCCGCCGCACCGTAGCCAAATACCGCGAGCAACTAAATATTCCGGTTGCCCGGCTACGGAAAGAATTATAAATTAGTTATGAGTTAAAAGTTATGAGTTAATCATACTTAATTTTATTGGGAAGGCGGTTAAACTTAGAATATACTCTTTTAGTTGTTTTAAATATAATTTCAATATTTAACAACCTTTAACTCTTAACTTTAAACTCTTAACTTTTAACTCTCTTCGTGAACCGCACCCTGGCGCTGGCGCTTTCTGTTGTATTTCACCCGCTGCTGATTCCGACTTACTTGTTTGGGTTGGTGCTTTATGGGCTGCCGCAGTCTATGATTACTTTTCCGGCCGAAAGCCGCTGGGTAATTATGGCAATTATTTTTTTCACGACGTTTATGGTACCGGGTTTGGGCACCTACTTTATGTACCGCAACGGGTTTATTAGTAGCATGCACGTAGAAAACCGGCCCGAAAGAAATTTACCTTTTTTCTTCACCACGGTTTGTTTTGCAGTAACCAGCTATCTTTTTTACCAGGAACAGGTATTCGACCGGCTGCTTTTTTACATTATGTTCTTAGTTACGCTTTCGGTATTTTTAGTTTACCTGATTTCTTTTCGCTGGAAAATAAGTGCCCATAGTGTGGGTTTGGGCGGCGCGTTAGGAATTTTGTTTTTTCTGCACGCCAACTTACCCGAAAACTTTTTGCTGTACGTTATAGTAGCTGCTGTTTTAGTGGTTGGGGCAGTTATGTCGGCACGATTGGCTTTACAGGCGCATACCCCCGCCGAAGTTTATACCGGCTTTTTGCTGGGTTTTCTGGTAGGTTTAAGTATTTGGCCGCTTATTCGTTAAGTTGCTCAGAAGAGGTTAGAAATATTCAGTACCGTCATAAAAAAGATAAACAAGGCCATAGCTTCCATCCCAATCAGCATATTTAAGGTTGTTTCGGAAGGCTCGCGTATTCTTAAAGCTATTAAAGAAACCAGTATAAGCGCCAGCGGGAAAAATATACCCGTTAAGTAGCGCGTGTAATAAACATGAGTTGCCAGCTGATTTTTTAGACCGTATGCCTCTATTATTTTCAGCATTCTGGATACCTCTACGTTAATGGTATCGCCCACCTCCGAATCAGACAGAAATTCGTCCGAAATAGGAAAGGTATATTTTTCGGTAATAATATTATACGTGGTAGCAGAGCCGCCCCGAACCCGGGTAGTAAAAACATCATATTCCTGAATAACTACTTCTTCCAAAGAACCCGGTAATAAATAATCCAGGAAAAGCAGCAAAGAACAGAAAAGCACCAGCACCGCTGCTATTTTGTTAATAGCATTTAGCAGCGCGGAGGCATCATTCTTTCCCACTATCAGGGCTTTGTGCTGCTTTTAACTAAATCGTCGTTGCCCAATATTTGCTGCCGGATTAAATTTTGCACTCCCGGCTTGTCAAAATCAGCTTCGGATTGAATTTGCGGCATTATTTGGGCCATTATTTGTTCCTGGCGTTCGCCGGCGGCTTTGGCCTGGGCGTAAGAAATATCGCTAAAGGTTACCATGGAGTAAAGTGGCAGCCAATGTTCCGGATACAAAGTACTTATTTTACTTTCTATTTTTTTCTGTAACAAAAACCGTGGGTCGGCCACTTTATCGCGCATTTCCAGAAAGTTATAGATAGCCAAATCGGCCATGGCATCGGTATCGGGTTTACGTATTTTCTGAAACTTATCGAAAATAGTATGCCAGTCGCCGGTATGCTCGTTTAGCAAATCGTTAAAAACCGTACAATCTTCAAAGCCAGCGTTCATGCCCTGGCCGTAAAAAGGCACAATACCGTGCGAGGCATCGCCCAGCAACAAAACTTTATCCTGAAAAGCCCACGGAAAACACCGAATGGTAACCAAATCGCCGACCGGATTCTTAAAGAATTCATCTACCAGGTTTGGCATCAGGGGCATAGCATCCGGAAATTGCTTCTTAAAAAACCGCTTTACATCGCTTTCGGTTTTCAGGTTGGCAAACGATTCGTGGCCTTCGTAGGGGTAAAACAAGGTACAGGTAAAGCTACCGTTCAGGTTGGGCAAGGCAATCATCATAAAATTACCACGCGGCCAAATATGCAAAGCTTCTTTCTCCAGCAACCACCGCCCAAAAGGCCCGGGCTTAATAGTTAATTCTTTGTAGCCGTAGTTCAAATAGCATTGCGAAAAATCAAACCGCTCAGTTTTTTGCATGGAGTAGCGCACCATCGAATAAGCACCATCCACACCAAACAAGCGATCGGCATGAATTACTGATTCTTCGCCGGTAGCCGAATCGCGCAGGTGCACTTCATTGGTTTTCAAGTCTACGCGTTCGCATTGTTTGCTAAAGTGCAGGGTAATATTATGCTCGGCCTCTACCAAATCGAGCAAGGCAATATTTAACCCGCCCCGTGAAACTGAATAAATGGCCTGCCCTTCTTTGCCGTAAGGCTGAAAACTTAGCTTACCCTGCAAATCGTGAATCATGCGGCCGTACATGGGAATGGCTACTTTCCGGATTTCGTCGCCAATGCCAATGCCATTCAGGGCTTTCCAGCCGCGGTCGCTGAGAGCCAGGTTAATGGAACGGCCGTATTCTTTGTAAGCTTTCCGCAGGTCGGGTTTGCGCTCGTATAAATCTACTTTATACCCTTTTTTACCTAGGTATAAACTCATGAGGCAGCCAACCAATCCGCCCCCCATTACGGTAATATGTTCTCTTCTTGACATGCCTTTGGTATGAGCAGATGCTTTTGTTACTGGTAAAGATATAAATTTAAAATATTAGCCGGGTACCTCGATATTCTTAAATAAAAATACCCGGCTTACTTGAGTCGGGTATTTTTATTTTTCCTTTTGAAAGATTACATCTTTCAATGGCTAGGTGCTAACTGAATTTATAAGCCTAAGTTGCCTCCTGCCCGGCGGGGCCCGTTTGGTCATTCGGGCTGCTCATCTTTCCTTTGCTCGTACCTCGCAATGCTGCGCACCGGAAACCTGAAAGGCCCTCATCGCCCAAACTGCTGTCGTTTGCTTCGTAGCTGCTGCTTTTCGGTTTAATATTTAAATATGTGAAAAGCTTTCACTATTTGCATTAACCCATAGAACATCCGTTGGCCGGGCTCCCCGCCTATTTTAGGAGGGGCTGGGGGTGGTAAATTTAACCTACGAAGCTAGACCAGTCTTATAAATAATGGTTAAAGTGCAGGCCGTAGCTTTCTTCCTGCAATACGCCTCTCCATTGCTTAATTATTTTCTTGTACTCTTTACCAACAGCCCGAATATTACGGTCCATGTCGTACAGACCCAAGGCATTAATATTACCGGCATCGTTGCGCAGCGCCGAATCCCAGTCTACCTGGTCGATGAGGCTGTACCAGGTAAAACCAACTAATGGAATACCGTCGCGTTTGAGGCGTTTGGCGTTGGCCCATTCTTTGCGCAGCCAACCCACGGAGTTGGGTTCAATCATGTTGGTTTCGGTGTGCATTACCGGCAGGCGGTAGCGGCGGTAATATTGGTGCGTAATAACGTAGTAACCAAATATTTCGCCGGAGGCACTGGTGGTTCCGTTGGGGTGCACCATGTGCTCGTTGGTATAATAATAATCGTTACCCATAATACAATGGGCTTTAACCTGGTTATCGCGGAACCACTGGTACTCTTCACGGGTCATGCCATTGTCCTGCAAATACAAAAACATTTCAGCCGAAATAGGATAACCGTAGGTTAAATCGAGTGACAAGAAACGCTTTTGATTCAGGAAATGGGCCAGCTTAGAACAACTTGGGTCTTCGGCATGGAAATATTCCGACGACTCGCTTTGTATGAAAATAGCATCGGGCTGCACCCGCATAATTGCTGCCATTGCCAGCACATTGGCTTTACATAAATTTTTTAAAGCCGTAACGTAAGCCCGGTCGCTGGCCAAACACTCGTTCCACCAGCCATATTGGGCCGAGAACATTGCCGTAATAAATATCTCGTTAATAGGCGTATAAAACTGCAAATATGGGTACCGGCGGGCAAACGCTAGCGCGTACTCCGCAAAGTAAGCCGGGAAATCGGGGTTCTGGAAATTACCCAGCCAGTTAGGCATCCCAAAGTGGCAAAGGTCCACAATCGGGATAATATTCATTTCTTTCAGGGCATTAAACGTTTCGTCGGTAAAATCCCAGTTGTACCGCCCCGGACCTTCAAAAACCGAGTAAAAGGGTGGTCCGTAGCGCAAAAACTCAATACCCATTTCTTTTACCAGGTTAAAATCCTCGCGCCAGCGCTCGTAGTGGTTGGCTTTCTCCATCTCATCTACCCGTTTTACGGTACCATCCGGCAAGATTATGTTCGGATAACTATTCTCGATGCCGGTGGCAAACATGAATTGACTGATTGGTTTCATATAAAAAGCATTAAGTAAGTACTACGCTGCTTTTTTAGCTATCTTAAAGCACCCGCAGGTTTAACATTTATTTCCGATTATTATTTTAATTCAAGGTTGTCCGGTGGCAATAGCGGTAGCTTATTACCCAACGGCTTAACACCACTTCAGATTCTTAATTTAAAACTGCACATACGATAGAGCGCTTTATACTGGTTGCAATGCGTATTCTTAACTTGGGCCAACCCTACTGGGTATCAGGTTGTTTATTTTCGAAACCATTTATTCGGGAAAGTGGCCCCTTAGGTTTTAATTAGGCGCTTAAAGGTTTATTTTATCTCCCGGAAAGTAAGATTAAGGCGGGGTTGGGTTAATTTAGTAGCTTTTGGCACTTGGTGCTGCCAGTAATGCTGGGTTGGGCCTTGCATTAAAAGTAAACTGCCGTTTTCTAGCCAGATTGATTGCTTTGGAATATTTTTATCGTGCCGGTAGCGGAAATCGAAGCGCCTGGTTTGCCCAAACGAAACGGAGGCAATAACTGGATTTTGGCCTAGTTCGGGTTCATCGTCGCTGTGCCAGCCCATGCTGTCTTGCCCCTGGCGGTAATAATTTAGCAGTACACTGTTAAAAGTATGGCCGGCGGCCGCCTCAACCGCTTCTTTCAGGGGCAATAAAACAGGCAGCCAAGGCAAAGGTATATTGGTAATGCCGGAATAACGGTAACTTTTGCCAGGGTCGGCGTACCAGGCGGTTAAACGCGGCAGCGGTAGCTCTTTGCCAAACATTTTTATTTTATCTTGCTGCCAGGCCACTGTGTCAATAAGTTCGGTCAGGTAATAATTGCTCTGCACCGGGCTAAAAAACTGCGACCAGAAATAAATTTTGGCATTAGGCATGCATAACTGCGTTTTCATTTCCTGACCAAATTTGTTTTATTTTTCGTTGGTATAATTATCTTGCTGCTATTATTCACCAAAACAGGATACGAATGGAAAAAATATTTCGGGCTTATTATCTTTCTCCTATCGGCACGGTAGAAATAACAGCTACGGAAGAAGCCATTGTATCGGTGCTGTTTACGGAAGAAACTGCGCAACCCAACGCGCCCAATTTACCAATTTGCCTAACAGATTGCCTGCAACAGTTAAACCAATATTTTGCGGGTGAGCGTAAAACCTTTGAACTACCCGTTGCTTCGGCCGGCACTAATTTTCAGGAGCAGGTGTGGCACCAACTCGAAAAAATTAACTTTGGGCAAACGTTATCTTACTACGATTTATCAGTGCAACTAGGCAATTTAGGTGCTATTCGGGCAGTGGGCAGCGCCAACGGTAAAAACAAATTATTGCTAATCCGGCCCTGCCACCGGGTTATTGGTGCTAACGGACAATTGGTAGGCTACGCGGGTGGCTTGTGGCGAAAAAAATGGCTGCTGGCCCACGAGCGCAAAATAAACGGCACGCACCAGTTAACGTTGTTTGGGTAATATTTTTACCAGAACTTAATTTTCCGGTATAATAACCAAAACCAGGCACCACTAATTTCTTTTGGCTCAACGCGCCGCCGCCAGCTGTTTTATCCAAGATCTAACCAATTTATACCAAATAGTATTAGTTTTCTTCTATAACAACCCTCTCTCTGTCATTTTGAAAAAATCTATTGTTTAAATGACCTTACAGGCAACTACAGATAAAGGCATATTACCTACTTAATTTTCTAACCAAAAGATCCTTACAGGATGACAACAATAATGTGTTATTTTATGGAAGGTAATATTTACTATTTAGTATTATTAGCGTTTAATATTCCAAACTCTTGCGCAATATTTCGGCAAAGCAAAAAACATCTTCAAAAGTATTATAAAGCGGCGTGGGAGCTACCCGGATAACGTTGGGCTCGCGCCAATCCAGAATAACGCCGGCTTGGGTAAGTTTCTCGAATACCTGGCGGCCGTTTTTATGCACCAGCAACGATAACTGGCAACCGCGCCAGGCCGGGTCATGCGGCGTAATAATTTCTAATATTTCCGGCGAAGCGCCTATCTGGTTGATTAAATATTCTAAATAACCGGTCAGCTTTTCACTTTTAGCGCGTAAGGCCGGCATGGTAGCCGCATCAAAAATATCCAGAGAAGCTTTGTGAATAGCCATGGGAAAGATAGAAGCATTGCTTAACTGCCAGCCGGAAGCGCCCGGCATGGGTTTAAAGCCTTTGCGCATCTGAAAACGTTCTTCTTTGTTGTGGCCCCACCAGCCGCCAAAGCGGGGTATACCCGGAGTATTGCCGTGCCGGGTGTGCACAAACGTGCCTGCTACGCCGCCAGGGCCGGAGTTCATATATTTATAAGTGCACCACACCGCAAAATCTACGTTCCAGTCGTGCAGGTTTAGCAAAATATTGCCGGCGGCATGGGCCAGATCAAACCCTACCTGCGCACCGGCTTCGTGGCCGGCTTGGGTAATAGCCGCCATGTCGAAAACCTGCCCGGTATAATAATTAATGCCGCCCATCATAACCAGGGCCAGATCGCGGGCATGTTCCCGGATAGCTGCTAAAATATCTTCGGTGCGCAAAATATGTTCGCTGGGTCGGGGAATTAGCTCAATAATGGCTTCTTCGGGGTCCATGCCGTGGTATCTTGCTTGGGTTTCGAGGGCATATTGGTCCGAAGGGAAAGCGCCTGCTTCGGTAATTATTTTGTAGCGCAAGGGGGTTGGCCGGTAAAAAGAAACCAGCATCAGGTGCAGGTTGGTAGTCAGGTTATTCATTACCACTACTTCTTCGGGGCGCGCGCCAACTACGCGTGCTTCTTTTTCCTGCAAATATTCGTGGTAGTGCAGCCACGGATTGGTACCATGAAAATGACCTTCTACCCCTAAATTCTGCCAATCCAAAAATTCCTGTTCGGCAGCGGCCCGGGCGGTTTTAGGCTGTAGCCCCAGCGAATTTCCGCATAAATAAATGGAATCTTTGTTGTTTACCGGCGGTATATAAAACTGGTCCCGGAAATGCTGTAACGTATCCTGGCGATCTAAATCTCGGGCAAAATCTAAGGTATTCTGGTAATTCATATATTAATAAATAGACTTAAAGGCATGGTTAGGCTTACGCAACAACCCCGCAAAAGTCCGACTCTAAATATTTTTTTACTATTACAATTACAACGGCCATAGTAATTTTTCCCTTGTAAACTTTTTAATTTTTAACTGATACTTCCCAAATTAATTAATTCACCTGCTTTGCTTAGCGCTGATTAGGCTTATCTATTAAATATTCTGTAACTAATAAAGTAAAATATTAAACTTTTTTAGCTAAACAGGCGGAAAAGTCGTATAGGCAATTTATCTTTACAGAAATATTTAAATAACAATGACCTTAATCAACCTTTCTTCCGTTCTATCTAACTACAACTGCCAGGCATGTTGTATGTGTTGTATGGCGCTTGCGTGAGGGAAGGTTATATATATAGCACAAAACTATAAAACTTTAAAAAGTCTTTCCTCATATAACCAGGAAAGACTTTTTGTTTTTTAAAGCTATAAAAAAGAAGATGACAAGCTTTTTAAGAGAAGATGCAATGTGTTGTTGCTGCCGCAATTCGGCAGAGAGGCTTGATGATGCTTTTACTTTTTAAAAGCAACTAGTGTAAAAGCCTTTCTGCTAAACCAGAAAGGCTTTACTGTTTAAATAAGAAACTAATAAAAAGAATATACCAATGCTTAGTTTTCGTTCCGAGTTAGAAAACCCGATAGTTCAGAAAGAAATTATCGATTTAGATAAAAAAATACGGATGTTCCGGGGCGGCCAAATGCCCGAAGAAAAATTCCGGAGCCTGCGGTTAACCCGGGGTATTTACGGCCAGCGCCAGCCGGGCGTGCAAATGGTACGCATTAAGCTGCCGTTTGGCCGGCTTACAGTAAAGCAGTGGTACCGTATTTGCGATGTTTCGGATGAATATGCGTCTAAAAACCTGCACTTAACTACCCGCCAGGATATTCAGATTCACTTTGTGAGCCTGGATCGCACGCCTGAACTTTGGGAGAAATTAGCCCACGATGATATTACCCTGCGCGAAGCCTGCGGTAATACCGTACGTAACGTTACGGCTTCGCCTAACGCCGGCATCGACCCGAACGAGCCATTTGATGTATCGCCGTACGCGCACCAAACCTTTCAATATTTTGTGCGCAACCCTATTTGTCAGGAAATGGGCCGCAAATTTAAAATTGCTTTTTCTTCCAGCGACGAAGACACGGCTTTTTCTTACATCCACGATATTGGATTAATACCCAAAGTACAAATACAGAACGGCGAAGAAGTGCGCGGTTTTAAAGTTAAAGTGGGTGGCGGTTTAGGTGCCCAGCCGATGCTGGCTTACACTGCTTACGAGTTTTTGCCCGAAGACCAGGTTATTCCGTTAATTGAAGCTGTAATCCGGGTTTTTGACCGCCACGGCGAGCGTGTGAGCCGCAACAAGGCCCGCATGAAATACCTGATTCAGAAAATTGGCTTTGATGCTTTTATGGAATTAGTGGCCCAGGAACGTACTGCCATTAAAACCAAATCGTACGTATTCGACCGCAACAGCGTACCACAGGCTGACCCCGCGCCGGAAAAAGAAGTACCGGCCGTAGAAATATTAAACCAGAAGCATTACCAAGATTGGTTAAAAACCAATGTGGTAGAGCAAAAGCAAAAAGGTTTTTACGCGGTTTGGGTGCGGGTATTAAAAGGCGATATCCCTACCGATAAAGCAAGAATATTGGCCCAACTGGTTAAAGATTACGCCGCCGACGATGTGCGGATTACACCTAACCAGGGCTTGTTGTTTAAATATATCCGCAAAGAAGCGTTGCCTTATGTATTTCACGTGCTCGATACCTTAGGTTTTGCTTTGCCTGGTTTTAACAGCACTACCGATATTACCACCTGCCCTGGCACCGATACCTGTAATTTAGGTATTACCAACAGCATGAACCTGGCCGAGGTATTGGAAAAAATGATGCTAGATGAATATCCGGATTTAATTTACAACAACGATATTAATATAAAAATAAGCGGTTGTATGAACTCCTGCGGGCAGCACGGTCTGGCCCAGATTGGTTTCCACGGCAGCTCTATTAAACATGGCACCAACGTTATTCCGGCTTTACAAGTAATGTTGGGCGGGGGCACGGTGTCCGACGGCGAAGGTCGTTTGGCCGAACGGGTAGTTAAAGTACCTACCAAGAAAGGCCCGGATATTCTGCGCACCTTGTTCAACGATTTTGAAGCCAACGGCCAGGAAGGCGAATTATTTAATCAATATTACGACCGCCAGGGCAAAAATTATTTCTACCAATTATTAAAGCCATTGGCCGATTTAACCAAACTACAGCCGGGCGACTATGTAGATTGGGGCCACGTAGAAGAATTTGTTACCGCCATTGGTGTAGGCGAATGTGCCGGCGTAATGATTGACTTAGTAGCTACTTTGCTGTTTGATTCGGAAGAAAAAGCCGAATGGGCAGCCGAAGCCTTAAAACAAGGCGCTTATGCCGATGCTATTTATTACAGCTACAGTGTGTTTGTAGGTACAGCCAAAGCGCTTTTATTAGCCAAAGGCCTGAGCGGCAACACCCAGATTGGTATTATCAATGATTTTGACACCAACTTTGTAAAAGACGGTACTTTCACGTTTGAGCCGGATTTTAAAACGCATGTAATGCAAATTAACCAGAACGAGCCTTCGGCAGATTTTGCGGCCAGCTATTTAGCCGATGCTTTCCGTTTTCTGGAAGCGGCCAGTGCGCACCGCGGCGCGGAAGTAAGACGGCCCGATGTATTAACCGAAATATTAAAAGTAAACGCTTAAGCTTATAAATCTTTATTTTATTTCGGTTTAGAAAGCGTTAAATCAACTTAAATGGCAATAATCCGAAAGAAAATATTAGCAGTTTCAGGTAGTCTTAGAAGTAATTCTGTAAACGAATTGCTTCTAAGCTATTTAGCTGAACGTTATAAAGAAACCCTGGATATTCAGCTTTATAACGGCCTTGCCGAGCTACCCCACTTCAACCCCGACTTAGATAACGAAAACCTTCCGGTTAGTGTCAGAAAATTGCGGGCGGAAATAGAAGCGGCTGATGGCATTATTATTTGCACCCCCGAATACGTGTTTAGCTTACCTGGTGTATTAAAAAATGCGCTGGAATGGACCGTATCCACTACTATTTTCTCCGGTAAGCCGGCTGCTTTAATTGTGGCTTCGGGGCAAGGCGAAAAAGCTTATGAAGCCTTAATTTTGATTATGAATACTTTAGGCGCAAAAATTGGCGAGCACGCTAAACTGTTAATTTCGGGAGCCAGAAGCAAAATTAGCAAAATTAAAACCCAAGGCAATATTTCCGATGCGTTAACCGCCAAGGAGCTTGATACATTAATGCAGTCTTTGCTGGAAACCATTACCAATGAGCAACCGGTTATAAATTCAATATAAAAGTAACAAGCAAGTGAATTTGGCTTTTAGTATCAAAGGCAAAATATTAGACAGATTACCCTAAATCATCTTCCTGCCCTTTTAAACCTACCTTTCTTCACCCAGGAAAGGTAAGGGCGGAACAAAAATTAAATACGTGTTAACCGAAACCGAGCAGAAAACTTCCGCCGCAGAAAACCACTTATTTCCGGTTTTTCTGAAATTACATGATTTGCATACCCTGATAGTTGGCGGCGGTTTTGTAGGCGAAGAAAAACTTACGGCCGTTTTACGCAACAGCCCGGAGGCCACCATAACCTTAGTAGCACCCGAAATCCGTACTGAGATTATCGACTTAGCGGCCCAATACCCCAAACTCACCTTAATTCAAAAGCCTTTCGAAGAAACCGATTTAAATGGCAAAGACCTGGTTATTGCGGCCACCAACGATAAAGGCGTGAATACCTACGTAAAACAGGTAGCCCGAGCCCGCAAAATATTAGCCAACGTAGCCGATACGCCGCAGGAATGTGATTTTTACCTGAGTTCGATTGTTCAGAAAGGGAATTTAAAAATTGCTATTTCTACCAACGGCAAATCGCCGACGGTAGCCAAACGGGTAAAAGAAGTTTTAAACGAAACCTTTCCGCCCGAAATGGATAGCCTGCTGCAAAATATTGAGCGCATTCGGACTACTTTAACCGGCGATTTTGCCGAAAAAGTTAAACAACTGAACGCAGTAACGGCTTCGCTGGCTCCCGATGTAGCTCCCGCAACACCTACCCCACCAGTACCACCAACCGCCATTACCACGCAAAAAGTACCTTTTATCCGGCATAGCTGGCGTTACCGGGTGCTCATAGGGTTTTCGGCCATTGCCTTAATGATTCTCGGGCACTTGCTCTTCAGCTTTATTCCTTTAGCAACTATTGGCGGCTACGCGATGGAAGCTGCCGGCAGTATTGAGTCGGATATTTTGTATTTTATGCTGGCCGGTTTTATTGCCCAAATGATTGATGGCGCACTGGGAATGGCGTACGGTGTAAGCGCAACTACTTTTCTGCTTTCGTTTGGTATTCCGCCGGCAGCCGTAAGTGCCAGTGTACACGCCTCCGAAATATTTACCAGCGGCGTATCGGGTTTAATGCACTTGCGCTTCGGCAACGTAAACAACAAATTATTTAAAACCTTGCTGCTGCCCGGGGTTTTGGGCGCTATTTTGGGTGCCTATATTTTAACTTCGGCCGAAGAATACGCCCATATAATTAAGCCTTTGGTAGCTATTTATACCTTGGTGCTCGGGTTTATTATAATTCGCAAAGCTATCCGGCGAACCATAAAGAAAAGAAAGATTCGCAAAATGGGCTTATTGGCCGTAACCGGGGGCTTCCTCGATTCGGTAGGGGGCGGCGGCTGGGGACCAATTGTTTCCTCTTCGCTTATTGCCAGTGGTCGGCACCCCATGTATACCATTGGGTCCGTAAACCTAACCGAGTTCTTTGTGTCGTTTGCGAGCTCTGTAACATTTATCACCCTAATTGGCTTTTCGCATTGGCAAGTAGTGCTGGGCTTGGTACTAGGCGGCACCGTAGCTGCCCCGTTTGCTGCTCTTATTGCCCGCCGGCTGCCCGTTAAAACCATGATGATAATTGTAGGTCTGGTTGTAATTATCCTTAGCCTGCGCAATATTTACACTTCGGTGTTTTAGATGTTGGATATTGGATGTTAGATATTAGACGCTCGATATTAGACTTTGAATATTACTTATAAATTAAATATTGCCTGTTAAAGGAACTGAAGGTTTAACCTTCAACTATTTTTATCACTTTAAACCTGAATTAAATTGAAAAATAAGAATAAAGAAACGCAAACCATTCGTACCCAGGCTGCCCGCTCCGAGTTCCGCGAGCACTCGGTACCTTTGTACTTAACGTCCAGCTTTACGTTTGAATCCGCGGAGCAAGGCCGGGCTTTGTTTGCCGATGAGCAGGAAGGCAATATTTATTCCCGGTTTTCGAACCCGAATACCTCGGAGTTTATAGAGAAAATGTGCTTGCTGGAAGGAGCCGAAGATGGGTTTGCTTTTGCATCGGGTATGGCGGCGGTTTTTACGGGTTTTGGCGCTTTATTACAAGCCGGCGATCACATTCTGGCCTCCCGATCGGTGTTTGGTTCTTCGCACCAGTTACTTACCCGAGTACTGCCTAAGTGGGGTATTACCAGTACTTACGCTGATGCGGCCCGTCCGGAAGAATGGGAAAGCCTGATTCAGGAAAATACCAAAATGATATTTATTGAAACGCCTTCTAACCCGCAACTGGAACTGATAGATCTGGAATGGCTGGGCAAGTTGGCGCGTAAGCATAATATTATTTTGAGCGTTGATAATTGTTTTGCTACGCCTTACCTGCAAACGCCCATCCAGTACGGCGCCGATTTGGTTATTCATTCGGCCACTAAATATATAGATGGTCAGGGCCGGGTTTTAGGGGGTGTTATTGTGGGCCGCAAAGATTTAATTTCCGAAATCCGGTTTTTCTCCCGCCATACAGGTCCGGCTTTGTCGCCGTTTAACGCCTGGATTTTATCAAAGAGCCTCGAAACCTTACCCGTACGTATGGACCGCCACTGCAGCAACGCTTTGGCTTTGGCCCAGCACCTGGATAAACATGTCGAAATGGAACTGGTTTTATACCCGATGTTGCCATCGCATCCGCAGTACGAACTGGCGCAAAAACAAATGACGCAAGGTGGCGGCATTGTAACGTTTGTAGTAAAGGGCGGCTACGAGCGGGCCCAAAAATTTATGGATGCCCTGCAAATTGCCTCTAAAACGGCCAACTTGGGCGATACCCGCACCACGGTTACGCACCCGGCTTCTATGACGCACTCTAAACTAACCCCGAATGAACGGGCAGCCGTTGGCATATTTGATGGCCTTATCCGGATTTCGGTTGGCTTAGAAAATATTAACGATATTATCCAGGATATCGAACAGGCGCTGCAAGCTTCGGCCTAAATAATTCTTCAGAAAACCTGATTCTGCTCTACCGGAAATATTTTTTAGCTGGTAGAAGAGAAGCAGGTTTTCTGTTTTATTTATCTGTTGTAATCTCAGAAACGTAACATACTAAAACATTGAAAAAGCTGCACTATTATTTAGCCGATGTTTTCACGGACGAAGTATTTGGCGGTAACCAACTGGCTGTTTTTCCGGAAGGACAGGAAGTACCGGAATATTTAATGCAAAAAATTGCGAAAGAACTTAACCTTTCCGAAACCACCTTTGTACTGCCGCCAGCCAACCCCACCAATAATATTAAACTACGCATTTTTACGCCAGGCAAAGAACTGCCCATGGCCGGACACCCTACCATCGGGACGGCTTTTGTGCTGTTGCAGCAAAATATTTTAAAGCCCACTGGCAACCGGCTAATATTTGAAGAAGGCGTTGGCGACATTGCGGTAGATTTCAGGAAAAAAGAAGATAAACTGGACCTGATTACAATGGGGCAACCGCTACCCCAGTTTGGCGCTACTTTTACCGATGTGCAGATACTAGCCGATTTACTTTCTTTAACGCCCGCCGATATAGATGCTACTAATCCTACCCAGGTAGTTTCGTGCGGAGTGCCTTTCTTTTTTGTGCAGCTTAAGTCTTTGGCGGCTGTTAAAAAAGCCAAACTGCGGCAAGATGTACTGGAAAACCAGTTAAAGCACATTGGAGCCGAAAGTGTTTTTCTATTTTCTACCGAAACAGAAAACCCGGCTCATACCGTACACGGCCGTATGTTTGCGCCTGCTTTTGGCATACCCGAAGACCCCGCTACCGGCAGCGCCTGCGGACCATTGGGCTGCTATTTGGTACATTATGGGTTGGTGCCAGCGCAACCGGAAGCGCAAATTATTTGCGAACAAGGTTACGAAATGGGTCGCCCCAGCCTCCTGTATATTACCATTGGGCAAGTAAATAAAAACATAACATTGGTGCAGGTAGGTGGCAAAAGTGCATTGGTTGGTGAAGGGTATTTTTATCTGTAATCCTGAATAGGGGCAAATAGTTTTTATTTTTTACTCCAGGCTTATCAAACTCGGTACCTTGTTCAAAGCTGTAGTGTTAAATAGCAGCGCTAAATTATTTATTGGTTTGATGCTGCCTTCGATAATTGCTATTACGCAAAATATTCTTACAAATAGTTTTTAGTCGAAGGAAATCATCTCTGTCATTCAGGAGGAAATTATTTGGTTACCTGCTAAATAGTTTCCTCCTGAATGACAGAGATGTATTTGTATTGCTTAAACCTCTTTCTTTTACAATTGCGTAAAATTAGCCAGCAATATCTACGCTAATTATTATTTCCCATTTGTCTGAACATTTCTGGAATATTCAGGTTGTAGTTCCGGAATATTTATCGAGCACTTTAAATTAAAGAGTTTCACCCTTTTATTAATATTTCAAAAGTTAAAGCCAGAATATTTATTTATTTGGCTTAAAGTAGGTTTACAGATACCTAAATTGAAATAAATACAAAACTTTAGGCAAAAGCATTAAAGTTTACAGTCAGTACTTTTTTGTTTGATAAATAATCTTTAATATACATTAAGTTTTATCTAACTCTTGGCACTATGAAAAGAATCCTACATTTTAGAATCTTACATTTTCTTATGATTTTGGCCCTTGGTTTAGGGCAGGCATGTAAAGGCCCGGAAGGCGATCCAGGACCAAAAGGTGATCCAGGCACGCCAGGTGCTCCTGGAGCTCAGGGCCCGGCTGGTCCTGCCGGCCCGGCAGGTACACCCGGTACTGCTAAAGTTTTTGAATTTGCATGGGATTTTACTGCAGCCGATGGTTACGAGTTAGGTTTTGAATTTGGTGATTTAGAAGAACCAATTGAAGTAGGTGAAACAGATGTGGTTCTGACATATATGGCTTATGGCACTTACAGTGATCTGCCCATCTGGGCTCCTCTACCACAAAATTTTAGCTCTAATTTGGGGCCGTACAAATTTAATTATGCTTTCAATGATTTAGCTATGTTTATCTTTATTGAAGGAGCTGCTAATGTTCTGGCCGGTCTTACCCCAGCACAATTGAATGACCATGGCTTCAGAGTAGTAATTATTCCAGGAAGCCCAGTTAACGGCAGAGTTGTTAAACCTAATATTAATTTAAAAGACTACAACGAAGTTGCTAAATATTACAATATCACCGAAGCTAAAGTAAAAAAGATAAAAGTAAAATAACTAACCATATCGGTTACATAAAAAGGAGCAACTTCATTAAGTCGCTCCTTTTTTATTACCGTTCTTCTTACAAAACATGATTGTACACTCATTTGTACTTACCAAAAAGCATTTTAAGTTTTAGGCGAACTTTCATTATTCTAATTTTTAAACCACTATCTGATAAATATTTTAGGGGCTTTATATTAGAATAAAACTGTAAATATTACTTCGTAAACCGGCCTGTAAACCAAAACTTTCAATACTTTAAAACAATTTAGAACCAGAACGTAAAATAGGGCTAAAAGAAGAAAATTTTAATTAGATTTAATCGTTTTCATAAGAAACCCAAACAACCCAACTGCTTACAAAAGAACGCTTATGAATAAAACCATTTACTCAAAAGTAAAAGGTAAAGTCTTACTGTTGCTGCTGACCGGTATCTGCCCGATGGTAACCAATAATGCCTATGCTTTTAAAGACGAATCAGAACATATAATTCTGGCCGATATTGTGGTTAAAGGCACCGTGCGCATACAAGGAAACGGCGCTACAACCGAAACTGTACCGGGCATAAACGTAATTGAAAAAGGCACCCAAAACGGAACCATTACCGATGCGCAAGGCAATTTTCAGCTTACCGTTAAAGACAATGCGACGCTGGTTTTCTCGATGGTGGGTTATAAATCACAGGAAGTTCCGGTTAATAACCGCACCTCCATTATCATAACCCTGGAAGAAGAAGGCAAAAGCTTAGACGAGGTAGTAGTTACGGGTTACCAAACCATCGACCGCAAAATGTTTACCGGTTCAGCCACCTTACTCAAAGGCGATGATGCTAAAAGAAGCGGTGTTACCGATGTGAGCCGGATGCTGGAAGGCCGCGTAGCGGGAGTTTCGGTACAAAACGTTTCGGGTACTTTTGGTGCTGCCCCTAAAATACGGGTACGTGGTGCCACTTCTATTACCGGCGATAACAAACCGCTGTGGGTGGTAGATGGTGTTATTCTGGAAGATGTGGTAAACGTATCGAACGAGCAATTATCTACCGGCGACCCGGCCACGCTAATTGGTTCTTCGGTAGCCGGCCTGAACCCCGACGATATTGAAAGTTTCCAGATATTGAAAGATGCTTCGGCTACGGCCATGTACGGTGCCCGCGCCATGAACGGCGTGGTAGTAATTACGACCAAAAAAGGTAAAATTGGTAAGCCTATTGTGTCCTATACCGGTAACTTCAGCACTTACTTAAAACCTACTTACCGCAACTTCGATATCATGAATTCAGCCGACCAGATGTCGGTTTATGCTGAGATGGAACGCAAAGGCTGGCTAAACCACGCCGACGTATCGCGGCGGCAGGATGGCGGGGTATTTACCAAAATGTACGACCTGATAAATACCTTTGATCCTGGCACCGGCACTTACGGTTTAGAGAACAGTCCGGCGGCCCGCGCTACTTTTTTAGAACGCTACGCCCGCGCCAACACCAATTGGTTCGATGAGTTGTTTCAGAATTCTTTTATGCAGGAGCATTCTTTAAGCATTTCGTCGGGCACCGAAAAATCGCAGCTATATTTTTCTACGAGTTATTTGCAGGATAATGGCTGGAGCATTGCCGATCAGGTAAAACGCTTTACGGGCAATGCACGGGCTAACTTTAATATTTCGGATAAAATATCGGTGGGTTTAATATCGCAGGGTTCTATCCGGGACCAGCGCGCACCCGGTACTTTGGGCCGGCTCAGCAATCCGGTTTCGGGCCAGTACGATCGCGATTTCGATATTAACCCTTTTAGCTACGCCATTAACACCAGCCGCACCTTAACCGCTTACGACGAAAACGGCAACCGCGAATTTTTCCGCCGCAATTTTGCGCCTTTTAATATTCTGGATGAACTGGAAAATAATACCCTCGACCTTTCTTTACTGGATTTAAAACTGCAAGGCGATTTTTCTTATAAGATTCGGAATAATCTGAAATATTCTTTTCTGGGCGCTTTGCGTTACGCCAAAACCAACCAGGAACACAAAGTGCGCGAAAACTCCAACATGGCCAATGCTTACCGCGCCAACCAAAACGCTGTTGTAGAGGAAGAAAATAAATTTTTGTACCGCGACCCGGATAACCCGGATGCGCAACCCGTAGTGGTTTTGCCGTACGGCGGTTTTTACAATACCAACGACGATAATTTAGTAAGTTATAACTTCCGGAACACGCTGGAATGGGATAAAACCTTAGCTGATATTCACACTTTTCGTCTTTTTGCCTCACAGGAACTCCGCTACGCCGACCGTCAGAATAAAAGTTTTAACGGCGCCGGTTACCAGTACGACAAAGGCGGCGTGCCCTACATTGATTACCGCATTATAAAGCAAAATGTGGAAAGCAATTTCAATTATTACAACATGAGCATGCGCTACGATCGGTTCCTGGCTTATATGGCTAATGGCGCTTATTCGTACCGGGGTAAGTATAATTTAAATGGCACCGTGCGTTACGATGGCTCCAATGCTTTGGGCGAAGCCCGCACCGCCCGTTGGCTACCCACCTGGAATGTGAGCGGCTCCTGGAACGTAGACACCGAACCTTTTATGGCGCGCCAGAACACAGTAAACCGACTGACTTTACGGGCTACTTACGGCCTGACGGCCAGTATGGGTAACGCCACCAACTCCAGTTTGGTCCTGCAAAACACCAGTACCCGCCGGCCTTATTTAACCGAGGTAGAATCGATGATATATATTCAGAACCTGGAAAACTCGGAGCTGACCTGGGAGAAACAATACGAAACCAACGTGGGCGTAGATGCCGGATTGTTTAACGAAAAACTAACTGCAACCGTCGATGCTTACCTCCGCAACGCTTTTGATTTAATTGGCCCTATTCGCACCTCCGGTATTGGCGGCGAAGAAATAAAAGTAGCCAACTACGCCGATATGCAATCTTACGGACTGGAAGTAGCGCTGGGCGCCGGCATCATCAACACCAAAGACTTAGGCGTAAGAACCCAGCTTACTGCCGGTTACAACAAAGGCAAAATCACCAACCTGGCAAACAACCCGGATATCTGGTCGCTGGTTATTCCGGAAGGTGGCCCGAAAGAAGGCTACCCATACCGTGGCTTGTTTTCTATTGATTATCAGGGCTTAGACCCTGAAACCGGTATGCCCCGTTTTATTAACGAAGAAGGCGAAACCAGCGGCAACGTATATTTACAAAGCGACGACACCCAATATTTAAAATACGAAGGTCCGGTAGATCCGCTCCTGAACGGTGGCTGGTTTAACTCGGTGCGTTACAAAAACTTTTCGCTATCGGCACTGGTAACTTACAGCGGCGGCAATAAAATACGTTTAACCCCGGCTTTCCGGACCAGTTATACCGATTTAGATGCCATGCCTTACGACTTTGTTTACCGCTGGACTTTACCCGGCGATGAAGAAACCACCAATATTCCTTCTATTTTGGATCGCATAGCCGCAGCCGGTTTAGAAGGCTATCCCTACAACAACTATAATTATTCCACAACCCGCGTAGTAGACGGTGATTTTGTCCGTCTGAAACAGGTTTCGCTTACCTATGCTCTGCCACCTACCCGCTTAAGCACGATTGGCCTGAATAATTTATCGTTAAGTCTGGTAGCCAACAACATGTGGTTAATTTATGCCGATAAGCGTTTAAACGGTCAGGACCCGGAGTTCTTTAGTTCGGGAGGTGTAGCCATGCCTATTCCAAAGCAATTTACACTCTCGCTGAAAATAGGCTTATAAAATATTAAAAGGTAAAGGCTGAAGATTACGGGTTAATATTTTAAGTAGTAAAACTTTAAATATAAAACTAACTACCAAATACTATCAGCAGCATAAGCAACATTAAAAATGAAAAAAGTTTATATATATACTACTTTTCTTTTCGGCCTGGGCATTTTGGCAGGTTGCGAAAAATATTTAGAGCAACCCGTAGACCAGCGAACCCAGTTAGACACAGTAGAAAAAGTAAGCGAATTATTGGTGGGCGCTTACCCTAAAGCCGATTACGCTACATTTACCGAAGCCATGTCGGACTTAGCTTTAGATAAAGGTACTACTGGCCCGGTTTTAATTGAAGAAGAAAACCGCAACCCTTATTTTTTCCAGGATGTACCCACCCGCGCCCAGGGAACGCCTAACAATTACTGGAATGCTTGTTACGCGGCTATTGCGGCGGCTAATCATGCTTTAGAAGCCATTGAGAATGCGCCTAATCCCGCCGAATACCAAGCCCAAAAAGGCGAAGCTTTAGTAGCAAGAGCTTATTCGCATTTTATGCTGGTAACGCTTTTTGCCAAAGTTTATAACCCTGCTACCGCTGCTTCTGATCCCGGCATTCCTTACGTTACTACTCCGGAGAAGGTAGTAATGGGCCAGTACGATCGCGGAACCGTGGCTTACGTGTACGAACAGATTGAAAAGGATTTAACGGAAGGTTTGCCTTTGCTGAATAACAACGCCTACCGCATTCCAAAATATCATTTTACTACTACTGCCGCCAATGCCTTTGCTACCCGGTTTTATTTGTTTAAAAAAGATTACCAAAAAGTAGTGCAGCACGCCAACCAGGCTTTCCCGGGCGGCAATATTGCTCCTAGTTTACGCCCGTGGGTAAGTGTTTACCTAAACCTAACTGTAAACGAAATGCTGGCCAATTACACCAAAGCCGCCGAAAATGCTAATTTACTTTTGGCCGAAACTACTTCGTGGTGGTCGCGGTATTATGGCCGGTACCGCTATGGTTTGGCTACACCCATTGTAAACACTTTAATTACCGGCACCAACGTAACCGGCACCCGGTTTGCGTTCCCAACTTATACCCAAGGCGACGACAACTGGCTTATTCTAAAATTTAATGAACACTTTGTGCGGGAAAATGCCAATGCCAATATTGGGGTAGGCTACACCATTTTTCCGTTGTTTACCGCCGAAGAAGTGTTGTTTAACCGCGCCGAAGCTAACCTGGAATTAGGTAACCTGGAAGCTGCCCGCACCGATCTTAATTTATACGCCAGTACCCGCATTGAAAATTACAGCGCTACTACCCACAATATTACCAATATAAAACTCCGGAATTTTTATGGCACTACCAACGTAAAAGATGGGTTACTAAGCACACTGCTTGATTTTAAAGCCGCCGAATTTGTACAGGAGGGCATGCGCTGGTTCGATATTTTACGACATAATATTACCGTTGAACACCCTACCACCGATGGCCAGGTTATTACTGTTGGTCCTGACGATCCGCGCCGGGTACTTCAGTTACCGCAGGAAGTAGTGCTGGCCGGTATCGAACAAAATCCACGTTAAAAGCAAAAAGTACTAAAATGAAAATAAATAAATTACCCTTATTGCTGTTGTTGTTTATGGCAGGTTTTATAACAGCCTGTTCCGAAGACGACGATAATTTAGATATGCCTATTACCGGCTTGGGCGGCGATAGCTGGGTTAAAGGGCCAGTAGATAACTGGATTGACGAAAACTACCTGAAGCCCTACAACATTGAAGTAAAATACCGCTTCGACCGGTACGAACTGGCTTTAGACAAAGTACTTACCCCGCCCCGCGAAGACAAAATTATTCCGGTAATGGAAACCATTAAAAAAACATGGATAGAACCTTTTGAGCAGGAAGGCGGCGCTAATTTTATTAAAAGTTTAGCACCCCGGCAGTTTGTGCTGGTGGGTAGCCCTCAATTTAACACCGATGGCACCATAACACTAGGTACCGCCGAATCTGGCCGGAAAATAATATTGTATGTTATAAACGATTTCGACAAAAAAGATAAGTTTCAGGTAAAACAGATGTTGCAAACCATACATCACGAGTACGGCCATATTTTACATGAAACCATTATGTTTCCGGCAGAATATGCCAGCATTACGCCGGCTTACACCGCCAACTGGTTCGATTACTCGTTGGCCGATGCCCGCTCCCGCGGTTTTGTTTCGCAATACGCCCGCAACAACGTAAAAGACGATTTTGTAGAAATGATTGCCCTGATGCTAACCGAAGGCCGTACTGGTTTTAATACTATGGTTAACAGCGCTCCGGCATCGGCCCAACCGCTTTTAAGACGCAAAGAAGAACTGGTGGTACGGTATTTTAAAGAAGCCTGGAAGATTGATTTTTATAGCTTGCAAACCAAGGCCCAAGCTGCTATTAATGCTTTATAAAACGGCCGGTTTAGTTAAATCAGAATTATTAATATGAAAAAAATATTACACTTGGGTCTGCTGCTGATTTTGCTGCTTTCGGCATGCGACAACAAAGACGAGATTGCCCCCGGCGAACGGCCGGATGAACGCCTGAACCAAACCCTTAGCGATTACAAAAACCAATTAGTAGGCGCTGAAAACGGCTGGAAAGCCATTTTATACCCGGCGGGCGGCGCGGCGTACAGCTTTTTCATTAAGTTTAACGCCAACGATCGCCTGTCTATGGCAAGCGATATTAACGCCAACACGGCAGCTACACCACTCGAAAGTACCTATCGTTTAAAAGCCATGCAGCAGCCGGCTTTAATATTCGATACGTATAATTACATGCACATTTTGGCCGATCCCGATCCCAGACAAAGCAACGGCGATGTAGGAGCTGGTAAATATTCTGATTTTGAATTTTCGTTTGAATCGGTAACGCCCGAAACAATTACCCTGAAAGGTAATTTGCAGGGCAGCCGCCTGGTTTTAACCAAAGCCACTAAAGACGGAGCCGATAATTTTATTAGCCGGATAGCCGAAAGCGTAAAGACCTTTGAAAGTATAAATAATTTTACCACTTATTTTAAACGGTTACTTATTGCTAACCAAACGTTTGATTTTTCGGCGGATACCAACCTGCGGCAAATTACCATAACTTATTCTGAAGGCGGCACTACCAAATCCTTTACTACAGAATATTATTATACCGAAGCGGGCATTGAATTTTTAACGCCATTTGCGGTGGGCAGCACCAACATTACCGGCCTGAGTGCCATGCAATATAATGCCAGTAATAAAACTATTCAGTTTACGGTTAATAACGTGGCCGGTACCATCCGGGAATCTACCAGTCCTGCTGCCGTAGATTTACAAGCTGCCCGCCGGTTCTATAACAACCCGCCTAACGGGGTATATTGGGTAAACTTTACAGGTTTTACTGTTGAAGGGGTAGAAGATGCTTTTGGTGTAAACAATATTAATGGCTTCGAAATTATTACTTTTTATAAACAACCCGATCCGCCTTATGACGGATTTATATTCTGGACAGCGGATGATTTTTTCGGGCCAGCAATCAGAACTCAGTTTAGAAACGATGGCAGAATAGTATTTGCTTACGACGGTGCAGAATTTGGCACCCCGCCTGCGGCGGCCGAAGCTGTTGTGGATGCTACCCGCGCGCAATTAATTATACCAGAAGGCTACTATGTAATACAGGTTGGCCCCAATAGCTACGATTTGGTTAGTGCCAAAGACGCAAAAACATGGATTAGCTTTTAATAAAAAGCATCAGCCTACGGCAACAACCTGTCAGATAAACTAAAAGCGGCCCCAAGGGGCCGCTTTTAGTTTATAGAGAAAGAATGGGTAATAACGGCGGTTTTATTTAGAATAGCCGTAACGGAGCAATATTTATCCATTGATAATTCAATCGCCCGTTTAACTTTATCTTCGTTCAGGTCGCCTTTAAAGTTGTAGTGCACATGAATATTTTTGAAAACCGAAGGTGTTTCGTTGGGTACCCGCTCGCCTTCAATACTAATACTCATGTCTTCAATTACCTGGCGCTGCTTTTGCAGAATTAATACAATATCAATGGCGCTGCAACCACCTAAGCCCATTAATATCATTTCCATAGGCCGGGCACCAGCATTTTCACCGCCTATGTCCGGCGAGCCATCTATATGTACGGGTACGCCAGCGGTACCTACTGCTTCAAAATGAAAGGCTTCGTTTACGCGCCTTAATTCTACTTTCATATTTATAAATCTAGTGTTTCTGAATTATTTACTGCCGGCAAAATTAATCTTTTCGGCTTAATTCATACTTATAACACCAGTACATTCAGGATAATTTCAAATATTGAAACCGCTATTACGGCGGGTGCTGTTTAATAATATTACGTTGCCTTAGGCGGTTTTGGCGGTTCCATTACGGTACCGCAGTTTTTGCAGGTGCGTTTATCTTCCGAAGCATAAAATTTATTCATTACTTCGGGCAATTGCTTTACAATATCGGTTACCTCTAAATATTCTTCGTACAGCTTTTCGCCGCAATTTTCGCAGAACCACAAAAAGCCATCCTGCTCGCCGGGCTGTCGGTAACGCTCAATTACCAGCCCAATGGTGTTAGCGGGCCGCTGCGGCAAATGCGGCACTTTAGCTGGCAACAGAAATATTTCGCCTTCTTTTACCGGCACATCCACGGGCTTGCCATCTTCAATAATCCGCACGTTTATATCACCTTGAATCTGGTAAAAGAATTCTTCGCCTTCGTCGTAATGAAAATCTTTACGCGAGTTTGGGCCGCCCACCACCATCACAATAAAATCCTGGTTGTCTTTAAATACCTGGGCATTGCCAACGGGGGGCTTTAAAATATGCCGGTGCTCATCAATCCACTTCTGAAAATTAAAAGGTCTGGTTATCATGGCGTTGTTCGTTAATCGTTGTTCGTTAATTGGTTTGGTGCTTACCAAAGCAATACTGTTTTTATAGCAAGCTAATTTATACGGCTAAAAGTATAAAAAAGCATTTACCAGAACTATAAAACTTGCAGCTAATAACCTCCTTTATTAAAAAGAGCTAAAAAATATTAAGCCTAATTACTTATTTGCCGATACCGAACAACGGTTAACAAATAACAACTAAATTTAGGCATGGATTTAAACTTACACCAGAAACAAGCCATTGTTTGCGGCAGTACCCAAGGCATTGGCAAAGCCACGGCGGTAGAATTAGCGTTACTGGGCGCTTCGGTAACCTTGGTAGCCCGCAACGAAGAAAAGTTAAAAGCCACCGTAGCCGAACTCGACACCAGCCAAGGCCAGCAACACGATTATATTGTTGCCGATTTTACCCAACCCGAAATATTAGCCGAGAAAATACAACAGTATGTGCAACAGAAAACCGCCGTGCATATTTTAGTGAACAACACGGGCGGCCCGGCTGGCGGCCCTATTCTGGAAGCGAAATTAGAAGAATTTACAGCAGCCTTTGCCAGTCATTTAATTTGCAACCATATATTGGTGCAGGCAGTTGTGCCTTTAATGAAGCCGGCTAACTACGGCCGGATTATTAATATTATTTCTACTTCGGTTAAGCAGCCGCTGCCAGGTTTAGGCGTTTCGAATACTACCCGGGGCGCGGTAGCCAATTGGGCCAAAACCTTATCTTTTGAGTTAGCGCCTTTTAACATAACTGTAAATAATGTGTTGCCGGGCGCTACTATTACCGGTCGGCATACCTCTTTAATTCAGGCCAGAGCCGAAAAATCGGGCAAATCCGTAGCCGAAATTGAAGCCGATATGTTGAAAAATATTCCGGCCGGCCGCTTTGGCGAGTCGAAAGAAGTAGCCGCTGCCGCGGCCTTTTTAGCTACGCCGGCCGCCGCTTACATCAACGGCGTTAGCATGCAGGTAGATGGTGGCCGCGTTAGCAGTTTGTAAAGACCTTAAACTTAATTTACACGAACTTTAAGCTTTGAGTATTCACAAACTAACCATTATTATTCCGGCTTATAACGAAGCCGCCACCATTGGGCCGGTACTGGAAACCATTACCCAATTAAAACTAAACGCTTCTGTTCAGAAAGAAATATTGGTAGTAGACGATGGTTCACGCGACGGAACTACGGCCCGCATTCAGAATTTTATACAGGAATATACCGGCGAAAATATTCAGTTAATCAGGCATGAGCAGAATCGGGGAAAAGGGGCGGCCATCCGGACGGGCATTAAATTAGCTACCGGCGATTGCATTATTATTCAGGATGCCGACTTGGAATACGACCCCGAAGAAATTAATATTTTGCTGGAACCGGTTTTAAAAGGCAAGGCCGATGTGGTGTATGGTTCGCGTTTTCAGGGCGGGCAAGCGCACCGGGTGCTGTTTTACTGGCACTCTGTTGGCAATAAATTTTTAACCTTTCTCTCCAACATGTTTACCGACTTGAACCTGACCGATATGGAAAGCGGCTATAAATTATTCCGGCGCGAAATGCTGCAAAATATTAACCTGCAGGAAAATGGGTTTGGTTTTGAGCCCGAAGTAACCGCTAAAATGGCGCGGATTAAAGGCATTCGGGTGTACGAAGTGGGTATTTCGTATTATGGCCGCACCTACGAGCAAGGCAAAAAAATTAATTGGCGCGATGGCATTTGGGCTATTTGGTGCATTGTAAAATATGGCCTGCTGCGGAAATAACTACATTTACCTGATTATTCTCAAAACTGAAAAAGATTAGCTGTAGTCATTTCAAATAATTACATCTTTAAAATAGAGGCGCTGCAATATTATAATACTTAAACAGATGGGTTAATGCAGCTTTATAGTGGTATATAAGCTAATTTTACTAATTCCTTCGTTAAATACTAAGTATTAAGTAAGTCTCAAGAAGAAATTTAGAATATAAATGCGCCCACAATCTGTTTTATTATCTTATTTATTAAGCCTCTGCGTGTTGCTTTTTACCAGCTGCGATAGTCCGGAACCCCGCACCCGGTTATTATTTGCCGCGGGCAATGGGCTAATTACCGGTAACCAATCCGTAACCGGGGGTAATATTCTCTCCACCTCGGTTTATGCCGAAACCGGCACCGGCAACACCTTAAAAAACTTTAAAATTACCCGCATCTACGACAACAAAGATTCGCTTACTTACCTGGACTCTACCTTAAATGTACCGGAGTTTGGTTTATTTTTCACGTTTGCTACTCGCAGCCTAAATGGTAAAGAAACCTGGCGGTTTACGGTTACCGACGAAAAAAATACGGTTTACGAACGAAAATATACCCTTACAACCACCTCCAGCAATGCCGCCCGGCAACCTTTTTATACTTATTCGAGCTATTTTTACCAAAAATCGGCGGTTGAGAACCTGCGGTATTTTTCTTTAGCTGATGGTACGGCTTACCCGGGCTATGCCGGCCGCAATAATCCCGAAATTAAGAATAAAGTCGATTTTTATTTTAGCCAACTAACCGATAAAAGTATTTCGTTGCAGGCGGTGCCAGGAGCTGGCATCCGGTTCAAGACTACGCCGCTTACGCCCGCCGACTTTAGCGATATCCGCACCGAAGAAGCATTGACCAGTGTTTATGCCAATAGCAGTGCAACTCCTACCGAAGTGTTGCCGCGTTTAAGTAAAAACCAATTAATTGCTTTCCGTAACAACACCAAATCGGGCATTATCCGGATTGCCGGCTTCGATAAAGCTTTTGATGCTGAAAAGAATGACTCGGTGCTGGTGCGGATGCGCTACGAAGTAAAAACCCAGAAGTAAGATTTACCCAGAGGAATATTTTGCAATAGTATACTGTTACTAAGTAGAATATGCGCTTAAAATATTGCGGTCCTGTTGAGCTTATCGAAATAGCTAAATTTCACTTTACAATGCTGTTACAGATCCTGCGACCAGCTCAGGATGACAGGAACGCTGTTTAAAGCGCAATTTCTACATAAGAGAATATTATTTCTGCTGGCCAAAATAATTGACGCCACAGTATTTTTCAGCATAAATCATAAAAAAGGAACTGCTCAACAGCAGTTCCTTTTTTTATTTAGGCAATAACTAACTTAAAAGTTTAAGCCAACGGTAAATAATAAATTATTGACCCGGCTTTTGGTATTAACTACTGGCTGGTCGGCTACATCGTTAAGGGTGTACGGCGAGTAAACCGAGTTAGCCGATGAGGTAACAAAAGCCAAATCGGCAAAATAATTGGCTTGCCGGATACCGGCCCCGGCGGTAATAATTGATTGCTTCCGGTCGATGGTGCCATTTTTATAAGGGTCGCCTAACAAAGCGTAACCCGCCCGCAACCGGAAAATATCGTAACGGCCTTCGGCACCCAATTTCAGGTTTACAGCCGATTTAAAATCGGTGCTTATCCGGTTATTGGTCGCACGAAAAACATCGCTATCAGTATCATCGTTTAACCGGGCTTTGCTGTAATCCACGTATTCCAAATCGCCGGAGATAAATCCGTTTTTACCTAGGATAAAGGCTAATCCGCCATTCAGGCGCATGGGCGTAGTCAGGTTATAACTGTATTCGCCCGGATCGGTGCTTACATCATGGTTTTCAAACTCCTGCACTTGCAAAGAAGTTTGGTAACTATCGTTCATGGCGTAATAAGTGGGCGTTTGGATGCTGGCTCCTACCCGGAATAAATCAGTAGGTTTAAAAATAACGCCCAGCCGGCCATTTATACCATTACCGGTGGTGGTAAACTCATCGCGCAAAGTCAGGTTCTGGAAAACCGTGGTGCTATTATTTTCTGCTTCTTTAAAAGTACTAACCTGGTTGTAGCGCAGCGTAGAGAGCCCAATAGAAGCACCTAAGTATAATTTATCGCGGTAGCTGGCCCCATAAGAAAAATCCCACTGGTTTTGCGCACCCTGGCTCAGCACATCTTCCGACTGCTGCACTACGCCAATCCGGTTGGTAGCATAATATTCTTTTGCATCCTGGTCGTAATTTATCAGGAAAGTTTCATAAGCTAATCCTTCGCGGTTCTCAAAATTGGTATCGCCAATGCCGTAGCGGTTGGCACTTTCGGCCAGCGATTCCACAATGGTAGCGCCACTGGCAGCGCGTTGGTAATTAAACTTATGCTGAAAAGAATTTTGCCTGGTAAAGCCAATGCCAAAGGCGCCACCCCGCCAGGCACCTTCGGTACCATCGCTTTTACGGCGGCCAAATACCAAGCCCAAACCCGAAAGGTGCAAATTTTGGCGCTGATCTACAGACTTATTGCCATCTACGGTACTGTTGGTATTGCCAAACTGAATGCCCGGGGTAAAAGTAAACTCAGACCGCCGGTAAAAACCCAGGCCAGCCGGGTTACCCGCTAAGTTGCCGGCATCGGCCCCAAGGGCTACTTGCGAGCCACCAATAGCCTGCACACGGGCAGTTCCGCCTAAACCCAACCGGGAATAACGCAGCGCGTCGTTTTCGTTTTGGGCCATTGCTGTACCGGAGAGGCAAAGCAATGCCACCCCGGTTAAAATATTAATCGATTTCATGATAATTTAAAGCTAAACGTAACTAATTAGTTTCGGGGCCGGCCACCACGGCCGCCACTACTGCCGCCACTATTGCTACCACCATCGTTGCTGCTGCCCGAAGAGGGCCGACTGCTGGGCTGTTCGTAAGAACGAGGTGCTTCATAACGTGGTGCCTCATACGTTCTTTCCCGACGGGGAGCCTGGTAAGTAGGTTCCGGACGAACCCGCTCCTGGCGCTGCGGTTCATACTCGCGGCGTTGTGGCTGGGTAGTAGCCGGGGTGTAATTCTCCATATTTCGCCGCTCACTACGCGGACGTACCGCTGGGCGTTCTTCTACGTTGCGTGGCTGATCCGGAATATTATAATTATCGGTTTCTATCCGGGCACGGCGCGAAGGACGTTCACCAGGTTGTACGGTAGTACGTTCGGCCTCATTTCCGGAAAGGTTTTCATCGTTCCGGCCTTGGCGGCCCACGCGCGTAGCTCTTTCAGGAGAATTTGTTGGCCGGGCCATATCCGGCGATGTATTACGACTAGTACCTTCTACATTTGGTGTACCCTCGGTACTGGTAGCTCGGGAACGGGTAGAGCGAACATCTGCATTGGCAGGACGAGCACCCCGGTTATCGCCGGGAGCAACTACCCCACCGCCGCCACCTGGCACAACGTTACCACCATCACCCCGCGGACGGGCACCGGTGTTGTTGGTACCGGCGCTTCCGGTTGGTACTACACTACGCTCGCGGCGCGGTCCATACTGTACTTTAGTTGGTGCATTGGTATCGTTGCGGTACCAGCCGTTACCAGCATAATACCGGTTGCCACCGCCAAACCAACCCCGGTTAAAACCACCGTAACCACCATAGCCACCATAATATGGATTACCGCCGTACAAACCACCATAATAAGGCCGGCCGATTACCACGGTTAAACCAGTATATATGCGCGGATATCTAAACCCATAATCGTAAGGGCTGTAAAAAGGATCGTAATAAGAATATGGGGAATAAAACGGATCGTAAAACGAAGAACGGCCATACAGGTAAGGGCTGCGGTTATACCAGTAATCTGAGTAAGCTAAATCGTAGTAAGAAAGGCCAGACCGGTAAGGCGCATAACGCCGCAACGAGTATAAGTAATCATCAGAATAATAATCTTCTGTATTCGCATAATCGCGCGAACTATAACCCGTACCGCTGTTTTTCTCTGAATATTCCGGATTAGGCACTGCATTTTCTTCTGGTGCCTGTTCTGCTACCGCAGATTCAGTATCAGCAGAAGCAACTACCCTGTCCTGAATAACCGTGTTATCTTTAGAAGAATAATAAACATCGTCGTATTCAGAAGACTGAAAGGCAACGGGGCTGCTACACCCAACTGCCAGGGCCGCAAACGCGGGTATTAAAAGTAATTTGTTTATATTTTTCATGGCCTTGCTGATAATGAATAATACCTGGAACAAAATTTAAAGACAATCGCGCTTCCAGGTAACAGTTATGTTATTTATTAACGTAATTTTGACCCAGATTGGTGCAACTAATATTTATTTTTATATAGCAAAACTTGTACCAAACCCATAAGTTTTAATATACTACAAATATAAGAATAAAAATGAGCAAAAGCTTACCTAAAAGAAGCGAAGATTACTCTCTGTGGTACAACGAATTAGTTAAAAGAGCCGGCTTGGCCGAGAACTCTCCGGTGCGGGGCTGTATGGTAATAAAACCTTACGGTTATGCTATCTGGGAAAAGATGCAACGGGTGCTCGATGACATGTTTAAAAGAACAGGCCACACCAATGCTTACTTTCCGCTTTTTATTCCAAAATCTTTCTTTAGCAAAGAAGCCAGCCACGTTGAAGGCTTTGCCAAAGAATGCGCGGTAATTACGCACTATCGTTTAAAAAATGCCGAAGACGGCAGCGGTGTAGTGGTTGACCCGGATGCTAAACTGGAAGAAGAACTAATTGTGCGCCCAACTTCCGAAACCGTAATCTGGAATACGTATAAAGGCTGGGTGCAATCTTACCGCGATTTACCCTTGTTAATTAACCAATGGGCCAACGTGGTGCGTTGGGAAATGCGTACCCGTTTGTTTTTGCGTACCGCCGAATTTTTATGGCAGGAAGGCCATACCGCCCACGCTACTGCCGAAGAAGCTATTGCCGAAACCGAACAAATGCTGGATGTATACGCTGACTTTGCCGAAAATTTTATGGCAGTGCCGGTGGTAAAAGGTATTAAAACGCCCAACGAGCGCTTTGCCGGGGCCTTAGAAACTTATTGCATCGAAAGTTTAATGCAGGATGGCAAAGCCTTACAAACCGGAACTTCGCACTTTTTAGGACAGAATTTTGCCAAAGCATTTGATGTAAAATTTGCGACGAAAGAAGGCGGTTTGGAATACGTATGGGGAACGTCGTGGGGCGTGAGTACCCGTTTAATGGGCGCTTTAATTATGGCGCACTCCGATGATGAAGGTTTGGTGCTGCCGCCTAAATTAGCGCCTATACAAGTAGTAATTATACCAATCTTCTTTAACGATGCGCAGTTACAGCAAATCAGCGAGAAAGCGAAACAAATAAAGAAAGCGCTGGAAGCCAAAGGTATTTCGGTAAAGTTCGACGACCGCGATACGCAAAAGCCCGGCTGGAAATTTGCCGAGTACGAGTTGCAGGGTGTACCGGTGCGCATTGCCATTGGCGCCCGCGACCTGGAAAACGGCACCGTAGAAGTAGCCCGCCGCGACACCAAAGAAAAAGCTGCTTACCCCCTGGAAAATATTGAAAACAAAGTAGAAGAATTATTAGAAGCTATCCAGACAAATATTTACCAGAAGGCTTTTAAATTCCGGGAAGAAAATACCACTAAAGTAGATTCTTACGACGAGTTTAAGCAAGTCCTGGATACCAAAGGGGGTTTTGTGCTGGCTCATTGGGATGGCACCTCCGAAACAGAGGAGCGCATTAAAGAAGAAACCAAAGCAACTATTCGCTGCATTGCTTTAGATACGCAGCCCGAAGAAGGCACCTGTATGGTTACCGGTAAACCATCTGCCCGCCGGGTATATTTTGCCCGGGCTTACTAAAGGATTTTGGTATCTGGTAATAGGTATTTGGTAGCAGGTATCTGGACTATAATAGTTAAAAAGGAGCAGAAAATATTTTTTGTGCATTTTTTATATTCTCTGGCAGGTTTACCACTCCCCGGCCTGTGCCCTGACAGGCCGAACCCAAAACTTGCAATTTCATAGCCTGTCAGGGGGCAGGCTATGGATAAGTAGTTGGAAGCCGGTAACTAGACTGTAATAATAAAAAAGGCGCTGCAAATATTTGCAGCGCCTTTTTTATTATATGGCTGTTTCTATTTTTATCAGCCATTAACTATAAATTATTTCTTCAGAATCACGAAATCTACGCGGCGGTTCATCTTCCGGGTTTCTTCTTTCGCGTTGCTGTATATTGGTCTGGAACCACCGTAACCACGAGCCCGAATACGCTTCTTATCAATACCTTTGGCAATTAAATATTTCCGTACCTCGTTAACCCGATTCTGCGATAGTTGTACGTTTAACTTGGCATCACCTTGGTTATCGGTATGGCCCTGGACTTCTATCTCCATGGTTGGATTATCGGTCATGTGCTTCACAAGTAAATCTAACTCGGTAAATGAGCTTTCCAGTAAATCGTATTTACCGCGGTCAAACACCAAATTTTTCAGGTTAAGTTTTCCGCCTACTTCTTTTGCTACCAGTTCTAAATCTTTCGATTCTTCTTTGTAAGCTTTGGTGTCAATGGCATCTACTTCTTCGTTCATGGCAATATAACCTTCGGCTTCGGCGCGGTAGCCGTACTTGGTACCTTTGGGTAATACAATGGTGTAGCTACCGTCTTTAGGGTTGGTACGAGCTGTTCCAATTTCTTTGCCGCTCGGGTACTCTACGTACACAATCTTGGCATCAATCGGCTTGCCGGTAGCTTTGTCAATTACTTTACCGGTTACCAATATTACTGCTTCCGGTTTGAAACGCTCTTTGGTAGCAATCCGGAAAATATCGCGCGAGCCCTGGGTGCCTTCTTTCGACGAAACCAGGTAAGCATCGGTACCAGCTGCCGATACGGTATAATAAGCCTCCCAGTCTGGGGTATTTACATTAGGCCCTAAGTTTACGGGTGTCGACCAGTTCTGCCAGGTATCATCGAGGCGCTTGGCATAGAAAATATCGCTTTTACCAAAACCTTTATGACCTTCCGAAGCAAAGTAAAGGGTTTTTTCGTCGGCTGCCAGGAAAGGTGCAAAATCAGCTTTACCGGAGTTTACCTGTTTTCCTAAATTTAAAGGCTTCGTCCAAACGCCAAATTTTTGCTGAAAGCTCACAAATAAATCCAATTCACCTACGCTTTCTTCGCGCTCAATGGCCATCAGCAATATTTTACCGGAGTTCGACAAAAAATAATCTACGTTTTCTTTATTGGTGTTGTAATAATTCAAAATATTCACCTTGGCCGGCAGGCTCCAGCCTTTTTTGGTGCGGGTAGTAATAGAAGCGCCTTCCATTACCATCGAACCATCAGGGTTATAATTATTAATGAGCAACAAGGAGTTGCCATCGGGTGTTACAGCGCAAACGCCGTTAGGATCAGCGGTATTAACCGGCGAACCCATACTGCGGGCTTCCGACCATTTTTGTTCTTTGGTGTTGGAGCGGGTAGAATACCAAATATCCTGCTCATCTTGCTGGCCACCTTTGTTCTTAGGGAAGAATTGCCGGGCAAAGTACAAGGTTTTACCATCCGGCGAAATAACAGGTCGCACTTCGGTAAAACGGGTATTAATAGCCGGCCCTAAATTTTGCAACACCGAATCGTACCCAATTACCTCTTTCTCACCTATTTCGGGGTTTTGTGCTTTGGCCAAAAAGGCCATACAGAACAGAAAAGCTACAAGCGTAAAATTTTTATACCACATAACTGAAATTAAAATAATACTAAAAGTATGAATTTATTTTCAGTTTAAACAAACAGAATGGAATATTAATTTAATATAAAAATAAAAAAGCCAGATAAACCTGAAAATATAGATTAAATCCAAGTTTACCTGACTTAAACCTCTTAAGGGTTAAGAAAATATTAAGAAGCTTTCAGCATAAATTTACGCTCTACGGTATTAAATGGTCCTGGCACTACCTTGCCATCTTTATCTAATAACTCTAATTTAATGGTATTTTCGCCCATAGGCAAACCCTCTATGGTATAAGGCAGCCATTCGTGCAGCATAAACTCGGTGCCATTAATAGTAGCTCGTACTTTATTGCCATTCTCCGACAGGTCGGTATTTACCAGGTAGAAATCCAACATTACTTTTTTGGTATCATTACCCGTATAATCCCCTTTTGGCCGGCTGTAAAACAGGTGTTTCCCATCTTCATCAAAGTTAGCGCCTGGCCCGGTAGTACTATTTCCTACGTTAATTACGCTCAAGTCATAAGCATCTTTGTGCTTTAAGCTTTCGTGGTAAGAGCGCGACAGGAAAGATAATATTACGTGACTGCCATCTTTTATAGGTTTGGTAAAAGAGGTAGTGTAATGCGCGGTATAAGGCTCGTTGTCTACAATATTATGAATGTGCTGACCTTCTTTGGAGTTGGCGTGATCCTGGTGGGCGGGCCCTTCGGCGGTTTGGGCCGTTAACTGGTAATTTTTCAGTTCGTAAACAAATTTAACTTCGCCGGACGGCACTTTGCTATCATCGTCTGGTTCTTCCAAATCCAGGTCGGCATCCGGAAACTTAGGCGAGGTATTAAAAGAATAAACTTTCAGGCCATTCTTTTCCATTACGGTACCGGTACCACCCGTTGCCGAAGTATCAGTGGCGGTGGTGGTTGCTTCACCTGCACTTTGCCCGGTTTCAGTTGTTTCGGCTTCGGTTTGCCCTTTATTACCTGAATTACAGGCGGTAAAATTAACGGACGCTGTTAGGGCGGCAAAAATCATTAGTTTCTTCATAGTTTGGTAACGTTAATAATGGTTAAACAGTAAATCAAAATTATAAAATTTGGTAACTTGCAGGGTTTATTTCCCCCCATTATTTGTGATTATTATAAGTATACGATATGAACGACCAGTTAGTAGAAAAAATACCTTCGCTGGATTTGCATGATTTTACATCGGGCAATGCGGAGCAGAAAAATAAATTTGTGCAGGACTTAGGAGAAGCTTTCCAAACGATTGGTTTTGTGGCTATCCGCAACCATGGTTTAAGCGATACCCTTACCAGCGATTTATACGAATCGGTTAAAAAATTCTTTTCTTTACCCGACGAAGTAAAACAAAAGTACGAAAAACCAGAATTAGCGGGCCAGCGCGGCTACATTGGTAAAGGTAAAGAACACGCCAAAGGCCGCAACACCGGCGATTTAAAAGAATTTTACCACGTGGGCCAGGAGCTGTCCGTAGCAGAACTTAAAGCCGAAAATTACCCGGCAAATATCTGGCCCGACGAAGTACCGGAATTTAAAGAGAATACCCTCACTGCTTATAAAGCCCTCGAAAAAGCCGGCCAGAATATGTTGCGGGCCATTGCGCTTTACTTAAATCTGGAAGAAAATTATTTCGACGACAAAGTGCATAACGGCAACAGCATTCTGCGCCAGATTCATTATTTCCCGATTGAAAACCCGGATAGCGTACCGGCCGATGCCGTAAGAGCCGCCGAACACGGCGATATAAATTTGATTACGCTGCTAATGGGCGCCAGCGCCGATGGTTTACAAGTACTGCGCCGCGATGGCAAATGGATACCTATAACGGCTTTGCCGGAACAAGTGGTGGTAAACGTAGGCGATATGCTATCGAGGCATACCAACAACAAATTAAAATCTACGATTCACCGGGTGGTAAACCCGCCACGCGAACTCATGCATACTTCCCGTTACTCTATTCCGTTTTTTATGCACCCGCGTACCGAAATGGATTTAACCTGCCTGGAAAGCTGCATTGATGCCGAAAACCCCAAAGCTTACACCGACATTACCGCCGGCGAGTTTTTAACCGAACGCCTGATAGAATTAGGCTTGCTTAAAAAATAATTTGTTTTCTATTTCTAAAAAAAGCTTGTTAACAGATAAAAAGAGCATTTCTGAAAACCTGAACCGGGCATAAAAGTTTACCAATAAGGTAGCTTTTTGTACCCGGTTCTTTTTTTATGAGACCACTTAATGTAAGCCAGTAGCAGGATGTTAATAATAATTTAATTTTTTAGTTTTAATTAGCCACAGAAATTACTTACTTCAATACCAAGTTCTTAACCCAGGTCATTTAAAGCTAAAAATATAGTCAGGCATAGCGCGGGTAATTATGAAATTAACTTCTATTGAACAACGTATTTCTAATAACCAGCCCCTTAGTTTGAGCCTCCGCCATTATATTTTTCTGAAAGATGTTTTAAAACTGGCCCTAACCGCTTTTGGGGGTCCGCAGGCCCACATTGCCATGATACTTAAATTAATGGTGGAAAAGCGCCGGTACCTGACGGAGAAAGATTTAATTGAATTAAATGCCTTGTGCCAAATATTGCCTGGCCCTACTTCTACCCAAACCTTAACGGCCATTGGTTACCGCGTAGGCGGCGCTAATCTGGCTTATCTCACTTTAATTGTCTGGATTACGCCTACTGCCCTATTTATGACCGCCGTAGGGTTAGCCATGACTTACCTGACCCGGCACAATATTTCGCTCCATTTTTTGCGGTTTATTCAGCCTATAGCGGTAGGGTTTGTGGCTTTTGCCGCTTACCGGATAAGCACCAAAGTAATTGCTACCAAAACCAGCATTTTTTTAATGGCAACCTCGGCAATTATTTCTTACTTTTTTAATTCGCCGTGGGTTTTTCCGGCTTTATTATTAGCCGGTGCTTTTACCACCTCTTTAAGGTTTAGAAAACACCCGAAAGAGCAAAACAAAAAGCTAAATATAGACTGGCGCAATTTTATTTTATTTGGCGCAGTCCTCATTTTTGCGGCGGCACTGGGGGGTGCTACCCGCTGGTTACCGGTTCGGCTGTTCGAGAATTTTTACCGGAACGGCAGCCTGATATTTGGGGGCGGCCAGGTACTTATTCCGCTCATGTACACCGAGTTTGTAGAATTTAAGCGATATTTAACTTCTCAGGAATTTTTATCGGGTTATGCTTTAGCCCAGGCTATTCCGGGCCCTACCTTTATATTTTGTACATATATTGGTACGCTGGCCATGCGGGGCTATGGTTTCTGGGGACAAATGCTGGGGTCTTTTGTAGCTACTACCGGTATTTTTTTACCCGGCACTTTTCTGATTTTCTTTATTATTCGGTTCTGGGAAGAACTTAAAAAATACCGGTTTATCAAAGCCTCTTTAGAAGGAATAAATGCCGTTAGTTCTGGTATGGTGTGCGCGGCGGCCCTGTTACTTTTTCACCCAATCGAATCTTCGGCGCTGAATATTGCTGTAATACTAATAACGTTCGGGCTTCTCCTCCGAACTAAAATTCCACCTTATGCTGTAATATTTACAGGTATTCTGGCGGGGGTAATTATTCCTTAAACAATACAATTAAAAAAGCTGAAACAAAAAGAGCAACTTTGTATTAAGCTGCTCTTTGAATAATCTGGAATCCTAAATTTCCGTTTTCTCCACTATTTTATCTTCCAACAGGCGCAATAAATATTCACCGTAACCGCTTTTTACCAGCGGCGTAGCTACCTGCCGGAGTTGTTCCGTCTCAATAAAGCCCATGCGATAAGCAATTTCTTCGATGCAGCCAATTTTAAGACCTTGCCGCTCTTCTATTACCTGCACAAAATTACCGGCCTGCATCAACGAATCGAAAGTACCGGTATCGAGCCAAGCCGTGCCACGCCCCAAAATACCTACTTTTAGTTTGCCCCGGCGCAAATATTCCTGATTTACATCGGTTATTTCATATTCACCGCGCGGGCTGGGCTTTAAATCTTTCGCAATTTGAATAACCTCGTTGTCGTAGAAATATAACCCAGGCACCGCGTAATTAGACTTGGGCTGTTTGGGTTTTTCTTCAATCGAAAGCGCTTTTTGGTTTCCGTCGAATTCTACTACACCGTAACGCTCCGGGTCGTTTACGTGATAGGCATATACCACGCCCCCCTCGGGGTTGTTGTTGCTTTGCAATAATTTGGCTAAGCCGGCTCCGTAAAAAATATTATCGCCTAACACCAACGCCACCTTATCCTGACCGATAAATTCTTCGCCGATTACAAAAGCCTGCGCCAAGCCATTGGGTTTCTCCTGAATGGCGTACTGGAAATTACACCCTAAACTACTGCCGTCGCCCAGCAATTTTTTAAATAATTCATTATCGTGCGGCGTGGTAATAATTAATATTTCCCGGATGCCGGCCATCATTAATATCGATAACGGATAATAAATCATGGGTTTGTCGTAAACCGGCATTAATTGCTTGCTTACGGCCAACGTGAGCGGATGTAATCGGGTGCCGGAGCCACCAGCCAGAATAATTCCTTTCATGTTTTTTAATCGTTGATTGTTAAATTGTTGAATTGCTGAATAGTTGCATGGTTTATTTGCTGGAAAGTTGAATGGTTGAATTGCGGGATGGTTGTGTCCTAATTTTAGCTTTGGCAAGTAGTGTACAAATTTCTCTTACCTGTTATCCTATATTTCCGGTAACCATTCAACAATTTAACCATTCAACTATTCAGTAATTCAACTATTATTGCTCGTTATAAATAAACGCCTGGTTATTGCGGAACCAATCTAAGGTTATTTGCAGCCCCTCTTTTATTCTGATCTGCGGATTATACCCTAACAGCCTTTGGGCTTTCGAAATATCGGCTAAACTATCGCGAATATCACCCGCCCGGTCGGGGCCGTATTCCGGTGAAATATCAGAACCAGCTTCTTCCTTTAAAATATTAAACAAATCGTTTAACGAAGTACGATCACCAACGGCAATATTATAAACCTGGTTTATGGCTTCGGGGTTCTGCACCAGCGCAGCCCTGATATTAGCCTCCACGCAGTTCTCCACGAAAGTAAAATCGCGGGTTTGGCCGCCATCGCCGTTAATGCGCGGCGAATTACCTTTTAGCACCGCATCTATAAACAACGGAATTACCGCGGCGTAAGCGCCATTCGGGTCCTGGCGCGGCCCAAAAATATTGAAGTAGCGTAAGCCAATAATTTCCATGCCGTAGGTTTTGCCAAACACATCGGCGTACAATTCATTGGCATATTTGGTAACCGCATACGGCGATAAGGGCTTGCCAATATTATCTTCCACCTTGGGTAAGGCTTTGCTGTCGCCGTATGTAGACGACGAAGCTGCGTACACAAAACGCTTTACACCCTGATCTTTGGCGGCCAGCAGCATATTTACAAATCCGCCAATATTAACGTTGTTGGTGGTAACCGGGTCTTTGATGCTGCGGGGTACGGAACCCAAAGCCGCCTGGTGCAGTACCACATCTATACCAGCACAGGCGCGGGTACAAACTTCTACATCCCGAATATCACCTTCAATTACTTCGAACGCCGGATTATCTAAAAAGAATTGAATATTTTTCCGAAAACCATTCGATAAATTATCTAATATCCGCACTTTACCGGCTTCATATTTTAATAGGTACTCTACTAAGTTAGAACCAATAAATCCGGCTCCACCGGTTATCAGAAATGATTTATTTTTTAAAGACTCTTGGTGAAATGGCTGTTCGTACACTATTTTTTTAATTATGAATTAGAAATGATGAATTATGAATTAATTATTGAATCAGAATATACGAAGTGCCCAATTGTGCATTCATAATTTCTAATTTATAATTCATAATTATATTATCGGGTGTATTGCTGCTCGTAATAGGCTTGATAACTGCCGGAAGTTACGTGCTGCAACCAATCTGTATTAGCTAAGTACCAATCTACGGTTTTAGAAAGCCCTTCCTCAAAGGTTACTGAAGGTTGCCAGCCCAACTCGCGCATTATTTTAGAAGAATCGATGGCATAACGTAAATCGTGGCCGGCCCGGTCGGTTACAAACGTAATTAGTTGTTGCGAAGTACCTTTTTCTTTACCGGTTTTCTCATCCATAATATCGCATAATAACCGGATGAGGTCAATATTTTTCCATTCGTTTACGCCGCCAATATTATAGGTATCGCCAATCTCGCCTTTATGAAAAACAGCATCAATGGCGGTGGCGTGGTCTTTTACGTACAGCCAATCGCGCACATTTTCGCCTTTGCCGTAAACCGGCACCGGCCGGCCATTCTGAATATTATTAATAGCCAGCGGAATTAGTTTCTCCGGGAAGTGGTTGGGACCGTAATTATTAGAACAGTTAGATACTTTTACCGGCAAGCCATAAGTATGGTAATAAGCCCGCACAAAATGGTCGGAACTGGCTTTAGACGCAGAATACGGCGAACGCGGGTCGTAAGAAGTTTCTTCGGTAAACATGCCATCTTCGCCCAAAGAACCATACACTTCATCGGTAGATACGTGGTAGAAAACATGCCCGGCAAAGTTATCCTTCCATAATTCTTTAACAGCATTTAGCAGATTAACCGTACCTATTACGTTGGTAAAAACAAACGCCAGCGGGTCAGTTATAGAACGGTCTACGTGCGATTCAGCGGCTAAATGAATAACGGCATCAAACTGGTGTTCCTGAAACAAACCGTTAATAAAATCTGCGTCTACAATATCGCCTTTTATAAAAGTATAATTAGGCGCATCTTCTATGTCGCGCAGGTTTTCGAGATTGCCGGCGTAGGTTAATTTATCAAGGTTATAAATCTGGTATTCAGGGTATTTGGTTACGAATAACCGCACCACGTGCGAACCAATAAATCCTGCCCCGCCGGTAATTACTATCTTCATGTATTACTTTTTATTGTTTTTCAGGTTCAGTTCCCATTGCCAGGCACTGGCTAAACCTTCTTCCAAACCTAACTCCGTTTTAAATCCTAGTTCCTGGGTTGCCTTGGTTACATCGGCGTATATTTTAGGCACATCGCCCGCGCGGCGCGGACCAATTTCGTAGTTGAGCTTTTGGCCCGATACTTTCTCGAAAGTTTTTACTACTTCCAGCACCGAATTTCCCTGACCGGTACCAATATTAAACATTTCAATCTGTTTGGCTTTGCCCGCTAATAACCGGTCGATGGCTACTACGTGCGCTTTTGCCAAGTCTACCACGTGAATATAATCCCGAACATTACTACCATCTGACGTATCATAGTCGGTCCCGAATACCGTTAATTTCTCGCGGATGCCAATAGCGGTTTGGGTAATAAAAGGCACTAAATTATTGGGTACGCCCAGCGGCAATTCACCAATTTTAGCCGACGGATGCGCGCCAATAGGATTAAAATAGCGTAAGGCAATGGTATGGATTTTACTGCCGTCGCTGTTGGCCAGATCGGTTAAAATATCTTCGCAGATTTGTTTGGTGTTGCCGTACGGCGAATTGGCTTTTTTAACCGGCGTTTCTTCCGTAACGGGTAACTGATCGGGTACACCGTAAACGGTACAGGAAGAAGAAAACACCAGGTTGGTAACGTTAAATTCTGCCATTACCTGAAGCAGCGCTACCAAAGACCCAACGTTGTTGTGGTAATATTTCAAGGGCTCGCGTACCGATTCGCCTACGGCTTTATAGGCCGCAAAATGAATAACGCCGGCAATATTCCCTTCGTTTTGGAAAACTTCCCGTAAGGCAGCCACTTCGGTACAATCAATACGGTGACAAGTTACATCGGTATTTAAAATAGCCGCAATACCCGCCAAAGCAGATTCTTGTGAATTGACGAAATTATCAATAATTACTGGTTCGTAACCAGCCTGAAACAATTCTATAACGGCATGGGAGCCAATATAACCAGCACCACCGGTTACCAATATTTTACCTTTTGTTTCCAACGTTTATCTTTTTATCCGGAGTGTTTGGGTTAATGTGCTAATTTCTTAATGTGCTGATGTGGTAATTTGCTGAACATGAGCCTCATCTAAATAATGACTTAATGAATATGCAATATTTTTAAAATATCTACAAATCTGCCTAGGTTAGCTACTGCCTTATTAGATAACTTTTAAATTAACAATCAGCACATTCAAAAAATCAGCCTATTAATTCTACAAACTCCAGTAAGTTAATTTACTATTTATTTTATCGCGGTAAATGCCTTTCACATCAATGAACACGGCTTTATCTTGAGTGATAGACTCAAAGTAAGCTTGCTCCAGATTGGCATAAGGCCGGTGGTTTACCGCTACAATAACCGCATCGTAATCTTTGGCGGGTTCTGCTATTAAGCCAAAGCCATATTCGTGCTCCAGTTCTTGTGAATCAGCAAAAGGGTCTATTACGTCTACATTCACCGAAAAGCCTTTCAGTTCATTGATTACATCGGCTACCCGGGAATTGCGGATATCGCCTACGTTTTCTTTAAAGGTAGCACCCATCACCAGCACTTTCGCCTTGGAAATATCTTTGCCTTGCTTCACCATAAACTGCACCGTTTTTTTAGCAATGTAAGCGCCCATGTTGTCGTTAGTCGTCCGGCCGCTCAAAATTACCTTGGCATCGTAGCCCAGTTCTTTGGCTTTGTAAGTAAGGTAATACGGGTCTACGCCAATACAATGTCCGCCTACCAATCCCGGTGAAAACTTCAGGAAATTCCACTTGGTACCGGCGGCTTCCAGTACTTCGTAGGTGTTAATTTTCATCCGGTCGAATATGAGCGAGAGTTCGTTCATTAAGGCAATATTTACATCGCGCTGGGTATTCTCAATAATTTTAGCGGCTTCGGCTACTTTAATAGAAGAAGCCCGGTGAATACCGGCTTCAATAACCAGTTCGTAAGTTTTAGCAATATTATCCAAAGATTCTTCGTCACAACCCGAAACGACTTTTACGATTTTAGCCAGCGTATGCTCTTTATCACCCGGGTTAATCCGTTCCGGCGAATAGCCTACTTTAAAATCCTGCTTAAACTTCAAGCCCGAAAGTTCTTCCAGAATGGGAATACAATCTTCTTCGGTACAACCGGGGTAAACCGTAGACTCATACACCACATAATCGCCGGATTTCAATACTTTGCCAACGGTAGTAGAAGCCCCAATTAAGGGTTTTAAGTCCGGCATAGCGTGCTCATCAATGGGAGTAGGTACCGCCACAATAAAAAATTGCGCTTGCCGCAGTACATCCAAATTATCAGTAAAGGTAATATCGCACTCGGTAAACGCCTCGGCTTCCAGTTCTCCGCTTGGGTCTACATTGTTGCGCATCATCTCCACGCGAGCTTTATTTATATCAAAACCTATTACCTTTATTTTACGGGCAAATTCCAAAGCAATTGGCAATCCCACGTATCCTAACCCGATTACTGCCAGCGTGGCTTCTTTGTTAAATAATTTATTATACACAGAAAAAGAATTTTAAACTTTTATGAAAGCTTACTTAATGTTTATTGCCCTGACTGATTAACTTGTTAACCTCTAAAGTATTTGGAGGTTTAGCTATTCTATACGCCATTGGGTTAATAATTTTAAAACAGAAACCTATCTATTTTATTAATTAACTTTCAAACCTTGCCTTAATGAAATTGCTTAAGCAAACTAGTTGGGCTAATAACCTGATTATCTGTTTCGGCACGCAAATTTATAGGTTTATCCGGAAAATAAAGCATCTAAATTAAATACTATTAATTGTGGCGCGAATAAACCGATCTTTGCCAAACATATCTTTTAATATTTTAATTGTTTTATAACCCATCTCCTGCAACATAAGCGTAAGACTGGCAGCTTTATTCTCGTTTATTTCAAAATACAAAATACCGGTTGGTTTCAGCAAGGTTAGGGCTTGGATGGCAATTTGCTCGTAAAACTGTAAGGCATCCTCATTGGGCACAAAAAGAGCCAAGTGCGGTTCAAAATCAATTACATTGGCGCGCATTAATCTTTTTTCCTGCTGTAACACATAGGGCGGGTTACTCACAATAATATCAAAGCTGCGAGGTGGTAAATTTAACGGACCGGCTAAAATATCCTGCTGAAGCCATTTTACAGGCTGCTGGTACTTTAAAGCATTGTGTTGGGCAACAGCCAGCGCTGGCTCCGAAATATCTAATCCGTACACAGCTTGAGCCTTCAGGTGCGCCGATAAGGCAATGGGAATACAACCGCTGCCGGTACAAATATCCAGCACCTGTAGATTGTGGCCGGCAATATTTTCTTTAATAATAATATCTACCAGTTCTTCGGTTTCGGGCCGCGGAATTAGTACAGCCGGCGATACTTTTAGTTCCAGTCCGTAGAAATGAGCCGTTCCCAATACATATTGCAAAGGCTCGTGCTGTTGCAGGCGGCTAATTATTTTTTCAACGCTGAGCCAGGTTTGTTCGTTTACCGGAGTTTGACGTTCGGTGCTCAATTGCAACCGCGTAAGCTGCAATACGTGTTCGGCAACCTGCATAGCTAGGGCATCAGCCTCTGGTTTTTCGTAAATATTACTAATGGCGGTACGGATATGGCTTATGAGATCTTGGATATTTTTCACGCAGCAGGTAAGGGTTCCTGTTTCCTTTTATAATTTTGTAAAAATAAGAAAGTCAAGTGACATCCTCCGACGAAATATTTATGCGCCGTGCCCTGGAACTGGCTTTACTGGGCCAGGGCAAGGTGGCACCTAACCCCATGGTTGGTTGCGTAATTGTACACGAAAATAAAATAATCGGCGAAGGTTGGCACCAGCAATACGGCGGACCGCACGCCGAGGTTAATGCCATTAATGCCGTAGCGGATAAAAGTTTGTTGCCAGCCAGTCGGCTTTATGTAACCTTGGAGCCTTGCTCGCACTACGGCAAAACGCCGCCCTGCGCCGATTTATTAATTCAACACGGCGTTAAAGATGTAGTAATCTGCAATACCGATCCTAACCCTTTGGTAAAAGGTGCCGGCATCCGGAAATTATTAGCTACTGGTTGCCAGGTGCACGTAGGTTTATTAGAGGCCGAAGGACTGGATCTGAACCGTTTCTTTTTTACTTACCATACCCAGAAGAGACCTCATATATTATTAAAGTGGGCCGAAACCGCCGATGGCTTTATTGGTAAAACAGACGGCACCAAGCTTTGGATTTCGAATAATTTATCTAAAAAACTGGTGCACAAATGGCGCACTGAATTACCGGCCATAATGATAGGCACCCGCACCGCGTTAATAGATAACCCCCAACTAAATACCCGCGCCTGGACCGGAAAAAACCCAACCCGGATTATTCTGGATAAAGATTTACAACTACCCGCTTCTTTAAATTTATTCGACCAAAGCCAACCCACCCTGGTTTATAATTATAAAAAACAAGAAACTTTGCCTAACCTGGAATGGGTGATGTTAGATAAAAACGAGGATTTAATACCCGCTCTGCTGCACGATTTATACAAACGCCAACTGAATGCCGTTTTAATAGAAGGGGGTGCGGTATTGCTGAATAGTTTTATTCGGGCGGGCTTATGGGATGAAGCCTGTGTATTTAAAAGTAACGCTAACCTGGCAGATGAAGGCATCTTGGCACCCATTTTGCCCTTAGCCTTGTTAAAACACGTGAGCCACGTAGCCTCCGATAAACTATTAATTTATTTAAATAATCAGACAAAATTACCCGAAACCGGGGAAGCATAGCCCAGTTCACTTTTAAAAAGCAGGTTAAAATATTACCATGGCAGACTCAATAATAATAGATAACACCTTAACCAAAGAAGAAAAATACCAGGCTTTGCTGCCCCAAATAGAAGCGCTGGTAACCGGCGAAACAGACTTAACGGCCAACCTGGCAAATGTGATGGCAGCTCTAAAATATAGTTTAGGTTTTTTCTGGGTGGGCGCTTATTTGGCAAAAGAAGGCGAATTGGTGTTAGGGCCTTTCCAGGGACCGGTTGCTTGTACCCGTATACCGTTTCATAAAGGCGTTTGCGGTGCCAGTTATACCCGCAAAAAAACCATTCTGGTGCCCGATGTAGAAGCTTTTCCGGGCCATATTGCCTGCAGCAGCGACTCTAAATCAGAGATTGTAGTACCGGTGCTAAAAGACGGCGAAGTAAAAATGGTGCTGGACGTAGACAGCAATAAACTGGATGATTTTGACGAAACCGACCGAATTTACCTGGAACGGCTAGCTGATTTAATGGCTGGTTGGTTTTAAGTTGAATTGGACGTTGGTAGCAAGTAGCAGGTAACAGGATTTAAGATTTATTTGAATATACCTAAAAACAAGAGAGCCGCTTTCTGAAGGAAGCGGCTCTCTTGTTTTATTAACTTTCAAAAATATTTATCCAACTACCCAATACCTGCTACCAATATCCAACCTCAACATCCAACCCTACCCAAAGAAAGAACCGGTTTCGGTTTTTATTTGCGCAATAACGGTTTGGCCGCCTTTGGTCTTCTGCCCGATGGTAACTTTAACCTCGGTATCAACGGGCACAAAAACATCTACCCGCGAGCCAAACTTAATAAACCCGAACTCCTCGCCCTGCGATACTTCGTCGCCTTCTTTCACATACCAAACAATACGGCGGGCCATAGCGCCGGCAATTTGCCGGAATAAAATATCGGGACCGGCGGTAGAGGAAACTACTACGGTGGTGCGTTCGTTTTTGGTGCTCGATTTAGGATGCCAGGCTACAAAATAATTACCCGGATGATATTTGAAATATTTAACCACGCCAGCTACCGGATTGCGCGTAATGTGCACGTTTATCGGCGACATAAAAATAGATATTTGCTTACGCACATCGTTGAAGAACTCTGGTTCGTGCACATCTTCAATTACCACCACTTTACCATCGGCGGGCGCAATAATTAAATCTTCGTGCAGAATTAAATTCCGGAATGGGCTGCGGAAAAACTGCAGCAACAGCAGGAAAACAATAACCGATATGGCCGAAAATATTTTATTAAAAGTAACGTGAATGGCATTAAACTGGTACAGCAACAGATTTACGACTAAAAGCCCGAGCAAGGTAAATAGTAATATCCTGCGTCCTTCCTTGTGAATTTTCATGTAACTTTGGTTAACCCGCTCCCTATAAACGTGATATCCTACCTAAATAGTTAGGATATTCTGTGCCGGCACGCAAATTAAAGGGTAAAATATGAATTTTAAAATAGACTTTGCTGCCGCTCCTGTATTTCTCAAGTTAGGTTTACTTTACCCGTAGCCTAAAATATTCCGAATAGCCTTGCCTAAAGTGCGTCCTGCAATTACGGAATATATACCGGCTTTAATGAAATACTTTTAAAAATGCCACTACAAAAGGCGTTATCATAAGTAAACTATCGAACCGATCGAGGATGCCGCCGTGGCCTGGTAACAAACTACCGGAGTCCTTAATCTGCATGCTGCGCTTTAGCATCGATTCTACTAAATCTCCGATTACCCCAAACACCGACACAATTAGGCCAATGCCAATCCAGGCGGTTAGGTCTAAATCCTGAAAAAATAAAGAAAGCAAATAAGCTACGCCCAGGCAAAGCAGCGTGCCACCCAGCCAGCCTTCCCAGGTTTTGCCCGGCGAAATGCGCTCGAATAATTTAGTGCGGCCAAATGATCGGCCAAAAATATACCCGCCCGTATCGGCCGCCCAAATTAAAAATATAGTACCCAGAATAATGTGCCAACTATAATAATCATTGGGAAAGCCCAATAAAATAAGCAGGGTAAAAGGCATGGCTACGTACATTACGGCCAGCAGGGTAAGGGCAATATTTATAAAAGGTTGCTGCTTTTTCCGGTAAAGTTCGGCTACCAGGCACAATAACATAACCGGCGGCAGCACAAACAACACCGAGGCGGCTATAAAATCTTTCTGAATAAGAAAAACCAGCACGTACAAACCGGCGCCTAGTATTAAGCCTATATTATGATTTGGCTCGAAACCCTTGGCGGCAATAATTTTATAAAACTCCAGCATTCCCAAAACGGTCAGGCCCAGAAATAAGGCCCCAAACGTCCACTCGTTAAACCAGATACTGCCGATAAAAACTGCGCCGCCTAAAATACCGGTTAAAACCCGTAGCTGCAGGTTTGATAAATTAGCTGATTTAAAACTCATGAATAACTGTTTAGGTATTTTTGTTACGGGTTTTAAGTACGTAAATAATATTAAAAAATAGTATCTGTTTCGGTTGGGTTATTTCCGGAGGTTGCCGGCATGGTTTTAAATTGCTGCCACAAATAATACAGCAACCCAGCGGTGGCTATAACGGAAAAAATAATGCTTTGGATGGGCATGGCTTCTTCGGTATCTATCTGGTAGGTAATAACTTTGCGCTGGAGCAAATACATGAGCAATACCGTGAAGCCATTGTTTACAAAATGCCCGATAATGGGCACCCAAATATTGCCCGACCACCAGTACAAATATCCGAGCAAGGCACCCAATAAAGTGCGGGGCAGCATGCCGTAAAATTGCATGTGAATGGCGCCGAAAATAATGGCTGTTACCCAAATACCTACGTGCGGCTGCCGAAACCAGCGGATTAGTTGGGTTTGCAGTACACCCCGGAATACCAATTCTTCGCCAATGGCCGGAATTAAAGCAAATACCACCATGCCCAGCACAAACTGACCTACCGAATCGAACTTGATTAAATAATTGGTTAACTCTTTTAAGGCTTCTTCTTTTTCTTTCGCCCACAACTCAAACCCGTGCAAAAAGTCTGGCAAAACCATATGGCTATTAATATCTATAAACCAGGAGTTTAGCGGCATAATAACCACAATAAGTAAAGCCGAAAGCAAAAACAATAAGGCCGGCACGTGCCATTTCGGCGATAAATACCGTTGCAGGTTAACTCCCGTAGCCACCAACAGCATTACAGGCCCCAAAGTAAACGCGCAGAAATGCGAAATGCCTTGAAATAAATTAACTGCTACTTTGCCGTTGGGGTAATCGGCCGGGTTTTGTACCACGTTGGCTAAATCTTGTAACCCGTAATTAAAAAAGCCATACAGCACCGATAACGAAATAAAATTGCCTACAAAAAAGCCTCCCAGCATAAACACCAGCAGCAACATAATATAATAAACCGGATGCATATTTTGCGGAATGAAACCTTTCATGGGTGTGTTTGAGTTTAAAATGACGTAAATTTACCCTAATTTTTAAATATCGCTACGCGTGGCACAAATTGGAAATATTACTTTACCAGACTTTCCGCTGTTATTAGCCCCCATGGAAGACGTAAGCGACCCGCCATTCCGGGCCGTTTGCAAAGCCAACGGGGCCGATTTAATGTATACGGAATTTATTTCGTCGGAGGGTTTGATACGGGATGCGGCTAAAAGCCGGCAGAAACTAGACGTGTTTGATTACGAGCGGCCCATCGGCATTCAGTTGTTTGGTTCCGATGTGGAATCGATGCGCGAATCAGCCGAAATCTCTACCTTGGCCGGCCCAGATTTAATTGATATTAATTATGGTTGCCCGGTAAAAAACGTGGCCTGTAAAGGTGCGGGTGCGGCTTTGCTGCGCGATATTCCCAAAATGGTAGAAATGACCTCGGCAGTGGTAAAAGCTACGCACTTACCCGTTACGGTTAAAACCCGCTTGGGCTGGGACGATGCCACTAAAAATATTACCGAAGTAGCCGAACGCTTGCAAGATATTGGCATTCAAGCATTAACCATCCACGGCCGCACGCGCGTGCAAATGTACAAAGGCGATGCCGACTGGACCTTAATTGCCAAAGTAAAAGAAAACCCGCGCATAAAAATACCTATTTTTGGTAACGGCGACATTGAAACCCCGCAAAAAGCCCTGGAATACCGGCAGCGCTACGGCGTAGACGGCATTATGATTGGCCGCGCTTCCATTGGTTATCCTTGGATTTTTAGAGAAATAAAACATTATTTCGAGACCGGCGAAATATTGCCGCCGCCTACCTTGCAAGAGCGCATGGAAGTTTGCAAAATGCACTTTACCAAATCGCTGGAGTGGAAAGGCGAACGCTTGGGAATATTTGAAATGCGCCGGCATTACACCAATTATTTCCGGGGTTTGGCTAATTTTAAGCCTTACCGCATGCGCCTGGTCCAAACCGAATCGCCGGAAGAAGTTTATAATATTTTGGATGAAGTAGCCGGTTCGCTGGTTTATGCCGATTAATTTCTGTACTTAAATTTATTAAGTTATCAATTCTTCCTCTTCTGCCAGTCGGGTTCCTGACCAAGCAATGGCCTGGTTTATTTTGCTGTTTCTCTCCCTGGTCTGGGGCACTTCTTTTATTTTAATAAAAAAAGGGCTGGCGGTATTTTCTTCGGATGAACTGGGAAGTGTGCGTATTACCATTGCTTGCCTGAGTTTACTGCCTTTTGCTTTAAAAAATATTAAGCAAGTACCGCCCGATAAGTGGAAGTATATTATAGGCAGTGGCTTTGTAGGCAATTTATTTCCGGCTTTTTTGTTTGCTTACGCCGAAACCAAATTAGCCAGCGGCCTGGCCGGCGTATTAAACTCACTTACGGCTTTGTTTACGTTAATTATTGGGGCAATATTTTTTCAGCAGAAAATTGCCGGCTTGCGTTTAGCCGGTATTTTAATTGGTATTGCGGGTACCGCAATTTTAATATTTGGCGGAGGCTCCCAGGCAACAGGTACGAGCAATGCTTTTTTCGGAATATATGTGGTAATTGCCACCGCCATGTATGGCCTTAGCCTGAACCTGATTAAACACCGCTTACAAGGTATTCCGGCCTTGACGATGGCCAGTATGGCTTTGTTTTCGGTGGGGCCGCTGGCTTTTGGTTATTTGTGTACTACTTCGTTCTTTTACAAACTTGCGCACGTGCCCGGCGCTTACGAAGCTTTGTTTTATATTGCTTTATTAGCCATATTCAGTACCGCCATTGGGTTAGTATTATACAACCGGCTAATTCACCTGACAAATACGTTGTTTGCGAGTTCGTCTACTTATTTAATGCCAATTGTGGCTTTATTATGGGGCGTGCTCGACGGGGAACAAATATTATTAATGCATTATATTGGCATGTTGGTTATTCTAGCCGGCGTTTTAATTGTAAACCGCAGTCGCTGATTCCAAACCCAGCTAAAAAGCAGAAGCGCCGTTTAGAATATCTTAATATTCTAAACGGCGCTTCTGCTTTTTACTTCTTACACTTCTGCTATGACACGTACTGATATGCTATAATTTTTTAGTGACAGTAAATCTTCAAATAGATATTATTAGAAAATAAAGCAACAAGATTACACCATCAGCAGAAACAAAAACTGATAAGAAAATTAACTAGTCTATCATCACCCCTTCTTTGCCTTATTAAGAGAGTCATACTCGTTAACTACATTTTCAACATAATGTTCAATATCTTTTTTTGATTTGGTATCAGCCTTAATATAATCTATTATCATCTCGTAAGCCATCAAGGACCTTGGTAAAGAGAATACTTTTATCTCTTTTTCTGACAGACTTCTTTCAAGCTTCTTTTCTAAAGCTTTTAAAATGGCATTTGTGAAGCTTTTATCTAATTTATCCAAATCTCCTAAGTTTGTATTACTGCCAACTGGTAATTATTTTATTACTTCCGAAATAGGCTTACCAATACTGCCGCTCGGTGCCTGAATACGCAGCAAGGCAGCTACCGTAGGCGCAATATCCGACATGTGGGTAGGACGGGTAAGTTTGCCGTGGTTAATGCCCCAACCCATCCAAACCAACGGAATGTGTGTATCAACGGGGCTCCAGGTGCCGTGCGAGGTACCGGTAGCGTTGGCCGAACCGCTGTACCAGCCTGGTTTCATAAATAATTGTATAACTCCGCTGCGCTCCGGGTGGTTGCCTTTTAACATCCGGGTCCGGAGTTCGTCGGGGATGCCGGCAGTCTGCACATCTTTTACATCTATGGCATATGCCACGCCTTCTTGTTTTTCCATAAACTGCACGCAATCTTTCCGGATAGCTACTTCATCTAACTTATTGCTGGCAATTACCGGATTATTCAGGTTTACCTGGTAGTTACTGAGGCTTAAAACAATTTTACCTACTTTGTATTTAGCTTCCAGCATATTATTTAGCTCCTTTAACTGAGCACTAGCAGGCCAGAAACCGCCCGGGATTTTATTATCGATCAAAAAATTAGGATTGTGCGATGCTCCGTGATCGGCGGTTAGGAAAACGGTATAATTACCTTTGCCCAGCGTTTTATCCAGGGTAGCAAAAAAATCGGCTAGCTCCCTATCCAGGCGCAAATACATATCTTCTACCTCAATGGCATTAGGGCCAAACCGGTGGCCAATATAATCTGGGGTAGATAAACTTACTGCCAGAAAATCGGTTACATCGCGTTGGCCTAGTTGTTCGTTTTGGAGTGCGGCTTTGGCTAAATCTAAGGTTAAGATATTGCCAGCCGGTGTAGAGCGAATAATGCCTACGCCTTTGGTACGAAATAATTCAGAAGTTTTTACCGGAAATACCGGACCAGCTGAGGCCACAAAGGCACCTTCGTAGCGGGTATTATCGGGGGTGCTTTGCACGTAAGTAGTTATGGGGTAAAGCGTAGTCCAGTCTTGTTGCAAATATTTTTCCGGTAATTTCTGAGCGTTAAACTGCTGCACCCAGGTTGGTAGTTCTTTCATGTACCAGGTGCTGGTAACCCAATTGCCACTGGCATCATCGAACCAATAAGCCGCATTAGCACTGTGGCCGGCCGGCAGAATAGAGCCCCGGTCTTTTAAGGCAATGCCAATTACTTTAGACCGAAAATTAGTAGCCAGCCGCAGTTCATCGGTAATGGTGCTAGCCAGCATGTTGCGCGGCGACATCTTGCCGGCTGCGGCCGTCGTGCCTACTGGTTCTACCGAATTATCTTCGGTGCAATACATAGATTTGCCGGTGGCCTGTATAATAAAATCGTTGCCGGCAATACCGTGTAAGGCCGGTACCGAACCGGTGTAAACGGTGCTGTGGCCAATAGCTGTAACCGTTGGTAAATAATCAATATTGGTATTTTCGCAGGTAAAGCCTTCGTTCAGCATGCGCTTAAAGCCGTTCTCACTGTAGCGGTCGTAGTAACGGTACAGAAAATCCCAGCGCATTTGGTCTACCATCAGCCCCACCACCAACTTAGGCCGGGCCAGCGTATTTACGTTCTTTTTTGTTTTCTTTTGAGCCGAAGCCGAAATAATTAAGGCAAAATAAAAGAGGCAAATTAATTTTAATCTCATGCGAGCATTTTTAAACTACCAGTAAAAATAATTTTGAGTTAAAGGTAAATAAGTAAGTTAAAACATAAAAGGATAAATATGCAGGCCCTTGCCGCTGGAAATAAGTAAAAACTGTTTTAGCAACAGGTAAAGCTATTGCCAAAACAGTTTAATAAATTTAACAAAACTTAAAGCAGGTATTAATCCTGTTTGCCTACTTGCTTTAAACCCAAATAGCATTTAGGTTTACAGGGCTTGTTGCATTATTTTTTACCACCGTAGGTTAATTCTACTAAAATCGGGAAATGATCGGAGGGAAATTTACCGTGGTAAGTATCGGTTAAAATGCCCCACTTGTTAACCTTAAAATGATTGGTAACAAAAATATGATCGATAATCTGTTCGCCATCTAACTTACTGCCAAAGGCATTAAAAGAAGCATTGCTGGCATAAGGGTACTGCACTTGTTTGTAGGTATCTTTTAACACACCGGAGTTGGCAATTGTCTGGTACCACTCGCTGCTATGGTCGCCGTTAAAATCGCCGGTTAAAATTACCGGTTCTTTGCCCGCGATTTCGGCTATTTTCTGCAATATTAGTTTGCTGCTTTCACGGCGGGCTTCTTTGCCCTGGTGGTCGTAATGCACGTTAAATACATAGAACTTCTTTTTATTTTTAATGTCTTGTAAATAAACCCACGAAGCAATGCGGTTGCAGCAGGTAGCATCCCAGCCCAGCGAAGGTTTATCGGGGGTTTGGGATAGCCAGAAATCGCCTTTATTCAGGAGTTTAAACTTATCTTTCTTGTAAAAAATAGCAGAGTGCTCGCCTTTTTCTTTACCATCATCGCGACCCAGACCGTAACGGGCATAAACCGGTAAAGCATTACTAATATCGTCTAGTTGGTTCTTCAGGGCTTCCTGGGTACCAAAAATATCAAAATCATGAAAACGAATTAAGTTGGCCACTACCGGCGCGCGGTCGGGCCACAGGTTACCTACGTCGTTGGTATTGGCATACCGCACATTATAAGAACCAACCCTAAGCCCCTGTGCCAGGGTCTGAAAAACTACAAATAAGATTAAAAACAGTGATAGCGCTATTTTTTTGATATTCATCAGGTATTATTAATTTGTTTTAAGATCTAATTTATTTAAATATATCGCCCGAAAGTATGTTTGTGACTGATTAAAGCAAAGGAAATAATTTCGAGCGATATATTTAAATATTTACCAACCTGTATTCTGTCCGAGTTTAGGGTTTGTTAGTAAATGCGTTTCCGGAACCGGATAGAAATATTTCTTTTCTTCCCATTTCCGAACAATATTAGGTAACCAAACAATTTGCCCACTGGTACCATTTGTTAATTTATAAGATTCGGTAGCTACGTTTATGTAGTTAACGCCGTTAATTTGGCTGGCTGGCGCTTGCGTGTAAAAATATACGTCAGGCGTACCGTCTTCATTTAAGTCCATTAATTTATTTGCTTCGGGCACGTAAATACCGGTCCAGGGCATTTCCATCAACTCACCTCGTTTCCACCGGATAATATCATAAAACCGGAAACCTTCCAGCGCCAGTTCAATACCTCTTTCGCGGCGAACCTCTAATATTACAGGGTCTGAAATACCAGGGAAATAGGTTGATTGCAAATAGGGATCAGCCACGGTAGGCAACGCAGACAAACCGCCGGTAATACCAGCCCGGCTGCGTAAGGCACCAATTGTTTTGGTCCAATCATCAGTGGTAAGCGTGCCTAATTCTGCTTTTGCTTCGGCGTAGTTCAGTAATATTTCGGCATACCTAAAAATTGATACGGCATTGGTATTGTTGTTACCGCCATCAATAGCTACATTATCTACACTCCATTTAATGGGTTGATAACCGGTATACGTGTAGGTAAAAGCGGGTGGCGCGGGCACCTGGTTGCCGGCGTTAACTCTTTTATAACTACCTGTCCGGATGGTTTGGGCAAGCCGCTTATCTCTGCCTTTTACTTCGTCCATAAATGTTTGGGTCTGGTAATCGGCTTCATCTGTAAAAGGGGTACCATCAATATTTAAGTAGGTATTAATAAAGGGCCTTATAAAGCTGAAACGGGTACCGGTAGTAGCACTGGTAAAATACCAGTTAGCGGCATGTCTTACATTTAAAGCCGTACTCGATACAACAGCCAGTATTACTTCAGAAGCAACCGGAGCATCGCTGATAAATAATTGCCGGTAAGATAAATCAGTACCTCCTCCTTTATACAAACTATATCGGCCACTATTCATTACAGTTTCTGAAGCATCGGTTGCGGCGGCCAGCCAGGTAGTAGCAGTATTGGCCAAACCTTTATCTGTATGATATTTCCGGAAGGTTCCTTCGAACAAAGCAATCCGTGATTTTAAGGCTAGTGCCACATCTTTGGTTATTAAAGTCCGGGAAGATTCATTAACCGTCCGGATGTTAGCAATGGCGTAGTTGATATCGGCCAGTACACTATCCATTACCAGCGTTCGCGGATCGCGGCTTCCGTAAAGTTGAGGGTCGGCTACATCCAAAGGTTTGTTTATCCAGGGCACTTCGCCGTATCTTTTAACCTTTTCGAAGTAAAACCATGCTCTGAAAAACCGGGCTAATCCATTGTAATGTTTTCTTACTTCGGGCGCAATTTTGGGGTCTTTATTATTTTCCAGGAAAAAATTAATGTTCCGCAAAGTTCCCCAGCCCCAGTTCCAGTCGGAGCCCAAAGCAACCATATCGTAACCGGAAGCCGAAGTATTATCGGTGGTTCTGGAGGTATACACATTGCCGGCTCTCAGGAAATCGGGCGCATTCCGGCGGGCCGAGTAATCCGATATGGCATCGGCCTGGTGAATATTATTGGCGCTGGGCAGCCAGTCGTAGAATGAGTTGGCATATAATTGCAAGCCGTTCTCACTGCCAAATACAGCGCCTTTGTTGGCGGTATCAACCGGCACTTCTTCCAGGTCGCAACCCAGCAGCACCGTACATATTAAAAAAAGCCAGCGGTAACTATTCTTTATAAAATATTTATTTTTCATAACCATGTATTTAGGAATAAGAAATTAAAAAGTGACGGATAACCCCAGGTTCACACTTTTGAGCATAGGATAATTATAACCGTCGCCGGCGTTGGAGCTGGAAAAAAGCTGGTCTGATGGTGCCGTTGCATTTTCTACATCCACGTTATCCAGAATTTTGTAAAGCGGCGACCAGGTCCAGAGGTTTTCGCCGGACAAATAAATGCGGGCACCTTTTACTACTTTAAGCCGCGCCAGCATATTGGGTGATAAATTATATCCTATCTGAATATTTTTCAGACGCAGATAAGCCGCATTCATTACATATTTGGTTTGCTGTTCGCGCAACGTACCACCGGCCCGGTTAGCTAAGCGCGATACGTATCTGGGGAAAAATGAATTTGGATTCTCCGGTGACCAGATATTACCATCTTCCAGGTGCCACTTAGGAATATCGCCATAAGGCCGGTTATACTGGCCCCAGAACACATTCGACTCGGCCTGCGGATACCAATCCTGCTTGCCTACACCTTGGAAAAAAGTGGAGATGAAAAAATTGCTCCAATCGGCGCCTAAGTTTATACCATAAGTGTAACGTGCCGCTCTATTACCAATAATTACCCGGTCGCCAGGGTTAGCTACGGTATTATCGCCGGGCGTTATTTTGCCGTCGCCGTCTACATCTTTAAACTTAATATCGCCGGGTAAATATTCGCCTCGGGCGGTAGAAAGAAATAAACTCTGGCTGGCGTGGTTTTTAATTTCGTCGGCAGAGGTAAAAAAGCCTTCGGTTACGTAGCCCCACATTTCACCAAGCTTCATGCCTTCGTAGTAATCGTTCAGGAATTTATTGGGGTTATTATACTTTAATATTTTAGATTTATTATCGGCCAGGTTAAACCCAACCCGGTAATTAAATGGTTTAGAACCTACCTGAAATTGGTCGCGCCAGTTCAGGTTTATTTCCCAACCGGTAGTCTTTAAATCGGCATAATTACCTCTGGGCGAAGTTGCTCCAAAGATGGCCGGCAAGGTCATGCCAATGGTATACATATCGGTGGTTTCCCGGATGTAGGCATCGCCGGCAACTTGTAATTTTCCCGAAATCATGGCCAAATCAACGCCAAAATTAGTGGTAGTGGCTGTTTCCCAGGTTAGGCCGCTAGGTAATACGGTAGGTCGACTGGTTTTTTGGGGTAAAATTCCGTTTAGTATTCGGCCGGATTGGGTTATATCAAAAGTTTCCTGAAAGGCATAAGAACCAATATTACCATTGCCGAGAGAACCATAGGAAGCCCGGAATTTTAAATCCGACACAATATTATCGGGTACTGGCCAGAAAGGCTCTTGCGAAACACGCCAGCCCACCGAAACCGACGGGAAAAACGCATATCTTTCATCGGCGGGGAATTTAGACGAACCATCGTAGCGGCCGTTAAATTCTACTAAGTAACGGTCGTTAAATATATAGTTTAACCGGGAGAAGCCCCCAAATATCTGCCATCTTTCGTATCCGCCGGAAGTAAGAATAGATTGACCTAACGCTAAATTTATATCGCTCGCATCTTCAAAAATAAGTCCGTTCCGCTGCGTTAAGTTACGCTGAAACGTAGACTGCTCGTAGTTGGTACCCACCATGGCTTTAAAATAATGTTTATCCCGGAAGGTGTTTTCGTATTCGGCATACAGGTTAGATGCATTATAGTTGGTGCGGTCATTTACGTTCCGGATATCGTTGTACTGAGTACCCACGTACTCTACTACGCCTGGCGCGGTGCTGTAGGGTACCTGTACCCGCTTTGTAAATTCATCGTTAAATATTCGCTGAAAGGTAAAATTCCCGATTACCCTGATTTTATCCTGGAATACTTTTGCTTCAAAACCGGTGGTATTGCGGAGAATACTTCTTTTAGTATCGATACCATTTTTTCCGTAGTAAAAATCGCCTACAGTATAAGCAGATGAATGGGTAAGCGTTCCGTCGGGGTTAAGCATAGGCGCCAGTACGTGTCCTTCATCGGCAATATTGCGCCAAATACCGGTTCCCTCGCCCACGTTTAGCGGGTTATGATAATTCCGGTTAGAATAATCGAAGTTGTTGTTTACCTGCAACCATGGGTACAATTCAATAGAGCCGCGAGCCCGCATATTATAGGTTTCAAAGTCATCAGAATTATAGCGGAACAAGCCCCCCTGCCCTAAATAACGGCCCGAAACTGCGAAATTAGCTTTATCGGTACTTCTGGAGAGTGAAATATTATGCTGGTTAGAATACAGTTGGTCTTTGTATAAATGCTTGTACCAATCGGTACTCTCATAATATACATATTTGCCATCAGGGCCAACCTCCGTTTTGGGGAGGCTCGGGTCTTTAGATCTTCTTTCTAATTCCTTCAGGTATTCCTGCGAAAAAGTAAGCGTTTTATTAACGTTTTGCGGATAGGTACCTTCCCAATTATAAAAAGACTCGTTAAACTTAGTAGCCCACAAAAAGCCATCTGTAACATAATTAGGCAATACCGTAGGTTCTTTTGCCCCAAAATTGGCGTCGTAGGTAATAGAAAAAGCATCTTTCGTTGGCGTTTTGGTAGTAATTAGCACCACGCCAAAAGCGCCTCTGGCCCCGTAAATTGCTGCCGAAGCCGCATCCTTCAACACCGAAATTGAAGCAATATCGTTCGGGTTAAGCATACTCGGGTCGCCTTCTACGCCATCAATTAATACCAGTGCACTACCACCCTGCCCAATAGAAGTAGTACCTCTAATATTAATGCTTGGTGAGGCATTGGGTTTGCCATCCATCATTCTGATGTTCACATTGGGCAATACCCCCTGCAATCCTTGGGTTGCATTGGGAAGCGGGCGGTTCTCGAAGGTTTCACTGCCTATCTGATCTACCGCGCCGGTTAAGTTCCCTTTTTTCTGGGTACCATAGCCCACTACTACTACCTCTTCCAGCGATTTTGCATCGGGGAGTAGTTTAATATTTATAGAAGTTCGGTTATTAATAGCTACTTCCTGGGTAGTAAAACCTATAAAAGAAATTACTAAAGTATTAGCGCCACTGGGTACTGGTAAAGCAAAGTTACCGCTTGGATCGGTAGTGGTACCATTATTGGTACCTTTTACCAGTACGGTTACACCCGGAAGCCCTTCCCCCATTTCGCCGGTAACTTTACCGGTAATATTTTGCGCTTGTTGAGAAAGGGCAGCAATGCTGTAACATAAAGTCAGCATTAGCAATAAGCCGGGTTTCCATCTAAAAAAAGGTAGCGTAAAGTTTTTCATAAGCATCATTGTTTTTGAATTAAAACTATTTTGAAATTAAGCCGGGCAAATCTGCGATGGTGTAGCAGTTATATTTAGTAGTTAAAGTTTAATGGTACTTAGTATAATAGCTACTAAGTACAGCCTATTTAACTAAATATTATTCTAGTTTTACTATTAAACCTACTTCTGCTTTTATATAAGTAGAATTACCTATATGCTAGCTTAATATAAATAATAATATTAATAAATTCAAAAATTTTAATAATGCAGCGTTTCTTTTCTAAAAAAATAGAAAATGTATAAAATATTTATCTCGCCCATGTTGCCAAAGCAAATGGATTAATAAAAAAGATATTCTTTATTTTAGTCTGTTAAAGAGAAGTATTATTGGAGGATGCGGCCTGGTTAAGTTTGCTGTGGCGGTTACCGTAAAAGAAATAAACTACTAAGCCCAGTCCTAGCCAGATTAAAAAGCGGCTCCAGTTGGTTATGCCCAGTTCGGTCATGAGGTAGAGGTTGGTAATAAGCCCCAGCACCGGAATAAGCGATAAATTGCGCAGAAAGGAAAGAATGGTAATAACTATACAAAATATAATAAACCCAATCATCGGAATTTTGTGCTTAAACACGTCCCAACCCTGTTCCTCGCCGTTGCTTAAACTAAAAAAACTTTGCAAACCGGCCTGGTTAAAACTATAAAGCAACACTATTAAAGCCACCATCAGCAGCGGCACAATATATTTACTATTGTAATACGGCACTTTAAACCCGGAGCGGCCTTTGTGCTGACCGGTACTATCCATGAGCAGAATGCCCCCGCACACCAGTACAAAAGCAAACAAAGTACCAATGCTGGTGAGATCGGTTACTTCGGTCAGGTTCATAAACAAAGCGGGCACGGCCACTACAATACCGGTAATAATTGTAGAAAATGAAGGTGTTTTATGGCGCGGGTGCAAACGGGCAAAAACTTTCGGCAGCAATCCATCGCGACTCATCGACATCCAGATGCGCGGCTGGCCCAACTGAAACACCAATAAAACACTGGTCATGGCAACAACGGCACTTACGGCCACTACCCCCGAAACAAAGTCTAAGTCTACTCTTTCAAAAACATACGCCAATGGGTCGCCAACGGCTAATTCCTGAAACGGCACCATACCGGTTAGTACCAGGGCCACCAATACATACAGCACCGTGCAAATAATTAACGAATAAATCATGGCCCGGGGCAAATCGCGCTGCGGATTCTGGCATTCTTCGGCGGTTGTAGAAATAGCATCGAAACCGATGTAAGCAAAAAATACAGCCGATACACCTTTTAAAATACCGCCTACGCCGTTGGGGGCAAACGGGCTCCAGTTAGCCGGCGTAACGTAAAATATGCCTACTAATATTACCAGCACAATTACCAGCAACTTTAACAGCACCAGCAAATTAGCCGTTCGTTTAGATTCTTTAATGCCAATATAAACCAAGTACGTAATGGCCACCACAATTAATAAAGCCGGCAAATCGGCTACCAGGGGCAGGTTACCCAGGCGGGGCGCATTGGCCCAGGCCTGATGTGCAGCTTGCAAATTAGGTGTTAAGTTGGCAAAAGCTGTTCCGCCGGCCAGCAGGGCTTCGGCTTCGTCAAAACCGCGGGAGGCACTCAAAAAATCCATGGTTAAGTAAGCCGGTACGTGCAGGCCCACGCCAGCTAATAAACCGGTAAAATAATCGGACCACGAAATAGCTACGGCAATATTGCCAATAGCGTATTCCATTAATAAATCCCAGCCAATAATCCAGGCAATCAGCTCGCCGAAAGAAGTATAAGCGTAAGTGTAGGCGCTACCGGCTACGGGTAAGGTAGAGGCAAACTGCGCATAACACAACGCCGAAAATGCGCAGGCAATAGCCGTAAAAATAAACAACAACGAAACACCTGGTCCGCCGGCGGCACTGGCATTGCCAATGGTACTAAATATACCGGCGCCAATAACGGCCGCAATTCCCAAAGCAGTCAGGTCGCGCAGGGTTAGGTTCTTTACCAGGCTTATACCGTGTCCTTCTTGTCCTTCGGCCTGTAAATCGGCCAGCATTGTATTTATATCTTTCTTCCGGAAAAGCTGTCTGAAACCCATGAACCCGCTAATTTGAGGCAAAAGTTAAGGAATAAATTAGAAAATACGGCGAATTTAACAACTACCAGCCTTAGTTAGATGCAGCCTAAAGTTATTTTTTAAATTTATTTAAAACAGCCGTTATCCGGTTTAGATTATATTGGGCAAAGAAAGTGTGTATTCAGGCCAATTAAAACTACTGGTTTTAGCCTTACCGATTAAGTAATAACCGGAAAGTAGTGCCTTTGCCTACCTCCGACCATTTTACAAAAAGTTTGCCGTCGTGGTAGTTTTCGATGATGCGCTTAGCCAAGGCCAAACCTAAACCCCAGCCCCGCTTTTTAGTGGTATAACCCGGCAAAAACACATCGTTTACTTTGGCTTTGGGAATGCCTTTACCGGTATCGCGAATATCAATGGCAATATTATTTTTACCGGCGTAAGATAAAGTCAGGTCTATTTTGCCTTTGCCTTCCATGGCATCAATGGCATTTTTGCAGATATTTTCGATTACCCACTCAAACAACGGAATATTTACCTTGGCGGGCGTATCGGACGGGAACTCGGCTTTAATCTTAAATTCTACTTTTTTAGACACCCGGTTTTGCAGGTAAGCAATCGCGTTTTCGGTTACCCGCAATATATTTTCGTCTTTTAAGGCCGGCACCGACCCAATATTGGAAAAACGTTCGGTAATAATTTCGAGGCGTTTTACGTCTTTGCCCAGTTCTTCCACAATGGGTTCATCGGCAAACTTAGAACTGGCTTTTAAATATTCGTACCAGGCCATAAGCGACGAAAGCGGTGTACCCAACTGGTGCGCAGTTTCTTTGGCCAAGCCCACCCAAACCCGGTTTTGCTCGGCTTTGCGCGAATAACTAAACGTAAAATAAGCCATCATAAAAAAACAGGCCATAACCGTTAGCTGCACATAAGGGTAGTAGCGCAGTTGCACCAGCAGGTCAGAATCTTTGTAAAATATATAGTTTTTGTTTTCGCCAAACGTTACCACAATGGGTTCGTGCTGCGCTTTCATACGCACTATTTCACGCCGGAAAAAGGCTTCTTTCCGGCTTTCCGGCATATTAGGCGGCAAATTCAGGTTAAGTGAGCTAATAACCTGCTCGTTGGCATCTGTTAAAATTACCGGCACCGATTTATTGGCCGTTATTACTTCTTCCAGAATAAAAACCAGGTTATCTTCGCTGCCCGTGTTGCGGGTCATAAACTCTTGCCCTTTGGCGTATAAATCAATAAGTTGCCGCTCGCGCTCGGTTAACTTAGAAACCAGAATATTGGTGTAAACCACCGTAGCAGTACCAATAATTAAGGCCACCAAAAGTAATAATAATTTTATTCGTGACTTTTGAGAATAAATTGGGAGCATTTTTTGTTAGGTAAATAGCCGCGAGCTTTAAGCTTTTGGTATTTTGTTAATTTTTGTAAAAATAAAATATTACTTATAGCAGAAGCACTAAATAAACGTATTCATACTATAAAAGTATATGTATGGTATAAAATTAGCTTGGCTATAAATTTTATAATTCAAAGTTCAATTTCCGGCACTTATTGCTGCTTTTTTGGCATTGGGCTTAATAAATTAGAAATAAAAGAAAATTTAGTTTTACTTTACCATAACTAGCAGTTAATTTTGCAGGCTTAGTTTTAGGACTTGAATATGCTTCACAACTTCAAGGCAGTAACCTTATCATACAAAAAAGCGCCTTTAGACATACGGGAGCTAATTGCATTAGACGAATCAGCGTGTAATCAATTTTTGCGTACCCTTAAAGATTTCATTCAGGCCAGCGATATTCTGGTACTATCTACCTGTAACCGCACCGAGGTTTATTATACCGCCGATGTAGATTACAGTCAGGAAATTATAAAGCTGCTGGGTATACAAAAAGGTATTGCGCATATTACCCAATATTTCGATTATTTTACCATTATTAATACCCACCACGATGCCGTACAACATTTATTTGATGTAGCTATGGGCCTGGAAGCCCAGGTGGTCGGCGATATTCAGATTTCGAACCAGGTAAAGCAGGCCTACCAATGGTCCGCGGATAACGAAACAGCCGGACCGTTTCTGCACCGTTTACTGCATACTATTTTCTTTACCAACAAACGCGTAGTGCAGGAAACTTCTTTCCGCGATGGTGCCGCTTCTACTTCTTACGCTACCGTGGAGCTGGTAGAAGAACTTACCAACGATATTGATAACCCGCGGATTTTAGTAGTAGGCATTGGCGAAATTGGGGCCGATGTTTGCCGGAACCTGAAAGACTCGGCGCTGAAAAATGTGGTAATTACCAACCGCACCAACGCTAAAGCAAAATTACTAGCCGAAGAATGTGGTTTTGAAGTATTGCCTTTTGAGAACCTGGTACAAGGCCTGAAAGAAGCCGATGTTATTATTTCGTCTATTTCGCGCGACTCACCTTTTTTTACCGCCGAAATGATAAAGCGGCTGAATGTGCTGTCTTATAAATTTTTTATTGATTTATCGGTGCCCCGCAGCATTGAACCCGAAGTAGAAAATATTCCGGGCGTGCTGGTATATAACATAGATACTATTCAGAACAAAGCTACGGCGGCGCTGGAACAACGTCTGGCTTCGGTGCCCAAAGTAAAACAAATTATTTCGGAGTCTATTGAGCAGTTTCAGGACTGGACCAAAGAAATGGTTGTTTCGCCAACTATTCATAAGCTTAAAAATGCGCTGGAAAATATTCGGCAGGAAGAACTAGCCCGCCATTTAAAGAAATTAACGCCCGAAGAAACCAAGCTGATAGACGATGTTACGCGCAATATTATGCAGAAAATAATTAAACTGCCGGTATTGCAACTAAAAGCCGCCTGCAAACGCGGCGAAGCCGAAACCCTGATTGATGTGCTGAACGATTTGTTTAACCTGGAAAATCAGCCGGAACCAACGCAGAAATAAATATATTTACCGATACTAAAAAAGGCGGCCGGGTTTAAAAACCTTGCCGCTTTTTTTGCGTCCTATTTTTAGTACCACTTCTTTGTATTACCACTTAAATTTGTGGCCAAATTTCCTAAACCACCATTGTTATGACTTTCCAGAAAAAATATGTACTCGTTTATTTAGTAGTTGCCACTTTTATAATTATAGCTAATTACGGTGCCCACGCCCAGCAGGTAATTCCGGATTATAAGCTTAAAACCAATATTTCTGCTTTAAATAATTCTTTGGAATATATTGTGCAACTGCAACCCAAACGGTTTGAGTACAACACCCAACAGTTCCGGCATTTGCAGCTACCGGCTGGCGGCTCTTACGGTTTTATTTCAGAAGAATTTAAGCAAGTAATGCCAAACCTGGTTAAAAACGAAGTTAAGTTTTATAACACCGGCAAAAACAGTCAGGCGGCAGCAGTAATCCCGATGGTGGAGATGGAGAAATTAGTACCCTTACTGGTGGGCGCCATTCAGGAACAACAAGCCATGATTCAGAAGCTACAGGAAGAACTCGCCTCGTTAAAACAAAATATGGCGCCGTAAGGAACAGAAAGGTACAGGCATTTTACCTAATATTTGTGATACCAGGTTTATTAGTTGCTTTTAGAAAAACACGAAAAAAGGGCTGCAAATAATCACAGCCCTTTTATAGAAAATCTGGTGATACATCAGATTACATGTCGGTACAACACTCTTCCAGGCAATCAATCACATCAATGAGTTTCGGGATAGACAAAGAATAATAAATCTTTGTACCCACCTTAAAAGATGAGAGCACCCCTTTGTCTTTGAGTGTAATTAAATGCTGTGAGGCAATTGCTTGTGGCAGGTCCAGGTACTGGTAGATCTCGGTCACGGTCATCTTCTCCTCTTTTCCTAAAAGATCCACTATAGCCAGCCGTTTGGGGTGCGCCAATACTTTCAGCATCGAAGCAGCTTTGTCGATCTTTTTGGACTCAACCCTGGACAATAAATTTCGCATACTCATAATTCAAAACAATTTAACACATCATTACTTACAACACTCACTACTTACACGTCAAATGAAACAAGTGCCACAATCCGCCGTATTATTTGCCTTATCTGTTTTACTAGCAATCAGTTCCTCCAGACACTCAAATACTAAATTAGTTAGCGGTTAAAGCCGGGCACCGCACTGGATGGAGTCGACTTAGCATACTGCCTGTTTACGCATAAAAATAACAATTGGATATATAAAATACTAAATACTTATAGATTTTTATATATAGCTGCCTAAAAATAGCAAAAAATTAATTTAAAAAAGCAATTTTTTTTGCAATTTATTGTCTGTCAAGATACTTACGGTCAAACACCACTCAAGTTTACAAAAAAATTCATCTATGTAAATATTTTAAAAATGAATTTCTTTCGTGGTACATGTAAATTTTCTAATACTTTAACTATAACCAGCTCTTTGCAACCTGTTTGGCTCTTATTAGCCAGTAGCAGGCAAACCCCAATTATAGTTTATGGTCCGGCAGCCGCTAAGCATCATACTTACAATTGCTTAAAATTACGGTAAAAACGGCGCTTAAAAGAAATTATTGCTTCTAGCAACTGCTGCCATAATTTCTGCTATTTTTACTTAATATACCGGTAGTACGCCTGCTTGTGCAATTAATAAAACCACTCCGGCATTAATTAATCTATAATCAAGCATTAGCGATGCCCACCTAATACCGAGCCCAGGATAGAACCAAGCCCACCGCTGTTGTAGCCTTGTTGCCGGCCCAAACCGCCTAACACTCCCATTAAAGACCCTAAACCGCCACTTGCCGGCTGTTGCCCGGCACGCCCAGGCTGCGCGGACTGGTTACCGCCGAGAATGCCACCTAAATTGCCTAAACCACCCATATTACCAGCACCGCCACCCATAACACTGCCTAATAATCCGCCTAGTAAGTCGCCGCCCATACCGCCACCGGTGTTGCCGGTACTCCCTTGCCGGCCCGCTAATACTTTAGAAATAATTATCGGCGCTAAAATTCCTATTAAACCTTGCATCATGCCGCCGGTAGGCACACCTGCCTGCCCTAAAGAATTGGCTAAGCCCGTTCGTTGCAAAAAATTAGGATCGGTGGGGTTTTCGCCGTGTTGCTGGGCTTCTTCGGCTTTGTGTACAAATTGCTGCAACGCGCCAAATTGTTGCTGGTTAATATTCAGGTATTGCGCCATTTCCTGAATTTTGCTTTGCTCCTGTGCATCCAGTTTACCATCGGCTTTGGCAAAACTCATGACATCGGTAATAAAAGAAAACCGCAGTTCGCTGTTTTTTAAAATATCTAAACATTGCCGGATGCTTATATTAGAAGAATCGTGCGCAGCCGCTACTACTTCTTGCTGTCCTTCGGCGGATAAGCCCGCCGATTGGGCAAGCAACGTTAAAAACTGAACTTCTTCCGGAGAAGCCACCCGGTCGGCGGAAGCTACACTGGCAATGGCTCCTAAATAAGCGGCTTTCTCTTGCTCTGAATAATCTTTTAGTAATTGGGGTTCCTGCTCATTCATAATTTATCGGTTTAAGGGTGTTTACAATTGGAGCTATACTTAACGCAGATAAAAAGTAAATGTGACGTTATGGGAAAACACAGGTTGCCTGCTAAAGTTAATTTGTAGGAAAGGTGAATATTAAAATAATTGGGGTGATTATCTTTTGAAAGATTACATCTTTCAAGGTGAAGGTGCTAACTGTTAGCTTCCGTCTAAGATTGCTCTAGCCCGCGAGGGCCCGTTTGGTCATTCGGGCTGCTCATCTTTCCTTTCCTCCTCCGTCGGAATGCTGCGCACCGGAAACCTGAAAGGCCCTCATCGCCCAAACTAGTGTAGTATGCTTCGTAGCTACTGCCTTCTCCTAATGATAAAGAAAATAATACGTTGAATTTAGATTAATTCGCTTAATCATGGCATCAACTTACAACTTGTAATAGCTTATTCCACTCCACAGGGAAATTAGGGTGGATGTATTCCTAATTCACTTGGTTATTAAATAATATTTAAGCGGATAAATATTAAAATAGGGTAAAATTTTCTGCTACGAGATTTAGGATGCTGAGGCAGGAATATTTTGGTAAGCAACTTCAGGATAAGTAATATTTCCGGATTAAAAAGGCCGGCAGGTTTCATTAGAAATCAAAATATTCACCTTCTTCGGGCTTTACTTCTTCTTTTCTCTTTTCGGGCCTTTTATTTTTTAGAACTTCTTTTAAACCTACTTTCTCTTTTGGGGCGGGCGTTTTACGTTCTTCCGCGTTGCCCGATTCAGGTGTGGGTGCGCGCCGTAGATTCAAGGTAATTTTATTTTTTACGCGCGATTTATCCATCGCTACTTTATAATCTTGCTCGTTGCCTTTCAACGTCAGGAAAAGATTAGGCGTACCAGCCGTAACCGCAACCGGCGTACCCGATTCTTCCGGCAAACGCACCTTCCGCAAAATTAAAGGTATCCGGAATTTATAATCCATTTCCTGGTCGAAGGTATGCGTGCCCTGCACACCAATAACCGAAGCCCGTGTAACATCGGTCCGGATTTCCATTTCGGGAATAAAAACAGTACGTTTCTGAATCCAGAAATTATTGCTTAATTCGGCAAACCGGATATTTTCCAGTTCCTTGCGTTTTAAAAATCGCGATAGCTTTTGCAACGGTTCAAAATTAAGAAGCTGCCCGTTCCGGACCATGGCCTTGATTTCCGCTTCCATTAAATCGGTTTTAGCCTGCAGGCGGCTGTTAAAATATAAATCAGAATTAATATTGGCGGTTAAGACGCCTCTGAGATGCTGTTGCAGAATAAATTGCTGCCCAAAATTTTCGAATTCATAAAATAAACTATCTACCTGCATATTGGCCAGGTTAGCCGTAGTTGTAATTTTAATATTATCGGGCACGTGGGCATCCATGCGGCCATGCAACGTAAATTTCCCGCCGGCCACGTTCATCGAAATTTGCGGCGAAGAAACTACCTGGCGTTGTAATTGCACGTTGCCTTTAATATTTTTAGCCCGAAACCGTCGGAATTGCAGATGGCGCACCGAGGCATTAATATCGAAAGAAAAACGGGGCGAAACCCGCAACCGGTAATTATTTATGCCTTTAGCCGAATTATGCTGGCGCTTATTTGCCGTTTGAGCCACCCCACCCCTTAGTAGCTGGTCGCCGTTTATAAATTTAGATTCCAGATCTGCTTCGATGCGTAAGCCCTGATTTTTGAGAAAAAGCCAGCTCAGCGCATTTTTAAAAAAGCCGTTTAATTTAAAATCAGAATTTCCCAGCCAACCCCTAAAATTGGTTACGGCTACATCGTTTTTGCGAATTAAGAAATTACCATATAGCCCCCGAAATGGGAGTTGGTAACCACTTAGTTGCAGCATGGCATTATGCAACGTTATATCGCCGTTAGCCTTTACAGCCGCCTCGCCACCGCCCGTCCGGAACAATTTAAGGGGTCCCGCAAATGCCACCGCCACCTGGGCCTGACCACTGCCGCTTTTTATTTCGGCAACCGGAAATATTCCCAGCACATCCGCAATGGCTAATTTCCCTTTCAGGTCCAGTTCCAGGTAAGGATTATCGAAGTTCCGGTATACCAGGTTGCCGACTATTGGCTCGCCGGCCAAACGTGCTTTAAAGTTTTTCAGCGCCAGCACCGAGGTAGCGCTTTTGTGGCGAGCTCCGTTGGTAAAGCTCCCATTCAGGCTTAAGTGCGTTATTTTTTGTTTATAATCGGGTTGGTAAAAAGCAGCATTGCGGCAACCAAAACTAATATTTACCAACGGCGATTCGGTAGGCGATAAATGCCCTTTTACCAAACCATTAAAATAAACCGCCCCGCTGCTTTCATACTGGCCGTATTGGCGGTAATATTTTTCGGGCAACAAAGCCACCACCGACTGCACACTGGTATTGCGGCCTTTAAATATTAAATCGTAATAAATATTGCGGGCGTAATTAATTTGCCCGGCCACCTCATAACTGGCTTTGTTTACCTGCACCAGCGAAGGCGCTAACCAAATACTTTTCGTATCCAGGTTCAGGCGCAACGACGATTTAATATAAGCCTCTTTATTTTTGAAATATTCGTTTTCGCGCAGCCGTACTGTGTGTACATAAGCCTGGCCTTCGCCCTGAATAGTTATTTCGGGTCCGTTAACCGTCAGGGCGGCCTGTACCTGGTGGGCCATTATTTTGTCGTACTGTTGCAGGGGTTGGTCGTTGTAGGTTACCAGCACATTCCGGAGCGAGATTTTTTGCAGGTTAAAGGCAAATTTCTCATTAGGTGCGGCGGTGGTATCTTTCCCGAAGATGCGGTAATTTATTTCGCCGGAAGGCAACACCTTTACGTGCACTTCGCCGTTTTCCATAAACAATTCGCGCACCTGGTACTTTTTCAGCAGAATATCCAGCATACTAAACGTGCAGAATATTTTATCGGCGCTGGCTAAGGGCATCTGGCTGCCCGCTACCGATTCCATTACCTGTACCCCGTCGAGCGTAACCGATACCTGCGGAAATTTATCGAACAACGAAAGCGCTATTTGCCTTACCTGCACCTTGGTTTTAATGTGCTTGTTGGCTTCTGCTACAAATAGCGCAATTACTTTGTCCTGGTAAAAATAAACCAAGCTGGCCGCCAGGCAGATAAGCAAAACCAAGCCACCTACCGTCCACCCCAAGAGCTTACCTATTTGTTTAGCCTTCAAGCAATTTACTTTTGTCCAGAGTTAAAGATACAGTAGTCTGTTAAACTACCCAAGCTTTTGAACGGCAACGGGGCTTAAATATTTTTTTTATTTTTTTTGAACAAGTACTTGCAGATTCAAAAAAAACCACGACATTTGCATCACCAAACAACAACAGCAGGTTGTTAACGGTACAAAAAGGGGTGTTAGCTCAGCTGGTTCAGAGCACCTGCCTTACAAGCAGGGGGTCACTGGTTCGAATCCAGTACGCCCCACAATAATTAAAGCCTTACGATATAAATCGTGAGGCTTTTTTGTTTTGGTGCAACTCAATTCAATATTAAATTAATGGTTCTGTAAGCAATCGCACAACAGGATAAATATTACCTGATGCAGCAGCTTAACCAAACAAGCAACAATATGATACGGCTCGGTTTCACCAGTTTAAAGCATTGCACATATCGAAGTACAGCACTTCATTATTTCCTTCTCTATATGCTACTATAATTTTTACTATCGATAGGCATCCCCATCCCCTATAGCTGACTAAAAAACCATTTGAGTTATCATTGGATTCTCTATTTCGCAGGATAAAGGTATCATGCCCAAACTGATAACTAACTTTGGAAATCTTATTTAGGGTATGCTGACTGGAAGTAACCCAGACCGTAAAATCATAAACTTGCCTTTTTTGTGAATCGAAAACTCCTGGTATTGCAACAGCCCGCACTTTTGGCTGAATTCTGGGGTCTTTAAGTTTATTAATTTCGCTGATTAAAGTATCTATTAAAACTTTCTTAGCTTTTATATCTTTATTCCGGTTCTTAATAAGCGCGTCGAGGGCATTAATTTCCTTGTTTTTGGCTGCTACTGCTGAATTTAATCTTTTTAATTGCCAGGAGGCAAAACCAAAAGCCAAAATGATTATTAAAAACCCAATAGCAGAAATAATTGCAGCCTGCCGCGACCTTTTCTTGATTATATTTTTATCTATCATTTTGCTCTAAGACTTTTTGGATAAGCTGCATTGCCTCAGACCACATTTTTAAAAGCCTTCCGGTTGAATATACAATACCGCCTGTAGATCCAAAAAGCCCCATAATAGCTATTGTATTCTCCTGGCTATCACTTCTTAGAATTAAAGAAATAGCGGTTACAATAAGCACCAGAACCGATACTAAAGTAATAGTTAAATAAACTGTTCTTTCAATTTTAAATAAAGCAACTAACTCTTTAATAGCCTTAACTGTATTGTCTAACTTAGTTGCCATTAGTTTTAAATTTATAAGGTTAAAGTCAAGTAAAGAATGCTTGCTTCGTTTTTACAATTTTATCTCCTTATTAAAAAAGCAAGTGTTTCTCAGGAGTTTAAAACCGAAATTAATATCAGCTTGTGGTTTTGTCAGATTGAATTTCTATATATCCTACTTAAAATAGTTATTAATATTCTAAAAAACAATAGAAATATATAAAGTTATATGCTTAAACGCTTCCTGGGTAGGGGAACTGCCAAAACAAGTCGCCATTTAATTGAAAGACTACCCAGCCATTTTAAGCAACTGGTTTAATTAAGCTAAAAGACCATTCTTTTCTTATTTAATAAGTTTAATTATTCCAGAAGAACTTACTTAGCAAGCGCTCAATATTACCCTCCCGAACAATTGACATGGTGCAGTACGGTTTTGGTTTTATATAAAAGCACATTAATCATTTCTGATGAATGTAAATTCTTTAGCTATTCTGGGAGAGTGTTGACAAGAATAAGACCAAATCGGAAGAAGTTTAAAGCAGGCCAGTTGCCCCAATTTAATTTTTAAGCTGCTATTCATAAATAATTCAGATATTCCGATTCCTTCAGGATACTGGAGTTATTATCTGTTTTAAATACATTACCTAATTTATGTTTTCTTTCCGGTCCTTAACTAATAAACTGGTACTGTTCCTCTTTTTTAGCTTGCTGTTAGTAGCCGGCTTAGAGCTTTATCCGGATTATGGCATTTCTTTCGATGAATTTTTTGAATTACAAACCGGGCTCGTTTCCTTAAAATACCTCGTTGAATTATTTGCGCCCCAATTGCTTACCCAACACGAATGGCTGAAAAATGTACCCCCACTGGAAACCTATGTGGATGCGGATCATGGTGTAACGGTATTGCTGCCTTTTGCCATCCTGAAAGCTGTTTTGGGTATTCATACCTGGCAAGAAACCTTTTTACTGCGGCACCTTTTAACTTTTCTAATATTTTACGTGGGGGTCTTCTTTTTCTATTTGCTTGCCCGGGAAAGATTCCGGGACCCAAAAGTAGCATTATTGGGGTGCCTCATACTGGTATTAAGCCCTCGGATATTTGCCGAAGCCTTCTATAACTCCAAAGATATTCCCTTTCTAAGCTTTATGATTATGGGTGCTTACACCTTAATCCGGTTTATGAAAGCGCCTTCTTTTAAAACAGCTTTTTTTCATGCCATTACCTGTGCGTTGGCAATAGACACCCGCATTATGGGCGTTATTTTGCCTTTTATTACAGCAGTACTGGTATTAATAGCAATATTCCGCTCTAAAAGTAGCCTTCGGACCTATGTACTTTACTTTGGGGTTTACCTTCTCTTATTGGCACCTATTATGGTGGCGCTTTGGCCTTACCTATGGGAAGACCCAATAGATCGGTTTATTTTAGTGTTCCGGAACATGCAACGATTTCGGTGGTATGAAACCGTTTTTTACATGGGCCATGCTGTGCTGGCCACAAATTTGCCATGGCATTATATTCCGGTGTGGCTGATAATTACTACGCCTTTAGTATATTCAATTCTTTTCTTTATAGGTCTGGGTTTTATCCTTAATCGTGTTTTTAGTTCTGATGGGGCTATTACCCAAAATATCTTTCAGTTCGATCTAGCCTGTATCCTGTTTTTATTTATACCTATTGCAGCAGTAATACTTCTAAACTCGGTCGTTTACGATGGCTGGCGGCACTTATACTTTATCTACTTCGCTTTTTTGCTGATAAGCTTAGTAGGACTGGAAAACCTGTGGCAATTAACAACTAAACTTACCTTGTACCAGCAGTACGGACGAATATTCTTGGTAACGTTAGTGGGCATTAGCTTGATCCATTCGCTTTGGTTTATGGTCCGGAATCATCCGCACCAAAACGTATACTTTAGTTTTTTAAAGGGCAAAGCCGTTGAACAGAATTTTGAAAGAGATTACTGGGGCTTATCTTATCGGCAGGGGTTGGAATTTATTTTGCAACAAGACAGCAGCGCCGTTATTAAATATAATTGTGCTAACCCACCAGGATTGTTAAATACCTTTATACTCCCGGAGCGGCACCGGCAGCGATTTAAACTTGTACCGCTATCAGAAGCTACTTATTTTTTAACAGAATATCGGTGGCACCCCGGCACCTATCCTTACCCCAACGAAATTTATACGATTCAAGTAAACGATTTTAAAATATTATCAATTTTTAAACTAAGATAAAATTACGGCGCGTTTTCCGGCAAAAACAACGCTATTCAACCATATTGGCAATAAAAATTTCCTAACTTAATTGCACCAATACCTCATGCAAGGCCAGCACCTGCGGAATAACGGGTTGCTGGTCGTTGTTGTAAATAATGTAATCGGCGCGTTGCTGGCGTTCGGCTTCAGTAAGCTGCTTATCTATGATGGCCTGCACATCGGCGGCTTTGCGGTGCGGGTCGCGCTGGAGTACCCGGGCCAGGCGTACCTCTAATGGCGCGTTAACGGTAATTACACGCTGCACCTGTTTATAGGCATTGCTTTCGTACATCAGAGCGGCCTCTTTTAAAATATAGGGGTGGTTGTGGTGTGCGGCAACCCAATTGGTAAAATCATCTTTTACGCGCGGGTGTACCAGGCCGTTTAGTAAGGCCAATTTATCGGGCTGGTTAAATACCAGGCTGGCTAAGTAGGGGCGGTCAAGCTCACCTTTAAGCGTATAAACTTTGTCGCCGAAAGCTTTGGTTAGTTCCTGCCGCAGCCAGGTATCGTGGTGCATGACCCACTTGGCCCGGTAATCGGAGTCGTAAATGGGTACGCCCAATAAAGCAAAAATTCGGCAAACAATGGTTTTACCCGAGCCGATGCCACCGGTTATCCCTACTTTCAGCATTTTATAAAACGGGTATTATTTTAACGCGCTGGGGCTTTATTACAAACTGATGCACCTGTACCGGCTTCCGGACAATTTCTACAGCTACGGTAGAATCGGCGGGGTTTAGGGTGGCGTAGTTGAGGGTAAGGCCAAACTGTTCGGGCTTAATGGGTGCGGCATTGCTTTGCCGGTACCCATACAAGATAGTAATAGCTTGGGGATACACCTGTAACTGCACACCTTCCGGCGCATTAATAATGGTAGGCGCAATCACTTTTTCTTCCCAGGTAAGCGGACTTACCGCAAACGAAACTTCTACCTCGGGTATATTTGCCTTTACCAACGAAGTATTGTTGTATGCCAATGGCACAAAACGCTTAAAGCTCCGATCAATGTTGGTAATAGGCAACTGAACCGGAAAAGGCGAAGGGAAAGTATTTATGATAGAAGCCGGCCCATCGAAGGTTACCGAATCCGGATTAATGGCAATAGGCGAAGCAATTACCACATTATTGGCAATTTTAATCTTGGTTGAATCTACGGCCAAAGGTATGTGCCGCTGTATGCGCCTATCGAAACTGAAATGAACGGTATCGGTTAAAACAAAATTTAGCTGCAAGCCGTCGAGCACGCCCGAAATACTAGGGCGCAAAGCCGAGCCTGTTAAATAAGGCTGGCGGGGCAACGAAAATACCACAATTTCGGCGGGGCGGACATCCAACATCAAACTTTTCCGGAGCAGTTTCCAGCCTTTGCCGCTTACATTTATTTCTACCTGCTCGGGCAGTGGCTTTAAAGGTATTAGTTTGGCTTCGTCGTAAACAAAATGAATGGGATAGGACGTCCGGATGTTGGAGTAATTTTTATTAAGCGCATTGAGAAACCAGAAAGTAGCGGCTGCCATAAAACACAGCAGCACTACTTTCCAGTATTGCCTATCGTTTGAATAAAATGGTTTTAGCAACCATAAAATAAATAATTTCGATCTCTCAGCCGGCAAATCAATGGTTATTATTTAGAAGTTACTTCCGGGGCGGGTACAGTTGCACCTGTCTTCTCCGAGGCAATAGCCGATTTTTCAAACGTTAAACGCATACCCCGGTCTACCTCCAGCACTACTGTGGTATCTTCTACGGCTACTACTCTGCCGTGCAAGCCGCCAAGCGTTACTACCTGGGCGCCTTTGGTTAAAGATTCCCGGAATTTTTTCTGGTCGCGGATTTTCTTTTGCTGGGGGCGCACCATAAAAAAATAAAAGACCACCACCATGGCTCCTATAAAAACTAAGGAGGAAATATTGCTGCCACCGGCGGGCGCCTGTAATAATATTTGAAGAAGCATGTTATTTTATAAATTAAGAACGAAAAGGCCCGTTAGCCCCTGCCGCAGGCTTAACATCGGCTTTAATATTAACCTGGGTAATTTCGGGCTGGGTATTGGCTTTTATGCTAATAACCTTCAGCACCTGCTGTCCGGCTTTACCAGCACTGTTAAACTCTACTTCTATTTTACCTTCGGCACCCGGCGCAATTGGTGCTTTGGGAACTTCGGGTACAGTGCAACCGCAGGTAGAAGTAGCGCTTTCGATTACCAGCGGCGACTTACCGGTGTTGGTAAACGTAAATGTATGCCTTACCACCTTGCCATCTTCAATGCTGCCAAAATCATGTTCTGTTTCCTTAAAGCTCATGGCTGGAGCATCGGCGCTGGCAGTTATTTCCTGCGCATTGGTAGTGTTGGGGTTATGCACCGTGTTGTGGGCTACCTCAGAAGTAGCGTTGGTTGCGGTTGCCTCATCGGCGCTGGCAGTGGTATTGGTTTTCTGATCGCAGCTGGTGGTAAAAAATAAAGCGGCTGCGGCAGCTAGTAATATATTCTTTTTCATTTTTATAATTAATAATATTTTGAAAATCTACTGTTTAGCTAATAATGCCAAAACGGGTAATACTGCTTAAAATTATATAGATTTCCGGTAAAGTAAAAATCTATTTATGCCTCCACGGCTATACCACCGGGAGCATAGGCAGCCAAATTATCAATTACGTGCTGGGCAAACTCCATGGTAGTTGCTTTACCACCTAAATCGCCGGTACATTGCTCTTTGTTGAGTAAAGTTTTTTCCAGAGCTGCTTCTATTCTAAACGCCTGGCCGTGCTCATCTATGTGGTGCAACAGCATTAAAGCCGAACGCAATATAGCCGTTGGGTTAGCAATGCCTTTACCCGCAATATCGGGCGCCGAGCCGTGTACGGCCTCAAATATAGCCATATCTTTGCCAATATTGGCCCCGGCTACTACGCCCAAGCCGCCTACCAAACCCGAACATAAATCCGACAGAATATCGCCGAACAGGTTAGTGGTTACCAGCACATCAAATTGCTCCGGCCGGTCTACGAGTTGCATACACATGTTGTCGATAATTTTATCTTCAAGTTTAATGTGCGGGAACCGGGCCGATGATTTAGCAGCAGCATCGAGTAATATTTTGCCGGCCGTTTTTAAAATATTGGCTTTATGAATAATGGTTACTTTTTTGCGGTTGTGCTTGTGCGCGTATTCAAAGGCCGCATCACAAATTTTCTGGCAGCCAACGTGCGTAATGCGGGCTATAGAATCCGAAATACCCAAACGCTCGTCGTACATTTCTAAACCAGAATACAGGCCTTCAGTATTTTCCCGGAACAGCACCAAATCTACGTTGCCGTAGCGGGTTTTAATGCCTTCGGTAGATTTAGCGGGCCTAATATTCTGATATAAATCAAATTTTTGGCGCAACTGCACATTTATACTTTTAAACCCTTTTCCTACGGGCGTGGTAATAGGTGCTTTTAAAGCTACCCGGTTTTTATTCAGCGAGTCTAATAGGGAGGCGGGTATTAATTCCTGACCGGCTTCTAAACTGGCTAACCCGGCATTATGCACATCCCATACCACCGGCACCTGCGCGGCCTCAAAAATAGCTTTTACGGCTTCTGTAATCTCCGGACCTATTCCATCACCAGGAATCAGTGTTACGTGTTTCATATTTATTTTTAGTTGTTGGTTGCTAGTTGTCGGTTATCGGCGTTTATGCTACAATAATCATAAATTGCTTTTTTTCTGGTATACTACAATAGAAGTAACCAGTAATACCTGGCAACCATTAACTAACAACCAATATTTATACTTCTCTTTGTTTGTTAATCTGGTTAATGAGTGAATCTACATCGCCCAGTAATTTTTCGGCTTTGTCTTTGGCGTCTTTTATAACGCGCTGGCCTTCCGATTTAGCTGTAGAAGGCACATCTTCTTTACCGTCGCGTAAGCTATCGGTTAAGTCGTTTAACATATCGCGGTAGCGGTAAAGCTGATACGTTAGGCGATCGCGGGTTTCACGGCCTTTATCGGGTGCATACAAAACACCAAAAGCCGCGCCAGTAGCGGCGCCGGATATAAAAGCTAATAAAGTATTAAGAATTTTCTTACTCATACTAGTATCTATGTTTAGGTTATGTAAGCCTGTTGCGCTATAAAACCGGTTTTAACCAATTTTATTAACCACTCTGGCCTTAATACCTGGTTATAACTGAGCGGGGCGGTTATTTATTATCTATTAAACCCCTACCGGATTTACGGATTGTCCCGTTTTCGGTTAATTCCTGGGCCAGTTTATCTAGTACGCCGTTAATAAACTGCTTGCTTTTGGGCGTACTGTAAAGCTTCGATATTTCTATATATTCGTTTATGGTTACTTTTACGGGAATGCTCCGGAAAATATGCATTTCGCAGAGCGCCATTTTCAAAATAATTTTATCTATTAAAGCCACCCGCTCTACATCCCAGTTCTGAATGTGGCTCATAATTAACGCTTCGTAGTGGGTGTCTTCTTCCAGGGTTTTGTGATAAAGCTCTTCAAAAAATGCCCGGTCGTCTTCCCAGTTCGACGAAAGATCCAGCAGCATTAGGTTTTCGTCGCTTTCTTCGTCCAGGAGCTTTACCGTTTTATTTACCAGATTTTTCACAATTACCCGGTTTTCTTCCCAGTTCATATCCCGCTCTTCAAACAAAGATTGTAAGTTTTTATCTTTAAAAATAATGTTTTTAAAAATATGTTTGATTAGCTGGTGGTCTTCTTCGTAGGTATGCGCACCACCCGAAATATAGTTTAAAAACGCCTCGTCTTTGCGCAACACGGTTTTATATAACTGCCGGATAACGTCTAAATCGCCTTCGCCCCATTTAATATTGCGCCGCACAATATAGTTTTGGTACGATTTATTAGCTAACAGTTTTTGCAGCACTTTGTTGTGTAAAAACGGCTCCGCGCTTTTCTCGGTAGTTTCGGTGTAGCGGTTGCTGCGGCGCTGCTGCTCTTCCCCAATCAGTTTTATAAAAACATCCATTATTTGCAGCGTACCAAGGTAGTGGTCGTAAATTTTTTCTACGGCCTGCAGCATCTGGTTACCAAAATATTTAAAATCTTTTTTTAGCTGATTCTGATAAAAAACAACAGCCTGGTTAACAGCAGCTTTAATTTCGGGGTCTGTTTCGTCGTTGTCGAAGCGGCGGGTTTCGTACCACTCTTTAAAAGAAATGGCGGCTATTTCTTTCTGGCCTTGCAATTTTTTGCGGTCCTGCGGCTCCATCGACATTAAGTCGGGCGCGAACTGATCTTCAATGCGGTCCAGGGCCATCAGGTAGTCCGAGCCTTCGGCCTGTTGATAAGCGTAAATGGCTTGCATGGCCTTTATTCGTAATGTTCTGCGGTTAAGCATAAGCGATATGTTAAAGAACGTGTAATACTTTTAAGAATACAGCTTTTCGGGAGCAGAAGTTGGCCTGTTTGTGTACTTTTTGCCAGCTCCGTTGCCTGCCGTAAATTTTTTATTATAAAAACTGTTACCAATCCGGCACCTTTGTTTTCGGCTGCGGCTGTTATCTTTGCAAGACCGTTTAAACGCGAGCCGGTAAATTGGGGTGCAAAATTAACGCTTTATTTTTAATAGCCCAATGCCGATTATTTACGTTTAACCGTTTTCTACTTAAAGTTGCTTTTGTGAAGTCTCTAAGCCATTTAAATAAATATTTATATAAGTACCGGTTCCGGTTTTTGCTGGGTATTTTGTTTGTAGTGCTGGCTAATATTTTCGCTATTATTCCGGCCCAGATAGTACGGCACGCTTTTGATCTGGTAAAAGAAGGCATTACCCTGCATAACCTGTATTCGGGCCTGGATAAACAACAGGATATTTACGATGTATTTGCCCGCAACGTAAGTTTGTACGCCGGTATTATTCTGGTAATGGCCTTGCTTAAAGGCGTATTTACGTTTTACATGCGCCAGACTATTATTGTAATGTCCAGGTTAATCGAGAACGATCTTAAAAACGAAATTTACCACCATTACCAAACGTTGCCGCTAAGCTTTTACCGGAAAAACCGCACCGGCGATTTAATGGCCCGCATTTCGGAAGATGTTAGTCGCGTGCGCATGTATTTGGGGCCAGCCATTATGTACGGTATTAACTTAATTTCTTTGTTTTTGCTGGTGGTGCCCTATATGTTTTCGGTAAACCCACGCCTCACGCTTTATACCTTGTTGCCGCTGCCAATATTATCGGTTAGCATTTATTACGTAAACAGCATTATTGAGCGCAAGTCCGATGAAATTCAGAAAAGTCTTTCGGGTATTACTACTTTTGTGCAGGAAGCTTTTTCGGGTATTCGGGTTATTAAATCTTTTGTGCGCGAAGACGATTCGCACCAGAATTTTACCGTAGCCAGCAACCACTACAAAGATAAATCGCTGGAGTTGAACTTTGTAAACGCGCTTTTCTTCCCGCTTATTCTGTTTTTAATTGGCATGAGCACCATTATTACGGTGTACATTGGTGGCAAAGAAGTAATAAACGGCAGCATTACGGCCGGTAATATTGCCGAGTTTTTAATTTACGTAAACATGCTTACCTGGCCGGTTACCGCCCTGGGCTGGACTACCAGCTTGGTGCAACGCGCCGCGGCTTCGCAGGAGCGCATAAACGAGTTTCTGCAAACCAAAACCGACCTTGTTTCGCGGGCAAATATTAAGAAGGAACTCACCGGCGATGTAGTTTTCCAGGATGTTAATTTTATTTACCCTGATACCAAAATTCACGCGCTAAAAGATTTAAGTTTCCGGATTAAGCACGGCGAAGCTTTAGCGGTAATTGGTAATACGGGTTCAGGTAAAAGCACGATTGCCAATTTACTTTGCCGGCTCTACGATGCTACGGACGGCGCTATCACCATCGATGGCACTGATATTCGGGATTACGACATACCTACTTTGCGCAGCCAGATTGGCTACGTACCGCAAGATGTGTTTTTGTTTTCCGATACCATCCGGAATAATATTGGCTTTGGCATGGATGAAATTAGCGAAGACAAAATGGTACAAGCCGCCAAAGACGCCGACGTATACGAAAATATTATGCGTTTCCCGGAAAAATTCGAGACAAAGCTGGGTGAGCGCGGCATTACGCTTTCGGGTGGGCAGAAGCAACGGGTATCCATTGCCCGCGCCCTCGTAAAAGAGCCACAAATTTTAATTCTCGACGATTCGCTTTCGGCGGTAGATACCAAAACCGAAAACGCTATTCTGAACAACTTGCAGCGCATTATGGAGAACCGCACCACCATTATTATTTCGCACCGGGTTTCCTCGGCCAAACTCGCCGACCATATTCTGGTACTTGACGACGGCGAAGTAGTGCAGCACGGCACCCACACCGATTTACTGGCGAAGGAAGGCCTCTACAAAGCCCTCTACGAAAAGCAACTCCAAACCGAAGACATCGAGTAGCTTATTTGGTTCAGTAAAGAAACACACGGGCTTAAATATTAATAAAGAGATTTTAGCGCCAGGCTTTTCGGATTATTAAAATTTAATTAGTTTTGCAGCACGCTCGGGATGTAGCGTAGCCCGGTATCGCGCCAGCATGGGGTGCTGGAGGTCGTCGGTTCAAATCCGGCCATCCCGACTAATAAAGCCTTCTAGACGTAAGTTTAGGAGGTTTTTTTGTTTTTCTGCTATAAATAATTAATCGCCTTTTCAAAATATTTAGTGTAAATTTTATCTTGAATTTAGATTGGCACCATAATTTTTAATGTACGCCAATTTTAAAAACGTACTTCTTTCCTTTACCGAAATTTTCCGGTAACTTATTACAGCTCAGTTATTCTACTTTATAAATTATCCATTAATACTATTTCGCAAATAGTTATTTACTGATGTTACGCAAAAGCCAAAGCAGTGAAACTTTAAGTAACCCACATTTGTCATTCAGGAGGAAACTATGTAGCAGGCAGCCAAATAGTTTCCTCCTGAATGACAGAGATGGGCTTCAAAGACAAATGGAAAGTATACCATTTAATTTTGCTTAATAGCAGTTATTTATTAGTAATTATTCTTTTTAGCATCTCCTTAACATGGGAATCATCTACAGCCGTTACGAATTGCTTTACCAAGCACTAGAATTTCGCCACAAAACACCCGCTTTACTTTGCGAGCAGTTTGATATGCCCCTTACAGAAATTCACGAAAACCTGGAACAAGGGAATATATGCTTTATTAAACAACTTGCCCATGCTCTGAATATACCGGAGGCATTTTTCTGGGGCGGCCTGCGCCTGGAAGGTGGGCAGTTGCGCCTGAACGAGCCAGTTTAACTTTAGCCGCTTCAATATTTTTACTTAACTGCCGCCGCAGTTCGTACGGGCTTCCGAAAAGCAACTTTAAGCAGAAATACTTGATTTAGAATAACTTTAATTTAGCGGCTATTAATATCATCATATGTCTAGCGTAATATTTTAGGGCTTTATTAGGATTATTTGGCAACTTTACTTTACTTATAAAAATTTGCATTAACAAAGGCTTGTAAAGCAGTAGTCTAAACAAGCTTAGTGGCTTACCTAGTACTAAATTTATTCTGGGTTTTTGGCAAATTTTTAAATTTATGGCAGAGCTAATGGAGAGAAAGAAAGCGCTTTGTTTTAATTAAACAGTAATAATATTAAATATAGGCGGCAATAGGCACGGGTTTAACCCAGGTACTAACAGAAACTGTTTTATTAAGCCTACTTCTGAAAAGCAGTTAATATATTAACTTCTACAATACGTAAGTAACCCAATGATTAACGATAAAGAGTATTCAGCAGCAATTACCGAAAAACCCAAAGAGGCCACCTTGGGTCTTCATGATTTTAAATTGCTGCCCTATTACGAACAATTAGATTATTTAATAACCGATGGTACTTACCTAGCTACTCGTTATTGTGAGTTATACCGCATAAACACGTACTACCTGAGCACCTTTTTTGCCGAAGTTTGGTATGATAATAAATCGAACGAAGTAGCAGGCATCCGGGCATTTACCAGCAAAGAATAAGTTTTCTCAAGGTTTCTGTTTATTAGATGGCGAAAGTAAAGCCGGCATTCTGGTGAATATTATTTTAATAGTGGCAATAAAAAATTTATTACGCTTTAGATTAACTTTTGCTTAACCTTTAGGCATAAAGTCGAAATAAATTTAATTCCTATCTGGGCTTATATTATTTAACCCTACCCAATAAATTGCATCCTGCCTCTTGCAATATTAGTACCCGGCTGTAAGCCAAAACACCTAATAACTATTTTACAAATTTTGGAAACGCTTATTAGCTAATACCGCAGCTTTTAAATATTAGTAAGTTTCCGGCTTAAGCTTCCTGCACAAACTTTTTACCAGAATTATCTTCCCGTATTTAACTTTTCAGGGCAAATTCTTAGCCCAATCAGTTTTACTTTCCCTGGTATGCACACCTGATTTTACAAGCAATATACTCCTCTTAATGTAGTTTAAAACGCTTTATTTCAAATATTTCCAAAATTTAGCACAGCTTTTCCATTATCTGGAAAGCTGAAGAATGCAGCAAAATTTTATATATAATTTTTTATATATAAAGTGCTCACTATTATCATTTTTATATAAACTTATAATATATAAGTATTTTGGTATATATGTTGTAATCCTTTCGGCAAATGCATTGGTTATGAAAATGGTAACAGCTTTGGGGTATTACGTTGTATTTGTTATGTTATTAATTACCATAAGCTTATGGGAATTACACGAGGCATGGATTAAAAATAAGAGCCTTAAACAGCGTAAAACCCACGAAAAAGAAGATACTCCTGGCCTAAATATAACCAGCGGCAATTTTACCAACAACTCCTGAACCACTACCAACACAACCATTAATTACTTTTTCTAAGCCCTTAATACTACACACGAATGAAACACACCATTAAAAACAACCGCGACTACGATGCTATTGCCAAGCGCATAGAAGAACTGGTAGATGCTGAACCCCGCACACCCGGAGCTTTAGAATTAAAAGAACATATATACTCTATAATTGCCTACGAGCAGAAACGAATAAAAAAAGAAAATAAAAAAGGCAGTAGCCATACTGGCATATAAAGAGCTGCACCAAAGCATTACGACCTTTGTAAAAGCAACAAGCCTAAGTGTATTTATATCTTTACACCAATATTGAATTATTATGCGCATTTAAGAACGGGAATAGCTAAAGTTAAATAATTTCTAAAGTTACCCCTGGCCCTTCCAGGGAAGAGAATGGGCCATTCCATTATAAAAGACGATGCTTCGATTGAGCGCACAAGTACTATTGGTGTATTAAGTAGCTGCTTAAGTTATAATAATTATGGTTTTATGATGGCTTAATACATACTTCCTATGCTTAAGATACCCATTAAGTATTTAGAGGAACGTTGTTGCCGGAAAAACTTACCGGATAATGTTGTTGCAAGTTCTGGTGCCTGAATTTTACAGGGCGCGTTCCCTGGCAGCTTTTAGGCAGTCTACTAAAACGCTCTGAATAAAACAGCCGGTAGCTACAGGAAAATTGCTGACAGCATGAACATAATGAGCATAGGCCTGTTCAGGTTTTATAATGGGTAAATAAATTTATTTGACTTGCTAGGCTATGGCGGCCAACAAACCTAACAGCAACGGGAGATAGTGAAGGTATAATAAATAAGCGCGGGCGGCTGAATAAGGCTCGAATTGGAACTGAAAAACCAGCCAGCTTTTACGCGCTTCATTGTCAACTATCTGAATTACTGCCACATTGTTGTATAGAAAAGTTTTAAGAGTGCAATGCTTTTCTTAAAAAAGTACCGTTTAAAAAATTAAAGCAGTCGTATATGTTTTCGGGTCAGAAACCTGCAACCCTTAATTAGGCGTGGGTAATCTACCATAATTGTCAGGCTCATAAACAAACAGGTTTGGCTATTCTTTTACCTTAACCGTATAGCATCATGAAAAAAGGAATAAGATTACCCTCAGAATTAAGTTACAGCAACCGGCTCAAAAATGATTTAACAGCGCGCATTTTATATAACAAAGAAGTGAAAGCTAACGATACCAATCGGTTTTATGCTTATATTATTATTCCGGATTTTGGCCTTTATGCTTTTTCTGAAAATTAATTAGTACCCAACACCACCTGTTAAACTAACTTTTAAGTATTAATTTGCCTATAGCCTGGTACTAACCAGGCTTTTCTGTTTACTACCGTTTTTTAATTAGCCGTTTTTTAAATGCCGCAGTTAAACTACTTAACTACCCCGCAACGTATAATACCTGTTGTACTTAAATTATTAAATATTTAGCCGCTAGCTATAAGCTAAGTTTGGCAATTGAGTTCTTACAACAGGCCTAAACGCCTGCTTTAAATATTTCCGGAACAGTTAAACACCTTGATAAAGATAAAAAATGGCAGCTAATTTAGAACAGATAGGAACCCGGCTTCGCTTTTTCATGAAAATTAAAGGCATGGATATTTTTGCCTTAGGCGAATTTACCAACACATCTGCCATTTTAATTTCAAATATTATTGCGGGTAAAAATTATTGCATGGACGATTTATTATCGGTACTGAATAATATACCCGAACTAAATCCGCATTGGGTAATTTACGGCGAAGGCAATATTTTTAAATCTGATACTACGCCGCACGATGCAGATAGCGCAACCATGCAAAAGCACCGCCTTAAGCACCTGCAAGAAATGCAGCACTTACTCGAAACGCTGGATGCCATTGAAAAATCGAAGAAAAATAAATCGCAGATTGATGATTTGAAAGCCCGGATTACCGAATTAACCCGCAAGTTGTAATAATTGCGCCTAAATTTATTTTAAGCCGGCAACTTACCGGATCGGCTAACCTTTTATAAAACCAAAAGCCTGCTTGTTTAATTAACTTAAACAGGCAGGCTTTGTTTTATAATAAATGGGCCAGGTGGGCAATAATCCTTGGGCGGCCTCCTTATTATGGGCTCTTCAGGAGAGAGAGCCGTTATCAGTTGATTAATTTCTTTATTTCAACCACACAAACTTAAAATTGGGTATGGCTAAAAAGGTGTTTTTTAAGAGTTCTGAAAAGTAAATTTAATCGATAAGCTGTAATTAAGATACTTGATAATGTGCCGATTCGCTTCTAGCTGAAGAATTTTTCGACTTAGAGCCGTTATAAGAGTTTTGGTTGTTAGGAGATTTAACTTCTTCTTTTCTTTGCTTTTTTTCTGCAGCTATATAGCTTAAGAAATTACCTTTTGTTTTCATACGCGTTTAAAGTTTATGTGAGTTAGTTACAATTTTAAGAGCTCGGATTTAATTATTTTCGTATTATTTATAAATATTACGATTTAAAGGTACAACTTAATTAGTGTATTGTCAACTACATGTTTGGGTAGGTTTAATTAAATTTTTTCTGACTTAGTTTCTATTACAATTTTTCATTTTTTACCCCCAATTCGCCGGTAACAACCTTGCTAATTACCTGCGCTTTGCTATGTACATTGAGCTTTTTGTAAATATTACGCAAATGGTATCGCACGGTATCCAGGGCAACATCCAGCTTAAAAGCGATTAATTTATAACTCATGCCTTCTACCAAACACTGGACAATTTCTTTTTCCCGATCGGTTAGTACATCTTCAAAATCTTCTTGCGACCGGAAAAAATCCAACATCCGCCTAACCATAACCGGTACAATGTAAGCCCCGCCCTGCCGGCTACCCAAGATCGCTTCTTTTAGTTGCGCCAGGGGCGTATGCCGGGGCAAGTACCCTATTACGCCGGCCCGCAATAGGGTTATAACCTTCTTTGTGTCAGGACTATTAGCCAATATTATTATTTCGATTTCCGGATTCGTTTCCTTTACTTTTCTTAACTGTGTCGGCGATAATTTGCTTAGGTTATCGTCGGCCAGGCTAATTAACAGCACGTGCAAAACTCCGTTTCTTGGTAGCATAGTAAGCGCCTCCAAAACAGAATTGCTAACCCAGGCACACTTTAACTCCCGTTGTGCATCAATAAAATTTTTGAGCTCCAGCTTGGTCTGTTCATTTTCATCAATAATAGCAACCTTAACCATTGTCAACTGCTTAAAAGTCTATCAGGATACTTATTGGTTGCTCTCTCTCAATCAATTTCTTTCAAATTTCTAAACCCACAGGAGGCGTATAGTGCCCTTATGACTTAGAAAGATTTAATTTATTCAAATTTAGGTGCTAGACAGATACGAGGGTATACCCAATTTTGGGTATTTATAGGAAAATAATACTTAATTTTTAGCTTTAGGAAAGTATAACTACGGAAGAATTTCGGTTTGAATGAAAGCGGAACGCTCGTTCGGGAATATTTCGAGATAGGTTTGCCGGTTTTTGAGGCTTTCTTTTTTAAGATATTCGAATAAGGCAGGGTAAAGTTTTTTAGGCGATAACATGTAGTGCGCGTTAATGGTAGCCTGCACTACTTTTTTGCCGCCAGGTAGTTTTTGTAACTGGTACCCGGCCGGCAGTTGCGCAGTTGTATCCTGAATAAGAATACCAATAAAAGCTTTCAGACTATCGGTTTGCTTTTCGGGGCTGTTATAATAAATATTGGCTAATTGGCCGGCTAATTCTTTTTTCTCTAAAACTTCTGCCGCTTTCCGGAACACAAGGCCCAATTCTTCTCCTTCTATAGGGCCCGCATAATAAGTACCGGCTATGTACTGGGTTTTGGATGTGGTAACTTTAATTTCAGGATTATTAAAACCACCTAAATAGGCATAAACCGAAAAACCTACCACCAGCACTAATAATATTAACCCTAAAAAAAATTTATTCACGTTCGTATTCTAACTAAATATTATGTATCTGATTAGCTCTTGGCTAATATTTTTTTAAACGTACCAATATTAACTCAGCACATCTTTGTATTGCATCTGGTACAATTGCGCGTAGTAACCTTGCTGTTGCAGCAATTCTTCGTGGTTACCAGTTTCTTTTATTTCGCCTTTGTCCATCACAATAATTTTATCGGCTTTCTGAATGGTAGACAAACGGTGCGCAATTACAATAGAGGTACGGCCTTGCATTAACCGGTCGATGGCGTAGCGAATCAGTTCTTCAGTTTCGGAATCTACCGAAGAAGTGGCCTCGTCGAGAATAATAATGCGGGGATTATACACCATGGCCCGCACAAACGAAATTAATTGCCGCTGCCCCACCGATAAAGTAGCACCCCGTTCCATTACTTTGTAATCTAACCCTTCGGGCAGGCGTTCAATAAATTTGCGGGCACCTACCATTTCGGCGGCTTCCCAAATTTGCTCGCGCGTAATATGGGGGTTACCCAAACTAATATTATCGGCAATAGAACCCGAAAACAAAAATACATCTTGCAGCACTACCCCAATATGCCGGCGCAGTACATCTAAATCGTATTCTGTTAAATCAACGCCATCGACCTTAATGGTACCTTTGTTTATTTCGTAAAAACGGCTTAATAAATTTATGATAGACGTTTTACCAGCGCCGGTAGCCCCTACAAAAGCAACCGTTTGCCCGGCTTTTACTTCAAAAGAAATATCGCGTAATACATACTCCTCGTTGTTATAAGCAAACCACACGCGCTCAAAAGATACATCGCCCCGAATAGTAGCGGGTGCATAGGTACCGGTATCTGATATTAATTCTTTGGAATCGAGTAGGCGCACAATGCGCTCGGTACTTACCACACCCAGTTGCAAGGTATTAAAACGGTCGGCAATTTGCCGGATGGGCCGGAAAAACATGGCTATGTACATGATAAAGGCAATAAGCGTACCCAGCGTTACTTCTTCGTTTATAACACCGCGTGCCCCGTACCAAACCAATAAGCCGGTACCGGTTGCCCCAATTACTTCGGCCACCGGAAAATATATAGAATAATAGAGTACCGACCGGATTTGGGCTTGGGTATGCTCCTGGTTTATTTTCTGGAATTTCCGTTCTTCGCGGGCTTCGTTGTTAAATATTTGCACGATGTTCATGCCGGTAATATGTTCCTGCACAAACGCATTTAAATTAGCCACGGCCGTACGCACCTCCTGAAAAGATTTCTTTACTTTCTCTTTGAAAATATACGTGCTGATAAACAAAAACGGGAAGGTAGCCAAACTCACCAAAGTCAGCTTCCAGTCGATGTAGAGCATATAGCCCAGGATAAAGACGAGCTGCAGAATATCGCCCGACATGGCCGCTAGCCCTTCGGAGAACACATCCGATAGCTGCTCCACATCCGAAACGTTACGGGTTACCAGCGTACCAATGGGAGTACGGTCGTAGAATTTAAGCCGGAGTTTTAAGATATGCTTGTACAGCAACACCCGTATATCGCGCACAATATGCTGGCCCAGCCAGCCGGCAAAATACGTATGCAAATATTCCACGCCCGTGTGCACAATCAGCAATACACCCAACCCGATAAACATTTTAGTGAGGCCATCTAAATCGCCGACCATAATGTGGTTATCTACGGTGTACTGCACCAGAAAAGGCCGCAGCGCCGCCAATACCGCCGAAGTAACGGTGAGAAATATAATGAAATAAAATATGCGCTTATAAGGCTTAACAAAGGCATAGAGGCGCTTCAGAGTTGTAAAATCGAAGGTGCTGCCTGCCTGTTTACCGGTTTTCTGTTCCAATAGTAAATTCCTTTTTTAAAACAGCCGGAAGGCTACCGGCTAAACGTTGCTGCTAAAAAATATAACGGCAAAGCTACTACTTTTATTCGTAGCCCGCAGCCTTAGGTGTAACTGCTAAAGCAAGGCAGAGGTTTTATCTTGTATAAATTTTTCTTTCTGGTCGGCAAAATAACCTTCCGGGTAAGTTACCTGGGTTAAGAATAAGCCGGCAGCCGGTGCCGCAGCACTAGCTTTTCGCCGATCCTGGGCAGTCAGAATATTCTTAAAATCTTTGGGCGATATTTTACCGGTTCCTACATCCAGCAAAGTACCTACTACCAGGCGCACCATACCGCGCAAAAACCGGTTAGCCCGGATGGTAAAGCGTAAGCCGTTTTCAATTTCTTCCCAATACGCCGCGTGCATGCGGCAGCGGTAATGCAAGGTATCGCCTTTAACTTTCGAAAAGGTAGTAAAATCTTCATGGGTTAAAAGTTGGGCTGCCGCTTCGTTCAATAAATGAATATTTACGGATCGGTTTAGGTAATGCGCGTATCGTTGCAGAAACGGATTCTTCACCTGCGTAATGTGGTATTCGTAGGTGCGGGCCACGGCATCGAAGCGGGCGTGTGCCTCCGGCCCCACCGGGTAAAGCTTGATGGCGCTGATATCTGTTGGCAACAAGCGGTTGAGTCGGTAACACAAACTAGCTTCCTCGGGTAAAGCTTGGGCCAGGTCGAAATGGGCAAACTGCTGGGCCGCGTGTACGCCGGTATCGGTGCGACCGCTACCCAAGGTTTCAATGGGTTGCCGCAAAATAGTTGAAAGGCATTTATCTAATATTTCCTGCACCGTACGGGCATTGGGTTGGGTTTGCCAGCCGTGGTAATCAGTGCCGTCGTAAGCCAGTTCTAAAAAATATCGCATTAATTTTAATGTGCTAATGTGCTAATGTGCTAATGTGCTGATGTGTTAATTTTTTAATGTGCTAATGTGGTAATTAGAATATTTAAAGAGTCTTAGGCTAAGAGAAACAGACAATGATTAATTTAGAAAAGAACGTAAAACTTACTACTTATAACTTAATACTTACAACTCTAAACCTAACACTTCTCATAAATAACGGCGGCTCCTTGTCCTACCCCTACGCACATTGTTGCCAGGCTGTAACGAATATTCTGGCGTTTTTGCATTTCGTGGATGAGCGTAGCCGAAATACGGGTACCGCTTGCGCCTAACGGATGACCAATGGCAATAGCACCGCCGTTTACATTTACTTTTTTCGGGTCGAGGTTTAAGTCTTGTATACACGCAAGCGCCTGTGCGGCAAAGGCCTCGTTCAATTCAATCAAATCTAAATCGTTGCTAGTTAGGTTGGCAAGTTTTAAAGCTTTTTGCGTAGCTGGTACCGGGCCCATGCCCATAATATCCGGCGAAACACCCGCTACTGCAGCAGCAACAATCCGGGCTAGCGGCTTTAAATTATAGCGGGTTAGGATATTTTCGCTCACCACTAAGCAAGCCGCGGCACCATCGTTAATACCCGACGAATTACCGGCGGTAACCGTTCCGTTCTCGGGCAGAAAAGCCGGTTTAAGGGCAGCTAATTTCTCGGGGCTGGTTAAGCGCGGATGCTCGTCAACGGCAAATAATACAGGTTCACCAGATTTTTGTGGTACTGTAACCGCTACCAGTTCCTGCTCGAAAGCCCCTCTGGCAGCCGCTGCTTGGTATTTTTGTTGCGAGTTATAAGCAAATTCGTCCTGTTGCTCACGGGTAATTTGCCATTGGCGGGCCACATTCTCGGCGGTTTCGCCCATAGAATACGGGTGGTGCAGTTGCGCTAATTTCTTATTAATAAAGCGCCAGCCCATAGTAGTATCGTAAATTTGCGGGTCGCGGGCAAAAGGGATTTCGGACTTAGCCATTACAAAGGGCGCACGGGTCATGCTTTCTACGCCGCCGGCAATATACACCTCGCCATCACCGCTCCTAATTGCCCGACTGGCATCTATAATGGCTTGCAAACCAGAAGCACACAAGCGGTTTACCGTTACGCCCGGCACTTCTACGGGTAAGCCAGCCAGCAAAGCCGCCATGCGGGCCACGTTGCGGTTATCTTCGCCGGCCTGGTTGGCCGCTCCCAATATTACATCGTCTACCAGCAACGGCTCAATAGCCGGATTACGAGCCAGCAATTCCTGTATAACATGGGCCGCCAGGTCATCGGGACGGACGGTACTCAGGGCTCCGCCTAACTTTCCGATGGGTGTCCGCACTAAATCCACAATATATGCTGCCTGCATGGTTTTACTTTCGGCTAGGTTTACCTAATTTTGTAACTGATTTGCAAGTTAATTAACGATACTATGATCCAAAGAATTCAAAGTGTATTTCTGCTAATATTGGTAATTGCCATGGTAAGCCTGTTGTTTTTGCCTTTGTGGGCTAAGACCAATCCGGATAATAACCAGGAAGTTGTTTTAACCGCTTTCTCTTTAAGCACCCAGGCCGTTACGCCTACTGATGCAGCCAGCACCATTGGCACGATTAACCGGAACACCATAGCCATTGGCGGGTTAGCCATTGTTATTGCCTTGGTAGCCCTTTACGAAATTTTTCAGTTTAAAAACCGGTTTACCCAAATTAAACTGGGTTTGCTTAACTCGTTGTTACTGGCGGCTCTAATTGGTACTATTTTTTATTATTCATCGTACGAGGGCGATGCATTGATAAAAACAACTACGCCGGGTAAGTACCAGGCCGGCTTTTATTTGCCCTTACTGGGGTTAGTGGTAAACTCCCTGGCTAACCGCTTCATCAAACGCGACGAGGATTTGGTTCGCTCCGTAGATCGGTTACGGTAAGCTTAAAAAGATGCTACTATTTTCCAAATGAATAAAAAAGCCCTTGTTAAAAACAAGGGCTTTTTTATTCATTTGGTCGCTACCATCCGGCAAGCAATCAATTCTAATTTTTTACTTAGCCAGGTCATTAATATATCTTTCGAGTTCCCGGGCGCTCGACTCAAAGGTAAAAGCATCGTAAACCAGGTAAAAATTGCGGCGGTCGCACACGTTGTTGTAAGCAAACTTAGCTAAATCAGTTTTCCGGTTATCAAAGCTAAACTGTTTCATTACCCGCTTCAAGTCCTCGGCGTAAATCGTGCTCTGGCCGATTACCTGCTTGGCCAACGATAACTTATCATCGTCGAAGGGGCGGCTGGACAGCGTATTAAAAAAGCGCTCAAATTCGGCGCCGGCCAATAAATCCGGACAAACATTATCGCGGTTGCGGTCATCATTCCGGTCGGGGTAATCCGGACGCGGACGCGGTGGTTCGGGTACCGGATACGGTGGAGGCACAACACCTCCGTTTATTGGGTAACGGCCTACTCTATTTAAAACTACCCGGGGGCGACGGCCAACTACCTGCACCACAAACTCCGTTTCGTAACCAGGCTCTAAGAATATGCGGGCGCGGTGTACTAATGCCCCATAACGGTCCGGGAACCGGATTTCCGCAGCATGGTACCCAGCCGGAATATCATTTAGCCGTAAGCGGTCAGTAGGATTGCGGTTAATTAAACGGCCGTCGATGGCTACCAGAAAGGGCTCTCCGCGTTTGGAGGCAAAAGCGACGCTGGCACGACTGGCATAGGCTTGTTGGGTCCAGAGGAGCATTCCGAAGAATAAGACCACTAAAGATTTCATAGGGGTAAGTGTTAGGTGTAAAGTTTATATCATACTTACCCAAAGCCAATTATTATGCCAAATAATCTATATAGGCTAGTGATATACTTAACCGTCGACGAACAGCAATATTAGGGGGTGAAATAAGAGAGCTAAAGCCAATTGGAAATACTTTCCTTTGACTTCGATTTACCGGCTTTCACCAGTGCAGCGGGCATCTCATTTTCTCTTGGCTGTACTTAACCCTTCCGCCCTCCGGGCACCTTCCCTAAATTAGGGGAGGAGTTGCGGCTAATGCTTTAGATAGGCCTAAGTTTTGCATTAGCCCGGCTCCCCGCCTTAGCTAAGGAGGGGCAGGGGTGGTTTGATTTACAATACTCCTTTCTCTGCTACTAATATTAGCAGCCAGCGTTCGGCAGACATCTCACTAACAGGACACAGGCGCTGGCCTTAGCTAAATTCTAGGCCTGATGATCCGCTAATACTCAAACTGGCCGTAAGGGCTTGTAATGGTTAGGCGGTTGGTATCGGAAGCTTCTACGCGGCCAACTATTTGGGCAGGTATGTTATAGCTGGCGGCAATATTTATTAAGTCCTGGGCATACTGCTCGGATAGGTATATTTCCAGTCGATGACCCATGTTAAATACTTTGTACATCTCTTGCCAACTGGTCTGGCTTTCTTCCTGAATAATGCGGAACAAAGGCGGAATCTGGAAAAGATTATCTTTAATAATATGCACCTGCTCCGTAAAGTGCAGCACTTTGGTTTGGGCGCCACCGCTGCAATGCACCATACCGTGAATATTGGCCCGGTGTTGTTGCAATGTTTCGCGCACCACCGGCGCATATGTACGGGTGGGAGATAAAACCAATTTGCCCATGGTAATCCCTACTTCAGGTACCACATCGGTTAGCTTATATTGGCCGGAGTAAACCAAATCAGCAGGCACATTAGGGTCAAAGCTTTCGGGGTATTGCTGGGCTAAATATTTGGCGAATACATCGTGGCGGGCCGAGGTGAGGCCGTTGCTGCCCATACCGCCGTTGTACTCGGTTTCGTAAGTGGCCTGCCCATCCGAAGCAAAACCTACAATTACATCGCCGGGTTGTATGGTGTGGTTAGAAATTACTTCGTCGCGGCGCATCCGGGCGGTAACGGTACTATCTACAATAATGGTGCGGACCAAATCGCCTACATCGGCGGTTTCGCCGCCGGTGCTGTAAATGCCCATACCGTTATCCCGCAGCAGTTGCAATATTTCTTCGGTACCGTTAATAATAGCGGCAATCACTTCGCCGGGTACCAAATTTTTATTCCGGCCAATGGTAGAAGAAAGTAAAATATTATCAATGGCGCCGACGCACAGCAAATCATCCACATTCATGATAATGGCATCCTGGGCAATTCCTTTCCAAACCGATAAATCGCCGGTTTCTTTCCAATACAGATAAGCCAGCGCCGATTTGGTGCCCGCGCCGTCGGCGTGCATAATATTGCAGAAATCGGGATCGCCGGCTAATAAATCCGGAATTATTTTGCAGAATGCCTTCGGGAATAAGCCTTTATCAATATTTTTGATAGCAGCGTGTACGTCTTCTTTAGAAGCCGATACGCCGCGCCGGAGATAGCGATTTTCCATGATTTCGTTGTTCGTTACTCGTTATTCGTTGTTCGATTTAATTAATTTAAAATCAGCAACGCGCACGACAGTGCAAAAATAAGAAAGCCGCTCTAATAAGCGGCTTTCTCATAATAATTCCTCAAAGATAATCTTAAAACATTTTCTCGAATAACGAACAACGAGTAACGAACAACGAAATTATTCCGTTATCCGGGTAACTTTAAACTCGGTACGGCGGTTGCGTTGGTGTTCTTCTTCAGTTTTAGCGTTTTTCACAATTAACCGGGTTTCGCCGTAGCCTTTAGCCGTTACCCGTTTAGGGTCGATGCCTTTGGATATAATATAAGCTACGGCCGATTTAGCCCGCCTATCTGATAAATCTAAGTTATAAGCATCTTTCCCGCGTACGTCGGTGTGGGAACTTAGCTCAATCGTAATTTTCGGGTTATCTACCAGCGTTTGCACCAGTTTATCTAATTCCTGCGCCGCATCTGCCCTAATATCGGCTTTATCTAAATCGTAGTAAATATTCTCGACCACAATGGGCTTGTTTTTCACTATTTTAGACAGCGTTAAGGTAGCCGATAAACGAATATCGGTTAAAGGTTTGGTAAGCGAAGCTTGCGGTGGCGTTTTACCTTGCGTAGTTACCGCTTGGCGGGCAGCAAAATAGCCGGGCCGCTGCGCAATAATAGAATACGTGCTGGCGGTATCGAGCGAAAAACTTAATACACCGGCTTCGTTGGTTAGTTCATCTTCTATGCGTTTGCCTTGCGCATCTTGTAAAGTAACCCGAATATTATTAATTGGTTTGGTACCGGCATTGCCTTCCAATTGCTCCAGTACTTTTACATCCAGAAAGAAAGCTACCAATTTAGGCTGATTCTTTTTGAAGAAGTAAATATCGTCGCTGCCCTTACCGCCTTCGCGTTCCGAAGAAAATAACCCGGATTCCGCGCTTAAGGGGTAAATACCAAAATCATCGCCGGTAGAATTAATCTCGCCCCCCATATTTACGACCTTGTTATCTACCACCTTGTAAATATCGAGTTTGCCCAAGCCTGGATGCCCATCCGAAGCAAAATAGAAAGTACCATCTTCGCCAACGGCCGGGAAGCTTTCGTTACCGGGGGTATTGATGGGCGCACCCAGGTTTTCGGGTGCCGAGAAATTACCGGCATCATCGAGGGTGGCTTTGTAAATATCGGTACCGCCCTGGCCCCCTTTGCGGTCGGAGGCGAAGTAAAGCGTTTTACCGTCGGGCGCTAAAAATGGCGTAGAATCCCAGGCATCGGTTTTGTTCAACCGAATCAGGCGGGGCTCCGACCAGGCACCAGATCTAAATCTCGAAATAAATAAATCTACATTCTCTCTACCTTTTTTAGTGCCTTCGTTGCCGCGGGCAAATATTACGGTTTTGCCATCGGGCGTAAAAGTTGCTACCGCATCGTGAATGCCGGATAAATTCAGGAGGGCTTCGTACTTGCGCACCGAACCGGCACTGAGCATATCGTTGGGGTTGCTGGGTTTAAAGGCGTATAAATCGGTAAAGCCCTGGCCGTTGCCTTTAAATACAGCACCGCCGCCGCGCGACGAGGCAAATATTACTTCACCTTCGGCCATAGCCACTCCAAAATCTGCTGCTTCGGAATTTATTTGCTCCAGCGGCGTTATTTCGTAATAATTTTTAGCTTTTAATACTTGGGGCAATTCGGCCAGGTTAGCTACTTCGCGCTTAGCCCGCTCTACAGCCACTTTGTTGGCCCCTACCTGAATATATTTACTTAGTTCGGTGCTGGCTTCGGTGTATTTACCGTTGGCCTGCAGTGCCAAACCGTAGTTCAGAAACACATCGTCTTTTTTATAGCCGTTATCCAGCGCCGCTTTGTAAAAAGGCTCGGCCAATTGGATGCGGTTAGATAACCGATACGATTCGGCTAGTTTGTAGTTAAGTTCAGCATTATTTTCCTTGCCTTTCAGGGCTTTCTGGTAAAGCGCAATCGCCGATTGATATTCTTCGCGGGCAAAGAGTTTATCGGCCTTGCTAACTTTATCGAGAACGGCACAAGCCGCCAGCGATACAAAAAGGAAGAGATAAAGGAGCGTATATATTTTATGCTTCATTAATTTTTCTGCAGCAGTTTATAAAACAGGGTAATAAAAAGGAATAAAAGCAATATTACAACGATTTTCTCCTTTATATATTATTTTAAAAATACCGTGCCAGCCAGGTTTCTTTTGCCGGTTTAGGCCAACTGTTTAATACCTGACCGGCCGTAGGCACGGTATTATCAAAATACAGGCTATCGGCTTGCAATTCGCCGCTGCTAATTTTTTCTTTTACGGCTTTAAGCGGCACTACTTCTACGCCGTTATCTTTAAAGAAAGCCAGTTGCGTCCGGTCGAAAAATGATACGTTTAATCTTTGTTCGAGTTCTTTTACAAACCGGACCGATGCATCTATGGAGCAACCACTGGGAGAGTTTACATCTTCGTTGTTGGCGATTACCAGAAACCGATTATGAAATATTTGGGCCGAAGCCTGCAAGGTCTCGCCATGGCTGGTCCATTCCGTAGAAAATTGCGCGAGTACCGTACCTAGCGCGGCTACTTCTTCTTCGGTTAAAGCACGACTGGCCTGGTAAATCCAAACCCGGGCATTCGCCGGTAATTGACTAAATGGGATATACATTTTTACTGTTAATTGTTGAATTGTTAGATTATCGAATTGTTGAATTGTTAGATTATCGAATTGTTAGATTGTTGAATTGTTGGATGGTTAATTGCTGAATTGTTGGATGGTTAAATTGTTTTATGAGTTGATTGCTGAATGATGGCAATATTAAATTGCTTCACCGGTTAATGAATTAATTAACTATTTAATTTCAACAATCAGCCATTTAGCAATTAACAATTTAACCATTCAACAATCTAACACTTCAACAATTCATTAAGCATTTATACCTTCGGCCGAGGCAATCAGTTCGGCAATATCAAAAACTTTAACGTCTTGCTCCCGGTCTTTATTTTTTACGCCATCCGAAAGCATGGTCATACAAAACGGACAAGCCGAAGCAATAATATTGGGTTCCAGGGCCAGGGCTTCTTCGGTTCGTTCAATATTTATGTCTTTGCGGCCGGGTTCGGGTTCTTTCCACATTTGGGCGCCACCAGCTCCGCAGCACAAACCATTAGCACGGCTACGCTTCATTTCTACCAAATCTACATCCAGTGCGGCTATTACCTCACGGGGAGCTTCGTAAATACCATTGGCCCGCCCTAAATAGCAGGAATCATGGAAGGTAATACGTTTACCTTTAAAAGCGCCGCCATCGGCCAGACGTACTTTGCCTTCGTTAATTAATTGCTGCAAAAACGTGCTGTGGTGAATTACTTCGTAGTTGCCGCCCAAGGCCGGATATTCGTTTTTAATGGTGTTAAAGCAATGCGGGCAAGCAGTTACAATTTTTTTAATGCCGTAGCCATCCAGTACCTGAATATTGGTCATGGCCTGCATCTGAAACAAAAATTCGTTGCCGGCTCGCTTGGCCGGGTCGCCGGTGCAGCTTTCTTCTAAACCCAACACCGCGTATTTAATGCCCACGTGTTCCAGTATTCGCACAAAAGCCCGCGTCACATTTTTGTATCTGTCGTCGAAAGCGCCGGCACAACCCACCCAAAACAATATTTCGGGCATTTCGCCGCGGGCCATGTAATCGGCCATGGTAGGTACCGTTATTTGTTTTTTGTTAGTCATTTTAGGTGATTAGGTGTTAGTAATTAGCTTTTAGTTTAATGGTCCGGGAATTCGCAAGCGTCAGCATATTCTCCATGTAAGCACTAATAACTAAGCACTAACTACTTTTTTCATTTAAGAACAAATTATCTGCCCAGTTCAATCTATCAGAAGGCGAAAATGCCCAGGGCGCGCCATTATTTTCAATATTGGTAAACATGCTGTTAAGGGCATTTGGCGCGGCCGATTCTTCTAATACCAAATAGCGCCGCATGTCCATAATAGAAGAAAGCTGATCGATATTCACGGGGCAGGCTTCTACGCAGGCGTTACAGGTTGTACAGGCCCAGAGTTCTTCGGGGGTTACGTAGCCGCGCAGCAAGGTTTTTTCTTCGGTAGTTTTTACCCGTTCTTCGCCTTGTTCCTGGTAATGGTTGGGCCGGAATATGGCCGGGTGTTCGCCTTTTTCTTCTAACCGGTCGCGGGTGTCCATAATTATTTTGCGGGGCGATAACAACTTACCGGTAATATTAGCCGGACAAACATCGGTACAGCGGCCACACTCGGTACAGGTGTAGGCATCCATCAGTTGCTTCCAAGTCAGGTCTTCTACGTCTTTGGCCCCAAATTTTTGCGGCTCAGTTCCTGCGGGTAGTACTGGCACCTGGTAGCTGGGGTCCAGCATGGCTTTTATCTCGTGGGTAATGCTCTCGTTGGTGGTAAACTGGCCTTTGGGTTCCAGTCGTGAATAATACACGTTGGGGAACGACATAATAATGTGGAAGTGCTTGGAACTGGGCAAATAATTCAGAAAAGCCAGAATACCCAGAATATGAATCCACCAGCCAGCCGTCCGGATAACTTCCAAAGTGGCTACATCGCTGCCAAAAATATTTATGAATAATTGACTGATAGGAAAACTACCCGCCAGTTCTTCGCCGCGTTGCTCGTAAATTTTTAAATCGGCAATATTAAAAGCAAATAAGGCCAGCATCAGCACAATCTCTACCACCAGAATGATATTCGCATCCAGCCGGGGCCAGGCGCGCATTTCGGGGCCGCGGGTAAGGCGGGGTACTTTGGTAATATTGCGGCGCGCCAGGAAAATAACACAGGCGATAATTACCAGGAAAGCCAATATTTCGTTTACCCCCATTAAAGCACTGTAAACCGGACCCAGAAAACGCAACACCCGGTGCGTACCAAAAATACCGTCTATCAATATTTCCAGTACCTCAATATTTATCACCAGGAAACCTACATAAACTACGGCGTGCAGCAAAGCCGGCCAGGGGCGCTTAAACATTTTCTGCTGCCCAAAAGCTACTAGCAACAATTTATTTAGCCGCTCAGAGGCGTTGCCGGCAATATTTTTAGCGCGGCCCAGGTTTATGTTTTTCCGGATTTTCCGGACTTGCCACACAAAGAGGCCAATACCCGCAATAACTACCAACAAGAATATTATATTACTAACCATGCAACAACAGCTTGGGGGTTCTGAATAGCGTTACGTAATGATAACAAAAGTAAACTATATCTTTTATAAAAAATTATTTCGCCGAACTATTGCGTAGTAGAATCAGAATACATACTTTTGCATACTTTTTAACCAAAAGGGCTGGTGATGTAGCTCAGTCGGTAGAGCAAAGGACTGAAAATCCTTGTGTCGTTGGTTCGATTCCAATCATCACCACCAGCTAAAGAAGCCTCAGAGAAATCTGGGGCTTTTTTTATGCATTCATCCCTCCGATTCTAAATTATTTGTACCGCAAACTTGCCCTATCAGGTAAGGTTAAGTTAAAAATAATTTTTGCTACAACCTTATTCCATTTAAACTAATATGTTTCTTTTTAACCAAGTTACTTCTTAACCAAGTTACTTCAGAAGCTGTTTTTAACTAAATGCAGTATTGCTTATTTGCTTAGCCTGATTCCCACGTTTTATTTTACTCAGCATAAATCAGAAACAAATACATATTGTTTTTACAATATTTGTAATATCCAAAATATTAATTTTAACATCTAAAATATAATTATAAGATAAGTCCTACGACAAAGCTTAAAATTGCGCTTAAAAGCATTTATAACGCAATTATTTACAACACCTGTTATAAAATATCTATTTATTTAAATTAAAAATATACATTTTTGTTACACAACACCTAAATTTCGTAGTTCTACAATCTTAAAAAAAGCTGTTTTTAAGCTACTAAGGCCATTATACCCAGAAAAATGCCTTAAAAAATACATGTTACAAAACACCCCACATTGTCCTTTTTTAAATATATAGCAACACCTATGTTTGTATAGTTAAAACACACAATGCCATGAATACTACCGAAATTCTGAACAAATCGTTGACCTGGTTATACTATAAAGAAAGAAAAACTACTGGTACCAACCGGAGCATTTCTAATCTGCAGCAGGGTAATAATGCGCCTCTGTCGGGCCGCATTACTGGTTACGACATTTACGAAAAGAATAAACGCAGTAATCATGCAATATCTTCGGTTAACCAAACAACTGAGGCGACCGATCTGGCTCAGGTAGCCCCGCAAGAACTGTATATTTTAACCCAGGTAATTCTGAATACGCTTAACACGGAGCCGGACAGATTTCACGATATGTCAGAGATTCCGGGTTTAGAAAATCGGGAATGGAACCAATTGGGCCAAATTGCTTTGTACCTGATGAAACAAGGCTGGATTGAGGCCAAAGGCACTGCTACCGGATTTTTGATAAAGCTAAGCATGCAGGGCAAAATTTACCTGGGCAACAACGAAGCTTGGGCATAATTACATTATGATTTAAGCAGGCAATATTTTAAAGCATAAAAAAGACTTATTGAGAATAATTTTTACAAATGCATATTTTTAGGGTTTAAGCAACTGCCCTTAGGTTAATTCCTGAGGGCAGTTCTTTTTTATACCTTTTGCTCCTAAATCAGCTTACTGCAGCATCCCGGTTATTCAGGTATTCTAACACTTCCTCAAACTGAGCCAAATCGCCTTGCGCCTGGTATTTCGCTATTCGTTCTGCCTCGCCCTGAATTAAATCTTTTCTGAGCGCCTTTTCGTTGCCTTGCGAATGAACGGCTTCGCCCAGCCAAGGCAAGGTTTCGCCGGGCTGGCTATAGAGCTTAACTTCGGGGTACAAACGCAAGGCAGCAGTAATAGCCGTCATGAAGGCGCGGGGTTGATGGAACGGCGGCGCTACCACCACCACAGTCTGGTAACCTTTGTGCTTTACTTGCTGCATCATGGCCTCTGCCTCCGATAAGGTATGTAATATTACATCGTAACCTACTGTTACTCCCTCCATGTTAGTTTCGGCTACATTCCAGGCTAGTAATTGCTTTTTCCAGGCATCGTACCCTAAATAACCGCTCCGCTCGCCAGTTTCGGCAAACATTATTTTAGGGGTAATACTTTTCTCTAATAATTGCCGCCCTTTAAATAATACCGAAGCCTGATTATCGGGCGTTTGGGCAAATAAATAGGTTGCATCTACGGTTCGGGGAATTGTATCGCAAAGCGCCCGAATTACCAGTTCAAACATGCTTTTTACTTTAAGCTTTATTTTTATTAAGGCTAATATACACGCCGAAGTCTAAAATAATGTTTTATTAAGTTGATCTTCAGCAATATTTCACTTAGTATATACCTGTAGTTTTATCGGTGGTATAGAGTATTTCCAGCGCTTCACAAAGCGAATGCAGGGTCATATACCACAGGTGTTAACCTGTAGCAAGCATTTCCGGGGTTTCGTTTTAATTATTCCGGCGAGCTAAAAATTGTTATAGCTTGTATAACAGCGGCATAGCCTTAATTCTTTTCCTCTGCTTAAATATAAATCAGATAAATCCTAAACAACCTTGCTAAATACGCGTTTTTAATAAGCAGAACTTTGTTTTATTAAATTCTTACATTTATGAAAAATTTATTTCCCTTATTATTAATCTTGTTGCTGGTTACAGGCAAAGTAGCAGCCCAGGATATTACCAGACCCCAGTCTACCGCGCCGGTAGCATTTGATGCAATACAAAAAGGTAATTGGCTGGTTGGCGCCGGCATTGGTAATATTAGTCATAACTTTAAGTCCGAGACTTTTAACCTTAATATTATGCCCCGGGCCGGTTATTTTATTAGCGACAATGCGGCTATTGGTGCCCAGGCTCTACTAGGAGCAACCTTTTACGATGGCGGCGAAAATTTCCTTTACGGAGCCACGCCATTTGTAAGGTATTATTTCCCGGAAGGAGCAGCCCCTACGCACCGTTGGTTTGGCGAAGCAACAGCTGGGTTTGCCGGTAGTTCTATGAAAGACAGCAGTGGTGATGCTATTTTTTCGTCGGTATTTGGTTTAAGCGCCGGCTATGCGCACTTTGTGGCCAGCAACGTAGCCCTAGAAGGCGTACTTAGTTATACCCGCACCAACGCCGATATTTCGGTGGGTAATGGCATGTCGGGCTTGTCGTTAGGTTTAGGTTTTCAGATTTACTTACCCGGCCGTGGTAACCGGTAATATTACCTAATATTTTTTCTGAGTAATAATTAGCTGCGGCAGGTTTGTTTAAATAATACCCAAGGTGGTAGAAAACAAGCCTGCCGTAATTATTGCTGCGATTTCCCTATTAAAAGAAGTTAACCGGGCACCGGAAAATTTAAGGTGTTTACTACTTTAAATATTTTAGCCTGGGCCAAGCCCTGGTATTGATAACTACCAAATTCCTCGGCTTTAAAATGCGGATTTTCATCTAAAAACTCCTGAAAAGCGCGTTTTTCGCCCAGGTTTAGGCTGGCCAGGTTACCAGAGCCCCAATCATCGAAGAATATAATAGCAATATCTTTAATTAAATCTTTACAGAAAGTAAGCGCCTCTTTTGCCGATGTATAAATATCACAATCTATCATAATCAGGCTGGCTTTTTGTATTTGGTGCTGCTGCTTTAACTCGGGGGTAAGGGTATCGGAGTACCAGCCTTTAATCAGAAAAGTTTTATTCCAATCTACGCCGTTATGGCTTAAGAAACACTTGGTAGCGGCTAATTCATTGCGAAATTGCCCCGGTTGCCAAAAGCCATTATCATCTTGGTTACTAATTGCGGGCATACCTTCGAACGAGTCGAAGCCGAACAACCGCACCGTTGAAAGCCGCTGCTCCTGTAAAACCTGGGACATGCAATTCAGCGAAGTGCCATGGCAAACCCCAAATTCCAGGTAATCGCCCAAATTATCCGGCCCAACAGTACTGGCCAGAAATAAGCAGGCTTTTTGGTACTGCGGCCACAGTTCATTAACAGATACTAACTCCCGAACGGTATTCTGCTCAGCCCATTCTTTTAATTTATGAGGCATTAATTTTTTAGCCGGACGCAGTACTTCGTGCACCTTTAGTTTGCGCAAAAAGGCTACAATTTCTTTTGAATTCATACCAGGCGCGTTAATTTTCTGTATTATTAAGGTAACTAAACTTGTTAATAAAACAAATTAATTTGCTTAAAATCAGAGAATTATCACCAAGGCAGAATAGCTCTTTTTCCTGGCATTGTAAACTACTGTATTTACCGAATACCAGGCCAATAAATTCAGGGAAGAAGCGGTTACGCACGTGGCAACCGCAGCTATTTAAATGAGCAGCTTTATATTAACTAATGTTTGCCGGCAAGCCAGTATTAACCGGACACCTTAAACTACCAGGCTCTCTTTTTTCTTTTCGGCAGCATAAACCGACGGCAAACAATTAAACTCGGTTTTAAAATATTTGGTAAAATATTTCGGATTATTAAACCCTACTTCGTAGGCGACCTCCGCAACGGTAAGCTGGCTTTCGGTTAATAATTGGGCCGCTCTTTTTAAACGAACGGTACGTATAAATTCTAAAGGCGCTTTACCTGTTAGGGCCAGTAATTTTTTATACAAATATACCCGGCTCATGCCCATTTCGCGGCTTAAGTCTTCTACCGAAAAGTCCGGATTGGCAATATTCTTTTCGGTGTATGCAATGGCCTTTCTGATTAATTTATCATCGAGCGAGGTAACCTGCACCTCTTGCGGTTTAACTTCTATTTTGGGCTGCAACGCATCCCGGAAATTAGCGTGCTGGTTAACCAGGTTGCGGATGCGGGAAAGCAGAATCTCGAAATTAAAAGGCTTAACAATATAATCGTTGGCCCCAGTTTGGTACCCGGTCATTTGCTGCTCTTCGGAGGCGTTGGCAGTTAACAGAATAACTGGCGTATTGGCCGTACGCGGGTCTTTCTTTATTTTCCGGCTGAGCGTAATGCCATCCATTTCGGGCATCATAATATCGCTTACCACCAAATCGGGGTTACAGGCCAGCACCTGCTGCCAGCCTTGTTTGCCGTCGGCGGCTTCTTTAATGGTATAATACGCCTGCAAATTATCTTTCAGGTAAAACCGAAAATCTTCGTTGTCTTCGATTAACAGCACCACCGGTTTTTTGCCGTTTTTATTACCAGTTAGCGCGCCATCCAGAGCATTATTTGCAGCAGAAATTGCTACCGGTGCCTGAATTTCTTCTACTACAGGTTTAGTAGCCGGCTTGGCGGTAAAGGTGTTGGTAACCGGTAATACTACTGTAAAGCAACTGCCCTCGCCCGGGGTACTCTGCACCGAAATATTGCCGCCGTGTAGCCGCACAAACTTTTTGGTAATAGCCAGCCCAATGCCGCTACCCTGGTTAACCATGGAGCCCGGAATATCGCTCTGGAAAAACTGCCGGAATATTTTTTCGTGGTTTTCGGGCGCAATGCCAATGCCGGTATCTTTTACTTTAATAATTATATGCTGGGCACTTTTGCCGTTTTTCCGGGAAGCCGCTACCAGGTTTAGCGCCAGGCTAATCTCACCGCCTTCGGGTGTAAATTTAAAAGCGTTAGAAAGCAGGTTAAACAATATTTTCTCCAGTTTATCCGGGTCAAACATTGTTTCTAATTCGTCAACTTCCGATACCAGGTTAAACCGGATATTCTTTTTCTCGGATAAATCGGAAAAAGATAAAGCCGTTTCTTTTATAAAATGAACAATATCGGCTTTAGAAGGATGTAAGTGAATTTCCTGCACTTCCATCCGCCGGAAATCGAGCAATTGGTTTACCAGGTTTAACAAACGCCGGGCGTTCCGGTGAATAAGTAACAAGTGGCTTTTCTGGCCTTCGTCGGTGGCGTTCTTAATAATTTTTTCGAGCGGCGTTAATATTAGGGTTAAGGGTGTCCGGAACTCGTGGCTAACGTTTGTGAAAAATTTAATTTTCATTACATCAAGTTCGTGGCGACGCTTGGCTTCCTGCCGCTCCTGCACAATCCGGAATTTAAGCCGTTCGCGCTCCAGCATAATATGCCGGGCTAGCCATAATAAAAGCAATGCCAAACACACGTAAGCCGCAATGGCCGGTATGGTTTGCCAAAAAGGCGGCAGAATGGTTATTTTTAATTTAATACCTTCTTCGTCCCAGAGTCCATCGTTATTAGCAGCTTTTACGCGCAACACATAAGTGCCAGGGTCTAGGTTGGTGAAGGTTACTTTCCGCAACTTACTATCGGCGGCCAGCCATTTATCATTAAAGCCTTCGAGCAAGTAAACAAATTGGTTTTTTTCGGGCTGCAGATACCCCAGCGCGGCAAACGCCACCGAAAACATGTTTTCGTGGTGTTTCAGGGTTATTTCTTTTTTTTCGGTAATGGCTTTATCCAGTACTACGCGCCCAGCCAGCGTATCGCCTACCTGCAGGCTCCGGTTAAATATTTCTAAATCGGTAAAAACCAGGGCCGGAATATTTTTATTTAAGGTAATGCGCTCGGGCTGAAAAATATTAAACCCCTGTACGCCCGCAAATACCAGTTCGCCACGCCTGGTTTTACAAACCGCATTATTGTTAAAAGCTTTGCCTTGCAAGCCATCTAGCTGGTCGTAGTTTTTAAAACTAAAACTGTACTCTCCATTGGGCTTTTTACCTATAACTAAATTAGATAAGCCGTTAGGCGTGCTAAGCCATAAATTATGCTGATTATCTTCTACAATGCTCAAAACGGTGTTATCGAGTAAGCCGTTTTCTTGCCGGAAACTCCGGAAACTATTGCGCCTTTTATCGTATAGATTCAGGCCCTCGTGCGTGGGTATCCAAATCAGGCCGCGGCTATCTTCAATAATGCTATTTACATTATTATTGCTTAACCCTTTGGGGTTGTTGTTATTGTTTACAAAGTGCGTAAACGTACCGGTAGCGGGGTTATATTGATCTACGCCGTAAGCCGTAGCAATCCATAAATAACCTTCGTGGTCTTCGATGATAGAAGAGATATAATCGGAATGTACCGAGTTTGGTTGACCTTGCCGGTGGTGCCGGAAAGTGTTTGTTTTTAGGTCGAAAAGGTCCAAGCCGCCCCCCAAAGTTCCCACCCACAAGTTACGTTTCGAATCTTCAAATATTTCCCAAACCCGGTCGTCGGCCAGGCTGTTGGGGTTAGCGGGGTTATTGCGGTAGCGGGTAAATTGCTGGCCATCGAAACTGTTTAAACCGCCAAAATAAGTACCTACCCAAAGCTTCTGGTCCCGGTCGAGGTGCAAACTCACAATAATATTATTGCTCAGGCTATTGGGGTCTTTGGGGTCGTGGCGGTACTGCTTAAATTGGTTAGTGGCCCTATCGAAATAAATCAGGCCGCCGCCGTTGGTGCCCAGCCATAAATTACCTTTGGCATCTTCTACTACCCGGTTTATATCGTTAAAGGGCAGGCTGGCCGTGTTGGTTGCCAAATGCTGAAATAATTTAAACCGGATAACATTTTCGTGGTAATAGTTTATGCCTTCTTTATAGGTGCCCACCCACACGGTGCCAATATTATCTTTATACAAGGCATAAATACTGTTCTGGCTCAAACTCCGGAAATCTTCGGGCTCGTGCACCAGGTATTTTATCGTAAAGGTTTTTTTATCTAATAAATTAACACCGCCGTGGTCGGTACCAATCCAAATTTTCTGGCGATTATCCTGGGTTATGCCTTTTACAATATTGGCGTTTAATTTTACTTTTTCCGATGCCTCGTGAATGTGGGTGAAGGTTTCGGCTTTAACATTATAGTAAAATAAACCCCGGGCCTCGTTTTTCATGTATATCCAGGGTTCGCCGTCGGCATCCGAAAACAGGCCATACCCATCGTGAGTTTGGCCATAACTCCGGTTCAGAAAATAATTCCGGGCAATAATTTTGTTTGTTTGGCTACTAATTTTCTCCAGCACCCCATCCTGGTGCATCAACCAGATATTACCTTGCATATCTTCGTCCAGGTCCGAAATCTGGTTCGAATGAATCGACAATGAATCTGAGGTGTCGCGCGCCAGCCGGATAGTTTTTTTTGACTTACTGTCATATTTAAAAATACCTTCGCGGGCATGTACAAACCAAAAGTTACCTTTCCGGTCTTTAACTATTTTCTGAATAGCCGCATCCGGAATACCGTATTTGCGCAGGTACTTTTCGGGTTTGCTCATAAACCGCTCGGTGCTGGGGTTGTAAATATTTAACCCCGACCACCGCGTAACCACCAGCAGCATTTGTTCCGGTCCTTCGGCTAAATCGCTGATGTAATTATTACGGATAGAAGTTGTATCGCGGATATCGTGCCGGAAAGCCTTAAAATTATACCCATCGAACCGGTTAAGGCCCGACATGGTACCAAACCACATAAAACCTTTACTATCTTGCAGCATGCAGTTTATTTGGTTATGCAAAAGCCCCTGGCTGCTGTTGAGCCGGGTAAATTTATACTCGCCGGTTTGGGCAAAAACCGCTAAACAAAGCGACCAAAGCAGAAAAGTACTTAAATAAATTTTATTACGCATGCGGGTTAAATCCACTACTAGCTTAAGGCAAAACGAAGATAAATATATAAAAAACAGCGCCCAAAATTCTGCCGGCACTACCGCTATAATGCTTGTAGAATAAAGTATTATCCTTAAAAATTACAAAATAGGTTTACCCACTACTAGTAAGAACAAGTACTTAGCCGGGGTATTACAAGAAAGGAAAAAAAAGGCAGAAAAGTTCTGCCAATGGGAGCTGCGCCCTTAAAATATTCAAAAACTGTAATAGATTACGTTTAAGGCCCGATTGCTTAAGATAAAGGCGCAATATTACTTGCCTGCTACCCATAAGCAATGAACCCGGGGAACCAACTAAAATATATTAGTTGATTAAATGTGGCACTAAATATTGCAGGTTGGTACTGCCAGCAAAAAGCTTTTAAACTGTAAATATTACGCTTTTTTACTTAACCGCTTAAAATAACGGGTCTTTTTAGCCGTATTCCGGATACTATATTTATCGGTTACCGCAACTTCTAAACCCCAATCTACTAAGCCGGCAAATTTACCGTTCTGCGCATCGTTGGTCATATCCATCAGGGCACAATCGCCGTTGTTTTGTAAGCCCCACGACCAAGCCAGCCAGCCAATCTGGTTTTTCTGGCATTCTTCCATAATAATTTTATGGTCGATGTATTTTTTGCAACCTACGCCCATCGGGGCAAATTCGCCTACTATTAAAGGCAGGTTCATTGCTACAGATTCTTTTATTTCGTTAATAATGCGGGTTTTAGCACCGTCTGGAGCAGTCCACCACATGTGTACCGAAAACAATAAATTCTTCTGCGGATCTTGCTGAATTAAATAAGGCCCGTTTGCCTGTAAAATATCAATGTTTTGCCCCCATCCGGTACCGTCAATTACCAGCGGGCACTTAAGGCCGGTATTCCGGATTTGGGTAATGGCACTGGTGTAGGCTTCGCGAAATTGCTCATCTTTTATTTCCCAGCCGCCTACTTCGTTGGCAATATTTAACAAGAGGTAAGGCTCATGTTTTTTTAGTACGGCTACTATTTCGGGCTTTACCCAATAATCAACCTGACGCTGCAATTTACTCCAATTACCCGTTGCACCGTGGAGTTCAGGCATCGGAATCATACCTTGAGCTATGCAGTTAGAAATAATTTTATCCAGGTTGGCGGCACTGCCTTTGGGGTTATCGTCGCTGCTAAGCCAAACCAGCCGTACCACATTGGCCCCGGTTTTGGCTATCTCGGCAAAAGTTTTTTCCCCGGTTAAATCCGAGGACCAGATAAACATTTCGTTTACCCCGCGCAATATTACTTGCTTCCCTTTGGGGTCGTACAAAAACCGCCCTTTTACCTGCATTGTACCTTGCGCCTGTGTGCGCGCGCAAATAGCAGTTAGCGATAACAACAGCATTAGAAAAAACTTTAACAACTTAGGATTATACATACACGAGCATTTAGCCGGAGTTCCGCCAATATATTGCTACCAAAGTTAAAGTAAAATGCCCCTTTAACTTGTTTAAAATGTTAAAATTTAAGATGGCATTTGTTAATACCTTATTCTTTTGGTTGTACGCCTCTGCAGTATTTTATTTATAAGGTCGCCTTAGCTTGAGAAATACGCGCTTATTGGTGCTTTTCTATCTGGTTGCCTGATGAAACCGGGTTGATGATTTGGTTATTTTTAACTGAAACTGATTCAGCACTGTTTTTAGCAACTGCTTTGGGTAATTGGGGCGAATATTTTGAGAACAGCATATCGTACATAATCTTAGCCCAGATTAATATACAAGGCACTGCTTTTACCACGTAAGGCTGAAAATATTCTTTGCGAATAAACCTAGGGAAAATATCGGTAGCGGCTAGTTGGGTAAATACAAAGGCCAGTACAAATAGCGCTAAGTTTTCGGGTTTACGTTGCTGCGAGAAATACCAGATTACCACGCCGCTCATGGCAATAATAAAAGTAGCCGATTCGGCCCGATGGTTAAATATAATTACCCAAATCAGCACCGAAGCCAAGGCTTGCAGCCGGAAAAAATAATTCTGGTAACAATTTACCCGCAACAGCGGCAAACAAAACAAGCAGGCACCTATCAGCAATACATGCAGCTTATCTGGTTTAAAATTAAACCAGGTTTTTAACCAACCCATCACCGAAAAGCCATCCGAAATAGAGTGGTCGTTTACCAGCAGGTGCAACCAGCTTTGGTATAAACCCCAAAATTGGTCTGCGGCTACTACGGTTAAGGGCAATAGAAAAAATAGGCCGGCCCAAATACCCGTATATAGCCCTATTTTCCATTTCTGCGGATAAAACAGGAACAAGGCCATGGCTACCAAGCCGAATAATTTGATGTAAACGCTAAACACAATACAGCCCGCCGCCCACCAATAATATTTCCGTTCCAGCAAACCAAACCCCAGTATAATTAAGCCGCCGGTAAGGGCATTACTTTGCTCGTTTTGCGTAGAGGTTAATAATTCATAAGCTACGGCCAACAGCATTATGGCCTTGGTTTTGCCGGGTAATTGCGGCAGGTAACGCATTCCCCAGAACAGCGTTAAGGCATTTACCAGATTCCAGAAGAGTAAGCCTATTAAATTGGGCAGCAGTGCAAACAGGCCGAAGAAAAGCGCAAAAGCCGGGCTATATTTATATAAATCCCAATGTTCCAGTAAATAATGCCGGTACAAATCTTTTCCGGCCAGCAGATGAAAAAAGGACTGCTTAAAAATTATATAGTTATTGTAATGGGTATAATATTGGCCGCTTCCGGCATTTAGCGATAAAGGTTTTAGATAGGCTTGTACAGAAGCAAAAACAGCAAAAGCGATAAAAACGATTAAAACTAATTTATAATCAACTTTAATTTTACTTAACCATCTCACCATTCGGCAGATACCTTTAACTTTTTAAGGTTCTACCAAATCAAAGGTTTTTGGTTACAGAAAGTTTAGGCCGCGGCTTTAAATTTATTTTTACGGCTGGTTCAGCTTTTCAAATTCCTGGCGGGTAACTTTAAATACGGTGCCGTGGCGCATTCCTTTCGGAAATACCATTTGCTCTGAAATATCGGTCCAGTTTTCTAAATCCGCGGATTGTACGGCTCCCATTTTACCCTCTGTATATTTATCGAAGTACACAATCCATTTCCCGCCCAGTTTTAAGCCTGTTGGTCCTTCGGCCCAATATTTACCCGTAATAGGCGGGCCGGCTTTGGTGTAAGGGCCGGTAAGATTCTTGGCTTTGGCTATTCGCAAATTTTTCTGGGCTGGCTCGCGGGTTTCGTCTTTCAGAAACATAATAAACTCTTTGCCATCGGGTACAATATTGGCGTCTATTACGTTAAAGCCGGGCTCGTACAAAAGCTTGGTGGGGCTGAAAGTTTTAAAATCTTTGGTGGTAACGTAGTACATGCGGTGGTTGTACCCATTATCTTCTTTCGATTGGGTTTCGGGGTAGAGGCCGGTAATAGTGGTTGCCCAGTAAATCAGGTATTGCTTGGTTTTGGGGTCATAGGTTATTTCGGGTGCCCACGTATTGCGGGCATTGGGCTCGTGCTCCATTACCGGAATATATTTCTGCTCCGACCAGTTAATTAAATCGGCGGAAGTAGCGTAACCAATACCCTTTTCGTTCCAGCTCACCGTCCAGACCATGTGAAATTTGCCGTCGTGGCCCCGAATAATATTGGGGTCGCGCATTAACTTGTCTTTACCAGCCGTAGGTTTCAGGAATATTTTATCGTTTTGTAAAGCTGTCCACTTATAACCATCGGTGCTGTAAGCCAGGTGCATGCCATCGCCGTTGCCTTTAAAGTACGAGAATAAAAGCACCTCATCCTTTTTTAATAATTGCTGGCTGTTAGCCGAAAAACTAAACAACAGCAGTAAGCCCAGCAGTAACTTTTGTGTATCTAAAAACTTCATACCTACACTTCTTAATTTTCGCTCTAATTTAATGAAATATTATTTTCCTATGCAGCCCTATTAGTCGGCAATTTATTTCGGTAGCAATAATTATTATGGAGGAGCAACCATACCGGAACTAAAATCCTGTAGAAAAGAAAGCGGCCACTTACCCGAATATTTTAGGTAAGCAGCCGCTCGTAAGTTTTAAAGCTACATTAAACTTGCTACAATATCTGCTTCATTTAAGAAAAATCAGTACCGGACAAGTTTTAGAGTTTTCCAGAAATTATTTCTTTGTTAAACTTGCTTTGTTCTGCAAGGCTTCGATCCCTGAGGCCAGGTACACAAATGGGGCATTCCAGTTAATGGCAATTTCGTTGGAAGCATAAGAGCAATCGTGGTCAATGTACATTTCGTCGGCGGAGGCATTAGAGGGGTAACCGGCGCATTTATCCTGCACATTGGCGCGGGCATTGGTGCCGCCCGATAACAAACCCGGTATTGGTTCTTTAATGCCATCGGCCACCGAAGGGCGGTGGTGCGGGTTCATAGTAGATTTTTTGCCGAAGCCGGTTAAGAAAGAAAAGCCAACCGCATTGCGCCCAAGTAAATAATCGAGGTTAGAAATGGCTCCTTCCAGGTATTTTTTGTCGTTGGTCAATTTATAGGCATTAATCAGGGCAATGCCTTGGTTGGCCGCCACCGAACTGCTGCCCCAAATGTAATCTTTCTCGGTTTTGCCCATTACCGTACGATAAGTACGCTCATTTGCGCCGGCTATTAATTCATCGGCGAAGGTTACTAAACGCTTTTTCAGCTCTGGCAAATCTTTTTTAGCTACCGGAGTTAAGCTGTTTTGGTGGCGGGCAAGCGTGTAATAACCCAGTAACCGCACCTGGTTCCAGCTTGGGAGCGGCATGTTGGTATCCGGAAATAAATTTACGGCGGTGTAATATTTATCCTGTTTGGTAGAAGCGTATAATTCCGAAGCGGCCCAAATAAATTCATCGCTGAACTCACGGTCGCCGTAAGCGCCGGTGGTTATTTTGGGTTCAAATTGATTATTATTAGTTTCCTGGTCGTAGATTACCTTCGGATTCTTCTGCGCCCACTCCCAGGCGCGGGTAGCGGCGGTTAACATACTATCGGCTAAACCCGGAAAATCTTTGTTGTAGTTTTTGTACACGCGGCTGGCCTGGGCCATAACGGCGGCAAAATTTAAAGCCGCGCCCGTTCCTTTTTGTACCACATAACGCGGTTTATCAGATTTATCGGGCATAACCATGCCATCGAAAGCCGGATTCGTTAACTTATGGTAAACGCCACCATCGTTCGGGTCTTGCATGGTCAGCATCCAGCGCAGGTTCCACAAGGCTTCATCTAAAACATCAGGCACCTGGTTATTGCTTTCCGGAATATTTAATTTTTGGGTTTTAAAATATGCCGGAAAGTCTTCGTAAGCTGCCAGCAGCGTGCCCGTAGTAATGCCACTGTTTACAATATATTTGTTGTAATCGCCGGCATCCAGCCAGCCTCGGGTTGAATAAATAACCGTACCAGTTGGGCGTTTGTCCGAAGCCGCCGAAGGATGCACGATAGCTTTGCTATCAGGGTGGCCGGCTTTCCGGTGCCATTTACCGGCGTATTTCTCCGGCAAATCAATCGACATGCGCTGGTAATAAAAAGCTTTTAAGCCGGCATCGGCCACGGCTTTATGTACCTCAGGTTTGATACTAAAGGTATAGGACTTACCTACTCCGGGAATTTCCAAAACATAAGTACCTGGTTTATTGAAGCCGGAAAAATCGGCAATGCGGGTTGGCTTTTTCGAGAATTCGTTGGGTTTGCTTTGGGTAAGCTGACCGGTAAAAACAGTTTTGCTGCCATCGGCGGTTTTCAGGTAAAACTTACCCCCATTATTTTCGCCTACTACCACAGCAACTTTGGTGGCCGCCGGGTAAAACCCAATTTGGTTAAGCCGGATATTATCGGCAATGCTCTGCGCTTGCACCGCCGAAATAAATAAAGAAAAGGAGGCAATAGAAAGTATTTTTTTTAATGCATGCATGTTTAGTAAAGTAAAGTAGGTTAAGCGTATGAAATGATTAGTGACATATTATTTATAATCGATAGCCTATACCTTAAAAGATTGGTTTTGCTTGTAAGTCCGGAAATCCTAAATAAGATTTTACTTTAAATGAAAAGGAGCTTTTAGGCCTTTGCCAGTAATAATTATTGTGGCAACAACTCCAGGTTGTTTGTGCCGGCATTCTTTTTGCAGTATAGGTTCTTTTATAATTTTCTTTTAATAAATAATGGCAAGCTCTCACTTGCCATTATTTATCAGGTTAGTCTTAATATTTGATTATAAAAATCAAACGTGGCAGAATAAGTAGCTGCCAACAGGAATATTACTTTGTTGTATTAATAATCCGGATATTATCAAAACCAAGGGTTACAGGCACATCAGCCGCATTGGTATTAAAAGCAGCAACCCGGATTTGTTTACTTGCCAGTGCATCGCTGTATTTACTATACTTAGTTGAGCCATTGGCTAAATTAGCAAGCGGAACGGCTACGGTATACCATTTACCATCGGTTGAACGAACAAAGTTTTTCAGGTCTACTTTAGCGTCATACTCTTTACCATCGGCGGCCGGAATCATTACCTGCACTTGAATACCGTTTAAATTAGTATTAGCTGCAGCTACTTCCATTCTAACTTCAAAATTAGCAATTGGGTCATTGGCATTATAGTTAGCGGCCGGCGTTGTTGGCAAAATCTGAGAGCCTGCACCATAATCGGCAAAATGCATTACTCTGGCGTTAGCCCAACCACCGTTACCCGGAACTGCCATTTGAACTGTTCCAAATTTACCATCAAGGCCATTTATACCTGGTGCGCTGGTTACAATATTTTCGCCAGGTATGCCCCAACCAAAAAAGCTCTTATTATCGAAATTAGAGATTAAACCTAAAGTGCTATAAAGCTGGGTTCTGGCATTAGCCGCAGACTTACCACTTTCTGAAGTTACAATAACACTTCCCTGAGCAGGGGTAACACCAGCAGGCACCGTTACAGTTAGCGTAGTTCCGTCTGCCGATGCAGTTACGTTTGTAGCTTTTACACCACCCGGGAAAGTTACATCTTTCACAAAGTAGAAATATTTACCGTAAAGCGTAAGTACATCGCCCGCCTTAGCAGCCTCATTACTCATGGCTTCTATTATTGGAGCAGGCGGCAATACCGTAAAATCGTAAACGGCTTCGCCTTTAGAATTACTAACAACCAGTTTATTAGAAACATTGGTGGCAGTAGCAACTGTAGGGGTTAATTCCGGAATGCGAACAATCACATAGTTTTCAGACGCATAAGCGGTATTAAAACTAGCATTGTACCCATTAAAAGTAATAAAACGGGTATCTTCCAGGTTTCTGCCCTTAATAACAATGATTGAACCTAAGGTTGATTGTTTAAAAGTACTATCGGCCTTGGTTGGGTCCATAGAGCGGACAGCCTCAATTACAGGGGCCGCCTTGGCTTCAGCCGGTGCCGTAGGGTCTTCTTCTTCACAGGAGAAAAGGGCTCCTGCCACGAACAACAGCAGCAGAAAGCTTATTCGATTGATTGAATTTATGGTAAACTTCTTCATACATTAATTTATTTTATCTGTCTGCCCTAAAATCCTAAAATATTAGTGCAGACAGCATATTAACCTTTATTGAAATTGATAAGGAACTGGCGTTTTCCGTAAGTTAGGAGCCCGGCTAAGCTCTGCCGCCGGATATGGCACAAAGAAGCTAGCCTCATCTACTGAATAAAACTGCGGCGTAACCGATTCGATGGTCCAGGAAGTAGCATTTACTTTGGTATTAGGAATAATCCGGTACGTTCCTCTGTCTTGCTGGCTTAACTTTTGTAAAGCCAAAGTCGGGTTATAATAATGTAACCGCGCAATATCGTACCAAGATTGGCCTTCCATAGCTAACTCTACCCGTCTTTCTTTGTAAATATCTTCCCAGGTAATGCTTGTTTTAGCCGGCACACCACCTCTTACGCGCACCGCGTTAAAGGCCTCCAAAGCTGCTACATTAGACGTAGAAGCATTATTACCCAAAACAGCTTCCGCGTAAATTAACAATATCTCGGCATAACGCATCAGGTAAGTCTGGATTTCGGTACCCATTTGGATTACTTTACCATCATTATCTTCCGGACGGCCTACTACATATTTTTTAATATTAGCCCGCGATTTGAAAGCATCTGCTCCATTATTATCGGTGGTTACCTGTAATGGCCGCTTCATTTTGGCGCCTGGTTTATTCGGGTCGTTTACTTCTTCGGTAATGTAAGAATAAGTATCGCCAGGGAACATGTAGGTAGCTTTCCGCCGTTTATCACCAGTTTCGTAGGTTTTTAACATATCCATGGTAGCACCGTGGTCGCCACCCCAACCATCGCCGAAGCCGGTAATGCTCGAAGAGAAAGCCATGTAAGCTTGCTGGGTATTTTGCGCACCCCAATAAGTATTACCACCGTTGTATACCCACTGCAAAGCCGCTACTGTTTCTTCGTTGCCATTGTTTTTGGTTAAAAACAAATCTTCATAAACTGGCAGCAACTTATAAGCATTGGCATCCATAACGCTTTTAGCATAGTAAGCAGCGCTATCTAAATCTGCCTGGCGGCGCGTGCCATTACTACCTACACCAGCCCGGGTCAGGAACATGCGCGATAACATACCTTGAGCAGCATATTTGGTAAGCCGCGATTTTTGTACCGGAGTGGCCGGTAATACTTTAGAGGCATATCTGATATCCCGGATAACAAACTCCCAAATACTTTCTACGGTATTGCGGGTTACAGAAGTATCTGTTAATATTTTCGTGTTATCCTCAATTAGAGGTACTGGCCCGAAAGTTTGCACCAGATAAGAGTAAGCCAAGCCCCGGAAGAACCGGGCCTCACCCATAGCATGCAGCTTAATATTATCTGGTACTGTTGGCGCCGCGTATTTCTGCACATTATTAATTACCGCATTTGATTGCCCAATAATGTTAAAAAATGACTGCCAAGCACCATTTACCGATTCCTGCGTAGGAGAACTGGCTAACCGCACGTGCTCCATTTCATAGGAAGGCGAAAAGAATGTTCCGCCACGGCCGTCACCAATACCAACAGCAGCTTTATCGTTGTAACCAAACCACACACCACTATATAAAGGGGCGGTTGCCATTAAAACCTGATCGGTGGTTTTGTAATATTCTATATCCGTAATCCTATCTAAAGGCGGACGGTCCAGGAAATCTTCTTTACAGCTGGTGAACAAACCTAATAGCATCAGGCCCGCTGCAAATTTTTTATAATTTATGTTAAACATTTTCTAAGCTGTTAATTATTAAAAATCTACTCCTACACTTAAAGTATACATTGGGGTTAATGGATAACGACCAAAGTCTACCCCAATGGTTTGCGCACTTACCTGCGCATCACGACCTACATAAGCGCCCACTTCCGGGTCGAAGCCTTTGTATTTGGTGAAAGTAGCTAAGTTCTGTATCCCAAAGGTTAAGCGGGCGCCTTGTACAACACCTTGTCTGTCTAACAGTGTTTTTGGAATATTATAGCCAATCTGCACGTTTTTCAAACGAAGGTAGGAGCCGTCTTCTACATACTTGCTGGTAATACGCTGGAAGTTACCGTTAACGTTAGCAGACGTAATCCGGGGCACATCGTAACCTGGGTTTAACAAGGTAGGATTATTGGCATCGCCTCCAATTCTGGCGTAGTTGAAGGTTTCTTTCATCATGTTCTGCCCAAGGTTAATGTTATTGGGGTTGGTGTTATAGAACCGAACATAGTTGAAAACATCATTGCCATAAGAACCAGTTATTAATACCATCAGGTCGAAGCCTTTGTAATTGAAGGTGTTGGTGAAACCGAAGGTTGCTTTTGGCCAAGGATTACCAATAAAAGCCTGGTCTCTTTCGTCAATTACATTATCGCCATTGATATCTCTGTACTTCGTGTCACCTACTGAAACGCCTTCAACTGTAATAACGCCATCAGCATTCTTTACTTCAATTGGTAACTCTACCCCGTTACGGGTTGGCAAGGCACTGGCCTCAATCTCTTGTCTCGACTGGAAAATACCATCTTCGATATAGCCATAGAACTGCCAAGGAGCCTGACCAACTACTGCCCGCTGCGTAAAGGCACGCATAAACCAGGCTGAACGCTCTACAATAGCCGAAGCGGAATAGAATTCGGTTACTTTAGGCCGGAAACCCGAAACATTGAAATTGGTATTCCAGGTAAAGCCGCCGCGGTCGATGTTAACGGTATTTAAGCTAATGGCATAACCTTTGTTTTCCAGTGCACCAATATTTACATTTGGTTTACCAATACTGCCGTTTCCGGTAGCACCCATGTAATCTGGCAAAGGCAAGGTCATTAAAAGGTTATCGGTTTTCTTAATATAAAAATCACCTTCTAACTGAATCCGGTTATCTAATAAAGCCAGGTTAAATCCAATGTTGTTGGTTTTGGTTTCTTCCCATTGTAAACTAGGGTTACCGTACTGACCAACCACGAAGCCTGAACCCCAGGTAGTAGGAATAGTAGTCATGGGGGCATAAATACCACCAGAGCCTTGGTTACCGGTTAAACCAGTTTCAAACCGCAGTTTAAAGTCGTTCACCATCGGTAACGATTTCATGAAAGTCTCCTGCGAAATATTCCAGGCGGCAGAAACAGATGGGAAAACGCCCCAACGGTTATCCGGACCAAAGTTGGAAGAACCATCGGTACGGATAGCACCTTGCAACACGTATTTGTCGTTGAAAGTATAAATAACCCGGCCTAAATAAGATTCTAAAGACCAATCGCTCAGGTTGCTATTATTAGTCTGGCCTTGGGTATTACCTGCTCTTAATACCGGAAAGTCATTAGATAAAAAGCCTTGTCTGCTACCCGAAATATCTTCGTAGTTTCCGGACTGAGATTCGTGGCTGGCCATGGCATTAATGGCGTGCTTGCCAATGGTTCTGTTGTATTGCAACAACTGGTTCCAGTTCCAGTAAGTGCTGGTTGAGTTGCTAGCATTTAAGGTAGCGGTTGGGTTGTTACGGCCACCAATCTGGTAAGAAGGAACAAAATAATTAGACTTGCCAAAATTAGCATTACCACTTAAAGAGGTACGGAAAGTTAAACCTTTAAAAATGCTGAAATCTGCGTTTAAGCCCCCAATAACGCCCCTTCTTTGCAGGGTGTTTTCCACTAAATTGGCCATTGCAATCGGGTTTAACGGAGTATATTGCACTGCCGCGCCGTTTGTTTCATCGGCACCACCCCAGCTACCATTAGGATTTACTACAGAAATACCCGGCGACATTTGCAGTGCCGTAATAATTACGTTTTCCTGCGTGGCCGCTAAGTTTTCATTTGTCTGGTTAACTGCAATATTGGTCGATAATTTAAGCCACTTACGCGCTTGATTGTCGGCATTTAACCGGAAAGAATAACGTTTGAAATTAGAACCAACGGCAATACCGTCCTGGTCGAAATATTCACCCGAAATATAAACCTGCGTTTTCTCGCCACCGCCTGATAAACTTAACTGATGCTTATTTAATGGCGATCTTCTGAAAAGCGCTTCTTGCCAGTTAGTGCCATTACCCAGAATAGAAGGGTCCTGGAAATCGAGGTTTGGCGTTGCACCGGTTAAGGCCCGCATTTCGTTGGTCATGATGGCATATTCCTGCAAATTCATTACCTCTACTTGCTTAGGTTTATCCTGCAAAGAATAGGTATAGCCATAATTAACCTTCATGTCGCCGGCTTTACCTCTTTTGGTAGTAATTAAAACTACCCCGTTCGTTCCTCTGGAACCGTAAAGCGCAGTGGCCGATGGCCCCTGCAGAATCTCCATCGATTCAATATCAGCGGGGTTTAAGCCGGCTAATGGGTTAGAAGAACTGGTTGAGCCAAAACTTACGTTACCTGGTTGTAATTGAACCCCATCAATAACATAAAGTGGTTCGTTGGTTCCGTTAATAGAGTTAATACCCCGAATATTTACCGAAACACCACCGCCCGGCTGACCGGTATTTTGGGTAACATACACCCCCGCAGCGCGGCCCTGAATGGCTTGCTCTACCGTAGTGTTTACTGTTTTCTGAATTTCGGCCGCTCCAATAGTAGTCTGAGCACTTGTTAAATCACTGCGTTTTACTTCGCCGTAACCCGTAACAACTACTTCACTCAGCATTTTAGCGTCTTCTTTCAGGCCAATGTTAATGGTTGTTCTGTTACCTACTGTTACTTCCTGGGTTACAAAACCCACAAACGATACTACTAAAACATCAGTAGGAGCCGCTTCTAAAGAGAAATTACCGGTTACATCGGTAGCCGCACCATTATTAGTGCCTTTAACTACAATACTAACGCCCGGTAAAGCCGAGTTATCGGTAGCTGAAGTTACCTTACCCGTAACGGCACGTCTGGCGGCTTGCGCCATACCGTCGTAAGCCTGGATAAAAATGGCCATTAAAATAGCCATAACTTTCCAGGCAGTTTTAAATCTAAAGACACGATTACTTTTTAGATAATCTTTGTCTGGGTACATGTTTTTACTCATAAAGGAATTTGAATTAGGTGGTAAATTTTAATTTGTGTGTGCATTAATTATTAGGTTGTTCAATCTTGGTGTTACTAAAGTTTTAAGGGTTTAACTCTATTTAAAAAATTACTATTTCAATTACTTATTACTTTAATGTTTGGCTTTTAAGCCTCAACCACGCAGAGCTTCCCGCTTCTTATATGTTTAAATTACCAGTGTATTTATTTGCACGCTTTAGTTACTATTCACTCGGAACTACTCAGAAAAATAAATCTTTGCGTTATTGGTCTGTTTATCAGTACCGGCAGCATCTATCTTTCTCTGCCAACCAGCTAATTGCCCAATTTTAAAATATTGTATTTTTCCGCAAACCCAGTAGCTACTTAAATAAATATTTAATTTCTGATTTTTGCTTTCTGCGGCCTAATGCTTTCGATAAAACCTTGCTACCTCCAATATTTCAGAGCACTTACTCCTTTCTGCTAACATAAATGTAGGCACATTCTGTTAATTAATGGATTTCAAATGTTTTAGATATAGGGTCGAAATGTTAACAACGTAGGCTTTTTGGTTAAAAACAGGTGTTTTTAAGCAAGAAAGAGGGCCAATTGCGGAAAGGTCAATAACCAAAGTAGTTTAAAGTGCTGTAATAGCTGTTTTAAGTTTAGGCTGAATATTTTTTGATAAGAGCTATTCTTAATTTAGAACATATTTAATAATATCGTTTTTTGAATTTATATCCTTTACGTACTTTTTACAGTATATTTTTCTAAAGAATCTGTTTATATCAGAATACTTTTCAATGAAAATAAAGCTTTATTGAAAAAGCACTAAACAAAGGCTTGGTTTAACTTATTTTATAAATATTAAGGATAAACCTACCAGTTAGGCAGTTTACATTTAGTACTTTTATGGGGTTAATCAGTAAAATATTGGTTGATATCTCTGCTGTTTTCGTCTAACTTCAACTTTATGTAGTGCAGCAAAATAAAAGTCTGCTGCTTTTTTTATTCTCCTCTAATCTATTCTATGAAATTTATCTGCTAATAATTCTGTTTTTCAGATTAAATCTTTAGCCGCAGATAGAGTTCTGCTTCGGATTGCTTAATTTTATATTTTCTTAAATATTTAAAATGCCATTGTTCCGTACTAGTCTGTTCTTATGCCTGCTACTAGCCGTATGTCTTTTACCAGGCTGTGAAAACAAGAAAACAACAGAAGTAAAAAATACGCCTCCCGCCGAAACTTTATTTTCTTTATTATCCCCCGAAAAATCTAATATACAGTTTAGCAATACGCTTACCGAGAGTGCCGCCGGCAATGTACTAACCTACCAATATTTTTATAATGGGGGCGGTGTAGCCGTTGGCGATATAAACAATGATGGCTTGCAGGATATTTATTTTGCTGGCAATATGACCCCAAACCGCCTTTACCTGAACAAAGGCAATATGCAGTTTGTAGATATTACCCAGCAAGCAGGTGTTGCGGGTAAAGAATATGCTTGGAAAACCGGGGTAACCATGGCCGATGTTAATGGCGATAATTTACCGGATATTTATGTTTGCTACTCGGGTAATATGCCCGAAGAAAGCCGTGTAAATCAGCTTTTTATTAACCAGGGCGCAGATGCTAACGGTACCCCTACCTTTATAGATCAGGCTAAAGCATACGGGTTAGCCGATTCGGCTTTCAGCACGCATGCCAGTTTCTTTGATTACGACCGCGATAATGACCTGGATATGTTCTTGTTAAATCACAATCCGGCCTTGTTCCGCAACCTCGACGATATAGCCTTTAAGGAAATATTAAAGCAAACCGAACCTATGATGCGGGTAAAATTGTTCCGCAACGAAAACGGGCATTTTACAGATGTATCGGACAAAGCCGGCCTGCACGGCTCGGCTCTTACCTACGGTTTAGGAGCCGGCATTGCCGATATTAATGCAGATGGCTGGCCCGATATTTATGTTTCGAATGACTACTCTGCGCCCGATTATCTTTACATAAATAATGGCAATGGCACCTTTAGCAACAAGCTACGTTCCGGCATCGGGCATATCCCCATTTACTCCATGGGGAACGATATTGCAGATATTAATAATGATGCCTTACCGGATATTTATACTTTGGATATGTTGCCGGAAGATAATCGCCGGCAAAAGCTGTTATTTTCACCGGATAATTACGAGCATTTTAACCTTTTTCTGCGCGCAGGCTTTCATTACCAATACATGCGCAACATGCTGCAGGTAAATAACGGCAATGGCACTTTCAGCGAAGTAGGGCAATTAGCCGGAATATCTAACACCGACTGGAGCTGGGCACCTTTGTTTGCCGATTACGACAATGATGGCTGGAAAGACTTGTTTGTTACGAATGGCTTTCTGCGCGATTTCACCAACCTCGATTTTATTAAGTACAGAAGTTCTTACATTCAAAGCATAAATGGGCAAGTTGGGTCGCAGGATATTAAAAATTTACTAGAGAAAATACCTTCGTCTAACGTAAATAATTATATCTATAAAAATAACGGTAATCTTACGTTTGCTAATAAAGGTGCCGATTGGGGCTTTAATATACCCTCAAACAGCAACGGAGCGGCCTACGCCGACCTGGACAACGACGGCGACTTAGACCTGATTACAAATAACCTGAACCAACCCGCCTTTATTTACCAGAACCAATCCAGTAAGCAACTAAGCCACCACTACTTGCAACTGCAACTGGCGGGCAGCGGCCAAAACACGGCTGGCGTGGGCGCCAAAGTTTTCCTGTACGCTAACGGGCAGCAACAATACTTAGAGCAAATGCC
>NZ_VWSF01000010.1 GCF_008629685.1 Adhaeribacter rhizoryzae | reverse complement strand
TAAGTCAATGGAACCATCGCTCGCTCCGGCAGCCGATACATCCTGGTGGGAAGAAAGTACGCGTAAAAAGTCGTTCTTGCGGCCTACTTGCACGGTGGTCCAGCCAGTGCAGCCGGTGGCATCCGTCACCAGCACGGAGTAGGTGCCCGGGGAAGCTAAGCCTAAATCCTGGGTAGCAGCGCCGGCGTTCCAGCGGTAGGTGTAAGGCGCGGTACCGCCACTTACGCTTAAGTCAATCATACCTGCCCCGTTGAAAGCACCCCACATGCCGTACCACGGTTCCGCTTGCGTGACTTTTGTGGTTAAAGCTAAAGAACAGTTAGCAGGAGGGGAAATATTCTCGGTTAAGTTAAAGCGGGTAATAACAGGTAAGTGATCGGAAGTAGTATTGGCATAGTTATTAATATAATTAAAAGGAATTATTAACGCCGCTGAACCCGGTAAATAGTTATCGAAGAGTTCATCGCTAATGGTGACGTGGTCGATTACGTTATCCTGGGTAATAAACGACCGGAGGCCGGCTTCGCTTAAAGCAGCTGTTACCACTTTGTAGTTTTCTGCTGTAACAAAAGGGCTGTAAGTAGTAAGGCCGCCCCCGATAGATTCATCCACATCATCGTTATAATCGCCCAGCAGCAAAATATTATCGTTGGGGTAGTATAAATCTAAAGTGTCTTTTAAAGCCTGCACATCAAATCTTCTTCTGCGTAAATCTTCGGCAGCGGAGCCTGACTTGGCGTGAATATTAATTAACCGTATTCTTTGGGTTTTGCCTTGTACCTGGGCATCTACCGTAATCATATAAGGTAAGCGCCCACTGGACCAGAAAGAAGCCGGATCGCCGGAAGGATAATTGTTAAGTGGCGTACTGTAGCCCAAACGGGCTGAGTCGTATAGGGCTTCGAAAAGCACCCGCTGGTCCAGGAGCGTAATTACTTCGGGTTTATACAAAAAGCATATTTTCTGTTCCGGAAAAGTAGGGTCCGGCGCCTCAAACGAATAAGAGAAGCGGTCGGAGCAAACCCGCTCATAGCCCAGCGTAGCAGCCAGTTGCTGTAGTAAGTTTTCATCGGTAATTTCCTGTACGGCAATAATATCTGCATCTACGCTATCTAATAAACGAACCGCGTTTTGCAATTGCAACTGTGCATTATTTGTACCAAAGCCGGGCACGGTAGAACCAAAAAACTCCATATTCCAGGTCATGACATCGAGGGTCGTGCTTAAGGGAATATTATTGCTTGCTGGGGTATAAGGCGTGGCCCCTGGTAAATCGGCGGCGAAGCGAGGCAATAATTGTAGCGTACCCCGGAAACTGCCCAAAACCCCGGTAATGCTTCCGGCTGCATCCGGAATCTCCCGGCCTACCAAACTGGCTACATCGCCGTCAATTCTTAATTCTAACGTACCCGTGCCATCGGTAAGTGCGTAATTACTCTCGGGAAAAAGTAAGCCCTTAATATTGGTGAAAGCAGCGTTAGGTACGGTAACCAGTTGGCCTTCCAGGGCATTGGAAATATTACCAATATTAATTTTTAAAGGACTTATAATATTGGTGGCAATGCCTAAGTCTTTTACCTGACTAACATCTATTAATTGCACTTGCTGGTTAAAAGCTCCCATAACGGCGGCTACCTCAATAGAATCGCCAATGGCAAAATTATTGGCACCGTGTACCTGGGTATCAAAAACGGGTATTCCACCCGTGCTGTCTTGCAGGTAAGCCGGGCCGCCCAGTTCTCCTACTACAGTAAGCGTACCCCTTACTATTACCGGAGTACTTGCCGGTAAGGCGCGGGCCTGGGCAATGGTAACCAATTGCGGCTCCGGCTCTGGTTCCGGATTAGTAGTGCCGGTACCAAATTGCTGACCAATATTTATGGCGCCTAAAGTGCTGGTGACGGGTCCGGTCCAGGTAAAATCAGTATAAATAAAGCCGGTGCCGGTTAGCTGCAAAGATTGACCTGCGGGCGTTGAACTAAGTTCTTCTACGCCAATATCCGTGCTGGTCAGGCCAGCTGCTGGTCCGTTTGCCGCGGTAAAGCTGCCTTCGTAACTTAAAAACTGAATAACTTCGCCAGCCGCATTTACCAGGGCTATTCCGTCCGGCGCACCGTTTTGCAGGCCATTTACCGGATAACTAATATTTACAAAACCAAAGCCATTATTTGCATCCGGAATGCTGCCCGTTAGGGCTTGCGTGTGGTAAACCGTACCGTTGCCGCCATTATATAATATTAAATTCCAGCCGGTAAGGTCGGTACCGGCCCGGCCGGCTAATTCAATGGCTTCGTTAATATCGGTGCCGGCATTATCGTAGTGGATTTCGTTGATGTAAACAATATTTTGCGCCGGCAAAAATACCTGGTTGTTGTTTACAGCGTTGTAAGTGGCCGTAGCCGCTGCCGTCCAGGCAAATTCAGCATAATTAGCGCCCATGCCGGTTAACTGCAAAGAAAAGCCGGCGGGCGTGTCGCCATCTTCTTCCACGCCAATAGCGGTGCTAGCTGTACCGGCCGCCGGACCGTTGGTAGCGGTAAAGGTGCCCTCGTAACTCAGAAATTGTTGTACTTCTCCGGCGGTATTAATTAAAGCAATGCCATCGGGCGCACCATTTTGTAAACCCGCAACCGGAAAGAAAATTGTTCCGAAACCATACTGCTGATTGGGAATAATGCCGGATAAAGCCAGAGGGCTGTAAGCCGTACCGTTGCTGCCGTTGTACGGAACTAATTGCCAGCCACTCAGGTTAGTGCCGGCCAAACCGGCTATTTCTACACCTTCGCCGGTATCGGTGCCGGTATTATCGTAATGCATTTCGTTAATAAATATTTGCTGCCCCGTTGCGGAATTAACCAGGCAGAAGCATAATACGAGAAGACAATACGCCTTAACAGTAAGTAATATTTTTTGCATACAAATATGATTTAGATAAGAAAATATTAGACTACTAACTCTAACGAAAAATTGGCGATCAAGTCCTGTTAATTTTTTGTTAAATATTGCTGCCATGGATGTGCGGCTTAGCTGCCAGCTTCAAAAAAATAATCCAGCTTTTTTTAATTGAGTAGCGGGGTTAAATAATTTATAGTTAACACTCTTCTTGAAAGCAGTATGGTAAGATTAAGGCGCAGGAGAATATTTGTGGATAAAACTTTTGTAGAGGTGCTTTAATTAAAGGTAAATAATAATATATTTAGGTTAATAAAAGCAGAATAAACGGGCGTTTAAAACAGAGATTTTATTAGTAAACTGGTGCATATACCGGTAAGTAAATAGCTTATTCATAGGTAAATAGCTTGCGGTAAATTAATTTATATTCCGGTTAGCAAATAGGCTTTCAGCGCGTAGTTTGGCAGTTAATTATTTTGCTGGCAGCTCTGGCTTTTATGATTTTTATTGGGTCGAAAATTAGCTAAATTTTAATAATACCAGGTAGATGGAGGCAGATTTGACGGTTGAAGGAATTTATGAATTTCGAAATGCTTTTTTGCACGTGCTAATAGATGAGCCGGCTAAACTAATGTGTTCGGAGTGGTTAAGAAAACCAACCAGCAAGGAATACCGCGAGGCCACCTATATTTTTATTAATTACCTCCGCCAAAACCAACTTCATTTCTGGATTCAGGATACTACCAATTTAGGAGGCGTAACAGCCGAAGACCTGAAATGGGTAGCAGAAGTACTTGTGCCGGTGGCAAATACTTCGGGATTGCTAAAAGTTGCGCGTATTACCGAATTAGATAAAAATTTGCATTCGTTTAAAAACCTGACCAACCCCGATTTATTTAAACAAACCCAGGTAGAGGTGCAGCAATTTAGTACCTACCGCGAAGCCGTAACCTGGATAGAAGAACAAACCTGGTAATATTTTACCGGCATTATTTTAGAAAATATTCCTGCTGATTAGCCACCCTGTTCGGAAATATTCCGGGTAATTGCTCACTTACAACATAATATTTCACTCCAAAGCCATTCTGTTTTACTTAAACCAACCTGGTTTAAACAACCTGAAAACATAAACCCGAAAGTTCTCCGGTTGCTTTAAAGACTTAGCTAAATTTATTTTTCTGATGCTGTTACTTTTCCGGAAAGGCTGAGTTAACCTGCAAAGGCGTAATAATTAATTCCTAAAATGTGCTCAATAATAGCTGGGAGTTTTTTCTGGTGTTTTGTTCCTCCTGTTTTTAGATTGATTTTTTTACTCAGGCTTTTTGGTTAATAAATTAACAACCTTTAAAAAGGATATGCATCAATCCTGTTGGCTCACGCTGTTATTATTTTTTCTGTTTTTTTCGGCCCAAAGTAGCCCGCTAGATTCCTCAACGGTGAAAAAAAAATATTTTACCAAACCAGTAGTTGGTTCTATTACCCTCGATGGAAAAATTACCGAAGAAGCCTGGGAAGCCGTAGCGTGGGGCGGCGATTTTGTCCAATATCAGCCCAACGACGGCAAAGCTCCTTCGCAGCTTACCGATTTTAAAATATTATACGACGATAAATTCTTGTTTGTAGCGTTCCGCTGCCACGATGTTGCACCGGATTCTATTGTAAAACGATTGGGTCGCCGGGACGAATTTCCGGGCGATTTTGTAGAAATAAATATTGACAGCTACCACGACCTGCGCACCGCTTTTTCCTTTACCACATCGGTCTCCGGGGTACGCGGCGATGAACTGATTTCGAATAACGGGAATAATTGGGATGCGAGTTGGAATCCGATTTGGTTTGCCAAAACCTATATAAACGACGATGGATGGACGGCCGAAATTAAAATTCCGCTGAGCCAGTTGCGTTATGGCAACGAACCCGAAAAAGTCTGGGGCATTCAGGTGCAACGGCGTTTATTCCGGAAAGAAGAGCGCTCGACGTGGCAACATATTCCGCAAAACGCGGGCGTGTGGGTTAGTGCTTTTGGCGAACTCCACGGTTTAAAAAATATTCCGCTGCACCGGCAAGTAGAAATTGCACCTTACGTTACGGCCCAGATTGATAAATATAAAAAAGAGCCCGGTAATCCGTTTGCTAAAGGATCGGATAGTAAGGTAACCGGCGGGGTAGATGGTAAGTTTGCCATTACCAACGACCTGATTCTGGATTTTACCGTTAACCCGGATTTCGGCCAGGTAGAAGCCGACCCATCGCAGGTCCGGATAGATGGTTTTCAGAATTTTTTTGAAGAACGCCGGCCTTTTTTTATCGAGAGCCGCAATATTTTTGATTACCGCCTGACCGGTTCCGAAGCTGGCGGCGATTACGACAGTGACTTGTTATTTTATTCCCGCCGCATTGGCAGTTCGCCGCACAAGCAACCTAATTTAGCCGATGGCGAATATTTATCAGCACCGCTAAATACTTCTATTCTGGGTGCCGCTAAATTTAGCGGTAAAACTCGCAAGGGCTGGAGCATTGGTATTCTGGAGAGCATTACCCAGCGCGAAATGGCCACCATCGACCAAAAGGAGTTAAGACGAAAAGAACTGGTAGAACCCCTCACCAGCTATTTTGTGGGCCGCATCCAAAAAGATATTAAGGCCGGCAACACCATACTGGGCGGCATTATTACCAGCGTAAACCGGGAGAAAGGTTTAACCAGTATGTTGCACCGGAATGCTTTTTCAGGTGGGCTCGATTTTCTGCATTATTGGCGTAACCGCACCTGGTATATTCGGGGTAATGTGGTGGGCAGCCATGTGCAGGGTACTAAAGAAGCTATTCTGCAGACCCAAACCGCCTTTGAGCATCTTTTTCAACGGCCCAATGCCAGCGAAGTAGCAGTAGATAGCAACCGCACATCGCTTACCGGCTTTGGCGGAACTTTCCGGTTTGGTAAAATTGGCGGTAAGTCGGGTAGGCTGGGAGAGGTGTTTAAGTTTGAAACCGGGCTTACTTTTAGGTCGCCGGAGCTGGAACTGAACGATATTGGTTTTATGCTTACGGCCAACGAAATCAACCATTTTACCTGGGCTGGTTTTCATTTTCAAAAACCATTTTCAATCTTCCGGAATGCCCGCATTAATTACAATCATTGGTCCCGGTGGGATTACAGCGGCCAGTTTTTGTACCAGGCTTTTAATACTAATTCCCACGCTACTTTCACTAATTATTGGCAGGCCGGCACGGGTTTAACCTGGAATGTTTTTGATGTTTCGAATAATGCTTTAAGAGGTGCCGGGGCTATCCGGCGACCGGCTGGTTTGGGCCATAATGTTTACGTGGTAAGCGATACCCGGAAAAAAGTTTTTGCGCAGTTATTTATTTATAATTTCTGGGGTGCTGAGAAATCCGTCAGAAATTTTGAATACGGCTATATGGTGGTGGCCCAACCGCTGAATGCCCTGCGCATTAGCCTCGAAGGAAGTCATAGTTACTATTGGCGCCGTCAAGACCAATTTGTGAGCAGTATAACGCAGGCTAATAACACCAAAACCATTGTGGGCGAAGTAAAGCAAAAAACCTTGCGATTTACCGGCCGCCTGAGCTACAATATTACACCCGATTTAACCCTGCAATATTATGGTCAGCCTTTTATTACCCGGCCACTTTACAACAACTATGGCTACGTTTCTAATCCGCTAGCTAAACAATACGCCGACCGATTTACTGCATTTTCCCAAAACCAAATCAGCTATGTAAATAACGAATACCACGTAGACGAAAACGGCGATGGCTCTGCTGATTTTAGTTTTAATCGGCCGGATTTTAATTTTGTGCAGTTTCGGTCTAATTTTATTTTGCGCTGGGAATATAAAGCCGGTTCAGAATTATACCTGGTTTGGTCGCAGGGCAATACCGCCGATGCGCTTGCGGAGCTAAATACCCCCATCGGCCAGAGTTTATGGGAAAATGCTTTCGCAAACCAATCGCGTAACAGTTACTTAGTAAAATGGACTTACCGGTTTTTGAAGTAATTAATTTTTACTATTGGCTTACCTCAATTTAAAACTTACCAGACTTAATTATTATTCCTTCCACTGAACATTTAGTTAGAAGAATTTAATAGCTTTATTTACATTTAAATAACTAATGTTTCGCAAATTCTTAGAAAGAGCAGTTTAAGTAATCCACCTCTGTCATTCAGGAGGAACCTATTTAGCAGGCAGCCAAAAAGTTTCCACCTGAATGACACAAGAGAATTACTTAGGCCGAAAAAATATTTATACCATTATAAAACAGGACCTGCGCTTAAGTATACACATTTGGTCATCCTGAGCTTGTCGAAGGATCTATTAAAGCATAATTCTATTACAGCTTAATAAAATAGATTTAGATGTTTCGACAAGCTCAACATGACTCTGGTAATTTAAGCGCACAAACCACTTAATATTGGTATTACAAGAAAATTGCGCGTAGCATCAGTAATTTAATCTACCCAAAAATTCTAATTTATTTAGGTTTAAGCTATGAATCTGATATTTTACCTGATTGTTGCTTTAGGTTTAGCGGTGATAAACCTATTTTCTTTCAATGCTGAGAATAAGCGCCTCTTAGCTAATCATAAAACAGAAAAGGTAAATCGGCCAACCGAAATTAAAGCGCTTTCGCGCATTGCCATTGCCGGGATAGCCATAGAATCCAGTACCTTTTCCCCGGCGCTCACCCAGGAAGAAGCTTTCCATGCCAAATACGAAAAAGATGTTTTTACGTCTTACCCATTTTTTGGTGCCGATTCGGTGTTGCGGAAAAAGGCGCAATGGCTGCCAACTTTAATTGGTAAATCTTTGCCGGGCGGCGCCGTTACCCGCGAAGCTTACGAATCGTTGGTAAAACAAACCTTAGATCGGCTCGAAAAAAATAAACCTTACGACGGCCTGTTTCTGGATATTCACGGGGCCATGAGTGTGGTGGGATTGGACGATCCCGAAGGTGATTTTATAACCCGCATCCGGAAAGTAATTGGTAAAAAAACGCTTATCTCTACGTCCATGGATTTACACGGCAACGTATCGTGGCGATTGGCCCAACACACCGATTTAATTACCTGTTACCGGATGGCGCCCCACGAAGATGCCATGCAAACCAAAAGACGCGCTGTTACTAACCTGTTGGCCCGCCTGGAGAGTGGCAAAGGAAAACCGGCCTTTAAAGCCTATGTGCCAATTCCTGTTTTATTGCCCGGCGAAAAAACCAGTACCCGCTTAGAACCCGCCAAAAGTATTTACCAGGCCGTAGCACCCGCCGCCGCCCAAACAGGAATAATTGATGCAGCCATTTGGGTAGGCTATGCCTGGGCCGACGAACCACGCAACCACGCGGTAGTCATGGTTACCGGCGATGATAAAGCAAAAGTAACTCAAACCGCCGAGCAACTGGCTGGCAGCTTCTGGAAAGCGCGCCACAATTTTGCTTTTGTAGCGCCTACCGGTTCTTTAAAAGAAAGTTTAGATAAAGCTTTGGCTATCCAAAAACATCCGTACTTTATCAGCGATTCCGGCGATAACCCCACCGCCGGCGGTGCCGGAGATGTTACCTGGACCTTAAAAGAAATATTGGCCCGGCCGGAGTTTAAAACCCAAAATGGCCCATCGTTGATTTATGCTTCTATTCCGGGGCCCGAATTGGTAGAAAGTGCTGTTAAAGTGGGCGTAGGCGGGAAGGTAGACGCTTATGCCGGGGCCAAAGTAGATGCCCGTTACGCACCGCCCGTCCGGTTAGTAGGTACAGTAAAATCTATAGAACACGGCGACCGAAATGCCGAAACCGAAGTAGTGGTGCAGGTAGGGAGTGTAAACGTGATAGTAACAAAAAAACGGAAGCCTTACCACAAAGAAGGCGACTTTACCCGCTTGGGCCTCAACCCACGCAAGACCAATATTGTGGTGGTAAAAATCGGATATTTGGAGCCGGAATTGTATGCCATGCGCGCCGATTGGATTCTGGCCTTAACACCCGGCGGCGTAGACCAAAACCTGGAGCGATTGCCGTACCGCCGCATTAAACGACCTATGTATCCGCTGGACAAAAACATGAAAGACCCGGATCTTACCGCTAAAATTGTTCCGTCTTCCGAAACTATTTAGAAATTGGTTTCGGGTTAGCCGTTAATGCCGGGAGCAGTAGGTTCTATAGAATCTATTGCTCCCGGCATTAACGGCTAATAAAGTTTATACAATAAGGTTAAATCCGGTAATATTGCTTTTGTAATCGAAGCACAAATTATTCCCACCACTTTCATTATTTCGCCGAATGGCCACCTAGTAGCCCGCCAAAATGGTATAGCTGATTATGACAATCAGGAGTTTTGGGAAATTTTGCAGCAATTGGCTAAAGCAACTAAAAGGGAAACCGCACCTGAAACGCCGTTGCAATAGCAAATACTGATAACTGGTAGTAAAATTTAGTTGTTTCAGCCAGGCCAGCGCTTTCATGCCTACGCGAAATATTCTTTAATCCCGACGAAATTTTGCTTTTGATTAAGCCGGAAAAATATTTTATCTGGTATGCTGCCCATATAATAATAGACCTAAATCTAGAAAAATATCTATTGCTTCTATAGAATCCTAAAACTTCTTCGACCATCCATTTTAATGCTATTAATCTATTAGCCTACACAAATAAAATCTGGTTTGCATTACTAATGCTATTTGCAAATAGGCGGCTTAAAAAAAAATTATAATTAAATCAGTACAATTATAATTCATTTTCATTTAATATGATAATTGTAAGATAATGTTAAAATAATAAAATATTAATAATTTAAATTATTTATTTTTAAGGGTAATATTTTAATGTTTAAAGCTTTGTTATTTTGGGTCTAAAAATAGTAATAAATTAATAAAAATTTTATGAAACGAATATACTGCTTTTTACTGATAAATTAGAAAAAAGCTATACTTAATGTGTTTAAAGGTGTTTTAAGGCATTTTATTATAATTAAAAATCCTGAATAATAAATTGGTTAATGAACTCGTCGGGTAAAACAATGGTTTTGACTTGAATTTAATCAAGTTTGTAGAATTAATAGTAGTGATTATAAAAATTGAATTATATTTACTTATAAATATTAATTAAAATATATGTTATAGTTGCTCATGTATAATAATTGATAGTTTTTAAATAGTGTTGAGGTAGGTGTTTGTGGTTGTTTAATATTGGTTTTGTATAAGAAATTAAATTGTTTATATTTTTTTATTTTATGCCTATGAAAAAAAGCTTACGACTTCTGTTATTACTAGTGGCATTTATTCCTTTTCAGGTTTTGGCGGAAGGCTCCAAGCAGCTTACTCCCAATAAATCCACTAGTGCACTTACCGACCCTAACAACGATAAATCGGGTTATCTGGCTCACGATGCCAATTTGCCCAGTGCTTCGGGGGTATCTATTTCATCGTTAAGCTTTTTAAAGCCAGCCGGCTTTAGCCGCAACGGCGCTACTTATTCCAAAGATCATCGCTTGTATATTCGGGTAAAGGCCGGCGAATCGATGTATTATGGGGTGCACCGGGCTATACACGACCAAACTTCTGCCAGCCAGGGCAAATTAGTGATTACCATTCGCCGGACCAATGCGGCTACTGGGGTAGATGATGCTGCTTACAGTGTCTCAACCACCCTCAACAACGATTTAGCTTCTACCCGCGGTATGTTGCTGGTAGCTAACCAATTTGGGGTAATAGATAATGCTACGGAAGCCGATAATGGACCCAACCGGGGCAGTATTGGCGGCAAACCGGCCGTTACTACTGGTTATACTCCTTTGGTTATCAATAATAATATTGTAAACGGCGTTGCTATTGATTATGATTATTATGTGGAGTTTACGCAAGTAGGCGAAGCCAATATGGCCGATGAAACCCGTTTTTCGGTGTACGATTTCTGGGACTTTACGGTAATTGATGCCACCGGAACAGAACGCCAGGGCCGGATGCGGAGTAAATTGTGGGCTTTTTCGGCGGGTGGTGCCACTAACGTTTTCTCCAGAAATTTTAACATGTTCCCGCTGGTGCCTAGCGATGACCAGCCTGGTAAATTTTTTGTGAAGAAAGTAGAACTGGCCGGTATTGCTCCGCAAAACTTTTTCCGGTTTGTAACCAACAGCATGGGTACCAATAGTGGCGCTACGCTCGAAGAAAAAAGAAAAAGCCAGAACAGCCAGCAAGATTACCCGGAATATTTCAGCTTTGTAAATAACCCCGATATAACAGAATGGCCGAGCGTTGCTACACCTACCTTTAATGTGAGCTTAGTAAACTCCTGCAATACCAGCACCAACGGCGGTAAAACTTTATTTAATATTAACAGCAGCGATCGCAGCACCTTAATTGTATTAATTAATTTAAATGGCGTAGCCGGTTACCAGCCGGGTACCAAAGATGTACTGCTGGAGCAAAGCGGTCCTAAAGGATTGCGTACCCTGGAGTGGAATGGTTTAGATGGTACCGGTGTGGTAGTGGCCAAAAATGCTAATATTTCTTATTCTTTCCGCAATGGTTGCGCGCCTATTAATTTCCCGGTGTGGGATGCCGAAGTAAATAATGGCTTTCGGGTAGAAGATGTACGGCCGGTGGCGGGTTCTAATTATAATAGCTTGCTGTTCTGGGACGATCGTAATTTATCTACCACTTTATTTCCGGTCCCGCAAATGGAATTATTTGGAGCAGCGGCTCCCAGCGGCTCTACTACCGGTATTCACAACTGGGGTAGTACCACATCTACCGCTACCAATTATAATGCCGGCGACTTAAAAACCGTTAACACCTGGACCTACGGTTATACCAACACACTCGACCAGGTTTCTACTTTTAATTACGATTGCAGTGCCGATTTAGCTGTTACCAACACGGTTAACGCAGGTCCTTATACCATTGGTAAATCTTTAACTTATACCGTTACGGTTACCAACAACGGACCCATTGCTGCTACCAATGTGGCAGTAACCGATTTGCTGGATGCAACCAAATTACAGTTTGTGAGTGCTTCGGATGCTGCTTATAATAGTTCCACTGGCCTTTGGACGGTAGGTTCATTGGCAAATGGCGCATCGCGTACGTTAACCATTACGGCTAAACCGCTGGTAATTGGTGCTATAGCAACTACCGCTACCCAAACCCATACCGAGCCCGACAATGTAACGGGTAACAATGCGGCTACTGCTACTATTACCGTAGTATCGGCGGCCGATATTAGTGTAACCAATAATACTTCTCAGAAAATATATCAAAACGGCGACCAGGTAACCTACACCATTACCGCGCAAAACCTGGGCCCTAATGCTGCTACCAACGTGGTGGTAAACAGCAAACTGCCCGAAGCATTTGTAACCAATACTATTACATTTGTGCCGCCGGCCGGTACTTCTTATAATGCCACAACCGGCGTTTGGACAATCGGTAACCTGGCTTTAAATGAACTTAAAACTTTAACAATTACCGGGGTGGTATCGCAGTTAGGTGCCATAACCACTACAGCTTCTTTAGGCGACCGTACAGGTTTTCAACTAGATGAACAAGCTGGTAATAATATTGCTTCTCAAACCATTACGGTTAATCCAGCCGCCGATGTAGCTGTAACCAGCCTGGCAAGCAATCAAGCTCCTAACCAAAATGAAGTAGTGGCCTATACGGTTACGGTGGTAAATAATGGCCCGAATAGCGCCACCGACGTTAAGGTAGCAAACCAGATACCAGCCGGGTTAACTATTACCAGTTTCGAAGCAACCGCGGGCACGTACGATGCGGCTACCGGCACCTGGACGGTTGGAACCTTAATAAATGCCGGTCAGCAAACGCTTACGTTGTATGCTAAACCAACTACTACTGGTCCTTTAACGCTAACAGCTACACAAACCCACACCGAGTTCGACCGCGTAAACGAAAATAATTCAGTTACTACTACTTTAACGGCAGCTGCTACCGCCGATGTAGCGCTTACCCATACGGTAACGCCGCCGGCTAACGGCACCAATTATACCAACGAGCCGGTTACCTACACCATTCGGGTAACCAATAATGGCCCAAGTGCAGCTACTAATGTAATTGTTACCGATCAACTGCCAGCTTCGTTAACTTATAATAGCGCGGTTACCTCGGCTGGCACGGGTACTTACAACCCGGCTACTGGTACCTGGCAGGTGGGCAATCTGGCAAACGGCGCCAGCGCTATGCTTACCATTAATGCCACCATTAACCAAAGTGCGGTAATAACCACTACCGCTTCGCAAACGCATACAGAATACGATAATATTAATGGCAACAACAAGGCTACTGCCAGTATACAATCTGGCTCAGGCGTTATTACAGCTGATATAAACGTATTAACCACGGCAAATGCCAGTACCTACTTTACGGGCGAAGAGGTAATATTTACCGTAAGAGCTACCAACCAAGGTCCGGATGGTGCTACGAATTTAACTTTATCGGCCCCATTGCCAACCGGGTTTACATTTGTGTCGGGTACTCCCAAAATAGGTACGTATAATCAGAATACCGGCATCTGGTCTATTCCGTTGTTGGCGAGTGGCGGCTTTACCGAATTAACTTTAATAGGAAAACCGGTGCCAGATGCAACCGTTACCACCAATAAGAACTACGCGTTTACGGCCGCTATTTCGGGTACACTTAATCAATACGAAAACGATGTTACCGACAATACGCATACTACCAATATTACGGTAAAGAAAAATGCCGATGTAAGTACCAGCATGACGGTAACCAGCAATTCGCCGGATGGTAACTATTACCATAACCTTACCGAGGCAACTTTTGCGATAACCGTTGCTAACTTAGGTCCGGATCGGGTTACCAATTTAGTCGGTAAAGATTCCCGCACAGGTAAAATAGATTTTACCGGTTTTACAGCACCAGCGGGTACTACCTACAATCCGGCAACCGGATTCTGGGCCGTGGGCACTTTAGAATCTGGCGAAACCAAAACCTTAGTGGTAAAAGGCATTCCTAATACAACGGGCCGTATGAACCTGGGTGGCGAAGTTTATGCCGCCGACCAGCCCGATAGTCGCGTTGAAAATAACAAAACCCTGGCTTTACTTAACGTACTCCCGGTGGCAGATGTAATAGTAACCAATACCGCTCCGGCTAACTTTAACAACGGCGAAAATATTACCTTCACAGTTAAAGTCCAAAATAATGGACCTGATGCGGCTACCAGCTTAAAAATTGAAGATGTATTACCTGCCGGATTGAATTTGGTAAGCGCGAATCCTTCTTCGGGTACTTACCAGAACGGCATCTGGAGCCTGGGCACTGATTTATTACCGGGTGCCGGCAATGCCCAAACCCTTACCTTAACCGTAAAACCGCAGGCAGCCGCTACTTATAGCACCACCGCTAAGGTTTTATCGGTAAACGAGTACGACCCAACCATTACTAATAATAGCCAAACTGCCCAAGTACAAGGTATATTAACCGCCGATATCGCGCTTAGCAATACTTTACAAGCCGGGCCTTATTACGTGGGTGAAAAATACAGCTTAACCATCAAGGCTACTAACCTTGGGCCAGACCCCGCTACGGGTGTTGTAATTGGGGCTGCCGTAGCCCCGGGTATGATAATGGTGCCGGGCAGCGGCACCCCGGATGTTGGTACATCTATCGACCCGGCCACCGGCATCTGGACCATTGGCAACCTGGGCGTTAACGAAACCAAAAATTTAACCATGCTGGTGCAGCCCACCTTAACCGGTACCCAGAATAATTTAGGCTTTAAAAAATCTGCTAACGAATACGACCCAAATGGCGGTAACACCAGCAGCGGCAACAACAGTACGGTTATTACTTTGGTGGTGCAAGACCGGCCGGCTACGGCGCAAGTTCTGTTAAACAACAAACATTGGTTTTATTTTAAAACCGGTCAGCATATTGCCCTGATTACAGATCCGGACGGACCCGTGCAAACCACCCGTTTCCTGGGCGGCACCAAAGATGGGATAGCTATAACGGCGCTGCCGGCCGGCATACGCCTGGACGCTAACGGCGAACTGGAAGTAGATTACCGGTTTGCGATAAAGCCAGGCAATTATTCCTTAACCATCGAGTCGGTAGATACTAACGGCGGTACTACCCAACACCAGATTAATTACCAGGTTTCCGGCGACTGGGATCAGGATGGGGTAGAAGACGAAATAGATTTAGATGACAACAACGATGGTGTTATTACCGAAGCCGGTGCCGTTAACCCAACCGGTGATGATGATAACGACGGTATCTGGAATTTTCTGGATAAAGATTTTATTCACCCGGTTTACGGCGCTTTCCGCGACCGGAATGGCGATGACATTAACGATGCCTTTGATATGGATTTGGATGGCTTGATCAGGGGCTACGATGTAGATATTGATGGCGATGGTATTCCAAACGTGATAGAAGCTTACGGCGGTAAAATACCTCCCGGCAATATTTATGACCCGTTAACCGGCACTATTAAAGGAGGCGTAAACGAATTTGGTATACCGCTCGCTATTTTAAAACCCGGCACCAATAACCAATCTATCTTGCCGGCTTTAGACTCAGATGGCGATTCCCGGCGCGATTACGAAGATGTAGATTCCGATAATGATGGAATTTTAGATAACGTAGAAGCCCAGCTTACCAATCCGTTTATTGGCCGCTCCGGCCAGGACAGCGATTTAGATGGTTTAGATAATGCCTACGATGTTACCTGCGGTTGCAGCACAGCCGGCATAGCTATTACGCCAATTAATACCGATAAAACCGATAACCTTGATTATTTGGATTTAGACAGCGATAACGATGGCTCGGCCGATTATATTGAAGCCTTCGACGATAACCAGGATGGCACTTCGCTGGACGATTTGAAAACCCGGGCCGCTGCTTTCGAAAATTCTCAAAATAAAAATTATTATACCACCGCCGATGCCAACAACAACGGCGCACCTAACTGGCTGGAATTAATAGACGGTATACCAGGGTTTTTAAAATACGGCTCCGCCTATTACCACGATACCGATAAAAACGGCTTAGTAGATTTATTCGATAATTTATCGGGCGGCCGTGCAGTAAACCTGCAAACCAACAGTTCCGATAATCAATACAGTTTCCGTTCGGTTATTGCCCCGGTAGTATTGCCGGTAACCCTGGTAAGTTTTAGCGGCAAGTACGAGCAAGGTCAGGTGTTGTTGAATTGGGTAACGGCTTCCGAAAAAAATAACAGCTATTTTGCCGTAGAAAGAAGCCACGACGGCAATATTTTTAATGAAATAGGTCGGCAGGCAGGTGCGGGCACCAGCATACAGGTTACCCGGTACGCATTCCGGGATGCAAAAGCCAGTGCCGGCGTACATTACTACCGCTTAAAGCAAGTAGATTTTGATGGTACCTTTGAGTACAGCAAAACCATTGCCGTAACTGTTACCAACCAAAAAAGCGAATCGGTGCAGGTAAATTTATTCCCAAATCCGGCCCGGGAATATATTAACTTAAACTTAAGCGAGTTGCCCCAGGAAAAAGTACTCGTAGAAATGATAAGTTTAGATGGTAAAATATTAAACCAAACCGAAGTTGCGGGCGGAATGGAGCAGCGCATTAAAATTCAAAACCTGGCGGCCGGCCATTATTTAGTTCGAATCCGGTATGCTGCTTTTGTTAAAACCCTGCACCTGATTAAAGAATAAATTAGTTTAAAATATTAAAGCTGTACCGGTGCTTAAATTTAAGAGCGCTGGTACAGCTTTTTTGCTTTAAATTTTTCCTGCCTTTAAAAGCATTCTTAAAAATGATTGCTGCGCTTACTAATAAAGCAAAGTACCTCCCATCGATGTTATTCCGGAGGAATCTTATTGGCTACCTGCTAATAAGATTCTTCCTGAATTCTTCGAGTTCTGCAGAATGACGGAGGTGAGTGGGGATTCTTTAGAAAATATTGGAAAAGAAACTAAGGCGCATTTTCAATTTAGTAAGGGTATAAAATCTATTAGTAGATAAATTTATTTCCAGGTTTCTTCCACTTCTTCCGGAAACTTAGAGATAACTGGGCCCATCAGATTAGGCAACGGATCTAAGTCAGAAATTTTGTTAAACCACTCGGTATAACGTAGCATTTGCCGGCGGGTGGAGTAAACGGCAAAAGAATTTCGGCCGGCAATTTCTATAAAATCATCGGTAAATTTTAAGGCCTGGGTTTGCGCATCATGTAAATTATCCCAATAATCTTTTTCGGGTTCTTTCGGAATTAAAATAATATTTAATAAATAAAGCTCTGCAAGGTTGCTATGGGCCCAGATTTGGCGTTTAAGTTCCGCGCTGCGCAAATCATACTCCGATAATAATTTGGCCATCGACCATAATTGCCGTAATTTTTTAATTTCGGCTTCCTGCTCTTTTTCCAAAGTTAAATTTTCCAGAACAGGAGCGGCTGCGTATTCCGGCCGTAGTTTGTTCAGAATTACCGAGAGGGAAATATATTGCACCAGTGCCCAACTATCGAAACGCTGGAGCACAAAAGTTTGCCAGTAATGATCGCGGGCACTGCGCAACAGTTCCAACGATTGTTTACGGTCCTGTTCCCGGTCTTTAGCCCCAATTAAAGAACTGTGCGTAGTCGAAAACAATATTTCGGCCTGTCGTTTATCGGTGCTGGCCTGTAGGCCCAAAATACGAATCTGCTCGCCGGGCAACCGATCCAGTAAGCGGTTTAGTTTACTTTTAGCTTTGTTTATTTTTCCCCGGGCACTCACCAATAGCTGTTTAATTTCCGGATTTTCGGTTTGGGGTAGCTCGGTTTGGGGTAAACTGGTGTCCGTGGTTGCCAGCATGACCCGCATGGTCGTAACAAATTGCCGGATGGCTTCATCGGCGTGGTTCATGGCTGCATTTATACTGCGTAACGCTTGTTCTATCTGTAAATCGGAGAGTTGTTTTTCAAAATCGGGCGGAAAAGATACGTAAGCAGTTAAACCGGCCCAATCGTGTTTATCCTGAAATTGTGCGTATAGCCGGCGGCGTAAATCGTATAATAATTTACGCGGATCGGTGCCCCAAAGCAAACCTTCGTACAAGCAATCTACCAAACAAACAGAACCCTCAAAAGATAACGGAAACTGGGCCGCTACTACCATAGGAATGCCGGATTCGTGCAGCGCGTGGGCAATACTGGCCCCGGCCCCGGCTACCGAACCCACACTGCCGCTGTCGCAACTCGCTAAGGTTACAACCACGGGTTTAGCCAATTCGCCGCTATCGGGCCGTTGCGACGGGCGTAGAGCCGTAGCTAAGCGAGCGCCGCTAATATATTCGGTTTTGTAGGGATCGTGGGCGCTGTGCAAAGCCAGGAAAAAACGGGTATCGTAATTTTCGCGGCGTTCTACCCCGTGCGCCAGAATATGAATATGCGTGAAAGTATTAGTGGCGCATTGTTTTTCAATTTCTTCGATAGAAGCTCCCGGTAAAAAAAACAAGTGCTCATCTACCCGCTGCCGGGCCATTTCTGCATCATCTTTATGAAAATATTTAACCCAAGGTTCAATTTGCCGGCGCAAAACCAGTAAATGCGATTCTACCGGAATTTCACCTACCTCGGGCGGCGAAGCCGCAATAAATAAAATGCGCGGTACCTGGGGCCATTGTAGTTTTTCGCCGGGTACCCGCCGTATTTCGCGGGTTAAACAAATGGGCATTTGGGGCTGCAGCAATAAATGCTGGCCTGAGCCGGGTAAGCCATTGGGCGATAACGCTAACTCAAACGGTAACAAAGCTAATTCGGAAGCCGAAATAATCAGGCGTAAATGCGTCAGGTTTTCGTTGGCGTTATTGGTTTTACCCGACTCAGCGGTTAAGCCCGGAATAGCCCCCAATATTTCGCCTAATACCCGGGCCGTATCGTTTAACTGAAACACCCGTGACTCCTCACCAAATTTATACCCCAGCGCACTTAGCCGGTGCAAAAACTGGTTGTGCTCAAAAGGTACGTGTATGGTAACGGCCCCATGATTCTCGCACAAGGCCAAATACGGCGTTAGGGGAGAGAGTAATTGGTTATGCGCCGGGCCGTGCCTTAACAGTTCAAGCGTTATTGTCCGCATGTTATTACTTGGTTTGAGGAGAATCTACTAATATTGGTTCGCCAGGTTTTGGGTTCAGATACCGTAATTTACCGGTGGTAATGGGGCCATCGGCTATAATAGCTACTACCGGAAATCGCCGCACCACATACGGCTCCAGGGCTTGCATACTGCCGGCTTTAAAAGCGTTAAACACCTCCCGGAATTTAGCTTGATCCTGCAATAATTTTTTTTCTAATTTAATTAGTTTGGCCCAGGTACCACTGTTAAAATACTGCCCTTTTTTTTGCCGGCGGGGCAGTACCCGTTCTAGGTGGGTATGGCCGGCAATAATATAATCAACCTGATCGCCCACTAAAGTATTTAACCGCTCGAAAGTTTCGTCTTCCTGGTCTAAATCAAAACTGCGATCTTCCTGTAGCTGTTCTAAGGCTTCGCGCAGTACTTCGCTTTTATCTTCGCCCCAGATAAATTTAAACAAGGCCGTGGGCAAGCCCAGGTTTTGCGCCCGCCTATCCTGGTCTACTAAAGTAACCGGCCGGACGTTTGCTTGTAAGCGCTTTTCGGTTTCGGCTAGTAATTCGGCGGCATATTGCTGATTATTTTTAGTTGCCATACTGCCAGCCGCTTGGTAATAAAATCCGGACGAATAGGTAGGCAAGCTTACTGGTTCCGTAATATTGATTTCCTGGTTTGTCACTTCCCGCCCCAGGAACCCCGTGGTTATTCTTAATTTATCCCACAACAGCCGGCGGGCTGTAGCGGTAATGGCAAAAAGTTTATCTTGCTGTTCGGGTGCCAGCGCCAGTAAAGTAGGCAAAACAGCTTGGGCTTCTGGTTTAAGCAAATCTATAAACGGGTACTGCACTTTAAGCCCGTTCATAATCTGAATAACTAATTGGGTGCCGGCATTCGGTATCCAGTTTTCTACCGGACGGCCCTGCATGATGTCGCGTCCTAGCTGCCGGATGGTTTCGTAATCGGCTATATTCCATTCATCTACCTCGTTGCCGTGTACACAAAGAACCTGGGCATTACCTACCCGGCAATTATAACCGGTTCCTTCAAAGGCTAAGGTAATTCTGCCTTTAGCTGCGTCGTTGTCGGGGGCAAGCATTTGTAGCAAATGGGCTTTTACCCAAGGCAAAGCCAGTTCTAAATCGTGGTTACCTAAATTTATAATTAAGGTCCGGTTTAAGGTTGCCACAAATTGTTGGAGGGCTTGCCAAACCATTGTAAAAGCCGGATCGTGAGCAATGCGGTTTAATTTGTCTATAGCGCCAAGCGGGTCGAAGGGCAACGCCGGTTTTTCGGCCAGAAAATCTACTAAATCGCCGTTTATGAGTAAAGCAATATTTTTTGCTGCATCTTTGGCACTCAAATATTCAATGAGCCTTTGCAGTTCTGCGCCGGCGTCAAAAATCTGAAAGCCCTGGGTTCCGCCTAAATGCAAATCCGAAATAACGTATAATTCATCGTACTGCGGAAAATAATTGGCCGGAACGGTAAGTAAACTTTTCATGAAGCAACTGTAAGTTGAAAAGTGTCTATTAATATTTAGAATGTAAGAGAAAAAGCAGCAACTTTTTAAATTAAAGCTTTACTAATTAAGGCTATAATATAGCTTATAAACAGTAAGTTAAGATTGTTTAAATTACAATTAATATGCCTGCACCAGGCCCGGAAATTTCAGGTATACACTACCTGCACCTTTTTCCAATTGCCTGAATTAAATTGCCCCTGACTTTAGTCAGGGGTGCCAAAAACCCGGGGCTAAAGCACCCGGGCAATGCCATGCTGCGCTTACTCACCTGGCTATTGTGTTTTCACTGGCCAGTTCTTTGGGTTAACAGTTATTACGGCAGTTTTTTACTGTTTTAAAAAGTTTTACTTCTTTAAAAATATTAAAGGCTACGCATCCGTAATGCTCTAATAGCGCTTCAAATATTTTCAGGTAGATTAGCTTCTTCTTCAAAAAGCCACTGTATGGCGGCTTCCTTACTGGTAAATAATTCTAATTTGGTGTTAATACCTAGTTCGGTTAATTGTTCTACCATGTTATAAACCCGGATTATATCTAACTGGGCCAAACTTTCTTCGGTGGTAAGCCGCGCAAATTTTGAAAGATTGCTTTGTTTAAGCAGCGGCACCATTTCCCGTATTACCCAATTCTGGTCGGCAAATTCTATGTAGTGAATAGCACGTGCATCGCTTAGCCAGAACTTACTTTTGTTGGCAAGTGTAAGGTCGGCTAACATTTTAAACAATCGCCGGAAATCCTCGCTGTTTGGGTGCCGGAACCACTCTACGTAAATAAATTTAGCTGTATTATCTACCGTTACTTGCAGAAATTCGTCCAGGTATATTTGTCTTAAATTAAGTTTACTATGCATTAGAATTACAAGTAACAATAGCAGGTTAAAAGATGCAGATGATTTGTAAAAATATCAAAAATATAATTTAATACAGGAATTGTACAGTTTAATTTTACAAATAATATTACAAAGATTAGTTAAGCTACCTGCTTAGGTTTATGGTTTAGTTAGGTAGGATTTACTGTTTAAAAAATCTCCACTTAAGTTGGTGGGTTGTAGATGTATATTTAATTACCTTCTGCAGCAACCAGACTATAAACGTCAGCACAATTTATTTAAGATTAAATATTTAATATTAAACAAATTCGGGTGTTATTAACTTGGTTCAGGCTTAAGGTGAAAGAACCAATACAATGTTGGAATATTTATTTGGTAAAATTTACGGAATAATTTCTATATTGAGATTTAATGGCTAATTAGTACACGTTACTGAGGCGCATATATTTTCATTTATCGTATTCAAGAACCCTTAAAAAACTTTCATTATTCTGTACCATGAAAAAATTATTTTTAACCTTTACTTGCCTGCTTTCTTTATCGGGGTCTTATGCTGCTACTTCTGAAGTACCAAATGCCAAATCAGCCAATATTATGGTTGTTGCCGACCCGGTAGATCTGAACCATTACGTTGGCAAATACAAATTTGAAGGGCTACCTTTTGAATTTATTACAATAGCAGTAAAAGAAGGAAAACTTACGGTAAATACAGGCTCCGAAGAAGGCATTTTAACCCCTTTGAAAGATGCCGATAGTTTTGATGCTGCCGGGCAGGCCACGCTAAAGTTTATCCGGAATGCAGAGAAGAAAGTTACGGGCGTTACGCTCCAGGCCCAAGGGTTCGACTTTGAAGGTAAAAAGGAATTATAATTTACCAGCATCATTCTGCTATTAACCTGGTCTGGTGATGTTTACCGGGTCAGATTAAATAGATATCTTGGCTTTCCTGCGCAAGTTGATTGCAGGGCGGGTTACAGGCATAAAATATTAAAGGGGGATTGCGGAGAAGAGCGCAATCCCCTTTTTGTTTTTAGATGAGATAGTGGATAAACACCGAGGGTAATATTTTGTACGATTTAGTCCGAAAAACCTAATTTATTAATTGCCGGTATGCTGATTATCACGAAAGAAGTTATTTTTGATTTGCTTAACCAGAAAAGGCTTGCCATAAATTTTACAGATTACTTAAAAACACGTACAAACCTGCCAGGGCTAAGCTAATTTATTCCTTCATTAATTGCTAATTATATACAAACCTGAAACCAGGCAATTAATCTTATATTATAAAACTCCGGATGAATATTTGGTACACTAAATCTAAAGAAGAAGTATTAAACCAGCTCCAAACATCCAGCAAGGGGCTTCCGGATGCAGAAGTTGATAAACGTCTGGAGCAATACGGCCCTAATCGGTTAGCTGAAAAGAGGCGGAAAAGCCCTTGGAAGTTGTTGTTTCAGCAGTTTACCGAAACCATGGTACTCATTCTGATTGTGGCCGCGCTGCTGTCGCTTTTTCTGGGGAAAACCACCGAAGCGGTTGCCATATTAGCCATTGTTGTTCTTTTCGGGGTATTGGGGTTTTTTCAGGAGTACCGGGCCGAACGGGCAATGGCCGCGCTGAACCGGATGGTTGTGCCAATTGTGCGGGTAAGCCGAAATGGAATTATAAAAGAAGTATCGGCGCAAGATTTGGTACCCGGCGATGTGGTGCATCTGGAAGCCGGCAATATTGTTCCGGCCGACTTACGGTTGTTAGAAGGATTTAACCTGAAGATTCAGGAAGCTGCCCTAACCGGAGAATCGGAGCCAGTAGAAAAAAATATTGCCCCCCTGGAAAAAGCAGAAGTTGGCATTGGCGACCGGAAAAATATGGCCTACATGGGCACCATGGTAACGTATGGCCGGGGCATAGGCATTACGGTAGCGACCGGCATGGAAACCGAATTAGGCAAAATTGCGAACCTGATTGGTGCTGTAGAAACCACGAAAACGCCGCTCCAGGAAAAACTCGATAAGTTAGGTAAAATGCTGGCCGTGGTAGGCGTGGCGGCGGCAGCCCTGATTTTTGGTATTGGCTTACTCATGGGCGAAGCCGCCAGTTCGATGTTTCTGACTGCCGTAAGTATTGCCGTGGCCGTGGTGCCGGAAGGTTTACCGGCCGTAGTAACCATAACCCTGGCACTGGGTGGCCAGCGCATGCTGCAGCGCAACGCTTTAATCCGGAAATTGCCGGCAGTAGAAACGCTGGGCTCTGTAACGGTTATCTGCTCTGATAAAACAGGCACGCTTACGCAAAATAAAATGACCTTAACGGTGGTTGAACTACCGGGCCTGCAAGTACAATTAAAGCCCGAACAAACCCCTGATTTACCCGAACAAGCTGCTGCACAACTTAATATGGCGCTCTCCGTGGCGGTATTGTGCAACGATGGAACCTTAGACCGCGCAGCTGACAACGACGACGAACAGGTATTAGGCGACCCCACCGAAACTGCCTTACTGGTAGCCGGAGCCCGGCAGGGTATATACAAAGAAGATCTTTACGCCGTATTACCCCGCATAAACGAACTGCCTTTTGACAGTGAACGCAAAAGAATGTCTACGGTGCATCAGGTTAATAACGGGGCCGACTTTTTAAATGCTTTACCAGACAGGCCGTATTTAATGTGCACCAAAGGCGCCCCTGATTTGCTGCTAGCCGCATGCGATTCGGTTTGGGTAAATGGGGCACCGGTACCTTTAGATGCCGAATGGGTAAGAAATATTCAGGAAGCAAATACAAATCTGGCGCAAAACGGCATAAGGGTACTGGGTCTGGCCTTTAAACAACTCGATAATGCACAAGTAGATGGTAATCTGGAAAGTGAACTTACTTTTATGGGCTTGGTTGGCCTGATTGATCCGCCGCGCGAAGAAGTAAAAGCCGCCGTTGAAAATTGCAAACTGGCTGGTATTAAGCCTATTATGATTACCGGCGATCATCCTTTAACCGCCGCTGCCATTGGCCGACAGTTACAGTTTGGCAGCCAGGCAGATACCATATCGGGCGAGTTGCTGCACCGGGCAACCGACGAGGAATTATTGGATTTGGCACATAAAACTACCGTTTACGCCCGGGTATCGCCGGAAGATAAGTTGCGCATTGTAAGTGCGTTACAGCAAATAGGCCATGTAGTAGCCATGACCGGCGATGGCGTAAATGATTCGCCAGCCCTGCGGAAAGCAGATATTGGCGTGGCTATGGGTATAACCGGCACCGACGTAGCCAAAGAAGCGGCCGATATGGTTTTGCTCGACGACAACTTTACGACTATTGTGGCGGCCGTAGAAGAGGGGCGGGTAATATTCGATAACTTATTACGGTTTATTAAATTTTCTTTAGCCGGCAATATTGGCAAAGTGCTGGTAATGATGGTTGCGCCGTTTTTTGGCTTAGTAATAGCACTGCAGCCCTTGCAATTATTATGGCTGAACTTGCTAACGGATGGCTTACTCGGGCTGGGGTTGGGAACAGAACCCGCCGAAGAAGATATCATGCGCAGGCCACCCCGAAACCCGGAGAAAGGGGCCCTGGATAAAGACGACATAATCCGGTTAAGTTTATTGGGTATTGCTATTGCGGCTATTTCGTTGGGTTTGGCTTTGTATTATTATAATCCGGCTAATCCGGCAGATCATACCTGGCAAACCATGTTGTTTGCCACCATTGGTTTTGCCCAGGTTTTTCAAGCGTTGGCGTTGCGGTCTTCGGCACATTCGGCTTTTAACCTTACTACCAATCCGCTCATGACAGGGGTAGTAATAAGTGCAATTTTATTGCAGTTGGCCGTTATTTACCTGCCTTTTATGAAAAGCTTTTTTAACCTAGTACCTTTAGCCGCCACAGATTTGCTCATTTCTATAGCCGCCGGCAGTATTATATTTTTCGTAATAAAGCTTATTAAAAGATTTGTTAAAAAGTAGCCTAACCTGTAATATTATTGAATAAGAATTTTATACCGGATAGATAAACCAACTTTCGGAGAAATTATTTCTTTTCCATCCTACCCAACATTGTCATTCCGGAGGAATCTTATTGGCTGCCTGTAAACAACCTTCTGAATGACAGAACTGGGTGGTAGGCCTTTACTTTAATTAAAATCGCATTATTTCATTTTGATTTAATGCAAGCAAATATTATTGCCTAGGAAAGTTAAAAACTAAGTTTTGGGCTGAATAAAACCTTAAAGGTTGAACCCTGATTCAATTCGCTTTCCACTACTATCCGGTCGCCGGAATTATCTAATATTTTTTTAACCAGGTACAAGCCAATACCGGAGCCTTCTACATGGGAATGGGCGCGCTTAAACAAGGCAAATATTTTATCTGTCTGGTTAGGGGCAATACCCAAGCCGTTATCCGAAACAGAAAGCTGGTAAGTATTGTCGGGTAATATTATGGAGCTTATGCTAACTTGGGGCTGCCGTTTTGGGTCGGCGTATTTAATAGCGTTAGATACCAGGTTGTATAAAATACTACGAATGTTTTTACGCGAATAAACCAGGCTTTCAAATTCCAGCGTTTCCACAATTATTTGTACTTGGTGCGTTAATATTAAATCGCGCAAACTTTCTTTTACTTCATTTATCAGCCGGGGAATATTTACCTTTTCCGCTTTTTCTTTATCCTGCTGTACCTGGGTAATATCGCCTAAATCGGTAATTACGTGCTTAAGCGATATAATAGAAGAATCCATTAAACTTAAAATCTCCTGGTGTTTATTTATATCGGAACCTAAATCTTCCTGCAAAGCCATTAATAAACCTTCGAGGTTGTCAATGGGTGCCTTTAAATCGTGGGAAGCCGTGTAAACAAAATTATCCAGGTCGTTATTAATCCGCACCAATTCTAAGTTTTTCCGCATCAGTTCTTCGTTGCGGCGGCGTTCGGTTAAGTCGCGGGTAATTTTGGCAAAGCCCAGCAAGCGCTTATCTGTATTATAAACCGGCGTTAATATTACGTTGGCCCAGAAGGCAGTACCATCTTTCCGGAGGCGCCAACCTTCGTCTTCGAACCGGCCATTTTCTATAGCCTGCGCCAGCTCAAATTGCGGGTACCCGTTTTCAATGGCTTCGCGCGGGTAAAAAACAGAAATATGCTTGCCAATTATTTCGTTTGCCTGATAACCGTTAATGCGCTCAGCGCCCACATTCCAGGAGGTAATCAGGCCTTCGGGGTTCAGCATCAGAATAGCATAATCCTGCACACTGTTTATTAACAACCGGTATTTTTCTTCGCTTTCTTTTAACTCTTCGTTTATCCGGAATAATTTTTCTTCGAGTTGTTTTTTATCGGTAAGGTCGCGGGTAATTTTAGAAAAGCCAATTAATTCTTTTTTGGGGTTATAAATAGCCGTAATAACCACATTGGCCCAAAACGCCGAACCATCTTTCCGGTAACGCCAGCCTTCGTCTTCGTACCGGCCTACAGCCCGGGCCTGTTTTAATACGTAATCGGGGTAACCTTGCAAAACGGCGTCGCGGCTGTAAAATTTAGAAAAATATTTGCCAATAATTTCGTGGGGTTCGTAACCTTTAATTCTTTTCGCGCCTTCGTTCCAGGTGGCTACGTGGCCAGCCGGGTCCAGCATAAAAATGGCATAATCGGTTACGCCGCCAATTAGTAAGCGGTATTTTTCTTCGCTGTCTTTTAACTCTTCGTACGCTTTAAATAAGTTGTCTTCGGCCCTTTTTCTTTCAGATAAATCGCGGGTAATTTTAGAAAATCCAATTAACGCGCGCTCCTGGTTATAGACCGGCGAAATAATAACGTTGGCCCAAAACACCGTTCCATCTTTCCGGACACGCCAGCCTTCGTCTTCGTACCTGCCTTTTGCCTGCGCTTCCTTTAATTCAAAGGCCGGATAATCGCGATCTTTATCGGCGGTGGTATAAAACGTTGAAAAATGCCTGCCAATAATTTCGACTGCTTCATATTGTTTAATGCGCTGGGCGCCGGCATTCCAGGTGGCTACGTGGCCGGTAGCATCTAATAAAAATATAGCGTAATCAGTGATATTTTCGATTAAAAGCCTATATCTATCTTCTGAGGTACCGGGGAAACTTACATTAGAACTAACCTGCACCGCTGAACTCATGTTGGGAAGAATTAATATTTTAATAAATTTTAAGAAAACTGAAGCCTTAAAAGCTAGGAAAGATAATTAATTGTATAAATTAATATTTAAAGAGATTTTGAATATAACTTAAAAGATTTTTCCTCAATTACTTACCGAATTTCGTTATTTAGAATGGAACAAATTATTTAGTTACGATAATTTTGGCCTTAAGTTGAAATATTATGCTTGGCTACCAGCCTTTATTTGCTCCAGCTTTTTTCGAAATATAAATATATAGATAATTATTTATATAGTTAATTTAAAAATCCATTATAAAGACTTTTGCCGATTAGCTAAATGGAAAAACTAATCTTTAATTCTAATAGCTGATAAATTCTAAGTTGTAATAAAAATTAAAAGAGGAAAATGCATTGCTTTATTTTATAGGCAAAGCTTAAAAATGGATTTATGAATAACTATAATGAAAATGGAAAAAGTGTTTTACTTATTAAATATTGAAAGAGCGTTATAGCATGTTTGTGCTGTTTCTTCCTGAGTTAAGTACAAGAAAATAAGGCACTATAAAGAAAAACAAGGTATATTTTAAATATTTGATAAAAGCTTTTAAGAATACATGTCTGAAATTACAAATATTAAAGTCGAAAGTGCCCAAGCAAAAGATTACGACGAAATGGTTAATATTTGGGAGGCTTCAGTGCGGGCAACGCATCTATTTTTAAAAGAAGAAGATATCCTTTATTTTAAACCGTTAATCCGCAACCAATACCTAAAAGCAGTAACCTTGTATTGTGTCAGAAATGAGAAGGGTTTTATAGAAGGTTTCATCGGGATTTCAGAGGACAAAATAGAAATGCTCTTTATAAATCCGGCAGTCCAGGGAAAAGGGATAGGTAAACTTTTAACCCAATTTGCCATCAATAATTTAGGTGTTTCTAAAGTAGATGTTAATGAGCAAAACCACCAAGCTGTAGGGTTTTATCAGCATTTGGGGTTTAAAGTAATTAACCGCTCGGCATTAGATAGTTTGGGCAAGCCTTACCCCATTTTGAGTATGGCTTTAACTTAATAACTATATCTTTTACTACTCAATATTCTATTACTCCCAAGCGGAAATTTTTGGCAGCCAAAAGTTTTTCTCATGTGAGTTTAATGTTTAAAGTCATTTTGAAAAACTAATTTAATAATGCCAGAGGTTGGCTAAACGTTGCTATGGGTATAATACGTAGAAATACATAAAAACATCAACCAAGACTTTAAAAGCAACGGTATACTTATTTACAAAAAAATAAAATTATGGCAAACACCTTTCCACTTAAATTTACTTTAGAAAACGGTACCCACGTGGTAGTAAATAATACCGCCAACCACACTTATGCATTTACCTTAAACCCGGAGAATGGCCCATCGCATGAATTTACCTACATAGACGACGGCAGAAGCAAAACCGAAGTAGAAGAAGGCCTTAATTTTGAAGAAATAGATGCTTTGCGCCAGTTCTGGTTAGAGACGGAAAATATTAGCTAAATTTTAAAGGAGCTAAGAACAGAAAATTAATTAGTCTTAAAGCGTGTTAATAAACACCACCCACCGGCCGCTTATTTAATTTTCGGTGCAGCATTAGGCGAGGTAAATTTTTAGGCGCGGCAATTATTTGGGTGCTTGTGGTATCCGTTAAAGAATGCATAAAAGCCACTAAATCTTGCTTTTCGGTTTCAGATAGGTTTAATGCATTGCTGGGCAAGGTTTGGTGAGGAACGGCCATGCCTAACCCTGCACCGCCGCCTCGGTCGTAAAATTCAACTACTTCGGGCAGGGTAGTAAAAACACCGTTGTGCATGTAAGGCGCGGTTACGGCAGCATTGCGTATGGTTGGCGTTTTAAAAGAATATTCAAAAACTTCGGCCGGAATTACGCCCGCTTTTCCAATGTCATTATCTAAGGTTGGGTTATTTAAGTCTGCCATAGCGGGTACGCCCAATATTTCGGATTCGCTTTCCAGAAACCGGGGCGGAACGGTGCCGTTGAAAATGGGGGCAAAATGACAAGTGCCACAAGCGGCTTTTCCCATAAATAAATTAAAACCCCGTTTAGCCGCTTCGTCAAACTGGGTGGTTTCGCGGCGCATGTACTGGTCGAAAGGCGAATTAAGAGCCACTAAATTTTGGACATACGCAGCCACGGCCCGGTTAATGGTATTGGTGTTTAAACTTTTACCTGATTCTTCCGGAAAAGCGTTTTTGAACATTTTTTTGTAAGCCGGGCTTCGCTGCAATTTTCGAACCACTTCTTCGTAATTACCATGCAGTTCATCGTTTTTTACTACCACATCCGGCACCTGGTCTTGTAAATATTGCGCCCGGCTGTCCCAGAAATAAGCAGTACTAAATACCGCATTGAGCAGGGTAGGAGAGTTACGTTTTACCGTGCCTTTAAAATCAAAAGCCAGGCTTCGGGTTAAACCATCGGCAAATGCTTTATTAGGGGCATGGCAACTGGCACACGAACGTTTATTATTATCGGATAAGAGCGGGTCGAAAAATAAGGTTTTTCCTAACTGAATTAGTTCAGGCTTTTGGTCCTGCCGGTCCTGTTTGGCGTAATAACCGGCTTCCAGAAAATTAGGGCTAAATAAACTAATGGCTTTATTGTTAACTGGTTTTAAGGTAGAAACTGATTCGGGTAAAACTTGTTCCTGCAAATTGGTTAAAGCGCCATAAGCCGGATCTAATATTTCCCGGATAAAGTAAAGCCGATCGAACGTGTCAAAATCCGGGTGTTTGTTTAAATATCGAATGGCTGCTTCCAGCTTTTGTGCGGCTAGTTGGCTATAGTTTGCTCCTGCACCAGATGCGTCTTTATTAAATAATTTAACAGCTGTTAGTATTGGTTGCAGGGCTACAGCACAATTAGTTAATTCGTGGCCGGCCGCCGGCGCATCAAAACCCGTAATGCCCAAGGTCATAACCCGCACCAACTCTTCCCGTAAGCTTTCGAGTAGCTGCTTGGTGGTAAGCGATTGGTTGGGGAGGCTATTCTGAAATAAACCTAATTTTGATTCCAAGGCATAGGCCAGTACAATGGCTTCCTTCGTGTTTTCCGGCGAAACATCCTCGGCGAATAATAGTTCTTCCAGCACCTGTAAACCCTGGGGAGGAAAGGTCCGGAAGCTTGGTTTGGCAAATGGAACGGTTAGGTAATTCGCTTCTTCAATTAATACTTTGGGCAGTGGCGCGCCGTTCAGGCTTTTGGCTAATTCAGGGTCTAAATATTCAAGCAGGTATTCCACTTGTTTATAAGCAATTTTAACCTTGTAAAACGCTTGTCGCGACTCCGCTAAAGAACTTTTATTTTCTTTTAATAAATTAATCTTTTTGGTGAAGTTCTTTGCCTGTTGTTGAAGCGCGGCTATATCTTGCTCAAAAGTTTGTTTTATTATGATTACTTCCTGGTTTTGCGGTTCAGAAGTAAAAGAGGTAAGCAGCACACTCAGAAACAAGGTTGTACTAATAATTAATAGCAGCGAACGCAACGGTTTAGTAATTCTTGGCAAGAAACTAAATATCATTTGGTATAAAGAGTAAGTTGTTACAAGAAGGATGCTCTACAAAGAAAGTAGCGGGTTGTTAGCTTAATTTTAAGGATAGGTTAAGTTTTTGTTAATAAGCCAAAGAAGTTATTTCTTAACCAACTAATTTTAGGCTAATTCTGGTTTAATAACAATAGAATAATATTAGGCTAACTTTAGGTTAAAGTACCCTTAGTTGTTTTGGGCGTTGAATCATTTTATGCAAAACCCAAATTAACTATGAACAAATTTTACGAAGGTCTGTTTGTAACAGCGATGGTAACGGCAGGTGCTATTTGCAGCCAGCAGGCAGTTGCCCAGACAAAAAAGAACGCCGAAGCCGGCGTACCTGCAAAAAACAAAATTGGTAGTTTTATTTCGGTACAACCAACCGGGCAAACCAGTACCACGGTAATTCCTTTTGAAACCCATAGCTTTCAATTGCTGGCCAAATCTCGCTTAACAACTTACCCCGATGGTTCGTTAATGCCTATTGGCAACGATTTTACTGCCTTTGTAGGTAAAAATGGCAGCAGCAAAGAAGGCTATTTATCCATCAACCACGAAAATACACCGGGTGGGGTATCTATCCTGGATTTGCATCTGGATGAAGCTCAGAATAATTGGGTAGTAGATGCCGTACGAAAAGTTGATTTTTCACCGCTGGTGCAAACTACCCGTAACTGTTCTGGGGGTATTACGCCCTGGGGTACCGTTATTACTTCCGAAGAAACTACTACCCGCGCCGATTTAAATGGCGACGGTTACGAGGATGTAGGCTGGCAGGTAGAAATTGACCCGGTATCGGGTAAAATAATGGATTATGACGGCGATGGCAAACCCGATAAACTGTGGGCCATGGGCCGCATGAGCCACGAAAATATTGCCATTAGTCAGGATCGCAGAACCATTTATCAAGCCGAGGACGGCGGTTCTAACGGTGTCTACAAATTTGTGGCCGATGAAGAAGGTAATTTATCGGAAGGCAAACTTTACGTGCTGAAGCGTGATAGTGAAACCGCCACTACTGGTACCTGGGTACAGGTGCCAAACACAACCAAAGCCGACCGCAACAATACGTATGTAATTGGCCGGTCGCTTGGTACTAACTGGCGTAACCCTGAAGACATTGAATTTGGCCCCGATGGCAAAATGTATTTTACTACCAAAGGTACCGGCGATATCTGGCGCTTTAAAGATAATGGCGCTACCGTATCAGAAATTGAAGCCTGGGTAACTCGCCAGGAATACGAAATTACCTATAACGGCGGGACGCAAAAAGAAGACTGGAATACCGGTATCGATAACCTTACTTTCGACGGCGAAGGAAATTTATGGGCCTTACAAGATGGTGGAAACGACAATGTTTGGGTAATACGGCCGGACCACACCCCGGAAAACCCGAAGGTAGAATTATTTATGACTACCCCGGCGGGTTCTGAACCTACCGGCCTTACTTTCTCGCCCGATTTTAAATATGGTTTTATTTCGCTGCAAAACGCCAGCAGTGCCAATGCAACTGTAACCCTAGATGCGGCTGGTAATGAGGTGGTATTTAACACCGCCACTACCATTGTTTTTGCCAGAAATCAGTTTTTAGGTAAAAATGGTAAAGGTCCAAAATCACAGGTATCAGCCAACCTTACTGCTTATCCGAACCCCTTTGTAAACAACAGCCAGGTAAAAGTTAATATGCCCACAGATGCCGACGCGGTGCTGGAAGTTTACAATATGAAAGGTTTAAAAGTTGCCACTTTAGCCCAAGGTCTGCTTAAAAAAGGTGAGCATACTTTTAGCTTTAATCCTGGCACCACGGCCAACGATATTATTTACCTGGTACGCCTGAAAGTAGCGGGTCAGGAAATTTCAACAAGAATTATCAGAGCCGAAAATTAATATACCTTAAATAATTAGAAAGGCTACAGACGATGGCTTTGTAGCCTTTCTGAATTTTATAAATCCATTAAATAAAAAATTTTAACGGATTATAAATTTTGGTAATCAGCTAATAATAATAGGCTGTTTGAATAATTTAAAATGGTTAAAAAATATTGATGGATTTATTCCTTCAGCTAAGAGAGAATTTTATTAATTAATAATGCAGATAATTATACGCAAAATACCGGTTAGTTTAATTCAGAAATTAGTAGCCTGCCTTTTTATTTTAACCGGCGGCATAATAAACCTTGTTAATGCCCAAGCAATAGAGTCTACGCCAACTAAAACTTTTTACCAGGTACAGGAAGCCTTAGCCCACAAAGAAGAAGTTTATCACCTGAATATCCGGCAGCAACAATATTATAGCTTCACCCCAGATATTTGCCAATTAACCAAGCTGGAGTTTGTGAATGCCATGAAAAACAAAATAGCTGACATTGCGCCCGAAATTGGTAAGCTACAGTATTTGCGGGAAATAAATTTTAGCGAAAACGAAATCCGGGATTTACCACCTTCATTTTTTACCCTCCAGCAATTGGAACAAGCCGACTTTAGCCACAACCAATTGACCGAATTTGCCCGCGGTTTCGGACAACTAAGCCGGTTGCGGGTTTTGCAACTCCATTACAATAAAATAAGAGCGGTAGCGCCCCAAATAGCCCAGATGCATGCATTGGAAACCCTGAATTTAAGTTATAATCATTTAGAAATGTTACCAACCGAAATAGGCCATAGCGCCGCCTTAAAGGATTTAGCGGTATCGCAGAACCAATTGCGTCAGGTGCCGGGCAGCCTTTTTAAACTATCGCATTTAAAAACGTTGGCTTTAGATTTTAACCAGCTAACTGCTTTACCCCGGCAGCTTGGTCAGGCAAAATCTTTGCAAACCTTGCTGCTGGGGAATAATCAGCTAAAAGTATTACCTGCCGAATTAACAAAACTCGAAAATCTGGAACTCCTGGATTTAAGCCACAATCAGATATCTAACTTGCCAATTAAATTAAAAAAACTGAAGCGTTTACGAACTTTGTTGCTGGCCGGCAATCCTATATCGGCCACCGAAAAAGACCGGATTCAAAAAGAACTGCCGCATACCTTTATTCAGTTTTAATTATTTGATTTACTCATACCACTACTAAATTGAAATTGTGCCTTAGCTTTTTTATTATTATTCTCTAAGGAATCCCTACACAACCCGGTCATTCCGAAAGAATCTTACCAGCAAGTAGCCAATAAGATTCTTTCGGAATGACCGGGTTGGTGGAGATATTTTTTTATTTTATTTAAAGCACAGTAATTATTTCATTTTAAAAATTAGCTTTTCTTAAATCTAACTAATTATTGCGGGGCTGCTGCAATATCTTTGTTAACTACCGGCCAAACCCCGGCTCTTGGGAAACTAATGCCTTTGTTAGCGCCCCTGGTATTGCCATCCTGATCGAAATAATATAAAGGCCAGCCTTTGTAGGTTAATTGCTTTTTGCCAAATAAGGTAATACTGCCAAAATTATTTTTATCGAGGGTAGAAGGTACCACAATCTGGTCGGTTTCGTAAATGGGCCATACCGCATCGTGGGCGGCATTTTGGTTGGTATAATTGTTTTTATTGAACTTATCGTTTTTAAAACCATATAAGGTTTTACCCATGCCATCGGTAAAGTAAAGGGTTTTGCCGGTGCCTCGGTGTAATCCGATTTATAGTTTTACCATCGTGGCCCACCAGTTGGGCATTTACCAGCATAATAGAATAATTGGGTTTGGCCACAAACCAAATACCATCAAAACCCTCTCCGGTAGTTTGTCCGGGCGCTTCCAGGGTATTTACGCCATTTACGGCCGGCGCATAATAATAGAGCGGCCAGGTTTTATAGGTAAGCTGCTTTTTACCGTTGGCGGCCGTAATGGTGGCAAAATCGGTTAGTTCCAGGCCAGTGCCCAGTTGGTCGGCGGTTAAATTATCTACATTAAAGTAGGGCCAGAGCGCTTCGCAGTTGACCACACAATTATTCTGTCCGTTAAAATCGTTCGAGAAATAATATAGGGTGCGCCCATCTTTATCTACCAGGTATTGGCCCAAGGTAGAGCTGTTTTTCAGCTTAATCTCTTCGGTAGTACCGGGGTTATCATCATCGTCGTCGCTGCAACCCAAGTAAAAAGCAGGAGGACGGGTAACAGTAATCTTAAACTGTTGCGAAATAACTGTTTCATAATTTTAAGGGCTAGGTGAATTTTTTAGATTTAGATAAATCAGTTTAAAACCGGGGGATTTGTTAGGCGAGCTCAACACCAAGTCGGATGGTGTGGCCGATTGGTTGGTTCGGAATTAAAATTTATTTTTTACCTGCCTTTATTTTTGCCTGAAATAGGAGTGTAGTAATATTTTATTACCTTATGCAGTAAATTTCTTTTACCTTGGTAATTCTGCCAGTGGGTGCGTTAACTTTTTAATTTATTTCGGATGAAACCAGCTATTATTATTGCGCTGATTCTTATTTTTTTATTGGTAATGCGTTCGCGCATAAAGAAGAAAAAGTAAGCGGCCAGCAGCACAGATTTGCTTCTAATATTTAGGAGTATAAGTTCAAAACAGCTTTCATTTAATTAAATAACTCAAGGTTAATATTTATGTATAAACTTACTTTTCTGTTTTGCCTGACTGCCGGTTTGCTGTCGTTTTGGGGTTCTACGCGTGTAAATCCAACGGCTTTGCCTGTATTGCAGAAATCAAAAGCCAAAAGCCTTTTTAACGGCAAAGATTTAACCGGCTGGCATGCCGATGTGCCCAGAATGGATAACAACCCAGAAGTAAAAAGCCCTTTTCTGGTGCGCAATGGTATGTTGGTAAGTTTGGGTACGCCGGGCGGCCATTTAATTACCGATGCCAGTTACCAGAATTATCGCCTCGAAATAGAATATCGCTTTGCGGGTAAACCGGGCAACTGTGGGGCACTGGTGCATGCTTCTACACCCCGGGCTTTGTACGAGATGTTTCCGAAATCGATAGAAGTACAAATGATGCACCAGAATGCCGGCGATTTTTGGTGTATTCAGGAAGATATTGTAGTACCGGATATGGAAAAACGCCGCGGTCCGAAAGAAAAATGGGGCGTTAACGGCGACAAGCTGCGTCGCATTCCCAACTTAACCGATGGCTCGGAAAAACCGCTGGGCGAGTGGAATTCTATGACCATCGATTGCCTGGGCAACGCCGTTAAAGTTTGGGTAAACAACGATATGGTGAATCATGGTTACGACGCTACCGTAAGCCAGGGACAAATTGCCCTACAAGCCGAAGGTGCCGAAGTTGAATTTCGGAAAGTAATGCTGACACCTATTACTAAATTAACTAATTAAAAAATATTGCAAACTGCTGTTACGCAAAACTTCTTTGTAAACAGTTTTTTTGGTCTAAGAAGCCCATTCTTATCATTCAGGAGGAACCTATTTAACAAGTAACCAAATAGGTTCCTCCTGAATGACAAGTGTGAGTACCTTGAACTAACTTTAAATCTCGCTGAGGTTGTATAATATTCTTTTGCCTTTTTCCTTACCAATTCTTACCATTTCGTCGGCGCCGCCCGAGGGGCCACCTACCCGTAAAATAGCATCACATTTATGTATTAACCGGATGGCAACCGGATGAAATAATTCGTTCCAGATAGAGTCGCCCATTACTTGAGAACCAGCCGTATGAATGAGCGGCAAGGCAAACCACTCGCCCAGAACCGGCAAATGACCGGCCCGGTAAACAGCTAAAGCGGTTTCGTGCATTAAATCTACGTTCCGCTGAATTAAGATCGGATCATCGTTGGTGCCGGAACGGTAAGGACCGGCTACCAGAATAAGCAAAGGATTATTTTCGGTTAGCATAATAAATTATTGATTTTGGCATATTGCAGCAGCATAATGGTTTTGCCGTCTTTAATCTCGCCGGTTGAAATTTGGTGATAAGCTGTTTCAAAATCCAGTTCCAGCACTTCAATATTTTCCTGTTCTTCGGCTAAGCCGCCACCGCTGTTTACCTGCATTTCTTTGGAATATTCGGCTACAAAAAAATATACAATCTCGGTTACCGAACCCGGCGACATGTACGCTTCATATATTTTTTGCACATGCGATATTTTATAACCGGTTTCTTCTTCGGTTTCTTTTTTAATGCAATCCTCCGGGTTGTTTTTATCCAGCAAACCCGCACAAGCTTCTATCAGCATGCCCGTGGGGTTGCCGTTTACAAAAGTAGGTAACCGGAATTGGCGGGTTAAGATTATTGTTTTCTGGGCTTTGTTGTAAAGCAAAATGGTGGCACCATTGCCCCGGTCGTAAGCTTCGCGACTCTGGGTTTGCCACGAACCATCTTTTTGTAAATAATCAAAAGTTACTTTCCGGAGCGTATACCAATTATCCGAAAGAATTTCGGTTTTACTAATTTTTACTTTGTCGTTCATGAAATATTGTGGCTATCAGTTACAATTTTTTAGATAGAGTAATTTCCGGGCCAACTGGTTGCAAGTTGCCGGCTTCGGGTAAATATATTTATCGCTGGCTAGTTTATTAATGCGATTTTATTTGTTTTTAATTATCGAAATAATGCAGCGTTAAATACAAATAATAAAATTTAATGCTTTCTTTACCAGCAGTTTTTGTACCCTTAACCTTCGGGTTTTTAGGCCAATATTTATTAAGTATAACCGAAATAAGCTACCGGGAAAAAGTATACATTTAAATATTCCTGCAAGCAGTTTTAAGGTGTTTTGGTACTGTTATTTCGGTATTTAATTAATTATTGGCAATATTTTATTCATTGTTAATTGCTGCCGCCAACTTCGGTTATTCCGGAGAAAACAGCAAGCAATATTTCTCGCTTTTCAACTAATTACAATCTTTTCTTTCCTGATGGGTCCGGTATAATATTACCAATTCCGGAATAGGAATTAATGGTTTAAGTATTTTTGATTAAGTGCTAGTTTATAGGTAATTATAAAAATATTCCCGGCAAATGGAAATTCCCATGCTTACCGATGTAGTCATTATATTAGGACTGGCGGTTGTTGTAATTATGCTGTTTCAGCGGTTCCGGTTTCCAACGATTCTGGGTTTTCTGGCAACCGGGGTTATAACGGGTCCGCATGGTTTTCGCATTGTTCCGGATACGCACCAAATTGAAGTTTTAGCCGAAATTGGGGTAATACTGCTGCTGTTTATTATTGGTATGGAGTTCTCGCTCAAGAGCCTGTCGTTAATAAAACGAACGGTTTTTCTGGGCGGCGCCGTACAGGTTTTCCTGACCATTATTTTAGTGGCATTGCTGCTGAATCTGGCGGGTATGGCTTTGCCGCAGGCCGTATTTATTGGTTTTTTGTTTTCGTTAAGCAGCACTGCCATTGTGTTAAAACTGCTGCAAGATAAAGGTGAGATTAATAGCCCGCACGGTAAAACTGTGCTGGCAATTTTAATTTTTCAGGACATTATTGTTGTGCCTATGATGCTGGTAACGCCACTAATGGCTGGTGGTTCCCAAAATATTGCCCAGGCGCTGCTGTTTATGTTAGTTAAAGGCGCTTTTGTAATTGTTTTTGTATTACTGAGTGCCCGATACCTTGTACCCTGGTTGCTTTACCAAGTGGCCCAAACCAAAAGCCGGGAATTATTTATTTTAAGCGTAGTGGTTATTTGCTTTGCAGTAGCCTGGCTCACGTCCAGGTTAGGTTTATCTCTGGCGCTGGGTGCTTTTATGGCCGGCCTAATTATTTCGGAATCGGAGTATAGCCACCAGGCTACCAGCAATATTATTCCGTTCCGGGAAATTTTCAGCAGCTTTTTCTTCGTGTCGATTGGCATGCTGCTGGATGCCACTTTTATGATGCAGCATCTACCGTATATTCTGGGGCTAACCTTATTAATTATGTTGGTAAAAGCGGCGGTGGCTACCATTGCCGCCAAAATATTGCAGTACCCTTTGCGAACTTCGCTTATGGTAGGGTTAGCTATTTTTCAGGTAGGGGAATTTGCTTTTATTTTATCTAAAACCGGTATAAATAATGGTTTGCTGAGTCCGGAAGTTTACCAGTACTTTTTATCGGTATCGTTGTTAACTATGGCTTTCACACCTTTTGTTATTAATAAATACCAGCCACTTGCCTCCGGCATAAGCCAGTTACTTGGTGCCCGGCCGCACCTGAACCAGCATACGCCTGACCATGATGGCGATAACGATCCGCTGCACCACCTGAGTGACCACGTTGTAATTATTGGGTTTGGCATTAACGGGCGTTACGTAGCTAAAGCGGCCAAGTATGCCGGCATACCTTACGCCATTGTGGAGCTGGATGCTACTACGGTGAGACGGGAAAGGCAATTAGGGGAGCCCATTGTTTACGGCGATGCCGTGCACAGTATGATTTTGCACCACGTAAATATTCACAAAGCCCGGGTGGTGGTAGTTGCGGTTTCTGATCCCGTAGCCACTAAGCGAATTATAATTAGCGTCAGGCAGCTAACCGATAAAGTGCATGTAATTGTGCGTACCCTTTTTGTGTTGGAAATGGAAGAAAATTACCGCTTAGGCGCTGACGAAGTGGTGCCGGAAGAATTTGAAACCTCTATCGAAATATTTACCCGGGTATTGGCTAAGTACCTGATGCCCCGCGACCAGATAGAAGCGTTTACCAACAGCATTCGGGCCAGTAATTACCAGATGCTCCGCACCCGCGCCAACCGCAATCACCCCTTCGGAAACTTTGAAATTGACCTGCCCGATTTTGAAGTAGCTAGTTATAAAATTTTTTCCCGAGACGATGGCATAATTAATTTGCCTTTGCGGGAAGCAAATATTCGGCGGCGTTTTAATATTACCATCGTTGGTATTTACCGCGACGGACAAATAATTCATAACATAGATGCCGATACCACTTTAGAACGCGGCGATGTGGTGTACGTAGCCGGCAGCCCCCCCGACATTAGCTGCTTTGGTAACCTGATTCGGGAATAAATTTTGTTATGAAATATTCAGGAATATCTTAATTAAACCCTTACAAATATTACAGAATACAGGAGACTCCCGGCAAACTGGTATACCAAAAAATTACCCTAACAAAAATCAAAGCCACTTATACTTTGCAAAATTGTTAGGGTAAATCTTTAATTAATAATTTCCTGGGTTAAACCAAAGCAAATTATTCCTGGTAAAGCTGCTTGTAATATTCGTCGGCCATGCGGTCGGCACCAAACATAGGGGTTACATCTTGCATGCTCTGCTTCATTATTTTTACCCATTTTTTGCGATCCTGGTAGTAAGCCGGAATAATTTCTTCTTCCAGAATGCGCATCATGTTGGTATAATCCTGCTCGTCCTGCTCGTAATCGGGTAATGAAGTATCTACAATCGGGAATAGGAAGCTGTTTTCGCCGTGGCGGCCAAATTCCGGAATCCAGCCGTCTTGTACCGTAAAATTTATGGCGCCGTTCATAGCGGCGGTCATGCCGCTGGTACCCGATGCTTCGCGGGGCCGGCGGGGCGTATTTAGCCAGATATCGGCACCGTGTTTTAATTTGCGCGAAAGCTCTATTTCGTAGCCGGTTAACACCGCGAAGTTATTTATTTTGTATGATAGTTTTACAAGTTTATTAAACACCTCAATTGCACCTTGATCGAATGGATAAGGTTTGCCAGCCCAGATTACTTGCACGGGTTGCCCTTCACGGTTTATTAAGTTAAAGAAATGGTGCAGGTCCCGGAGCAGTAAATCGGCGCGTTTGTAAGCGGCAAACCGGCGGGCCCACACAATGGTTAGTACATCGGTCCGGAATAATTTACCGGTTTGGTCGGCCACTACCTCAAAGAGCGGTTTCTTCATTTCGGATTTGCGCTGCACCAATGCTTCGTCGTTGTTTTGTTCAAAGGCACTATACAACGCGTCATCGCGCCAGAATGGCACATTTTGGGCATTGGTTATGGCTTTTATTTCGCAAATACCTTCGTTTTCGCTCCACATTTCCCGCGCTACTTCGCCGTGTAATTGCGACACACCGTTTGCCACGCGCGCCAAGCGCAAAGCCGCTAAAGTATGGCTAAACATCTGGTCGTGCATGCCGGTAATAAATCTTACTTCATCCAGGTGTAAGCCGTTAAAAAAGGTCATTTTATTTAACAGCATAATGTCGTGCTCCTCGTTACCGGCTTTTTCGGGCGTATGCGTGGTAAATACCAGGCGCTCTTTAACTTCTTCGAGGTTGTGGTTTTTTTCGTACAAATGAAAAGCCAGCGGCAGGGCGTGGGCCTCGTTCATGTGGTAACGGGCCGCGCCGCCCAGGGCTTCCACTACTTTGGCCCCGCCAAGGCCCAGTACCATACTTTGCGCAATACGCGCAGCGGTATCGTGGTCGTAGAGCATGTGCGAAATGGTTTGGCTCAGGTAATCGTTTTCCGGAATATCGGTGGTAAGTAAATATACCGGTACCGTGCCAAAGGTTTCGGGCTTTAATACAAAGGCTTTTACCCAAACCGTATTGCCATGAATAATTATTGACACCGTAATGCCGGGATCTTCCAGGAAGGTATAATATTTATCGGAAAACTGAGCCCGCATGGTTTGGTCGTCGTTGCGTACCTGGTCGTAATAACCAAATTTCCAGAGCATACCTATGCCAATCATGTTCTGGCGCAAATCGTAGGCACTGCGCATGTGCGAACCCGCCAGGTAACCCAAGCCGCCGGAGTATATTTTCAGGGCCTGGTGAATCCCGAATTCCATGCTAAAGTAAGCCACGCGTTCGGTGTACTTGGGGTTTATACCATAAGGATGATACCATTTGTTGTATTCTGACATAAAAAGACGATTGTTTTAGAATATTAAAACCTGCTTTAAAATAATTTAAAGTAATATTTATCCCGGCTAAAAATATTTTTTGGTATTACTGGCCTTTCGCCTCAGCAAACCTGATATTTCTTTCCCGCGGGGTTAGTCCGCCTAATATATTCAGAATAATATTTACATAAGCTAGTTCTTTACCAGCTTAGCTAAAATATATGTGGTAAATACGTAGCGTATTTATACAGAAGAACAAGCCAACCGGCAACAATTACGGATTTAAGCTTTTAGTGTTGGTGCGAAGCCATAAGAACATTGCCGTTTTTTAGAACGTATTCGCTGTAAAGTAAATAAGCCCCGGTTACCACCACCGTATCGCCGGCACTCAATCCGCTTTTGATGGCAATATTATTGGTTCCGGATTCGCCGGTGCTAACCAGGCGCGGGCTAAACGTGTTTTTGCCGGTTTTTACCCAAACGTGTGCGCCTTCCTGGGTCCGGATAATAGCTTCTTGCGGTAATAAAAGCTGTTTTTCAGAAGTATTAAGTAACGAAACGGTGGCTGGCATACCGGGTAATAAATTTCCTTGGGTATTAAGCATTTCGGCCCGTAATAATACCACCTGGCTGTTTTGCCGAAACTCCGGGTTTACAAAGGCTACCCGCGCTTTTACCGGCGCAACGCCTGCTACCGAAATTTGGATTAAATCGCCGGGTTTTACGGTGGCGGCTTCTCCGGCATACAATTCGGCTTCTACCCAGATTTTGTTCAGGTTGGTTAACCGGTAAAGCAAACCGCCTTCGGGCACGTAAATGCCTTCGGCAGCAGCTATTTCGGTAACAATGCCCGAGCGGGGAGCCAGAAAAGTAATACGGGCATCCGGCCGCCCGGCCCGGGATAAATTTTGGATTTGCGATTCCGTTAAACCAAAAAGTAATAATTTCTTTCGGGCAGCTTCTAAAAAGGAGGCATAGCGGGTTTCTTCCTGCCCAAGTGCTTTGTTTTGTTCCAGCGTTAGTAAATATTCCTGTTCCAGGGTTAATAAGTTTTCGCTGTACAAATCGTATAGTGGCTGGCCTTTCCGGATGGGCACCCCGGTTTCTTTTACATACAACTTTTCGATGCGGCCGGCAGCCCGGCTGCTGATTAAATCTACCTGGGTTTCGTCGGGAACCAACCGACCAGTAAGTACAATATTGCGGGCTGCTTGCCCGGTTTGAACCGGTTGGGTGGTAATATTGCCCAATAAAATCTGGTTATCGCTTAACATTAAGGCTGCTTCGCTGGCCGATGCTTTTGATTGACTAACCGGTACCAGATCCATGTTGCAAACAGGGCAGGAACCCGGCTCGTTTTTAATTATTTGCGGATGCATGGGGCAGGTATAAGTGGTACCGTTTGCAGTAACCGCATGCTGGTGGTTTTCCTGGCACGATACGGATGTGAAAAGAAAGGTTAAAGCCAGAAAAATATAAATTAAATATTTCATTTAAGTTTTAAGTAAAAGCCTCTTTAAAACAAATATTATTGGTTTTCGGCTACCCGAATAAAGCTTTCGCTATCAACCAGGAACTGGGCGTTTCCGGCAATTTGGGTGGTGGCTTCCAGGCCGGTTTGCACCTCTATTAAATCATCGGTGCGCTGGCCTACGGTAATACTGGTAGGCTGAAAAGCGCCATCTATCTTCCGGAAAACAACGGCAGTATTTCCTAAATCCAGAACTGCCGCTTTGGGAACCCACAGGGCAGTTCCGGTCGCGTAAGCTATTTTACCCGTAATTAATTGGCCCACCAAAGCGGCTTTATTGGCACCGGGCAACAATGCACGTACTTTGGCAAAACTTTCGCCGGCGGCATAAAAGGGCTGTATTAAGTGTACCTGTGTATTAATGGGCTTAGCCGCAGTTTGGTTAAATATAAGCGTTATTGGGGTTCCTTTTTTCAGGTTAGCAGCTTCTGTAGAACCCACATTAAATTCAGCCCAAACTTCTTCGGCGTTTATTACGCTTAATAAAGTCTGGCCGGTATTTACGTACATGCCTTCCCGAATAGAAAAACCCGCAGCCGGCGTAGCCGCCGGATTGACTGTAGCGGAAGTTGTGGAATTGCCCGCTACGCCGCTGCCCATCCCGTCCATATTGCTGCCGCCAGTACCTGAGCCGGTACTGGTAGCGGGTGCAACTGCGGTTGGTGCTGCGGTTATTGCAGGATCTACCACGTAACCATTATAAGGGCTGTAAACCGGGAAAGTATAACTGGCTTTTTGCTGTTTGCTGATTTGATTTATTTGGGAATCGGTAACGCCCAGGTATTTTAATTTTTGCTTAGCCCCCCGGATTAATTCGGTGTTTTGGGCATCGTTTTGCAAAAGGTAAATTAACTCCTGCTGGGCCGTTACCAACTCCGGACTGTAAATTTCGAAAAGCTTCTGGCCTTTACGCACCGGCTGGTAATTATATTGCACCAGCAATCGCTCGATGCGGCCGCCAAACCGGGCCGGAATTGAATATTGCCGACGGGTATCGTAAGTAATTATGCCCGGTAAGGTTATCTCGCTTTCTACAGCTTTGGTAATGGGCGTTACGGTTTTAATATTTGCAATAATGGTTTGGTTTGTAGGCTGAAGCAAATACTTTAAGTCGGTGGCAATCGGAACGGCTTTGGTATCATGCGGCTGTATTGGAACCAAATCCATGTTGCAAATAGGGCAGGAGCCCGGTTCGTTCTTAATAATTTGCGGATGCATGGGGCAGGTATAAGTGGTACCAGCTTCGGCAGCCGTATGGTTGTGGTTATTCTGGCAACCCGTAAAAAAGAGCGGCAGCCATAAAACCAGCAACAGTAATATTTTATTTCTCAAGTTCTTTTTCATAATTAACACCAATCAGGTAGAGTTGCTCCAGGTTGTTCAGGAATTCCATTTGGGCCATGTTCAGGGCTTCCCAGGCATCTACCACTTCGGGCAACTGGGCCGTATTTTGCTCGTAGCGCAATAGCGTGGTCTGGTAATTTTTTTTGAGGGCCGGTAATATTTTGCTTTGGTAATTCGTAACCTGGGTTCTTTTGGTATTTAGTTCCAGGGCCATGTTGCTTAGCATACTTTGGGCTTCGTTCAGCAAGTTAAGCCGGCCGCGTTGCATGGCTTGTATTTCCAGGTTCATGGCTTTGCTGTTGGCCTTGTACATTCTAGCCGACCAGGGCGCAATCGGGATGGAAATCATGCCCATGGCGGTAAACTGCTGGGGCATCATGCCTGCCCGCGGTGTCATGTGATCGAAACGCAAACTAAAATCCGGCTTACGCTCCAGGTTTTCCAGTTTTAAGTTCAGGCGCATCGATTCTATGGTGCGATCCAGTTGCCGTACGTCGCTGCGGAAGGTGGTTAGCGTAGCTGTATCAGGCAACAGGGCCGCTTCCGGCATTTTTACCAGCGTGTCAATAACAAAGCGGGTAGTTGGCGGAAAGCTCATCAGCATGTTTAACTGAATATTTTTCATCTGGATTTCGTTCTCGGCCATCAGCAACATGTTTTCTACTTCGTGCAAGCGGGCTTCGGCTTTGTAAATATTGCCCAGACTGCCCTGGTTAAGCGGATAGCGTACTTTGGCCAGTTTCAGCATAAATTCCATAATGCGGCGGTTTTCTTGCAGCACGGCTTTTTTCTTTTCCTGCACCACCCACCCGTAATAAGCGGCTTTGGCTTGCGCCCGAAACTGGTTATACATAACCTCATGCGATTCTTCTTCAATGGCCGCTTTCGATTGCAGGTATTTTTCTTTTGCCTTTAACTTAGCCGGGTTCGGAATATCTTGTTGGGCCGAAAACATAACAGAACCTTTATCGCGGCTATCCATTACGTTTTGACCCGGATATGGTGCCATAAAAACGCCGCCGCCTACCATGGGAGCCATCCAGCTTTTAGCACCTTCGGCATAAGTTTTAGTTGCCAGCGTTTCTAAATCGTGCTCCTGCAGCATTAAATTGTAATGATGAATGTAGAGCAACACGCTATCGAGGGTTAAAACCCGGGGCTTGGTTTGGGTTTGGGCCTGCACTTGAAATCCTGAACCCAGGCCAAGAAGAATTAATAAATAGAAGACTTTCGATAAGCTGTTATTTATTATTGTAAGGCTGCCTCGTCCTCCCTGAAAGGTGCTATTAAGGTGTTTGGCAATATTTTCGGAGTATTTAACTTTAGTGCTTAACATCATAGATATCGAGTTTACCGTGTTTTTTTAACTCGTATTCTTTGGTCATTTCAAAAATTACCGGGGTTACGAGTAAAATGTGGATAGACGAAGTAAATACCCCGCCAATCATGGGCAAAACAATCGGGAGCATTACATCGGTACCCACACCGGTTGCCCACAGCACCGGAATTAGCCCGAATAGTGAAACCGAAACCGTCATGATTTTGGGCCGCAGCCGTTTTACAGCCCCTCTAAAAACATATTCCCGAATATCGGCTTTGCTGATGGTTTCGCGTGAGTTTCCTTTTTGCCGGACTAAATCGCTCATAGCTTCGTTCAGGTAAACTACCATTACCATGGCTGTTTCTACCGCCAAACCAAACAAAGCAATAAAGCCCACGGCTACCGCTACCGATAAATTAATGCCGTAGAAGTACACAATAAATACTCCGCCCACCAAAGCAAACGGAATGGTTATTAAATTTAGCAGCGCCTCTTTAAACGAACCGAAAGAGAAATACAGAATCAGAAAAATAATGATTAGTACCAGCGGAATAATAATTTTAAGCGTTTGATTGGCGCGTACCTGGTTTTCCCATTGGCCGCTCCACTCCAGGCGGTACCCGTTCGGTAAGTCGGTTAAAGTAGAATTTAGCTTCTGAATAGCTTCCTGCACGGTGCTGCCCAAATCCCGGTCCCGGACATTAAATAACACGGCTCCGCGCAACTGGGCATTTTCGGAAGTAATCATGGGGGGGCCATCTACAAACTGTACATTAGCTACCGCCGAAAGCGGAATAGTACCGGCGGTGCCCGTAGCAATAGGAATGCGCCGGATGCGATCCAAGCTGTTGCGGTATTCCTGGGCCAGGCGTACATTAATCGAAAAACGTTGCCGCCCTTCGATGGTGTTGCCAATAGGGGTACCGCCCAGCGCCGATTCTACAATGGCGTTTACATCGTTTATAGAAAGTCCGTAACGTCCTAAATCTTCTCTTCGGGTATCTATTTCTAAGTAACGTCCGCCGGTTACCGGCTCAATATACAAGTCGTTTACGCCGGGCACATTACCCAAAGCGGCTCTAACTTTTTCCGAAACGGCTGCAATGGTGTCGAGTTGCTGCCCGTATACTTTCACGCCTACATCGGTCCGGATGCCCGTAGCCAGCATATTAATGCGGTTAATAATGGGTTGAGTCCAGCCGTTAATCACGCCCGGAATCTGCAGCTTGCCATCCAATTCCTGGATTATACCGGCTTTGGTCAGGCCGGCCCGCCATTCTGATTCAGGCTTCAGCAAAATAATGGTTTCGATCATGCTGATGGGCGAGTTATCGGTGGCGGTACTGGCCCTACCGGCTTTGCCCAAAACCTGCGCTACTTCGGGCACCGACATAATTATTTTATCCTGCACCTGTAAAATGCGTTTGGCTTCGGCATTGGAAATATCGGGCAAAGTAATAGGCATAAATAAGATAGAGCTTTCGTCCAGTGGCGGCATAAACTCGGTTCCCATCCGTAAAAGCATCGGAATACTAATAGCCAAAGCCAAAATATTCAATCCAATAGTTGTTTTGCGCCATTTCAGGCAGGTCCGCAGCAACGGTCCGTACACCCGTTCCAAGCCCCGGTTTAAAGGGTTGCTGCTTTCGGGTTTAAGCTTGCCTTTAATAAAAAACGAAATTAATACCGGCGTTAAGGTTATGGCCACCAACGCGTCTACTATTAATATAAATGTTTTGGTCCAGGCCAAGGGGCTAAACAAACGGCCTTCCTGGCCGGACAACAAAAACACCGGCAAGAAAGACGTAATAACAATAATGGTGCTCCAGAACACACTCGGGCCAACCTGGTTCGCCGCTTTTTCAATAATGTTTAAGCGTTGTTCTTTATTCATGGCTAGCGGTATTTTGGGCATCTGCTAAATGGCGGTAGGCATTTTCTACCATTACAATGGCGTCGTCTACAATTACCCCCACGGACAGGGCAATACCGGTTAAAGACATAATATTTGAGGAAATATCGAAGGCATTAAGTAGAATAAAGCCGATGCAAACCGATAGCGGTAACTGAATAATAATAACCAAGGCGCTGCGCCAGTGAAACAGGAAAATAAATACTACCACCGATGCCACTACCATTTCTTCTACCAAAGTAGTTTGCACCGAATCCACTGATTCTTTAATCAGGCCACTGCGGTCGTAGACAATATTAAACTTTACGCCTTTGGGCAAGCCAGCCGAAACTTCCTCCATTTTGGTTTTCACGTTTTGGATTACTTCAGCGGCATTTTCGCCGTAGCGCATCACTACAATGCCGCCCACCGCTTCCCCTTCGCCGTTTAAGTCAAATATTCCCAGGCGGCTTTCACCGGTCATTTGCACAGTAGCCACATCTTTAATCCGGATCGGAATGGTGTTTTGCGTAACTACCGGAATATTTTCTATTTCAGCAGTAGATTTTAAGTAGCCGGTGGTTTTAATAATATAGCCAATATCGCTTAGCTCAAACTTGCGGCCGCCGCTCTCGTTGTTATTGCTGCGCACCGAATTAATTATTTGCGGCACCGACAGGTTAAAATAAGTTAATTTATTAGGGTCGAGGGTAATCTGGTATTGTTTCTGGAAGCCGCCGAAAGACGCGATTTCGCTAACACCTTTTACATTTTGCAACGAAAATTTTACGTACCAATCCTGAATAGCGCGTTGTTCGCCCAAATCCATGCCCGGTGCCTCCAGGGTATACCATAATATATGCCCAACGCCGGTGCCATCGGGGCCCAAAGTAGGAATGGCCCCTTCGGGTAACAAGCGGTTGGCGTAGTTCAGGCGTTCCAGTACCCGTTCGCGGGCCCAGTAAACATCGGTGTCGTCCTCGAATATTACGTAAATAAAGCTCATCCCGAACATAGAGGTACCGCGTACATATTTTACCTGCGGCATGCCCTGCAAATTGGTTACCAAGGGGTAAGTTACCTGGTCTTCAATAATCTGCGGGCTCCGGCCCATCCACTCCGTAAACACAATTACCTGGTTCTCCGAAAGGTCCGGTATGGCATCTACTTTATTGGTACTAACCGAATATATTCCCCAGCCAAACAACGCAGCGGCGATGAGTAATACAATTACCCGGTTTCGGAGCGATATAGAAATTAATTTTCTAATCATTATTTGCTTAGATTTTTAGTTGTCCCTGCCGGTTTTGGCAGGGACAGCAATGGCAAGCTTGATGTAAATTAATGCGAGTGACCTTCGTGATCTGTGTGGCCGGCATCGGCTACTTTTTCCAGGTTCATTTTGCATTCGGGGCATTTGCCGGGCTTATCGCTGGTTACCTCGGGGTGCATGGGGCAGGTGTAAAGGGCAGCTTGTTCCTGGTTTACTTCGGTGTTGGTCGTTTCGGTTGTTTCTTTTTGTTCGATTCCGCAAGAGGTAAAAATTGTTAAACCAAAAGCGAAGATGGCCGAATATAATAAATTAGTTTTCATGAATTTACGTGTTTATATATTTTTAAAATATTTAAATAATGAGTTAACTAGCCGGTATAAACTGCGCCAGCAAGCGGCATACCGGAGTCCAGCTATTTTCTGGCAACAGCATAATAAATAATTGTGTTAAGGTAACCGCAGCCGGAATTTCTGTGATGCTAATAGCTGAACCTGTTGGGCACAATCAGGTAAATATTACCGGAAATATATTTAAATAAATAACCGGTAAAGGCAGCAGCAGGTAAGCTATTGCTAATAATTTAATAGAACCAGAAAATAGGCTTGGGGCGCAATGCCACAGATGGGGCTTGCTGTAAAAGAAGAAAAAAAATTAAATAAGGAATGTTTGGTATAAAATGCCGATAGTTTTACCCGAACGGGGAGGAGGCAGAGTAAAATAAGGTGTTTTTTCCTGAAGAACAGGGCGAATAACTTGGGTAAAAGTTGGGTAAACCGGAACTGCCTTTAAAGCTTTAGCGGCACTTTGAGTGGCTGAATTAAGATTTAGCTGACTTTGTAAGCTGGCCTGAACAACACAGGTTAGTTCGTTGCAGGTATTTTCTTTAGGTTGAGCTGTTTTACTTTCATTTTCGCAGCAGCAGCCAGGTTCTCCAAAGAAAGTAATGGTTTTGGTTGCGTGGCCGCGGCATTCTTCTGTATTTACCCGAAAGCCCATCGTGGTCAGGGTAATGACCAGAATTAAGCTTAGTTGAATAAATTTTTGAAATGCCTTCATTGCCTATAATAACGACTAAGGTTTTATTTTAGTCCGGTAAGAACCGTTTTAATTTTACGAAAATATATTACTTAATATTTACGATACAAAAATATGGTATTCTGATTTAATCAAGTTATAAAATCTTATTAAAAACTTACATAATTCAGAAAGCCTGGTTTTTTTATAGCCAATTACCTTTACCCTGAAGAATATTAAGCGGCTGAAAAAAATAAAAAGGAGCAAATGCTCCTTTTTTGTTTTTTATAATTATTTAAAATCGGTCAGAGGTTTGGGCTTTGCCAGCCGGCTGAAACCCGGTGGCCTGCTTAATGGTTTTTTCTTTACCTTCGGCATCTTCGTACGTCCGTTCTTCTACTTCCACCGATAAAAATCTACCTTTTAATTCCTTGGTATCAAATTCGTTGCCGGATATGCCAACGGCTTTCAGGAAACCCGCCAGAATGGGTTGCCCCGGCTCGCTTAAATAAAACCGTTGGTTTATAAAGCCTTCTTCGTTTTCGAGGCGCAGGTTAATAAACGGAATGTCTTTATTTTCGCTTTTACCTTCTTCAACTTCGGTAATTTCTACCACGTACCTGCCATCTGGTAAAAAAGGCTTTTCATTTATTTTAACTTTCATAATATTTTCTATTTGCTAAATAATTTAGATTTCTGCTAAAATTATACGTAAATAGCCGGGCTTTGTTTAAGTTGGTTAGTATTTTTGGTACTTAGCATTCAGTTAAAATAAATTATGCTACTGCGTTTAAAAATGCAGCCAGTGTCCTTTTAATTTTTGGTTGGCGTATTCTAAAGTGGGCAAGGGTACTTTAATAATATTTAAAGCAGTTAATAGCGTTTTAAGGACCGGGCTGTTGGTTTTAATTTTTTTCAAATCAATATCCGGCGAAATATACCATTGCCGGTAGCGCTGTAGGTCGGTCCGGTCAAAAACTACTTGCCCGTTGGCGTATGCTACATTATTAACCGGGCCAAACATGTTATTGGCGCCGTACCCTACGGCCAGATTAAGCCAGGGCGGTATTTGGGAGGGAGCGCCAAAGGCATTTAGGTTAAAACTAAGCCAGTAAGTTTGGGCATTATGGTCCTTCATAATACGTTCGGGCATGCTTTCGCCAAACAAAATATCGGCTCTGGTATTTAAAGCAGACTCGTACTGGGTGGGCAGGGCCGAAAACTTAATTTTTACTTTTTGGTCCTGCCAGGTTAATTCCTGCGCAGCAAAGAATATTATACCCGTAGCATTGGCGCCCATATCCAGCCAACTCCAGCCTACGCCCGGAATAGCATTGCGCCCATCTAAGAATTCTTTGGTGGTTACAAACAGTAAACTGCCGGCGCTGCCCATCATTACCGCTTTTTGGGGCGTAATACCGGCCCTTGTTCCTAAACTGGTTAAAAGCCGGGCGGTGCGGTAAGCCATAAATACGTGTTCAGCTTTATCCAACTGCAACCAATTCGCCGCATCGTTTACTGTTTTAAAATTACTGCCATATTGGTAATTTGTTGTATGCGTTAAGTACAACAAAGAACCGCTCATGCCGGCCAGCGCTAGTCCGCCCGCGAGCCATTTATGGCCGTTGCCTGGTTGGCTTTCCCAACTGTTTTGTTTATGGGTTACAGAATCGGTAATGATAGCGGTTGGCGCCACCGTTTGGGCCGATACATAACGAACCAGGTAAATTAGAAAAATGAATAGTAATAGTTTTTTCAAGATAAATAAGCAGCAACAGATGGTTATACAAATTATACAAAAGTAAGATTATTCGGCGGCTAACCGGAAAGTAAGGTGGGCGGGTTTTATTTTTATTTGTTTGTTATTACGGAAAAGCGATAGTATTTATGTCATGTGTTTGAGAAACAGTGAAACAGTTTCGTAAGTTATTTCACTATCCTTGATTATATAGTTGTCAAACCATTCATTGTCATCTTGGGTCTGTGATACCAACCAAGATTCTTTACCAAGATATAAAAGTCGTTTGTTTCCAACTTCTATAAGCCATGAATCAAAATCCTTGTCGTAGTAAGATTCTTTTGTAATCGTTTTGCCTGTTAGTCGTAATAAACAAAATTCGAAAAGAAATTTATTCCAATTGCTTGAAACACTTCTTTCTATGTCAAACGCATAACTTAAGGTCTTGTCAATTGTTTCGTCTGTTGCATTATCAACTATTTCGGCTTTTCGCCCAAAATTTTTAGTAAGCTTAATTTTAAAGACACCATTTGCAACTTCCTCAACTTTAGTTGTCCAACCTGGTAGTGATTTTGTGTTCATGATGCCTGTTTAACATTAATGCCAACTAATAATTGTGCGGCTATTATAAGCAAAAAGAAGCGTATTTACGTTTGTTTAAGGTTAGTGGCAAGGCTTGCCCGCCGCAACATAAGGTTACCAACCGCGTTAAAAATAGCATATGGTAGCTTTTAACCTTATAGTTAAGCGTAGCTTATATTTAAATAGCCAGTTAACAGAATGTTTAGCAGCATGATTGAAGCAGAAGTAAACAGAACCAGCCAAGCCACTACTTACGATGTAGCAACAATAATGGGCGGTTTGTACGGCGATGGAATTATTGGCCTGAAAGGCGCTTTCAGCCCCGAATGGGTGCAGCAACTCGATGAAGATATCCGGCTTTTGTACCAGGAAGCTTTGAACCGGCCGGGTGGGGCGGTAGGGCGGGGACCCAAGCGGCATTATGTAGAAATTCATCCGGAAGATATTAGGGGGTTTGTAGATTTGGCCACCCACCCGTGGGTAACGGCCGTTTGCGAAGCTGTACTGGGCCCAGCTTATAAAATTGTAGAAATAGGTTTCGATATTCCCAATCCGGGGGCCGTCCATCAGCCCTGGCACCGCGATTTTCCCGCTCCCGCAGATACCATTACCGGCCGCCGGTTAAATTCCCTGGCTTTTAACCTTACTACCGTAGATGTTTATGAAGACATGGGGCCTTTTGAAGTGGCTCCCGGTACGCAGTGGGATTTACCGGTTGGTTTCGAACACGAAATGTTTCCGCCTAAAGAAAGCTACCCCCGATATGAAGAACGGGCGCAACGTAAAATGCCCAGAATAGGCGATATTTCCGCGCGGTCGGCGCTGACCATTCACCGGGGTACGGCCAATTATTCAGATAAAATGCGGCCAACTTTGGTGCTGGGCGTAGATGCACCGGGCGCTAACAATGCCGAGCGGCACGACTTGCAAATTACGCGGGCTTATTTCGAGAAACTGCCCCAAAGTTTGCAGCAGCACCTAACTTACCGCTTGGTTGATGAACTGGAACCCATATTTCAGGCTCACTCCATAGAAGGCTTAATGATGGGCGAAGCGTAAAATATTGGTGCCGAAAGCAACTACGTAAGTTAACTACACCCATAAAATAATTTAATAAAAGGCATTTACTAAAGCTTGGTAACATACATGGCAGAACATTTAGAAGAAGATGCTTCTTTGGAAGAGCAAATACTGGTAAACAAAGGAATATTAGAAGAAATGCTGTTGTATATTCAGGAAAGCGAGGTACTCATAGATGCCCACGAAGGCCAGGGCCGCACCTGGGAGGAGTTGACTAAAATTTATGCCTTACCCGATGTGTATTATAAAATTAAACACCTGCTTAAGAAATAAACTTTTATTTGCACCAGGTTTGTGGCAGATGCATTTTTCCCAGCCAATCTGTTTATCGCCGACTATAAACGGAAGGTTAATCAAGTTTCTCTTTTGTTTTCTTAAATGCAACCTAACATTTATTATAAATGCAATACCGGATTTTGTTGGCCGAAATTTTCAGGTGGTAAGATACAGACGAAAAAGCAATAGCGGTTCAAGTTTTTACTTAAACCGCTATTGCCTTTATGCGTTGTTAGCTGTTGGCTTTATTCTATTACGCTGCAAGATATTCGTTAGTGCTTTTAATTTGGGCATAGTAAAAGCTCAAACCAGCTAAAAATGCGTTGTGCACATCCTTTGCTTTTATCTGGTTTCCATTTATCTTCAAATCTCTTGTGGCACAGGCGTCTCCAATTACTGTACATTCAAAACCATAATCTTTTGCAGCTCTTACTGTTGCATCAATACACATTTGAGTCATCATTCCTGTAAATATTAATTCAGTAATATTATTGGCTTGCAAGTATTCCAAAAGATCGGTGTTTAGAAAAGCGTTTGGCGTGTATTTAGTTATAACCTTTTCGCCTTCTTTTGGCTTTACATTTTCATGAATTTCAGCGCCTTGTGTGTTTGGTAAGAAAAAGCCAATTTCCGGGGCTGCTGCAAGGTGTTGGATGTGGATTACTATCTCATTATTATTTCTGAATTTTTCCAGTACCTGTTTTGCATTTTCACTTGCCTCAACCGGATTATGCAGCTCCATTGCTCCACCTTTGAAATAATCCTTTTGAATATCGATTATAATTAATGCTTTACTCATAATTTTGAATTTTAATGTTTGATACAAAGGTCAGGAGAAAGCGTTGAAATTAGGATACCAACTTGTTATGTAGTGATACCATTTTGATAATCGTCCAAAAATTCTCTGGTTGTTTTTCCGGTTTGAGACTTGAAAAACCGCATTAAATGGTTAGGTTCAGAAAAGTTTAAAAAATAGGCTATTTCACTTATTGACTGGTTTGAGTGAATTAGTAAATTTTTGATTTCAAATAACAAACGCTGCTTTAAAATATTATTCGCAGTAACGTTAAATTGAGCCTTCACCGCTTTATTTAATGTAATTCGGCTGATGTTTAGTAAATCTGCATAATCTTTAATGCGTTGTTTTTCTTTTATATGTAGCTCAAGCAGCTTTTTAAATTGAAAAGCATAATTGTTGCCGGTGCTTTCTATGGATAAATTGTGGTTTTGCGTGTACTGGCGATTTAATTTTTGTAACAGGTAATATAATAGAGAGCGAATAATATGGACGCTGTCTGGTTTTGTAGTTGTAAGTTCTGTTTTAATTTCGGTTAGTTGGTCACAATACCTTTCTATTGAATTTTTATCGATCTCCATTAATAATGAATACTCTAATTGGTAAAAATATAAAAGGCGATAGGTGAAAAGTTTATCAGCAAAAAAATCGTTAAGAAAATCTTCCTGAAAAACAAGGAGTGTGAACGCTAAACCCTTCTCACTTAAATTCCATCTTCTTTTTTGAAAGGGAGAAATGAAAACAATGGAATTGTCTTTAACTGTAAAGTTTTGTTGATTGATAGTAACGGAACCGCTTGCCGATTTAATAAATACAATTTCAAAATAATCTGTATTAAAGGTTTCATCAGTCAGGTAACTTGCCCTGACTTCATCTGATGGCAATACATTTAGCAAAAAGTCTACGCCGCAATCTGTTTTATGAAATTTTATTGTTCTCACTGGTAATTAGTTTTTTCAGCTTGCAGCCTATGAGCTGGTATATACGATGTGCAAGGCTTTCAGCCGAAGCATAAAGTATATACCTGGTAAGCACATGCTATTCTTCATTATCAATTATTGAGAAACCTACCAAATTATGGCTTTGTAATGTTTGTATTGCTAAGGACCATATTGTTTCATCTCTATGCTCTTTCTCAAAATATACGATCCTTAATGCGTTAATTACTCCATCACAGCTATTTAATAGCCAGTTAGAGAGACTTTCATATCTTTGTTCCTCGTCTTGGAAGTCAGAGAAATCAGTCTCAATCTCATAAATGTCCTTAAACTCTGTATTGGTCTCTTTACCTTTAACTCTAAATATTTTCCATCCAAACTTGTAAAGTAATTCATCTCTTATTTTATCCTTTTCCTCATCATGATAATCTTTCCCATCAAGCTCCAAACCAATTCGTAAGTATGGGTTAGCAAAATCTATGAAATAGTTAAAAAGTGGAAACTGAGGATATAGTGCTATTCTTATAGCTCTTATAGATATCCATGCATTAAATTCTATTGGAGAAAAATGAGTACCCCAATCAAGAAAGTATGGACTTATAGGTACGGAAATATCAAGTTGAGCTTTTTCCATTATTTGAGGAATCATTTCCATATACATCTGTCTTATGAAACCCCATTTATCTGTTATTTTTTCCAATTCATTAAACTCGTTCTTAATGAACTGATTCCTTCCATATTCTTTAAACTTCTTATATCTTAATTCTGAATCTTCCAATTCGTCCATATCTTTCGAAATTTAATTAGTATTGGAATAATTTATAGTTTGTGCTAACGTGAGGCCGCTAAACGTCGTCGCGGCCTTCCGGAGAGAAATCTCTCTGCCGAACCAAAACGAAGTTATGGAAAATGGTGTTTCATTTTACCGTGAAATGGCGATTAGCGGTGGTTATTAGATGTTTTATCTTAAGTCTTTTTCTTCACGTTGCGCAGCTTCAATGCAGTAAGCAACTAAAAGGCATAGACCATTTTTCTCAATACCCATTTTTCTCTTTTCATCTGTTGCAATAGATAAACTTTCAAAAAAGTCTTCAATTTCGTTTAACTGTTCTTTGTTAAAAAGGCTAATATCTAATCTGTCAGAATACTTTGCCTTTAGCCAATTAAATAATTCTTTGTTTTGTATTTTGCTGTGTGTTTCTTTTATATCTAAAAATTCGCCAGAATCAACTAGCGAATTAAAATAAAAGCCTAGAAAAGTAAATTTTACTGGATGTCTCATAAAGTTTAATTAGTTGAATTTAAAATTATCTGAGCTAATTTATTCGTCTCAATTAGCTTATTGTTAGCGGATATAATATGCAAGTGGTTAGTAAAACTGACATCTTTAATTCTTCCCTACAATGCTCTAACTTCACCTAAATTAAATTTTAGTTTCCCATCTTCACATTCTTGAATTATTTAGTTTAGATTTCTTGGTGTCATTTTAAAATAGCTTATAACTATTATGTAAACGCACCACTGGCGTTTATATCGCCTTTAACAACAGGTGGTAGTTTATGGTTAAAATATTGGTTATAAATACCTTATATTTTATCTCCTGTGGTGCGTTTATTCTACCAGGTGCGTTTTTATAAATTTAATTTAAGTAGTTATAAACATATTATAATTTCTAGATATTTAAACTATTCAAGAGACTAATTATTCTCTCCAATCACGGCTGGGTAATATGGGGTATATTTTGTTGGTTCTACCGGCCTTATACCTGGCTATGGTTGATTGTACCACCAATCCGTTTCCATGGGCAGCGTATGAGCAGTAAAAAATTACTCAGTAATCAGGGACGAATTTTATATTAGCTTAAAATTGAAATTCCTCTTTGATAAATCCCGGAAGCCATTATTATAAATAAACCGAAATAAATCTTTAAATCCGCTTTTTTAGCGTTACAAACCGGTAAATTAAATTTCCTTCGCGGCGTAAAATAATCAGCAGGCGAAAGTTATCGCGGGTATGCAGCAGCTTGTCTATCTGCGAGATGGTTAAGGCGTGGGCTGAGGCTGAATTAATAAATAATAATTCGTCGTTAACTTTTAAATCGGCCTCGGCGGCCGGCGAGCCCGGTTCTACTTTACTAATTATGTAGCGGTTATAACTTTCGCCTATGGCCATTATTTCAATGCCGCACATGTCGTGCTCAAAGGGATCGCGGTAAAAATTGTTGGGTTTTAAGGTAAGCGAACTGCGGTAATAATCTATAATTACGTTAAAACGCTTTAATATTTCGTTGCCCACGTTGCCGTTGCGCTCAATTTTAGTTACTACTTTCGCGCCTACATCCAGGTGGTCCGGAAAAGAAGTAAGCACATTGTTCATTTTATATTTATTTATTTCGAAACTGCGGACCCGCCCCAAATAACCTCTAATGGCGCCACTTAAGCCGGTACCCAATTGGGTACGGAGCGCCGGCTCGGGTAATTGTATGGCGGGGTGCGAGCCTTGTTCCAGCGAAATAGCGTGTCCGGCGCCGGTATCCACAATCATACGGGCATTTACCCGGCTAAAGTCGTTCATGGTAACCTGGGCGTAGATATAGGGCTTTTGGTCGTCGAGCTCAAAAGGTATGCGCACGCCATCCCGCTTTTTGTAGGTAAAATTTTGGGGCGGATAAAGGGTTAAATGGGTTTCGTTAAAATTTACCCGTACCACAAAGCTGTTGAAAAACTGGTACCCTAAAATGCCGTAAATGGGCATGCCCACGTAAGAAGAAAGGTTAAACACATCTTCCGACAGAATAGTTAGGGCCAGGTTGGGCGCCGATACATCCGATATTTTAACTTTAATATTCGAGATAATATAAGCTTTCAGATCGGCCTGGTCGCTGCCGGCCCCGGTAATTTTAATTTCTTTTCCTTTTTTAAGCGCCAGGGTTTGCAGCAAACTAGGGTCAGTAATAATGCCGTTACCTACGCCCGTATCCAGCACAAAATTAAAGGGACCTTCATCATTCAGGTAAACCGGCACAATAATTAAGTTGCGGTGCAGGGTAAACTTAACCGTTAGCTTTTTGCGGGGCTTATCGAACTTAAAATATTCCTGGGCCTGACCGGGTACCGAAAACAGCAGCAGAAAGCCCATAAAAGCAAGGCAGCACAAAACCCAAAACTGACTATGAGTTACTAATCGGGATAGAATATGCAGGCTGCCCGTACTCATAATGGTTTGGTTTTAATATTTGGTGTTATATTTATTTGAGCGGAATTACTGCGTGCATTTCTTCTAAATTTAACATTTCGCCGCGATTTTTTCAAATATTATTATTCTGTTCTGTCAAGGCTTTTGTATTTAAGCATTTAAAAAAGCAGCAACATAAGCTAATATTTTGAGCAAGCTTGGGGCACGGGTTAGCACGTTTACCGGTAAGTACCAGCGCAAGAACTGTTTAGGGCTCACTTTGTTTGGCGCTTTAAATATTGCGCCGGAAAATTCTGCACTGGCTAGTACGCAGTTGTGTAATATTTTGGCCGCGGCCCCGCTAAAGGTAAAAACCGGGAATGCCGTGCGTTCTGCTGCCCAGTAGGTGCTGTTTTTCTTTTATTGCTTAAAGGCTAACCCGGTAATCAGGTAAAATATTACTGCAGATGAGTAACATTTATTTATCTGAGCAAATACCTGTATATGCTTAACAGATAAAGGTATTAGGTGATATTTTTAATCCCGGAAGGTAGAAGAAGTAACAATATATATTTCTGGCTTCAGGCAAATATTAAAAAAAGGTTTAAGTACCCCACAGTTGTTATTCAGAAGTAAACTATTTTGCTACCGGCTACAATACTTCTTCCTGCAAAACAACTGAGGACTTCAAAGACTAATAAATTATACAAGCAAATAATGGTTAACCTTAATTAATTATACCATTAAAAAACCAAACCTGCACTTAAGGGTACATTATTAGTCATCCTGAGCTTGTCGAAGGATCTATAACAGTATTATAAAGTTAAATTTAGATCCTTCGACAAGCTCAGGATGACGCCTGTAGATGGCGCATTACCTACTTGATAAAAGTATTAATTAAGTATTATCTTTAATATTAATGATATTTTGGTTTCTTGGTCTGATTTAACCAACCCAGATGGTTTTTTGGTTTACAAATTCGCGGATGCCGACAAAGGAAAGTTCACGGCCGTAACCTGATTTTTTAATGCCCCCGAACGGAATGCCCGGCGAAGATTGCATCATGGCATTAATAAATACATTACCCGATTCAATTTGCCGGGCTAATTTTTCGCCTTTGGTTACATCCTGGGTAAAAATGGTAGCGCCTAACCCGTAGCGGTGGTCGTTGGCAATCCGGATGGCTTCCTGTGCGTCTGGTACCACAAATACCAAGGCTACCGGGCCAAACAATTCGTCTTCGTATGCGGGCATACCGGGTTTAATATTTGTTAAAATCATGGGGTAGAAATAGGCGGTGTCGGGGTTTTGGTGGCCACCATCTAAAAATATTGTAGCGCCGTTCGCCACCGATACATCTACTTGTTTCTGCAATTCGCGGGCTAAATCGTGCCGGGCCATCGGGCCAAAATCACAGTCATCATCCAGCGGGTTACCGGTTTTTTTAGCCTGCATCAAAGTTTTCATTTTTTGCAGAAAAGCATCGGCTATAGGGGCTTCTACCATAAAGCGTTTGGCGGCAATGCAACTTTGGCCGGTGTTAATCATACGGGAGTTCACGGCGGTTTCGGCTGCTTTTTCCAGGTCGGCATCGGCCAGAATAATAAAAGGATCGCTGCCGCCCAGTTCCAGAACCGTTTTCTTTATTTCGCGGCCGGCCAGTTGGGCTACGCTGGAGCCGGCGCCTTCGCTGCCGGTTAAGGTAACGGCTTTTACCCGGTCGTCTTTAATAATTTGTTCTATTTTATTTGTAGGTACCAGCAAGGTGGTAAATGCACCTTCGGGAAAACCTGCTCTTAAAAAAACTTCTTCGATGGCCAGCGCGCACTGGGGTACGTTGGAGGCGTGTTTTAAAATACCAACGTTACCCGCCATAAGAGCCGGTGCCGCAAACCGGAATACCTGCCAGTACGGAAAATTCCAGGGCATAATGGCCAGCACCGCGCCCAGGGGCTCGTACGATACAAAACACTTAGAAGCTTCGGCTTCCATTATTTCGTCCTGCAGGAAGCCTTCGGCGTGATGGGCGTAGTACCGGCAAACGGCAGCGCATTTATTTACTTCGCCAATGGCCTGCTTAATGGGTTTGCCCATCTCCAGCGTCATGAGCTCAGCGTAGTGGCGGCTATCCTGTTCCAGTAAATCGGCGCATTTAAGCATTAATTGGGAGCGCTCGGCAAAAGAAGTTTGCCGCCAGTTTTTAAAAGTTGAATCGGCTTTGGCCAGGGCATTTTCCAGTTGGGCATCGGTCAGGTAATCGTAAGTTTTCAGAACAGTATTATCTGCCGGATTTATTGATCTAATTTTCATAAGGTGCTCTAATTTTAATCAGCCTAAAGCATATATAACCATTTATAAAAATCTATAGTTATATGCTTAAGAATAGTAAACAAACTATGCGCTTTTTGGTTATTGGGATTATGTTACTCATCTGTTACGTTCAGGTTACCAAATAATCTTTATATTCGCACATAAAATAAAGCTTTTGTCTCCCCAAGAAAATATATCTGTTTCTGAAGAAGAACTGGTTCAACGGTTGCAACTCCACGAAGAGGCCGCCATGACTATCTTGTACGATAAATACTCGGCGGCGCTGTACGGCATTATTCTCCGGATTGTAAAATCGGAAGTGGTGGCCGAAGATGTTATGCAGGAAACTTTTGTGAAAATATGGTCTTCTATTGGGCAGTATAACAAAGAAAAGGGGCGTCTTTTTACCTGGATAATAAATATTGCGCGTCATGCGGCCATTGATAAAATCCGGTCGAAAGAATTCCGCGTAGGTTCTAAAGAAAGGTCGATAGATGTTAGTCCGGTAAACCAGCTACATTCGGGTTATGAGGTGCGGCCCGATGATATAGGCATTAAAGATTTGGTTGGCAAGCTAAACCCGGACCAAAGAAAAATTATTGATATGATGTATTTTGACGGATATACCCAAAGCGAAGTGGCCGAGGAGCTGGCTATTCCGTTGGGAACCGTTAAAACCAGGACACGGGCTGCCATGAAATTCCTGATTAAATTATTAAGTTAAAATTGAATATAGAAGAATACATATCGTCTGGAGTGCTGGAGTTGTATGCTGCCGGAGTGCTTACGGCGGCCGAAAGGGCCGAAGTAGAGCAGGTGGCGGCGCAATACCCGGCAGTTAAGCAGGAGTTAGCCTTAATTACCCGCACCCTGGACCGATATGCCGAAATGCACGCGGTAACGCCACCGCCGGCTTTAAAAAATAAAGTACTGCAAGCCGTTTTTCAACCCGAAGCTAAGCAGGCAGTAAATAATAATTACCAGGCCGAAACAATTACCGGACCGGAACCGGACGCCAAAATAATTCCATTTGGCCGGTCGGCTAATCAGGCCGCCGCCAGTATGGCGTTTAAGTGGGTAGTTGCGGCGGCGCTTGTTTTATTAGTATTGAGCAATGCCCTGAGCATTTACTTTTACCAGAACTGGAAAAAAGCAGATGAAAGCTTGCAGATTGCTTTAAATACTCAACAGCAATATGCCCAGAATATTCAGCAGGTTCAGCAAAAACTAGCGCAAAACCAAAAGGTACTAACTTTAATGAGCGATGCCAATACGTTGCGCGTTGAATTAAAGGGCGTAGAAAAATCGCCGGATGCGCGGGTAACGGTTTACTGGCACCGGCTCACCAAAGATGTTTACTTAAACGTAGATAATTTGCCTACCCCACCTGCCAATAAGCAATACCAGTTGTGGGCTTTGGTAGATGGCAAACCTTTAGATGCGGGTTTGGTAAGCGGCCCCAATATTGCTACAGACCTGCACCACATGAAAGATGTGCAACAGGCCCAGGCATTTGCCATTACCCTGGAACCTAAAGGCGGCAGTATTAATCCTACGCTGGCAGAAATGTACGTAATGGGCAAAATATAGCGTTTACGATTAATTTATCTGATATTATCCCGAAGGGCTTTAGATGAAAATCTATAGCCCTTTTTTACCTTTGTATAGATAACATCTCAATTTATCGGGATTAAATATTGCCGAAAAAGGTAACTTAGTTCCCCGCCTAAGTTTAGGAGGGGTAGGGGTGGTTGTTTTTCTTAGATTAATTTCCGGCAAGTTCTGTCGCCGTTTAAAATTATTTATATAATATCCTGTTGGTATAGCATAATGAAGCAGCAAGTTGGTTCTTTTATTTCCTGGTCAAGCTTATATTGGTTTTGTGTTACTTGCTTGGGCATAAGCAGTTGTGTGGGCCGGCTGGAACCAAATAATCTTTCGGAGGCGCAGCAAGCTTACTTTAACCCGGATTGGGCGCAAAATAAATTCTGGGACGATGGCTTGGCCGAAGTGGCAATTTACCAGGCCGAAAGGGTAGTGTACAAGCAGCCCCGCGCTTTTGAATATACTTTAATTACGGTTAAAGAAGATTTTAACCAGGCCCACAACGTAAAAACCGACGATTATAACCGCTCCGATTTATTTCCGGTCTTGAAGGTCAATCAGTTTTGCCGCATACCCACCGAAAATTATCCTTACCATTACCTTACTTCGTTGTTTTTTCGGCGCGAGAACCCGGTAACCGTACACAAAATTACCAGTTCGTCGCAGGAGTGGTGCGGCAATACGTTTAAAGCCATTACTAATACCGGCAATAATTTTAGTTATAATTTTAACTCTTACTGGGACGAACAAGGCACCGGACAAGCAGAATTACCCCAGGATATTTTATTTGAAGATCAACTGCCGTACACCTTGCGCAGCCTGCGGTTTAAAGAAGGCTTAACCGGTATGGTCAGTATCGCCGAGCTATTACAAACCAATAAAGCAAATAAGCCCACCGTTTACCAGGCTTCTTTTTTTATTATTTCGGATAATACCGGGGCTAACGATAATTTGTGGCGGGTTAAGGTTAAGCTTGCCCCTGATAAAGAAAATATATACTGGTTCCGGAAAGAATACCCGAATATTTTAGTGAAGCAGCAAACCTGGGACGGCCGCACCCTGCAATTAAAGGAAGTGAAGCGTTATGCTTACTGGCAAAAATAAATAAAAGTGCTTTGGTGAATATTTAAGTGCTTGCGGCCGGAGTAATGAAAAATTAAAGACTAAAATAGTACATGAAAAATAATATAGATAAGGCCACGCTCCATTTTATTTCGGATTTACAGCAAAATAATACCCGCGAGTGGTTCGCCGAAAATAAAAACCGGTACGAAGCCAGCCGGACAGATTTTTTTCAGTTTTTAGAAGGAATGCTGGCTGGCGCGGCGGCTTTTGAACCTTTGGCTATGGGGCAGCAAGCCAAAGACTTGGTTTTCCGAATTTACCGCGATGTGCGTTTTTCTAAAAATAAAAATCCTTACAAAGATCATTACGGCGCTTACCTGGCCGAAGGCGGCCGTAAATCTATTTTGCCGGGTTATTACCTGCATCTGAGCCCACATAATAATTCGTTTATTGCCTGTGGCTTGTGGATGCCGCCCGCCGAATTTTTGAAAGCCGTACGGCAGGAAATAGATTATAATTTAGCCGAGTTTCAGGAATTATTGGCAGCTCCGGCGTTTAAAAAATATTTTAAAGGAGTAGAAGGCGAAACGTTAAAAACCAACCCCAAAGGTTACGAGAAAGATAACCCGGCTTTGCCGTACCTGCGGCATAAAAGCTGGATGGTTTCCCATGCGCTTCCCGATGCGCTTTTAACCTCAAATAATGCTTTAGAAGTAGTACTGCAAGCCATGCAACAGGCCAAGCCTTTTAAAGAATTTTTGATGCGCCCTTTACTCGAAATCTCCGCGCCGGAAAATAGCTGATAAGGTAATAATTAATTATTGCCCGCACTTATAAGCGATTTTACGCAATATTTGCTCGTATTTTGTTTATAAGGCTATGGTGTGCACATTTGTCATTCAGGAGGAAACTATTTGGTTATCTGCTAAATAGGTTCTTCCTGAATAACAAGTGTGGATTGCTTGAACCTCATCTATTAAATTTTGAGCAACAGGCAAAAATAATTAGCCTTACTCTTGGGTTGTGTTTGATAGCAAGTGCCTGGTACGAAATTCATAGATAATATAACCATAAACAACCACGTATTCCAGCGCGGTAAACCAGAGGTTTTCGGAATAAGCGTTGGTGCGGTAGGTAGCATAAGATAAAAAGCTTACCGCCGACCAAACAATTGGGTAGCGCCAGTTGCTGCAAGTTGCCAAAGCTACCAGGGTAGTAATATACCACGGATGCACCACAGTAGCCAAGGCCAAATATAAGGTAAACGCAAATATTAGTAGATTCCACCAAACGCGGGGCGATTGCTTTACTGGTATATTTTTCTTCAAAGCCAGGTACAATATTCCGGCAAAAGTGAGCAGCGAAAGAAAAGGGCCAATCCGCGCAATATCGTTGTACCCAAATAAGCGAAACCCTACCCACCTTAGCAGATAATACCAACTGGCATTAAATTCAAATTTCTGAAAATACAGGTTTACACTGTTAAAAATATTCTGAATTAACGCCGGGGAAACAAACGGCAGAAATAAAGCTGCCACTACCAGCATTACCAAAACACCATAAACCAGAAAATTTTTGAAGCCCAGCCGTTGCCACACTAAGGGCAAAAACAACAAGGGCCATAATTTTACCCCAACCGCTAACCCAAACAATATAGCCGATAAAATATTGCGCTTAAGCAAAAGCAGGTAAAAACTAGCCAACAGGGCAACTATTAACCAGGCCTCCGGGTGCAGGTTACCGGTAAGTTCTAAAATAATTAGCGGGTTGAGCGCGTACCACCCAATTTGCCGTTGCGGCAGACGTAAAAAACGCAATATCCGGGATAAGCAAAAAAAAGAACCTAGTTCGGCGAGCAAAATAAATAAACGCAAAACCAAACAGTTTAACCAGAAGCTGGTACCACCTATATAATTAGCTAATCCGTAAAATGCCTGGCAAACCGGCGGGTACACCGAGTAATATTGCGGCGAATTGAGGCGCTGGAAAAAACTGTGGGTAAGTTCCGGAATTAAGATAATATTTTCGGGTTGGCGGTAATAGCTGGGGAGGTGCAGGTATGGGTTTTCGCCGTGGGTAAGCAACGTGCCGTCCCAAATAAACCGGAAATAATCATCGGAAAGGCGGGGATAAGCGAATAAAAAAATTAGCCGGAAACCAATAGCAATGAGCAAACCAGCTTTTACCGGTAATTGACTACGTAATAAAAAGTAATAACCCGCAAAGGCTATTACCAATAAACTTAATAGTTGCCAAAAAGCGGTGCGTGGGGTAAAATAAGCCAGGCCAATATAAGCCAGCGCCGAAAAGAATACCACCAATCCCACAAACCATTTGCTTTTTGGCTGCATCCGGATTTTACTGGCTATGTTTAAGGGAATAATAAAAAACTGACCCGAAACCCAGACTAAGCATAACGTGGAACGGTAAAGTGCCGTAGCTCTGCAACCGGAAATCGAGGTAAACTCCAAATAAAAAATACAAACACAGCAAACCTTCCAGAAAAGCTAAAACCGAAATATTCTTTACCGCGTAGCGGCTGTTCTGCCAGCGGTCCTGCACCGACCTGATATTAAATTTGGGTGTACGGATAAACGGGGTTTTTTTTCCGAGAAAGCCTTCTATTACGGCAATGCTGTTGTGTAGCGATAAACCCATTGAAAAAACCAGAAAAAAGAATAATTTAGATATAAAAGATAAAATGCTTTTAGGCCGGTAAGCGTTAAGTTGCTGGTAAGATAGCCAGTAAAATAAAATTAAGGCCACCAAGCTAATCAGGTAAAGCCCGCGAATGGAAAACAACGGATTATAGACTGAAATATCCCGGATAAAAAATATTACCGGCACACTTAAAATGGCGGCAATTAACAAGGCCACAAAAACACTGCTGTTGAGCAAATGAAACAAGGCATTTACTTTAGTGCCCCAAGTAAGGTTCGAAAATAAAACCTCTTTCAGGTGTTTGCGGGCCGTTTCGGCGGCGCCTTTGGTCCAGCGGAATTGCTGCGATTTAATGGCGTTCATGGCGGCGGGCAGTTCGGCCGGAGCTTCTACGTTTTCGAGGTAACGCAGCCGCCAGTTCTTAAGTTGGGCGCGATAACTCAGGTCCAAATCTTCGGTTAAGGTATCGGGTTGCCAGCCACCAGCATCCAGAATACAGCTTTTACGCCAAATTCCGGCCGTGCCGTTAAAATTAATAAAATGCCCGCCCACCGACCTACCCGTTTGCTCCACGGTAAAATGCGCATTTAAGCCAAAAGCCTGCAATTGGGTTAATATGGAGTAATCCTGGTTCAGGTGTCCCCAACGGGTTTGCACCACGCCAATATGTGGTGCATCAAAAGCCGGAATCGTTTGCTGCAGGAAATCGGGCTTGGGTAAAAAATCGGCATCGAATACGGCAATAAACTCGCCGGTGGCTGAAGCTAACCCGTATTGTAAAGCGCCGGCTTTGTAGCCGGTCCGGTTAGGGCGGCGCACGTGGGTAATATTGCGGCCGGCTGCCTGGTAGGCAGCTACTTTTGCTGCTACCAGCGCCGTTGTGTTATCCGTAGAATCATCCAGCACCTGCACTTGTAATTTTTCCGGCGGGTAGTCCAGCGCCATTATACAGTCCAGCAATCGTTCGGTAACATAAATTTCGTTGTACAAAGGCAATTGTACCGTAACCAAGGGCCAATTGGTGGGTAAAGCAGGAGCAGGGGTAACTGCTTTGTTTTTTTTTGACCGGAAATAAAGCCACGCCAGTTGCAGTTGCACCAGACTATATAAAAATATAAAAGTCAGGCACAGGCTGTAAACCACAAAAACAAATATTTCCAGGCTCTTCATGGCAGGCTATAAACTACAAATATCTGAAAATAGTCAGGATAATTTTATAGCCCGCCATAACCGTGCCTTTTACCGTACCCGAAATCTTAGAAAATCCAATTCGTTTGCGGTAAGTTACGGGCACTTCGGTAAACCGGAGTTTTTGCTTGGCCGCCTTTACCTGCATTTCTACTGTCCAGCCGTAGTTCTGGTCTTGCATGCCTAACTGTACTAAGTTGTCGGTCCGGATGGCGCGGAATGGTCCTAAATCGGTAAACTGCGCGTTGTACAGAAATTTTAATAAAGATGTGGCGAGCCAATTGCCGAATAGCTGCTGCGGTGTCATGGCGCCTTTTTGGCGGTTACCCAGGGCGCGGGAGCCAATTACCATATCGGCTTTATCTTCCAGAATTGGTTGCAGCACTTTGGGCATTTCTTCGGGATAGTCGGAGTAATCGCCGTCTATAAAAACAATAATTTCGGGCCGCAGATGGGCCGGTTTATTTAGGGCATAAGCAATTCCGGTGAGGCAAGCCTGCCCGTAGCCCTGCCGGGGTTCTTTTAAAACGGTAGCGCCAGTTGCTTGCGCTGTCGCAAAAGTGTTGTCTTCCGAATTATTATCTACCACAATAATATCATTAATTAAACCTACTGGTATATCCCGGATAACTTTCGCAATGGATTTTTCTTCGTTGTAAGCAGGTATTATAACATTAATCAGGGGCATGTAATATTTTTTGGTTCGGCAAAGATGCGCAATTTAATTAAGCTTAACAGGTGCTTCGCCTCCGTTAATTTATTCATTAATATATAGATAAATTTATTTAATCTAACTGACCAGTAAATCTATATAAGCATTAATCTTTACCGAAATGTTTACCTTTGGTTCTTTAGAAATATTGCTTGGGGTAAACGGCTACAATTACAATTCGAAAGCGGAAGTAAAACAAGGAGGTCCCAAAATAGTTAAAGAGATAAAATAATTAATTTATATGTTAAAAGTTGGCGATAGCGCTCCTGATTTTAGTTTACAAACGGCCACCGGCGAAATATTCCGGTTAAGTGAAGTGCTCCGGGAAAGTAATGTGGTTTTATATTTTTACCCCAAAGACGATACCCGGGGCTGTACAGCCCAGGCTTGTTCGTTCCGCGACCAATACGAAATTTTCCGGGAAAGTAATGCCGAAGTGGTGGGTGTAAGTTCAGACGATGCCGAATCGCATCAACAGTTTTCGGCAAAACACCGGCTGCCTTTTACCTTGCTCAGCGACGCCAAAGGCGAAGTCCGGAAGCTTTACCGCGTGCCGCGCACTTTTGGCATTGTGCCGGGCCGTGTAACTTATTTAATTGATAAAGCCGGAATAGTACGGTACGCTTTTAACTCGCAGCTAAAGCCGCTGGAACACGTTAGCGGTACTCTGGAAATTTTAAAGACTTTGGCCTAAGTTGCCAATATTGCCGCTTATAAATATGCAGCAGTAAGTTTATTCTGCCAGTAAACCCGGAATTATTTCGGAAGGATTGTAAATGGAGTTAAGCCGCTTGGCATTTTCTTCAACCGTTGTATCAAAGCCGGCTTCTTGCCGGCGTTTGTTTACATTGGGGTAATCGGCGATAGGCCAAATTAAAAACCGGCCTTGCGTTAACTGATTACTAAAGGCTTGGGTACCATATATTTGTTTCTTGCGCTGGTTCATCAAAATACGGTCTTCCATCATGGCAGCGTGCGTTTTTCTGGCTTCGCCCAGTTGGGCCCAGCGTTGCAACTCCGGTAAATATTTCTCCATCAGGTAGGTATCGGCATGCTGCACCACAAAAAATATAGCATCGGCCGCTTTCTCACCTACTTTGCTTTGGGGCAACCAGCCATAACGGTTTAGAATAGCTTTAACTTTTACCTGGTTTGCTGAGTCGACCTGCCGCATTTCCCGGAAAAGCTGCATTCTTTCTGATGGTGGCGTTGTGCTCAGTTTCTTTCTCACACCCTGATCTTCCTGTAGAATTATTTCCAGGGCAGTTTTTAAAGAATCAGTAGGAACCGCAACCGCCTGCTTTGGCGGTACCTTATTTTGTTTTACCTGCGCCTGTGCAAGTATGGGTAAACTGAAAAACAGAAAATATAATACGCTTAATGCCAGGTTTGCTTTCATCTGAAAAGATTAGAGTTGGTTAAGATAAATATTTATCAGGAACCTAGCTACTTGTAATAAAATTTAATTAACCCGCTCCGCGAACAGCGTATACAAGAAGAATTATTGTATAAACTACCAAGGTTATGGGTTTAACTAAATATTCCTTTTTGCTTCTTTTAATATTTTCCACTTTATCGGAATATGTAAATGCCCAACATAAGCCGGCTACAGAAAAGCCGGTATACGATGCAGTTCTGAGCCAATACAACTATCCTTACCCGGTTAAATATTTAAATCTGAAGGTAGAAGATAAGGAAGTTCGGATGGCTTACATGGATGTGCCGCCGGCAAATAAAATGGTAAATGCGCCGGTGGTGATGTTGTTGCACGGGAAGAATTTTTTTGGTGCTTATTGGGTACAAACCATTCGATTTCTAACGCAAAATAACTTTCGGGTAATTGTGCCCGACCAGGTAGGGTTTGGCAAATCGAGCAAGACACCCCTGCATTACAGTTTTCATCAGTTAGCTTATAACACAAAAAAGCTGCTCGATACGTTGGATATTAAGAAAGCTGCAGTTGTGGGGCATTCGATGGGAGGGATGCTGGCTACCCGCTTCGCGCTGCTATACCCCGAAACAACGGCTAAACTGGTGCTTGAAAACCCCATCGGCCTGGAAGATTACCGGCGGCTAGTACCTTACCGAACCTTTTCCCAAACTTACCAGCAAGAGTTAAAAACCACCGAAGAATCTACCCGCAAATACCACCAGACTTATTACGTTTCCTGGCAACCTGCTTTTGACGAATGGGTACAAGTGCCGGGTGCCCAAACCAGGAGTGCCGATTATCCTACGCTTGCGCTGGTTTCGGCCCAGACTTACGAGATGATTTACCAGCAGCCGGTAGTATATGAATTTCCGGATGTAAAAGCACCGACTTTGGTGATTATTGGTCAGGAAGACCGGACGGTGGTAGGAAAAGCATTAATTAAAGATAAAGACGTGCTGGCGAAAGCGGGCCATTATCCAACTTTAGGCAAGAAAACAGCCGCTGCTATCAAAAATGCAAAACTGATAGAAATGCCCAAAGTGGGCCACATTCCGCATCTGGAAGCAACAGAAGCTTTTCACAAAGCTTTGCTCCCTTTTCTGAAGTAAAGAAAAAGTTTATAAGTACTGCTCCGGTGTTATCTTTAAATTATTCTAAAATACTAACTTAAAATGCGGAGGTTCTCTGGTGAGATGAGCGTTGTTGGTTGGTAGCGGCCTTCCCGTGGGCCATTTTCCAGGTTAAGTACACCCCGGGGACAAACCGTAGCGCACATACCGCAACCCACACACGACGACCGGATAATAGGCTGGCCTTGTTGCGCGTACCAACGCACATCTATGCCCATTTCGCAATAAGTAGAACAATTACCGCAAGAAATACACTGTCCGCCGTTGGTAGTAATCCGGAAACGGGAAAAATGCTTTTGTAAAAGACCTAAATAAGCAGCCATGGGGCAACCAAACCGGCACCATACCCGGCTGCCCATAATCGGGTAAAAACCTACGCCAATAACCCCCGAAAAAATAGACCCAACAAAAAAGCCATACGTTTGGGCAAAGCCATCAGACAAAGAACCCAGTAAGCCGCCGCTCATGAAAGAATTTATCCAAAGTAATAAAGTGGTAATTACAATAAAGCCCAGAACGGGGTAAATAATGGCTACTTCCCACTGCCAGGCCGCCCGCGATTTATCGGAAAGTTGCCGGTAAGGATCGCCGGCGGTTTCGGCTAAGCCGCCGCACCCGCAAACCCAACTGCAATACCAGCGTTTCCCGAAAAAATAAGTTAATATGGGCACGCCTACCAGCGAAATAACCGCCGACCAAAAAACCATGAATACACCCAACGCACCCGGCTCGTTTACCAAATAACCGACCGTACCCGGAAATAAATAATCGTATTTCAAGGGCCAGAAATAACTAAAATAAAATTCCGGTTCGTTCAGTTTTTGCAGGGTATAAGGAATAAGATAAGCTAAGCCCAGTTGGAAAAACATAACCGAAAGTGTCCGGATTATTTGGTAAGGGCTGTGGCGGTATTTTAGAAGCGCGCGCAACCCCATAATTAATATGGCAATTGTGTAAAAAGTGCCGTACAGCAGCCAATGGTCGGCTGGCTTATTCCGCAGCCACTGGCTAAATGAATCGAGCGCGCGAATTTGGGGCTCTATTAGAAACGGAAACCAATATAATATAATATAGAAACCAGTGAGGCCTACGGCGGTTACCCAGGCAATATTGCCGCGGGAGGTAGAGCCCCTTAGCCAAACGCCATTGTTTCTGACCCCAGGATGACTCTTCTGGTACGTTTGAATTAAATATAATACTAAACCCAGCAAGGAAAGTCCGATACCGCTCCAGAATAAGCCCTGGCCCAAAACAGAACTTACGGGTAAGGAAGGCAGGAATAACAGCAGCAAACCCAACGTAAAAATGGTTAAGCCTACCTTTTGCAAAGTATCTGTTTGATCGTGGTAGTTATAGCCAATGGCCAGGCTTTGATCGGAGGTTGGCATATATGGTTTAATGATGGTGGTGATGGTGATGCCCTTCGCCGGGTTTGCTATTAATGTTGGCGATGCTGCCCAGAATAAATAATACGGCCCAGCAAACGTATAAAGCCCAAAAAGTTTGAACTTCTTTCTGCTGCAGCCATAAAATCAGGTGCGCCGCTAGCGTCATAATTAACCCTACCACGGCAATATACTGGTAGGAGTTCATTTCTTTAAAACTATATATTTTAGACCATTTCATTTTTACAACTTTTAGTAAAAGCCATTTTGCGCTTTTTCTTTTACGAGAGTACGGCCGAAAGCTGCCGACTAAATGTGCGGATTATTTCTTTTTCGTGGCGGCGGTAAAACTCCGGGTCGAAGTTGGCTTCGCGCAAGTGTTTTAACACGTAGGAGATAGGCTTTTCTTCTTTAAGCCATTTTTCGCACACTTCGTGCCTGTAACGAATACCCAATAAGTTAAAACCAAGTACTTTACCGGAAGGCTGGTGATAATTAATCCGGACTAATTTTTTTTCTTTCGGATGTTGCCACAGCAACGAATCTGTTTCGGGCGCGGGCACGGCCGGTACCTGGCCGTAGGTTTGGTATTCAATATCAAAAAACTTGGCCGAGTTAAACCAAATGCCCCGGTTATAAACCGTACGGCGGTTGCAGATAGAATGGGCTACGGTTTCGCCTTGCATGCGGCCGGTATACCACAATTGTTCTACCACAGGCTTGTTTTCTGGTTCCGGCAGAATTTCGGCGCAATCGCCGGCGGCGTAAACATCAGGCAGGTTGGTTTCCAAATATTGATTCACCAATACGCCCCGGTTTATTTTTAAATCGCTGTTTTCTAAAAAGCTGACATTGGGTTTAACCCCAACGGCTACACCCACCAAATTAGCGGCAATTTCTTCGCCTTTGTTGGTTATAATGCTTTTAACCCGGCCTTCTGCATCTCCGGTAATTTCGCTTACAGTTGTATTTAACCTTAAATCTATGCCGTGTGCCCGAATGTGCTCCTGAATTAACGTACCTTCCGCCTCCGGCAATATATTTCCCCAGTAATATGGTTCGCGCACCAGAAAAGTTACGGGTATGCAGCGGGTATAAAACATTTCTGCCAATTCTATGCCAATCAGGCCACCGCCCACAATTACCGCCCGGGGTATATTAGCAGAATATTGTTCTAGTTGCGCTAAATCGTGCAGACTGTAAAATCCTTGTACACCAGCCAGGTTTTCGCCGGGTATACCCAACGTGCGGGGCAAGGAGCCGGTAGCCAGTAACAGTTTATCATAGTCTATTCTGGTGTGGTTTTCCAGTATAACCTGCTTGGCATTAAAATCAACAGATTGAACCGCCGCGTGAAGTAAATTAATATTTCTTTCGGGCCAGAACCAATCTTCGTAAGGCTTTATATGCCGGTACTGCATGTGGCCCATGTACAAGTACATAAGCGCGGTACGCGAAAAAAAATGTTCCGACTCCGCTGATATAATAGTTATGTGGGCCGTAGGGTCGAGTTTGCGGATAGTAGTGGCTGCGGTAACCCCCGTAACGCCATTGCCAATAATAATTACCCGCATACTTTTATAATTTTATTCGCTGTAAAGGTACCTAAAAACCCAAACAACCTAATAATGGTTTTGTTTATCGGGCCAGACTTAATAAAAATAATAACGGTATGTTCCGGATAAAATGAAAAAAGCAGCCTGGATACAAGCTGCTTTTTTTTACTAGTTTTTTATAACGCTACTTCTGCGTGGTATTAGCCGTTTTGTCTTTTTCTTTTAAAGCCAAATCCGACTCCGGGTCGTGTTTGTAAGCAGCGTAAGCAGCTAGTTGAATGGGGTTTAACATGGCCTTAAATTTTTTATCGAAGCTGGCTTCCAGTTCCATTAGCTTCCTGGTTTTTAAATCGGGGTTGTTGTTATAGAACTCCGAAATTTCATCGCCTTTTACAATTCTTTCGCGGTTTAAAGATTTTAAGCGGATGTACTCCGATTCGTTTAATCCCAGTTCTGCTGCCATAACCCGGGTAATTAAAGCAATTCGTTTTTCAGCCGATTCGGAGATTTGCTGGGCATTAGCTTGGTAAGCGAAGAAAGATAAAAACAGTAAGGAAAGTAAAGTCTTTTTCATAAATGAATATTTATTTAATGTTATCAGGTGCGGTTTAGGATAAATTAACGGTAAAAAATTAATCAGGTTTTGCTTTTACAGGTTAATAAAGTTTATTAAAGCTAATATTAATTAATATGTAATAATATTTAAATATATAAATTATATAATGATTTTAAACTATTTAACCAGTTACTTCTTTAAAGTTAATTAGAATTATTTTTAACTACTGGTTTATGCCGTTTAATAAATTATAATTTCTATGCAATTTTAAATAGTTAAATTTGAATATCCAAATATTTTCCGCAGAAATAATGATAATATATATATGATGTTTTATATGTACGTAAAAGGTGTAAAAATCAAGGTTTTATCTTTTAAAAAATCAACCTTATCTTAATATTTTTAAATTAAATAGGTTAAGCCCGAACTACCTTAACTATTGTTTTATAATTAGACTAGTGCATTTGTTTATAAAACAGGTAACCTGCATTATCTAAATATCTACTCAAAATTAGGGCCAGAATAAATGGAGTTGGTATGCTACTTTCTTTATATAAGTAAGTTTTCCAGAATATGGAAAAATTTAAAAATAACCCTGTCAATATTTTACCGGGCAAAATGGTAAAATTCTGCCTTTCTTTCCAAATATTGGAAATATTTATTCCCCAAATATTAACAGCTAACACCCAAAGGCTACCGCCATTAATCGGTTTGCTTGAGGTTTAGTAGCAGATTGCTTGTAGTTGGTTTGTTCCGGCTCAAATCAGAAGCGCAGAATCCTTATAAATAAGGTATTTGTCTAATAATTTTTTGTCCTGCAACCTTGATTTAGGAGTTTTGTCGCTATTTTTAGAAAATATTTATACCTGTGTGGCCTGCTGCTTGCGTAGAAATAAAATTATTAACTAGAAAGCTTTAAAACTTAGATGAATATATTACTCGAAGAGTTTGGTACTCCTTTTAATACCGTTCCCTTTCATCAAATTAAAAACGAAGATTTTTTGCCGGCATTAAAAGAGGCTATACAGGTAGGAAAACAGGAAATTAACGCTATTATTAACAACCCGGCAGCGCCTGATTTTAACAATACCATCGAAAAACTAGAGCGTAGCGGCGAATTGGTAGACCGCATTTCCCGCATATTCTTTAATCTGAATGCCGCCGAAACCAGTCCGGAAATTCAGCAATTAGCCAAAGAAATATCGCCGTTGCTTACCGCCTACGCCAACGACATAACCTTAGACCAGCAGTTATTTAGTCGGGTAAGGGTAGTTTACGAGCAGCGCGCAACCCTGGATTTGAACACCGAACAGAAAACTTTATTAGATAAATTATACAAAAGTTTTATCCGGAACGGCGCCAACCTGGATGAAGACGAAAAAAAGCAATTACGCCAGATAGATCAGCAATTAGGGCAATTATCGTTGGAATTTGGCGAGCATGTACTAAGCGAAACAAATAATTATTTTCTGCCGGTTACGAATATTGCCGATTTAGCCGGCTTACCCGAAAGTGTGGTGGAGGCGGCTGCCCAGGCGGCACAGGAAAAAGGATTAGCCGGACAATGGGTTTTTACGTTGCAAGCGCCCAGCTATTTGCCGTTTATGACGTATGCGCAAAACCGGGAGCTGCGCGAAAAATTATACCAGGCTTATGCTACCCGCGCCTGCAAAGCCAACGAAAACGATAACCGCCAGATAATATTAGAACTGGTTAAACTGCGGCATGCTCGCGCCAAGCTACTGGGCTTTATCTCGCACGCCGATTACGTGTTGCAGGAACGCATGGCGCAATCGCCGGGTAAAGTAATGGATTTTCTGGATAATCTGTTAAAATACGCAAAGCCGGCGGCCCGTCAGGAACTGGAAGCCATTAGCGCTTATGCGGCCCTAAACCACGGCCCGGAAACTTTGCAGCGTTGGGATATTACTTATTATTCCGAAAAAGTAAAGAAAGAAAAATTTACCATCGACGACGAAGTACTGAAGCCTTACTTTAAGCTGGAGAACGTAATTCAAGGAATATTTAAGGTAGCACACCGATTGTACGGCCTGAGTTTTAAAGAAAATACTGCCGTAGATACTTACCACCCCGATGTTAAAGTTTACGAGGTTACCGAAGAATCGGGCGAGCACCTGGGTATATTTTACGCTGATTTTTTTCCGCGGCCAGGTAAACGCAACGGCGCCTGGATGACTTCGTTCCGCGGACAGCAAAAGCAAAATGGCCAGGACCAGCGGCCGCACATTGCCATTGTTTGCAACTTTACCCAACCCACGCCAACCAAACCATCGCTGCTTACTTTTAATGAAGTTAAAACCTTATTCCACGAATTCGGGCACGCCTTGCATGGTTTGCTGGCTAACGGCACCTACGGCAGCTTAACCGGTACCAACGTTTTCTGGGATTTTGTAGAACTGCCTTCGCAGGTAATGGAAAACTGGACCTACGAGAAAGAGTGCCTGGATTTATTCTCGCGGCATTACGAAACCGGCGAACTGATTCCGGCAGAATTGGTACAAAAAATAAAAGACAGCTCCAATTTTATGGCGGGTTATGCAACGGTGCGGCAAATAGGGTTAGCCCGGCTAGATATGGCCTGGCACACTGCTGCTCCCGAAAGCATTTCGGATGTTATTAATTTTGAAAACCAGGTGCTGCAGGAAACCGAAATATTACCTTTGGTGCCCGGTACCAATATTAGTTGTTCGTTTTCGCATATATTTCAGGGCGGTTATTCGTCGGGTTATTATAGTTATAAGTGGGCCGAAGTGCTGGATGCCGATGCTTTTGAGTTCTTCCAGGAAAACGGCGTATTTAACCGCGAAACTTCTACCTTGTTCCGAAAACATATTTTATCGGCGGGCGGCAGCGAACCGCCAATGGAATTATACAAAAGATTTCGGGGCAAAGAGCCATCGCCGGAAGCTTTGCTGCGGCGCACCGGTTTGCTGTCGGTCCAATCGGTGGCTTAATGTATAAGTCGCAAAAAAATAAGATAATACCCGCAATACTATGAAAATTGTTTTCCTGGACCTGAAAACCATGGGGGAGGTGCCCAATTTGCACTTACTCGAACAACATGGCAACGTTACTTACTACGAAACAACCACGCCGGCCGAAGTACCCGCGCGGATAAAAGAGGCTGATATTATTATTGTAAATAAAGTAAACCTGGATAAACCGGCGCTGGAAGCGGCCACCAACTTAAAGTTAATTTGTGTAGCTGCTACCGGTACCAATAATATAGATAAAGTAGCTGCCGCTGAACGCGGCATTGTGGTAAAAAACGTGGTAGATTATTCGTCGGCGAGCGTAGCCCAATTAACCTTTGCCATGCTCCTGCATTTATTGCACAAGCTACCTTATTTCGATAATTATGTTAAACAGGGTGAATATGCCCAAAGCGAGATTTTTACGCACTTAAATCATCCGTTCCGGGAAATTAAAAACAAAAGGTTTGGCATTATTGGTTTAGGCAATATTGGGCGGCAGGTTGCCCGTATTGCCGAAGCTTTTGGCGCCGAAGTAGTTTATTATTCAGCTTCGGGCGGCAACACTAATCAGCCCTACCAGCGCCTGGAACTGGAAGAATTTTTACGCACTTCGGATATTATTTCCATTCACGAGCCTTTAAACGAATATACCCAAAATTTGCTCCACTACAACCGACTGCAACTCCTGAAGCCATCGGCCATTTTAATAAATGTGGGTAGGGGCGGCATTGTAAACGAGGCTGATTTGGTTCGGGCTTTAAACGAAAACTTGCTTTTAGCGGCTGGTCTGGATGTTTTTGAACAGGAACCAATCGAAGCAAATAACCCATTCTTAAATATTCAGCATAAAGAAAAGTTGGTACTTACCCCGCATATTGCCTGGGCCAGCGTAGAAGCCCGTACTTTGCTGGTTGAAAAATTAGCACAAAATATTCAGACCTTTTTACAGGAAGGAAAGTAGCCCGATAATGATATCATAACCAAACTGATGCACCTTATCATTGCACCTAATACTTTTAAACATAGTTTATCGGCTTTTGCGGTGGCCGAAGCCATTAAAACCGGATTGCAACAGAGCAAATTAGCGGCTACGTACACCTTGTTTCCGATTGCTGATGGCGGCGAAGGCATAACCGATATTCTGGTGCAGCAACTAAACGGGCGATTGGTACCCGCCACCGTACAAGATGCATTAGGCCGAAATATTAACACCAGCTTTGGGTTGATTAAAGATGACCAAGTAGCAGTTGTGGAACTAGCCCGGGCTTCGGGTTTACGGTGGCTGCAAAAACACGAACTAAACCCATTGCAGGCGTCTACGTTTGGCACCGGCCAATTAATAAAACAAGCGTTGGATTTAGGCTGCCGGCAAATAATTATGGGTTTGGGTAATAGCGCTACCGTAGATGGGGGTGTAGGCCTATTGCAAGCCTTAGGCGTAAAATTCTTAGATAATCAGGGGCAATCTATTGGATTAGGCGCGCAAGGTTTACTAAACCTGCAATCCATCGATCTAACAGCCTTAGACGAAAGGCTGCTAACCTGTAATATAACTGTAGCCTGCGATGTAGAAAACCCTTTGTTGGGGCCAAAAGGGGCGGCACAGGTTTTTGGGCCGCAGAAAGGTGCCAATCCCGAAACCGTTTTGCTACTGGAACAAGGTTTAAATCGGCTAAACCAAGTATTAAAAGCTGCTTTAAACAAAGATATGGCTGATTGGGTACATGGCGGGGCAGCCGGTGGTACTGCCGCTACTTTAGCCGCCGTGTTGAACGCTGACTTAGTACCAGGCGTAAATTATTTACTTGATTTAACCGGCTTTAACGAAGCCCTCGCTAACGCTGATTTATTAATAACGGCCGAAGGTGGTTTAGATGAGCAAACCCTCGCGGGCAAAGGCCCTTATGGCGTAGCCCGACACGCGCAAGAAAAAAATATTCCGGTAATAGCTTTAGCCGGCCAGATTCCCGCCAATCTAAATTTAGCTTTATTTGAATATTTTAACGCGGTTTTCCCGATAGGCACCGGCCCCGTTTCGCTGGAAGATGCCCTTGCCCACACCACCGAAAATCTAACTCGCACGGCTTGGCAAATTGGCAACTTATTGCAATTAAACTTAAGAACATGTTAGAAAAAACATGAGTACCGCAGAAAATATTAAATGAGTTTACCAGTTATTACCAATAGTTAAACCATAAGGCAAATATTACTTCTATCGTAATAGAAATTTATAAGTATAAATTTTATTTTTTCGCAAGCTTATTATTCTGTTATAATTTTAGTTTCTAACAGAACAGTTATTGCAGTCTGTGAGTGAATTTGTTACCCTTCAGCATTGGTTATTAGCGGAAGAGTATTAAATAAAGGCTTAATAAAAGTTCTGCTCAATTTACTAGAAACAATGCCTGGTATACCGCTTTTTGACTATCTTGGGCTTAATACTGAATTTGCCCTAACTGAAACATAATTTATTTCAAAAATAGTTGGGAGCTAACCAAGCGTTCCTGCTTTTAGGTAAACGATAAACTCCGAACCTTCGCCTGGTTTGCTTTGCACCTTAATCTTGCCCTCGGCATTATCCAGAATCCTTTTAACCAGGTAGAGCCCTATTCCAGTGCCTTCCCCCTCTTTTTTCAGCCGGGCATATTGCGCAAAGATAAGCTCTTGTTGCTCGGGCGTAATGCCTAGGCCATTATCTTTCACCGAGAGTTGCACTATCTCACTTTCCTTAATGGTCTTTATCCAAACCTCCGGATTCCTGCCCGGCGATGTATACTTTAAAGCATTGCTCAACAAGTTATAAATAATACTGCGCAGATTTTTGCGGGGAAACTTTATCTCTGGCGCCTGAATATCAATACAAATTTGCGCTTGGCTTTCTTTGATTTTGTCTTTAAGCGTCCATTGCACTTCCTGGAGAATTGTTTCAAAACGGATGTTTTCTACGGTTTCCTGGTAGTTGCCTTCTATTTTGGCAATGTCGGAAAGGTCATCAATCATATTGCGCATGCTTTTAACCGATTGACTTAGCAAGCCCATCACTATTTTTTGTTCCTCTATATCTCCGCCTTCCCGAGCCACTATCTCGTCTGAAGTTTCTATTAAAAGCGCCACCAGCCCCTCAATATTAGCCAGGGGTGCTTTTAAATCGTGGGAAACGGCATAAATAAAGGTTTCGTGGGAGGCATTGAGCTTCTCCAGTTCCCGCAGGGTTTTGATTCGCTCAGTAATATCCACGAAAGTAATAATTACCCCATTGGCTTTATTTTGCTTTTTAATCAAATAAGGAATAATGTTCATTTGGAACCAGCGCAGGTCAGTCGTTTGAATTTCCTTCTCTAGAATTTCCCCGGTGTTAATTACTGCCTGAATATTCTCGGTAATGGTGGAATAGCGGATATGGTCCACCATCTCAGCCATGGGACGGCCAATATGCTCCGGCAAAAGGCTGAATTGCTTCATAGCCGGTGGGGTAAACTTGCGCAAGTTTAAATCAGCATCAACGAAGAGTTGCGGAATGATGGTGTTGGAGAAATAATTTTCCAGCTCCTCATTCAGCTCGATGAGTTCTTTAATTTGTACTTTACTCTCTTTTTCGGCAGGCTTCATGGGCAATAATTAAAAAATTAATAGCTATTTATTAAGGATATCTATAGCTCCGGTACATGCCGGATTAGAAATTATCATTAACTTTAATTATTTAGCGTCTACCATTAATTCGGATATATGTAAAAGAGAGGCTTGTGCCTCTCCATTACAATTAGATAGAGGCTAGCATAATTTTCAAGAAAAGAAGCACCTATTCAATAAGCAATAGCTTTTAAGTAGTTTAAGCCTTTTTGAGTAGTTATATATTTTTCCTGGCGGGCGCTTCGTTTTTCTTGTAAGTTAGTTTTAAGAAATCGTTGCGCTAGTAACTGCCCAATAAACCTGGTATAATGGACCGAGGTCCCAGCTGCCGAGATATGTTCCAGAATGGCTGGCCGGCATTGTGCCTGTAAACAGAATTCTAACATTTCTTTCTTCACATCCTCTAAGGATACAACTTCTTTTACTTTTACCATATTATTTTAAGTAACAGGTTTCTTTAAGACTTAAATTATAAATACAGAGAGTAACGGTTGAAAGACCTTAGCGATAAAAAAGCCACTTATTCAGCGCCTCCTTAATAGACTAGTAAGAAAACCGGTGACCATTCCGATAGGACGTCTAGTGTTAGCCCGAACCGGGACTCTTTCTTTGATTAACGGGCTTTCTGTTGGGGGTTAGTACTGGAACAGGAAATTAGTGCCATTGCGTATCCACTTTTCAAAAAAAGAATTATCATTAAATTCGCCGGCAAGCAGTTGGAAGTCTGCTTTGTCCTTATCCGGTCGTGAGCTCATAAAGCTTTTTAAAGATTTCTGGTTATTCTCTACCCAATCCTGTCCTTTTTTTAATCCTACACATAGGTACTCATGGGTGGTCGTATCAACTAAGTATTTTCGGTTCATCTGATTAATTAAAAATGATTAAATGAAATATTAAATCTGACATGCCGGATAGTTTTAGCCCGTCTAGACAATAAAAAAAGCCTTACCGGAGTAAGGCTTTTATAAAATAAGTATAGCTTAAAACTAAGCGAGTTTCACGTTAACTGCGTTTAGCCCTTTTCTTCCTTCTTGCAGGTCAAAAGTTACCTGGTCATTTTCTCTGATTTCATCTATCAGGCCAGATACATGGACAAAGTGGTCCTGATCTGAATTTGCTTCTTTAATAAACCCAAAACCTTTCAGTTCATTAAAAAATTTTACTGTTCCGTTATTCATATGGTGTTCTTTATTATATACCTACTACATAGTAACCGGTATAAGCGTTCCATTTTTTTACAATAAAAGCTAAAAAGGTTACAATTATAATTTCCCAGATTAAAAAGCCGGGTTTATTAATGGACTGACTATAATCGAAAACACCTTAGAAACGAACTTTCCATTCCTACTACCCACTTCTGCTATGTTACCCCTTTATAGACCCGTTAACCAGTTAAGGAAACAAGTTAAACCAAAGAAGGAGAAGTTTTAAGCAGGTAAGCATTCGGATTATGTTCCAAAGCCCCAGCGGGAAGCCACTGCCACCAGATACCTAAGTCTTTTTGAATGATGCTTTTATAAAAAGCGGGCAATTGCTGCGATTCTCCTTCGAAGTATTGCCGGAAAGTTTTATCCGCTGCCAGGTTTTTACGCACCTGCTTGTAAAAACGCAAGCGCCCATACCCTTCCGAGGAAACCACCCGCATCAGGTTCATCCACTTGGAGGCAGTGGTGGAATTAGCTTTAAAACGCTGGTAAATGGCTTTCTTAGAGAAGGTGTAAGCAGTTAAATCAATTACTTTATCATAAAATTCAATCCACTCGTAGTTTTTGGGTTTTAGGTTCATGGCCAAGTGGTTGTTAAGAAAGTGAAAAGGAAAAGGCAGCACGCGATTGGTCCGCTGGTATTCCAGGTTCAGCGGAGCGGCTTCCCCAAAAGCACTTAACAGCGAATAGCCGGGGAAAGCCGCTGGCGATAAATCGACAAAACGCTTGGTTAGTTCAAAGGGCTCGTCTCCTGCATCACTATCCAGCCCCAGGACAAAGTTAGTCTGTACATAAGGCACATAGCGGAACATCATATTAACATGTTCCGAAATACGCTTTACCTTTTCTTCGCCAACAATACGGGAGGTTCGGGATTTATTACCCAACTCCTGCCAGGATTCGATGCCCGGCAGCAAGGCATCAAAGCCGTTCTGTTGCATCACCTTCAGGTGCTCTTCGGTGAGAATGGAAAGGCTGCTTTCCGCAAAAAAGCGAAAGCTTTTTAGCGGGGCCGCAGATGCAATCGCGTCCATATTAGCTTCAAAGCGTACACCAAAGTTAGGGTCATGCCAGCCAATAGTGGGCTTCTTAAATTTAGTCAACAAAAACCGTAAGTCCTCTTTTATTATCTCAAAATTCAGGGGCTGGTAATCTACCGTAGCATCAATGCAGAAGGAACAGGTATAAGGACAACCGACACTTCCCAGCATGGGCACCATCTGAAGAAAGGGCGCTTTCTTTAAAGTAGGCTGGATAAACTTCCACCGTTCTTTTACGCCCGGTAAGGTGACTGGCTGCCTCCCTGCGGAAAGGTGTTTGCCTTCTGGCCGCTGCGGACCACAATTCTGCAGAACTTCCGTGATGGTAGCTTTATGGGTGAAGCCCAGCACATAGTCAAAGTATTTAACCGCATCATCCGGATAACAACGGGCATGTGGCCCGCCCAAAACTGTAACGGTACCTTGACTGCGAAAATAGTTGCTCAGGGCATAAGCTAGTAAAGCCGCTTGGGTGAAGGAACAAATAAATACCAGGTCAACTCCCTGGGGTAGCTCCTTTTGCAGGTCTTCCTGACCGGTATAACAAATCAAGGTTACTTCATGGCCTTCCTGCTCACACCAGGTAGCTACTACCTGCGGCATAATGCTGGCCAGGTTCGCATGCATTACTCTGGCCCATAAAGTACTAGTAGGGCCTTTACTTACCAAATCAATAATACCAATCTTTAATTTTGCCATTATTAACTTTTTAGGTGATTCGGGTTCTAGAAATTATCCCTTAAACTTAAGTAAAAAGCTCCATCTAAAACAAAAGGGTAAAGTAAGTTTTTTAGTAGGCTACTTAGTAAAATAAATATTCCTACAAAACGTAACAACAGCAGAAAAGGATAGGTTAAACATGTAGCTGTTCATGCCGCACCAAGGTAAGGAATTAAATAATATGTAATTAAAATATAAAGTGAACTGGAGCGATAAGTTTATGGAAAAACAACTAATACATCAGCAGCTTCTGAATGTATCTCCGGAAAGCTGGTTAGACCTGGCACAACTGGCTCAGGTGGAACTTACGTCGGAAGATGAAGCCCATCCCATTGAATTAGCGTTTACCCCTATTGAAGGAGAAGGCTGGCGGGCATCCCGACCTGGGGAGCAGCGTATCCGATTTCTGTTTGATGAACCACAAAATGTTAAGCAAATTCAGCTTTTCTTTCGGGAAGAAGAGCAAGCCCGTACACAGGAGTTTTTGTTGCGCTGGTTACCTGCCGGGGCTAAGTCTTACCAGGAGATTGTCCGGCAGCAATATAACTTTAGTCCCCCGCATACCATAGCAGAAGTTGAAACCTATAACGTTGACCTTAAGGCTATGAGAGTCTTAGAACTTCAGATTATTCCGGACCTGAATAAAACAAATGCTTCTGCCTCGCTGGCACTGCTCCGATTAAGTTAAATATGGAAGCTAATCCTAATTTTTTTTACGGTTAAGCTTTGTTATAGATAATATTTAGGAGAAATACTATCTGCTTATTTATTATTTTGCATCAAATCTGTTCTAAAGATTGTACCTGAAATTTAGACTACAATATTGACTAGGGTACAACCATCCTTTGGAAAGAGCCAGTTTCTTAAAAGACCTCCGGCGGATTTTTGCGGCTATGACTAAAACCAATAAAATAAAAAGTACAAAATACCCTAACCAGGACTATTCTATTCACGATCCAAATAAATCTGAAATTTCCAGGCAGCAACAGGCTAAACGCTTTGAAAAGCTTAAAACGCTTTTTACTGCCTTGCAGTCGGGCAATAAATAGCAGCCTCCAATAGCACTGATTTAAATTATAGAATTTGCATTTATAAATTCTATCCTTGCTGGGAAGGAATTAGCACGATTATGAACCTGCAAGTGGATTACAGCGTTCCTGGTGCAACCCGCCTGATAAAACCTTTCAATTTCTCCAGCATCATTCTGAATTTCTTTAGGTAAGGTAGACCTTTTAGGTAGTAAAATAAATAATTTGGAAAATATAAGCCTGAATGCTTCCTATGGGTGCACTGATGTTAAATAAAGGTGTGTTTTCGGATTTGGTACTATTAAAGTAACAAGGGAATAGACCCGTCGTAAACTACCTCTATTATCCTACATTTAAACCAGGATAGAGTAAGTGAACGACAATGGAATTGCGGAAAAAGAATATTACTGGTAGATGATAATAATACAAGCCTCTATTTAGCCCAAAGAATACTTAAAAAGTTGGAGTTAGCAGCAGAGATTCTAATCGCCAGGGATGGACAAGAGGCCCTAAATATTATTAAAGCGGTAGGTCAGAGCGGACAGGAGTTGGGACTGATTTTACTTGATATTAATATGCCAGTTATGGATGGTTTTGAACTTTTAGAAGAACTACAGAATTCGGCTGATTTAAGGAGTGTTCCCTGCCATATTGTTTTATTGAGTAGCTCTAGGCATCAGCTTGACTTAGCCCGAGCCAGCAAATATCCGATAGTTGATTTTATCCAAAAACCGCTTTCACCAGAGAAGCTAGCCAGATTTTTGTAGTTGGTGATAATTTTTGCTCTCATCGTTCGTCGCTTTCAAGGCCGTAATAGAAGTTCGTAAAACAACCATATTGATTTTTAAGAGGGCTCTTAATGCGAAAGCTTACTGCTGTAAAGCTTGACTTCTCTTAATCAGCGTTTGTATGTTTTCTTGAAGTTGAGCTAATTTGGGGTGGTGTATTATTGCTGGAAGTTAAATGTCTTGTAAGGAGGAAAAGCTGTAAAGGTAATACGGAAGAATAGCTAATCTGATTACCTTCCTCTTTTTAAATCCAAGTAATTAAAATATTCTAATTTTGGTCTAACAAATTGCGATGGAAAACCTAAACGATAAAATCAAGACTAATGCTGACCAGATCCGGCAGTTAGAAGCGGAAAACCGTTTGCTGGGCGAAGAGAATCAGCAATTGCGGGCCGAGAAACACCTGACCTAGATAAACTGCAACAACAGCAAATTATTGAACAAAGATATCAAGAAAGCCAATCCCGCTTCCAGGCTATCTTTTATCAATCTAAACTGGGCAAGAAAATCATTGGCCCAGATTTAAAGATTCTGCAAATCAATTCAGCCTTACTTTTTACTTTAGGTTATACCGAACAGGAAATGGTGGGGACCAGAATTATGAAATATGCCCATCCTGATTTTGTGCACCACTGGCAAGAGTTACAAGAAAGCCTGTGGAACAAACAAATACCTTCTTTTCAGATAGAAACCTGCCTGTTGAAAAAAGACGGTACTGTTCTGTGGTGCCAGGTAACCTCCATCCTTATCCTAGACCAGAATACCAAACTTGGCTACACCATTGTAGAAGATATTAACCTGCGGAAAAGATTAGAACAAAAACTACAAAAGCTCTATGATAACCAGGAAACTATCATGCATATGATAGTCCATGATTTGAAAAACTACTTGTTAAATATTAAGTTGTTGAATGAGTTGCTGCAAGAGAATCTGGTCCATCTGCCCGCCCCAGACAAGGAGGGGAACCTTACTATTATTCGGAAATCATTCGATAACTATGCTAAAGCTTATGCCTTGGTAGAAGATATCCTGCTCATTGGGAGATTAGATTTACCGGCTGAAGAAACGTTTGAAAAAACAGACCTGAATATTTATATTCCGGAGCACCTCAAAAGCATCAGCTTAGAGGCTGAAAAGAAAAAGATACAGATTAATTTCCAGCATTCAGCAGAACCGGTGTATGCCGCCATCATTGCGCTTAAATTTAGCCGTCTCTTGGAAAACCTGCTGACGAATGCTGTAAAATTTACCCCTAGTGGCGGGCAAGTAACCATATCTGTGAAGAATATAGATAAGAAGGCCCTTTTACAAGTGAGCGATACAGGCATTGGGATTCCGCTGCATTTGCAGAAGAATATGTTTCAAAAGTTTACCAAAGCGAACCGCGTGGGGACAGCAGGAGAAAGCACCACAGGTTTAGGGCTTTACATTGTAAAACAGATTGTAGAGAAACATAAAGGTAAAATCTGGGTGGAAAGTCAGGAAAATGCCGGTACTAGCTTTTTTATTCAACTGAATTAATCTCAACTCACCAGATGCATAAGTAAGTTTATGTTAACCAAGATAATTCTTTCAGTTAGCTCCCTTCCAAATCGCTTATACTTTCCTGCTTATAAGACCAACTATTTCTTACTGTAATAAGCATACCAGCCAATTATACAGCTGCTAATATATCGAACGCAGGTTTATAGTTTTCTACGGAAGACGATATACATCTGTAGAAAATAAAGCTTTTATTAACTTATTCTTAAATCTACTATTCAGGTGCTTGCACAATTTAATTTAATATATTCAAAAATTTATTAAGTTTAACACCGGTTGGTTACTAGCTTAATCCAGCCGGTTTAACATCACACTAATATTATCCACCTAAATAATTTAAATCGCACACATGTCTCTTTCCCGAAAAGATTTTATGAAAGTAGCGGGCTTAGGTTTAGCCGCCGGACTGGTACCTGCTGCCACTGTTTCTGCTTTTGCCCAGGCAACTCCGGCTAAAAATTTACCTATTCCGTTGGGGCTGGCCTCTTATACCATGCACAAGTTTTCGCTCGATGATACCTTAAAATATTCTAAGCGAATTGGTCTGACGCATATTGCGCTAAAAGATGTGCATTTGCCCCTGACCAGCACGCCCGAACAAATAAGCGAAGCGGTTGCCAAAGTAAAAGCCGCCGGTTTAAATTTATACGGGGCCGGGGTAATTTACATGAAATCGGAGGAAGAAGTAAAGCGCGCTTTTAACTACGCAAAATTAATGGGTATCCAAACCATTATTGGCGTACCTAATTACGAATTGCTGCCCCTGGTAGATAAGTTGGTAAAAGAGCAAAACATTAAATTAGCTATTCATAATCATGGTCCCGGCGACAAAGTTTACCCGAGCCCCGATACTGTGTACGAGCGCATAAAATCTTTTGACAAGCGCATTGGGTTATGCATCGATATTGGGCATACCGTGCGGATTGGCCAGGACCCGGCTAAAATGGCCCAGAAATACGCCGATAGGTTGTATGATGTACACCTTAAAGATGTAACCGGCAACACTGGCAAAGATTCTCCGCTGGAGATAGGCCGCGGAGTCATAGATATTCCGGGTTTTCTCCGGACTTTAGTTAAAATAAAATACCAGGGCGTTTTGGGATTAGAGTACGAAAAAGATGCCAATGATCCAGTTCCAGGCCTCGCCGAATCGGTTGGTTATACCAGAGGTGTTTTCCGTATGCTGGCGTAAAAAGCTGAAAATAGAATATTAATAAAGGCCGGGTTTGCCCGGTTTTTTTGTTTTAGTAAGTATTGCAATAATTTTTATAAATACTTAAAGGTAAATATACTATTTAAAAAGGTGTTGTCAGTTTATAAATGTATTAATATGAAGCAGTTAGCTGATTTTAGCTTAGTGCTGATAGCTGGAAATTATTCCGGAAAGCTGATAAAATTAATTTGGGCAGCGCGTTATTATGAATATCTTTAAGCAATAAAAAGCCATTATGCATGGAAAAGAATAACCCTAAAATAACACGTGCCTGGTGTTTCTACGATTGGGCCAATTCGGTTCATTCACTGGTAATTATATCTACCATATTCCCGATTTACTACGGGGCAGTAGCCCAGCAGCCCGATGGCACCAACATGGTTAATTTTTTAGGCTGGCACCTCGATTCTTCCGTGCTTTTTTCTTATTGTATTTCGTTTTCGTACCTGGTAATTGCTTTAATTAATCCGTTGTTAACCGCTATCGCCGACTATAGTGGCCGCAAAAAAATGTTTTTGCAAATATTCTGTTACCTGGGTTCTATTTCTTGCGCCGGGTTATTTTTCTTTACCCGCGAAACCTTTACCACTTCTATGTTTTTGTTTATGCTGTCGGCGATGGGCTGGACCGGCAGTATTGTTTTTTACAACTCTTACTTACCCGATATTGCCACCGAAGACCAGTTTGATAAGTTAAGTGCCCGTGGTTTTGCCATCGGTTATTTGGGTAGCGTGCTTTTATTAATTTTTAATCTTGCTTTGGTATTGCAACCGGCTTTGTTTGGCCTAGACCCCGCAAATACGAGTTTGCCGCCCCGCATTGCTTTTTTAACTACCGGCATCTGGTGGTTTGGTTTTGCGCATTATACTTTATATTACTTACCTAAATATACCCATCGCAAGCCCCGTACGGGCAGTTGGTTGCTCAACGGTTTTAAAGAATTAAAGAATGTTTTGGGACAGGTGCAGCAGATGGCGCTTTTAAAGCGGTTTCTGTTATCGTTTTTCTTTTACAGCATGGGTGTACAAACCGTTATGTACGTGGCTACCGTTTTCGGCGACAAAGAACTGCACCTGGAAGCAAGTAAATTAATATTAACTATTCTGATTTTGCAGTTGGTAGCCATTGCGGGGGCTTATGGTTTTGCCCGGCTTTCCGGTAAAATCGGCAATTTTAAAACCTTATTGGTAGCCGTGGTAATTTGGGTGGGTATATGCCTGGGAGCTTATTTTGTTTATACCGAATATGCTTTTTACTTGCTGGCAGCGGTGGTTGGTTTAGTAATGGGTGGCATACAATCTATGTCACGGTCTACTTACAGCAAGCTTATTCCGGCCCATACAACCGATACAGCTTCTTTTTTCAGTTTTTATGATATTACCGAAAAGCTGGCCATTATTTTAGGTACTTTTTCTTACGGCGCTATTGCCCAGGTAACCGGTTCGATGCGGAATAGTGTGCTGGCTTTAATGATATTCTTTATTCTGGGATTAATTTGCCTGTTAACCATTAAAGAACAAAAAACCGAAAGCCAGGAAAAATTATTGGCGGCTTAAAACTAGAATAATTTTAAGCCGCCGGAACACACCTATAAATCTCGGTGATGGGTTTCACATTCATTATTTCGGCTGATAAACTACTTCGCCGTTAGGATAGGTCGCTAAAACTTTTGTATTTCTGATGGCAGATAAATCAGCCGTAATAATATCCTGGCTCAGAATTACGAAATCGGCATATTTATTTCTTTCGATGCTGCCTTTTTCTTTTTCTTCGAAGTTGGCGTAAGCGGCCCAGCGGGTCATGCCATACAGCGCCTGCACCCGGGTAAGTGCATTATTTTTCTGAAAACCGCCAGCTGGGTAATTTTTAGCATCCTGCCGGGCCACTGCCGCATGAAAGCCATACAGAGGGTTTATCGCTTCTACCGGAAAATCACTGCCTAATGCCAAAAAACCATTTTGTTTAAGTAAATATTTGTACGCGTAAGCATGGGCAATGCGTTCCGGACCCAAGCGATCAGCGGCCCAGTACATATCGGAAGTGGCGTGGGTGGGCTGCACCGACGGAATAATATTATACCTACCAAATTTTGGCACATCGGTGGGGTTAACAACCTGGGCGTGTTCAATGCGCCACCGCTTGTTATTTTTACCTTTTAGTACCTCGCCATAAATATTCAGCATTAGCCGGTTCGCCGAGTCGCCAATGGCATGGGTGTTCATCTGGAAACCCAGTTGATTTAATTGTTTGGCAAGTTGGCGGTAATATTCCTGGTTTTGCAGTAAAAAGCCGGTTTGGTTGGGCTGGTCGTGGTACGGGTGCAACAAGCAAGCGCCTCTGGAACCCAAAGCCCCATCGGCATAAACTTTAAATGACCGTACATTTAAGTAAGGCGAGTGGTAAGGGCCGTTTTTAAAGTAATAATTTTTGTTTTCTTCCGAAGGGCTCAGCATGGCATAAATGCGCATTTTTAAAGCTTTTGCTTTTTGCAGCGAATCTATTAAATCTATTACGGGCTTTTCCAAGCCGGCATCTACCACACTAGTTAAACCTACGGCAAAGCATTTTTCCTGGGCAGCCAGTAAAACCTTGGCCAGTTCAGAAGTTTGCATAGGTGGTATTTTTCTAGCTACCAATTCTTCGGCATTATCTATTAATATACCCGTGAGGCGGCCATTTACTTTCTGAATTATGCCGCCCGAAACAGTTGTAGCGGGCGTTACCTGGGCTAATGCTAAAGCTTTGGCATTAACCAGCGCCGCGTGCCCGTCTATGCGGGTAATTAAAACCGGTAACTCGGGGAATAATTGGTTAAGGGTATCGTTGGTCGGGAAATCTTTTACCGGCCAGTCGTTCTGGTCCCAGCCGCGGCCCAACAACCAAGGTGCCGCCGGATATTTTTTACGATGGGCAACTAACCGCTGTACTACTTCGGCAAACGATTTTGTACCTACTAAATCGGCCTGCATTAAATTTTGCGCATATCCCACAAAATGAGCATGGGCATCAATAAAGCCCGGGTACACGGGCTTACCTTTTAAATCTAATTCCCGTCGGGCTTTGTACTTGGTCCGGATAAAAGAAGAACCGCCTACTTCCAGGAATTTACCGTCTTTAATGGCAAATGCTTCAACTACCGTCGAGTCCATATCGGCGGTGTATACCTTTGCATTGTAAATGAGCAGATCAGCGGGTTCAGGTTCCCGGCAACTGGTAAACCCTAAAAAGCAGCCCCAACCAAAAGTTAGCAGCAACCGGTTTTTACTCATACCGCAGGTGCTTAACCGATTCGCCGGAATCGCGCAACTCAATCATAGCATCGATGCCAATATTTAAATGCTTTTCTACGTAATTAGACGTAACCTTTAAATCGCTTTCGGCTGTTTTTACGCCGTCGGGTGTCATGGGGCTATCCGAAACCAGCAACAAAGCACCGTGCGGAATATTATTCATGAAGCCTACTACAAAAATGGTAGCGGTTTCCATATCAATGCCCAGGGCCCTCACTTTGCGCAAATATTCTTTAAACTCGTCGTCGTGTTCCCAAACGCGCCGGTTAGTGGTATAAACGGTGCCGGTCCAGTAATCGAGTTCGTATTTTTTAATCATCGAAGAAACCGCGCGTTGTAAACGGAAGGAGGGTAGCGCCGGAATTTCGGGGGGCAAGTAGTCGTCGGATGTACCTTCGCCGCGAATGGCCGCAATGGGCAGAATAATATCGCCTACTTTTACTTTGTCTTTTAAGCCACCGCACTTACCTAAAAATAAAGCCGCTTTCGGTTTTACCGCCGATAATAAATCCATTACGGTTGCGGCCATGGCGCTACCCATACCAAAATTAATAATGGTAATATTCTCAGCAGTGGCTGTTTGCATGGGTTTATCTATTCCTTTAATAGGTGTGTTGTAACGCTCTGAAAAAGAGGTTAAATAATTTTGAAAATTAGTAAGTAAAATATACTCGCCAAATTCTTTTAAAGGCGTACCCGTATAACGGGGAAGCCAGTTTTTAACAATATCGTCTTTCGATTTCATGTATATTTAATGTGTTGTTTTAGCCTAAATACTAAGTTGGCCTTAAATTTCTTTTGTTTAATTTTAAAAAATGCAGCAGCTTAACTTACCCGCTTACGATTACAAACTTAAAAATTCTGCCGGCACCAGCCTCATTTTTGATGCTATTCGCCGGAAGTACGTAACCTTAACGCCCGAAGAATGGGTGCGGCAGCATTTTATTAATTATTTAATTGCTTACCTGCATTACCCCAAAAGTTTGCTGGCCGTTGAACGCGGAACTACCTACAACCAATTAGCCAAAAGAACAGATTTGTGCGTGTACGGCACCCATGGCCGGCCAGTTATGCTGGTAGAGTGCAAAGCAGCGCAAGTACCAATTTCGGCGGCCACCGTAAAACAGGCCAGTTTATATAACCAGCAAGTGAAAGCCCGCTACGTAGTGTTAACCAATGGTTTAGAGCATTATTGCTGGGAGGTTGATTTCGTAACCCGACAATACCTGCCGCTTTCTCAGATTCCGCTATTTACGGCATTAGAAAATAATAGCTGAATATTTATTTGGTCGGCAGTTTAGAAGGAATCCAGTAATAAAAATTATTCTGGATTAACCCGTTCCGGAAATATTGCAAATAAGCTTTTAGTTCGCTGGTATATTGTTGTTTAACCTTTTCAGGTACTACTTTTACCGGTTTTAAGCCGGGTAGGTTGTACTGGTAAAATTTAACCTTATCGTTTGGTAAAAGCTGGGTAATATAATCCTGGTGCAGGAGGGTAGCAACCCCTTCGAGGTAAAACAGCGCTTTGCCGGTGGTCGCCGAGTCCAGGAGCGAGTGCCCGAAAGGCAATAATTTATTTGTTGGTACTTGCAGATAATCTACCAGGGTAGGCAAAATATCGGCGTGCTGGGTAATTTTCCCCGTATTATAATCCGGAAATTTTTTGGTAGGATGATAAAAAAGCAAAGGTACTTTGTGCATGCCCACTATATTTTTATAGCCTTTTACCTTGCTTTTATGAGTATGATCGCCGGTTAACACAAACAAGGTATTGGAGTACCAGGGCTGTTTAGCCGCCGCTTTAAAAAATTGCTGCAACGCAAAATCGGTGTAGCCAATGGTTTCGTGTATGGGTAAAGAACCTTTCGGAAACTTTCCGCGGTATTCTTCGGGTACGAAAAAAGGATCGTGGGAACTTAAGGTAAAAACGGTAGCGGCAAATGGCGCTTTTTGCCGGGTTAGTTGTTTAACCACGTACTGCAGATAAGGCTCATCTACAATGCCCCATAAACCATCATAATCTTTTTCTTTCTGCGCTTCCGGATATTCGTTTAAACCGTAGTAATATTGAATGCCAATGGTTTTGGTAAAGGCGTTAAAACCCATGGTGCCGTTGGCTGCCCCGTGAAAAAATGAAGTGGTATAACCGGCCGGGTTTAAAATATTGCCCAGCCCAAATAATTTGTTCGATTCGTACACCGACGAAATATAAGGATCATCCATGAGGGAGGGCAGCCCGGCCAGAATAGAAGGCAAAGCCAGTATAGAGCGTTTGCCATTGGCGTAGTTATGCCGGAATAAAGTGCCCTGGGTCGCCAGCGAATCGAAAAAAGGTGTAAAGCCTTTGCCCTTATTTTCGTAGCCAATGTACTCAGAAGCAAAGCTTTCCAGAATAATGATTACTACATTTTCGGGGGTGGCAGGGAGCGTATTCTGCTGGTATTGGGTTGGGTTAAAGTTTAAGTGCCGGGCAACTGCCGCCTGGTCTTTAAAATAGCGGAAAGGCTCCAGCGGGGCATTATTTAAGCTGCGCAAGAAAGTAAAAGAACTGTTTAGGGCCAGGTTCCCCAAAATGGCCGGCTCCTGTACAAAAGCATGACTTACCCGCAAAGGCTTGTATTGCGTACCGCCCCGGATGCCCAATGTGCACAGTACAGCTAAAAACAATATTCCAAATATTCTTTGCAGATCCCAATTAACGGCTACTTGCGTTTTATTTGATTGTTGCGTCGGGTATAATTGGTATAAAATGATTCCCAGCAGGAAAGTAAAAAAAATAAAATACCAATAATCAACAACTAAATGGCCCGCTTGGTCAGCAATATCCTGGGTAATAATTAAGAGTTCGTTGGAAGTACGGCGGCCAATAAATTTGAAATATTCAATGTCAATTAAATTCACAAAGAAAAAAAGCGTGTTTACCAGCACAAACAGCCAGCGTAAAAAATGCTGGTAATTTTTCTTCTGTATAAATGCACTATTCGGGAAAACCGAAAGCGCAATAAATGGTAAATTAATGGTTAGCAAGGCTGCCACATCGAAGCGCAAGCCATGCAGAAAAGCCAGTAATATTTGCGCCGGCGGAGCCGCTTCAAAAATATCCTGATTAAAAAAATAAAAGGCAAAACGCAGCCCCAGGTAAAAGAGCAATAAAAGACTTAACCGCTGCAGCGTAATTTTTAGAGAGTAATGAAACATGCAAACCTGTATCCGGAGGAGTACAATAAAGAAAATTAGTGCGACAATACAGAACAAAAGCCTTTCTTAAATTAAAAGAAAGGCTTTTGCAAAAGTACGGAAAGATATAAAGTTTATAAAGCCGCGGCCAGTACTTCGTTTACATCGGTTACCTTCAGGTTCCAGGCATCCGCTACGCCCTTGTATACCACTTCGCCTTTCACCACGTTTAAGCCCCGTTTTAATTCTTCGTTAAACAGGCAGGCACCTTTCCAGCCTTTGTTAGCCACCTGAATAACGTAAGGCAGCGTCGCATTGGTTAGTGCCAGGGTAGAAGTATAAGGCACCGCGCCCGGCATATTGGCCACACAATAATGAACCACCTCATCTATTACAAAAATAGGATCTTCGTGGGTGGTAGGTTTGCAGGTTTCAATGCAGCCGCCCTGGTCCACGGCAACGTCTACCATTACGGTGCCGGGGCGCATCTCTTTCAGCATGTCGCGGGTAATCAGGTGCGGAGCCTTAGCTCCCGGAATTAATACAGCCCCAATAATTAAATCGGCGGTTTTAATGGCTTCCCGTATGTTGTAAGTGTTCGACATTTGGGTATCTACATTAGCCGGCATTATATCATCGAGTTCGCGCAACCGGGTCAGGTTAATATCCATAATGGTAACATGGGCACCTAAACCAGCGGCAATTTTAGCCGCCTGCGTGCCAACCACGCCGCCGCCTAATATTAAAACATTAGCGGGTTTAACGCCCGGTACGCCACCCAATAAAATACCCCGACCCTGCATAGGTTTCTCCAGGTATTTAGCACCTTCTTGCGGAGCCATGCGACCTGCTACCTCCGACATAGGAATAAGCAAGGGCAAACTGCGGTCGTTTTTCTCAACTGTTTCGTAGGCCAGGCAAATGGCTTTTCGCGCTATCATGGCTTGGGTTAATTCTTCCGATGAAGCAAAATGGAAATAAGTAAAAAGAAGCTGATCTTCTTTTATCATGGAATATTCGGGCGCAATGGGTTCTTTCACCTTTACTATCATCTCGGCCTGGGCATATACAGCTTCTATAGCAGGTAAAATGGTTGCCCCGGCAGCTTCGTATTCGGTATCTTTAAAGCCACTGCCTAAGCCCGCCGAGGCTTGCACGTATATGGTATGGCCGTATTTTTTTAATTCTGATACGCCGCTTGGGGTAAGCGCAACGCGGTTTTCATTATTTTTTATTTCTTTGGGAAGTCCTATTATCATTAATATAAATGGTTAATCTTTTAACGGACGGCAAATATACTATTGCTTACGCATAATAATCAGATTATGATATCTGATAAGACTAAATAGCAACCTGATTTTTTATTTAGACAGATATTGTAATTGTAATATTATAAAAAATAATATTTAATGCCGGCGGTTTAGAAATCAGGAAATATTAAAAAGTGCCTCCGTAGATTAGGGTGGCAGAAAATTAGGGTAGGGATAAAATAAAAAAAGGCAGCGATATCATCACTGCCATTAGTCAAAATAAAACTATGAAAAAATCTATTTAAATGGAACAGCGGCGCTGTTCTCCTTTAATACACTTTGCGTAGCTAAACTCTGTACTACTTTCGCCTTTAAATTAAAAGATAATTCCGGCGATACAACATCGTTAGATGAGAATTTTACTACTTCTGTTTGATCTCCTAACACACGTGGAATATAAGTTAGTTCCACAATTCCTTCAGTTCCGGGCTTTATTTTTGGAGTTAAAGATTTATAGGTAATACAGTTGCAAGCCGACTGAATACCTTCGATAACTAAATCGTTTTTACCGGTATTTTTAACAGTAACCTTGGTAACCGCTTTTTGTCCGCTTTCTAACTTGCCAAAATTATGCGCATCTTTGGTAAGGGTAGCACGCGGCGACTGGGCTTTTTGCGCGGGTGTTAAAGAGGCTTTCAGTTCCGCTTTATCTACCACCGTTCCTTTTATGTATAAAACCTGGGTGCCGTTAGTTCCGTTTGAAGTAACAGTAATGCTCTTGTTAAAAGCACCCATGGCCGCTGCGTTGTAAGAGGCTTTTATAAAACCAGATTTACCAGGCAGCACGGGCGTATTAGTCCACTCGGGGGTAGTACAACCGCAAGAAGCTTGCACATTTGAAATTACAACAGGGGCAGTACCGGTATTTTTAAATTTGAATTGATACGATACGGGAACGCCTTGCGCTACTTTACCAAAATCATGCGTTTCATTCTCGAACTTAAGTGTTCCTTGGGCATAAAGCTGGTGAGCCATTGTAACAAAACAAAAGCATATCAGGAAAAGTATTGATTTCGTTTTCATTCCGAAAGACTTAAAGTTTTAAACTTGTGTACACACAAATATAAATAAAAAAGATAAAAAACAAGTTCAATTTTGAAGCATATTTTATCTGAAAAAAGCCAAAAAAGTAGCTAATTTGATAAACTGAACCTTTTCCTTAATATTGTATATATTTTACCCAAGATACTTATAGAACAACATGCACATAGAACAACTGGTAAGAACGGAAAAGCTTAGCAGAGAAGAGATTTTAAAAGATTACCGGATTGCCTGCGAAAGCCGGCAGGCCAGCCTGGTCGGACGCAAAGAAGTGTTTATGGGCAAGGCCAAGTTCGGAATCTTTGGCGACGGGAAAGAAGTGGCACAGTTGGCTATGGCTCGTTTTTTTCAGCCCGGCGATCACCGTTCGGGTTATTACCGCGACCAAACGTTCATGTTTGCGATTGGCGAGTTAACCTTGCAGCAGTTTTTTGCCCAATTATATGCCCACGCCGACGAAAAATACGAACCGGCTACCGCTGGCCGTTGCATGACCGGGCATTTTGGCACCCGCTTACTCGACGAAGACGGTAACTGGAAAAACCAGGTTAACAGTAAAAACTCCAGTGCCGATATTTCCCCAACGGCTGCGCAAATGCCTCGGCTGGTAGGCCTGGCGTATGCTTCTAAACTTTACCGCCATAACCCGGACTTAAAACACCTGGACCAATTTTCGGTTAATGGAAACGAGGTAGCTTTTGGTACTATTGGCAATGCTTCTACTTCCGAAGGGCCGTTTTTTGAGGCAATAAATGCCGCCGGCGTGTTGCAGATTCCCATGCTGGTTTCGGTTTGGGACGATGGTTACGGCATTTCGGTTCCATCGGAATATCAGACTACCAAAGGCAGTATTTCTGATGCATTAGCGGGTTTTCAGCGCAACAGCAAAGGCGAACAAGGGTACGAAATATTTAAAGTAAAGGGCTGGGATTACGCGGGTTTGCTGGAGGTTTATGCCAAAGCCGTACCATTGTGCCGCGAAGAACATGTGCCGGTTTTAATACATGTAGAAGAAATGACACAGCCGCAAGGCCATTCTACTTCGGGGTCGCATGAACGGTATAAATCAAAAGAACGCCTGCAGTGGGAAGAAGAATACGACTGCATTAAAAAAATGCGGGAATGGATTCTGGCCAATGAATATGCCACTTCCGATGCCCTGAATGCGCTGGAAAACGAAGCGAAAGAAACCGTGCGCTTAGCTCGCAACGAAGCCTGGGCCGCTTACATTGGCGAAATAAAAGCCGACCAGGAAGAAGCTTTAGTTTTGCTGGAACAGGTTATTGCCCATACTACCAGCGGAAACGCTGGTAAAATTACCGATATTGTGCTGGAACTACGCAAAACCATAACGCCCAACCGGTACGATGCTATTAAAGCCGTTAAAAAAGCGCTGCGGTTTATTCGTAACGATAAAAACCAAGCCAAAAGAGATTTAAATGGCTGGGTAGAAAAAGTAACCGGCGAAAATGCCGACCGCTATAATTCCTATGTAATCAGTCAATCTGAAGAATCGCCGTTGCTGGTGCCCGAAGTGAAGCCCGAATATACGCCCGATAGCCCCTTGGTAGACGGTCGGGAAGTATTGCAGGCTTGTTTTGATGCTGCCCTGGCGCGCGATCCGCGCATATTTGCCATTGGCGAAGATGTTGGTAAAATTGGTGATGTAAACCAGGCTTTTGCTGGCCTGCAGGATAAATATGGCGAGTGGCGTGTTACCGATACCGGCATCCGGGAGTGTACCATTGTGGGGCAGGGAATTGGTGCTGCCTTACGCGGCCTTCGGCCAATTACCGAAATCCAGTACCTGGATTATTTATTGTATGCCATTCAAATATTATCCGATGATTTAGCTTGTTTGCAGTACCGGACCAAGGGTGGCCAAAAAGCACCGGTTATTGTCCGGACGCGCGGCCACCGGCTGGAAGGGGTATGGCACTCTGGCTCGCAGATTGCCCTTTGCCTAAGTACTTTGCGCGGCATGCACATTGTAGTACCCCGCGATATGACCCAGGCGGCCGGTTTTTATAATACGTTGTTTAAAGGCGATGATCCCGCTTTAGTAATCGAAAGTTTAAACGGCTATCGTTTAAAAGAGCGGCTCCCGGTTAACGTTGGCGAGTTCACGGTTCCGCTGGGCGTACCCGAAATTTTAAAATCCGGTGCAGATATTACCATAGTTACTTATGGCTCTATGTGCCGGGTAGTAATGGAAGCCGCCCGACAACTCGAAGAATTTGATATTCACTGCGAAGTTATTGATGTTCAGACTTTATTGCCTTTTGATTTAAACCATTACATAACAGATTCTATCCGGAAAACCAACCGGGTAATATTTACCGATGAAGATGTACCGGGTGGTGGCACGGCCTTTATGATGCAGAAAGTATTAGAAGAACAGGAAGCTTACCATTGGCTCGATTCTCCGCCGCGCACTGTGCCAGCTCAGGAGCACCGGCCTTCTTATTCTTCTGATGGCGATTATTTTTCTAAACCAAACCCCGAAGATATTTTTGATGCGGTTTACGAAATAATGCACGAAGCCAATCCAGCTAAATATCCGGCTATTTATTAATAATTGCCCCAACTAATATTCTAATAACAGAGAAGGCCCCGCAATATTATTACGGGGCCTTCTCTGTTAGGTATAAGAATTATTTGATGCCTACTCTAAAACCTTAACTTCATTAGATTCTACGGTATTGCTTTCGCGTAAAGCCCGGTCGCGAACCCGAACCCGGAACTTTAAAATATCGCCCGTAGTAATTAAAGGGTTATCCCGTACCACAATGCTGTAGCGTAAGTCGCCTTCAATAGGGCCAACCCGGCCATCCGGGGCCAGCCGGAAAAAGCGGCCGTTAAAAGTAAAACCAGAAGGAAGTTGCAGCGTTCTAAAAACGCCATCTTTTTTAATTAAAATATCTACAAAGTAATTAATGTTATTATTACCCTCGTTAAATGGCGGCTGGCTAATATCTTCATTACTCAAACCCAAATCTCCGTCACCATCTTCAAAACGGGTAACCAATATCAAGGAGTCTTTTTTTACACCATTTTCCAGCGAAGACCACTTCTCCACATTTTTAAATTCCAGGCTTGGTTTATCGTCGTAATCCGGCGGATGCTGACAGGCATTCAGGACCAGCAGAACCCCTGAAAACAACAAGAGTTTAAGAAGGAGTAAACTTTTCATTCTATAAGAAAAAATTAAGGTAATTTTACTAAATCTAACGATTGACACCCGCAATTGTTATATGGTTATTTTAGAATGTTAACGAATTCTTTTTTTAAAAGTGCGCTACGGCAATTAACCCCGGCTAATTGGGAAAAACATGCTTTGGCTTTATTCCAATACCAGGCCGAACATAACCCGGTTTACCGGCAATATATCTATTTACGCGGAATTGACCCCAGCCAGGTAACAGAAATAAATCAGATTCCTTTTCTGCCGATTGAATTATTTAAAACCCATCGCATTGTTACCGGTGAATTTACCTCAAAAATAATTTACCAGAGCAGCGGCACAACCCAGCAAACGCGCAGCAAGCATTATTTACCCGACGATATTTTTTATAAGCAGCACGCCGCTAACATTTTCGAAACTTATTACGGGCCGCTGACCGATTATATATTTCTGGCCTTATTGCCCTCTTACCTGGAGCAAGGCGAATCGTCGCTGGTGGCTATGGTAGATTATTTTGTTCAAAACTCGGGTCAGCAGGTGCCCGGCTTTTATTTGAACGATATTGCTTTATTGCTCCAGAATATTGAAGAAGCCCACAAAACCAAAAAGAAAATAATATTGCTAGGTGTAACTTACGCCTTACTAGATTTGGCCGAAACGATAACACCGGGAAGTTTACCCGATATTATTATTATGGAAACGGGCGGCATGAAAGGTCGGCGGCGGGAAATGGTACGGGCCGAACTGCACGAAATATTAAAGCTAGCTTTTGGGGTATCGGCTATTTATTCGGAATACGGCATGACCGAACTGTTGTCGCAGGCTTACTCCTTGGGAGAGGGAATATTTAAACCGGCATCTACCCTTAAAATATTGCTCCGGGATATGAACGACCCGCTTACCATTAATAACCAACTGAAAACCGGCGGCATAAACGTTATTGATTTAGCCAATGTAGATTCCTGCGCATTTTTAGAAACGAAAGACATTGGCAAACTTTACCCGGACGGCTCCTTTGAAGTACTAGGCCGCTTCGATAATTCAGATATTCGTGGTTGTAATTTAATGGTTGGTTAAAATAATGGACAATAAATATCTATAGCTGAAGCAAATATAAAAGAAGCCACCTTGTTTAAAGGTGGCTTCTTCATTATATATATCTATACCAGAAATATTATGCCATTATTATTTGGGTACTGCACTTACATTATTGTAGTCCTATTGAGCTTTTCGAAATAGCTGAATCTACTTTTACAATGCTGTAATAGATCCTTCGACAAGCTCAGGATGACCAATAATGTAACCGCAGTTTAATAATGGTATTATTAAGCAGTAGCGGGTAGGGCGAAGGTGCGGGCATCTTCTTCGGTAATATTATCATCGCTCATGATAACTAAACGTTCTACCACATTGCGCAATTGCCTAATATTGCCGCGCCAATCCAGGGTTTGCAGAAAAGTTAGGGCCGCCGGCGAAATGGTTTTGGGTTTATTGCCGTAATCGTTGGCAATATCCTGCAAAAATTTATTTACCAAATCCGGAATATCTTCGCGCCGTTCGTTTAGCGGCGGCACGTGAATTAAAATAACCCCTAGCCGGTGATATAAGTCCTCGCGGAAATTCCGGGCTTCTATTTCTTTAATTAAATCTTTGTTCGTAGCGGCCACCACGCGCACATCCACCGATATTTCTTTTTCGCCGCCAACCCGGGTAATTTTGTTTTCCTGTAAGGCGCGCAGCACTTTGGCCTGCGCCGATAAACTCATATCGCCGATTTCGTCTAAGAACAAAGTGCCGCCGTTGGCTTGCTCAAATTTGCCAATTCGTTGCTTTACCGCCGAAGTAAACGAACCCTTTTCGTGGCCGAACAATTCACTTTCGATTAATTCGCTGGGAATGGCCGCACAGTTTACCTCTACCAACGGACCAGTAGCCCGACTGCTTTGCTCGTGCAACATGCGGGCAACCATTTCTTTGCCGGCCCCATTGGGTCCGGTTATTAATACGCGGGCATCGGTTTTGGCTACTTTTTCAATGGCGCGGCGCACTTTTTCCAGCGCAGGCGAATTACCTACCATTTCGTAGTTCTTCGATATTTTTTTCTTCAGCTTTTTGGTTTCGGTAACCAGGTTTATTTTATCGATGGCGTTGCGAACTGTTATGAGCAGCCGGTTTAGATCGGGTGGCTTCTGTAAAAAGTCATAAGCTCCTTTTTTGGTGGCTTCTACGGCGGTATCGATGGTGCCGTGCGCCGATATCATAATAAAAGGCGTATCTGGTACAAATTCCATGGCTCGGTTCAACACTTCGAGGCCGTCTATTTTAGGCATTTTAATATCGCAAAGCACCACGTCGTATTTGGTTTTAGTTAATAAATCCAATCCAACTTCTCCGTTTTCGGCTTCGTCTACGGTATAACTTTCGTATTCAAGAATTTCCTTCAGGGTACTCCGGATGGCGCGTTCGTCGTCGATGATTAATATTTTGGGCATTTTATTTTAAATAGAAACGTAAGCGTACAAATTGAGAAAAATATTCCGATTAGACGTGTAAATACGCAAGAAGTTTAACCTAACAATGTTTTGGCGGTAATATAAGGCTGCAAACAGAAAGGAAAAAATAAAAATATAGCAAGCCTGTAAGCCGGGTTCTGTGTTGCAGCCATGCTGCAGCTCTTATCATTTATCTAGGCCAGGGCTCGCGCCAAGGCTCCATCAACCTACCCATCCCGACAAGCAGCCGAAGCTGCCAGGGAGCGAGCAACTCCACGTTCGGAACCTATTTGGTCTTTCAACTCCTAAGGTTTACCCAGCTACGCCGTCGCCGGACGTACTGGTGCGCTCTTACCGCACCTTTTCACCCTTACCTTATTTAATTAGAAATAAAAAAATTATGAATTATAAATTGGGTAATTTCTAATTTTGAATTTCTAATTCATAATTAAATAAGGCGGTAATTTTCTGTGGCACTGGCTGTATCTTTTCCGTTCCCCGAAAAGACCCTTCCCGTTAGGAAGTAGGATGCTCTGTGTTGCCCGGACTTTCCTCTCCGCCTTGCGGCGCAGCGATAAGACAGCTTGCTATATTCTTATGCAAAATTAACTAATATTTTCCGGTTTTGGTTCTTGTGCTTTTCTCCAAAAATTAATCCGGTTAGCTTAATCTGCTGTTGCCAATTTACTTAAGCCGCACCAGGGTAGCTCCGTAACCAAATTTTTCTTTACGGGCATCCTCGAAATATTTAATATTTTTATTCCGGCTCAGCAGTTTTTGTATTTCGTTGCGCAGCACGCCGTTGCCGGTGCCGTGTATAAATATTATTTCGTGCATATTGGCCGCCAGTGCCCGGTCCAGGTTATCCTGAAAAGTATTTAGTTGCAGCTTTAATATTTCGGAATTACTCATTTTGCTGAAATCCGCATTGGTTAGCTTTTCGATGTGCAAATCAATTTCGTGGGAAGGCGCTTTTAGGATGTAATTTTCACCCGTAGATTGCTCCGGCTCAGTAAGCTTATCCTGTAATTTCTTCAAATCCACTGCTTCGGGCTTCGCATCTACCTGAAATAAATATGCTTCTTTTTTTACCAGCGGCGCCATCTTTTTGCTTTTGTAGAACGAACTGGCTTTAAACCGAAACCGCTTTAAACCCGGTTCGAGCAAGGTTTTGGCGCTGGCCCGATGCTGTAAATATTGCAGTACCAAGGACGGCCATTTATCAAAATCGTTTAAATGCAGGTGGCTTACTACTTTAAATGATTTCTGATTTAATTTATCGTTAATAATGCCTTTGTATTCCTCTTTTTCTTCGCCGTAAGTAAACAGCAAATCATAATCAGAATTATTAATAATGGTAACTGCTAGCAGTTCCGGCGACTGGTGGGTGAGGGCCACGTAAATTCCCAAGCTGGCCGGAATGGGCTGGGTACCCGTAGTTGCTCTGGGGATAATGGTTTCGGGCGCAAAACCCGCATTATTTCCGAAAAATTTATCTTCTTCCGGAGCTACCACTACCACTTCGCGGCGTAAAACCGGAATCGTAAATTCATTATCTATGGCCACTTCTACCTGGTTATTATCCAGAAAGCGGGTAATTATTCCTTCTTCTTTGCCGTACAGCAAACGTACCCGGTCACCTATATTCATCTTGTTTAGCTTCTCTTTTAAATTTTTTAAATCTTTTGCTTAGAACAAAGTAGTTTTTTAAACCATTGTTAAAGCTTTTTTATAACGATTTATTCGGGCAAAAGTAATGGGTTAAAATTTATGTTCTGTAGTTTCTGTGGTTTTTACAGGCTTTTATTTGATAAACAGAATATTTAATAAATGAAATGCGCCCGCATTTACCTGTTAAGGAATATTCTTAAAAATAAACGGGGTGAAAGCGTAAACCTTTTTTCCGGTTATACTCCAGGGTAGGGGCTGGCAAATGAACCATGCTGATAACGCTGAAGGCCGTGCGCAATAATTTATGCCGGGTTTTTACATGCAATAAATTTAAATCTAAAGCCAAATAATATTGCCGGTAAGCATCAAAGCCGTTCTGGTTATTTTCTTGAGGCATGCCGTAAACCATGCGCTGCCCACCGTAGCCCAACGCCAGATTCAGCCATTTGGGATAGCGGCTTTGGGATGTTAAAAACGCAGCAATATCTGCAGCGAGCCAATACGTTTGCCCATTATAATCCTTTAATATTTCTTCGGGTAAATTGCTGCCCAAAATATTTGGCCGCAGCCGGGCGTAAGGTGTCCGGTGAAAAGAAAACTTAGGCATTATTTTTAACTCGCCCCAGGCCAACTGCTGAACCAGTACCGCCAAAGAACCCGCTGCATTGGCTCCTAAATCGCCCACCGAAGCGCCGTATTCGGCGGCGTAACCATCCAGTAGTTCTATCGGCGATTGTAAGGCAAAACCCAGTAAGCTGCCGTAAATGATAGCTTTTTGCTCGGGTACCCTGGCGGCGCGCAGGGCATCAATGCCTAAGCGGCTCTCGTGGAAAGCGCCCCAAAAATGCCCCACTTTGTCTAGTTGCTGCCATTCCGGGTTATCGTTAAAAAAATGGAATTTTGTTTTTTCGGATTTATCGTACCAGGTTTGGCTCAGGCCCACTAACATACCCGTATAGCCTATGGCTAGTCCGGCCGCGGCTAATTTCAGACCTTTGGCAGGCTTAAGCTTATCGAGAGCAGGTGTAATCGTATCAGCAACAATAGTAGTAGTTGGCTGGGCAAATGTTTGGTAAGAATATATTGGGCAAAACAAAAGCAACCAGCTTAATTTCTTTAAACGGGTATAAAGGGAGCTATGCGGGAAAAAAAGATTTTTTAGCTTCAAGCCAGATAATGCCAGGAAAGGAGCAAAGGTAGGTAAGCGGCTAGTAAATAAAAAAGGCTTCTGCCGGTAAACAGAAGCCTTTAAATAATTTAGCTTAAATATTATAAATCGCTTTTGGCTAATACTTGGTGGTAATAAACCAAATTATCTATTGGGGATCTGATAATGGTACCCATTTCCATGCCGTGCTCCAAAGCTACTTCTTCCAGAATATCGCGGAAATTGTAAGCTACGGAACCTACGCAATTAAAAGTATGATCCTGATAACCGGGGTAGTGGCAAACTAAGTTTCTAAAGAAAGCATCGAACGATTCTTTCACCACTTCGCGGGAATAAGAAAAGTTATTGTTTTCGTATAAGAATTTGCTGAAACTAGCTAAAAAGCGGTTGGGTAAAGGTTTGTTGTAAAGATGATCGAATATTGCTTCGTTATCGAGTTCGTAAGTATCTTTAAATATTTTAGACATGCCTTCGGGTAAATAACCCCGCATATAATCGCGTAGTAAGCGCTTGCCCAAAGAAGACCCACTGCCTTCGTCGCCCAGGAAATAACCCAGCGAGTCGATGTTCATGGTTACGTCATGGCCGTCGTAAAAGCAGGTGTTGGTACCAGTACCCAAGATAGCCGCAAAGCCGGCATCAACGCCCAGCAACGCGCGGGCCGCAGCCAGCAAATCGTGACCTACTTTTACTTTTGCTGTGGTGAAAACAGCGCGCATGGCAGCCGCTACTATTTCGTTATTTTCCGGCGTAGAACATCCTGCCCCATAATAATATACCTCCGATACAGCTGTTTTCTGTAAGTTTTCGGGTAAGTTTTTTTGCAGGGAAGAAATAATGGTAGGGGTGTCGGAAAAATATGGGTTATACCCTTCGGTATTGAAATAGACTTTAGAATTAGATTCTGTAATTAAGCACCAGCTCGTTTTGGTTGAACCACCATCAGCAATAATAATCATAGATTGTCTTAAAAATATTTTTGGGTGAATATTTTAAATTAAAGTACTATCCTTTTTAACCCCATTGGTTATTGTGGCTGACCTTGTAAACAGCTAGTATAAATTAATGGGCTTGTAAACTTATTTAAATTATTAATAAATGTATAACAATTCTGTAATAATTTGAATAAAGCTACTCATTTTTAAACTTAAAACTAACCCTAAGCTGGTGCTTTTTTAGTTTAAATTAATCGGAATCCTGTACCAGCAAGGTTAAAAAACCCGATATAATCATGGCGCAACCGCCTACTATTAAGGTGTAAATGGCCTGTCCGTCAAATAATTTTTCGGTAAAAAAGCCCAGGACAGAACCAGCCACAATTTGCGGAATTACAATAAAAAAGTTAAACACCCCCATATAAAACCCCATTTTATGCGCTGGTAAGGCACCCGCCAGAATAGCATAAGGCATAGATAAAATACTCGACCAGGCAACGCCCACACCCACCATAGATATTAACAATAAGTTAGGATCAGAAATAAAGTAGGTAGATATCAGGCCAATACCACCGCAGCACAAACAAATTAAGTGCGTTATTTTCCGGTTAGTAACCCGGGCCAGTAGCGGCAATAACAAGGCCGCTAGCGCCGAAACGCCATTATACACCGCGAAACAGACACCTACCCAATCGGCTCCTTCGTTGTATAAAGCTGAGATGGGATCAGAGGTGCCATACACGTGCTGCGTAACGGCTTTGGTGGTGTAAATCCACAAAGAAAATAGCGCAAACCACGAAAAAAATTGTACCACCGCCAGTTGCCGCATGGTTTTGGGCATGGTTACAATGCCACTTAAAGTTTCCTGTACCCCGTGCATAAAGCTGGTTTGCGCTTTTTCAGCGGCAAAGGCTGCCATGTCGTGGGGCGGGTATTCTTTGGTTTTAATAACGGTCCAGAGTACGGCGGTAAAAAAGGCAAATGCCCCCATGTAAAACGACCATTTTACGGAATCCGGGATTTCGCCGGCCGGTGCGGTATTATCTACCCCAAACCAATTGGTAAACATCCAGGGCAACATGGAGGCAACTACCGCACCTATTCCAATAAAAAAGGTTTGGGCCGCAAAGCCGGTAGTCCGTTGCTCCGAGGGTAAAAGATCGCCCACCAAAGCCCGGAAGGGTTCCATCGAAATATTAATAGAGGTATCCATAATCCAGAGCATGCCCACCGCCATCCAAAGCACCGACGAATTAGGCATTAAAATGAGCGCCAGCGAAGCCAATACAGCACCAATCATAAAGAAAGGACGACGCCGGCCCCAGGTTGGGCTCCAGGTTCGGTCGCTGAGGTAACCAATAATAGGCTGCACCACCAAACCCGTAACCGGAGCGGCCAGCCAGTATAAGGCAATTTCGGTGCCCCCTAACGTTTCGAAAATACGGCTGGTATTGGCGTTTTGTAGGGCAAAGCCAAACTGAATGCCTAAAAAGCCAAAGCTCATATTCCAGATTTGCCAGAAACTAAGCCTTGGTTTAGTAGGCAAGGGCAGGGTTGATGTTTGGGTATGCATGGGGGTGGGTGAGGCGTATTTAATCTGGTCTTAATATTTACCTATAATAAGGATAAAGGCTTAAATTTTAAGCCTTTATTCTCCAGTTAAATTAAAAATATAGGCGCTGAACGGCGGTAGCTTTAAGTTAATGTAGCCTACAACGTGGCTCGTTCTGTCTGTGGTAATATATTTTGCTTCCGGGTCTGGCGAAACTGTTAATATTTCGTTTATTTTTAAATGGTTATGGTTTGCAGCCACAAGCTTTAGTTCAGGTTCGTGAATGGGAATATTGGCCTGAATGGTTTGATTGCGATCGAAGTTAACGACTACTAATATTTTCTTTTGGGGCGTATGCCGCAGGTAAGCATATATTTTATGAGTGCCGTGGCCATGGTCGCCGACCGAGTGCGGGTGTAATTGGTAAAACTGACCGGTTCGGAGGACTTCTTCTTCCCGCACCAGGCTTAATAACTGGCGGTAGAAATTTCTTAAACTGCGTTGTTCGGGGCTTAAGCCGCCGCCATCAAATTGGCCGTTGTTCATCCATTTTTGGTGTTCGGGCACGCCCCAATAATCAAAAATAGTGGTACGCCCGTCTTCGCCCTGGAAACCTTCGGTACCTTTACCCGGTTCGCCAACTTCCTGGCCAAAATATAGCATAATTGGTCCTGAGGCCAGCGTAGCCGAAACGGTCATGGCCGGAACGGCTGCCCAAGGATTGCCGGCAAAATGATTAGAGGCAATGCGCTGCTCATCGTGGTTTTCCAGAAAACGCAGCATGTGCGAGCCTATACCCCGCGTTTCTTCTTTCCACGACCTGGTAATATCGGCGGTGTTTCCCTTACCTTCCATTAAGCGCCGAAGGCTGTCGTATAAACCTACTTTATCGTACAAGAAATCGAATTTACCTTGTTGAATGTAGTTGTGATATTCGTGCGGATTGTAGATTTCGGCAATAAAAATAATATCCTGGTTAAAACTCTTTATCTGCGGAATCAGCCAGGCCCAGAACTCCACCGGCACCATTTCGGCCATATCGCACCGGAAACCATCTACGCCTTTTTTAGCCCAGAATAAAAGAATGTTGCGCATCTTTAACCAGGTATCTGGTATAGGATCGAAGTGCTTGGTGCGGTGGTGCTGAATATCTACCCCGTAATTGAGTTTAATGGTTTCGAACCAATCGTTTATAGTAGGTGTGGCGGAGAAAACATCGTTACCGGTTACTTTAGCGGGATTCTCTACAAATTTTACCTCTTCCTGCTGGCCTTTTTCATTTTTACTTAAGGGATTATATGCTTTGGGCACAACCAGTTGCTGGCCCGGTATGTAGTAAAAATTATTCTGCGGACTAAAAGAAACGTGGGTATTATCGTGCGCACCAAAATCTTCTACTCCTGGGGGGCGCGCATCAGAATGGTAAGTGCGGGCTACATGGTTTGGCACAAAATCAATTATTACTTTTAAACCTTGTTGATGCGTCCGGTCCACCAAGGCTTCGAACTCGGCCATCCGGTTTTTTACATCTTCTGCTAAATCAGGATTTACATCGTAATAATCTTTTATGGCGTACGGCGAGCCGGCCCGGCCTTTCACTACATCAATAGCGTCGGTTTTAATATTAAAGGCAGTATAGTCGGTCATGGTGGCGTGCTCGATAATGCCGGTGTACCAAACGTGCGTCGTGCCTAGCTTTTTTATTTCGGCTAAAGCTTTTTCGGTGATGTCGTTGAATTTGCCAACGCCGTTTTCTTCGAGGCTGCCGTAAGTTTTGTTAGTCGTATTTTTATTGCCGAAAAGCCGGGTAAATATCTGGTAAATAATAAATTTATTATCGATTATAAGTTCATCAGAGTAATTATCCGGCGAAAGCGGAAGCGTTATTGTTTCATTGGACTTCGGCATTAAAGTATTAGTAGTAGGCAACGACATAGGTTTACAGGAAACTTGCTGGGTGATAATTGTTAAAAAGAATAAAATTGGTGTTTGTACGGCTTAAAAAACATTTTGTAAAGGCAAAGGGCGTTTTAATCTGAATGTTTTTTTAGAAGTAGCGCTAACCACAAATAATTAACCGGACGAAATGCCTTAAACCTTTTCAGGCTGCCGCTTAAAGCTGCCTATATTATTTGCCGGAATATTTTCTGCTTTGCCATAGAGGTAAAAAGTGAACGGTTGGTCGTCTTGGTTCAGGATTTTAATAGTAGATTGAGCAACGGTAATATCGAGTAAATGGCCCTGGAACCGGATTTTAAAAGTGTAAGATTGCCATTGCTCGGGTTTAATTGGATTTAAATAAAGCTGATTATTAAGGACGCGCATTCCGCCAAAACCTTTTACTACCGCTAACCAGGCACCAGCCATGCTGGTTAGGTCGCAGCTTTTTTCGGTTTCGTGGCGGTAATCGTCTAAATTATAGCGGGCCGAACGCATGAAATAATCGTAAGCCTGTTCTAAATAGCCTAGTTTGGCAGCCAGAACAGCGTGTATGCCCAGTAAGGAAGCAGCTTTTTGTCCGGTGCGGGCTGCGTAAAAATCGTAATTCCGGCGAATGGCAGCTAAGTCGTAGCGTTCTTCTAAAAAATATAAGCCTTCCAGCACATCTGGGTGCGGTATTATCTGCTGCTCGTTGGTTTCGGGTTTTGTTTCTAATATTTGTTCATTTTCTAAATAGCCATCCTGTGGCAGAAAAATACCTTTTTCTTCGTCTACCGGGAAATACATTTTATTTGATATTTCCAGCCAATTGGCAGTTTCCTTTTCTTCGTCGAAGTTTAATATTTCTTTTAAAGCTTCGTAACGAGTAGGTGCGGTTTGTTTTACCTCTTGCAAAGCGGCTAAAGTATATTCCAAAGTCCAGGCGGCTAGTGCGTTGGTGTACCAATTATTAGGATTAAGCTCGTATTTGTTTTTCTTCTCCGACCAGTTTACCTGTTGTGCCCCAAAGCGAGCAATGCCCACCAATATTTCTAAGCCGTGTTGGTATAAATATTCTGTATCGCCGGTGTAACAGATGTAATCGTAAATGGCCAAAGCAATAGCGCCATTCCGGTGAATTCCGGCAGCAATAAGTTCCAGGTTATCAAGGTTTTCTCCTCCATTTAAGGTACTTTCGGAAAACAGGGCAGCACCATTGTTAAAACCTGACTTTTGCGCATTTTCGATAGCTTTGGGCAAATGCTGGTATTGGTAAACGAGTAAGTTGCGGGCCACGTGCGGCTCGGTAGTAGCCAGGTAGAAGGGCAGGCAGTAAACTTCGGTAGGCCAGGTAGTAGCATCGCCGTAAGTTTCACCGGTAAACCCGCTCGGGCTAATATTCAGCCTTTCATCTTCGCCGGTATACGCTTGGTTTAAACTGAAAATATTAAACCGGATGGCTTGCTGCGCCGCTAAATCTCCTTTAATCACCAGGTCGCTGAGTTGCCACTTTTCGGCCCAAACCGCCGATTGGACATCCAACATTTCGGCAAAACCAATTTGCTTGGCGCGTTCCAGGGCTAAATTACAGGCAATAGCTAATTTTTCTGTGGGGTAATTTTCGGAAGTTACTACGGCGGCGTATTTATAGAGCACCAGTTGCTCGTTTTCGTTTACGGTAGCTGTTAAGCGGTTGCCAATATAATTATTCTGGCTAATCAGGGCCACGGTGGTTTCTACGCCGGCATTATCTTTTTCTAATTGCAGGCGCATGCCGGTACAAACCTGGAAAGGGATATTGGGGGTTTCGGTAATAATAAACCCAGCGCCCGGTTCTACTTCGCGGTCAATCTCCTGCCATTTTTGTTCTGTATTAATATTTGTGGTATTAACATGGGCATCTATATAAGGTGTAAGCGAAATAGCCCCGCTAAAATTTAAAGGCATTATAGCAAACCGGATAGCACCCAGTTCATCGTCGGCAATGCTCGTAAACCGCAACGCAGAAACTTCTACGGTTTTGCCGCTAGGCAGCTGCGCTTGAAAAGTTCGTTCCAAGTAACCTTCCCGCATATTTAGTTCCCGCCGGAAATCCAGCACCTGACAAGTAGCTAAATCGAGTTCTTCTCCGTCTATTTCTACATTAATTCCTATCCAATTGGGTGCGTTGCGTAGTTGGTTAGAATATTCAGATGTTCCGGTATTCTGGTCAGAAATGCCGGCTACATAATGGCCTGGCTGGGTTTCGCCGGAATATTTTTCTTCGAAACTAGCCCGGTGGCCCATGCGGCCGTTGCCGAGGCTGCAAACACTTTCGGTTATTTTATTGTACTCCGGGTAAAAGCCCTCTTCAATTAGCGACCACTCGTTAAGCGTTAAATATCTTTTCATTAAACCAGTTTCAGGTAATAAATTTTTACTCAGGTTGAATATTCCTATTAGCAGCAAATAAAGCCTTTAATAATGAAATAAAGTTAAGGTGGGGGAAAAAGTAGTATTATAATTTGCGTGTTCCACAAGATTAAAACGAAACAGATTTTTGGTCTAAGCAGTCCACTCGTGTCATTCAGGATGAAACTATTTAGCAGGCAACCAAATAGGTTCCTCCTGAATGACATAAATGGACTGCTTGAACTTCTATTTAAATTTAAACACTAGCGTAGCATTAATTTAAATATTAACAAAAGTAAATATTTAACGGGGCAAATTTTATTGTGCTACTACTAAAATCCATATTGCTGCTAAATTGGAGTAATATTTGGTTAGCTGAAATTGATTTATTTCTGAAATTCGAGCCGCCAAGCAGTATTAGCGGGGAAAGGTAAAGTAGTAGGATCAGAATAAAAGTTAAGCTATAAGCAAGCAGCCGTAAATGGCGTAATATTCCGGATACAAAAACTAATTAATTAGCAGGCTACAACTTAAACCTGCCTTCGCTCAATTTTAAATTAAAATATTTTGGATAAACCAAAAGCACCTTTATATTTGCGACAGAATGAAGAACATAACATTACATACTGCTGGTTGGTGGCACCTTTTAGAAAACTAAGAGCGTGAACGCGGCATACCTGTAATTTTATCATAGCGCATAAAAGAAAGCCCAAGTTCACACTTGGGCTTTTTTGTTTACTTACATCAACGAATCTTTTTAAATGGATAAGTTTAAACTCTATACGGTTCACAAGCATTTATTAGCCGATACCGTTACCCCGGTGGGTATTTATTTACAATTGCGCGATAAATACCGCAACTGCATTATGCTGGAAAGCTCTGATTATCATGGTCATGAAAATAGCTTCTCGTATATTTGTTGCGATCCGATTGGTGGATTTGAATTAAAGAATGGCGTAATCAGCCAATATTTTCCGGATGGCAAAGTAGAGCAAATTGCTTTAGAAGACCGGCGCGAAGCCGTAAGGCACCTGCAAGAGTTTGTAAACTGCTTCTACGTTAAAAAGCACGATTATAATTTTGTAAACAACGGCTTGTTTGGTTACATGGCTTATGATGCCGTAACGTATTACGAAGATATAAATTTCCGGCCTAAAGAAACGGCTTACGAAGGTTTACCCGAAATATACTATAGCCTGTACCGCTACGTAATTGTGGTGGATCATTTCAAAAACGACCTGTATATTTTTGAACACAGCATCGACGAAAACAACGACGGCAAAGGTTTGGCTAATCTGGAAGCGCTTATCCGCAATAAAAATATTCCTTCTTTTTCTTTTAAAGCCAACGACGACGAAACGTCTAACTATACCGACGAAGAATTTTTAAAAGTAATTGAACAAGGGCAGCACCATTGTAATATTGGCAATGTGTTCCAGATTGTGCTTTCGCGCCGGTTCTCGCAAGGTTTTAAAGGCGATGAATTTAATGCCTACCGGGCGCTGCGCTCCATTAATCCTTCGCCTTATTTATTTTATTTCGATTACGGCAATTTTAAAATTTTCGGTTCTTCGCCGGAAGCTCAGATATTATTAAAAGGCAATAAAGCCAGTATTTTCCCGATTGCCGGTACTTTCCGGCGCACCGGCGACGATGCCAAAGACGCCGAACTGGCCCGCAAACTTTACGAAGACCCCAAAGAAAATGCCGAACACGTAATGCTCGTAGATTTGGCCCGTAACGACCTGGGCCGCCACGGCGACGATGTAAACGTGGAGGTATTTAAAGAAGTGCAATATTATTCGCACGTTATTCACCTGGTTTCTAAAGTTACGAGCAACCGCAGCAAAGAAGTAGCCCCCATGTTAATGGTGGCCGATACTTTCCCGGCCGGCACCTTATCGGGCGCGCCTAAATATAAAGCCATGAGCATTATAGATGAACTGGAACCAACCGGCCGGGGCTATTATGGTGGTTGCATTGGCTTTATTGGTTTCAACGGCGACTTTAACCACGCCATTATGATCCGATCTTTCCTAAGCGTGCAAAACCGTTTGTATTACCAGGCGGGTGCCGGGGTGGTAGCTAAATCGGTGCTGGAGTCGGAACTAAACGAAGTAAACCACAAACTAGCAGCCCTCCGCAAAGCCTTAATTTTAGCCGCAGATATTTAATAAGGTTAATGGTTGAAAGTTTAAATACATTAAAGATTACCGGAATAAAATAAAGTAAATATTAAAGGTTTAAGGCAATAGTGGATAACCTTCAACTTTTAACCTTAAACTTTAAACTTTTCAGAAGATGAAAATATTAGTGTTGGATAATTACGATTCGTTTACTTATAACCTGGTGCAATTAATTAAGAAGCTAGGTTACGGTTCGAAGATGGATGTCTACCGGAACGATAAAATTGAGCTGAATGCGGTGGAGGAATACGATAATATTCTGCTTTCGCCGGGTCCGGGCGTACCTGCCGAAGCCGGTATTATGCCCGAATTAATTAAACGCTACGCACCTACCAAGAAAATATTTGGCGTTTGCCTGGGGCACCAGGCCATTGCCGAAGCTTTTGGTGGTTCGCTCCTGAATTTACCGGAACCCGTGCACGGCGTAGCTACACCCATCCGGGTTTCTTCCAACAACGAACCAATATTCCGGGGTTTACCCCACGAATTTAAAGCCGCCCGCTATCATTCCTGGGTAGTAGTACCTAAATCAATGCCCCACGAACTGGAAGTTACGGCCGTAGATAATGAAGGACAAATAATGGCCTTGCGCCACCGCGAATACAATGTAAAAGGCGTGCAGTTTCACCCCGAATCTATCTTAACTGAGCATGGCGATACCATGATGCGTACCTGGCTGAAAGGCTCTATTACGCCTAAAAAAAGCTGGATTTGATTTTTAAGTTGTTAGCAATTAGTAATTAGTTGTTAGGATTTGTTTTTTAGCTAGTAGCCTTATGTTTAAAGCTTTGGAAAACAACCTATTATTGCTACATTTTTAAATTAACAAATCAGCACATTAGCACATCAGCACATTAGCACATCAGCACATTAGCAAAGCAGCACCTTAAATTATTATGAAAGAAATATTAATTCATTTAATTGAGCAAAAGGCCCTTACAAAAGAAACTGCCCGGCAGGTTTTAATGGACTTGAGTCAGGGCCGTTATAACCAAAGCGAAATGGCGGCTTTTATTACGGTTTTCCTGATGCGGAATATTACCGTAAGTGAACTGGAAGGTTTTCGCGATGCCATGCTCGAATTGTGCATCAAGCCGGATTTGGGTACCCACGATGTAATAGATTTATGCGGCACCGGCGGCGACAGCAAAGATACTTTTAATATTTCCACGCTGGCTTCTTTTGTAGTGGCCGGAGCCGGTTACAAAGTAGCCAAACACGGTAACTTCGGGGTATCGTCTATCTGCGGCTCTTCCAATATAATGGCACACTTTGGTTATCAGTTTACCAATGATTCGGATTTTTTGCGCCGTAAACTCGACGAAGCCAATATTTGTTTTTTACACGCCCAGGTTTTCCACCCGGCCATGAAAAACTTTGGCCCGATCCGGAAAGAACTTGGACTGAAAACATTTTTTAATATTCTGGGCCCCATGGTAAATCCGGCGCTGCCTAATTTTCAGATGGTAGGCGTGTTTAACCTCGAACTATTGCGGCTATATAATTATTTATATCAGCAAACCAACAAGCGCTATATTATACTGCATTCGCTGGATGGCTACGACGAAATATCTCTAACCTCGCCGTTTAAAATGGTAATGGCCGAAGGCGAACACCTGCTTACGCCGGAATCGTTAGGGTTTAAAACCGTTAATCAGGCTGAATTAAAAGGGGGTGACACCGTAGAAGAATCGGCGGCAATTTTTAAAAATGTGCTGGAAAACAAAGGAACCGAAACGCAGAAAAATGCGGTAATCGCCAACGCCGGCATGGCAATATTTTGCGCTAACCCTAAATTAAAGGTGCCGGAGGCCATCGCCGCCGCTCGCGAATCCTTGGAATCGGGCAATGCTTTGCAGGCCTTTAAAAAGTTGCTTGCTTAATTTTAAAGGTACAAGTAATATTTATCTGCAATTAAATTAAGTTGCTTATTTTAAATATAATATTAAGTTTTACTTAAACTTTTCATCTATGGTTTTAAGCCATAGTTAACGTAACAAAAATGAATATTCTGGAAGAAATTGCGGCGTATAAACAAACAGAAGTAGCCGACCGCAAAAGTATTGTGCCGGTAAAATTACTGGAGCGGAGCATCTACTTCGAAACGCAGCCCGTTTCTTTAAAAAAATATCTCTTGCGGCCAAATTTAAGTGGCATTATTGCGGAGTTTAAACGCAAGTCGCCGTCCTTGGGTATGATAAACCCTCATGCTTCCGTCGAGAAAACAACCATGGGTTACATGCAGGCGGGTGCTTCGGCGCTTTCGGTACTAACCGACCAGAATTATTTCGGCGGCAAAAACGAAGACTTAACTACTGCCCGCAAGTATAATTTCTGTCCCATTCTGCGCAAAGATTTTATCGTGGATGAATACCAAATTATAGAGGCCAAATCAATTGGGGCCGATGTAATATTGCTGATTGCCGGTATTCTGGAAACACCTAAGCTTAACCAACTGGCAGATTTTGCCCGCTCGCTAGGGCTGGAAATATTGCTGGAAGTACACGACCGGGAAGAACTGGAGCGCACCCTCAGCGACAAAGTAGATGTAATTGGCGTAAACAACCGCAACCTGAAAGATTTTACCGTCAGCATCGAAACCTCTAAAGAACTGGCCGCCCTTATTCCGGATAGCTTTATTAAAGTATCGGAGAGTGGCATTGGCAAACCCGAAACCATCCGGGATTTGCGCCAATTTGGTTACCAAGGATTTTTAATGGGCGAAGCCTTTATGAAAACCAGCCGCCCCGAGAAAGCTTGTGCCGATTTTATTCATGCGCTACAACAAACAACTGAAGTTTAAGTATGCAAGCTGCTGCTAATCTGGATAATAGATTAACCCAGGATACCCTCCGGTTGAAGGTGTGCGGCATGCGGCAAGCAGAAAATATTGAAGCAATTCTGGCTTTAAAACCAGACTACCTCGGTTTTATTTTTTACCCGAAATCAAGCCGGTTTGTAGGCGAAGAACTTCCGGCAGAAATTTTAAACCAGATACCAACGAGTACCCAAAAAGTTGGGGTTTTTGTAAATGAACCGGTTGCAAATATTCTCGAAAAAGTAAGAAAATATAAGCTGGATGCGGTACAACTACACGGAGAGGAATCGCCGGCAATGTGTCAGGAACTCAAAGCGGCTTCTTTGATAGTGTTAAAGGCTTTTTCGGTTGATGATGCGTTTGATTTTAATACGTTAAAGCCTTACGAAGGAACCTGCCATTATTATTTATTCGATACTAAAGGAAAAGAATACGGCGGCAATGGCGTGCGGTTTAATTGGGAAATATTAAAAAATTATTCCGGCGAAACACCTTTTTTCATGAGTGGCGGCATCGATCTGGAGCATGCAGCGCAAATAAAAGCTTTAGAATTGCCCTTGCTAAAAGGTATCGATATTAACAGCCGGTTTGAATTAAGCCCGGCCTTGAAAGACAGCAACAAAGTAGCATCGTTTTTCCGACAAATACGGGAGCCAGAAACCACAACCTAATATTTAGATGAAAAGATAAATATTACTGTGAGTCAGTACTTTAGCTGACGTAAATTAATGATATAAAAGACTTAAGCTTGGCTGGAAAAACTGGCTATAAATCCTAAATTAATGAAATATTCAGTTGATGAACGCGGGTACTATGGTAATTATGGCGGCGCTTATATTCCGGAAATGCTGTACCCGAACGTAGAAGAACTTCGGCAAAAATACCTGGAGATTATTTATGAACCGGGTTTCCAGGAAGAATTGCAAGGTTTGCTGCGCGATTATGTAGGCCGGCCCACACCTTTGTACTACGCCCAACGGTTATCCGAAAAGTTTAAAGCCAAAATTTATTTAAAGCGCGAAGACTTAGCCCACACCGGTGCACACAAAATAAATAACACGGTTGGGCAAATATTATTGGCTAAACGCTTAGGCAAAACCCGTATCATTGCTGAAACCGGGGCTGGTCAGCATGGCGTGGCTACGGCTACGGTTTGCGCCTTGGCCGGTTTAGAATGCGTGGTATACATGGGCAAGATAGATACGGAGCGCCAAAAGCCAAACGTGGCCCGCATGCAATTATTGGGTGCTACCGTAGTGCCCGTAACATCCGGCAGCCAGACTTTAAAAGACGCGACAAACGAAGCCATCCGGGATTGGATCAGCAATCCGGAAGATACCCATTACATTATTGGTTCGGTAGTAGGTCCGCATCCTTACCCTGATATGGTGGCTCGTTTTCAAGCAGTTATAAGCGAAGAAGTAAAGCAACAGTTGCAGGAAAAAGAAGGTCGTGCTAATCCGGATTACGTGGTGGCTTGTGTAGGTGGTGGGAGCAATGCCGCCGGTGCTTTCTATCATTACTTGAACGAGCCCGATGTAAAATTAGTAGCCGTAGAAGCCGCCGGCCACGGGGTAGAAACAGGCTTTTCGGCGGCTACTTCGGTATTAGGTACGCTGGGAATTATTCATGGTAGCAAAACTTTGCTTATGCAAACTGAAGACGGCCAAATAGTTGAACCGCATTCTATATCGGCTGGTCTGGATTACCCGGGTATTGGGCCCATGCACGCACATTTGTGGGAAACCGGCCGGGCCAAGTTTTTCAGCATCACCGACGACGAAGCCATGCAAAGCGTGGTGTTGCTAAGCCGACTGGAAGGCATTATTCCGGCCATAGAATCGGCCCATGCATTATCGGCTTTAAATAAAATGGAACTGAAGCCAACTGATGTGGTGGTGCTTAACCTTTCGGGCCGCGGCGACAAAGATTTAGCGACTATTATTAATTACCTCGAAGATATCGAAAAACCAAATGGAGAATAGATTAGTTACCTTATTCCGGGAGAAGCGGGAGAATCTCCTGAACGTATATTTTACCGCCGGTTTCCCCGAACTCGAAAGCACCGGCGTAGTGCTGAAAACCCTGGAAGCCGCCGGCGCTGATATTGTAGAAATTGGCATGCCTTATTCCGACCCTTTAGCCGATGGTCCCACTATTCAGGCGAGTAATACAGAGGCTTTGCGCAACGGTATGTCTATCCGAAAATTATTCAGTCAATTGGCAGAAGTACGCGCCCAGGTAAGTTTGCCGATTATTCTAATGGGCTATCTGAACCCAGTACTACAGTTTGGGATAGAGCAGTTTTGCCAGGAAGCAGCGCGGGTAGGCGTTGACGGTCTAATTTTGCCGGATATGCCTTTGCACGAATATGAAGAAGAATATCTGCCTTTGTTCCAGAAATATAACCTTAGCCTTATTTTCCTGGTAACACCCCAAACCGCCGAAGAACGCATCCGGAAAATTGACGATTTAACTAATTCTTTCATTTACCTGGTTTCTTCGGCCAGCACCACCGGTATAAAGGTGGGCGGCGATAGCAAGCAGCTACAATATTTCCAACGCATTCAAAACCTAAACCTGAAAAATCCGAAGCTAATAGGTTTTGGCATTTCCGACCGTTCTTCTTTCCAGTTGGCTTGTAAATACGCTGAGGGTGCCATTATTGGTAGTGCCTTTATCAAAGTAATTCAGGAGAAAGAAAACCTGGAGCAAAATATCAGGCAATTCATCCAGGAAGTAAAAGCTCCGGAGTCTGTTTCTGCTTAAATCTTAAGTTTGAATAATTTATTTAGTAAGGCATATTTAAGTATTTAATAATTAGAATACTAACTACGAGTATTTATTTCTTAGTTGTATCCTTTTAAATCTTGAATTGCTAAAACTATCCACTAAAAGCTAACCGCTTAAAAAATGATTGTTCAGTTAAAGGAAGGAATACAGCAGCAGGAAAAAGCCGCTATTGTTTCCAGATTAAAGTCGGTGAAATACAAAGTAACGGAGGTGAACACCCAATGCTGCAATTATTTGGTGGGCATCGGGAAAAGTGAATTTGATATCCGGACCATCGGCCACATGCCTGGCATTAAAGATTTACACCGGGTTTCTGACGATTTTAAACTGGTTTCGCGGAAGTGGAAAGTAAATCCGTCGGTAGTAGATTTAGGCAATGGGCTGCAAATTAAACAAGGCAATTTTGCCATTATGGCCGGTCCTTGCTCCATCGAAGATGAGACCCAGATTCAGAAAACCATCGACCATTTAAAGGCCAATAATATTCAAATTATGCGGGGCGGTGTGTTTAAACCCCGGAGTTCACCTTATTCTTTCCGTGGCTTGGGCATAGATGGCTTAAAGTTATTTTACCGCATGTGCCGCGAGAACGGGATTAAAATTATTACCGAAGTAATGCAGGTGTCGCAGATTGCGCCCATGCTGGATTATGTAGATATATTTCAGGTGGGTGCCCGCAACACTCAAAACTTTAATTTACTGGATGAGCTGGGCAAAGTTGATAAACCCGTGATGATTAAACGTGGCATTTCCGGCACCATTGATGAATTGTTGTATTCGGCAGAGTACGTTTTTTCAGCCGGTAACGAAAAACTGATTTTGTGCGAACGCGGCATCCGGACCTACGAAACGGCCAGCCGCAATACTCTAGATTTAAACGCAGTTCCGATTTTAAAAGATAAAACCCATTTGCCGGTTATTGTAGATCCTTCGCACGGTATCGGTATACGGGAGTACATTGAGCCAATGGCTTTGGCCGCCGTTATGGCTGGTGCCGACGGTATTATTTACGAGACCCACGAAAAACCCGAAGAGGCCGCCTCCGATGGTGCCCAAACTTTAAACTTTGCCGAATCGGAAAGATTAGTAAATAAATTACGGGCTACTTATGAATTGAGGGAGCAGTTGGGTTTATAAATTAAAATAAGCGTTTGTAAAATACTCAAAAAAGAAAGAGGAGGTTAACACAACTGTTAACCTCCTCTTTTTTACTAAAAATATTTCCTTACCCTTAGTTATTCTTTAGGTTGAATTGTTCTTTTAAATCGAAACGATCACGTAAGTAGCTGGCTGCTAAGCGGTGGGTTTCGGCGGCAAATTTCTGGTGGTAGTTAGGGTTGCTAGGATTGGCAAAAGCGTGCTCGGCATCGTAAATGCGGGTTCTTATTTTTTTGCCGGCAGCTTTCATGTTGGCTTCAAATTCTTTAACTACTTCGGGGTTAATATTTTTTTCCTTTCCGGCAAAAAATCCCAGTACATCAGAATTTAGCATTTTTAAACGATCTACATTTTTCTCAGGCATGCCGTAGAACATAACACACCCCACTGTTTTCTTACCCCCAATAATGGCTGCCTGCAAAGACCAGCTTCCGCCAAAGCACCAACCAATGGTTGCAATTTCGGCTTTTTTACCCGCGTATTCCTGGGCACCTTTAATAATGGCTTCTGCTCGTTCAGAATTAACAGCTTGCACCAGTTTAACAGCTTCCTCCGAATTGGTAGCAACTTTGCCATCGTATAAATCCAGGGCAATTACGTTTACTTCACCTAAATCATTAAAATAGCTTTCGGCTTCTTTTTTAATGTGGTCGTTCAAACCCCACCATTCCTGGAAAACAAATAAATATTTATTCGATTTTTTAGCTGGCTTTAACTCGTAAGCGCGTCCGGTTTTACCATCGGGTGTACTAAAGGTTATCATTTTGCCAACCGCACTCACGTGTACGTAAGGCAACGGCGAGGCGTGGCCGCTTACAAATTGTTTATCATGGGTTAGCATAGCAAAAGCGGTTGGGGCCTGGTAGGGGTTGGTGCAGCAGCTATGGTTTGGGGTATGGCTGTGTGCCGTTTGGGCAAAACTATAGGCCAGACCCAGGACTAAAAATAAACAGGTAATTAAAAGCTTTTTCATAAAGAATAAATTTTCCGTGGGGTATGTACGCAAATTAGTGTAATGGAAGTTTATTAATTGTAGGAATATTTGTAGATATTTTAAAGCAAGTGAAACTGTAGGTAATGTTATTTTTATAACGAGTTGGGGGTAAATATTATATTAGAATTATTGTAAAGTTTTCGTCTAATAGTTCTTCTCCGGGTATAGTTAGTTTGGGCACTTGATGTTTTAAATGAGTTGCTGTATTCAAATATTCCAGAAGAAACAAAATCTTGTTTAAAATTACGTAATTGCAACAGCCAATATTAATATACGCAATTACAATTTTTACCAGGCCGGAAGGCCTTATGCCATTTAATACCGAATAAAACTATGCAAAAACGCTATTTAATCTTAGGTCTGTCTTTAGGCTTTTTAGGGCCGGCAACGGCTCAGAAAATAAAAATTAAAGAGAAAGAAGTAGCCCGGATTGTCCGGACTTTATCTGCGGATGATATGCAGGGCCGGCAAGTGTTTACGGCGGGTATTCAAAAAGCCAGCAGCTTTATTCAGCAGGAGTTTAAAAAAATTGGCTTAGAACATTTGTCGGGTTTAAATACTTACGAGCAATCTTTTACTACTTACCAGATTAAACCTACCAGTCAGCAGGTAACTTTAAACGGCGATATTATACCCGCCGAAGCGGTGATTGCCAGTGTTGCAACAGAAGAACTTAACCTAACCCAGAACAATCCGGCCGTTAAGCAGGCAAATATTACTGCTTCTGCCAATTTTGTGGCCGAAGCCGGTAAATATTTAAACCAGACCGAAAACACGCTGGTTTTGGTAGATCCCGCGCATGCCGCCATCTTTAAACGCTACAAAAATTACCTGGAGCATTCCAATATTAAACTGCAAAAACAGCCAAACGGCGTAATATTTATTTTAACGGACTTACCCCAAATAAATACATTTACGGTGGCCATAAAAAACAAGGTAACCGAACAGACACTAAATAATGTGGTTGGGGTGCTGCCGGGCAAATCCCGGAAAGAAGAATTCGTTATATTTTCGGCCCACTACGATCATATTGGCATTTTAGAGCCGATTAACGGCGATTCTATTGCCAATGGCGCCGACGATGATGCTTCGGGCACCACGGCGGTTATAGAATTAGCGAAACATTTTAAAAAGCAGAAAAACAACGAACGCACCTTAATATTTGTGGCTTTCACCGCCGAAGAAGTAGGCGGTTTTGGTTCCCAATATTTCTCGAAGCAACTAGACCCGCTTAAAATCTCAGCCATGTTTAACATTGAAATGATTGGTAAAGAATCGCAGTTCGGGCCAAATGCGGGTTTTATTACGGGTTTCGAACGTTCCGATTTTGGCACTATTCTGCAAAAGAACCTGGCCGGCAGCCCTTACCAGTTTCATCCGGACCCGTACACCCAGCAAAATTTATTTTACCGTTCCGATAATGCCACGTTAGCCCGCTTAGGCGTACCTGCGCACAGCATATCTTCCGATAAATTAGATACCGATAAATTATATCACTCCGTAGACGATGAGTTTGAAAGCTTGAATATCAGCAACATGACGCAAATTATTAAAGCTATTGCGAAAGGCGCAACCAGCATTATTTCGGGTGCCGATACGCCCACCAGAATTCCACCTTTAACCGATTAACTATTGGTGGGAGGCCTGGTAAAAAGTTTACAGTTAGATTTCTGAAGCTAGCGGAGAAGAAAAATAGGGTAGAAGATGATTAATCATCTTCGTAATCCAGGCCCATAAATTTGTTGTAAGCTTGCTGTAATTCTGAGAAAGCGTGCATGTTGCCTTCCTGCCGGCTAATTTGCATTCCTTTCTTATAAACCTGTTCGGCCTCATCTTTTTGGCCCAATTCATCGTACAGTTTGGCAGCATGGTAGTAAGTACCCACGTAGTTGGGGTGCTCGGCGAGCAGTTGCTCATAATATTCTTTTGATTTCTGGGTATCTATTTTTAAGTATTCGGTGGCTAAGGCATAAACAGTAAAAGCGTCAGACGGATCTTCTTTATAAAATTCCAAAAGTTGCTCTAAACGGGTAGGTGTCATTTCTATTTGATATAAAATTATTTAACTTCGCCCAAATTTATAGGTATAACGTAATATTTCAAGGATGAGGATATTAGTTTGTATAAGTAACGTTCCGGATACCACAACAAAAATTACATTTACGCCTGATAATAAAAATTTCAATATGGCTGGGGTGCAATTTGTTATAAATCCTTATGACGAATACGCGTTAACCCGGGCCATTGAACTTAAAGAAGCACAGGGCGGAACCGTTACGGTTATAAACGTAGGTGAAGCCGATTCTGATGCAAATATTAGAAAAGCCCTGGCCATTGGGGCCGATGAAGCCATTCGGGTAGATGCCAAACCGGTTGATGCCTTGTTTGTGGCCCGGCAAATTGCCCATTACGCACAGGAAGGTGGCTACGATTTAATCTTAATGGGAAAAGAATCGGTAGATTATAATGGTTTTCAGGTGCATGGCATGGTAGCCGAAATATTAGGTATACCGGCCATTGTACCGGCCATTAAATTAGACGTGAACGGTACGGCGGCAACCCTGGAGCGGGAAATTGAAGGCGGCAAAGAAATTATTACGGTTAATTTGCCGTTGGTAGCTAGTTGCCAGCAACCCATGGCCGAGCCCCGCATACCCAATATGCGCGGCATCATGACGGCCCGCACCAAACCCCTAAAAGTAGTTCCCGCTATAGAAGCCCAGCCAGCTACCTCTTACGAAAGTTATAGCTTACCCGAAAAGAAAACCGGCGTAAAACTGATTGATCCGGCCAACGCGGGTGAATTAATCAGGTTGTTAAGAAACGAAGCGAAAGTAATTTAAAGAACGATGGCGGTATTAGTTTTAATTGAATGCGCCGAAGGGCAAATTAAAAAATCAGCGTTAGAAGTAGCTTCTTACGGCTTTCAGGTGGCGCAAACACTTGGCACCACCGCTGCGGCGGTAGCCATAGGCGATATAAACCCGGAAGCTTTAACAGCACTAGGCAAACAAGGAATAACTAAGGTATACTACAATAATCAGCCGGAGGTGAAAAATTTTGTACCTGCGGCTTATGTGAACGTGATAGCCCAAGCGGCCGAAACGAGTCAGGCTAAGGTAATAATTTTAGCCAACAGCACCATTGGCAGTGCCGTAGGAGCCCGTTTGGCCGTACGACTTAACGCCAGCTTTGCCACCAACGTAGTTTCTTTACCCGAAATAAGCGGCGAATCCTTTAAAGTGCAACGGGGTGTTTTCTCCGGCAAAGCTTTTGCCGATGTAAACTTAACCGGCGACCGCAAAATTATAGCTGTTAAGAAAAACACCTTCGATATTGTAGAGCAGGAAGGTACCGCCGAAACAGAACAACTATCCTTAACTTTTTCCAGTGCCGATTTAGCCGGTGCGCCGCAGGAAACCATTAAAACAACTGGTAAAATATTGTTAACCGAAGCAGAAGTGGTAGTTTCGGGTGGCCGCGGTTTGCGTGGACCCGAAAACTGGCATTTAATTGAAGACTTAGCGGATGCTTTAGGGGCGGCTACGGCTTGTTCTAAACCGGTTGCCGATGTGGGTTGGCGCCCGCACCACGAGCACGTGGGCCAAACCGGTACTACTATCAGCCCAAATCTGTATATTGCAGCCGGCATCTCCGGCGCTATTCAGCATTTAGCCGGCGTTAACTCTTCTAAAGTAATTGTCGTTATCAACAAAGATCCGGAAGCACCCTTTTTTAAGGCGGCAGATTATGGCATAGTAGGGGATGTTGCTGAAGTTTTACCAAAATTAACAGAAGCAGCAAGAGCTTTGAATCAATAGAACTTATACAGTGAAAAAAATTCAATTAGAAATATTAGGCTTATCATCAAGCCAATCCCAAACAGGTTCTTTTGCGCTGGTTCTCGGCGAAAAAGATGGCAACCGTCGGTTACCCATTATTATTGGCATGTTCGAGGCGCAATCCATTGCCATTCAAATCGAAAAAATCAGCCCCAACCGGCCACTTACGCACGATTTATTTAAATCTTTTGCGCAGCATCTGCAAGTAAGTGTATTGGAGGTATTAATATCGGATTTAAAAGAAGGCGTTTTTTATTCTAAAATTGTTTGCTCCGACGGCGAACGGCAGTTTGATTTGGATGCGCGACCTTCGGATGCCATAGCCATTGGCCTTAGGTTTGGTGTGCCGATTTATACTGTTGAAAGTGTTTTATCGGAAGCTGGTATTATTTTAAGCGATTTAGAAGAAGACGACGAAGAAGAAACCGACGAGATTGAAACATCTGCTACCAGCGCTATTAGTGCCGAAGCTAAAAGTAATTTACGCGATGTATCTGTAGATGAACTAAATAAGTTGTTGGACGAGGCCCTGGAGAAAGAAGATTACGAAAGAGCTGCCAAAATTCGCGATGAGCTGAATAAAAGAAATTAATCTTAAAGTAATAAGTATATAGGTAAGTATTAGTTTATATACAATTACATAATATTCTAAGAGCCTGTATTTAGCTTTAAATACAGGCTCTGCTTTTTTTATTCCTGGGGCTTTTCTTCTTCTGGTTCCCGGTTGGTTTGGATAGTAGATAATTCATCTAAAGAACCTAGTTCTTCGTCTACTTTTTTAGCGGCCCGCATGAGGCTGCTGGCAAAAATAAATTCTTTTAGTTCCGGAACCGATGTGTCCATTATTTCTTCCCGACCGCCTTCCCACAATTTATTGCCTTTGTGCAAAAACATAATATTATCGCCTATTTCCATAACTGAGTTCATATCGTGGGTTACAATTACGGTGGTAATGTCGTATTCTTTGGTTAATTCGTAAATTAATTCATCAATCTTAATAGCGGTAAGCGGGTCGAGGCCCGAATTGGGTTCATCGCAGAACAAATACCGGGAGTTAGGTGCAATGGCGCGGGCAATACCCACGCGTTTTTTCATACCGCCGCTTATTTCCGAAGGCATTTTTTTACCGGCATTTTCCAAACCTACCCGCTTCAGGCAGAATTCTACCCGTTCCCGGCGTTCTTCCCGGCCCATTTTGGTAAGCATCCGCAACGGGAATTCCACGTTTTCTTCTACGTTCATCGAGTCGAATAAGGCGCTACCCTGAAAAAGCATGCCTATTTTACGCCGGATTTCCTGTTTTAAATCTAGTTTGTTGTTTGTAAAAACTTTGCCATCGTAGGTAATGCTGCCTAAATCTGGTTTTATCAGGCCCACAATGCATTGCAGCAACACACTTTTTCCGGTACCGCTGGCTCCTAAAAGCAGGTTGGTTCTACCAGATTCAAAAATGCCCGAAATGCCGTTGAGTACTTTTACACCATTAAAGGATTTTTGTATGTTATGAATTTCAATCATTTCTATTATCAATAATTTGCTTCAGCAAAAGCCAGGTAAGTAAACTGCCCGGTTACTGAATAATTGCTTTTAAATTCAGAATATTGCCAATTATTTTTGTAAATATTATTGCTTACAACAACACATACGCACAAACAAAGTCGGCAATTAAAACCGCTATAATGCTGTTGGTAACGGCTTTGGTACTGGCTGCGCCTACTTCTAATGCGCCGCCTTTGGTATTATAGCCCAAATAAGACGAGATAGAAGATATTAAAAAGGCAAAAACAAAAGATTTTATTAAGGCAAAAACAATGTTGTAAGGAATAAACTCACTCCGCAAGCCTTCTACGTATTCCTGCGCCGATAAAGCACCCGATAAACTACCGGCTACATAACCGCCCAATATGGAAAGGGTCATCGCCAAAATTACCAGCAGCGGAAACATTAATAAAGAGGCAATGATTTTAGGCAAAACCAGGTAAGAAGCCGAATTTATACCCATAACTTCTAACGCATCAATTTGTTCGGTTATGCGCATGGTACCTAAACCACCGGCAATATTAGAGCCTACTTTACCGGCCAGTACAATAGAAGTAATGGTGGGAGCCAACTCCAGGATGGTCATTTCACGTACCATAAAGCCAATGGTAGAACGCGGAATTAAAGCATTGGTGAGGTTATAAGAAATTTGGACGCAGGTTACCGCCCCAATAAACGTAGATACAATACCTACAATAAACACGGAGTTAATGCCAATTAAAATAGCCTCGTCCATGGTTCGGTTAAATAAAATCCGGAACGATTCGCCCCGGCGTATTAATGTATTCAGAAAAAGTAAATAACTACCTAATGTTTTCATAAAGGGGATGTACGAAATAACTAAAATATCGGTGTCTATTTTGTTATGACTATATTACGGGGAAAATTGATAAACAACCTAACTAATATGGAAAAATATATATTGGTAACAGGCGGAACGAAAGGCATTGGCCGGGCAATCATCGAAAAATTTGCCGCCGATGGCTTTCATATTATTACCTGTGCCAGAACAGAGCGCGATTTAAAAGCACTTAAATTAAAAATTGAACAGCAATATACGTTTTCTAAAGTATTTTATTTGGCTACCGATATTGCCGATCCCATAGCCGTAGAAGCGTTTATTAATTATGTAAAAGGTTTAAAGGTTAAAATTGATGTTTTGGTAAATAATGCCGGCGTATTTATTCCGGGTAAAATTACCGAAGAAGATAGTACCGCTTTGCCGTTTATGCTGGATAACCATTTGTTAAGTGCTTACCGCATTACCAAAGGTTTGGTAGAGGATATGATGAAAAGAAAGTCAGGGCATATATTTATGATGTGTTCTACGGCCAGTATTACACCTTATACCAATGGCGGCTCTTATTGCGTAGCCAAATACGCCTTGTATGGCTTAACCAAAGTTTTACGCGAAGAACTGAAAAAACACGATGTAAAAGTAACCGCCATTTTACCCGGTGCCACTTTAACGGCCAGTTGGGAAGGCGTAGATTTGCCTGCCGAACGGTTTATGAAATCAGAAGATGTGGCTTGTGCCGTTAGCAATGCGTACGGTATGTCGGCCAGCACCGTAGTAGAAGAAATATTGATTCGCCCGCAGCTAGGCGATATTGAAAGTTAAAGTAGTGATTTACAAAATCTGGATTTACATATTACCTGATGGTACGCAAACTAAAGTGTATACTTTCAATTAGTTCTTAAAGCCTATCTCTGTCATTCAGGAGGAAACTATTTAGCAAGTAGCCAAATAGCTTCCTCCTGAATGACTTGAGTGAGGTTTAAGGAATAATATAAATTTATAAAATAATTAACTTAAAACCAGTTATTTAAAATATGGATATTTGATTTTATCGATGAATAATGTTTATAAAAAACAGTCTTTAACTTATTGTCTATTAGCTATAAAATTATACCATAAACACACCATAATTTGTCGGCATCAGTATTAAACGATGAACTCGAAATAAAAAAATAAAACTATGAATCTGGAAAACAAATTAGTAGTAATTACCGGGGTAAGTTCCGGCATTGGATTAGCAACAGCAAAGGCCGCTTTAGAAAAAGGCGCGACAGTAGCCGGTTGGGGCCGGCGCGCTGCCCCACTGGATCATCCTAATTTTTTCTTTGTTGAAGTAGATGTGCGTAAGCAAGATGCCGTAGAACGGGCGCAACTTCAGACAATAGAAAAGGCTGGTAAACCAATATCGGTGCTGGTAAATAATGCGGGTTTGGGTAAGCAAGGTTTATTCGATGAACAATCAGTAGAGGATTGGCACCTGATGTTTGATACGAATGTGCACGGGCTTTTTTATTGCACCAGAGCAGTTTTGCCCGACATGAAAAAGCAGGAGGAAGGGCACATTGTAAATATTGTGTCTTTGGCGGGTTTAAACGGCGTAGAAAAAGCATCGGGTTATTGCGCCACCAAATTTGCCGTACGGGGCATGTCGCAGGCTTTGTACAAAGAAGTGCGGGAGTTTGGCGTGAAAGTTACCTGCATTTACCCGGGTTCGGTTAACACCAATTTTTTCAGTGATTTTGATAATGCCACCGCTCCCGAAAACATGATGCAACCCGAAGATATTGCCTCAACTATTTTACACGCCTTGCAATCGCCGCCTAATTACCACCACGTAGATATTGAGGTGCGGCCTTTACAACCCAAAGGAAAACCCCAAAGACCCAAGTAATTTATCTTTATCTTTGCACGTTTTAAAACCAGGTTAAATCCCAGAAGAATATTTAATGTCGGTAGAAGTAAAGGGTCTTACAAAACTTTTTGGCAGCCAGCGGGCAGTTGATAATATTTCGTTTAAAGTAAACAAAGGGCAAATTTTGGGTTTTCTGGGGCCAAACGGCGCGGGTAAATCTACCACCATGAAAATTGCCACTTGTTTTCTGCCACCCACCGCCGGTACCATTCTGGTAAATGGTTACGATGTAATTACCGATCCTATTCAGGTAAGGCGGCAGGTAGGCTATTTGCCCGAGCACAACCCGCTTTACCTGGATATGTACGTGAAAGAATACCTGCAATTTGCCGGTTCGGTAAACGGCCTTAAAGGTAGCCAACTGAAAGCACGGACTGCAGAAATGGTAGACCTTTGCGGCTTAACAATTGAACAGGGCAAAAAAATAGGGTCTCTATCGAAAGGATACCGGCAGCGGGTGGGTTTGGCTCAGGCCCTGATTCATGACCCTGAAGTTTTAATTCTGGATGAACCTACCACCGGTTTGGACCCCAACCAGTTAAGCGAAATCCGCGGCTTGATTAAAAATATTGGCCGTGAAAAAACAGTTATTTTCTCAACGCATATTATGCAGGAAGTAACCGCCATTTGCGACCGGGTAGTAATAATAAACCAAGGAGCGGTAGTGGCCGATGCGGAGGTAAGAGAGCTGGAAAACTTAAATAAAAACGAAGTCCTGACTATTGCGGAATTTGAAAGCCCCATAGATATTAGTTTGTTTTCATCTATACCGGCAATTTCAAACGTCGAAACACTAACCAATAATAAATATCGGATTCGTTCTTTGCCCGGTCAGGATGTGCGTTCGGCAATATTTACTTTGGCCGGTAATCAGCAATGGAGCCTGGTTGGTTTACGGCAGGAAGAAAATTCACTGGAACAAATATTTAAACAACTAACCAGTAAATAAATTTAAAATTAGAAATTAAAAATTATGAATTATAAGTTCCTTTTTGACTTTAAGTTCTTCTTAAAAACGCCTTATCTCTAATTCATAATTTTTAATTCATAATTCAAAAACCATGTTTGCAATTCTGCAAAAAGAAATAAATAGTTTTTTAAATTCCATGATTGCCTACATTGTTATCGGGGTTTTTCTGGTAGCAATAGGCTTGTTTATGTGGGTCTTTCCGGAAACCAGCGTGCTGGAATACGGTTACGCCGATATGCAAACCTTGTTCAGTATGGCGCCTTGGGTTTTCTTGTTTTTGATTCCGGCCATAACCATGCGCAGCTTTTCCGAAGAAAAGAAAGCCGGTACGCTGGAATTACTCCTTACCAAACCTATTACGGATTTGCAATTAATTCTGGGCAAATACTTTGCTTGTTTGCTGCTAGTAATATTTTCGCTGGTGCCTACTTTGCTTTATTATTACAGTGTGTATTCGTTGGGTAATCCGGAGGGCAATATCGATTCGGCGGCGGTAACGGGCTCTTACATTGGCTTGGTTTTTCTAGCGGCTATATTTACCGCTATTGGGGTATTTTCTTCGGCCATTACAGAAAACCAAATTGTTTCTTTTATCCTGGCGGTATTTCTGAGTTTCCTGATTTATATTGGTTTCGATTATATTGCTACTATAGAAATGGGCGGCGATATACAATACATTATCAGTTCGTTAGGTATTTCTTTTCACTACAATGCTTTAAGTAAAGGCTTAATCGATTCGAGGGATATTTTGTATTTTTTAAGTGTAATTGTGCTTTTGTTGTTAGGAACTAAATTAGTGCTGGAGAGCCGGAAATGGTAGAAGAAAAAACAACCAGCGCCAGCACGTCCCGGAAAAAAAAGGATATTTATTTGTTTATAGGAGCGGTCGGCATTTTGCTGCTCCTGAATATTTTGCTGGCAAATGTATATTTCCGGGTAGATTTAACCGAAGACAAACGCTATTCTATTGCGCCGGTTACCAAGCAATTACTAGCCAATTTAAAAGAAGATATTACGGTCGATGTTTACCTGGCCGGCGATTTCCCGGCGCGTTTTAAACGCCTGCAAAATTCTGTGCGCGAAACGCTGGAAGAATTCCGGGTTTACTCCGATGACCGGGTTCAGTTTAATTTTATAAATCCCAGCAGCAATACTAATCCGGAAAAACGCAATAATTATTACCAGCAACTTATTGCCAAAGGTTTGCAGCCCACCAACCTGGTTTCGACGGAGGGTGATAAAACTGTAGAGAAAATAATATTTCCGGGCGGCATTGTTTCCAGCAAAGGCAAAGAAGTACCGGTAATATTTTTGAAAGGCAACCAGGCAGCGCCGCCCGACGAACAGCTAAACCAATCGATTGAAGGTTTGGAATTTGAATTGGCATCGGCCATTCGGCAACTTACCCAAACCCAGCGCAAGCGCATTGGCTTTATAGAAGGCCACGGCGAACTGGGGATGCTGGAAGCCGCCGATTTCATTACTACTTTACAAAAAACGTACGATGTATTCTGGGTCGATTTAACCAAAGTTAAAGATTTAAAAGCCCTGGATGCCGTTGTGGTAGCCAAGCCTTTGCTCAAATATTCCGAAGCCGAAAAATTCAAACTTGATCAGTTTATTGTTGGCGGCGGCAGGGCTTTATTTTTTATTGATCCGGTTAATATTTCCCTGGACAGTATCCGGACCGAAGGAACCGTAGCTTTACCGCTGGAACTGAATTTGCAGGATTTATTATTTAATTACGGGGTACGTTTAAACGGCAATCTGGTGCAGGATATTAATGCGGGCCAAATTCCGATGGTGGTAGGCATGTTGGGCAACCAGCCGCAAACCCAGCTTATGAACTGGCGTTATTACCCCATTATAAACGGGTTTAACAAGCACACTATTACGCGCAACCTGGATGCTTTGTACAGCAAATTTGTGAGTAACATAGATTCGGTGCGGGCTAAGAATATTAAGAAAACGCCTTTAATAGCAACGTCGCCTTACTCGCGGGTGGTGCAAATGCCGGCCAGTATAAATTTAAACGAGGCCCGCGTTCCACCTAAACCCGAAGAATTTACCGCTGGTCCGCAGGTATTGGGTTATTTACTCGAAGGCCAGTTTCGTTCGGTGTTTGCCAATCGCCCGCTGCCAGCCGGTATTACAAACGTAAATATTCAAAGTGAAGGCAAGCCAAGCAAATTGGTAGTGGTAGCCGATGGTGATTTAATCCGGAACGAAGTAAACCCTAAAACCAAACAACCTTTCCGGTTGGGCTTCGACCGTTATTCCGGCGCGACTTACGCCAATAAAGATTTTGCTACCAATGCCGTAGATTATTTACTAGATGAAACCAATCTGGTTTCGTTGCGGGCAAAAGAAATTGTACTCAGGCCGCTGGATAGAGTTAAGGCCAAAGAAGAAAAACAAAAGTGGCAATTAATTAACCTGGTATTGCCTTTAATTTTGCTGGTCAGCTTTGGTATAGGGCGTTATTACCTCCGCAAACGGAAATATGCCGGTTCTTAATAGTTAAGCGTCCAGCTTATTTTCTAAAAGATTATTTTTAATTATTAGGTAAATTAACCTAATTTGCTTCATCAAAATAGCGGCAAAAGATTGGTTGCTTACTGGCCCCTGCGGTTTAGTTAATAATTCCCTGATAAAGATTAATTTAAAAATATAAACGACTGATCGGAATGAAATTTATTGTATCGTCTTCGGCTTTATTAAAACAGCTACAGAGCATCAACGGTGTTATTGCCTCTAATCCGGTTGTTCCCATTCTGGAAAACTTTCTTTTCGAGATAAACGATGGTACCCTCACCATTACGGCCAGCGACCTGGAAACGTCGATGATAACCGAAATGCACGTAGAGGCAAAGGAGAATGGCCGGATTGCTGCCCCTGCCCGTATTTTACTCGATACGTTGAAGAACTTACCCGACCAGCCGGTAACTTTTACCATCGATGAAGAAACTTATACCATTGAATTAAGTTCCGCCAACGGCCGCTACAAACTTTCCGGCGAAAACGCCACCGATTTCCCGCGGGTACCGGTGGTAAAAAGCAACAACTCCATTGAAGTGCCATCTAATTTGCTGGCCCGGGCGATTAACAAAACCATTTTTGCCGTTAGTACCGATGAGTTGCGCCCCGCCATGACCGGTATTTTTGTGCAGCTAAACGATAACAATATTACGTTTGTAGCCACCGATGGCCACCGTTTGCTGCGTTATCGCCGGTTCGATGTTCCGACTGGTAATTCGGCTTCTATTATTATTCCGCGCAAAGCGTTTACTTTATTGAAGGCTACGTTGCCGTCCGAGCCTACTACGGTGCGGGTTGAGTTTAATACTTCTAACGCGTTTTTCAGTTTTGAGAACATCCGGATGGTTTGCCGCCTGATTGATGAGCGTTACCCGGATTACGAAAACGTTATTCCGGCCCAGAACCCGAACCGGTTGGTAATTGACCGCTACGATTTATTAAGCTCTATTAAGCGTATTTCAATTTATTCAAATAAGACCACGCACCAGGTTCGGTTGCGGATTGCCGGCAGCGAACTGCATGTTTCGGCCGAAGATTTAGATTTCTCGAACGAAGCTAACGAGCGGCTTTCGTGCCAGTACGACGGCGAAGACATGGAGATTGGCTTTAATGCCCGCTTCTTAATTGAGATGCTGAATAATATTGATTCCGACGAAATATCGCTGGAACTTTCTACGCCTAACCGGGCCGGCTTGCTTATGCCAACTTCTAACGATGAAAGTGAAAATATTCTGATGCTGGTAATGCCGGTTATGTTGAATAATTACGTGTAAGTTTAAAATATCGCTATAACAGAAAAGGGGAGGAGTTCCCCTTTTTTTGTGTTCTTACTTCTGGTATTACCCGGCTTTTACTTTACCTTTGCGCAAAAATTTAGGTAAAATTGTCATGAAAAAATCAGAAATATATTTCAGCGTAGCCCTTGATGATCAGAATATTCCGGAAGCCATTAGCTGGCGGGCCACTGATGCCGGTGAACAAATACATTTTGCGAAAGCTATAAATATTGCCCTTTGGGACCGCAACCAGGAGGGTACCATGAAAATGGATCTTTGGACCAAAGACATGCCCGTTGACGAAATGAAGCATTTTTATTTAGATACCATTGGGTCTATGGCCCAAACCATTTTAACCGCCACCGGCGACGAAGTAATGGCAAAAAAAATGCGGGCCTTGTGTGAGGAATTAGGAAAACACCTGGAAGAAGAAGGTCAGGTACAACCACAACAATAATCTGCGTATACTTAGCCCTGTTTTATTAAAAAAAAGGCCTCACTTTATTAGAAGTGAGGCCTTTTTGTTTACTGCCTTAATATTGGGGCAATAATATTATTTAGAATCATCGGCAGAAATAACAGCGGTAGTCTTTTTAACCGGAACTACTTTTGTTTCGCCTACTGGTAAAACAGTTTTATTTTGTTTACCCGCAATGGTGGGTTTAGCCCCAATTTGGGCAGCAAAATCTTTGTCGTATTTATAATATTTACTACGGGCGCCGTAATACATGCTATATTGGTCAGAACTCAAGAAGCTTTCTAATTCCTGATCACGCTCTTTACAAACACCCAAACAGTTTTTATCAACCAAAGCAGGGTCACTGGCATATTTCTTTTCGATGTCAACCATTTTGCTAACCTTCTCTTCGTTTATTTCGCGTAAACGGTTGGCCTGATAATTATTCAGTTTTAATTCCTGAATCATGTGGTCCGACAAACGTTTAGCTCTTTCGGCTGCTGTACCTTTGTTATCTTGAGCTATGGCACTAAAGGCCGAAACAAAAACCAGGCAGGACATTACAATTATCTTTTTCATATCTTTATCTTAGTTTAGGTTCAGTACTGGCACGACTACTTAAAAACACCCGTTAGGCTAAAAAAGTTGCCGCTTACTATAAAGCATACGAAAACGCCAGCAGTAATACCTAAAATATTAAAAGTAAAATTGTAAATTTTCTAAGGCAATAAATATTGGTGTTATTACCATTTATTCTTCCACATCATTGATTCAACGGGTTTTACGGTGCGTTCGTTGTATTTGGCAGAAGATTTCTTGTTGTATAAATTTTCTATTTCGCCTTTTACTTCAAAGTAAATTAATTGCCCAATGGGCATACCATAGTAAACTTTTACTTGCTGCGTAACCGAAATTTCTAAAGTCCAGGTGTTGCAGAAACCTACATCGCCTTTACCGGCTGTAGCATGAATATCAATGCCTAAACGTCCTACACTGGATTTACCTTCCAGAAAAGGAACATGGGCATGCGATTCGGTATATTCCTGGGTTACACCTAAATACAAAGTGTTGGGCTGCAATACGAATCCTTCGTCAGGTATTTCAAATACGGCTATTTCGTTGTGTTTACGGGCATCAATAATAGGGTCTTTGTAAGTAGCTAAATATTTGCCTAAATGCACATCGTAAGAGTTGGTACCCAAAAAAGCGCGGTCAAAGGGTTCTATTAAAATATTTCCTTTGGCAATCTGGGCTAGTATCTCTTTATCAGTTAAAATCATGGGGTGCTGCTAGTATCTTATGTAAAATTATAAATAATTAGTTATTATCAAATCGCCGGGTTAAGGCTAAATTCAAGCCACATGGGTAAGAAGCTAAATATTGGCTTGCGTGCTGCTTATAGAAGAAACCTGCTGCTAAAGCAAAAAAGCTCCGGTTTAAGGAGCCTTTTTAAAATATTATATGTGCTGTTGCTAGCGTTGATTTTTAAGTTCCTGCAACGATTCAAAATTAGCTTTTAAATATTTATCGGCGAGTTCGTCGGTAATAGCGGTAGAGATAAACAATGTTTCGAACTGGGAAGGAGCCAGGTAAATTCCGCGGTTCAGCATATTGTTAAAATATTGCCCGAATAACTTCAGGTCCGATTTTTTAGCCGATTCGAAATCTGTAACGGGCTGGCGGGTAAAGAATATACTGAACATAGAGCCGACCCGGTTAATGGTATAATTTAAGCCCAGTTTATCCATGTTCTCGCGCATGCCGGTTACCAGCTTATCCGAAATATTTTCTAGGTAATTATAAACTTCGTCGTGTTCGTTTAAGTAGCGCAGCATGGCTAAACCGGCTGCCATGGCTACCGGATTGCCCGATAAAGTACCCGCCTGGTAAACTGGTCCGGCCGGCGCTACGGCATCCATAATGTCTTTCCGGCCACCGTAAGCGCCTACCGGAAAACCGCCCCCAATAATTTTACCCAACGTAGTCATATCCGGCATAACGCCAAAACGTTCCTGCGCACCGCCTTTGGCCAACCGGAAACCGGTCATTACTTCATCGAATATTAAAACAATATTTTCTCTGGTACAAATTTCCCGTAAACCTTCCAGAAACCCGCGCACCGGCGCTACCAAGCCCATATTGCCTACTACCGGCTCAATAATAATGGCGGCAATTTGCCCTGGAGCAGCTTCTACGGCTTGCTTTACGGCTTCTAAGTTATTGTAAGGCACCGTAATGGTATCTTGCGCTACGCCTTTGGTTACGCCGGGGCTATCGGGTACGCCCAAGGTAATAGCGCCGCTACCCGCCGAAATTAAAAAAGAATCGCCGTGGCCGTGGTAACAACCTTCGAACTTAATAATTTTATCGCGGCCGGTAAAGCCGCGCGCTACCCTAATGGCCGACATTGTGGCTTCGGTGCCAGAGTTTACCATCCGCACTTTTTCAATGGAAGGAACCATGCTGATAATTAACTCCGCCATTTCAACTTCGCGGCGGGTAGGAGCGCCGTAAGAAAAGGAGTGGGGCAATACTTCTTTTACCGCATCCTGCACCATTTCGCAGGCATGGCCCATAATCATGGGGCCCCAGGAATTAATTAAATCCAGGTAATCGTTGCCGTCTTCATCGTACAAAAAAGCACCTTTGGCCGATTTCATAAAAACCGGGTTGCCGCCCACGGCTTTAAAAGCCCGGACTGGCGAATTTACTCCACCCGGAATAAGCTCCTGGGCCTGCTCAAATAATTTAAGGCTATTAGAATTAGATCGTTCGTTCATGCAATAAATAAAAGTTGATTATTTAAAAACCGGATTCACTACGTTTAACTGCAGATTATCCAGCTTTAATAAAGGAATATATTGGTTATCGCGCTCAGCGGTAAAGCCAATGCCTTGAAAAAAAGCGCCCGATATAGGGCCTTCGGTAGCGAGGGTACTGTTAAAATGAGCCCCGTGCCGTGCCAGAATATTGCCAAAATAATAAAGCAAATCGAAACCGGTGTAAGCATATACCGAAGGCGGAATATGGTAGCGAGCCGAATAATCTTTTTTAAACTCCCGAACCGTTGGCAAAGAGGTATCTACAAACTTAGGACTTAAAAAATAAATTTCCTGATTATCTAGTTGGTTCAGATTTATTTGGCTAACCTCCAGCCAGGAAGAAAAGGTAATAACCGGAATTTTATTGTTCAGACGTTCGAGGGTACTAATGGTGTTTACCGCTACCGGCATGCTGTTGGAGGCAATCATTAAATGACCAACATTGGCAAAATCGACGCCGGTATATAAACCGGAAGCGGTACTGCTGGGACTAACAGCTTTCGATAATAAAACTTTACCGCCGCGCTTTTCAAATTCTGACCGGTAAACCCGCGCAAACTCCATGCCGTCGGTGGTGTTGCTGTAAACAATAACCGCACCTTTGGGTCCGAAATTATCATAGGCAAAATTGGCGCTTTTACGGGCCTGCGTAGCTATTGAAGGCTGAAATAAATAGAGGTAAGGATTGTTGCGGATTAAACTAATATCATCTGATAAGGGGTTTACCGCAATAATCTGGTGCTGTTGAGCAAAACGCGATATAATTTTATTAGCCGATTTATAAACGGGGCCAATAATTAAATCCATGTTGGCCATTTCGGGTAAATTAAGAACCTTTTTTACCCGATTGGTATCGGCGGGAGCATCGTAGGCATATAAGTTTAAAATAATGTTGTTACGTGCCAGGGAGTCTTTAGCCATTTGCATACCGGCGTATAAATCCGAAACAAACTGGTTTTTGCGTAAAGCCTGGGAGCTGTTGGGCTCGTTTAAGCCAAAAGGCAGCAGCACCGCCACATTATACTGGGTTTTACGGCCGCTGGCCAAAGCCTTGCCCGAATATTTCTTTTTATCGAGTTTAAATTTAGAAACAATATTTTCCAAAGTTTCTTTATCTGCTTCGGTGTACCAACCGCCGGCTAATTTATCGGCGTAAACAACAGCTAATTCGCGGTCATCGGGGTACTGACGGTAAAGCTGGGTAAAAACGTCTTTTTCAGTTATGCGGGGCAGGTAAAGGCTTTTAATTTGCGCTTTTTCATCATCAAATTCTTTGGCCTTAATCGCCTCTAACAAGGCCATAGCTTTGGCATTATCTTTTTGTTCAAACGCAATCGCAGCACCCACGTACCGGGCTTCATCCAGATTTTCCCACGCCGGGAATTGCTGCAACAACTGATCGATGCGGCCGCCCGCTTCCCGGATGCGTTTGGCATTTAAAGCCGCTACACTATATAAATAAAGTGCCTGCGGTAAATTCCGGTAATTTTTTTGCGCATTCACCACCGGCACAAATTCGGCCATCGCCATTTCATATTTTTGCTGATCCAGGAGCAAACGCCCGTTTTGCAGTCGCGTATCTAATTCTCCGGCCGATTGCGCTATTACGGTTACGGGTAAGAACAAAAAAGCCAGCCAGTAAATTACCGGCCTGGCTTTTAAGAAAGAACATTGATACATTTTTATTCCCATTCGATGGTGGCAGGGGGTTTGGAACTAATATCGTAAACCACCCGGTTTACGCCTTTCACTTTATTTATAATTTCGTTAGAAACATTCGCTAAAAACTCATACGGCAAATGCGCCCAGTCGGCTGTCATGCCATCAACGCTAGTTACGGCCCGCAGGCTTACCACGTTTTCGTAGGTACGTTCGTCGCCCATTACGCCCACCGTTTGGATGGGCAACAAGATAGCGCCGGCCTGCCATACCTCGTTGTATAACTCATACTTACGTAAGTTAGAAATAAATATATGATCTACTTCCTGCAGCACAGCTACTTTTTGCGGGGTAATATCGCCAATAATCCTAATCGCCAAACCAGGCCCTGGAAAAGGATGGCGGCTCAGAATCAAGTCATCAATTTTAAGGGTTTTTCCTACCAACCGCACTTCATCTTTAAATAAAGCCTTGAGGGGCTCTACTACTTTCAGCTTCATAAAGTCGGGCAGACCCCCTACGTTGTGGTGCGATTTAATGGTAGCCGATGGCCCTTTTACCGATACCGACTCAATTACATCGGGGTAAATGGTGCCTTGCGCCAGCCATTTTACATCGGTCAGCTGGTGCGCTTCGTCATCGAACACTTCTATAAAGACCCGGCCAATGGCTTTGCGCTTTAATTCAGGGTCTGAAATGCCGGCCAAAGCACTGTAAAACCGGTCGCGGGCATCTACGCCTTTCACGTTTAGGCCCATGTGCTTATACGATTCCAAAACCGTTTCGAACTCATCTTTGCGGAGCAAGCCGTTGTCTACGAATATGCAGTACAAATTTTTACCAATAGCCTGGTGAATGAGCATGGCCGCTACCGACGAATCTACACCGCCCGATAAGCCTAAAACTACTTTGTCGTCGCCAATCTGGTTTTGCAGATCCGCTACTGTGGTTTCAATAAATTGGTCGGGCGTCCAGTCCTGGGAGCAAGCGCAAATATGTACCACAAAATTCCGCAATACCGTTTTACCTTCGGTGGAGTGCGTTACTTCCGGGTGAAACTGAATGCCGTACGTTTCTTCGTCGGCTATTTTATAAGCGGCCACCGCTACCGAATCGGTGCTGGCAATAATTTCGAAATTGCCCGGAATATGTTTAATGGTATCGCCGTGCGACATCCAAACCTGCGAACCAATGGTAATTTCTTTCATCAGGCGGCTCGTGGCATGCACCTCACCCAAACGGGCCCGGCCGTATTCCCGGATGGTTGAAGGCAAAACTTCGCCGCCATTTTCGTGGGCCAGCAACTGGGCCCCGTAACAAACCCCCAATACCGGCACCTGGCTGCGGTACTGGCTAATGTCCGGGTTAGGATGGTCGGCATCGCGCACGGAGCAAGGGCTACCCGATAAAATCAGCCCTTTTACGTCCGGGGTGAGTTCCGGTAATTTATTATAAGGAAATATTTCGCAGTAAACATTGAGCTCGCGCACCCGACGGGCAATTAACTGGGTGTATTGCGAGCCAAAATCGAGGATGATAATTTTCTCTGGCATGCGCAAAATTAAACACAGATTTCCGCAGATTAAAGGATTTACCAGATTCTTTTACCAAACAATATTTTTACAACAATATTATTGATGAATTTAAAATAAAAATACCACTCTTCGGAAGCAAATTCCCGGGAGTGGTATTCCGAAATATTCAGTAAAAAGAAATTTTACTTAGCGGTGGTTCTTTCTATCTCGCGCAGATTTTCCATTTTTTTATTGCGCAAAAAGCCGTTTATGTCTTCGAAATGTTCTTTGATGCGCTTATTACCAAACTCAAAAACTTTTTCGGCTAAGCCATCCAGGAAATCGCGATCATGCGACACCAATATTAAAGTACCATCGAAAGCTTTGAGGGCATCTTTTAAAATATCCTTGGTTTTAATATCTAAATGGTTGGTAGGCTCATCCAGAATTAAAAGGTTAACCGGCTGCAACAACAGTTTTATCATAGCCAGACGGGTTTTTTCACCGCCCGAGAGCATTTTAACTTTTTTATCGATGGCATCGCCGCTAAACATAAAGGCGCCCAGAATATCTTTTATCTTCGTCCGGATTTCGCCAATTGCAATCTGATCGATGGTTTGGAAAATGGTTAATTCGCCGTCGAGCAAAGCCGCCTGGTTCTGGGCAAAGTAACCAATCATGCAGTTGTGGCCCAGTTGCAGTTTGCCGTCATAGTCAATTTCGCCCATAATGGCTTTTACCAGCGTCGATTTTCCTTCGCCGTTTTTACCCACAAAAGCTATTTTCTGGCCGCGTTCAATCACCAATGAAGCATCTTTAAACACCGTGTGGTCGCCGTATTTTTTAGTAAGTTCTTCGGCTATAACCGGGTAGTTGCCGGAGCGGGGAGCCGGCGGAAATTTCAGGTTCAGGGCCGAGGTGTCTACTTCGTCTACTTCTACCAGTTCAATCTTTTCGAGCATTTTAACCCGCGATTGTACTTGCAAAGTTTTAGAGTAAGTGCCTTTAAACCGATCGATAAAGCCCTGAATCTCGGCAATTTCTTTTTGCTGGTCGTCGTACTGCTTTTGCTGTTGTTCGCGGCGTTCTTTGCGGAGTTGTAAATATTGGGTGTAAGTAACTTTGTAGTCGTAAATACGACCCATTGTTACTTCAATGGTGCGGTTGGTAATATTATCTACAAAAGTTTTATCGTGCGAGATAACAATTACGGCTTTGGCATTATTTACCAGAAAATCTTCGAGCCACTGAATAGATTCAATATCTAAGTGGTTGGTAGGTTCATCTAATAATATTAAATCGGGTTGCTGCAGCAATATTTTGGCTAATTCTATGCGCATGCGCCAGCCGCCGCTAAATTCTTTGGTAGGGCGGGTAAAATCAGCGCGCGAGAAACCCAAACCTTTCAGCGTTTTTTCTACTTCAGCATCAAAGTTTATTTCTTCTATGGAGTAATATTTTTCGCTTAGCTCCGATACCTGCTCAATAATGGCGTAATATTCTTCAGATTCGTAATCGGTGCGGGTTTCCAGTTGGGCATTCAGCTCGTCCATTTGCTTTTTCATATCCAATATTTTAGCAAAGGCTTTGGCTGCTTCCTCAAAAACAGTGCTGTTGTCTTCGGTAAGCAAGTGCTGGGGCAAATACGCAATTACCGCTTCTTTGGGGGCCGAAACTTTACCCCGGGTTGGTTTGCTTTCGCCGGCAATAATTTTTAGAAGGGTAGATTTTCCGGCCCCGTTTTTACCCATCAGGGCAATCCGGTCGTTTTCATTAATATTAAAAGAAATATCTTTAAATAAGGCCGAACCATTAAATTCAACCGAAACCGCGTCAACTGAAATCATATATATTTAAAATAAAGGCGCAAAGATATTATTTATTTTACCACTTTTCCTGGGCTTTTTAAGCCTGTTTACAAATTACTTAAGAACTAAATAATTAATCTTAACAAGAGCCTAACAAAATATTCTGCTGAATAATTTTTGCGGAATGAAAATATTTCCTACTTTTGCATCGGCAAATCGGTACGGCCAGCTCCTATTGAACTCCCCCAGGCCCGGAAGGAAGCAAGGGTAGATGGTTGAGCGGCGCGATACTCGGTTTGCCACTTTTTTTTGCCCTTTTCGCAACGATTCCCGTTCAGAATTTCTCCTGCTATATTCTTTTAAAACCCAAGATATACCTTAGCTTTGTGGTTTGAACCCATAAAACTTTTTGTATGAAATTTTTTATTGATACTGCCAACCTTAAAGAGATTCAGGAGGCCCACGATTTAGGCGTTTTAGACGGTGTTACCACCAATCCTTCGCTTATGGCGAAAGAAGGAATCAGCGGCCACGATAATGTAATGGCCCACTACAAAGCTATTTGCGATATTGTGGATGGTGATATCAGCGCCGAAGTAATTGCTGTTGATTATGAAGGTATTATCCGGGAAGGTGAAGCTTTGGCCGAACTGCACAATAATATTGTGGTAAAAGTGCCCATGATTAAGGATGGCGTAAAAGCTATAAAATATTTCTCCGACAAAGGTATCCGCACCAACTGTACGTTAATATTTTCGGCGGGTCAGGCTTTATTAGCCGCCAAAGCCGGCGCTAGCTACGTATCGCCGTTTGTGGGTCGTTTAGACGATGTTGGAACCGATGGTTTGCAGCTAATTCAGCAGATTGTACAGATTTACGATAACTACGGCTTCCAGACCGAAGTATTAGCCGCTTCGGTGCGCCACGTAATGCACTTGTTGCAGTGCGCCGAAATAGGAGCCGATGTGGTTACTTGCCCGCTGAACGTAATTACCTCGTTGCTGAACCACCCTTTAACCGATAGCGGTTTAGCCAAATTCTTAGCCGACCACAAAAAAGTAAACATTTAGGTTAATTAAGAATTATAAATTAGAAATTATGAATGCCTCTAAACTTATTTCAGTTTGCAGAGGCGTATATAATTTCTAATTCATAATTTCTAATTCATAATTACATAAATGTACATCATAAAAGTTAAAGGCAAAGCCAAAATTCCGGATTACATACAACTGCGCGATGAGCATTTTGTGCTGATTGCTTATTTTCGGGCCGATCGTCCGCTTAAGAATATTGAGCGCTACGGCTTGGCCGGAAAAGAAGAAGCATTGGCCGAGGTAATCCAAAACCTGGAATTTGGCAAGTTGCAGAAATTGGAAATTTAAAAGCATGGAATTTTCTTCTTCGCCGGTAGTAACGTTAAGAGATGTAATTATTTACCAGGATGTAAATACTGTATTAAACCAGGTAAATTTTGAGATAGAAAAAGGCGAATTTGTGTACCTGGTAGGTAAAACCGGTAGTGGAAAAAGCTCATTGCTGAAAACCCTCTACGCCGATTTGCCTTTGCGCAGCGGCTTGGCCCAAGTAGCCGGGTTTAAAATATTTAAAATCTCCCGCGACCAGATTCCGTACTTGCGGCGCAAAATCGGGATTGTATTCCAGGATTTTCAGTTACTCACCGACCGGAATGTAAACGAGAACCTGACTTTTGTACTAAGAGCCACCGGCTGGAAAGAAAAGTCAAAAATCAAAAACCGTATCTCGGAGGTGCTGATGCGGGTAGGAATGGGGGCGGCAGGTTCTAAAATGCCTCACCAGTTATCGGGCGGCGAGCAACAACGCATTGTAATTGCCCGTGCTTTACTAAACGAACCGGTTATTTTACTCGCCGATGAGCCAACCGGTAACCTGGACCCAGACGTAGCCAAAGGTATTATGCAGATATTTCTGGAGATAAATAACTCAGGTACCGCTGTATTAATGGCTACGCACAACCACCACATTATTCAGCATTACCCAAAACGGGTACTTAAATGCGAAAATGGGCAGGTGTTAGATTCGGTGCGTAATAATTTTACTTTAACCGATAGTTTCGAAATCTGATTTATTAAATTTTCATAAAACAAAAGAGCCTTAGCTAATTAACTAAGGCTCTTTTGTTTTATCAGATTAGGCAAAATATTAATCTAGTTTATTATCTACTTTTTTTACGGCTTTTTTGGTTCCGGATTTGACTTCTGAGCCAACTTTTTCAGCGGCATTACCCACTTTTTTGGCGCTCGCTTTAGTAGCATCTTTTACATCAGAAGCAGCTTCTTTTACGTGAGGTGCCGCAAGCGTAGTGCCTTTGATGGCTGCGTACTTGGTCTTGGCTTTCGCAATTTCGTATTTGTCGTTGCTCGTTAATTGGTCTTCTATTGCTTCCCGGCGCGTTTCCAAAGCGGCGTAAAAAGCATTAATGGTTTGCCAATCTTCCTTGGTATAGCTGTCTTTATTCTCCTGCAGCCTCGAAACAAAGTTTTCGAAAGCTACCCGAACGCTGGTAGCCGGCATTAAACTAATACTGGTGGTGTTAAAATCAGCGGCTACGCCGCCGTTGGTAGAGGTGGCTGACATTTGCGCTTTGCTGGCCAGGCGAGCTTCGCGCGCACTTTCTTGCTGTTCCCGAAATGTTTTGTACCGGTTTTTTAAAGAGGCAATCTCTGCTTTACGTTCCTCGTTCCACTTATCTGCGTACAACTCCAGTTTACTTTCTTTTTCTTTGTATGTTGTCTCAATATTGGCCGTAGCTTCGCGCCACTTATCGGCTGCGTCAATAACTTCATCGCTCACCGAATTCTCGACGCTGGCCACATAGTTTTTAAAATCAGAGAAAGCTTCTTCGCTGGCGGCCGATATTTCTTGTTGTTTAGTTGATGTACAACTTATACCGGTACAAACCAAACTCCCCAGGAGCAGGTAAGTAAAGGCGTAAATATTTATTAGCTTTTTCATAATTCTGTTATAGGTTAAATTTTATACTTTTCCGTGTTGATTAACTTAGATAATACGATTTTAAACACCATAAGTTTTATGTAAATATTTAATAACCTTGTTGTTAATTAAAATGCAGAATAAGGATTTTTTGATTTATATTTGATAAGAAACTAATATTTATTAAATGGAAATAATTTATACCAATGCTTATTAACGATATTCCATAAGTAGCCTAGTCTTTCTGTTTTTCTTTTAAAAGATTGCATCTTTCAAGGCCCAAGTGCTAACTGTTTTCAAAAGCCTAAGTAGCCTCCCGGCCGGCGGGCCCCGTTTGGTCATTCGGGCTGTCTAAGCTTGTTTTCCTCGTACCTCGGAATGCTACGCACCACAACCTTAGAAGGCCCTCACTGCCCAAACTGCTGTAGTTTGCTCTGTAGCTACTGCTTTTCTATAAATCATTATTAAAAGTCAATAACCAAGCCAGCGCAACAAAGCAAATTCGCAATTTCCCGGTTCGGCGGAGTTCCTTCCCTAATTTAAGGAAGGTGCCCGGAGGGCGGAAGGGTTAAGCTACTCCAGCAGAAAAGCCTCACCGGCAAAAGCTTAAAAGGCCACAAAAGCACCACTAGATATCAAAGAACCTTTACTTTAAAATAATAACTGAATCCCCTTCCTATGGAATATTATTGGTGTTAGTGCAGCGTTAATTAAAGATTGAAACTTACCTTTGACAGCAATATTTACTTCATAAAAAAAGTCTTACCTAATTACCAGGTAAGACTTTTTAATTGCTGTAAGCAGCAAAAAATATAGTATTGGTTAGATTTAATCTACAGCATCTTTTGCTTTATGGGCTCCTTTTTCGGCTGTATTCTTAACGGCTTTGCCGGCTTTTTTAGCACCTTTGCCGGTAGCTTTAGCACCGCTTACGGCTAAATCTTTCGTGCCTTTACCTACACTTTTCGCACCACTGCCAACTTCGTTTACGCCTTTTTTGGCTCGTTGCTTATTGGTTATGGTATCCTGCGTAACCGAAGTGAAATTATTTTTATTGTTTAGCAGTGCATTGTCTAGGGTAGTTGCCTCAGCAGCGGATATATTTACCATTCCTGCAAAAAAGAGGGCTGGTAAAAATTTTAACATCTTTTTCATCTCTTCAATCTCCTTAGTTTAAAATTAGATTTTCACTTGCTTGTAACGCTTCTAAGGCCGGAGGGTTACAAATGATTATAAACCTGATTTAAACATTTCAGAAAAAATCCAATAGAGAACCTGAGCATTATTTAGCTTTCAGCAGCATAGCTTGGAGCTTTTTAGTGAGTTCGGGTGCCAGATTTAAAAGTAATATACCCGTGCCGTAAATGAAGGTAATAAGGGCAGATCTTACCGCAATATCAATGGGGGTATTTACCAAATAAGGTAAGGCTACGCCGGCCAGGTAACTAACAACTGCCAGGGAAATAATTTGCAGGGATGTTTTATCAAATGGCTGCATCCGGAACCATAACCAAACTAATATTAATCTTAATAAATTAATAAGCACGTACGAAAGCATGGTGGCCAAAGCTGCGCCTTCAATGCCGTAAGCCGGTATAAATATTAAGTTGCTGAAAATGGTGAGTACCGATAAAAGAATATTCAAAATTAAATCGGAGCGATACCGTGATGACGTGATTAAAATATGCCCGTTAATGCCGGTGGCTAAATCGAATAGGCGCGCCAAACCCAAAAATAAAATAACGTATCGGCCCTGGCTGTAATCTTTGGGTAGCAAGGCAAACATATTATCAATATTCGCCCAAATGCCAATAAACAGCAAACACCCAATAACCAAGTTCATGCGGGTAACCTGTTTATACAACTTGCCTAGGGCAACAATATTTTCGTTTTTCCAGAAATCAGCAATTTGGGGCAGCGCAATTTTGTACAACGACCGCCCCGGAATTAGAATTACGCTGGCAATGTAAGCGGCGGTGGTATAAATGCCCACATCACTTAAGCCCAGGTAATGCCCAATCATCATGGTATCGATGGAAATAATAATGGTGCTGGAAATATTACCCAGTAAGGCGAACAGTCCGTACCGGACCATTTGTTTTAGCGGCTTTTCTTTTAAGGCTTTTAATTCCGGACGAATAAAAAATTGCCGCAAAAAGGTAATATAAACCAACAGGCACAAAGCCATGGAACAATTTACCACCACAAACAGCAGCAGAAATGCTTCAAATTGGTAAAACCCCCAGGAATACCCCAGAATTATTACGGTGGTTAAAATCCGGAGAAAGAAATCCTGAATAAAAGAGGGTACTACAGTTTTATAGAGCGAGGTAAGATAAGCATTGAATAAATTAAACAGCAGCGTAAATAAACCGAGCGGAATAATATAGTAATAGTAAGTTAGGATTAGCGGAGATTCCTGTAGGTAATAATTAATGATAAAGTCGCGGAAAAGAAAGAACAGGAGGGTTATGGTAAGAAAACCGGCTAAAGGTAATCCCAGAAAAAATATTAGAAAACTGTTGTGCCGATTCGTTTTATCGCGGAAATAAGGAAAAAATTTAACGCCCGCGTTGGCAAAACCTAAAGCCGAAAACTGCGCGTACAATACGGCCATGGTCAGCAGGAGCCGGGTTAGGCCGACTTGTTCTTCATCCAAAATCCAGGGCAATAACAAAACGGTATTAATGTACCCAATTACTACTCCCGCGTAAGAAATAATGGTATTCTGAATTCCCTGACGTTTAATAATGCCCATGCAGAAGCTGGTGAAATAAATTTAGCCGGCGCAAATTTCGCTATTTTCCGGAGAGTTGTGTAAAATTTTATAGCAGCAGAAAGGCTGGCGGTAAGCTTAAACAGTTTTTAACTTATTTAAATGTTCCAGAATATAAGTTGTAGCAAGTTCATGGCTTCTACCTTCGTATTCGGTGCCTAAAACGGCATTGTAATAGCGGGCCCGTTCGTAAACCAAAGGCCGGTGATTTTGATATTTCCGGAGCAGATTTATTAGTTGGTTGGCATCCTTTACTTCTTCTACCAGGCCGTTTTGCGCATACCCGTAATAATCCGGAATAAATTCGGTGGTGTTGAAGCGGTAATAGAAGCAAAGAATATTAAGCATGGTGGCTTCCAGGTGAATAGAAGAATCAGCTGCAATTAGGGCATCTTGCTGTTTCAGAAAATCGAAAGCCTGTTCTTTTTTGCCATCCGAAAAGCGAATGTTGGCCCCAAATTCCTTTACGAAATTAAAATTTCTTTTATCGCCGGGGTGCGGCCGCAGGGTAAATATTATATCGGGTAACGCCTGGAATAAAGCTTCTAGTAGCGCTTTTATCGGCTGGATTTCATCAATAATATTAGCAGCAATACCAACCCTTCGGATGGTTGTGCTTAAGTTCTTTTGTGTTAAATATTTATCGGCTTTGGGCATACCAATCAGTTTAACTTCGCCGGTTACGGGGCCGCACTGCTGGTATTTATCCAGGGCATCCTGGCCTTCGAGTAAGCTTAAGCTAAACTGCAAAGGCGGGAAGCTGGTACTGACACTCGCATGCTGGATATAGACTGTAGGAATGTTTAATTTATTAGCGGCAAGCAGCAGCGCCCGGGGATCGGTGTTGTGGTCGTTGGCGAATATAATGGCAGCAGGTTTATATTTTTGCAGGTACCGGATCGATAATTCGTAATAACCCGTTGCCACATAAATTAAATCGAAAAACCTCAAGGCTCTTTTGCCTTTTAAGCGGTACAAACCCCAGTTCAATGGCAGAAATTTGTAATAATACAAAAACTTAAAACGGGTAGAAAGGCGGTTAACCTTTTGGTTGTAAATGCCAATTTCTTTGTTCTGGCCAGCTACAAAAACGCTGTCCGGTAGCTTATTCTGTAAAAAATGCAGCGATTCGTAATTGTTTTTACTTACTACATACAGCCATATTTTTCCTTTAATATTTTCGGGCTTCCGGACCGGCAAAAAAATATTTAAGAACAAGCGCCCGCCGGTATATAAAATAATAAAGCGCAACCGCCCCAGAACAGAATTGGGCGAAATAGCCTGGAGCGTAGCCGGAGGCAATTTGGCAAAAGCATCGGTGAAACGCAGGTGCAAAATGTTTGCGTAAACTTTTACCAGCTTCCGAAACATACTAAAGCAACTCCCAGGTTAAGGGTGTGCCGGCTTTCAGGTCAGTTTTGGCTACTTTACCCAATATTTGCTCGTAATATTTAGGAGCCAGGCCGTTACCCGGCCGAATTACCCGCAGGTTATTTTTTGTAAAGCTTTCGCCGGCTTTTATATCCGCCGCCACATAAACCGATCTTTTAAATAAGCTACTTTTCTGCTCGGCTTTTTGTACCCCGTACTGAATTTTTCCTAAAGCCAGGTGTGCCCGTTCGGCTTCAGTTACGAGTAGTTGCAATTCGTGCGGTTCTAAAGAAAAAGCGGCATCTACGCCACCTTTGGCCCGGCTTAAAGTAAAATGCTTTTCAATTACACAAGCACCCAAGGCAACAGCCGCTACCGAAGCACCTACGCCCATGGTATGATCCGATAACCCGACCGGGCAGTTGAACAGTTGCGCCAGGTGCGGAATGGTGCGCAGGTTGGTATTTTCGGGCGAAGCCGGGTACGTGCTGGTGCATTTCAATAATATTAGTTGCTGGCAACCATATTCCCGCAGCGTTCTCACGCCTTCGTCAATATCCGCCAGGGTAGCTACGCCCGTCGACATAATTACAGGTTTACCGGTAGCGGCTACCTTCTTCAACAAAGGCAAATCGGTATTTTCGAAAGAAGCAATTTTATAGCAAGGCACCGCCAGGCTTTCCAGAAAATCAACGGCCGATTCGTCGAAAGGCGAGCTAAACGCCACCATTCCTTTTTGGGTAGCGCGTTCAAATATAGCCTGATGCCATTCCCAGGGAGTATAAGCCTCTTTATATAAGTCATACAGTTCCCGGCCCTGCCACAAAGAACCTTCGTCCTGAATGGTGTAAGCACCGGCAATGGTCATGGTATCGGGGGTGTAAGTTTGGAGCTTTAACGCGTGTGCGCCGGCTTTTGCTGCCGCATCCACAATAGCCAAAGCTTTTTCCAGCGATTGGTTGTGGTTGCCCGACATTTCGGCAATAATAAATGGCGGCTGGCCTGCACCAACCTGGTAAGGACCAATATTTATAATATTCATGAACTAAATTCCTGGGTATATACTTTCCGGAGGCAAAACAAAATTAAGCTAATTTAATTCTTTCGCAAAAACCAGGCTATGGGGTTCCACCGGCGGAATAATATTGGTTTTGGTAAAGCCGGCTTTCTGGAAGGAAACAACCGAAGCAATATTAGATTGCTGAACATGCCCGATTACCCGCGCTATATCTGGCTGCAGTTGTTGCAATTGAACCACACCGGCCGTTAGCACCCACGCACCAAAGCCTTTGCCCCGGAAATTTTTATCTAATAAATAACTAATGGTCGCCTGATTTTCTTTTATATCAAACCGAATCATGCCGGCGGGTACGTTCTCAAACGTAGCTATTAAAATTAAGCAATCCGGATCAGTTAATTTATGATGAAACCAGCGCTGGTGAATTTCTAATGGAATAGGAGCGGGGTTAAAAGAATGTTGCCGAACCGCCGGATCGTTGGCCCACTCGAATAATTGCTGCATATCATTTTCCTCAGCAGGTCTTAATTGCAGAAAATCGCCCAACGTTAAATCCGAAAATATTCGTTTTAACCTTAATTTGCTTTTGCCATCAAAATATTGTCGTTGTTGCTTTATTTGCTGCGCTATTATTTCGTTTTGGTCTGGGTGAAGCAATATTTGGTTTAGTTGGTTCAACGGAAAAGCTAAACCGTTTTGCGTTAAAAAAGCCGCTAAATCTTTTTGGTTATCGGCTATTTGGTGCACCAACAGGAGCCCCGAAACCGAGCACCACTCGTAGGCCACCGAACTGGGCGGCAGAATAGCAGCATCGCAGTTTTGCATTAATTCGCACATGGCTTCGGCATCCAGGCTTTGATAAACCGTAATATTCGAATTTTGCCGGGCATATTCCAGTAATTGCTTATAATACCGGTAAGCCGACCCAACTACTACCTGGATATTTATTTCTTTTAAGTTTATCAGCGCTGCTTGCAGCAGGTGCATGGTTTGGTTATCGGGATCGGCACCGCCCATGTTTAAAAGAATATTTTTTATTGCTGAAATTTGCCGGGTTTGGGTAGCAGCTTCTAAAAAGGGTGGCCGCAACAAGGCGTAAGCCGGACCTAAGAAAAATTGGGTGTTTATATCTGCCTGATAATGGTTTGGGGTAACGCCGCCGGCCTGGTTAATCAGGGCATCGGCCAGGAACGGAAAAGCATGAATATCATCGAGGCAAACAATTTTGTTTTCCTTGCTTTTTAATATTTGCTGGTATTTGGTACCGAAAACGTAGCCATCTAGCACTATAATATCGAAGGGTTGTACCAGCTTTACCAGTTCTTTGGCTTCCTGCTCGTAATTTAGGGTAGCAGGCAGTTGGATAACGCTTATCCCGGCTTTTTCCAGGGTAGTTAAAAAATCGGGATTGGGTTCTTGGGTCGCAAAAACGCACGTAAAATCTTCCTGTAACATCGTGGCCAAGGCCAAAGAGCGGGTCAGGTGCCCTAAACCAATGCGGGCATTGCCATCGGCCCGAAAAATAATACGCTTATGTTGTTTCAAATGCAAGTAGTAGAAATTAAAACCCTATACCTTTTTTTGCTCCACCGCGGCATTAATACGAACCAGTTCCGGGTGCGCATCTAATAACGCAATTATTTCATTTGCTGATAATTGGTGTGCCTTATATTGCTGTATTAAAATCCGAATAAGCGCAAAATCTTCGGGTGTATCCAGCGTAATCCGGTATTGGCTTTTGTCTTCGGGTTGAGTAAAATGACTAAAATGGACTTGCCCGGATTTATTCTGATTTATATAGGGCGTAACATGTTCGAGGTCGGAGGTAATATTTGCTTTTAAATAAGCTTCTTCCAGCAGCGCAAAGGAAAATATTTCGAAATCGAAGCCGCGCGGATAAGTGCGAACCAGGCAATTAGATAAATATAATTGTTTATCCGGGGTTTGTAAATATTCCTGAACGGCGGCTGCAATTAAGTTGCCATCTATCAAGGGGCAATCGGAAGTAACCCGAACGATTACGTCTAAATTGTTTTGCTTCGCGCATTCGTAATAACGGCTGAGCACATTTTGTTCATCGCCCCGGTAAAAAGGAATTTGGTGGGCCTGGGCAAAACCAACCAGCGGGTCGTCGGAGTGATTGGTAGTAGTGGCGATGAAAATGGGTAAATTGCTTTGTTGCAACCGATCCAGGTGGTATTGCAATATTGGTTTGCTGCCCAGGAAAAGCAATACTTTACCCGGCAGGCGGGTACTGGTCATGCGGGCCTGGGTAATAATACCAATATTTAACAGGTTACTCATTGGTTTAAATATGCCAACACTTTAGCAATTACAAAATCCTGTTCTTCCGGTTGCAAAGTCGGGAACATAGGTAAACTGAGGCATTTTTCGTAATAATGTTCCGCCATCGGAAAATCACCTTTTTTAAAACCTAAGCTTTGGTAATAAGGCATGGTGTGCACCGGAATATAATGCACCTGCGCGTGTATCTGGTTAGCTTTTAAGTAATCGTATAAACCCTTGCGGTCTTCTACCAGAATAACGTACAAGTGATAAGCATGAAATATTTCTTTCTCCGGCTCAGAATTACGATAAACGGCTGGGTTTAATATTTTAAGTTGAGGGTGAGAAGCAAAGGCTTCGTCGTATTTTCGGGCAATTTCCTGCCGGCGTTTTAAACCCCCATCGGCTCTTTTTAACTGCGAAATGCCTAAAGCCGTCAGCATATCGGGCATGCGGTAATTATAGCCGAGTTCCTGCATTTCGTAGTACCAGCCGCCGTGGTTTTCGTGCAGTTGTGCTAGATTTTTGGTAATGCCGTGGGTACGCAACAATAATAACTGCTCGTATAAATCTGGTCGGTTGGTGGTTATCATGCCGCCTTCGCCGGTAGCAATATGTTTTACCGGGTGAAACGAAAAAATAGCCAAATCGGCAAATTGGCCGTTACCGCATTGCTGCGCCTGGGCATTTGCATCCACGAAATAGCCGCCCGGTGCGTGGCAGGCATCTTCAATTATCCATAAGTTGTGCTCGTCCGCCAAGGCCCGGAATGCTTCCAAATCTACCGGGTAGCCGGCAAAATCAACCGGAATTATTCCGGAAAAATAACCGGCTGGTTTACTTTCTATTAAGGTTTTTACCTTTTGAATATCCAGCAAGGCCGTTTCGGGATCGACATCCGCAAAATATACTTCGCCGCCGGCGTATAAAATACAGTTAGCCGAAGCCGCAAAAGTAATGGGAGTAGTAATAACCCGCGTACCTGCTTTAACACCCAAAGCCAGCGCACAAAGATGTAAGGCAGCCGTGCCATTGGCTACAGATACGGCATAATGGGCGCCAATATAGGCGGCAAAGGCTTTTTCAAATTCCGCAACTTTTGGCCCCTGGGTCAGGAAATCAGATTGCAAGGTTTCAACTACGGCTTTTATATCTTCGTCGGTAATGTGCTGTCGGCCGTAAGGGATTGGCTTCATCTTAATTCTTAAGCTTTATACCGAAAAGTTAGGATCAACGTGCAGCCGGATTAACTCCCGTAATTCTGCCGCATTCAGCCATTCTTTATTCGTGAGCGAATTATACTTGAAGCCGGGTTCTACCATTTGCCCGTTAAAAGCTTTCATAAATTCTTCGGCTGTCCATTTATTAGGCGTGGCCGGCAAAATCACAAAATATTTTTTTAACTCAACGGTGCTATAAGAGTCAGTTTCGGTAATCATTTCTTCGTGCAGCTTTTCCCCCGGACGAATACCTACCATCTCTAATCGGGCATTCGGCGCAATGGCTTCGGCTAAATCGGTTATTTTAAAAGAAGGAATTTTCGGCACAAATATTTCGCCGCCCCAGGCATGTTGTAAAGCATGTAAAACCAAGTCAACGCCTTCTTCCAACGAAATATTAAAGCGGGTCATATCGGGATGGGTAATAGGCAGCACTCCTTCGTGCCGTTTATTCAGGAAAAAAGGAACCACCGAACCCCGGGAGCCAATTACGTTGCCGTAGCGCACCACCGAAAAAGCCAGCTCGCGGCTTCCTTTCATGTTGTTGGCCGCTACAAATAATTTATCGGAGCAGAGTTTGGTGGCACCGTACAGGTTTATGGGAGCTGCCGCTTTATCCGTAGATAAGGCCACAACTTTTTTTACGCCGCAGTCTAGGGCGGCATTAATTACGTTTTCGGCCCCAAAAATATTGGTTTTAATGCACTCCATAGGGTTGTATTCGGCGGCCGGTACTTGTTTTAAAGCGGCGGCGTGCACAATTACATCAATATTTTCGCAGGCCCGGCGCAGACGTTCGCCATCGCGCACATCGCCAATAAAATACCGGATTGCTTTGTATTTTGCCGGCGAAAATTGCTGTGCCATTTCAAATTGCTTCAGCTCATCGCGCGAATAAATTACCAGGCGTTTTACATTCGGGTATTGTTCCAGAATGGTGCGCACAAATCTTTTGCCGAACGAACCAGTACCACCGGTAACCAGAATAGAAGTATTATTTAGATCTAAATCCATTATTTAATATTTGAAACGGCTGCTTTTTATTTAAAATTATAACAGTACAACCAATTTTTAACGGGCGGCAAGTTACATATTTTCTAGCAGTACTTTTGCAAGGCATAAATACCAAACTGTATATTTACGCTCACCATGCGGTTAAAAATTATTTACCAGAAACTCAGTAGCTGGCTTAATTATTATTATTCGTTTACCTCGGTGTACCAGCACCCGCAAAAAAAGGTAATGCAGCCGGGCTATTGGGTGGAATTCAGCCAGCCGGAAAAAGAATTTCTGAATATTTGTGCCGCTTCGTTTGGTTACGAAGTAGATTATGCGCGCGGTTACCGGCAAAAGGAAATTGCGGTTATTACCCTTAAAGACGTAATTTTTCTGGGTAACTCCGGGGCTTTAATCTGGCAAAATAAAGTAATAAAAGAATCAGTTTTCGATCAGCTACGCTTAACCAAATCGCCGGCGTTCCGGAGCCCGGCTTATATGCTGCCGCAAAATAAAAGCGGCCAGTTTACTTCGCTCATGCATTTGCCCTGGGCCGAAACGAGTAACTACCATTGGTTTTTAGATTGTTTGCCCCGTTTGTATGCAATTTTACAAAACCTAAAAGAACCAACTACCTTAATTATTCCGGCCAACATGCCGGCTTTTCAACTGGAAACATTAAATTTTTTATTACTGCATAACTCATTGTTGTCGCTTCAGATCATCTCTAAAAATCAGAAGTGGCAAGTACCAACTTTTATTTTGCCAACGTTCATCAGCAATCATTACAGCGGCTTTTTACCGCCGGCTATTTCGGATTTTATGCGGAATGGCATCTGGCAAGGCAATGGCGTAAAAGACGAGCCGGTAAAAGGCCGGATTTATATTAGCCGGGCGAAAGCATCTAAAAGAAGATTGCTGCAGGAAGAAGCTGTTTTAGAAATATTAAAAGCCCATAATTTTAAAATTGTTTACGCCGAAGCGTTAACGTACGCTCAACAGGTGCAACTTTTCTATAATGCCGAAATAATAGTAGGGGCGCACGGGGCCGGGTTAACCAATATTTTATTTAGTAAGCAGGCCCAGCTTATTGAACTACACCCCGCCAACCAGGTACGATCGCATTATTTTATGGTTTGCAAAGCTTTGGGTTTTAATTACCATTATTTGCTGGGAAGTAACAGCAACGCCAGCCAAGATTTTAGTATAAATCCGGCAGCTTTAAAAATATTGCTGCAAACATTACTAGAAAATACTAAACCAGGCTTACCTGAAGTTTAATCGCGAATAATTTTAGCTAAGTCTCCGGTGAGGTTAAGCCGCGAGTAGCGCTTGTAATTAACAAAGGGCAAATCCAGGTTGTGGTTAATTTTCCAGGCGTGGCTTAACTGGTCCAGGTGATCGAATATTAAATCGAAAGCGGCGTAATGAAAAACCCGTCCGGCGCCGCATTCATCTATGATATGGTCGGCATCGCTGTGGATGGGGCCAATGCATATAATGGGTTTGTTGGCAGCTAAGTATTCAAACAGTTTGCCGGGTAAAATGCAGTAATTATTTTCTACATCCGGAATTCCCATTAGCAAAATAGTAGAGGAAAGTAAATATTTAACCGATTCGGAGTGCGGAACAAACGATATTAAATGGGTAAGGTGCTGCAAGCCGGCATCTTCTATTTGTTCCTTTACTTCACTGGATATTTTACCAACAAAGCGCAACTGAAAAGGAATATCCGGGTGCACGGTCGTAAGTTTCGCGAGGGCTTTCAGAAATGCTTCTATGTTGTAAATATCGGTAATGGTGCCGGTATACGTTATAACAAAAGCATCCTGGGGCGGTGCCGAAGGCTCAGTAAAATCTTCTTCGTCGTAGCCGTTAGGAATTACACTAATTTTAGTGCTTTCAATTTCCGGTGCTTTTGCCAGGAACAACCGTTTGGTATCGGTGCTGGTAACCAGCAAAGCATTTGCTTTCTGAATAACCGAACGTTCGTAATTTTCGTCGATTTTCCGGGCTATGGCTGTATGTTGTAAATCTTTGTAATAATAAATATCGGTCCAGGGGTCGCGCAAATCGGCAATCCATTTTACTTTAAATTTCTGCTGAAGTTCCAGGCCAATGAGTTGGGTAGAGTGGGGCGGGCTGGTGGTAATAATAGCCGCAAATTTTTCTTTGGTTAATAATTCTGCGCAGGCTTTTATGGCAAATTTATTCCAGCCCACCCGGGCATCCGGTATAAATAAATTGCCACGCAAAAATTTGAAAAACTTTTGCACCACGCTGCCTTTTTGCTCATTGGCAAAACCGCCGTACGGTATTTCTTTTTTACCGGTTATCTTTTTATAATATTCAAATGGCTCGTTCGTAGAAGTGCGAATCACCCGGATTCCTTCCGGAATATCAGCGGCCAGGCTTTGGTCGAGCACCGGGTAAGAAGCTTCTTTTTCCGATACCGTTACTACTGTAGGAATAATATTATAAGCCGGCAGGTGCTTTACAAATTTTAGGCAACGCTGCACGCCGGCGCCACCCGAAGGGGGCCAGTAATACGTAATAAACAGAACTTGTAGTTTTTCGTTATCGGGAACAGCAGCCAAGCCAGAATAATTAATTTGTTAATAAAATATTGAATAAACAGGTGGTGAATATACGTAGCTTTTAATAAAATAATCCTGGGTTTCCTAAAATTTGCGTATTTTTGTATCTCTTTAGCCATTGAAAATATATGTTTGATAATTTAAGTAATAAATTAGACAGAGCGTTTAAAACCCTGAAGGGTCAGGGCAGTATCACCGAAATTAACGTAGCCCAAACCATAAAAGAGGTGCGGCGCGCCCTGGTAGATGCCGACGTAAACTACAAAGTGGCCAAAACGGTTACGGACAAGATTAAGGACGAAGCCATGGGCCGCGATGTGCTAATCGCTGTTTCGCCGGGCCAGTTAATGGTTAAAATTGTGCACGAAGAGCTTACCCAATTAATGGGTGGCGAGAAACAAGATATTGTTTTAAAAGGTGACCCCGCCGTTATTTTAATTGCAGGTTTACAAGGTTCGGGTAAAACCACCTTTACCGGTAAGCTGGCTAATTTCCTAAAAAAACAAAATCGCAATGTTTTAATAGCAGCTTGCGACGTTTACCGTCCGGCGGCAATTGACCAGGTAAAAGTTTTAGCGGAACAAGTTGGCGTAGAGGTTTACAGCGAAACGGATAATAAAAACCCGGTACAGATTGCGCAAAATGCTATTGAATTTGCCAAACGCAATAATAAAAAAGTAGTAATTATTGATACCGCCGGCCGTTTAGCGGTAGATGAGGCCATGATGCGCGAGATTGCTGAAATTAAAAACGCCATCAAACCCACCGAAACTTTGTTTGTGGTTGACTCCATGACCGGGCAGGATGCGGTAAATACAGCTAAAACCTTTAACGAGCGTATTAATTTCGACGGGGTAGTACTCACTAAACTCGATGGCGATAGCCGGGGTGGCGCCGCGCTTTCTATCAGAGCCGTTGTAGAAAAACCCATTAAGTTTATTAGCACCGGTGAAAAAATGGAAGCCCTCGACCTGTTCTATCCTGACCGGATGGCCCAGCGTATTTTGGGTATGGGTGACGTAATTTCGTTGGTAGAGCGGGCTCAGCAGAGTTTCGACGAAGAAGAAGCGCGCCGCATTAACCAGAAAATCCGCAAAAACCAGTTCAACTTCGACGACTTTTTATCGCAGCTAGAGCAAATAAAGAAAATGGGCGATATTAAAGACTTGGTAAGCATGATACCAGGCGTTGGTAAAGCCATGAAAGATGTGGAAATAGATGAAAATGCCTTTAAGCCAATTGAAGCCATTATAAAATCGATGACCAAAGAAGAGCGGGCGAACCCCGATATTATTAGCGGTAGCCGCCGTAACCGGATTGCCAAAGGCAGCGGTACCACTATTCAGCAGGTAAATAACCTTATGAAGCAGTTTAACGACATGCGCAAAATGATGAAAAATATGAATAAGCTTACTGGTAAAGGAGGCGCTTTATCTAAAATGAAATCGTTTGGCCGGTAATTGATTTATTAATTTCAATTATTATAAAAGGGCAGTTATCAGATTCTGGTAACTGCCCTTTTTTATTTTTAGTAATTGGATTAGAGTAAAGCTTTTTATTATAGCCTTATCGAATTGAAATTATAACTTAACTACTTGATTAATATTTTCTAAGTAATCCTCACCCAACTCGGTCAGTCAGACGAAATCTTATTATACCGATTCCTATAATCATTATTCCAGAGGAAGGCTGAACAGGTATTATTTTTAAGTATAGGTTCTTTGTAGTCTTTTCAGGCTGCTTTGGTATGCTGCGGTACTTTTCGGTCTTTTCGCTTTTGCAAGTGCGGCTTTTCTTCTGGAGTAAATTAACCCTTCCGCCCTTCGGGCACCTTCCCTAAATTAGGGAAGGAACTCGGCCGAACCGTATTGTTGCGGATTTGCTTTGTTGAGCTGGCTTGCTAATTGATTTTTAATGATGATTAAGGCTTAGAAAGGCCGTAGCTACGAAGCAGACTACAGCAGTTTGGGCGATGAGGGCCTTCTAAGGTTGTGGTGCTTTAGCATTCCGACGATAGGAGGGAAACAAGCTTAGACAGCCCGAGTGGCCAAACGGGGCCTAGCGGCCGGGAGCAAACTTAGGCTTCTAAATATTAGTTAGCACTAAGTCATTGAAAGATGGAATCTTTCAAAAGATAAACAGAAAATCAAGCTATACATGGAATATCGTTAAGGAGCATTAATATAATTGCTGGTTTCCAACTTCCTGCTAGTTGCAAATTAGCCAATATTTTAGGTAAAAGTTACCGCTGCGCTCAATACAGAACCAGCTAAAGAAATAAATTCTCCTTCGCCTAAAGGCCAAATAAAAATTTAATATTCGCGCCGGTCCATTTTCTTTTGCCACTCCTGAAAAGCAACCTGGGCTTCTTGGCGAAGCATTTGCTGCATAGGAATAGAGCGTTGGGTGAGCGGGATGGCTATTTCGTCGTAAATAAATTGGTCGTCGAAGCCGGCTGTGGCAGCATCTTGCTTGGTGTTGGCAAAATATACCTGGCGGGGCCGGGCCCAGTAAATAGCGCCCAAACACATGGGGCACGGCTCGCAACTGGTATATAAATCACAATCGGTGAGCTGGTAGGTGCCTAAAACGGCACACGCTTTCCGGATAGCATCTACTTCGGCGTGCGCGGTTGGGTCGTTAGAAGAAAGTACGTTGTTAAAACCCCGGGCAATAATAACGCCGTTTTGCACGACTACTGCCCCAAAAGGGCCGCCTAAACCTTCTTTCATTTTATCAACAGAAAGCTGAATAGCCGCGCGCATAAAGGCTTCTTTGTTTTCCATACCACGTGTAATACTAATAATGAGAATATTTATTCAGAACAGGCTTAATGAATAAAGGTTATCAACTTTATTTATTCTTCCTTTACAAGAATAATTTATGGCGTTTTTAATTCTAGTTTTAATTCGGCGGCGGCTTTTTCGAATATAACTTTGGCCCGCAAAATCATGGGCAGAATTAAATGCCTTTGGGTAGGCAATAACGCGTACTTCTGAATATCCTGGCAAATGGTTTCCAGCTCTTTATTGCCAATTAATACTACCGACGATTTCATTTTGTGCGCCAACGCTTTTGCGTCGGGCCATTTTTCTTCTTTGGCCAGGTTTAAAAGTTGCTCTAAATTACCAGGTGTCTGCTGAATAAACATGCTACAAATATCCTGAACAAAATTATTATCGCCGTTAGCCATTTCTTTTAAGAAATCCAGGTTAATATATTGCTGGCTACTTGCTTCTGGTGTTAGGGCAGGGAACTTTGGCTTAAAATCTGGATTACGGTGCAACAGGGCGGCAATTTCCTGCAACAGATTATCAGATTTAAACGGTTTTAACACGTAAGCATCGGCACCGGCCTGTAAGCATTTTTGAATTTCGTTTTGCGAAGCGTGCGCCGTTAAAGCTATTATAGGCACTTTGCAGGCGGCGGTCTTACTTTTTCGGATATAATCTATGGCCTCAAATCCATCCATCTCGGGCATTTGCATGTCCATCAGAATTAAATCGTAGGCGTTCTGATTAAACAATTCTAAGGCTTGTAAACCATTTTCGGCAACATCTAACGCAAAGCCCCAGTCGCCGACTACTTTTTTAACTAATATTTGGTTTATCTCGTTGTCTTCGGCCAGCAACAAACGGAGTGCGCCTAATTCGGCGCTCAGGTAAGCAGGTGCTTCGGGTTTGGTTTGTGGCGGTTGCGCCGTTCTGGCCTCGGTTTTTTTAAAAGGCAATTTAAACCGAAATGTACTGCCCTGGCCAAGGTTACTCTGCACTTCAATTGAACCGCCCTGTAACTCTACAAATTGCTTAGAAATAGTTAAGCCCAAACCCGTGCCGCCGTATTTGCGGCTGGTATCGTTGCTGGCCTGGGTAAAACTTTCGAAAATTGAAATTAGTTTGTCTTCGGGTATACCAATGCCGCTATCCTGCACCGTAAACTGGAGCCAGGTAGTATGTTCATTTTCTTCGTATAATTCGGCCGAAAGGTTAATTTGACCGCCTTCGGTAAATTTTACGGCATTACTTAGTAAATTATTAATAACCTGGGTTAACTTACCCGGATCGCCTTTTACATTAGCGGGTACATTGGCCAGAATATTAACGTTAATTTTATTGTTTTTTTGCTGCGCACTGGCCTCAAAAAGCTGGACACTTTCGCGTAATAATTCTTTGGGATTAAAATCGGTTTCTTCAAAATCAATCTTACCCGCGTCTATTTTAGAGAAATCCAGAATATCGTTTATAATCACCAGCAGTTTATCGGCCGATGCCTGAATGGCCTGCAAGAAGCTTTTTTGTTCTTCGTCGTGTACCATTTTGAGTAACACGCCGGTCAGGCCAATAATGCCGTTCATGGGCGTCCGGATTTCGTGGCTCATATTGGCCAGAAACAGCTCTTTTACCTTTACCGATTTTTCGGCTACCAGTTTGGCTTTGGTTAATTCTTTCTCAAAATGAATTCTATCGGTAATATCCTGGGCCGTTACAATAATATATTCTTCTTTGTCGGTTTCCTGGTACAAAACATTCCGGAAAAGCAAATAATGTCGACTGTTGTTTTGCCGGTTATAAAACGGAAATAAACCGCTGGCATGTTTGTTTTCCTGTATATGCTGGAGGTAGGTATTAAATTGCTTTACCTGCTGCCCTTCCATAAATTCGGCGAGGCTGCGGCCGAGCAGGTCAGTTGGAAATACACCTAAAATATTGGCACCAGCTTTATTAATCGATAAAATACTGCCGTCCAGGCGATGCGTACAAATAAAACTTTGGGCATTTTCGAATAAGGTGCTTAACAGTTTTTCGCGGGACGATAATGCTTCTTCAATTTTTTTGCGCTGGGTTATATCGGTAAAAGTGCCCAAAGAGCCAATTACCTGACCATCGGGGTTTAATAAAGGATTTACACCTACCAGAAAATGAATAATTTGCCCGTCTTTGCGCGCAAACTGAATTTCGTACTGATCCGAAATATTCTGTTTACGCAGGGTATTTTTTTCATCAATAATTTTTTTGTTTTGCTCATCCGGCGTAAAAATATATATAGAACTGCCCACAACTTCTTCTTTGGCGTAGCCCATTAATTCGCAAAAGCGCTGATTAGCAAATAATATATTTTGTTCATTATCAACGTGAACCACGCCCTCGTTCATGGTTTCGATGAGCATGCGGTAGCGCTCTTCGCTTTCTTGTAAAGCTTTTTGGGTACTTATCCGGTCCGATATATCTTGCACCGTACCCACCATGCCGGTAGTTTCGCCGTGCTCGTTTATAACCGGCGTACCATAAGAAGCAATATATTTTGTAACACCACTGGGCGTAATTATCCTAAAATCGAGCTGGTATGGTGTTTTGGTTTCTAAAGACTTGGTAAATACCAATTTTCGAAGTTCCTGATCGCTGGGATGCACAATCTTTAGGTAATCGTCGTAGTCTGGTTCTGTTTGTTCCGGTAATTCAAAAATATTAAATATTTCTTCGGACCAGATAACTTTATTTGTTTTCAGATTATATTCCCAGTGCCCTAGCTTTGCTAGTCGTTGCGCTTCTTTCAGGCGGTTTTTGCTTTGGAGCAAGGCTGCTTCGGCGGCTTTTCTTTCGCGTTCAATGTCGGCTAATTTAATGGCCGTGCGTAAACTATACGAGATGCCCTCGGGCGTTAACATATTTTTAGAAATATATTCCGAGGCGCCGCTTTTAATAGCATCTACGGCTACCCGCTCATCGCCGTGTGAGGTTACAATAATAACCGGCGTATCTATTTCCTTCGCGCGTATTTCGCGGAGTAAGTTTACGCCATTGGTATCGGGCAGGAGGTAATCTATAAAAATGCAGTCGTAAGTTTTTTCCTTAAGTAAAGACAAACCCTGGTTGCCTTTGCCGGCCATATCAATCAGGCAATTAATATTAGCCTTGGCTAAAGATCGCTGAATGGTCAGGCGGTCTACCAGGTCATCGTCAATAATAAGTAGTTTAATTTCACTTGCCGGCATTTGAGAGAATACGAAAAATTCAGATGAAGTAAATAAATTGAATAAAGTTTAGAAAGTTGTATTGTTAAGATAAACAACTTTTAACGAAAAACCTTATCAATCTTAAAATTTAATCTGTTTTGAATTAAGTTGCTGTAACTTTAATTGAACTACAAATATAAATATTTTGCTGTTATGCTTTGCTGCCAACCAATTTATTTAAAATAGTAACAGCGTAAACAAAGAAGCTCACTTACCTGGTAGCTTATGCTATTAACTATTTTTAAATTTTACATAGATGGTCTTTCGCAGAGTTTCCAGTAGCTGTTAAGCGTTGACATAGACTGAATAAATTTCTCGAAAGATAAAGGTTTTAGAATATAACCGGCTACATTCAGGTTATAGGCATTAATTTTGTCGCTGTCTTCGTTAGAGGTAGTCATTACAAAAACGCTGATTCGCTTCAGTTTTTCGTCGGAGCGTACTTCCTGCAAAAATTCGAGGCCGTTCATTTTAGGCATGTTAATATCTAAAATAATCACATGCGGCTTCGGAATTTTATCGGCTTGCAACATTTCTAAAGCTTCTAAGCCATTACGCGCTATAAACAACGGATTATTAATATTGTTCTTACGAAAGGCGCGCTGCACATTCATAATATCTACTTCGTCGTCTTCTACAAGTAAAATATTTATTAAATTTTCTTCGGTCATGAGGTAAAGTTATGTTGTTTCTAATATATGTAACGGCCAAAGCAAGATAAAACTGCTGCCTTCGCCTGCTTTTGCCTGGTTTATAGTTAAGTTACCGCCTGCAAAATTAGTAATACTCCTGGCAACCGTAAGTCCGGCCCCAATATTTTCAGTTTCTTCTTTGCTACGGGCAGTATAAAATAACGAAAATATTCTCTCCTGAATTTCTGGCGCAAAGCCAGAGCCATTATCGGTAATTAATAGCTGCAAAAAATTATTAACCCTAGTAGCGGTTAGCTGTATGGTTGTTAACTCTTTATCGGAGTGTTTCAGCGCATTGGTAAGCAGCTCGTTTATTACGGCGCTTAACTTTTGGTAGTAAGTAGTAAAACCTATCGGCTCGGCTTGTATGGTTATAAAGCTATTGTTGTTCCGATATTTTTCGCTGATGTTTTCTAAAAAAGCGGGAAGTTCTATATAACCGGTTTCCAGGTTAGTACGCGAAACCCGCGAAAGTGCCAGAATAGCGCTCAGCATTTTTTCTAAACGTTGGGCGCGATCCTGCAGTAATTTTATGTTTTGCTGAACATCGTCTGGAATATTGGGTCCTAAATCTTCGGAAATCCACCCCAATAAATTAGAAATAGCACGAATGGGGGCATTTAAATCGTGCGATACCAGGTATACAAATTCTTCGAATTCTTTTTTAACCTGCGCCAACTGTTTTTGGCATTGTACGAATCTATCTTCATTCATGGATAAGCGCGGTTTGGGAGTGGGCTACGGTTACGGGCAACATTATTGGCCAGGTAAAAGAAAAAGTAGTGCCTTGGTTTGGTTCCGAATCTACCCGAATGGCGCCATGTTTTTCTTCTATTATTTTTTTAACGATTGCCAAGCCTATACCGGTGCTTTCAATGGTATCGCGGGCTTCTATTGTTTGAAAAACGCCGAATATTTTTTCGTGGTACTCCTGCGGAATGCCCGGACCGTTATCGGCTACGCTAATTAAATAAACAGCGCCGTGCTCCTGTGCGGTTACGGTTACTTGCCCATTGGACTTGTTGTTATATTTTATAGCATTGCTGATTAAATTTACCATTACCTGCTGCAACAATATTTTTTCGGTAGTTATTAAAAGCGACTCCGTCGGGAATATAAAATTAAATCCGGGGGGCAGCACTAGCGATTCGGCAATTTCCTGCAATAAATCGCCAAATTCAAAAGTAGTTTGCTCAATTTTTGTCCGGCCAATGCGTGCGTAGGCCAAAATGCCATTAATCAAGTTTTCGAGGCGATGCACCCGCCCGCGCATTAAAGATAAATTTTTGCGGATGTCGGGGGTTGTTTCGCCAATATCTTCGTTTATCCATTCGGCCAGGTTGTTAATAGCCCGCAGCGGCGCTTTTAAATCGTGCGAAACCACGTAAGCAAACTGGTCGAGTTCCTGGTTCATTTTATTCAGGCTGGCAAAACTCTGCTGCAACTTTTTAGCCATTACGTTCATATCTGCCGATAAACTACTTAATTCATCGTGGTAATCATCGGTTAACGTAATATCAAAATTCTCGCGGGCCAAATTGCTGGCCAGGTTCTGCATACTGGAAATTCTTCTTTTAATGGTTTTACCCAGCAACAAAGCCGTAGCTACACCAATTATAAGGGCCAAAATGGTTAAGGCAATGCCCAACAGATCAGTTCGGTCCTGCGATATTTTCAGTATAGCTACCTGGGCATTTTTATTGGTGGTTTCGGCTTTCTGAATTAAACCGGTGAAATATTGAATAGTATCTATTTTAATTTTACCTTCTTCCTGGCTATAAGATTGGTAAAATAAGTGATTATAATGCTGACGGGCTTTTTCGCTGGTATTTACTTCGCGTTTGGCCTGTATTATAGGAGCTGCAACCGAGTCGTTCCAGCGGTTAAATTCCAGATCAACCTGGTTCAGGTAGTTAATATTATCTGGTTTGTCGCGGTTTAAATTTTTTAAAAGGCTAAGTTCAATCAAGTACGAAGCCATACCGGCGTAATAAGGTTCCAGAAAATTTTCTTTCCCAGACAACAAAAAACCCCTTAAACCATTCTGCGCGTTAACAACCGCGTGCTGCAAATTGCTGTTGGTTTGTATAATTTCGGAAGAAAGCAGCACCTGCTCAATGCTCTTTGCTACTTTCTGGGACTGCTTAAAATAAGCAAACGTAACAAACCCAAAAACCAGTAAAATAAACCCAATGCTTAAATATATTTTGGTAATAATTTTCATAAGAACCAGGGCCTGTTTAGCGTAAAGCTAAAGCAGCTATATAAAATTAAAAACAATTAAGCTGGTAATGTAGTAATTTGCGCCGCTTAATAAAAGTTCAGGCGTTTTGCCCCGAATTAACGAAAATTTAAGTTTAAAGGATAAAGAATACGTAGCCATGAAACCCGGAGCAGATATTATTGGCCATGCTTTGCAGGATTATTTAGCCGGAGAACAAGCGGCAACCATACAGGTTTACTCCGATATTGCTGACCCCGAAGAGTTAATCGCCGCCTACTTTTTTCGCAGCGCCGCCCAAATGCCCGAACTGGAAAAAATAGCTTTGCGCCATTGCCGGGGCAAAATCGCCGATTTGGGGGCTGGAGCCGGCAGCCACAGTTTAGAGTTACAAAATAATGGTTTTAATGTTACCGCTTTTGATATTTCGAAAGGCGCCTGCGCCGTAATGCGGAAAAGGGGCGTAAATAATGTAGTGCAGGCCGATGTTTTTAGTTTGGGCGCTGAGCAGTTCGATACCATTCTGATGTTAATGAATGGCATTGGTTTGGTAAATTCGCCGGATGGCTTAGTTTATTTTTTAGAACGCCTGAAAAATAATTTAGCTCCCGGCGGACAGGTAATTCTCGACTCTTCTGATATTACCTATATGTATTACGACGAAGAAGGCGCTTTGAACCTGGATTTAAATGCCGAATACCATGGGGTAGTAACTTACCAGATGGAATATAAAAATAAAAAAGGGCAGCCCTTTAAGTGGCTCTTTATTGAATTTCCGGTGTTGCAGGAATATTGCGAACAAACCGGTTATACCTGCGAATTATTGGCCCAAGGCGAAAACGACCAGTATTTAGCTAAGTTAACTTTGCAGGATTAAGAAGTTTTGTTTTAATTATAACTGTTATAAATTATTGATTCGCAAAGGTATGATTAATTTTTATGAAGTGTTACATGCATTTTTAACTAGTGTAAAATTAAAGAAATCTAAAAATCTAAAAATCTGATAGAACCAAGAAAAAATGAACTTACTGGAAAACGCTTTAAGAGACAGCCGTTTTCTCCGATCTTAGGTCCATTAGATCTTCCAGACCAAGCACCCGGAAAACGTACAGCACTTGTTCGCGCAGATTAAACAAAAGAACTTTATTTGCTTATGCTGTATTTCCTGAAAACGCGAAATAAATACTCCCAAGCCCCGCGACGATATATATTCTAGCTCTTTACAATCAACCTGAATCTGGGCCGGGTTTAATTGTATAAGCTCATCCAGTATTTTTTCCACGGCTTCGGCATTGCTGGCATCCAGTTCCCCACATAATTTTACAAGGTAGCTTTCTCCTGTTTTTTGGGTATATATTTTCATGGTGCCAAATATAAATCGGACTTTAAAAAATAATTAGCGGCATTTATTCTACACTTAAAAATAATAACCAGAATTTAATTTTTTGTAAGATTATATACCTAAAAAAATAAAATATTAATACGCATCTGGTTGATATACTTTGCTTTTGAACTGTAAGCCTACGTTTTTAGTTAAAATTATTTTAAGATTTAGTATTTTGAGCTGGTTACAGGCTACTGAATTAAAAAATTATCTTTTATAATTGCAGTCCTGATTACCTCAGCCAAGTTTTTTACCCCATGATTAAAGTAGTTTTAGTTGATGATCACCGGTTAATCCGCTGCGGATTACGTGCCCTTTTGCAAGACGAGCCTACCATAACCATAGCCGGAGAGGCTGAAAATGGAGTACAACTAATAAAGTTGCTGGAATCTACTGCCGTTGATGTAATATTAATGGATATAAAAATGCCGGAGATGGATGGTTTTGATGCCACCCAACATATTCTGCAACATTTCAGCTCGGTTAAAGTGCTGGCTTTAACCATGTTCGAAAGTGAAAATTATTTAAATAAAATGATGGAGCTGGGCGCGCAGGGCTATATCTTAAAAAATATACATAAAAACGAGTTAATACATGCCGTGCAAATGATAGCCAGCGGCAAAAATTATATTTCGGCAGAAATTACCCTTAACTTACTTAAAAAAAATAAACCATCCCTGCCTGAGCTTAATACAAACACCGCCATTCCCGAACTGGTAGAACTTTCCAAAAGAGAACTGGAGGTGCTTAAGCTCATTACCGAAGGCTTTACCAACGCCGAAATAGCCGATAAATTATTTACGAGCAAAAGAACCATCGACTCGCATCGCCAGCGCATTATTGAAAAAACCCAGGCCAGAAACACAGCCGCCTTGGTCCGGTATGCTATTAGCCGGGGTATTATTAGTTAGTTGAAGAAGCGAAACCTCTTATAAATTTTAAAAAATGCTAAAAGCCACCCAATGTATTCTTTTTTAGTTGCGTTCGGCTTCAAACTGGGACCGCAAATAGATTAAACCTCTGGTAACTATTTTAATTAGAATTACTGAAAAAGCTACTGCCAAGCCTAGCAGTAATCCCAGAATAGTATTTTTTAGCAGGGTGCCGCTTATAGGTTTGCCCAAAGCAGTAAAGGGTTCAATAATTTCAATTTCGGCATTAATGTATAATAATTTCTCTATGTCCATTAATTGCTCGTACAACCTTAAATCTTCACGGTAAATCTCCACGGGATTGGTACCTTTGTCGTCTAATATTACATTATTAGTGCCTGTTCGCCCGCCTGCCTGGTTGCGGTAACTCAATGCTATATTGCGCTTTAGGGTATCCAGGCTGCCCGATTCTTTTATTAACTTAGCTCTCCGGCTGCGCAAATTTGCTCTTTCAATTTCAATCCGTTTTTTAACGTACTTGTTTTGCTTCAGAAAGTTTACCAGCGAGCTGTCTAGTCCATTTAAGGCAGTTGTGTCATAAACTTGTACCTTAATATGAAAGGTGCTGTCTTCGGTATTTAACAAAATAGAATCCAGCCGGTGTTTATTGCCCTCCGTTTCTTTGTATAAATCAATCAGCAATTGTTTATTAGGCGAAACAACCGGTTCTATTTTAAGACTTTTTAACTGGGATGATTTTTTGACCGGAATATTCAGAATACGCGATAAAGCTGTATAATTACCTTCGCCAGCTAGAGCGTCCAGGTTCTGAATAGAATTATTAATGAACTCGCCTTTATAATAAACCGAACCAAGCGTCATTCGCGATTCGTAATAAGGACGAATAATATAAAAGTAAGCGGCACCAAGCACACCGCCTAATAAAGTAAGCGCGACAATTAGTTTTAAGTTTTTAGCCGCAGTTTCAAAAAATAAGAAGAAAAATTTAAGAATCAGGTAGAAAAAATTCCGGATAAGTCTGAAAAAAGAATTGAAAAGCTCTTTTAAATCAATGGTGTCGTTTTCTTCTGAAGGTCTTCTTTTCTTTTCTAATTCCATAGATACTAAAATGAAATATATTATTCGCTTAACTTAGTAAGTTCTGACAAAAATAGCTTTTAAGTTTCATAAGTCAAATAAATCTATCACCATAATGGTCTATTATATTGAGCTACTATATAAACATTATTATTATAAACTAATATGTTAACTATGACTCAGATATAGAGTCTCTATCATCCTACAGTTTATATATGCCACATATTGTTTAGGTAAAATAATTGCTCTTCAAGCCAAAAACCTATCAGACTATAATGAAAACTTAATAGAATTATAAAAATATAAATACTAAAATTATATAATGGTTAATAAAAAGCTAAATGCTTTATTGAACAATTTTTTTAAGATTTAAAACTGTTTTTAAAATTGGAGTGGGTAAAAAAGTAGAGGCCCATACTGACAATGCTTTCGGGTTCTTTTGATAACGTAAAGCTTTATTTATTATTTCCCTAGAAGTTTCTTTATTATATATTTTCAAGAATAGTAAAGAGGCTTTGGTATAGTGTTTGGAAAGGGTTTTAGGACCACAATATTCTAAAATTTCTTTTTCATATTTATTAAATAATTTTAGCCAATCATTAGCATAAACATGCCTATTTGTTATTGTCTGGTTGCCTGCATCATTATGAATAATGACCAATGCTTCCTTAATCAAAGCAAATTTGTTTATCTTTGCTAATCTAAGACAAACATCATCATCCTGACAAGTGATAAACTCTAAATTAAAACCACCTAGAACATCTAAGCTTTCTTTTCTTACCATCAGGCTCGTTGGATTGCAAATGTAGCCTTGTTCTAATGCTTCTTTGTATAAATATCCTTTGATAGAATATTTTCTGCTGGTTTTGAGCACCCCATTATCCAAATACCCGGCCCAACAGTACGAACATCCTACTTCTGGATCCAATAAAAACTCATTTAATTGTTTCTCTAAATAATTAGGAAGCCATTCATCATCTGAATCTAAAAAGGCAATATATTTCCCTTTTGCTTTAAACAGACCTGTATTTAGAGCCGCATTTTGACCTTGATTATATTCATGTGAATGAAACTTTATTCTTGGATCCCTATCTGTGTAATTTCTAACCAATTCTAAAGTATTGTCCTTAGAGCCATCGTCAATTATTAAATACTCGTAATCTTCAAATGTTTGTTTTAGTACACTATCAATGGCTCTTTCAATAATATGAGCTCTATTGTAGGTCGGCGTTATAATTGTTATTAAGGGCTTACTAAATTCCATTACTTAGTTACAAATAAATTTAATTGTTAAAGCTTTAATGTGTGCAGAATAGATAATATTTTTGCAGGAATTGTATTTTATAGAAACAAATATAATAGTTTGAAAAATAATGATTGCAAGTTGCTAGCTAGAAAAAATAATAGGATTGGCTAAGCCGATATATTTATATTATTCACGAAAAATAATATACTTTTGGTTCTAAATCAATAAACCAGTTTAAAATATCATCTAATAAGTTACTCTTGAACGCTTTAAACCTTTTAAAATCTAATTTAATATTAAGTTTTATAACTTTATTGGGAATGCTTTTTAATTTTATTTCTCAGTTGGTTATTGCAAGCTTGTTCGGGACTACTATTGAGAGAGATGCTTATTTTGTTGCAATGGCATTTCCTGCCTATTTAAGTGCCGTATTACTTGGAGCATATGGAGTAGTATTCCTACCTGCATTTATTCAAAAACAAAAAGACGGTTATAAGAAGAGTAAAGTTTTTGTTTCTAATAATATTAATATCATTTTTATCATCGTTACGGTTGTAACTATAGGCGGAATTATTTACGCTAAAGAAATTTTAAGTTTTACTGCAGCCGGTTTAAATGGAGAAGAACTTGACTTGGCCACTCAAATTTTTAAATTTCTTTTACCTGTAGTAATCTTTCAAAGCTTAATAAATATTTTATCATCTGTTTCCCAGTCGCAAAATAATTTTGTTTTGCCTGCAATTTCGCCAATTGTTACTTCCATTGTAAGTTTAGTCTTCTTGATTATTTTGTTTCCTTATTATGGTATTTTAAGTTTAGCTATCGGAACTTTGGTTGGTAACTTTTTATCTCTTCTGTTATTTATGCCAGTATTAACAAAAAATTATACCTTTCATATAAATTTTTATGATAAAGATTTTCATAGAGTTGTGATTATAAGTTTACCATTGCTATTATCTGGATTAATAACAAGATCTAATAGCCTGTTTGAAAGGTTTGTAGCTTCTACCTTGCCCCAGGGAAGTATTTCTTATCTGGGTTATGCAACACAAATTCAAAATATTCTTTGTTCGGTTGCCATAAGCAGTATAGGTACAATTATTTTTCCTTTATTAGCTAAGAAGTGGGCGGAGAATGATTTAGATTTGACTAGAAAATATTATTCAAATGGCATTAGATTAATTTTGATAATCACAGTTCCTATTGCTATATTGTTTGTTTTTGAAGGAGAAGTTGTAATTCAAATGATTTTTGAAAGAGGTAATTTTCTTCACGAATCTACTATTATTGTTAGTAGGGTGTTTTCTTTACTGGCTCTTTCTTTTATTTGCACCAGCTTAGCAAGTGTTGTAAGTAAAATATTTTATTTAACCGGCAAAACTGTGGTTGTATCCTTAACAGAAGTATTTGTTAGTTTAGTCTACTTTTTAATATCTCTGTTGCTAGTAAAGGATTTTTCTTTTTACGGTCTTGCAGCGGCCTCAAGTTTAACTACCTTCATGAGCATTTTAATTATTCTTTACTTAGGTAACAAACTACTCAAGGGAATTGATTTTGTATATATATTAAAAGGACCAGCAATTGTATTAATTTTTTCAATAGCATCTATTACAATAATTGACTACCTATTACTACCACATATAGTTGGTCTTAATATTTATTTGCTCAACTTTTTATTAATTTCCAGCTATTGTTTTTTACTATATTTAATGTTGGTTCTTATTAAATTTAAGGAACTGGTAACCTTAAATTTATTTATATTAAAGTTTTTTGATAACCGCTAATTTAAAAGGTTTTGGATATTGAGCCACTTTAAATATCTATCCTTGCTTGATAAAGATTTCTTCTGATTTGATACCTTGAATAATAATTTAAACAGAAAATTGCTTAGAATATTTTTACTATGAAACATGAATTAATACGTTTCTACCGTTTTATTCAGTTGTTTGGAATAATTCACGGAACTCGTTTATTCTTTAATTTTATTCTGAATAAATTTAACGATATTAAAATTCCATTTATTAAAAGTTCAATAACCTTAAGGCCTGGCACATCAGATCCTAAAGCCTTTTATCAAATTTTTGTTGAGAAGGAATATGACCTGACTTTTCCGGATAATCCTAAAATAATTGTTGACGGTGGGGCTAATATAGGGTTATTTACCATTCTTATGAAGAATAGATTTCCGGATGTAAAAATCATTAGCATTGAACCTGATAAGGATAATTTTAAAATATTGCAAAAGAACGTTGGTAGCTATAGTGATATCCATTGTGAAAATTGTGGCATCTGGCACAAGGCAACTACTCTGAAAGTTTATGATAAGTATGAGATTGGTAAATGGGGTATGGTTGTGGAAGAAGATAATGATGAAGGCAATATTGCGGCTCTCTCCATTGATGCTATAATGAATAAATACGCGATTGATAGGATTGATATTTTGAAACTAGATATCGAAACAAGTGAGAAGAAGGTATTTATGCATAATTATGAGCGTTGGCTTCCGAAGGTAAAGATGATAATTATTGAACTACATGACTGGATGGAGGATGATTGCGCAAAACCATTTTTTACAGCAATAAATAATACCTTTAATAGGTACGAATATAACATAAAAGGAGAGAACACGATTATCGTCAATAAAGATTTAGAGTAAGCGCTTATTTTTATTAGCAATTCCCCGAGTGCTTAGTGTATACTAGCTTAATACCCATATAAGCTTCATTCATGTTTCTTTAGGAGGAATTTTAATAAAAAAATAGAAAATCACTAGATTTGTGCCTGGCTTAAAATTTAACCTACCTGACTAAAATAATTAAAGAAATTAAAAGTTATTTTATTTAAGCTAATACCTCCTAGAAGACGAAACAAGCTAACATCGCCTTATGAATACTGACTTAAAAGAATTGAATCCGGAAGTGGAAGAGATAAAATTACCGGTAGAAGTTATTACCGACCAGGTGCATAACACTACGCTCTGCCATATTGTTAGGGCTAATTATTCGCCGCAAACCACCGAATTTTTTACGCCTAATTCTTATTCCCAGCAGTTAGGGATTATCAAATACAATAAAAACGAATCTATTAAGCCCCACTACCACAATGTGGTAAAGCGGGAGGTGTTATTAACCCAGGAGGTTTTGTTTATCCGGAAAGGAAGAGTGAAGGTAAACTTGTACGATAAAGACCTGCATTTTGTAACCAGCCGTATTCTGCTACAGGGCGATACCATCTTATTGGCCTCGGGCGGTCATGGTTTTGAAATGATGGAAGACTCGGAAATGCTAGAAGTTAAACAAGGACCTTACAGCGGCCACGCCGCCGATAAAACCATTTTCGAAGGCGTATGATATTAGTAAACGAACCTTTATTTCTTGGTAACGAAAAAGCTTATTTAAACCAGTGTATCGATACGAATTGGGTGTCGTCGGATGGGCCTTTCGTAAAAAAGTTTGAAGAAATGTTCGCCGCCTATTTGGGCGTAAAGCACGCGATAGCTGTTAGTAATGGCACCGTGGCGATAGAATTGGCCATTGCGGCTTTAGATTTGCAACCCGGTGACGAGGTGATTTTGCCGGCGCATACCATTATTTCTTGCCCAATGGGTATTATCCGGCGGGGGGCGGTACCGGTGCTGGTAGATGTAGATTCGGAGACCTGGAACTTAGATGTAAACCAGGTAGAAAGTAAAATAACTCCCAGAACTAAGGCCATTATGCCGGTGCATATATTTGGGCAGTCTTGCGATATGCAGCCAATACTAGCGTTAAGCCAAAAGTACGGTTTATATATTATTGAAGATGCAGCCGAAGCCCATGGTGCGGAGTATAACGGTCAAAAGTGCGGGAGCATGGGGCATATTGCTACTTTTAGCTTTTACGCGAATAAGATAGTTACCACCGGTGAAGGAGGTATGGTTGTTACCAATGATGACGTTATTGCCGAACGGGCCCGATCTTACCGTAATCTTTGTTTCCAGCCGCAGCAGCGGTTCTTACACGAAGAACTGGGTTATAATTTCCGGTTAACGAATCTGCAGGCAGCTTTGGGCGTTGCTCAAATGGAAAACATAGAAAAACTAATTGCCATAAAGCAGGAGCAAGGCGCAAATTACACCAGCCGTTTGCAGGATACACCGGGTATTCAACTGCAAAAAGTCGAGCCCTACGCTAAGCACGTTTATTGGGTATTTGGTTTGTTACTCGATGATGCCGTTCCGTTTGATGCTTTTGACTGGGCTAAACAGCTTTTGGCCAAGGGTGTACAAACGAGGCCGTTCTTCTGGCCTATTCACGAGCAGCCTGTTTTTCATAAAATGGACTTGTTTAAAGAAGAAAGCTACCCGGTAGCCTCAAAATTGGCTCGTCGGGGTTTATACGTACCCAGCGGCATGGGGCTGAAAACCGAAGATTTAGAAAAAGTTTGTGTTATTGTAAAAGAAACCTTGTCGGTTTACGCAGCATAATAATTTATGGAAATTACGCAATTCGAGAAATACGCTTCGTTTTACGATATGCTTTACCAGCATAAAGATTATAAAGGCGAGGCCGCGTACATTGAAGAAATAATTAACCAATTTGTAAATAAGAACCGCGAACATACCCAGGTTTTAGATTTGGCTTGCGGTACCGGCAAACATATTTTCGAACTTTATCAGCAAGGTTACCAAGTTACGGGCAGCGATATTTCAACCCAAATGATAGAAGTAGCCCGAGAGAAAGCCTTACTTAACAATTTTGAAATTTCTTTTTATAACCATTCTTTTCAGGAGGCCGATAAAATAGAAGGAAATTATGATTGTGTTATTTCTATGTTTTCGGCGGTTGATTACTTGACCAATTACCGCGATCAGGTAAAAGCCTTTACCAATATTTATAATTTATTGGCCGATGATGGCGTTTTTATATTCGATTTCTGGAACGGCAATACGGTAGTGAAAGAATATTCGCCGGTTAAAGTTTTAAGAAAAAGCAATGGTGATCAGGAAATAATGCGGATATCCGAAACCAAGATTAATACCTTAAATCAAGATGTTTGGGTGAAGTTTACGTGTTTCCTGTTCGAAAATAATCTGAAATCCCTGGAGTTTACCGAAACCCACCACCTGCATTATTATTACTTACCCGAGATAGAAAACCTGCTGACGCAGTGTGGATTTACAATAGAACATAAATGCCCGTTCCTGAAACTACAGGAAAATATTACTGATGCCGACTGGAACATCAGTATTGTGGCCCGGAAAAATAAAAAATAAAGAAAGGCTTGCCTGTATGAGAGTTCGGATTGTTTGTTATGAGGACGTTGATGCTTGGATTCTGGGAAAATTTGCCAGAAGACTGCATGAACAACTGGTAAGTTTACAAATTGAGGCTGATATTGCTAAGGTGCCGGACCCATCGGCTGACATCAACCATCATATTATCTACCTGGAATATGAAGGAAGGACCAGCCCAGTAGAAACCCTGATGATTACCCATATAGATGATATCCGGAAACTTAACCTGGTGAAAAGGCAACTCCAAACTGCACAGGTTGGCATTTGTATGTCGGAAGGCACCATGATAGAACTGGCTAATAGTGGTATACCGCGCGAAAAATTAGCTTTTATTAATCCGGCTCACGATGAGGTAATGCAGCCCCGCAAAATTAAAATTGGCATAACAAGTAAAGTTCAGCCCGACGGTTGCAAAAGAGAAACCATGCTATTGGAGTTGTCGGAATATATTTCGCCAGCTAATTTTGAATTCGTGATCATGGGCTTTGGTTGGGAGCCAATCCTCGATAAAATTAAAGCCAAGGGTTTTTCCGTAACCTATTACCCGGAGTTTAATTATAAAATTTACCTGGACTTAATTCCCGTCCTTGATTATTATTTATACCTGGGTATGGATGAGGGCTCTATGGGGTTTATGGATGCTTTAGCGGCCGGTGTAAAAACAATCGTTACACCTCAGGGCTACCACTTGGATGCCGACTGCGGTATTACCCATGCCTTTGTTACGATAGATGAATTAATAAGTATATTTAATAAAATAGCCGCTGAACGCCAGGCCCTGCTTAATTCTATCGCCTCCTGGAACTGGAGAGATTATGCTTTAAAACACCTGGAAATTTGGCATTATTTAATTAAAAAGGAAAAGGGCTTACCCCTGAATGGTGCTGCCCAGGGTAAGTATAAAGATGGTTTAAATTCTTTATTGAACCTGAAAGTTAATTCTTTAGCTTCGGACCAGAAATTACAGTATAAGTTTAAATTGTATAAAGGCGCCTTCGACCGAACCCTGTATAAGCTTAGAAAAATAAAAGATTTTAAAACATTAAAGAAAAAGATAGCCAATAATTTAGCTAAACGGAAGTAAAGAATTAGCGGTTATTTTTTAATTAATGCAGCCAAAACCATCTATTTTTTTTATTATACCTTCTTTGCACGGGGGAGGTTCCGAAAGAGTTATTACGCATCTGATCAGAAACCTGAACCCGGATTTATTTAGTATAACCCTGGTGCTGGTTAAGAAGGAAGGCGTTTTTTTAAGTGCCATTCCGGAGCAAGTGCCTATTATAGTTTTAAATTCGTCTCAGACCCGGTATATACCAGTTAAATTGGTTAAACTTATCTGGCAACACAAGCCAGATATTGTATTTTCTACGTTAGGCCATCTAAATCTGATAATTGCTACCCTGCGGTTTTTAATGCCTGCGAAAACCCGGTTCATTGCCCGTGAATCGAGCATGGTAAGTTTGCATAATAAAAATGAGCGGTTCCCGATTATATTTAATCTGCTATTTAAAACGGTTTATAAATCTTTCTATAAAATTGTTTGCCAATCGAGGTACATGCAGCAGGATTTAATAGAAAATTACAACATTCCGCTGTCTAAAACCTTTGTAATAAATAACCCCATAGATTTTAAGCTGATCAACAGCCACATAAATGTGCAACAGTCGCCTTATGAACCGGGGTTTGTAAATTTTGTGGCCGTGGGCCGGTTATCAGTCGAGAAAGGTTACAACCGGCTGATTGATGCCTTTGCGGCCGTACCGGAGCAGAATATTAAACTAACTATAATAGGCGAGGGGGATGATTATGACCTTTTAGTTAAACGTATTGCAGAGCGCGGATTAGAAAACAAGGTTTGCCTGGCCAGATTTATTAAAAATCCATATAATTATATGTTTCATGCGCACGCGTTAATTATAACTTCTCACTACGAAGGCTTTCCAAATGTGGTAATAGAAGCAAATGCCTGCGGTACGCCAGTAATTGCCATGAATAGCCCCGGCGGAATTTCTGAGATAATTGATGAGAACCGCAACGGCTGGTTAATACAAGATGATAATATTCTTGCCTTGACCCAAAAAATAAGGGAGGTGGCTCTTTTACCAAAGCCCGCACCTGCCGCATTGGTGCAGTTAGCAGAACAAAAGTATTCGCTCGCTTATATTATTCAGAAGTACGAAGGTTTATTTACGGAAGCACTTAAACAAAATTCTTAAATTTTTATAATGCTGCTTTCTTTAAAAAGATTAGTTTTTCTGTTGCTTATAACCTTGCCTGTTACTTTTAAAATAGAAGTATTACCGGGTGTTTTTCTTTATCCGCAAGAACCGCTGCTAATTTTAATTTTCTTTATAATTTTCTTTGGCCGGAAAATTACTTATCTCCCTCAGTTTCTTAAACCCTATATTTATTTTTTATTTGCTCTTTTCTTTATTCTGCTCTCTACAGTCTTATCTTTTTTTAAATACATAGACATAGCCGGCCTTTTTAAGGCTTTTAAATACTTTGTGTACCTAACCTGTATTCTGTTTTTAGCCGGCTATGATTTTAGGGGATATCTAAAAACCTTTAATAAAGTCGCGCTGTCGGCTCTATTAGTCACCCTTTTATTATACGTTTATAACTGGCTTACCTTTGGCGGTGGTACCAGTGCCTATTTGCACCTGACTACCTGGGATGTGAACTATGTTCCTTCGGGCTTGTCTAATCTTAATTTTAGTATTTTCAATTTTTCATTTTCCCGTTCGGCTGGCAATCACGGTATCTATGGATCTTATTTGGTATTGGTTTATCTGGTAAATTTATACCTGCTGCTGAAAAAACGGGAAGAGGTTACAAAATTAAATTACATTTTAATAGGGTTAGTTGTTATTAACTTGGTATTACTTACCTCGCGGGAGTCATTACTTATCTTCCTAATTGTTAATTTATTCTTTTTTATAAAGGATATTATCTCTTTCCGTTTAAAAAAACATTATCTCTACCTCTTAGTCATATTAGTATTATTCATTAACTATGTATTAATAAAAGACATTGATTTTGGCCTGATTAGTAAAATTAAACACACCATTCAATCTTATCAGGAATCGGGCGGGGAGCAGAATATTAATCTTCGGTTTCGGGTCTGGATGCTCATTCTTTTATCTTATAGTTTATATCCTTTCTCTTTACTGGTCGGGTACGGCTACAATCAGCTTAATTTTGTGGATGCAATTGCTTCTACCAATAATTATTACGATTTGTATAAGCATTATGCCTCTGTACCCGAAAGTTTGTTTTTTTTGATGCTAGCCTACGGAGGTTTGTTTAGCCTGCTGTTGTTGCTGGCTTTCTTTTTTCAGTTGTTTAACCGGTTACTTAAACTAAAAAAGTTTTCGGCTTTACACGAGCTGTTTTTATACTTTACAATCGGCATTTTTATTAGTAATAACACAGGTGGATCTTTGATGTCGGATTTATTGCTGGCTCAGTTTTCTTTGTTTTACCTGTTTCTAAACAAGTGGTATGTACAGGAAGAAAATTTTACTTATTACAGTAAGGGCTGATTTCGGAGGCGGACCTAAACACGTTGATTTATTAATCAATAATATTTCAAATAATTTTGAACTTTACGTGGCCTGTCCTCCGGATAAACCTTATTTTGAACTTTGGCAGAACAATCCGAAAGTAAAAAGTGTATTTCAATTACCACACCGGAAATTTAATACTTCGAAATTGACCAGCCTAGCTGCTTATTGCCGGCAAAATCAAATCGGGGTGGTTCATTCGCACGGCAAAGGGGCGGGAGTTTATGCGCGGCTTTTAAAAATAATGCTGCCTTCGCTCAAAGTAATTCATACGTTGCATGGTTTTCATATTGGGGAATATGGCCAGCTACAGAAGCAGTTATATTTTTTGTACGAAAAAGCCCTGGCGCCACTTACCAAAACCTTTATCAATGTATCGGAAGGGGAGAAAAAACAATGTATAGATTTCAAGCTTTTTAAACCTAATCACTCCGTAGTCATTTACAATGCCATAGCTCCGCTAGAAAATAAAGCAATTCCCATATTACCAAAACTGGCTAATAAAACAGTAATTACTACCATTTCGCGGTTTGATTTTCAAAAGAATATGGAATTAGCTTACGAAATAGCTAAAGTTTTTAAAAATCAACCCGATGTAGCTTTTTTATGGATTGGCGATGGCAGCGATAAGCCAAAATTGGCTGCGCTAGCCCAGCGGGAAAAGCTGCAAAACATTTACTTTACCGGCTTTTGTGATAACATAGCCGGCTATTTAAGTTTGACCGATATATATTTATCTACCTCCCGGTGGGAGGGGTTACCCTATGCATTAATTGAAGCTGCCAGTGTAGGCATTCCGATTGTAGCTTCGGATGTGGTAGGAAATAACGAAATAGTAGAGCCCAATAATAATGGTTTTTTATTTAATCTTAATTCGCCGGAAGAAGCAGTTGCGTACTTAAAATTATTAGTAGCAGATAAAGATACTTATGCGGCTATGTCGGAGGCTGCCTACCGTATTTTTCAAAAAAAATTCAGGATAGAAGCTATGATTGCCAAACTGGAAAGCGTTTACGAAAATTAACTTTATTTCTAAAGATTAAATTCTATGCTAACCAGATTAACAAGGGTAGCAACCTGGCGGGCAATCCATTTGGGAGCAGTGCTGCTGCTGGTAATCAGCATGCCTTATAAAAGCAATATCAATTCTGTTTTTTTAGGATTGGTTGTAGTAATATTTTTATTCAAAACGCCTTTAAGACAGCATTTTAGTTTTTGTTTTAGAAATAAAAGAATACTGGCTTTTGTATTCTTCTTTTTACTGCATGTTTTATCTGTTTTAAACAGCAGCAATCTGGCAGCGGCAACAAAAGATGTTGTTTTAAAATTACCTTTTCTTCTTTTACCAGTTAGTATGGCCGCTTTTCGCTGGACTCCAAGCCGCCAGAAACTTATTTTGAATGCCTTTATCTTTAATATTCTTATTCTGTCGGTGGTAAGTTTTTTAAAAACGTATTATAAAATTTTTAACGGCGGGTTACTTGATTTTAAAGATGTGCTAGGTTATGATTGGGCTTACTTTGCCTTCATCATGCCCGAAGCGGTTAATGTCCATGCACCTTATTTTAGCCTTTATATTGGAGTAGCCTTACTATTTATTTGCCGTCAGTTATTAAATAATTTCCGGTCGTATTCCTGGCATCAAAAATTTGGGTGGTTGGCCTTATTGGTTTATTTCTTATTATTTTTAGCCGTATTGTCTTCCCGGACTGCCATTTTTGCCACCTTATTTACCTTGGGTATTTGGGTAAGTATTTATCTGATTAGGAGGGGGTACACCCGCTATTTAATCGGCATTGGCGCTACTCTTTTACTAATCTTATTCGCTTTTTATTCTAACTTCCCTTATTTAAAGAAAAAAATAGAAAACCGGAGTGGCGTTTCTACCCGCAGCTACATCTGGCAAGCCGGGAATTCTATTGTAAAAGAAAACATCTTGTTTGGGGTTGGTACCGGCGATATAAAAGACAACTTGCGTGCGGCTTATCAGAAAATTGGTTTTGAAGAGGGCCTAACGCATACTTACAATGCGCACAATCAATATTTACAAACTGCTATTGGCTTAGGGGCAATTGGCTTTATAGCATTGTTATTAATTTTTTTTACGCTCATCGCCGAAGCTCTGTCTACCCAAAATATTCTCTTGCTGGCTTTTGTAATATTATTTGGTTTGTGTTGTATAACCGAATCGCTATTGAGCCGGCAACACGGCATTATATTATTTTGCTTTTTCTCCTCGATATTACCCATTTTTGAAAACGTACCTAAAATCACACCTGCCAGATTCTCAAGTAGCCTTAAGTAATACTTAATTATTATCTCTGCAAGGTTTTTCTAAAAGAGGTTTTAAGTAATCTGTTTTATTGCGTTAAGCTTGTTTATCTTTGCTTTCGAAAGAAGACTTAATGGACAAATTAAACCAATTTGCGCTGGTGCACGATTGGCTCCCTTTAATAGGAGGAGCCGAAAAAGTATTAGAAGCGATTCATCAATTATACGGCGGGCCGATTTATACTTTAATTCAGCATCCGGAAAATCTTCGGAATTCTTACTTCGAAGGTAAACCCATTACTAGTTCTTTTATTCAGAAATTACCTTTTGCCAAAAATAAATACCGCAATTACCTGGCTTTATTCCCGTATGCCATCGAGCAATTTGATTTAAGGCAGCACGAAGTAATTATTTCATCGTCTTACGCGGTGGCTAAAGGTGTAATAACCAATGCCAATCAACTGCATATTTGTTATTGCCATTCGCCGGTCAGATACGCTTGGGATTTATATCATCAGTATCTGGAAGAAGCCAATCTGCAGCGGGGAATAAAAGGCATGGTGGCCAAAACTATTTTGCATTACTTACGCAACTGGGATATTGCTTCGGTTAACCGGGTAGATTATTTTATTGCAAACTCAGAATACATCGCCAAGCGCATTAAAAAATTATACCGTCGCGAAGCCACCGTTATTTATCCGCCGGTTGATGTAGACAAATTTGAGCTATGCAAGCAAAAGGAAGAGTTCTATGTAACCGCCTCCCGGATGGTGCCTTACAAAAAAATTGATTTAATTGTAGAGGCTTTCGCACAGATGCCGGATAAAAAACTGGTAGTAATTGGCGATGGACCAGATTTTAATAAAATTAAGGCGAAGGCCTCTGCTAATATTGAGTTGCTGGGGTATCAGCCCTTTGAGGTGTTAAAAAGTTATATGCAGCGAGCCAAAGCCTTTGTATTTGCCGCTGAAGAAGATTTTGGCATCATACCCGTAGAGGCCCAAGCCTGCGGCACACCCGTAATTGCCTATAACCGGGGTGGCGTAAAAGAAACTGTTATTAATTTGGAAACAGGCGTTTTTTTTCAGAAACAAAAAACAGCAAGCATTATAGCCGCCGTTTCGGAGTTTGAAAAATTGAAACTAAGCCCGCTGGTTATCCGTCAAAATGCTGTCCGTTTTAGCCGCCTGGTATTTATGGAAAAGTTTAAAAATTTCGTAGATTCTAAATATACCCAATTCAGGCAGGAGTAAGCCAAATATTTATTTACTACCCGAAAATTACTTAGTTTTGCGCATAATTTTTTAGACGTTAATGTCAGGACAGTATTCGAGGTACATTAAATTAATTTATTCTCTTGGCGATTTATTTTTTATAAATATTTCAGCGATTCTGGGCTATTATTTGCAATTCAGGTCTTTTTCGAATTTTATAGATTCCCGGTATCTTAGCCTATTGCTTTTTTCTAACCTAGCTTGGTTAGCTACTTCCTCCATCTTAAATGTATATAACATACACCGGGTTACCCGCATTACTAACATTACCTCTAGTGTATTAAAGCAAATTATTCTGTATATTTTGCTTATTGAGGCTACCCTGAATATTACAGAATCTTATTTCTTTTCCCGGTCATTATTAACTACTTCTTATATTCTGCTGGCATTTTTTATGGTAGCCTGGCGGGTGGGGCTAATTCATTTACTAAAACTATATCGCCGGAAGGGTTATAACTACCGGCAAGTTATTATTGCAGGTTATAGCCGTTCCAGCCTAAACTTGCAGTCCTTTTTTCAGACCCACCCGGAACACGGTTATCGCTTCCTGGGCTATTTTGATGATAATGCGGAGCATGGCGACAAAGTAATTGGCAAAATAGCTGATATTCGCTCGTTTGTCTATGAAAACAATGTAGACGAAATATATTGCTCACCTTATGAGTTAAGCCGCGAGCAGGTAATTCAATTAATTGATTTTGCTGATAATAATTTAATCCGGTTAAAATTTTTGCCAGATACCAGTGGTTTCGATTACAAAAAGTTTAAAGTAGATTTTTATGATTTGCTACCGGTAATTATTTTGCGTACTATTCCTCTGGATGATGTTTTTAATAAAATAGTTAAAAGAAGTTTCGATATTGTTTTTTCCTTAATCATTATTGTGGGCCTGCTGTCGTGGCTTATTCCATTGCTTGCCATTTTAATTAAGCTCGATTCTAAGGGGCCGGTTTTCTTTAAACAGCAACGGTCTGGCATCAATAACGATAGTTTCTGGTGCTGGAAACTGCGGAGCATGTACGTAAATAACGAGTCGGATACCCGGCAAGCTACAAAGAATGATTCCCGTATTACCCGCATCGGGGCCTTTCTGAGAAAAACCAGTTTAGACGAGCTGCCCCAGTTTTTTAATGTCTTAATTGGTAATATGTCGGTGGTGGGGCCGCGCCCGCACATGGTGAAACACACCGAAGAATATTCGCAGATGATTGATAAATTTATGGTCCGGCATTTTATAAAACCGGGCATAACTGGTTTATCGCAGGTAATGGGTTACCGCGGCGATACCACTGACAGCCGGAAAATGAAAGGTAGGGTAAAAATTGATATTTTCTACCTCGAAAACTGGTCCTTTTTACTGGATATTAAAATCATTTTCCTGACTATTTATAATATTTTTCAGGGGGAGGAAAACGCCGGTTAGTAATCTAAAAATCTACAACAGCCGATAACATAAAAGGCTTCTGAATTTCAGAAGCCTTTTATGTTATAAGAGAAAATAATCAGATAATAATATTCTACTTTTTATACATTACTGCTTTTACAGCATTTACCGTTCTCTCTACATTAGGCAACGAAGCTTCAATTAAGGTAGGTGCGTAAGGCAAAGGTACATCGCGGCAGGTAACGCGTTTTACCGGCGCATCCAGGTAATCGAAGGCATTATGCTGTACGTTAAAGGCAATCTCAGAAGAAATAGAGGCTAAAGGCCAGGCTTCTTCTACTACCACCAGGCGATTGGTTTTCTTTACCGATTCCAAAACGGTTTTGTAGTCAATCGGACGAACGGTGCGCAAGTCGATTACTTCGCACGAAATATTTTCTTTTTCGAGTTGTTCGGCGGCAGCCAGCACCACTTTCATGATTTTACCAAAAGAAACAATGGTAACATCTTTACCGGGGCGTTTTACATCGGCCACGCCAATCGGAATCGTATATTCTTCTTCCGGCACTTCGCCTTTATCGCCGTACATTTGCTCCGATTCCATAAAAATAACCGGATCTTCATCGCGAATAGCTGATTTTAATAAACCTTTTGCATCGTACGGATTGCTGGGAACTATCACTTTTAAACCAGGGCAATTCGCATACCAATTCTCGAAGTTTTGCGAGTGCTGCGACGATAACATACCGGCGCTACCAGTTGGACCCCGGAATACCATGGGTGCCATGTACTGGCCACCAGACATGGACATTATTTTTGCCGCAGAGTTGATAACCTGGTCAATTGCTACCAGCGAGAAGTTAAAAGTCATGAACTCGATAATAGGGCGCAGGCCGTTCATGGCGGCACCAACCCCAATACCCGCAAAGCCTAACTCGGCAATGGGCGTATCAATTATCCGTTCGGCACCAAATTCATCCAGCATACCCTGGCTTACTTTGTAGGCACCATTATATTCGGCCACTTCTTCACCCATCAGGAATACCCGCTGATCCCGACGCATTTCTTCCGACATGGCTTCGCGCAGGGCTTCTCTAAATTGTATAGTTCGCATGTTTATGTGTTAACGAATAAATATTTGCAGCTTAATAGGCTAGCTCATTTTTCATTTGTGTTCAAAGTTAAAATGAAAAATGTAAATAAATAGCCTTTTTCCTTAGAAATTCCGCTGAAAGTTTAAGTAATACTTTTTCTTAAGCTTGTTTATAAAACTTATCTTTTTAATGCTGCCTGAAAATAATCTTTTTTTAGGTAAGGGCGAAACTCCAGATCATTAATGGCGCGTTGCACAAAAGATTTATCGGCTTGTACGGCCCGTTTCAGGTGAGCCGCCATTAAGTTCTCGTCTTTAACCCGGGCAGCAATAATGGCCAAACTATAATAAGCCAGGGCATCGTTGGGCTTTAACTTTAAAGCTTCTTCGTAAAACTTCGGCGAATCGTCGTAATTTTCTTTCAGCATGTAGCAGAGTCCTTTGTTAATGTAGTTTTGGTAGGTGGTGCCGGCAAAACGAAGGCTAGTGAGGGCATCGTCTATTTGCCCGATTTCTATTTCCAGCGCAGCTTTATCAGCAAAAACTTTTTCCAGGATTTCTTTATTGCCGCCTAATTTAATGGCATAATCGTAGGCCTGTAACGCTTCCAAGGCATTACCTCGCAAATGATGCGCAGAAGCCGCGTGGTAAAAAGTACGGGCAGCCGGATTGCGGTGGCTTGCATATATTAAGTTTTGCGCCGATTTTTTTAACAACTCATTTTTAAGTTGCGGCCGGTGCTCCTGCTTCGCCATTAATAAATATACTACTCCTAAATTATGGTAGGCTTGCCAATGGTCGGTGGTGCGGATAGCCGCTTCGTATATTTTTTGTTTCTCGGCTAGTAAAGGGGTGAGGGTAGCGGCATACCGAAGTTCTTGGTCGGTAAGTACACTTTTATCGGCTGCTTTTTCTACTATTTTTTTAGAGAGCAGGTATATTTCGTAATTCTTTTTTAGAACTGGGCTGTAGGCAATTTTTACTTCGGCAAACCGCAGAACAGGGTACACATAAAGTTCCAGGTATTCGTACGATTCCAGTTGTTGCAGTTTTTCTTCTTTCTCCAAAAAACTACCTTCGCCGTTTACAATGGCCAATATTTTATCTACTTCTTCTTTCGGGAGGGCCGAAGATTTTACCTTTTTAATAAAAGAATCCCAGCTTTGCCGGAGCGGAGTAGGTTTAAACGTAATGGCTTTGGTATTATTTACATAATCGCTTACATCCAGTTTATGCTTGTAGAATCTTTGTAATACCTGCACCCGTTGCGCCGCCAATCGGGGCTTTTGCAATTCTTCTTTTTCGGGTGAGGTGCCCGCAATTATTTCTATGGATTCTGTTTTATAATTTGCTTCAATAAAATCGTTCAGCACGCTTACGTTCGTTCCTAAAAAATCCCGAAGCGCCGTTTGGCCTTTATCGAAGTAGAAAGTTAAGGTGTTGAAGCTTTCTTTTTCGGGTTCGAAGTTATCTAACTCATAAGTTACTTCGTTGTTGCGGGCCACCAATTTAGAAGTTGTAATCAGGCCTTTGGCTAATTCCTGCTTAGAAGTCCGCTTTTCGTGCCGCTTTTTATTTGAAGCTACGCCTTGCATCAGTAACTGGCCGGGGTTTTTCTCGGGAGTATACGGGATGGAAAACTGCCGCGTAATCGTTGGCCGATCGTTTTCGTATACAAATTCGCCGGGCGTAAAAGCAATTCGGCCAACCGCATCTTCCTGCGCCTCGCCGTATTTATAAGTAAGTTCCAGGCCGTAAACAGCTTTTTTCTGCACCATTTTTAGCGGCACCTGGGCTTTCACCTCAAACAAAATATTATCGCCGCTTACCTCCAGTTGGTGCGGAATAACGGTTACCTGTTGTTTTTTGCTTAATTTAACCAGGCGCGAAAGCGTACAACCCGATAATAAAACACTGCAAATAAGCGACAAAGAAGAAAAATATACTAAGCGTAATTTCATATCCAGTTTAAAAAAATATCGTATACGGGGCACAGGTTCTGGTTTAATTAATTAAATTACCAATTGGCATTTTAAAGTTATACCGGTTTTTAATTGGCATTTGTATTTTATTAACTATTATTTTTACACCGTATGGAACGTTTACAATACTTCCTGGAGTCCCAAGCTTTTGGCGTCTGCACAAAAATCGGTGAAAAACTAGGTTTTGCTACCAGCAGTATCCGTTTTTCTTTTATTTACCTGTCTTTTCTAACATTTGGTTCGCCGGTAATTATTTATTTAATGCTGGCTTTCTGGATGAATATTCGCAAATGCCTACGCCGGCAACGCAGCACGGTTTGGGATGTTTAACTGCGGATAAACTCTTCGGTTATTAATAAAATATTCGCCAACCAAACTTCTGGGGTATATCAGTTCCGGGCAAATCTTATGCTCGTGGGAAGTTTGCGCGCGTCTTTTTTGCCAATATTTGCGGTTTTGCCACAAGTGCCAGTGCGCCCGGAAAACGGCTGCTGCATCCTGGCGATATCCCGTCAGAAAAAACTTAATAGCAGCTACCCAGTCCAGCACAATTCGGGTAAGTAATATTTTGTACAAATTATCCGGCCCAATATTTTTGTACAACAAAGCCAACCCGTTCCGGAAATTTAAATATGTTTTGCGCGGACTGTTTTTGGGTAAGGTACCGCCGCCTACGTGGAATATTTCGCTATGGCCGCAATACATTATTTTGTAGCCCATTAATTGTAGCCGCCAGCACAAATCTATTTCTTCCATGTGGGCAAAAAAAGCCGGTTCCAGACCCTGGGCTTGCCAGTAAGCTTCCGCTCTTATAAACAAACAAGCCCCGGTTGCCCAAAATATTGGCCTGGTATCGTTGTACTGGCCGTGGTCTTCTTCAATGCTTTCGAAAATGCGGCCCCGGCAAAAAGGGTAACCCAGGTAATCTATTAAGCCACCGGCGGCTCCGGCATATTCAAAATATTGGCGTTTAGCGTACGATTTTATTTTGGGCTGACAGGCGGCAATATTGGTATCTGCATCCATTAAGGTAATTATGGGCTGCAGCCAGTTGGGCGTTACCTCAACATCTGAATTTAGCAGCACATAATATTGGGCTTTTACTTGCCGCATAGCCCGGTTATAGCCTTCGCAAAAGCCTAGGTTTTCCGAATTTAATATTAACCGTACCTCCGGAAATTCTTTCTGCAAAAATAAAATAGAATTATCGGAAGAGGCATTATCGGCTACTACCACCTGGCAACCCGGCGAATGCGCAATAACTACCGGTAGAAACTGCTGGAGAAATTTCTGGCCGTTCCAGTTTAAAATAACAATAGCAACACGCGAGGCCGAATCAGAAACCAAGATTATTTAAGTCTAACCCCGGAATATTTGGCAGCAAACCTTCAGTTTGGCGTTTCATTTCGTCTTTGGCTTTTTCGCCGGCTTCGTCCATAGCTTTGTTTACAGCAGCCACCACCAAATCCGAAATCATTTCTTTATCATCTTTATTTAGAAGGGAATCATCTATTTCCAGGCTGATGAGCTTGCGCTGGCCATTTACTTTGGCTTTTACCAAGCCGGCGCCCGATTCGGCGGTAACCGTTATAAACTGCAAGTTATCCTGGGCTTCCTTCATCTTGGACTGCACTTCTTTCAGCTTGCCCATCATGCTAAACATATCAAACATAAAGCTCTTCTTTAAATTATAAAATACAAAATTAAGCAAGGCATCTTATTCACCAAAAATAAAAACAGGCGCTTGCTTACCGTACTAACGTAAGGGTACCGGTTTGGGTAATATTTTTGCCCGTGCTATCGGTAGCCGATAAAGAATAAACGTAAACGCCTACGGGTGCATCTTGTCCTTTAATTTTGCCGTCCCAGCCATTTTGCTGATTCGAGCTATCGAAAATAATCTGACCCCAGCGGTTTAATATTTGCAGCCGGAAGTTACCGTAAACTTGGCCTTTCACTTCAAAACGGTCGTTTAAGTTATCGCCGTTCGGCGAAAAAGCGGTTGGCAATGAAAATTTACTTTCCAGCTGCACAAGCACAGTATTCGAGAAGGATATTTCGGCTTGGTTGCCAATGGTTGCTTTTATCCGGAAATATTGCTGTTGCTCGGCGGTATTTATCTTCTGGCTGAAAGTATTGCCGGTAACGGGTGTGCTGCTTAGTACCGTGCCGTTGGCAGCTACCCGTTCCAACACGTACTGCGGCGCACCGGGCATACCCAAATAATTGGTCCAGTTCAGGTTTAAGGTACCGTTAGGGTTTAAGGTTGCTGCTAAAATAGCGGGGCAGGTGGTATTGCTGGCCGCAGAAGTTTTGCCGCAGTTATCTTCAAAAAAAGCCTGGTAACAAAGCTGGCCACTATTGGTGCCGGCATTTGCATCGGTTAAAATAGTTTTATCCGAAGTAGCGAAGGTGGTAAACGGCGAATTTTGCTGGCTTTTTTGGTAAGTAATAATTTTAGGTTGATTGCTGTTGCCGGGTTTAAAGGTTAATGCTACCTGGTTGTTGGGGGTAAACGTGCTGCTTAAGGTGCCCGGTTGCAACGCATTGGTGGTGGTTACGGCCGCACAAGCTTCGTTGGAAACCGAACTATAATTATTTTTTAAGGCTGCCGTAAGTTGGTAGCAGTAATTTGTGCCGCAAACCACATTGTTATCGGTGTAAGTAGTAATATTGGCGGGTAGGGTTTGCAACAGCGTGCCGTTCCGGTATAATAAATAATTCTCCAGGTTACCGGCTTCGCGGTAAAAAGGCCACGTTAATACTACCTGGTTATTGCCTGGCGTTGCGGTTAAAGGCTGACTACAAATATTGGCCAGCGTAACGTTTAAATTACTGCCACATTTATCCGTGGTGCGTAACCGGAAACAAGCTGGAGTGGCTGTATTAATATTGTTGATGTTGTAGCTTTGAGTAGCGTTGGCCGGATTTTTCAAGGTATCAATTAAGGTAGTGCTGGCGCCAACTACCCGTTCCAGAATGTAGTAATATGCGGGTTGCAGGTTTTTGATGCTTAAAACCAATGTGCCGGCGGTGCCTGGGGTAGTAATCCGGATATTATCCAGCACCGGGGCGGTAGGTGCGGGCAGGGGCTGCACCGTTGTTTCGGTCTGGCGGGAACAGGTAGCGCCGGTATAAGAAGCCGTTACAATTACTTTTAACGGCGCACCCGCGCTGTATTGATGGGTAGCAGAAGCGCCGCGGTTCAGATTCTGCTTGGTGCCATCGCCAAAATCAACCAGAAAATTATTGTAGTTGGTATCGGTAATTTTAACCCGCACTTGGTTTTGGGCACAGGCGATTACGGTAAATACCGGCGGCGGCGTATTTACCACCACAAAAGTTCTTTCTTTCTGACTAATTTGCCCGGTGTTAATTAACTGAGTTACAGTGTAAGTGCCGGGTTGGTTATAAGTAAATATTTTAGTGGTATCCGTAGAAAAAGAAACCCCATTGCCTTTATCGAAATCGTAATATTCTTTGTCGGGTTGGGTATTGGGCAAACACGATTTAAACCGGATGGGCTGACCGACGCAAAACTGGGTTACTTCCTGGCCGCTTGCATTATATGCCTTAAACTGATCGGGACAGGAACTAACCTGCGCCCATAATAAAGGGGACCAACTGAGCAGAAATACCAAAAAAGCTAACTTTTTCAAGTTACAGGAGCTGGGGTTGTTAACCGGGTAAAATCGATTATTTTATGTAGCTGGTTTGATACCGCCTCTTTAGGAACGAAGAAAGCCGAATGGTAATATGCGCTTAAAGTTAAATTTCCGGGGGTTAAACTAAAAACTTTACCAACTTGGCTTACCGACCAGAAAGCAAGGGCAATAATTTGCTCGGTTAGGTTGATGGCTTCAGATAATGCCTGGTGCAGCATCCGCATGTCCTTGGTTAAAATAATGGTATCCGTAGGATTAATGCCGGTAAGTTTAAGTTGTTTTTGCAGCGATTGTACCAAATCCGAAGCCAAAGCAAAACTAGAAGTAGCTGGTGGTTCGGAGGTAGCAACCAGGTTGTCGTAAGTTTCGGCAGTTAAATCGGTAAGCGCCGTGGTTACGGTAATGAGCTTTTGTAATAAATCTATAACGGCATCACGCACCTGGTGTAAATCTTGTTTATCAGGAGGGAGGGCGTAGTTCTGCTGAATTATTGTGCGCGTATTTTCGAAATTATCATCTAATATTTTCGAATCGGCGGGTAAAGAGGCGGGTTGGTCCGAAGATATTCCGTCGAATACCCCAATTAAATATTCCAGCCAGTTTAATACGGGCGCCAGGCGAAATAAATTGTTCAGCAGGTAAGCGTAAGTAAAAGTGTTTTGGCTGGTGAAGTTGCTTATTTCGGAGGCAGACAACGAAAGCGGTTGCCAGCTAAAAATATCCATTACATCGGCGGCGTTCAGCTCGTAACCCTGGAAACTAACTTTGCCCAAACCCAGCAACGGCAAACCTAATTGCGTTAACTGACTAGCCGGTAAACCTTGTTCGTGCACTACCGGCCACACTTCGCGGTTGTAAAAAGCTAAGAGCCTTTGTATGGTTTCGGATTGCACCGGAAGATTTGCCGGCAACAGGAGCGTACTTAATTGCAGCACCAAAGCCAGCCTGATTACTTCCTCCGGTACGGCCGGTCCGAAGCTTAGACCATGCGCCGCTAAAAATGCTTCGGCAGTAGCGCTGTTGGTTTTATTTATTGGGGTGTTGATATTGTTTAGTTTTTCCAGAAGGTCCGGCGAAATCTGTATTAAAGATTTTTCGCGATAAATATTCTCCAGGTCCTCCAATGCAAGGGGTTCGGCAGTCAGATTGTAGGCCATATTTAAATCTCCAGGAGTTTGGCAATTACACCTTCGGCAACAACTGCCATTTGCTCGCCGGTCTGCATATTTTTCAGTTGCAGCAAGCCGGTTTGCATTTCTTCGGAGCCTACCAGCAACACAAAAGGAATTTTCTTCTGGTCGGCGTAGGTCATTTGTTTTTTAAGTTTGGCTGCCTCGGGGTATAATTCGGTGGCAATACCGGCATTCCGGAACTGCTGCAACAGCGGCAGCGAATATTCTTCCGATGCTTTATCGAAGTTACTGATTAATAATTGCGTAATGGTTTGGTTGGAAGCCTGGAACAAGTTTAATTCTTCCATCACATCGTAAATCCGATCCACACCAAACGAAAATCCTACGCCCGATACATCTGGTAAGCCAAACATGCCGGTTAAGTTGTCGTAACGGCCACCGCCGCTAATGCTGCCCATGGTTGCGTTATTTACCTTAACCTCAAAAATACAACCAGTATAATAGGAGAGGCCTCTAGCTAATGCAATATCTAAATTGAGCGCAGCATTTTTTACCTGGAAACTAGATAAATATTTGAATACCTCTTTTATCTCATCCAAGCCTCGTTTACCTTCAGCGGAATTTTCTAAAATATTATCTAAGCTGCTGATTAAGGTGTTACTATCACCTTTAAGGTTAAGAATAGGTTGCAGCGCGGCAATTGAATCATCACTAACACCCCGTTCAGATAATTCTTTATTTACGCCTTCCTGGCCAATTTTGTCGAGCTTATCTATGGCTACGCAAATTTCAACTTCCCGGCCTTTTTGCCCGATTGCTTCGGCAATGCCGGCCAGAATGCCCCGGTGGTTTATTTTTATAGAAAAATCGGTAATGCCTAAGTTACTCAGTACTTCATCAATCATCAGCACAATTTCGGCTTCGCAGAGCAACGATTTGGTACCTACCACATCGGCATCGCACTGGTAAAACTCACGGTAACGGCCGCGTTGCGGACGGTCGGCGCGCCAAACCGGCTGAATTTGATAACGCTTAAACGGAAAAGTAATTTCGTTCCGGTTCATCACCACAAAGCGGGCAAACGGCACCGTTAAATCGTAGCGAAGTGCTTTTTCTGAAATTTTACGCAGCATACTTTTGCTGCCTTGCTCAAAATCAGTAACAGCGGTTTTAGCTAAGTAATCGCCGGAGTTTAATATTTTAAAAATAAGCTGGTCGCCTTCTTCGCCGTATTTACCGGTTAATACCGATAAATTTTCCATAGCGGGTGTTTCCAGCGGCTGGTAGCCAAATTTTTCAAAGGTCTTCCGGATGGTCGAAAAAATATAATTTCGTTTTACCACCACCTGCGGATTAAAATCACGGGTTCCTTTCGGAATAGCGGGTTTATCTTTACTCATGGTTAGCCTAAATTGGCCATAAAGTTAAGTATAAGTCTTTAGTTTTTAGATTTTTGTTAAGGTGTAAAAATATAATAGAGCAGTTCAAAAAAAAGCATAAAAGAGATTACTTTAAACAGTAAAGTTGAATATTGTATTGATTATAAATGTATTATACTTGTTTATATAAATCAGTAGTGCAATAAAAAAGCACCAGGTTCTGCCCGGTGCTTTTATCTTAAATGTTGTTTCGGAATTAAGAATTAAAAAACAGTATCGGTAATTTCCTTTTTCAGCAACCAGCTTAGGCTGTAAAGGTCTTTCCGGCGGTCGCGCAGGTTCCGGACGCTGCCGCCGGTATTCAAATCTTTAAGTAAGTCCAGGTCCAAATCGGCAATTAAGGTCATTTCGGTGTTGGGCGTAGCTTCAGCTACCACGGCATCGTGCGGGAAAGCAAAATCCGATGGCGAAAACACCGCTGATTGCGAGTACTGAATATCCATGTTTTCGACGCGCGGTAAGTTACCTACGCTGCCGGTAATGGCTACGTAACATTCGTTTTCAATGGCGCGAGCCTGGGCGCAGCGCCGTACCCGGAGGTAAGCATTTTTGGTATCGGTCCAGTAGGGCACAAACAATACTTTCATGTCCATATCCGACAGCATCCGGGCCAGTTCTGGGAATTCCACGTCATAGCAAATCAGAATACCAATTTTCCCAATGTCGGTATCGAAAACCTGTAATTTATTGCCACCGCGTAAACCCCAATAATGCGCTTCGTCGGGCGTAACGTGCAGTTTGTATTGCTTGTCCCAGGTACCATCGCGCCGGCAGAGATAGCTCACATTGTGCAACTGCTTATTATTGTATTCGGGCATGCTGCCGGCAATAATATTAATGTTATAGGAGAGTGCCATGTGAATGACTTTCTCGCGTACTTCATCAGTATAATCGGCCAGGGTACGGATGGCAGCAGATGGCGAAGGATCGTTCGATAAGGCCATTAACGGCGCATTAAAGAACTCCGGAAACATAATAATATCGGCTTTGTAACTACTAACCGTATCTACGTAGAATTCGATTTGTTGCAGTAAATCCTCGATAGAGGTGAGGCTACGCATTTGCCACTGCACAATGCCTATGCGCACTACTTTTTTCTGAACGCCAATAATATCTTCGCTGGGTTCGTAATATACATTTATCCATTCCAGCAGCGTCGCGTAAGCTTTCGATTCCTGGTCGCTGGGCATATAGCCTTTTAATATTTTACGAACGTGGAAATCGTTACTCAACTGAAAGGTTAGAATAGGATCGTAAATTTCCTTATTCCGCACCAATTCAATGTATTTCTTCGGCGACATTTTTTCGGCGTTTTCCTGGTAACCCGGAATGCGGCCGCCGGCAATAATGGCGCGTAGGTTCAGGTTTTCGCAGATTTCTTTCCGGGCATCGTACAAACGCCGGCCCAAACGCAGGTTGCGGTAATCGGGGTGCACAAATACGTCTACGCCGTAAAGCGTATCGCCATCTGGGTTGTGGGTGTTAAATTCGCCTTTCCCCACAATTTCGTCGTAGGTATGTTTATCGCCGTAGTCGGAATATTTTACAATAATACTTAATGCACCGGCTACTACTTTGCCTTTATCGGTAATACAAATTTGTCCTTCCGGAAAAGCGTTGAGTAGATTTTCAAATTCTTTCTTTGTCCAGGAACCGCCCAAATTTGAGTAAACTGTATCCATGATAGATTTAACAGCTTTAAAATCAGCGAGGCGGAGTTGGCGGAGGGTTAATTTATGTTCAGTATCTTTTATCTTATCAGCCATTTTAGAGGGATGGAATTTTTTACAAAATTAGGATTTTGATTATACCGTAACAGCAGATTAGGCAAATAAAGTTCTTAGGGCCAGAATAGCGTTTGGCTTTTAACGGAAAAGCTTTTTAATAAGGTTAATATTTAAACTGTAATCTCCGGAATAGCTCCTTCAATTATTAATTGGCCGGCCGTCGCTTTTTGTATTTCTGCTACTGAAACACCAGGAGCTCTTTCCAGAAGTTTAAATCCTTGGGGCGTAATTTCCAGTACCGCTAAATCGGTTATAATTTTTTTTACGCAACGCAGGCCCGTAATAGGCAAGGTGCATTCGGGTAATAATTTGCTTTGTCCGTCTTTAGATGTATGTTGCATGGCCACAATAATATTGCGCGCCGAAGCTACCAAATCCATGGCACCACCCATGCCTTTCACCATTTTGCCGGGTATTTTCCAGTTAGCAATATCTCCCTTCTCCGATACTTCCATGGCTCCCAGAATGGTTAAATCAATATGCTCGCCTCGTATCATGGCAAAACTTTCGGCGGAGTTGAACAAAGAAGAACCGGGTAAAGTTGTTACCGTTTGCTTACCGGCATTTATTAAATCTGCGTCTACGGCATCGTCGGTTGGAAAAGGACCCATGCCCAGCAAGCCATTTTCCGATTGCAACACCACGTTCATGCCCGCCGGAATATAATTAGCTACCAAGGTCGGAATGCCAATTCCCAGGTTTACATAGTAACCGTCCTGCAGTTCCTGCGCTATGCGCCTTGCAATGCCGTGTTTATCAAGAGCCATGTTTTTTAAAGTGCTAATTTTTTAATGTGGTAATTAGAAAATGTGCTAGTGTGCTAATTTCTAAATGAGCTGATTATCAAAAAAACCTGTTTAATGTTAAAGTAAATTATTAAGGTAGCGTTCAAGTAACCCACACTTGTCATTCAGGACTATTTTGCAAGTAGCCAAATAGTCCTGAATGACACAAGTGAGTTCCTTAAACCCCAATTTGTAACATATAAAATCAGATATTTAGCTTTAAAGAACCATTTATTATAAATATATTTTCCTTTTTGTTGAAATCTCAACATATAACCCAATTAGCACATCAGCACATTAAAAAATTAACACATTAAGCGGAGCTGACCGTACGTTGTTCGATGCGTTTTTCGTAGTGCTGGCCTTGGAAGATGCGTTGGACAAATATGCCAGGGGTATGGATTTGGTTGGGGTCGAGGGCACCGGCGGGCAGGAGTTCTTCTACTTCGGCAATGGTAATTTTTCCGGCCGTGGCCATCAGGGGATTAAAGTTGCGGGCAGTGCCTTTGTAAACTAGGTTACCGGCCGTGTCGCCTTTCCAGGCTTTTACCAAGGCAAAATCGGCTTTTAGCCAGGATTCCAATAAATACATTTTGCCGTTAAATTCCCGGGCTTCTTTGCCTTCGCCTACTTCGGTACCGTAACCGGCTGACGTAAAAAAAGCGGGAATACCGGCGCCACCGGCCCGGATACGCTCGGCCAAAGTACCCTGCGGAATTAAATCTACTTCCAGTTCACCAGATAATAATTGGCGCTCAAACTCGGCATTTTCGCCAACATAAGAGGCAATCATTTTTTTAACTTGCCGTTTTTGCAGGAGTAAGCCCAAGCCAAAATCGTCTACGCCAGCGTTGTTGGAAATGCAGGTGAGGTTTTTAACTTCTAACCGGATTAATTCGGCAATGGCATTTTCCGGAATACCACATAAGCCAAAACCACCTAACATTAAAGTGGCGCCATCAAAAATATCGTGCAAGGCCGCCTGGGCGGAGGGAACTACTTTATTAATCATGCTTAAGAAGATTAAAAAAGTAATATAACTTATTTGGTTTGGTTAAGCAAGGCTAACGCTGAATCCTGATCCTGATGCAATTGTTCTTTTAGCGCTTCCAGACCCGGTAAATTTCTTTCTTCCCGAATATACGCAATAAAATAAATGGTAATTTCCTGTTCGTAAATATCCTGGTTAAAACTGAAAATATTCACTTCAATGGTTTGTTCGGTGCCGCCTACGGTTGGGTTGGTGCCAATACTCAGCATACCGCCATAAACCTGATTATTTACTTTAACCTGTACGGCGTAAATACCCTGACCCGGAATAAGTTTGTGCAGATCACTAACTACAATATTGGCGGTGGGGTAGCCAATGGTACGGCCTAATTGGCGCCCCCGCACCACTGTACCCGATAAACTGTAAGGCCGCTCCAAATACGCGTTGGCAGTAGCAATATTGCCGCTTTCCAAGGCCTTCCGGATTTTAGTGGAACTAACGGCGACATGATCAATATCGCGGGCCGGAATTTCTTCTACCTGAAAGCCGAAAGCAGGCGCGTGTTGCTGCAAATAAGCAAAGCTGCCTTCGCGGCCTTTCCCGAAACGGTGGTCGTAGCCAATTACAAATACTTTGGTCTGGATGGTAGCCAGCAATATTTTTCGGATATAGGCTTCGGAGGTTAAGCCGGCAAATTCTTGGGTAAAAGGAATAATTAATAAATAATCGATGGGGAAAGTAGCCAGTTGTTCTATTCGCTCATCAATGGTAGAAAGCAACTGCAGCGAAGATTGGTCCTGTGCCTGCAGTACCAGCCGGGGATGCGGCCAGTACGTAACTACCACGCTTTGACCGTTGGTGGCGCGGGTTATTTCCAGGAGGCGTTCAATTATTTTCTGGTGGCCCAGGTGCACGCCATCAAAAGTACCGCTGGTAACCACCGCGTGCGGCAGCACCGGAAAATCGGCTAAATCACGAATGACTTTCATCTTCTAATTGCTTTTTCCGAAGCTGAAAAATATCGTCGATGGTAAGCGCCTCGCTTAGTTCATATGGGCCAATCCGGGTCCGGACCAGTTTAGACAAATGCGCGCCGCAACCCAATTTTTCGCCAAAGTCGCGGGCCAGGCTGCGAATGTACGTGCCTTTAGAACAAATTACCCGAAACGAAACCAACGGCAGTTCAACGCCTATTATTTCAAAAGATTTTATCTCAATTTGTTTTGATTTTATTTCAGCGTTATCGCCCCGGCGCGCCAGCGTATAAGCCCGCTCGCCGTTTACTTTTACCGCCGAATAAATAGGCGGTGTTTGCTCAATTATTCCTTCAAAACTGCGGGCAGCTGCTAATATTTCTTCTTTGGTAATGTGGCTTGTATCGCGCGTTTGGTCTACTTCGGTTTCCAGGTCGAAGGAGGGCGTGGTTTGGCCTAAGGTAAAATGACCGGTATATTCTTTTTCCTGCGCCTGAATTTCTTCTATTTTCTTGGTGAATTTACCGGTGCAGAGAATTAGTAAACCTTCGGCCAGCGGGTCTAAAGTGCCGGCGTGACCAATTTTCTTTATCCGCAGCATATTCCGCACCTTCTTCACCACATCAAAAGAAGTCCAGGTAAGGGGTTTATTTACCAGCAGTATTTGCCCGTTTTCGTAATCAATATTCATTAAACAACCTCCAGTTTCACGCCCATTGCCAGCAGCACCAATATTAAAACGCCCACAATAATCCGGTAATAGCCAAAAACTTTAAACCCGTATTTGGTTAAAAAACCAATAAAAAATTTAATAGCCAGCATGGCTACCACAAAAGCAACGGCATTCCCAAATAACAATATTTTTAAATCTTCGATTGTGAGCCGGTTTAAAGCAGCTTCTATTCTGGGCTGGTTAAACAGCAACAGGTCGTCTTTAATATCCAGGTGCAGAAAATCGGTAATAAATTTATAAGTAGCCGCGGCCAGCATGGTAGGAATGGCCAGAAAGAAAGAAAATTCGGCCGAAGCTTTGCGCGAAATGCCCTGCGCTAAACCGCCAATCATAGAAGCAGCTGAGCGCGAAACACCCGGAATCATGGCTATACATTGGGCTAAGCCAATTATAAATGCTTGTTTTGTAGAAGGCGTAGTGTGCGTAGGATCGTTTTTAAACCAATCATCAATAAAAAGCAAAATAACACCGCCCACTACCAGCGAAATGGCAACGGTTAAAACGCTTTCGAGTAACTGGTCGATAACGCTGCTTAAGACAAAGCCAATTAATAAGGCCGGCAAACACGCAATAAGCAGTTTTTTGTAAAAGTTAATGGATTGAAAAAAACGCTTCCAATAAAGAACCAAAACCGACAGAATAGCGCCAAATTGAATATTTACGGTAAACATTTTCGTAAACTCAAACTTGCTTATTCCCATCAGGCTGGAAGCAATAATCATATGTCCGGTAGAGGAAACAGGTAAAAATTCGGTTAAGCCCTCTACTACGGCCAACACAAAAGCATGCCACCAGGTCATTTAAACGTCTTTGCGATCTTTTACCATAATGGCAAAAAACTCGATGATAAAGCCAATAAATACCAGAATAGGACCCAACGTAAGCCCAAGAAAGCCCAAACCGTACGGCTCTGAATCTAAAGACATGGTAAAAAAACCAACAGCCAAAAAAGCCAGACCCAGAAACATTAATAAATAGTTCTTTCTACCGAAAGCAAAATTGTTTTTATCTTCCATTATTTTTAATAGATATTCGATATTAGCTTATTAGATGTTCGAATACAAAAGTCTTATAAATATTTCGGTAAGAATTATTTAAAATATTAAATTCATTTTCTAGTCCCGAACAATTGAACTCCAAACAACCTTAATTTAGTACAGTTCATCGAGTGACATGCCCAGGTATTTTTTGATGGCCCGGTACGAGCTGATAAAACCCAGAATGCTGCCCAATATAACCAGAAACAACAGCAAAATACCAATCTGCATTTCGTCGCGGAGTACGTACAATTCGTTAATCTGGTAATAGGCATATTGCAACAAACCTAGCAGCATAACAGAGGCCAGTAAGCCACTAACCAAACCTTGCCAGGTAGCCCGGTTCAGGAAAGGCCGCTGAATAAAAGATGGCGTAGCACCCACCAATTGCATGCTCCGGATTAAAAACCGTTGCGAAAACAAAGCTAATTTTAAGGTATTATTTATTAGAATAATTACCGCCAGCACCAGAATGGCCGCAAAGCTGAGTAAAATAATGCTTAGTTTCTGAATATTGCTGTTGATGGAATCAATGAGGCTTTCGACGTATTGTACTTCGTACACGCCCGGAATATTTTCTAACTCGGTTTTAATTTTTTTAAGGTTAGCAGAATTGGCATAATCGGCGCCAATATTTAAAATATACGCATCGCGTAATGGGTTTTCACCCAGAAAGTTCAGGAAGTCTTCGCCGGTTTCTTTAATAAATTCTTTGGCGCCTTCTTCTTTCGAAAAAAACCGGATTTGGGCTTTATTACCTTCGTAAGCAATAAATTCTTTCTTGGCCAAGCGGTTCTGAACGGCCACCAATTGGGTTTCGGTTAAGTTGCGCTCCAGGTAAACCTGCACCTCAATGCTTTGCTTTACAATATTAGAGAGCTTGCCCGCATGAATAAGCAGAATGCCAAATAACCCAATTACAAACAAAGCCAGGGTTATGCTGAATATTACCATCGCATACGGGTAACTGCCTAACTTTTTTTTACGTGTGGGTTTTAAGTGATCTCTTGCCATACTTTCCGCGGTGGTGCAAAATTAAGAATAAATACCACAACCAAAACCGCTTTGTAATTCTTTGCTATTATTTAATATCGTCGTAACGCACATCGGAGTCCAGAATAACCCTTTCCCGCTCTTGTTGTAAATAGCGCCTGCGCACCCGTTTGCGGGCAAATAATTCGCTAAACCGGTTAAATTGTTCGGTGTGCAGCACGCTTACGTTGGTGGTGGCGGTATTGGTGGTACTGGCAAAACGACGTTGCGAGGTAATATATTCTAAGCGGAGGCGCAACTTTCCGTTTTGACCCAAATAATATTCTACCCGCCAATCGCCGGCCAGGGTATTGGTAGTACCGTAAAAATCAGAGGAAGTTTCGTTGTTGTAATTACTATTGTTTAAGCCACCTTCGCGGGTTACCCGCAACCGGCCTTCGAGCAAGCTGTAACTTAACCGCACTTGTAAATTACGTAAAGCTACCTGGTCTAAGGCGCTGGCGTTCGGGTCAGAAGAATTAATGCCAATATCTACTTCCAGGTTAGAATCTACCTGCGATAAAAAGTTGCCTAATTGGTTGGTTACCAGCTCACTTAAGCTACCCGTAATGCCGGCTTCCAGAGCGGTGCTGCCAAAATTATTTCTATCGGATAACCGTTTTAATATTAGTAAGCTAAAAACCTGCCGGTTCAGTTCGTCCTGGTCGTTTCGTAGGTCGGCGAGTACGCGGGCCAGCTGGGTTTCTACATCGTTAGGGGCATTCTGAAACTCTAAATCCAGTCTTATTTCCGGGGTTAATAAATTGCCAGCTAGGTTCATAACAGCGGTTACCGGAATGCGCACATTAGATAATGTTTCGTCGTTGTTAGCCAAGCTTTGGGGTATGGTTACGTTTTGGGTATAGGTGGCCGTAATATTCATGATACCGGCATACGGGTCGCCGTTCCAGGTAATGGTGCCGCCGGGCCTGATGGTAAATTCTTTGTTTATAATATTATAAAGCGTAAAGTTGTAAGCGCCGCGGGTAATTTCTACTTGTCCGTCCATGGTAAATTCGCCGCGGGTATCAATATTCATCCTAATTCGGCCATTGCCTGAGCCCCTTACCATATCGCCGGAAGTCTGGTCCAGAATAATTTCCATGTAAGCATCGGGGGTAATCTGCAAATTAAAATTCATGTTAATGCCCGATAAATCTGCCTGGTTGGAAACCGAGATAGGAACAGCTAGTGTCGAATCCGGAATATTGCGATTTACGAACCGGATAAAATTTTGCCGGGTAACAGTGCTGCTGTTATCGAGCGGAATAGAAAGGCGGGTGCCGGCTTCGCTGCGAGCATCAATATTCATTTGCAGGTTAGAGGGCGCGCCTAAAACCGTAGCCGAACCGGTAGCAATAGCGGTGCCATAATATAATTGGTTTTGTTCGCGGGTGGTATTTAACACCATAAAGCGCCGGAATTCGCCGCGTAAATCCAGGATCATATTTTTAAAACCCTGGTGAATAATACTGCCACTTACCGTACCCACATTGTTTAGCGGGTCGTAGAGTTTTACATCCCGAAAAGTAATATCGTTTTGGGTAAAGTAAATCCGGTCTGAGAAAGTATAAGTGGTGTTCAGGTAATTAAAGGTAAATCGGCCGTTTGAAACCAAAGCAGAGCCCGACAGGTTAGGCGCGGTTAGTTGACCAGTCATTTGTAAACGGCCATCCATGGTACCCGAAAGGTTCGAAAATAAGGTATTTAATAACGGTTCTACCAATTTTACCGGCGCATCGTCCATTATAGCCAATAAATCTATCTGGTTATTTTCGTCGCTGGGGTTATAGTAGCCGGTTACGTTCAGCACTTTTAAATTGTCGCGGGTAATGCCTAAATCCACGGCCAACCGTTTTTCCGGATTATCCCAGTTAGAGGTGCCGGCCACCCGGCCCACAAAATATTCATTCATGTAAACCGAGTCAGCGGTTAACTGGCTCGTAATAATGGCTTGCCGGTATACATCGCGCGCCGAAAGCTGGGCATTTAAGATGCCTTTAAACTTACTGGTAAATAAAGGGTTCAGGTTCTCCAGCCTAAAGTTATCAATCTTAACTTCTAAAGATTTTTCCGGATTCTGGGAAAGCATACCCGCCACGCTAATGCGCTGGTTCTCATGAGAAATTACCACATCCTCAAAATTAATTTCTTTACCTAAACCCGATATTTCGATGGTGTTATTGGGGGTAATATGCCAGGCTTTGCCCAACACATTTACGTTAGAGGTATTAAAAACAATTTGTAATTTATTATTTAAGAAGGTTAAGTTACCGCTAATATTGGCCTGATTGGTGGAGTTTACCTGAGCAATATTGGTGGTAAACTGAATAGCTCTTTCGCTCCAAACGCCTTCTAAATAAAGGTTTTCGGTGTTGCCGCCCGGTTTTAATATTTGCTTTTGGGAATTGACAATTACGTTTGCCAGTACATCGGGCGAGTAGGGCAGCTTCGAGGTATTCAGTTCCAGGTCGTTCAGCAAGAACTGGTTTTTACCGTAGTACAACGTATCGGTGTGGGCATAAACGCCAAATATGGCATTAGAACCCTGGCGAAAACTTCCCTCTATAATTGAATTATCAGAAATGCCCAGATTAGGTACAAAAGCTTTAATAATGCCGTTAAAATCTTTCAGGTTTAGCTTGTAATTAATGTCGTACTCAGGCAGGGTAGTACGCTTTTTATTACGGTAATAAGCCGCTGTAACCGGCGGGTTGCTTTCGAAGTTAAGGCGATATTCGTGTACCAAGGTGCGCAAATCGCGCAGCAAAACGGTATAATCCCAGGTGCCGGTAGCATTTACATTGGCCACATCCGATAATATTTGCAGGCTGCGCTGGTTGTTTTCTAAAGCCGAAATAAATACCACCGAATCGGTAGGCACCACATAATTATTAAGCTTTAAGATGGTATTGGCAAAGTAAGCCCGCCCGGTTATGTTATCTAGCTGTAAGCCGCTAAAATCTACAGTAGCTTTGGTTTGCAGACTTATGTTTTCGTTGGTTAGTTTTAAAGCTTTAAAGTCCAGGTGCTGAATATCGGCTACTAGATCAAAGGACGGACTTTGCTGGTTCAGGTTTACATCGCCGGTAGCGGTTAAATTAATATTGGGGTCGCGGATGGTAAAATCCCCGGAGAATTGTTGGCGGCTTAGCGTGGCGTTGGTTTTAATATTTCGGTAATTATAGCCGTATAAGTTAACGGCATTAATATTGGCATCAAGCTGCACCCGGGCTGTATTTATATCAAAACCAACCCCTTTTACCCGGCCATCTAAAGAAATATTTGAAATTATTTTACTGTTGCCGATTAGCTTGCCTACGTTAAAATTAGCAGTACGCAAATAGCCGCTGTAAGAAGAATTCTGGGTTTTAGGATTAATTTTTAAGTTAATATCCGATACCACATTTCCTAAAGCCGTCTGGAAAGAACCGTTGGCTACAAAGTCGTTGTAAAAGCCCAGGAAATTACCGGTTAATTTTACGGTGCCGAGTCTTTGGGCTATCGCAAAAGATTTTTTAGGTATATATTTTTGCAAGTCCCGGGCATTTACCACCGAAGGCTTAAGTTGCATTTCAATAAAAGCTTCCCGGATGTTAGGCAAACCGCTTGCACTCAGGTTACCCACAATATGCGTGTTCCGGCCATAAAAAACATCTAATTTATTCGCCCTAAACCTTTTAAGCTTTCCGGCCAGTTCGCCGATAATTAATATGCTATCGTTTAAGTCTTTAAATTGTGGCGCAAACCGGGCTATGTCTTTGGTATATACTTTGGCCTTTTTTAAATTGGCCGTTACCGTTACGCTGTCGTTGAATTGGGTAAAATTGCCAAAGCGCTTGTAATCAAACCGGATATATTCCCGGAGGTTGCTTTGGCCCAGACTTAATAATACATCATTAAACTCCCAGAAAGTAGGCGCAAAGACCATGCGGGTGCTTAACTCGTGTAACCGGGTTTTACTGCGGGTTTCGGTAGTCTGCAATTTATCTATTTTAACTCGCAGGGTATCGCCAAGTTCAATTTCGGAAAAGCGCCCCGAAATGCTATCGGCTATTAAATATTTGTAATCAACGGCATTGCTGTCGGGGGCAAAGGTTTTGTTTTGATCGTAGTAAGTAAAGCGGCCGTTTTTGATCGTAATGGCATCTATCTTAAAATCGAAAGGCTTTTTGGTAGTAGTGGTGTCTTTTTTAACGGTTAAATTCTGGAGGGCTTTTAAAAAAGAACTCAGGTTAAAAGAATCGGTGTTTTTGTAGCGTACCAGATTCGCCTGCGGTTTTTCCAGGGTTAAATCCGAGATATGTAACTGATTCGGGTGGAAAATATCGAAGAAGCTGATGTCCGCGTGCAATCGGCCCACGTAAAATAATACTTCGTTCTTATAATCGAGTACCTTAACTTTGTCTAAAATTACCCGGTTAAAAAACGCTATATCTACCCGGTCGATGCTTACCTCGTGCTGCAGCTTTTCCGATAATATGCCGGAAGCTTTGTGTACGGCGGCGGTTTGCACAGCCGGAATACGAATAGCAATTAAAATAATACCGGCTAACAGCAGTAAAAACAGGATTAGTCCGAAAATAAATTTCAGAAAAAATTTTCCTACTGCCTGCAGCCTGTTATTCTGGTTTTCCAAGTAAATATGAGTCCTACTATTTTAGCAATTGAATCTTCCTGCGACGATACTTCGGCCGCTGTAATTAAAGACGGCAAAATACTAGCCAATATTGTGGCAACGCAGGCGGTTCACGAAAAATACGGCGGGGTAGTGCCCGAGCTTGCCTCGCGGGCCCACGAACAAAATATTATTCCCGTTGTATCTCAGGCTTTGCTTACGGCAAATATAACAAAAAGTGAATTAAACGCGGTGGCCTTTACCCGCGGTCCGGGTTTGTTAGGTGCCTTGCTGGTGGGTTGTTCTTTTGCCAAATCGTTTGCGCTGGGTTTAAATATTCCAGTAATTGAGGTAAACCACATGCAGGCGCATATTCTGGCGCATTTTATTGATGAACCAAAGCCCAATTTCCCTTTTTTGTGCTTAACCGTAAGTGGCGGCCACACCCAAATTGTTTTGGTAAAAAATTATTTAGAGATGCAGGTTTTGGGCCAGACCACCGATGATGCTGTAGGAGAAGCTTTCGATAAATCGGCTAAGTTGCTGGGTTTGCCTTACCCCGGCGGACCCATGCTGGATAGACTGGCGCAAACCGGTAACCCCAATGCCTATACTTTCCCAATAGTGAATATGCCTAATTACGATTTTTCGTTCAGCGGCATTAAAACTTCTATTTTAAATTTTATTAAAAACAACACGCAAGCCAATCCAAATTTTATTCAGGAGCATTTACCCGATATTTGCGCCAGTATTCAGCAAGCTTTGATTCAGACTTTAATGAAAAAACTGGTTTCGGCCGCCAAAGAAACTAATATTAAGGAGATAGCTATTGCCGGCGGGGTATCAGCTAATTCGGGTTTGCGGCAAACAGTTCAGGATTACGCAAAAAAATACCAGTGGCAAACCTATATTCCGGCTTTCCAGTATTGCACCGATAACGCTGCCATGATTGCCATGACGGCTCATTTTAAATATTTGGCTGGCGAATTTACCAATCAGTACGCCAGCCCGGACCCACGTTTAAAAATATCTTTGTAATAGATTCAACAGCAACTTTAGGCCGTAAATAATTATGCTGGTAAATATTGCTGTTTATTTATAGGAGTGATATTTAGTTAATATTTATTATTCATCCTGTATTGGCTAAAATATTAATCTTAGCGTTTATGAAGTATAATCTTCAGGTAGGTGCCACCAGGATTTTTCAGAAACTCGTAACAGAAGCAGATTTAGCCAGGTTTAATGGGGAACTAGTTCATGCCGTATGTTCTACGTTTGCCTTGGCGCAAGTTCTGGAATGGGCATCGCGGTTATTGGTGCTGGAAATGAAAGAGGAAGATGAAGAAAGCATGGGTACTGGCTTATTAATCAGGCATAAATACCCGGCGTTTCCCGGCAAGATCCTTACCCTAACAGCTACTATACAGGAAATAAATGCCAATGAATTGGTGTGTGGGGTAGTGGCATAAGTTTGTGCCAGGTTAATAGCCGACTGTGAAACCCGACAGAAAATTTTGAAAAAAAGAAAAAATAGCTAAACTTTTGAACCCAAAGCGGGCATAAATGGCAACAAATAAAGAAAGAATAAAGAAGACGGTAAATATTCAGAACCGCCGGGCTTCTTACGAATACCACTTTTTAAATAAATATACGGCGGGTATTATGCTTACCGGTACCGAGATAAAATCGGTGCGCGAAGGCAACGTTAACTTAACCGATGGCTTCTGTTCTTTTCAGAACGGTGAATTGTGGTTGAGCCAGGTGCATATTGCCAAATTTACTGAAGGTACTTATAACAACCACGAACCAACCCGCACCCGCAAACTGCTTTTAAATAAAAAAGAATTGAACCAACTGCGTAAAAAATCGGAAGAGCAGGGCGTAACCATTATTCCTACGCGGCTATTTATTAACGACCGGGGCTTTGCCAAAGTAGATATTGCTTTAGCCAAAGGCAAAAAACTGTTTGATAAGCGGGAAGATATTAAAGAACGCGATGTAAAACGCGAGATGCAGCGCGAGCGTTTTTAGCAATTTATGAACTTCGTTAGATAAATAAAGTTGAATAGCTAATTATTAACAGCTAATACCTAATAACTTAAAAAAGTGGATTACGGAATTTGTGCTTTAAGCCATGTGCCAGTAAGAAAAGAGCCAAGCGACAAAAGTGAATTAATTACCGAACTTCTTTTTGGTGAATGTTATACAATATTAAATCAGGAAGGGAATTGGTTTTTGGTGCAAAATGCCGCCGATGGCTACGAAGGCTGGATTGATTTTAAGCAACATTTTCCGGTTAGTGAAGCTTATTTTTCGGAGTGGCAGGTACAACAGCACCCCCGTACTTTAAATCTGGTAGATTTTATTTACAACAACCAAAATCGTATTCCTTTATTATTGGGTAGTACCTTGCCTTTTTTTGTTGGTAATAGCGTTAGGTTAGGGGAGGAGGAATATTCTTTTGCTGGCCAGGTTTCCGATTTAAATATTGCGCCAGAAGCACATTTCCTTCAAAATATTGCCCGCTTATTTTTAAAAGCGCCGTACGTTTGGGGTGGTCGTACTGTTTTTGGTTTAGACTGCTCTGGTTTTGTGCAGCAGGTTTACAGCTTATGCCATTATCAGTTGCCCCGCGATGCCTGGCAACAAGCTGCGCATGGCCAGGAAGTACATTTTGCTTCTCAAACTAAACCCGGCGACCTGGCTTTTTTCGATAATGCCGAAGGACGCATTGTGCACGTAGGTTTAATGCTCGACGGCAACCAGATTATTCATGCGCACGGCGAAGTGCGTATTGATACACTGGACCACCAGGGCATTTTTAATGCCGACCGGAAGCGGTATACCCACCAATTGCGCATCATCAAACGCATCTTTCCTAACTTATAATTAATAAAAAGCTTTTTACTGAATAATAATATTTATTCTGCTGTAAACTCGCGCTAAAGTTATCCTTAGGGTAGATGCCACCTATCTACTTGGCTGATAGCGTTAAGGCCTATAAATTTATTTTTATTCACCAGCCTTCCTTGCTTGTTCGTTTTAGATTCTTTTTGTAAGTTGGAAGAGTTTAAGTGGTTATGGATCAGAAGGTACTTATTTTAAATCAGGATTTCACGGCACTGGCTCTTTGTAGTATACAAAAAGCATTTGTTTTATTGTATTTGGAAAAGGCCGAATTGGTGCATAAATCTGAATCAGCCATTTTGCGCACCATCAGCAAAATATATCCGGCCCCTTCAATTATTCGCTTGCAGCGTTATGTGCACGTGCCGTACAAAGGTATTTCTTTAAGCCGGCACAACGTAATGAAGCGCGACCAATACCAATGTTTGTATTGTGGGTCCACTAAAAATTTAACCCTCGATCATTTAGTGCCTAAATCCAGAGGCGGCAATTCTAGCTGGACCAACCTGGCTACGGCTTGTATGCGCTGTAATACCAAAAAAGGCGATCGTACCCCCGAAGAAGCCGGTTTAACCCTGAAACAGAAGCCCCGGAAACCTTCTCTCACCGCTTTTCTGGCAGCCCATGCCGGCAATTTCGATCAGAATTGGGAAGTTTATTTGCGGGTGAAAGATAAACTCCGCGAAGAATAACGACTGGTAATTAAATTATCAATCAATTATTTAAATGTATTTTCCTTTCTCCAGAAGCAAATATTTATTTGGCTTATAGTTTACAAGTTGTGCTATTAGCTTAAAACTACTTCGTTGCAATTGCTGCTTAACTAAATTCTTGGATTATTCCTGATAATCAGCTATCTTTGCCGTTCATTCAAAATGAATGGGCTTTGCTTGCGCAAAGGTATGTATAACCAAACCGGCCGGCGGTAAGCTCGACTTCCGGTTTCTTTACCAGAGCAAAATAACGCATGAGTGCAAATGATGATTTTAACTGGGATGAATTTGAATCTCAGAAATTCGGTGGCAATTACTCTAAGTCTGAGCGTGCCGAATTAGAAAAAATGTATGGTGATACATTAAACACTGTTCAGGAAGAAGAAGTAATCAAAGGAACAGTTGTAGGTATTACCGATCGCGATGTTATCCTGAACATCGGCTTCAAATCAGATGGGTTGGTGCCTATTTCTGAATTCCGCGATCAGCCCGACCTGAAAATCGGTGATGAAGTAGAAGTTTTCATTGAAGACCAGGAAGATCCAAATGGCCAATTAATTTTATCTCGTAAGAAAGCGAAAATTGTTAAAGCCTGGGATAATATTTATAAAGCCTTAGAAAACGATACAATACTGGAAGGTATGGTTAGACGTCGGACTAAAGGTGGTTTAATCATCGATCTGAATGGGGTAGAAGCTTTCTTACCAGGTTCGCAAATTGATGTGAAGCCAATCCGGGACTTCGATGTGTTTGTAGGTAAGAAAATGGAAGTGAAAGTAGTTAAGATTAACGCTGCTTTCGATAACGTAGTTGTTTCGCACAAAGTACTGATCGAGAAAGATCTGGAGCAACAGCGTTTTGCTATTTTGAATAACCTCGAGAAAGGCCAGGTTCTGGAAGGTGTTATCAAGAACATGACCAACTTTGGGGTATTTATTGACCTGGGTGGTGTAGATGGCTTGTTACACATTACCGATATTTCTTGGGGACGTATCAACCATCCGCAGGAAGTATTACAATTAGACCAGAAAGTTAACGTAGTAGTTCTTGACTTTGATGAGGACAAGAAGCGTATTTCTTTAGGTATGAAGCAATTAACGCCTCATCCTTGGGATGCACTTTCTGCTGAAATCACAGTTGGTTCTCGCGTTAAAGGTAAAATTGTGAATGTTGCCGATTATGGTGCTTTCTTAGAAATTTTACCAGGTGTTGAAGGTTTAATTCACGTTTCTGAAATGTCTTGGTCGCAGCACTTGCGTAACCCACAAGATTTCATTAAACAAGGCGACGAAATTGAAGCAGTTGTATTGACCCTGGATCGCGATGAGCGCAAAATGTCTTTAGGCATTAAGCAACTGACCGAAGATCCTTGGACTAAGCAAGATGTTTTAACCAAATATGCTGTAGGAACTCGTCACTCTGGTGTGGTGCGTAACTTAACTAACTTTGGCTTGTTCATCGAGCTGGAAGAAGGTGTTGATGGTTTAGTACACGTATCTGACCTTTCTTGGACTAAGAAGATTAAACATCCTTCGGAGTTTGTAAAAGTAGGTGAGAACCTGGATGTAGTTGTTCTGGAACTGGATGCTCCTAATCGTCGCTTAGCTTTAGGGCATAAGCAACTGGAAGAAAATCCATGGGATACTTTTGCAACTTTATTTAGTGTAGGTTCTATTCACAAAGCTACTATCCTGGAGAAATCAGATAAAGGTGCTGTTCTGGAGTTACCGTATGGTATTGAAGGTTTCGCTTATCCGAAAAACCTGGTAAAAGAAGATGGCGCTAATGCAGAAGCGGGCGAAAGCTTAGACTTTAAAGTAATGGAGTTCTCGAAAGATGATCGCAAGATTGTTTTGTCTCATACCAACGTTTATTCTGATCCGAAAGAAGAAGCTGCCAAAGCTGATAAGTTCACGAAGAAGAAACCGGGAGAGGCTCCAAAATCTGGCAAACCAGTTGATCCGAAGAAAGCTAAAGATTCTGAACGTTCTACCCTTGGCGATTTAGATGCTCTTTCTGCTCTTAAAGATAGAATGATGAGCAATGAGGCCAATGCTGGTAAATCTGGCGATGAAGCTTCTGAATAGTACTTATAATATTGTACAAAATTAAATGTAAAATAACCCTGGATAAAAATCCAGGGTTATTCTTTTTATATAGCCTAACTATTGTAGCATTTCCAACAGAAGGGAGCATAAAGCAATATTTAATAAATAAAAGAGATTATTTATTAAAAGCTTATAACTAGTTATAAAATAGAGTGATTTTAGCGTTGTTAAGTAATTAAGAGCATAAGAAAATTAATTAGATAGCTACTAAAAGCTTACTTTTATTAAAAATTTTAAACTATTTCTTTCTAAGTATTGCAAAATGAAAAGTATTTTCTATTTTTGCACCTCCAAAACGGACAGCCGGTTCAAGATGGAAGAGTGTTGGAGAAAGGAGTAATAATGTTGAGCCAAAAGAAGCAGACGCAAGTTTATCTCCTTGGTGTTTTTAACCGGAAGTTACCGGTAATAAAAATAAAATAATTTTGGTTGCAGGTTTGCAAAGTTTAAGAATAAAATCTTACCTTTGCACTCGCAAAAAAAGAAAAGCAGCAGGCTTTTGGAGTAAAGTGTAGCAAGGAAGAAGCAGGGTTGAAAGCTGTTTGCTTAGTAAATATTCACTAAGGCATTTCCAGAGAAAAAACTTAAAATAATCTTTAATATTTTTTTGTAAAGAAGAAAATAGTTCTTACCTTTGCACTCCCAAACGGAAAGAAGCTAAAGAGTAGCTGATAAAAGCCAACAAAAGGTTGGTTTCGGAGGTTAAAAAATCAGGTTATCTGATTTAAGTGCAAGCAAGCAACAGGCAAGTAATTGCTAATAGCGAGCAATACACACACACATCATTACAGCCGGTAATGACAGATTAAGCGAGTTGGGATTTTATAGGGATATAGGATACGATTGGTTTAAGAAAGTTCTTTGAATAGAAGGAAATAAGAATAGCAAACCGCATAAGTGCTTTAAGCGAGATTGTTAGATGGTTAAAGGTTTAAATTGTTGTTAAGGCAATTCAACCATTAAGTC
>NZ_VWSF01000001.1 GCF_008629685.1 Adhaeribacter rhizoryzae | reverse complement strand
GACTTAATGGTTGAATTGCCTTAACAACAATTTAAACCTTTAACCATCTAACAATCTCGCTTAAAGCACTTATGCGGTTTGCTATTCTTATTTCCTTCTATTCAAAGAACTTTCTTAAACCAACAAAAGCTTATACCACTCTTGCCCGTTTAATTCGTCACAACCTGCCGTCGTGATGTGTAATAAATTATTGCATTTATTTACCTGTTCCCAACCTTTCAACCAACCACTTGTTAGCTGCTAGCAGCTACTTTTTAGCTTCTTTCCGTTTGGGAGTGCAAAGGTAAAAAGAAATTCTAAATTCGCAAAAAATGTTCGAAGATTATTTTAAAGTTTTTCTTAGCTCCAATTCACCTCACTGGCTTCTTACCCGAAAGAAAACCAACCGCTTTCTTCTTTTTCTTGGGAGGACAAAGTTACAAAACTTTCTTTATGCTGCCAAAATTATTTTGAGCCATTTCAAGCTAGTAGCAGAACCTGGTGTCCTCTATCTTCTTGTTGTTTGGGGTGCAAAAGTAAGAGTTTTTTAACCCTTTTCCAAATACCAGGTGAAGTATTTTTATTATTCTTGCTTTTGCACTTTGCTAATAAAGCAACTCAAACTTAACAATAATCATTTAACCAAAAATTCCAGCTAAATACAACTTTCTCTGATTGTTATGATTGCCTGAATCTTTTCTACAGCCCTGCTGGCCGCCTTTCCCCAGTACTTTCGTTTTGGGAGTGCAAAGGTAAAAAACTTTCCTCTCCTTACAAATACTACATGCAAAATAATTGTAAATATTACAGAAACCACTCAGCCTTAAGTATATAATTTAACGCTATGTTCTTTTACCTTATCGTTTTGGTTAATTATCTTCTTGCCTGTTTTCCTTTTCTAAAATTGGCTTAAATAAAGAGAGCGGCTGCAAGTAGTTTTGCATCCGCTCTCTTTATTAAAAGTAAAGCTAATTTTTATTTATGCAATGTACTAATCCTATCCGGACCAACACTTACAATCTTAATCTCTACGTTCAGTTGCTCTTCCAGAAATTTCAGATAATTATGAAAAGCTTCCGGTAATCCTTTATAAGTATCTACTGATTTAGAATCTGTATTCCAACCAGGCAAGGAAGTATAAACTGGAGTTAACTCCTCTGATATTATCTGGTGGGGTATTTTATCGGTCAGCTCTCCGTTGGGTAGTTTATAATGAGTGCAAACCTTTATTTCTTCAAAATCATCCAACACATCGGCTTTCATCATGTTTAACTGGGTAACACCATTTAACATGATAGAATATTTTAAGGTTGGTAAGTCTATCCAGCCGCAACGACGCGGGCGACCGGTGGTTGAACCAAACTCGTGACCGGCCTTGCGAATGCGTTCGCCGGTTTCATCGTGCAATTCGGTTGGAAACGGGCCGCTGCCTACGCGGGTGCAATAAGCTTTAAATATACCGTATACCTCGCCAATGTGCCGGGGTGCTACGCCTAATCCGGTACAGGCACCCGCTACTAGGGTGTTAGAGGAAGTTACAAACGGATAAGTACCAAAATCTATATCCAGTAAAGATCCTTGCGCGCCTTCAGCCAATATTTTTTTACCGAACGCAATTGCCTCGTTGATCATGTACTCACTATCTACCAGCTTGAGCGTACGTAGGTAATCTATTGCTCCAAAGAAATCTTTTTCGGCTTCGGTTATGTCTAAAGTTTTGCCGTAGAAGCCAACTATTTTCTGATGACGTTCTATTACAGTGTTATATTTCTCTTGAAAATCCGGCGAAGTAATATCGCCAACCCGTAACCCAAAACGGCCAATTTTATCCTGGTAAGTAGGGCCAATGCCTTTCAGCGTAGAGCCTATTTTATTTTCGCCGAGCGCTTCTTCCTGTACCCGGTCAATGTATTTATGCGAGGGTAGAATTAGCTGGGCTTTCCGGGAGATGTATAAATTTTTAGAACCATCAATACCGCGAGCCGTTAACTTCTCCATTTCGGCCCGGAAAATAACGGGGTCCAGTACCACGCCGTTACCTATAATATTGGTGATGTGTTCGTGAAAAATACCGGAAGGAATTTGGTGCAGCACGTGCTTGGTGCCGTTAAATTCTAAGGTATGGCCGGCATTGGGGCCGCCCTGAAACCGGGCTACGATGTCGTAGGTTGGGGCCAGAACGTCCACAATTTTTCCTTTGCCTTCGTCACCCCACTGAAGGCCTACTAAAATATCTACTGCCATTATATTATTTAGATTCTTTTAAAATGTTCGCGGCCTGGGCATCATCTTCGGCAACCGTGAAGATGGCATTAAGCTTGGTAATAATGAGAAGTTTCCGGATATGCTCCGAAGGGCTAATCAACACCATTTCGCCGCCCCGGTTCCGGAATTTGGTAAGCAAGGAAACCAACACGCCAATACCACTACTATTTATAAACCTTACTTTGGATAAATCAATAGCGCCCAGAATAATAGCGTCGTTTATACTTTGGTTAACTACCTCAACGAGTTGTTGCGAATCCGGGCTTCCGATTAAATCGCCTTGCAGGCGGGCAAATAAAATACTATCAACTAATGAATGCGTTAATTTCATAAAGTAGCGGCACTGTTTTTAGACCGGCAATCGCCGCATATACCGTATAGGTTTAAAGAGTGGTGCAAGATATGAAAATTTAATAGTTCGCCCACCATTGTCTGAATATTGTGGATGCGGGGGTCACAAAACTCTACTACTTTGTGGCATTCCGTACAAATTACGTGGTCGTGCTGCCGGTAACCGTACGATTTTTCGTATTGGGCCAGGTTACGGCCAAACTGATGTTTGCTTACTAAATCGTTTTCTACTAATAAATCCAGGGTATTATACACGGTGGCCCGGCTTACCTGGTAATTCTTATTTTTCATGCTGATGTAAAGCGACTCTACATCAAAGTGGCCCGAACGGGAATATATTTCTTCCAAAATAGCATAACGCTCCGGCGTTTTCCGCAGCCCTTTGCTTTCTAAATAGGCGGTAAAAATCTTTCTTACCTCCGCAAATTTTTTTTCGTCTAACACGTCCATTATATATTAAGGGTAATTAGCTAAAGAAAAACCGGTACTCAAACCCGCAATCTTAAAGCTTAATAACCTATAAGTTAAAAAATTAAAATATTGCCTTTTTATAACACTAAAGGCATTAAATAAATTTAAGAATCGAAACGCTCTACCAGTAATACGCCTTTTACCTTCAACAACCGCTGAATCAATTTCTCCAGGTGGCTGGTATCGTTTACGAAAATCATTATTTTACCATCAAAAACCCCATCCTGCGAATCTAAGGTTATAGAGCGCATATTTACTTTTAAGCTGTTGGAAATAATTTTGGTTAAATCATTTACCAAACCTACCCTATCAGTTCCTTTTATGCGAATACCGGCCAGGAAAACCAATTCGTATTGGTCGGTCCATTTAGCTTTAACAATCCGGTTACCGTAGTTCGACATTAATTCTACCGCTTTGGGGCAAGAAGTCCGGTGAATCCGGATACCATCTTTTTCGGTTTCAAAACCAAACACATCGTCGCCCGGAATAGGATTGCAACAGGTGGCAATTTTGTAATCTATTTTGGAGGTCTTCTCTCCTATTACCAGCATATCGGAGCTAACACCACGGATTTTCTGCACTTCCCGGTCAAAACTTTTAGCCTCTTCCGGACCAATCCGCTGGTGTACTAATTCCGGATCAAAAACCTCCTCATTCACTTCTTTAATATCAATTCTGCCAATGGCAATGCGATAATAAAATTCCTGCGGGTGCTGCACATTAAAGTAATTAAGCATCAGGTGCAAATTGGCCGAAGTATTTTCTACGTGCAGATGCGCTAACCGCTTTTCTACCATTTCCCGGCCTGCTTCCGCTTTTTGCTTTTTATCTTCCCGTAAATATTCCTTTATCTTCGATCGAGCCCGCGAGGTAGTAGCATACCCCAGCCATTCCTCGGAAGGGCGCTGCTTTTTAGAAGTTAATATTTCTATCTGGTCACCGTTGTGCAACTTATAACTTAGCGGCACCAGTTTCTGGTTTACTTTGGCGCCAATGCTGTGCATCCCAATCTGGGTATGAATTTCAAAAGCAAAATCCAGGGCCGTGGCTCTATCGGGCAATATTTTTAGTTCGCCTTTGGGTGTAAACGCAAATACTTCCTCTACAAATAAGTTCTTCCGGAATTCATCCATAAACTCCAGGGCATTGGAATCATTGGTCTCCAACATATCCCGGACTTTGTTAATCCATTGCTCTAAGCCCGATTCCTGGGCGCTGCTGCCATCGCCTTTGTATTTCCAATGGGCTGCGTAACCTTTTTCGGCGATCTCATCCATCCGCTTGCTCCGGATTTGCACCTCAACCCAGGAGCCGGTTTTACTCATTACCGTGGTATGCAACGATTCGTAACCATTTGCCCGAGGCGTGCTAATCCAATCGCGCAGCCGATCGGGGTTAGGCTGGTAAAAATCCGTTACAATCGAGTAAACCGACCAGCAAGCTGCTTTTTCTATTTCCTGCGGCACATCCAGAATTACCCGAATGGCAAACAAATCATATACCTCATCGAAGGTAATATTTTGTTTTTTGATTTTTTTGAGGATAGAATAAATAGACTTAGGCCGGCCTTTTATCTCAAATTTAAATCCTTGCTTCTTCAGTTCTTCTTCCAGCGGGCTTACAAAGTCGCGGATAAATTTATTACGGGCCGCTTTGGTTTGCCGGATTTTGTTGGTTATGTCTTTATAGGTTTCGGAATCGGTATATTTTAAATATAAGTCTTCGAGTTCCGACTTAATGACGTACAAACCCAGCCGGTGCGCCAGCGGAGCATACAGGTACATGGTTTCGGAAGCAATTTTTAACTGCTTATCCCGGGGCATACTGCCCAAAGTCCGCATGTTGTGCAGCCGGTCGGCCAGCTTAATTAATATTACCCGTACATCGTCGGATAATGTCAACAGCATTTTCCGGAAGTTCTCGGCCTGCTGCGAAGTACCGTAATCGAAAACACCCGATATTTTGGTTAGGCCTTCTATGATTTTGGCTACGCTTTTACCAAAGTCGCGCTCAATTTCGCTCAGTTCTACTTCAGTATCTTCTACCACATCGTGCAGCAAGGCCGCCACAATAGATGTAGTACCCAAACCAATTTCTTCTACGGCAATTTGCGCTACCGCCAACGGGTGCAAAATGTAAGGCTCGCCCGACTTCCGGCGCATGTTTTTATGCGCTTCCAGCGAGGTATTAAAAGCTTTTTTTATAATCTTCGCATCATTACCTTTCAAAAACGGCTTCGCATACCTGAGCAAGCGGCGGTAATGCTGCAATATTTCTTTTCGTTCTACTTCCGGATCTATTACCATGTTCTTACGAGCGCGCTAATAGCTTAAATATTTAAACCACAAGGGCGTTCTCCCTTAAACTTTTCTAGAATTATACATCAAAATTACGCAAGAGTTAGAGATAAACAATTATTGGGCCTGGTTATAACCCTTATGCGCTTTATTGTATAAACAAACTTAGGTGCCGATTTATCTAAAAAGAAGAAACTTTTATTAAAGTAAAAGAAAATATTTAAAAAGGCTGTTTGCATTTATTACGAAGTTTTATACCTTTGCCCCACCATTTCAAAAATGCCTGCGGATGTGGCGAAATTGGTAGACGCACCAGACTTAGGATCTGGCGCTTCACGGCATGGGGGTTCGAGTCCCTCCATCCGCACGCAAACCCTCAACATCACCCGTGTTGAGGGTTTATTTTTTTAAGTAAAACTTTTAAAATTTAAGGCCTTGAATATTACATTAAACCAAACCGATGCCACCAAAGCCCACCTGCACGTAGTGCTGGAAGAAGGCGACTACGCTCCGAAGGTAGACGAAAAAATTAAAGAGTATAGCAAGAAAGCGCAGATTAAAGGCTTCCGTCCGGGCAAAGTACCCCCTGGCATGATCCGGAAAATGTACGGCAAAGGCATTCTGGTCGAAGAAATTAACAGCCTGCTTTCTAAATCAGTTAACGATTATATTAAGCAGAACGATATTAAAATATTAGGCGAGCCCCTGCCCGACCAAACCAAACAACAAAGCATCGACTGGGATAACCAGAAAGAATTTGCTTTTGATTTTGAATTAGGTATTCTGCCCGATTTTAATTTGAACCTCGAAAATATTAGCGTAGACGGTTACAAAATTGAAGCCGACGATGACACCATTGCCCAGGTGTATGAGCACATGCAGCGGCAATACGGCGAAACCGCTAACCCCGAAACTTCTGAAGCCGACGATTATTTATCGGGTGAGTTAAAGCAAGTAGACGGTGAGTTTTCTACTACTACTCTGTTGCCGGTAAATAAAGTAAAGAAAAACCAGGAGCAGTTTGTAGGCGCTAAAGCCGGCGACGTACTGACTTTTAACTTACAGGAAATATTCGATAACGATGCGGCAGCTGTATCGCACGTTACCGGTGCTACCAAGCAAAAAGCGGCCGAGTTAACCGGCGATTTCACGTTTACGGTTGATAAAATTAACCGCACTGCCCCGGCCGAGTTTAACCAGGAGTTTTTCGATAAAATATTTGGCAAAGATACCGTAACTACCCGCGAGGAGTTTGATGCCAAAGTAAAAGAAACCCTTACCGAGAACTACAACACCGAGGCCGAAAAACTGCTGCGCAACAACATTGTAGAGAAACTGGTAAACGAAACCGAAATTCAGATTCCGGAAGATTTCTTCAAAAAATGGTTATTAACGGCCAACGAAGGCAAGTTAACCCAGGAGCAAATCGACCAGAATATTGATAAATACAAAGAAGAACTGAAATGGTCGATGATCCGCAACAAAGTAGTTGAGGAAAACGATATTAAAATTAGCAACGAAGAAGTTGTAGATTCAGCCAAGAAAAAAATGCTGGCTCAGTTTGGTATGGCTACTGCCACCGAAGAAATGGAAGAAGCCATTAGCGGTTACGTAGACAGCTTCCTGAAGCAAAATAACGGCCGTAACTTCGTAAACGAATACGAAGCCATTTTGGCAGATCGCGTTATCGATTTTATAAAAGATAAGATTACAGTGGTCGAAAAGTCAGTAACAGCCGAAGAATTTAGAGATATTGCTGGCGAATAGCCAATTTTCACAACCTTTTTATAAAAAAGTCCTTACAATAAGGACTTTTTTTATTTTCGCATGATTTGTGTAACATTGCTCTCACTACATTGTATTTATTCATCTAAACAACCAATAACAGATGTACAATAAAGAAGAATTCCGAAAATTTGCCGTAAAAGGCCAGGGCATGAGCGGCCTGGGCGTTGACCAATATATTAGCCACGTGGAAGCTTCCACTAATTTACACCGGATCGAGAGCATGACCCGCTCGGTGATTGAAGAACGTCCGACTAACTTCCGGGAGATCGACGTATTTTCCCGTTTAATTATGGACCGGATTATTTTCCTGGGTACCCAGGTAGATGATTTTATTGCCAATATTATTACGGCCCAGTTGCTGTTCCTGGAGTCTTCGGACGCCAAGAAAGACATTTTGTTATATATTAATAGTCCGGGTGGTTCGGTATATGCCGGTTTAGGTATTTACGACACCATGCAATACGTGAAGCCGGATGTGGCTACTATTTGTACCGGTTTAGCGGCTTCTATGGGAGCAGTATTGCTTTGCGGTGGTGCCAAGGCTAAGCGTTCGGCGCTGCCCCACGCCCGCGTTATGATTCACCAGCCGATGGGTGGCGCGCAAGGCCAGGCTTCTGATATTGAAATCACAGCCCGTGAAATCTTGAAACTAAAAAAAGAACTGTACGAAATTATTGCCTCGCACAGTGGCAAAACTTACCAGGAAGTACACGACAACTCTGACCGCGACTACTGGATGAAAGCCGACGAAGCCAAAGAATACGGCTTAATCGACGAAGTTTTAACCCGCAGTGTTTAAGTAATAATTCTGATTAAATATTAAAAACGAAAGCCTGGTAAATTACCGGGCTTTCGTTTTTAATATTTTCAAAGCGATCAGTGCTAATAAATGCAGGGGTTGTTTGTATTAGAATTAACTTACTTTGAGTTGTCGAAGAATTTTTTCGGGTAAAGGGTAAGCGTTCTTTGGTAAACTGGGTTAAATCCCTTGGCATTAATGGTGTCGTGCCGGCTCATTATCTTATCATTACGAACGGGGTGCACAATGTAGCAATCAATTTCATTTACACCATTTGGTATAATACTCAACGATACAGAAGTATCCGCATTTACGCCATAAATAGTTGCTTTCTTCTCATGCGCCTGCGGTAGGTAAATCATTAAAGGCGGACGAGGATTATCTTCAACAATTACCCGCAACCTAAGCGGATGCAATTCTATAGCTTTAAAATCTATCTTGTTTTCTTCCCCATTATATATTTGCACCCTTTGCCCTAGAGCATCATTCTTGAATTTTGCATTATTTAACCTAGCTAACAATTTAAGGGGCCTTTTATACTTTTCGCCCTTTAAGGTAATAGCGTAATTGCCGTTAGCATCTGTTTTTACTGAATCAAGAATATTTTTGTAAATCCATCCCGAGTTTCCAATTTCATAGAGTTGGATAAAAACCGTAGCGTTTGCCGCTGCTTGCTGCTTGTTTGTATCATATACATTCCCCCGCACAACTGTTTCCCGGCTTTCCTGCAGATAGTCTTCGCAGCCAGTTAGCTGTAATACCAAACCGATTACTAGTATCAGCACTAAACTATTTGGTAGTTTCATATAGTAATACATTATAAAAGCATGGAGGAAAATGCAAGAGTAATAGGCTTATACGTGCAATATTATTGTTAATATAATAAATATTAACAAATAAATACTAACAGCAAAGGCTTAATAATACAATTACTTAATTTGAGTTAGTTAGGAAATCAGCTTCAATAAATCTTCTTTAATTTGTGGCCAGGGCTGCGCCAGGTTTATGGTGTTAATGCTGATTTTATGCCCGTGCAGTTGGTAGTTTAAACTAAGTTCCTGTTCTACTACGGGGTACAACAGCATCCCTTCAATGGGTAAATCTGAGTTAGATTTCGGGTGATTTTTGAGGTAAGCAAAAAGCTGGTATAGGTGGGCTGAGATAAGTTTTTGCTTATCGTAGCGCTGCACCAATGCCTGCTGGTAATATTTGGTATCAATAATTATTCTTCGGGCCTCAGACAGCAACGAGATATCCGTTTTCATCTGGGGTAAATAATCCAAATCATCCACTTCAACTGCATCCGTTTGCCAGGTTATTTTCTCTGATTTTACCTGGAATATTTGCTGCTCCTGCCGGTAAAAGTTGCGCACAAAATATTCGAACAAGCGCCCCATCTGTTGTTCATCTTCCAGGAAATTAGCTAAATAAAAATTGCTGCTACCTTTTTCGGGTAAGAGGTTCTGGCGGATAAACTGGCAGAGAGGCAATACACGCCCGTAATATTTATTTAACCCGTAAGTAGTTGGCAGCTTTTTAAAGTCCGCTTCTTTTGGCTGGATAAAGCTTACTTCTTCGAAATAGCGGTAAACCAATTGGAGCGAACGTTGCAGTTCTGGAGCAAGCGTGGGAGCTTTAAATAATTGTGCAAGGGTGGCTTTAATTAGTTGATTAGGTAAAATATCGATACTTAAGTTTTCGTAGCTGCAGATAGCTTTACCTTCCCGCAGTAAATCTTTTTGCAGCGTGGCCGTTACGGCTATTTTGCCTTTAATACCCGAAAGTACTTCTGTATTTTTAACATAACCCTGCGCCAAGCCTTGCCGGAGTAAGCGTAAAGTATTCCGGTACAGCAACGCGGCCAGTAAATTAAGGACTTTGTCGCCGGGAGCTGCGGTTACGGTATTTTCCTCTTTCTCCAAAGGCAGATCCCAGGCGTAACTAAGCAAATAATAAATATTCTGAACCGGAACAGGCATGTTTTAATTACCCGTTAATAAACGAATAGCTGCCTTAGACTTTGTCGGTTCGTCGAGCCAGTATTGTTCCAGCAGCGGGGTTAATTCGTTTTCTACTACGGCTTCGTACCAGTCCAGATTGCCGCCGTTTTTTGGCGGGTTACAGAAATAACTATGCCCGATTAAATAGCCATCGCCCAACAATGGGTCAGCGGCAATAATTTCGTTTAATTCAATTAAGCGGGAAGTAATAATATCTATCAGTGCATCGGGTGTGTTGCGGTATTCCAGAAAACGGCGGAAAGAAAGCCCAAATACCGGATTCATCTTTAAAAAAGCAAACCGGCGGCGCAACGCAAAATCCAGCGGAGCCAATACCCGGTCGGCGGTATTCATGGTGGCAATTAAGAATACATTTTCCGGCACAAAAAAGCGTTCCTCGGCAGCACCGTAAGGTAAAGTTACGCCGTGTGCCAATCCGCGTTTATCAGCTTCCAGTAACAACAGCAACTCCCCGAAAATGCTGCTCAGGTTACCACGGTTTATTTCCTCAATAATAAAAAAATAAGGCTTCTCCGGATCAGCTAGCGCCCGCTGGCAAAATTCATAAAATACACCGTTGCGCAGGGTAAATTTGCCGGCAGCATCCGGCCGGTAACCTTGTATAAAATCTTCGTAAGCAAAACCCGCATGAAACTGCACCGTCTGAATTTTAGTGGCATCTTCTAAGCCCAATTCCAGGTACGCCAGGCGGCGGGCTAAAAAAGTTTTGCCGGTACCCGGCGGGCCGCTTAGTATTAAATTCTTTTTATACCGGAGAGCCGACAAGGTTTTATCCAGTTGGTGCTCGTCGAGGAATAATTCGGCTAAAGCTTTTTTACGGGTATATTTTTCGGGTTTTGGTTTACTTTTCTCATACGGCTGCACAGGTTCCTGCAACTGCACTTCTATCCGGGGCTTTGGTTTGGTTACCGGCAAATTTAAAGTGGCGGGTTCGGCCAGCACCAGTAAACCTTCGTCGGCGGGCGGATTTTGGACCACTGGTCGCTTTTGCACCACAGAAAACCCTAATTTCTCCAAATAATTGTTTGTAGAAACACCGGCCGCTAAGGCCCAATCGGCGGTACCGTTGGCTAGTTTGTGCGCGAGGCGCATTAGCTCCAAGGGCGGATAGCGCTTGCCCTGGTACACCACATCATAAATGGTAGAGGCGCGCAGTTCCGGCCGGCGAATATCTATTTCGCGGATTGCCTGTAAAATATGTTGTCGCGTAATACCGGAAAAATTCAATTTATCTACTGTTTACCTAATCCCAAACATGGTTTCACCGGAGCGAAGTTCCTACGTACGGCAATTTACCACCTTAAGCCGAAAAAAATATACAAAACTTACCAACAAATTATCCACAGCTTTTAACATCACAAAATATTACAAATCAAACACATATACAATAGCTCATTTTTTATTTTGTGGATATCTGGCGGGCTTTTACACGGTTAAGTGGCTACTCGCCTGTTTTATTTTTATGCCACGTAATCTTTCTATTTTGTACCTTTGTTATTGGCGAACTAAAACTGCTGCTTTTAACGTTAAAAATTCATATTCTAAAACCTTTATGGCCGAAATTACCTGCTCTTTCTGTGGCAAAACAAAAAAAGAAGTATCCGTCATGATTTCGGGCATCAACGCCCACATTTGTGAGCGGTGCATCGGTCAGGCGCAACAAATCCTGAATGAGGAAAATAAAATCCGCGCCAACGGCAAAAGCCCGAAGTTTAACTTAATTAAGCCTCGGGAAATGAAAGAATACCTCGACCAGTTTGTGGTGGGGCAGGAAGAAGCAAAAAAAGTAATGTGCGTAGCGGTTTACAACCACTACAAGCGGCTGATGCAGAAAACCAAGCCAGATGATGTGGTGATTGAAAAATCGAACATTATGATGGTGGGCGAAACCGGCACCGGTAAAACGTTTCTGGCCCGGATGCTGGCTGGTATTTTACAAGTACCGTTCTGTATTGCTGATGCCACCGTATTAACCGAAGCCGGTTATGTAGGCGAAGACGTAGAAAGCATTCTGACCCGTTTGTTACAAGCCGCTGATTACAACGTAGAAGCCGCCGAGCGGGGCATTGTATACATTGATGAGATTGATAAAATAGCCCGGAAAAGCGATAACCCTTCTATTACCCGCGATGTAAGCGGCGAAGGGGTGCAGCAGGCCATGCTGAAACTGCTGGAAGGCACCTCGGTAAATGTGCCACCGCAAGGCGGACGCAAGCACCCGGAACAAAAAATGATTTCGGTAAACACCGAGAATATTCTGTTTATCTGCGGCGGTGCTTTTGTGGGCATTGAGCGAATAATCAAGAGCCGGCTTAATGCCAAGCCAATCGGTTTTGCCAAATCTTCAGCCGATTTAATAGCTGACCAGGAAAATTACCTCAAATATATTACGGCCCAAGACCTTAAATCTTTTGGTTTGATTCCAGAATTAATTGGCCGTTTGCCGGTACTTACGCACCTGAATCCGCTGGATAAGAAAACCCTGCGCTTAATATTAACCGAACCCAAAAATTCTATCCTGAAGCAATACAAAGCTTTATTTGAGATGGAAAATATTACCATTGCCTTCGAAGACGATGCCCTGGATTATATAGTAGAAAAAGCGGCGGAGTATAAATTAGGCGCCCGCGGTTTACGTTCTATCTGCGAAAGCATCATGACCGAAGCCATGTTTGAAATGCCATCGCAGGAAGGTGTTACTGACTTAATAATTGACTTAGATTACGCCCGTACCCAATTCGAAAAATCTTCGCTGAAACAATTGCGGGTTGCTTAATTGGATATTGGACATTGGATATTAGACGTTAGATATTAAATATTAGAATAATATCCTTAAAATCAGAAGGGCCGCCGGAATTCCGGCGGCCCTTCTGATTTTAAGGATATTTAAATCTTGCTTCTCTTAACTGAAAACCTACGCCATCAGAAGAGCAAAATATTAACCTTTAATTGCTGCGGATACCGGGTCCTGCAAATACTTAACCATCAGCTCGGCGGCTTTGGCCGCCGAATTGGCTTCGCCTAGTTTTTCCCGAATTTCCTGGTAACCGGCTTTTTGCTGCTGAATAAATGCTTTATCAAGTAATATTTTCTTCAGCTCGGTAATAATATTGCGGCCGGTGAGGTCATTCTGAATTAATTCGGTTACTACCTGTTTGCCGGCAATTAAATTAACCAAAGAAATATAAGGCACCTTTATAACAGCGCGGCCAATCCAGTAAGAAATCAGGCTGGTGGTGTAGCATACCACCTGGGGCACGTTAAACAAAGCGGTTTCTAAGGTGGCCGTGCCGGAGGTTACCAGCGCGGCCTGGGAGTTAGCCAGCAAATCGTACGTTTGGTCGTAAACGATTTTAATATTGGTATCGCGGTTAAAGTTTTCGTAATAACTCTCGTTCAGGTTAGAGACCGCCGCCACCACAAACTGGTAATCGCGGAAGGCAGGCAGCACACTGAGCATGATAAACAAGATACTTTCGATTTCCTGTTTCCGGCTGCCGGGCAGCACCGCAATAATAGGTTTGCTACTTAACTGGTTTCGCTGAATAAAATCGGTACCAGGCTGGTGGTTCCGGATAGTATCCAGAATGGGGTTGCCAATGTAATCTACTTTGTAATCGAACTTGCCGTAAAATTCTTCTTCAAAAGGCAGAATCACGAACATGCGATCTACAAGCTTTTTAATGGTATGCACCCGGCCCTGGTTCCAGGCCCAGATTTTAGGTGAAATATAGTAAAATACTTTTAGGCCCTGCTCCTTCGCAAATTTGGCGATGCGTAAGTTAAAGCCGGCGTAATCTACCAATATTATTACATCGGGCTGATAATTTAGAATATCGGCTTTACACTGGCGCAAAAACTGGACAATCTTAAAAGTATTGGCTGCCGCTTCTAAAAAGCCCATAAAAGCCATTTCTTTATAATGCCGCACCAGTTCGCCACCGGCCGCTTGCATCAAATCGCCACCCCAAAACCGGAACGTAGCTTCCGAATCCTGAATTTTAAGTTCTTTCATCAGGTTAGCGGCGTGCATGTCGCCGGACCGCTCGCCCGCGATAATATAATATTTCAATATTTCTTAAATAAATTATGAATTAGAAATTATGAATTGTTAATAGCTGATTGTTAGTGTCAAAAAAGCGTTTAACCATTTAGCAATTCAACAATTCAACCATTAAATATTTACTCCCCGTAATATTCTACAAAGTTGCGGGGCGTTTCGTAAAGCTTCAGGCAATGCAACTTAGACGATGACATTTGCGGAATAAGTGGTGCCAGAATTTCCCAGAAAGCTACTACCAGATTTTCGGTGCTGGCCATTTTACCCTGCATAAAAGGCACATCCAGGTTCAGGTTTTTATGGTCTACTACCTCAATAATGTGTTCGCGGATAAGCACACTTAATTGTTTCAGGTCGATGATAAAACCAGTTTCGGGATCGGGCTCACCTTTTACCGTTACTATCAGCTCGTAATTATGTCCGTGCCAGTTGGTGTTAGAGCAAGGGCCAAACACTTCTTTATTCTTCTCATCCGACCAATTAGGATTAGCCAGCTTATGCGCCGCATTAAAATGCTCTAATCTGCTTAAGTAAACCATTAATTAAATTTATAGCTCTTTTTCAATAGCAAATATACGAAGAAAGGCACACCAATGAACGAAGTAATAATGCCAATTGGCAATCCGGCCGGCGGATAAATTAACCGCGACAGAATATCGCAGGCCATCAGGAACAAACCACCCAGCAAAGCGCACAGCAAGAGGTTTAATTTGTGGGTAAGCCCCAGCAATCCGCGGGTTACGTGCGGCATAATTAAACCCACAAAACCCACCGACCCGGCCATAGCTACACTAAAACCCGTTAACACCGATACGGTACCTAGCATGAGCCAGCGGGTGCGGGCCACCGGTACTCCCAGCGTGGCCGCCCGTTCGCTGCCCAATAGTAAAATATTGAGCTCTTTCTGTAAAAACAAAAATAATAATAAGGAAATGATTAACCCAACCGCCGGGTACGGCAGCAAACTCCAGTCGGCGCGGCCAAAATCTCCCATCGACCAAAATAATATAGAGCGCAACGCACTTTCGGAACCCGACAAAAAAGTAAATAAACCGACCATAGCCGTTAAAAAAGAACTAACCGCAATGCCAGCTAGTAGTAACTGCGACGGAATAATTTGCCCTTTGCGATAACCCAAGGCAATTACCAGCAAGGTAACCAGGAAAGCACCCAGCAATGCAAAAAGCGGTGGCAAATATAACCCACCCCAAGTTGTGAGAATAAAGCCGCCAATACTTATAGAGGCCCCCAGCGAAGCCCCAGAAGCCGTACCCAAAATATACGGGTCGGCGAGCGCATTATTTACCATGGCCTGCATCAGATAACCCGAAAAAGAAAGGGAACCGCCCACCAGCAAAGCCAATAATAAACGGGGTAGCCGCAATTGCACAATGGCAAAGTGTTGTGGGTTTTCCGGGTTGTAATTGAGCAGCGCCTCGGCAATATCGGCGTAACTCGCTTCGAAACTCCCGATAGATAAACCCCAACCGGCCAGCAAACCAATCATTAACAGTACGGCCAATAATAAAAGCGCCTGTTTCATTGGACCAGGAAAGTTTTTAGTTCCCGGATAGATTCGATTACCCGCGGGCCGGGCCTTGACATTAAATCATCGGTAGGCTTAAATATTTTCTGCTGCTGATAAGCCTTAATTTTTTTTAACTCCGGGTATTGCGCAAAAAAGGTTTTTTCCATTTCGGCCGGCGTACCGCCCAACAACACATCGGGGTTTAGCTTTAAAATATACTCGCGGGTTAAAGCCGGGTACGGCTGCGCAAATACTTCGGTAACGGAATTTTCCGCACCCAGGTAGCGGAGCTTATCGGTAAACAAGGTGTTTTGACCGAATACATAAATTGGGTCGTGCCAGGTAATGGCCAACACCCGCAGCTTTGGCCCCGCATTATTTACTTTAATCTGGGCGAGTTCCTGCTGCAGCGAATCTACCACGCGTTGCGCATCTTTCTCGCGGTGCAGCAATCGCCCTATATCTTGTAAACCCCTAAAAACATCGGTTACTTTTTTAAAATCCTGGAAATAAACCGGAATATTTAAATCCTGTAGTTTGGCGGCCACTTCCAGCGAAGTAATACCGGCGGAGGCAAAAACAATATCGGGCTTTAACAAAACAATTTTTTCGTAATCCATGGGGTAATTATTTACCACCGGTTTTTCTTTTACCCGTTCCGGGTAATCGCAATTTTGGGTGCGGCCCACAATAGTTTTTTCGTCGGCTACGGCGTACAGCATTTCGGTGGCCGAAGGCGATAAAGCTATAACACGTTGCGGATAGGCGGGTATTTGTATTTTCCGGCCTAAATCATCGGTAACAATAATAAATGCTGCAGCAGATTGAGAAGCTTTTTTGCTTTCGCAAGCCAGGTTCAGCAACAGCGTACCAAACATCAAAAAAGAGCAAAACAAACGAATATTTAAAACAGAAGTAATTATTGACATGCGGTTAAAATAGACGGAGCAATTTATTTTGCGTAAAAGGCCCTACTGTTTTTTTCGTAAATTTAGCCGAATTATTTAGATCGCCTTACACAACAACCCCTATGATAGTAGTAACCGGTGCCGCTGGCTTTATAGGTTCGTGCCTTGTTTCCCGCTTAAATGCCGATAATTTTAACGATATTATTGCCGTCGATAATTTTACGGTAGCCCGGAAAGAGCCCAACCTGCAAGGTAAAAAAGTAAAGCTGTACGTAGACCGTATGGAATTTCCGGAATGGCTGGATAAGAACTACGAAGAAGTAGAGTTTATTTTTCATTTGGGTGCCCGCACCGATACAACGGAGTTTGACCCGGCTATTTTTAACTTGTTAAACCTAGAATATTCTAAAAAAGTATGGCTGGCCTGCTGCGAGTACCAGATTCCGCTGGTTTACGCTTCTTCGGCGGCTACTTACGGCGCCGGCAAATTGGGCTACGACGATGACGAAAATATTATATCATTGTTAAACCCGCTGAATCCTTACGGCGATTCGAAAAATGATTTTGATAAATGGGCGCTGCAACAAACGGCCAAACCATTTTTCTGGGCCGGCCTTAAGTTTTTTAATGTGTACGGTCCTAACGAATACCACAAGGGCCGCATGGCATCGGTGGTGTTGCACGCTTTCCGGCAAATTTCCGAACGCGGCCGGCTGGAGCTTTTCCGCTCGCACAACCCCGAATACGCCGACGGTGAGCAGAAGCGCGATTTTATTTACGTAAAAGATGTGGTGGAAATTTGTATGTTCCTGATGCACCACCGGCAAAACAGCGGCATTTACAACGTAGGCTCCGGCCAGGCCCGCACTTTCCTGGATTTAGCTTTTAATACCTTCGAGGCAATTGGTCGGGAAGTAAATATCGATTTTAAAGATACGCCTTCCGATATCCGCGAAAATTACCAATATTTTACCCAGGCTACCATGGATAAACTGCGCCGGATTGGCTATACCAAACCTTTTTATTCTTTGGAAGAAGGCATCCAGGATTATGTGCAGGAATACCTCATTCCAAATAAATATTACTAAAATATAATTTTATATACGGATAGAAAATCGGTAAATACATATTTTACAATTTATTACTAAAAACCGGCTTCTAGTCGCAATCCAAATTACCGGCTAACGAGTATACTTAAAGGTAGTAGAAGCTTTTAAGTATACGAGTATGTTGCGTTCTTTCTTTGTTCCAATATTATTACTATTTTTTTTCTTAACTGCCTGTAACACCAAGCCTATGCCGGCACCCGAAGCCCGCCGCCAATACCACTATTTAGCCCTCGGCGATTCTTACACCATTGGCGAAAGTGTTAGCGAAGACGAACGCTGGAGTGTGCAATTGGCCCAAATGCTCCGGACCAAAGGTTATGATATTCGCAACCCATTTACCATTGCTAAAACCGGCTGGACTACCGGCGAACTGATTGAAGCTGTTGATAAAACTTTTCAGCAGCAAAGCTACGATTTGGTTACCTTGCTGATTGGCGTTAATAACCAATACCGCGGCCAGCCCATAGAAACCTACCGCGAAGAATTCCGGCAATTGCTGCAAACCGCTATTCGTAATGGCAGAAATGATGCGCGCCGGGTTATTGTTTTATCTATTCCGGATTGGGGCGTAACCCCATTTGCCGCAGGCCAGGACCGCGCGAAGATTGCCGCCGAAATTGATGCTTTTAACGCCGTTGCCCGCGACGAAACAAATAAAGTTGGAATTACTTTTCTGGATGTTACCGGTATGTCGCGGAAAGCTCTCAACGACCCAACTTACGTAGCCGAAGATAAGCTGCATTTTTCGGGTAAAATGTACCAGGAATGGGCCCAACTGGTTTTTCCGGTGGCTGAAAATATTTTAAAATAATACCGAAACCTGCATCCGGCCCATGTGCAATACTTCCTGGCCGTTGGGTTTGCGGCCATCGTAATTCATAGAAATATTCAGGCCGTTAGCCAGGCGTTGTTGCAAAATAAAATTCCAGGTTAAGTTGTTGCCGGGGCGCAAAGCGTTCAGCATTTCGTAGCCAATTGCGGAATTTTCGTTGCCTTGGTAATGTACGTTTATATATTTTAGCGTGCCGGTCAGGGTGCGTTTGCTTACCTGGCTAATTCGGGTTTCCAGCCCCAACTCATGAAATATTCCTTTTTCCTGGGTTTCCGATTGGTTCATTAAATTTTGCTTATTGGTATACAAATAAGTACCCGTTAAACGTGTAGCGCTAGTGGGTTGGTAACTCAGCTCCGGCGAAAACTCGTAACCCACAATCCGGAAATTTTTGGTGCTTAAATAATTCGATAAACTTTCGCGGGTAAACTGGCTAATATTAAATTTGGTACTGAAAGTTTTATTTAAATTATACCGGGCAATTACGGTTTGGGTAGCAATATTGCGCACATCGGTACCATTGGTTAGTAATATTTTCTGCTGATTTTGCTGCAAGGTATATTCCAGGCCAAAGGTTGGGTCGCTGCGGTTATAAAAAACGGTATTCCGGAAAGTATTAGCCAGCGAAACCAGCAAGCTATCTTCAATATTTAAGCTGAAAGGGTTAAACCGGTGCCATACATCATCATCGGTGGTTTTCTTGTTGATGTTGATATAAGTTACGGCTGACAGGCGGGAAGCAAAATTCTGGATAGCCGATTTACCGCGCCAATTACGGGGCATAGCACTGTTTAAACGATAGTTTAATTGGTTCGAATACGCCCGGATATATTCGTCGGTGGGCAGAAATACTTTAATGTGCGTGCGGTAGCGGGCATCGGGTACCTGGGCTTCAAAATAATCGTTTAATTCCTGCGGATTGCCGCCTTCTATCAGGTAATGCGTACCTTGCCCCGGCCCAACCTGCACAAATTCGTAACGGCGGCGGGCTTCTTGCCCGGTGGCTACGGTATAACTCAGCTCCGAGCGCAAGTGCTTATCCAGGAAATCGCCCAGCCAGTTTACCGTCGATAAAATGGCCGATTCGTTCAGGCTGTCTTTGTTATCTACTTGCCGGTAAGTCAGCAGCACGTTTAAATCCTGGGAAGTACCAATTTTGGTTTGCAGCATGCCGCGGTAAGTATGCGCCGTGTTGCGTTCCCCCAAACGACCTTCCTCGGGACGGCGGTCCTGGCGGTAAGCATAATCCAGGCTAAACTTGGTAGTAGCCGTATCCTGGCTGCGAATGTAAAACGTGTGCTCATCAAAATACATCGCCGACTGCAAAACAGAATCGGGTCTGGTAATAGAATTCACTCGGTTTTTATCGAAGCGATACGTATAACCCGGAATTATTTTAAAGGCTGGGTAATTCACATCAATATTGCCCCGTACCCAATCCGACTGCCCAGAACGAGCAGTAGCTTCCAGTAAAAAGAAATCACTACGTAGGTTTAAACCCCGAATTTGCCGCGCAAAATCTAAATAATGCTGGCCGCCCGCTACTTCGTTTTGCCGGAACCGCCTAATAAAACGGTAATTAACCAGGTTACTAATATTTTTGTGTGCCCCTACTGTAAAGTTAAAAATATTATCGTTCACCCTGGTTTCGGTGTTAATGGGCAAACTCCAGTTGCGGTTAAATTCAATATCGCGAAAGCGGTCGATGGGCTGAAAATTAGCATCGGTGTATTCGTAACTTAAAGCACTCCGGAGCTTGTAATCGCCGAGTAAAGCTACCGGCTTATCTTCAATGGCATAACCTACTCGCAGGGCTTTGCCGTTGTCGTCGCGGCTATCCTTCTCCGAAAATTTATTCACGTCGTATTGGCTGGCGGCCGTTTCGAAGAAAATATTGGTCTGGTTGTCTACCTGGTAATTACCACCTACGGTAGCTAATTGCTTTTTTTGTGGGGTTGGCAAAATACGGACCGGCGCATAACTACCCTGCCGTATGCCGTTTACCGGGGGCACAAACCGAAAGGTACGGCCATTTACCGTGCTGCCCGCCGGCACGTAATCGCCCCGGTTTGTTCCAACATCGGTAAAACGCACGGTGTAGTAACGATTCAAATCCGGCTCGCGGGTATACACATAAATATTTACGGGTTGCCCGTTTACCAAAACAGTAGAGTCTTTGTACAAAATAAGCTCCGGGTCGAAGTTGGTTATTTCGGCGCCGGGCGTAAAAGCCTGGTTCAGGCTATCGCCAATATTTTGCAGCAATAATTTCTCCTGGTCGGTCAGGTTCAGGGTTAGTAAATTATTCTGGTTGTCGCCTTCGTTGTAAATATTAAAGTTCAGGTGCAGTTTATTTAAATCCTGGTAGTGGCTGGCATGGTACACCGAGCGGTTGTAATTACGTTCGGAATATTCAAAATCAACCCGAATGCGGGAATAACGGGTAATCAAGCGGCGGGTGGTAAAAGTAATTTCGGCCTGGTTGTAATCTATCACGTAATCAAAATCAAAACCGCGTGTTAGCAACTGCCCGTCTAAATATACCCGTTCCGAGTTAGCCAGAATAATGATAAATTTTTCGTTATTGGGGCCGGGTACCCGGTAAGGACCTTGCACGCCTTCCTGGGGCGTGATGGCAATAGAAGCAAATTTACCTTTGGCCACCGAAGCCGCAATGGTGGTACTCGAAGCATTCTTTGTACCCTGCTTTCGGTTTACTTCCAGCACACCGCCCTGCACATTTTTGTAAAACCGCAGAAAATGCGTTGGCTTGTTTTTTAAAACCACATCGCCGCCGGTAATATTCCAAAGCCGGTGTTGCAGCGTAATAAATACTTTGTCAAACTCCTGTAACTGCTGCGTATTCCCCTCAGGCTGAAACGGAATATTCTGGTCGGTAATAGCCGCTACCATGCTTATTTCATCGGATAATTTGCCTTCGAGTTGCAGGTTTAAAGCCGAGTTTACAAAAACGTTTTGCTTATTGCCGAAAGATATACCGCGGGTAACCGTACCGGTTTTATTTAAGCCGGGCGTACTAAATAATTCTTCTTTCTGCCCTAAACTCTCGGTATAATATACGCCCGGCAGCCGCACCGAATCTGCGGCCGTGAGTTTGCGCTTGTAACGGGCCAAGGCCAAATTCAGCGATAATACCCGGTAACATACTAATATTGAGTCAGGCTCAGCAGGCAGTGCTCTTGTTATGGGGCTGCTAACAGAATCTGTGAAAGCAATAGCTGATTTTAGGGAATCTGTTGGTTGCACCGGCAGCGAATCGAGCGTTATAATAATCGGCTGCGGAACGGGTACGTTGGTAAAGGAAAATAAATTGGTGTTGGGGTTGTACGTATACCCTAAGCCCGGATATTTGCCTTTACTAAACGTAATAGAACCCGGCACAATGGTAAGCGAATCTAATAAAACTGGCTTATTGGTTAGTTTTAGCCACTGGCAGCGTTTACTCGAAGTTTGTGAAAAGGCCGGAAAGCTTAAAAAGCATACCAGAAAACTTATAACCAGCCAAATCCTCATTCCTGTGCTAATGGTAATTCAATGTAAAAGGTAGTGCCCTCTCCTTCCTGCGTTTCGAACCATATGCGGCCACCGGCGGTTTCAATGCCTTTTTTAGCTACGGCTAACCCAATTCCCGAACCGGTAAATTTGGTACTAAAGTTCGGCACAAATATTTTATGCTGAATATCAGCGGGTATGCCGGTGCCATTATCGTGGAAGCTAATCAGGGCTTTATCGTCTCTTTGCTTTAAAGATACGCAAATTTCCGGGTGGCGGCCCGCTGGTATAGCCTGCAAGGCGTTTATCATTAAATTATTGAAAGTGCGCATCAGAATATTCTCGTCGGCTATTACTTCAAAATTCCCTTCTTCAAATTGGCTCCGAATGGTTAAGGCACCGGGGTTACTGTGCAAATCCAGGCTTTGCTTTAATATGATAGTTAAGTTTATACGTTCTAATTTTAAATCAGGCAGAGCAGTAAAATTAGAGAACGAGGTAGCAATATCGCTTAATATTTCGATCTGGGTAATTAAGGTTCCTGATATTTTGTTGATGAGCACATCCAGGTTATCGCGCTTTTCGGCAATGGCTTTCTGCAAATATTGCAGCGATAGCTTCATAGGCGTGAGCGGATTTTTTATTTCGTGCGCCACCTGCCGGGCCATTTCGCGCCAGGCCGCTTCTTTTTCGCGCATGGCCAGTTCTTTTTTATTTTCATCGAGCTTGCGCAGCATCTGGTTATACTCGCTTACCAATAAACCAATCTCATCCGCCGATTCGTAAACCAGTTCTTCGTTTTTGCCGGTTAAAGTGGTTTGTTTTAATTTTTGGGTTACCAGTTTTAAGGGTACCGTTAAGGCACGGGAAGCCCAGTTGGTGATTAACATAAACACGATAAACATGCCCACAAAAATATTCATGATGGTGGTGAGCAACTGAATCAGTTTCATATCCAATTCTTTTTCCGAATCGAAAAACGGAATACCAATAAAGCCATCTATTCCGCCTGCTTTATGCAAAGAAGGCAAAGGCATGTACAAAGCATTAAACGTTAAATTGCCCGTTTTTTCTTTCAGCAAAATGCGCGGGGTATAATTTTCCTTGATATCGGCAAAAGCTTCCGGGTTAATTAATTTCGACAGCAAACCTGTTTCGAATATTAAAGGCTGACTAGACGTAATTAAACGGCCTTGCGCATCGTAAATATCAATATCGGCTTCGGCTAATTCGGCAATGGAACTTACTTCTTCGCGCAAGGCGTCGCGATTAATTTGGTAAGTAGGCCACGACCACGAATTTAAAATGCTTTGCTGCACCATTTTACCCCGATTCTGGTAAGTTTCGTGTAAATCTTTTTTGTAAGAGGCCGTTACCAAACTACCCGTAGCCACACTCACTACCAGCAACGGAATAAGCACCCCAAAATTTAAAAAGAGCTGAATTTTGGTACTAAAGGCGGTATTCAAAGCTTTTTGCACCCCACCTTTTAGCAATAAAAACGAAAATACATACAGCAGGAAAACAAACGTATGTACCAGAAACAAGAAAGAAAAATTGGAAAGCACATCGCGCAGCGAATATTGCTCTGTTGTAATAACTATGCGCCGGTTACCGCTTATAAAACCCCAATGGTGCCGGCCCTGCAACCGTACGCCTTGCTGATATAACCGGGGATCTTGTAAAAACTTCGGCGTAAAATAATGCATGTCGCCAAAATTACCTTCGGTATGCTGAATCAGGTTGTTCTGGTACAAAACATACCCGAACGAGCGGCTGTAAAGCGGCTCGAAGTTACGCTGGTCTACTAATAATTCGGGAATAACGCTGTAAGGCAACTGCTTGGTTTGGCTCAATTCCAGAGCAATGGTAGCCCGGCTGCCATCCCGCCCAATTACCGAAATAAATTTTACGTAGCGCCGCGAAAACGGTACTGGTCCGGGTTTAATTAAATACAAGCCCGGATGTTCGGTTTTAACCGCCTCCCGCAGGTAGCTTTTGCGGTAATCATTCAGCGAATATTGATTACCCACTACATCCGAAGCCATATTATTTGCGTCAAATATTTTAACTGCACTTTCGTACTTATCAAAATAATCGCGCAAGTAATATTTCTGAATTTTAACGCGCACAAAATCTTTGTTGGCAAATGGGCTGGTGAGCTTGCTCTTAATAATTTTGTCGCGCTGAATTAACCGGCTAATATCTTCCAGAATTAATTCGCCCTGAATATCGCGTTCGAGTAAAATATCGCGGGCAAAGCGTTGCTTCTGGCCTATTAGCTGCTGGTGGTAATATTGGTACATGGCTAAACTACCCGTTAGCGCGCTAATGCTAATAATCCAGAATATAAATAAATAATGCTGAAACGGGTTAGAAGAAATATTTTTCCGGAACTGACTAAACAAAATAGCCAGGTAAAAAAATAAGCTGATGCCCAATAGAATTACAGAAACGCGATCGTTTATAAACCCGCTTACCAGAAATATACCGGCTACTAAGGCCACCCCGCCCAATAAATAAGGATTTTGCCTGCTGCCCTGTACCTGGTAAAATATTTGCATCAGCAGGTGCGACAACACCAAAAATATAACGGTAAAAGCCACAAAGGCGGCATAAAGCAGCAATTCGTACACCGAAAATTGCATGCTTTGGGTAATATCCATTACCAGCGCCGAATTACTGAAAGTAGTATAATAAATAGAATACAACCACAGCAGCAAAGCGTAAAAGCCTACAGTACAGCCAATCTTTATCCAGAAATGCGCACCTTCCGAAACTTTACCCAGAAATGCTTTAATTCTATTTTTTCGCAATACCTGGTTTAAGTGCAAAGTAAATATTAAAAGCATTATGGCGTTTAAGAGCAAATCGCCGATAGACGGCGACCAGTCCGAAGCCGCAAATAAGCGCGGGTTAAACGCCTCCAATTCCCACACTGCAAAAGGGAAATTAAAATAAAGCAATATTAGCCGTATAGACAGCAAGGGCACAAACAGCAAAAGCAAACTCCGCCAATACTGGTTTTTATACTTTAAGTACGCCTTACTTACCTGAACAAGCGCCCACACCAAAAATATTACCCCTAAGCAAATTAAAGCAATAGCCAACTGGCTAATGGTACGGGCAGTATTTTCGTCGGAGGGTTGCATCGAAAACAAATATTGCTGCCCATAAACAACCTTCGGATAATTACCTCTGGGGTCAAAAACTACCCGTATTTTGCGGTTACCGAATATTTCATCGTTTAAACCCGATTCCAGATAACGGTTGCTGATGCCGTATTGCTTTTCGAGCGGAATATAAACCTGAATATGATAATTTTTATAGGTGGTGCCGGATACCAGGTATTTGCCAAATTTATTTTCGGCCACCCTTACTTCATTAGGTAACACCTGCGGAATAAAATCTACTACCAAGGTGTGGTCGGTCCAGAAAACGGCTTGGCCATTCTTAAAAATAAAGGTAGCGTAGTAAGGCTTATTGTTGAGCAACTCATGAAAATTAAGCGTATCGCCCGATAAAAAGGGTTTTACCCGGTTCATATCGCGGTTTGCTTTACGCACAGCATCTTCTACGTTGCTATTTACTTCTGCATAGTTCTGCCTCTCGGTAGGGTTTAAGATATAACTATAAATATTTAATCCGGCGGCCACTACAAAACAAAGCAGCGCTGCCAGTAAAAATTTATAAGAGGCGTATTTAAGTTTCAAAGGAATTGTATTTTACCCGAAATTAGTCAAAAATCGTGCAAAACAGTTTTTTGGAATAAAATTCATATGGCTTAAGGCTGGTTGTAGGTAGCATCGTAACGCACACTACCAAACAGATAAAGCATTACTACCCGGGCGTACCGGAATAAAAAGGTAGTTAAAAGTATAGTAACTGCTGTAATAACCGAGCCATAAACCCATAGAGGCGGATCGCCGGCTAAATAAAACAAACTTACCCCCACTATAACCACATTCACCACCGAAAAAGCATAGCTGATGTACATGGCACCCCAATAGAAACCTAGTTCCACTTCGAACCGGAATTTACAAACGGGGCAATATTCGTACATACTGTCGAACTTGCGCAGGTTAAAAGCCGAATGGGTAAACATGTTGCCGCGGTGGCAACGCGGGCATTTACAACTTAGAATTGCGTTTAATGTTGAGCGGTGGCTCATTACTTTTTGCGGTTGTTCCGGTAGTAAAGAAAACCAACGGTCCCTACCAAAATATAAGGAATAGCCATCAGGTACAAAATACCTTTATTCAGGCCACGCCCCAAGTTAGCTAATTTGTTATCGCCGCTCTGGTTAGATTCTACAGATGCCCGGCACATGGCACATTGGGCCTGCGCTTCTGAACCCGCAAAGCTTAAAACCAACGATAAAGCAATTAAAGAAATATAAAATTTTATAGCTTTCATGTGAACAACCCTCCTCTACTTACTTTTTTATGAACTATAATACGGAGCAATCATAAAATAAACTAAAACGCCGGTAACCGCTACGTAAAACCATAACGGAAAAGTCCAGCGCGAAATTTTGCGATGCCGCGCTATTTGGTTACTAATAGCAAAATACACCGATAGCAACACAAAAGGAACGATTATGGCAGCCAGAATAATGTGTGTAATTAACACAAAGTAATAAATGGTGCGCATAATACCTTCGCCGCCATAGCTCGTAGGCGCTGCCTGGTAATGATACGTTACGTAAGAAATTAAGAAAAATGCCGACAACACAAAGGCCGTTGTCATGGAAAAGCGGTGATAACGAATATTGCCTTTTTTGATAAACCGGAAGCCGGTAAGTAAAGCAATGGCGGTTAAAGAATTAAGCAGCGCGTGTAATTTGGGTAAGAAAGTAACATCTACATCGCCTAACTTGCCGGTTTGGGGCACAAACAACAACAAAGCAACCAACAGCGGCACTGCTACCGAAAGTACCGCAATCAGAATTAAATATTTAGTATCGTTGGCATTAACTGCTTTAGTTGACATGTTGCTTACGCTCCTGCAATAAAACCTTTATTTCGGTAATTAACCGTTCAACATCTTCTTCATCGGTGCCATTGTAGATTCCCCGCACGTGCTTTTCTTCATCAATGAGTAAAAGCTTTTCGCTGTGAATAAAATCCGGAATAAGCGAGGGTGCCTGCATGGCCGGCAATTTAAAGCCTTCCTGGGCTAATTGGTAAATCTGGCTTTTAGGCCCGGTTAGTAAATACCATTTATCCGGATTAGCCCCGTATGTTTCGGCATATTTACTTAAAACAGCTACCGAATCACGCTCGGGATCTACGGTATACGAAACAATTTTTACGTTTGGTTCTTTTATAAAAGCTTCTTGTACCTGTTGTAAGTTAGAAGACATTTCTTTACAAACATCTTTACAGGAAGCAAAAAAGAAATTGGCTACATATATTTTGCCTTGTAAATTTTGCTGCGAAACGGTTTTGCCGGTTTGCGCAGTTAAAGAAAAATCCGGAATCTTATGAAAAACAGTATCACCATTTTGCATTACGGGCTCGCCGGTATCTTCTATGGCAGGCATATATGTTCTTAAAGTATAATGGTTGGTACCAAAAACCTTTAAGAACAAATATACCAGCACAGGTACTATTAAAAGAACTCCAAGCAACAGTACCTTTTTAGGGGACATATTTATTTAAAATAACTAAACACCGATTCACCGTAGTAAGATCCTTCGGTTACTAAGGCAATAATTAACCAAACTAAAAGTGCTGTAGGTATTAAAACTGACCAGATAAGGCTTTTGGTTTCGTGCTTTAAGTGCATGAATTCAGCCACAATGAAGAAAGCTTTAAATATGGTTAAAACAATAAATATTACATTCCGGGCGGTACCTGGCTCCATAAAGAAAGCAAAGGCAAATTCAATTGCGGTAAGAACGCAAAGAATTACAAAAACCCGCCAGATGCCTTTGGTTTGCGGCTTTGGTATTTCGCCGTTTAATTGTTCATCGTGCGCGTGGTGCGAATGGCTAGCCATAATATTTTAAATAATAAAGGTTTAACATTAGGGTTTAAACAAAACATCAAGCCTCGTTTAAACCCTTCATATATTTTTAAATTATACCAGGTAAAAGAAGGTAAACACGAATACCCAAACCAGGTCTACAAAGTGCCAGTATAAACCTACTTTTTCTACCATTTCGTAATGGCCCCGGCGCTGGTAAGTACCATTTACGGTATTAACAAACATAATAATGAGCAATACAATACCACTAAATACGTGCGTTCCGTGGAAACCGGTTATAAAGAAAAACAAATCGGCAAATAATACCGGCCCGTATTCGTTTTGGGCTAAGTTAGCGCCAAAGAAACGTGTACCATCGGGCATCAACATGCCTACATCCGAACCAGTAATAAAGTGAGCCCACTCCCAAGCCTGGCAAGCCACAAACGTACTACCAAACAATATTGTCCAAAGCAACCATTTTTGTACATCTTGCTTATCCATACGATGCCCGGCTTCCACAGCCAGTACCATGGTTACAGAAGAAAGAATCAGAATCATCGTCATTAAGGCTACGAAAGCCAATGGCAAATCAACTCCGTGGAAACCAGGGAAAGCATTAAATACCTTTTCCGGAATAGGCCAGTAAGCGGTTGAAAAAGTAAAATCTTCGGCCGTACCGATGTATGGATTATGCCGGTGACGAATTAAACCGTAGGTTGTTAGGAAAGCTGCAAAAGTAAAGGTATCTGAAAGCAGGAAAAACCACATCATTAGTTTTCCATAAGACGCCTTCATTGGTTCATTGCCACCATCCCAGGTTCCGGTTTTTGGCTGCTCCAAGGTTGTTGTTGTTGACATAGTTTATTGAAAGTAGAGTTTATTTAATGATTCAGCGTTAAGAATAAATATAGGTATACCCAAAGTCCGCCTAAAAAGTGCCAGTAAATAGTGCAAAGTTCTATGCGCAGCAAATTTTTAGAATGTACTTTAAATCGGAAGCCCGAAATTAACACAATTAAAATAAATATTAAACCGGTTATTAAGTGAAAACCGTGTACGCCGGTTAAGACATACAAGAAAGACCCCGATGGGTTAGCATCAGAACCACCAAAGAAAACTTTACGGTTTACCAAATCGCCCCAGGCTTCCCACTGCCCAATTAAGAAAGCTGTGCCTAAAGCCAAAGTTAAAACCAGGTAAATTTTAAGCTGGTTTAAATTATCTTTTTTAGCTGCAAAATAAGCCAACTGCATAAAAACACTACTTAAAACCAATAAACCCGTATTAATTACCAAGTTATTGGGCAAATCAAATTCTAACCAGTTTCCTTCTTCTTTCCGAACAATATAGGCACTGGTAAAGGCGGCAAACATCATAATAATACTTATGATAATAAGCCATAAGGCAAACTTCAGCGGATGTACGCCGGAAGAAGTTTGTTTCTGAACAATCGCACCAACCATATCTAAACTTTATCTAAAACAAACGCAATTTGAACAATAGGTAAATACAAAAAAGAACCAAACATAATACTCATGGCCGCCTTTTTAGAACATGTATGCATGAGGTAAAATGTTTGCATTAAAAATAATACCCCGCATATAACTGCAATAACAGCTGATGTATTACCGGCCATACCAAATTGCAAAGGCAACATGCCTAACGGGATTAACAATAAGGTATACATCATTATTTGTACTGCAGTTTTCAGGTTTTTACCGCCTTCCATGGGCAGCATCCGAAAACCAGCCTTTTTGTAGTCATCGTCTAGTACCCAGGCAATAGCCCAGAAATGTGGAAATTGCCAGATAAACTGAATACCAAACAAAATGCCGGCCTCCATACCAAAAGTACCAGTAGCAGCTATATAACCAATCATGGGCGGTAAACCACCCGGAATCGCTCCTACTAACACGCAGATAGGCGATATACGCTTAAGTGGGGTATAGATAAAACCGTAAATTATTAAGGAGATTAAAGACAGGGCAGCCGCCATTATGTTAAAGTACAGCCCCAGCAAAGCTAAGCCGGTTATTCCCAAAATAATAGAATAAACGGCCGATTCGGTTATGGTAACAAAGCCTTTTGGTAAAGGCCGGTTACTTGTCCGCTTCATTAGTATATCTAAATCTTTCTCAAATATTTGATTAATAATATTGGCTGAACCTGTTACCAATAATCCCCCCAACATTACTAACAGGGGCTCAAACCAAATAAAATCGCGATTACCCAGCATGTACCCAACTGCACTAGAAAAAGCTACCGTTAGCGAGAGCCGGAATTTTAATAACTGGAAATAATATTTTACCTTACTGCTGAAGGCCAGATTGCTGGCCAACCTATGTTCTACCTCTTCTACTATCATCTCACACAACTATTTGGGCTACCTTCTTAAAACGGGTAGCATAACCATAAATTATCAATAAATAAAATTGCACTCCAAAAATTAAAGTAGCAATTACCAGGTGCAATGGCTGTAAAAAAGCTGGAATAGCCCAATTCGCCATTATTACCCCAATCAATATTTCTGCCCCTAAGAAAAATAGCAAGGCCATTAATAACTTATTTATTAAGCCATCTTTTAACCGAAATAAAAGAAAGGTTAAATAAAGATTGATTAACAATAATACCCAAGAAAAAGAGCGGTGGATATAAAAAGAAACATCCAGTTGGCTAATCCATTGCTCGCGGTTCAGGTAATTAAAATTAAACGCAATGAGGTCGATCATTTCCCGAACCTGGGTACCCAACAACGTTTGACCGAAAGTAATAATAATGACCAGCCAGAGGAGCAGATATATTTTCCGGGAAAAAAAGAACATGCGCTGCTGTAATACTTGGTACTGCGAACGGGCCACCGCATATATTAGCACTGCTACCATTACCAAAGCCAACGCCATATGAATGGTAATCATTACCGGCAACAGATTAGTAGAAACTACCAGCGAACCTAACCATCCTTGAAAAATTACCAGCAGAAAAGAAATAACAGATAAATAAACAATTGCTTTGTCTGTGCGGTAATAAGTAAAAGAATAAAGCAGCGTCAGAATAATTAAAAATCCGATTAACACACCTACAACCCGGTTCAGGTATTCAATCCAGGTTTTCTGTACATTAAATTCAGTTTCCAGGTAAGCGGTTGGATGTTGAAGCAATTGGGTTGCAACTTCTTCAAAACCTAAATTACTTAAGTACCCGGCTACTTTTTGATTTTTTTGGATTCTTTTATCCCGGTAAACTTCTAAGTAATTATCCGGCAACTCTTCAATACTGGTAGGAGGAACCCAGCTTCCAAAGCACTTAGGCCAATCCGGACATCCCATGCCAGAACCTGTACTGCGCACAATTCCTCCTACCAAGATTAAAAAATATACAGAAGCAATAGTTAGTACTCCTATATTTCTAAATCTTTTAGTACTAAAAGATTTATTTGTCATTCAGTTTGCTTTACCTAATCCTTGTCATGCGGCAGATTGGATGACTGCGTTTGTGAGTAAGGAATATGTTGTGGAATAAAATCTTCTTCGGCACCTGGCTTGCTGTAATCATAAGGCCAACGATAAACTACCGGAATTGGACCTGGCCAGTTACCGTGTCCTGGAAGCACTGGTGTAGTCCATTCTAAGGTGTTAGAACGCCATGGATTAGCAGAAGCTCTTCGGCCCCGGAATATGCTGTAAATAAAGTTGAAGGCAAATATAAACTGCGCTAACCAGGCAATGATAGCCGCCAAGCTAATGTACATGTTAATATTTGCGAAGCTTTGAAATAAATCGAAGCTAGTCCAGGAATAGTAACGACGAGGGAAACCAGCAATACCTACGTAGTGCATTGGCATGAATACCATGTAAACGCCTATGAAAGTTAACCAAAAGTGAACGTAACCTAATTTCTCGTCCATCATACGGCCAAACATTTTAGGGAACCAATGGTAAACTCCGGCAAACATACCAAAGAACGCGGATGAACCCATTACTAAGTGGAAGTGGGCCACTACGAAATAAGTATTGTGCACCTGAATATCTAAAGCGGAGTTACCCAAAATAATTCCCGTTAAACCTCCCGAGATAAAGAGCGATACAAAACCAATGGAGAACAACATTGGAACGGTAAACACAATATTACCCCGCCATAAAGTAGCTATCCAGTTAAATACTTTTACCGCCGATGGTACCGCAATAATTAACGTCAGGAACATAAACACAGAACCCAGGAATGGATTCATACCCGACACGAACATGTGGTGTGCCCATACAATAAAAGAGAGCAAGGAAATTCCTAACATGGAACCAATCATAGCACGGTAACCAAAAATTGGCTTACGGGCATTTGTAGCAATAATTTCCGAAACAATACCAAAACCTGGTAAAATTACGATGTATACTTCCGGGTGACCTAAGAACCAGAATAAGTGCTGGAACAAAATTGGGCTACCACCTACGTTGGCTAAAGCTTCGCCGGCAACATATATTTCTGATAAGTAGAAACTGGTACCAAAGCTGCGGTCGAAAATAAGCAGCAACACGCAAGAAAATAATACCGGGAAAGATAATACCCCCAAAATAGCCGTCAGGAAAAATGCCCAAATGGTTAATGGCAGTTTTGTCATAGACATTCCTGGCGTACGCAGGTTGATTACCGTAGTAATGTAATTAATACTTCCTAATAGCGAAGACACAATAAACAAGGCCATGGCTACAATCCACATAGTCATACCGGCACCGGAACCCGGAATAGCTTGCGGCAACGCACTTAGTGGCGGATAAATCGTCCACCCGGCCGAAGCAGGACCTGTTTCGAGAAATAATGATAAGAACATAACAATACTGGATAAAAAGAAGAACCAGTAAGAAAGCATGTTCAGGAACCCGGAGGCCATGTCGCGGGCACCAATCTGCAGCGGAATTAAGAAGTTACTAAAGGTACCGCTTAAGCCGGCTGTTAACACGAAGAATACCATGATGGTACCGTGCATGGTAACCAGACCCAGGTAAAACTCCGGGTTAAGTTTGCCACCTTCTACCCATTTACCCAATATTGGCTCCAACCACTCCAATGTTGCCTGCGGCCAGCCCAATTGTATCCGGAAAATACTGGAAAGTGCGCCACCAATAAATGCCCAGATAATACCAGTTATTAAGAATTGCTTCGCAATAACTTTATGGTCCTGGCTAAAAATATATTTGAAAATAAAATGCTGATCGTGGTGATCATGATCATCGTGCGCCTCGTGGTCGTGGTGCACATCTTTATGTAAAGATATATCGGTACTTGCCATAATATCGGTTATTAATTTATTATAAAGCTGCTTTTTCTTTTACCGGTTCTGCTTTTTTCTCTACTGTTACCACAGGAGTAGTTTTGGCTTGCATTTTTGCTAACAAATCCGGATTCTGTTCGGCAAAGGTTTTTTGTTCAGCTAACCATTTCTCATAATCTTCCGGCTCATCTACTACTAAGGTAGCGCGCATGGCAAAATGGCCCCGTCCACAAATTTGGTTACATACAATTTCATACTTAAAATCCGGGTTACCCGTTTCGGTAGCCATTTCAGCGGTTGTTTTAGTTGGTACAAACCAGAATTTTGTGGGCATACCAGGAACCGCGTGCATCTGAATCCGGAAATTAGGCTGATAAACATCGTGGGTTACATCACGTGAACGAATGCGGAATAATACCGGTCTTCCTTTTGGAATATGAATGTCGCCGGCACCAAAATATATATCATCTAATGCTTTCGGGTCCGATAAATCAATTCCCATTTCGTTCGTAGCATCTATTAAGGTATGTTTAGCCACGCCTAAAATGTTGTCTTTACCTGGATAGCGGTATAACCAGTTAAACTGCTTACCAACTATTTCTACCACAACTGCATCTGCCGGTGCTGGATTGGTTATTTTAGTCCAGGCTTTCCAGCCCGAAAAAACTAATAATGCCATTACCACAGCCGGAATTATGGTCCAGATTACTTCCAGTTTATTATTATGCGGATAGTAGTAAGCTTTTTTATCGGCACTATATTGATACCGGTAAGAATACCAAAACAGCAAAATGTGGGTTAATACGAAAACAATCCCCAGAATAGCCATGGTGGTCCAGAACATACTTTCGATCCAGACAGCATGTACGGAAGCAACCGGTATCATGAAATCCTCCATAGAATCTGCGAAGGACCAGAAAAAGGCTATGCCGCCGATTATTAAAAAGGCCAGGAAAAAAGTTGCATTAACGCGGTTGCTGGTGCTGGCTCTTTTGGCATAGGTTCCCCGGAAAACAGAGCTTAAAATCTGTAACCGGAAAAGTAAATAAAGAACAACAGCCAGAAGGGCAAGTACAAGTAATATAGCGATTGTGATCATTATTTTTTAAATTCAGATTAAACGTGATGATGGACAGCTTCTTCCAGGAATGGATGATTTACTGGCACCAGCGAAGCACTGGCCAACCGACGCGTAAACACCGTTAAGAACACGCCTAAGAATAACAGGAGCGCACCTAATTCTATAAATCCAAAACCGCTTTCTCCTCTTAACGTACCCGGCATAATCATTTGATAAAAATCTAACCAGTGACCAAACAATACTACAATACAAACAATTTTTAACATAATCATTTGACGCTTGGCATCGCGGGTCATTAACACTAAGAACGGGAAAGCAAAGTTTAAAAACAGAATACCAAAGATAATCCAGGCATAATGCCCATCGTAACCATGGAAACGTTCCTGGAAATAAACTACTTCTTCGGGTAAGTTCGCATACCAGTAAAGCATAAACTGCGAGAACCACAGGTAAGTCCAGAAAATACTGAAACCAAAGATAAACTTACCTAAATCATGTAAATGGTTCGCATTTAAAACTTTAAGGTAGCCTGCTTGCTTCAGGTAGATAGCCGTTAACGTGGTAGCAGCCAAACCAGCCACAAACCAACTGGAGAATACATACCATGCAAAGAGCGTACTAAACCAGTGGCTGTCTATGGTCATTACCCAATCCCAAGCTGACATGGAAGAAGTTACGCCAAACACAACCAAAAATATTGCTGAAATCCGAATGCTTTTATGGTAATATTCTAAACCACCATTTAAATCTTCGTTAAGGGATTGCTTCCGCAACCACCAGTCAAAAAAGATCCAGGCACCAATAAATACAACCATTCGGATCAGGTAAAAAGGCTGGTTTAAAAATGATTGCTTACCAGCCAGAATAGGGTCATAATTAGCATTATCTTTAATATAAAGGGTTTCATCGGTCCAGTGAAATAGCTGGTGCTTTCCTACTAAAAAGATAATTAATAATAATATTCCACCTATTGGTAAATAAGCAGCTAATGCTTCCAGAATGCGTTTAATTGGAACTGACCAACCTGCATAAGCCACATATTGAACAGCTGTGAAAAATAATCCAATTACGGCTATACCTATAAAATATACATTGTTAAGCCACAGGTTAGAAAACAAACGGTTTACCCAAGTAATGGCATGGTGACCACCTTCGGCGGCGGCAGCAGCCTCTTCGCCGTGTCCACCTCCATGATGTCCGGTACTGTTCATGGTAATAAAAATTCCCACTATTAAAAATACCAGACCTAATCCTATCATAAACAAGAACCGGTTACTGGTTCTCTTAGCGATACTTAGTCTTTCTTCTATCATTATCGGTTTAGGTTATTCTTCTTGGACGTTTGTTGGTTTAGTTGCATTCGGATTTTCAGTAGCCCCTCCCGATGGGTTATTAGTACCAGTTACCTGGTTAGTATTCATTTCCGTAGATGCACCTTGTGGTGGGTCAATATTTTTTACATCTTCTGTAGCAGGGTCTGTTTCGGGTTGCCCTACACCTTGTAAACCTGTACGAATATACATGGCTATTTTCCAGCGTTCTTCCGGGTTTAACTGAGTGCCGTGCGGCATCATTCTTCCCCGGCCGTTGGTAATAACATGGTATATATGGCCAAGAGGTACTGTTTTCAACCTGTCTTGACTCAGATTAGCTACCCCCAAGAATTTCTTACCAACTAATCCGTCGCCCTGACCTTCTGCTCCGTGGCACGGTGCACAGAACCGGGCATACAGTACTTCACCTTCTGCCAGGTTTTCTTCAGTTGCCCGCAACGGGTTTCTTAATCTGGCAGCGGCAATATCTACACTATCTTTAGGAATATGATTGTAAAAAGCTAATTTTCCTCTGGCAATAGAACCTTGCGCCGGAACCCGCATATTTAATCCTCCCGGATTTAATACGTTCGATTCATTTTGCTTTAAAGGATTATAAGCCGGATCATCGTACATCTGCGGTGCGTACTCAGTACCCGTATCGTTAGGGCCTGGTGCGCACGAAAACATAACAACTGAAGCAAAAAACAGAGAAGAAGTTGCTACTCCTAGTTTTAGTAAATTATTCATTATTTAGTTACCTCCTTCTCATTAACTTCGATGGCGCCATTATCACGTAATAAGGAATTCAGTTTGTTTACATCTGTTACCCCTTCTTTTACTTCAATGGCCATAATAAATTTATCATCCGTCGACCGCACATCCATAACCGGAACTTTTAATTTAGGATACAAGCCCGATATAATCAGAAAGGTGATTACCATACCATGCGCCGTAAATAACACGGTTAATTCAAAGCTTACCGGAATAAATGCCGGCAATGCAATGTGCGGTTTACCACCAATAATCATAGGCCAGTCGAAACCCAGCATATAAATCTGCATCCAAAGAGCAAAAGAAAGCCCGGTTAATCCGTACAGGAATGCAGCTATTGGCAAACGTGAACGCTCAATGCCCAAAGCATCATCAATGCCGTGTACCGGGTAAGGCGAAAAGACCGTGTAAATCTTAGTTCCGGCTGCCCGTATATTTTCTATGGCGTGAAGCAGAACATCTTCATCCTCATAAACGCCGAGAATGTATTTCTTATTTGTCATGGTGCGCTTGATTGTTTGGTGAATGTGCGTGCATTGTTTCTGGCGCATGAGAATGCTGAACGCCTGATGAAGATTTTAGAATAGTTTTTACTTCGAACATGTTAATTACCGGGAAATATTTGGCAAATAGTAAGAACAAAGTAAAGAATAAGCCCAAGGTTCCCACGTAAATACCCACGTCTATAATGGTTGGGGAGAACATAGCCCAGCTTGATGGCAGGAAGTCGCGGTGCAGCGATGTTACAATAATTACAAATCGCTCGAACCACATACCAATATTTACGAAGATAGAGATGATGAACGTGGCTACTACACTTCTTCTAATTTTGCGGAACCAGAAAAGCTGTGGTGTAATTACGTTACAGGTCATCATCGACCAGTAAGCCCACCAGTAAGGACCAGTAGCGCGGTTAATAAATGCGTACTGCTCATATTCCACGCCGGAGTACCAGGCAATAAAGAACTCGGTAATATAAGCCACACCCACAATAGAACCGGTCAGAATAATTACTTTATTCATCGATTCAATGTGCTCCAGGGTAATATAATCTTTCAGGAAGAACACATTGCGGGTAATGAGCATTAAAGTTAATACCATTGCAAATCCGGAGAAAATCGCCCCAGCCACAAAGTACGGCGGGAAGATGGTAGTATGCCAACCGGGAATTACCGAGGTAGCAAAGTCCATGGATACAATGGTGTGTACCGAAAGTACGAGTGGAGTAGAAACACCAGCCAGGATTAAAGAAACAGTTTCGTACCGTGACCAATGTTTAGCGGAACCAGTCCAGCCAAAGCTTAATAAAGCGTAAGCCCGGCGGGCAATCGGACCAGTAGCCCGGTCGCGGATGGTGGCAAAATCCGGAATTAAACCTAAGTACCAGAATACCAATGACACAGAGAAGTAAGTACTAATCGCGAATACGTCCCATAATAGTGGCGAGTTAAAGTTTACCCACAAGGAACCAAAGGTGTTTGGTAGTGGTAAAACCCAATAAGCTAACCACGGCCGGCCCATGTGCAACACCGGGAACATAGCCGCGCATATTACCGCGAAAATCGTCATCGCTTCGGCAGCCCGGTTAATAGAGCTTCTCCATTTTTGGCGGAAAAGCAAAAGAATGGCCGAAATTAGGGTACCAGCGTGACCTATACCTACCCACCACACAAAGTTGGTAATGTCCCAGGCCCAGTTTACTGTTTTATTTAAACCCCATTCTCCAATACCAAACCACAAGGTGCGGTAAACAGAATATATAAAAATGCCCAGGAAAAACAGCGCAACCGCTAAAGCAATGGCCCACCGGATATTGGGTTTGGCCTCTACTTGCCGGCTAACATCCTCGGTGATGTCATGGTAGGTTTTCCCTCCTGTTACTAAAGGTTCTCTTACCGGAGATACATGTTGCATATTTTATTCTTAATTTAAATTTAAATCAGCGGCTAAGCGTTTGTCGTGGTTAGGTTATTGTTTCTGATTTTAGTCAGGTAAGTTACATTCGGTTGCACATTGAGTTCTTCCAGCACATGGAATGCCCGTTCGCCATCTTCCCGGCGCAGAATTTGTGTTATCTGGCTGTTAGGGTCTTTCATGTCTCCGAAAATAATGGCATTAGTAGGGCAAGACTGGGCACAAGCAGTAACTATTTCACCATCTTTCGGACGGCGCTTATCTTTCTTCGCTTCCAGTTTTCCTGCTTGAATCCGTTGTACGCAGAACGAACATTTTTCGATTACCCCTCGACCCCGAACAGTTACATCTGGATTTAATACCATCCGGCCTAAATCAGAGTTCATCTGGTAGTTTTGGGTAGCAAACTTCTCGTTGTCGTAGTAAGCAAACCAGTTAAAGCGACGAACTTTATACGGACAGTTGTTTGCGCAATAACGGGTACCTACGCAACGGTTGTACGTCATTTGGTTTAAGCCTTCGCTGCTGTGGGTAGTAGCTAATACCGGACAAACTGTTTCGCAAGGGGCGTGGTTACAGTGCTGGCAAAGCATTGGCTGGAATATTACCTGCGGATTTTCGGAAGGCTCTTCCATGGCCTGGTAAGTAGCAATAGTTCCTAAATCAGAAGTATCTTTGTGGGTATCGCTGCTATAATAACGGTCGATGCGCATCCAGAACATTTCCCGGCGGTTTAATACTTCCTGCTTACCTACTATTGGGGTATTGTTTTCAGAAGCACAGCCAACTACGCAGCTACCGCAACCAATACAAGAGTTCAGGTCTATAACCATTCCCCAATGGTGGTTCTTGTATTCGTAATCGTACCACAACGACACTTTAGATGGGGTTTGCGGTCCGTCTGGCGTAGCAACTTTAATATATTCGGTTACTTCTTTCGGGTTTTTACGGTAAGCATCCAAAGAAGCCTCTTGCACCACATTCCGATCCATAATAGTATGGTGGGTCTGGGTTTGCGCAATAACTTTTTCTGCTCCGGTTTTCTTTAAGGTTACACCGTTTATGTACAGCACCCCGTTTTGGTTGGTAGCAGCTAATGGATAAACGTTAACACCTACCTGGTTTGCCACTGGTCCGGCATGTGTGCGGCCATAACCAACGGCAATTGCAACCGTATTGCGGGCCTGACCGGGCTGAATTAAAGCTGGTAATTCTATTGTTTTACCATTGGCGGCAGTTACCTGAATTACATCGTTCTGCTCAATTTCCATTTCTTTGGCTAGCGAACGCGGAATAGCTAAATAGTTATCCCAGGTAGCTCTGGAAATTGGGTCAGATAACTCTTGTAACCATGGGTTATTAGCTTCAACACCAGAACCTATTGAAGATTTCTGGTAAATGGCAAGTTCTATTCCTTTGGTATTGCGGGAGGTTTGGTTTATGGCCACTGCAGCTGCAGCTAATGTTAAAGGAGCAGCGGTAGCCGTGGTAGTCTGGCCAGGTGTAGCTACGCCTTCTAAAACGCCATCGTGTACAGCTTTGTCCCAAGCAGTATTAAAATCGCCACCTTTCACAAAATTGGCGCGCCAGTTATTACGCAAATAATCGTAATAAGAAGTGCGGCTACCGCTCCAGGCTAATAAACTGTCTTGTGCCTGGCGGGTTTTAAATAAAGGAGAAATAGTTGGTTGTGATAAACTCAGGTAGCCTTTTCTGGGCTCAAAGTCGTTCCAGGATTCTAATGGGTGATGATCCGGAGTAATATAATCGGCTAACGCAGCAGTTTCGTCAATCCGGTCGGCGAAGGAAATTTTTACACCTACCTTCTTCAAACCACTTACTACTTTATCAGCTAACGGATGGTTATAAACCGGGTTAGCATTATAAAATATTACCGCGCCTACAGTACCAGCATTCATTTCGTTAATGAAACGAATCATTTGGGTATCATCGCCTTGCTTGATGTAGATAGGAGCCGCTGTGTTAATGGTAGTTCCTTCACTACCCAGCATCCGGTTAATTTCGCGTACCAAAGATTGTACCGCTACATCATTAGAACCCGATACTACTAAGGAAGCACCACGGTTAGCTAATAAATCTTTAACAGCCGCATCTAATTGTTTGGTTTGGGCGAAGGCTGGCGTATTTAAAACCTGGCCGCCGGTGCCCTGCGCAATACGGTTATAAAGGGCAGCTACAGCTACTCCTTCTTCAGATGGTTTAATGGGTACGCGAACATCAGCATTAGCACCAGTTAAGCTTAAAGTAGCTTCAAACTGATAATGCCTTGACATATTCGGGTTATCTTTGGTTACCTTACGGTTGGTAATATATTGCTTGGCAAATTCTACCTGGCTTAACCACGCACCTAAAAAGTCGGCACCGAAACTTACAATGGTTTTGGCTTTGCTGAAATCGTAACCCGGAATAACACCGCCGTTGGCTTTTAACAAGCCTGACACAGAATACGGATCGTAAACAACGTGTTCGAACGCAGGATATTTAGCACCGAACTCCCGAATTACTTGTCTGGTAGATGGGCTGATAACGGTGGTTGAAACTAAAGCCACTTTACCATTTACCTGGCCCAGCTTTGTTCTGATTTCCTGATCTATCTGCTCCCAATCGGCATCAATATGCTTTTCGCCTCTTTTGCTTACCGGGTTTGGCAGGCGGGTGGTATCGTACAGGCTCAGTACGGTAGCTTGGCCTCTGGGGCTTAAACCACCACGGGTCAGGCTAGAAAGGGGGTTACCTTCTATTTTAATGGGGCGACCTTCCCGGGTTTTTACTAAAATACTGTTATAATCGCCATCGGTGAAGTAAGTAGAGGCATACCAGTTAGCAATACCGGGCTCTATTTCTTCGGGCTTGTTTAAATAAGGAATTGCTTTTCTTACCGGCGCTTCGCAAGAAGCCAGTGTAGCTGCGGCCACGCTAAATCCTAATAACTTCAGGAAATCGCGACGGGGAGCAACTTCAGCATTTTTGCCTGAACTACTTTTATCTTTTACCGGCAGAAACTCCGCAAACTCGTTTTGTGAATTTTTTACAAATTCCGGAGTGTTTTCGAGCTCTTCCAGCCCTTTCCAGTATTTAATTGTTTCTTGCATATTATGAATAGAAAACTCAGATGCTTTGGAAAATTAGATTAATAATGACATTTAGAGCACTCAGTACCGCCGTTCGAAGACACGGTAAAGGCAGCACCTTTATTTACTTCGTCATGTATTTTTACCAGGTTATCGTAATATTTATTACCCTCGGTATTTAATGGCTGCTCCCGGTGGCAGTTTATACACCAGCCCATAGTTAAAGGCGAGAACTGATAAACCACATCCATGGTCTCGATAGGTCCGTGGCAGGTCTGGCACTCAATGCCACCTACTTTGGTGTGTTGTGAGTGATTAAAGTAAGCCAAGTCAGGTAAATTATGTACACGCACCCACTCAATAGGCCGGTTCTTCTCAATAGCAGTGTATATTTTTTTAATTTCCGGCGATTCTTTCTTAATCTGGCTGTGGCAGTTCATACAGATGTTTGCCGATGGAATATTAGCACTCCGGCTTTTGTAAACACTGGTGTGGCAGTAATTACAATCTATCTGGTGTTCGCCGGCGTGTAATTTGTGCGAGAAAGCAATAGGCTGGCGCGGCTGATAGCCTTGTTGTAAACCTACGCCGTAAGTTTCTTCAATCGCAATGTCGGTTAAAACCACTACAAATATTAACCCTACAATTACCTGAACCGCTCTTGATTTGTATATTTTAGAAAAGTCGAAACGTTGTTCTATTAATTCCAGATCGTTGCCATCTAAATCTTTTTTACCCCGCAGGTAATCTTTCATTAAGTTGGCAATAATCAGGAGCACAATTACCATTACTATTAATACCACAATCAGGGCTATTAATATAATATGCAGGTAATTGCTGGCCGCGCCGGCACCTTCACCGCCCGGACCATCAGTAGCCGCTGCTGCTGCCTGGTTATTGGCTGGTGTACCGGTTGGGGCAGTAGTAACATTAGCACTTTCTACCTCAATGTACTTTACAAGAGAAGTAATTTCCTCGTCAGACAAAGCAAAGCTGGGCATTTGCTGCTTGTCATATTCATTAAAGATAGCTAAAGCCGCTTTATCGCCACTTTGCACCATTTTGCTGGAATTCCGAATCCAGCTGATTAACCAAGGTAGCGGATGTTTTTTATGTACATCCTTTAAAGGAGGCCCTACCAGCTTTTCGTTCATGGCATGGCAACTGGCACAGTTATTTTTAAATAATGTTGCGCCTGCCTGCACCTGTGCATCCCCTCCTGCTGTAGCTGCACCTGCTGTTTGCCCATCCTGGCTCACAGAGGCTTCTTCACCTTGCGCGAAAGAAGAAAAAACAGTAAAAAAAGTAAGAAGTAGAGTTAGTAAAAATGGGTATAATTTGTTTGATTTACAGCTAATCATTGCTTAGATCGCTTTTTTAGTAAGGTGAAACTACATTACGGGCACAAATCTACTATGCGATTTTTATTATTCAAACATAATATCTCATATTTTTGGAGTGCTAAAAGCCTTAGCAGAGCAACCACATACAACATACTGGTTTTCAATAACAAAGGTGTCAAAAACATCTTATTTAGAATATTTTTAAATTATATTATCCAGCAATAGATGAAGCGGCTATTAAACAATTATATTGTTAATTTCTAAATTTTAGATAATTATATTCCTATATTCTTTATTACGAATATGCTTTAAGCTAACTTTAATCCTAAGAATATTACTATTTATTTTATAACTCCCTCCTTAATAAAATATTTAATCATATTATTTCCGGCCCAATAATTTAATTGCAGACTCTCTGGCACGAGCTTCTTAATCTAAAATATTGCTAAAATGGGTTTGATTTCTGTCGTTTTTACCTTCTATGATTTAGGTGTTTCTTTGCTAATAAACCTTCTGTAAGTTGGGTAACCATAAAAATCAACGCTATGAAAAAGATTCTACTTTTCTTATTCCTTCTCCCCTTGTATGCCTTAGCGCAGGAAGATGAAAAACCTTTGCCCGAAGCAGATTTAATTATAGTAGAAACCAAAGGAGAGTTGGTAATGGTTTTAAAAGAATTGGCCTTGGTAATGCAAGAGAAAGGTTACTTTATTGAAGATTATAATAAGGAGTTACTTAATATAATAGCTACGAAGCGAACTACTTCCTGGCATAGCCTGGAAATAAAAGTGAATGCATACATTCGTGAAAAAGAGAACGGCAATCTTAATCTTTATTTTTTTGGCGCGTACAATACAAAAAATGGGGAAGAACAATACCAGGGTAGTGCCAATTTTAATAATAATTTACTGCGCCGAAATGAACGAATCGCTTTTGAGGAAATAAATAAACTGGCCAAAGCCTTTCCGGGCAGTTCTGTAATATACGGCAAACTCTAATTTTTAAATTAATCAGGACTTTCGCAATAGCTGCCCTAGCGGTGTGTTTTAACCATAGGCATGCAGGCTAAGGAATATTTTAGCATAATTTACATTGGCTTGCGCAAGCTTGTAGTTGGGGTGTTTTTATAAAAGGAAGGTTTGGACAACCGGCCAGTTGGAAACTGACCATTATTTTAGGCTCACTTTACCGCTGCGCTCAATACAGCACCAGCTCTTTTTTGCGGAAGCCATATTTATATAGAATTTTAAAGCCGATATAAATTGATTAAAATACTCGCCGCTCGCCTATCGGCCATATTATTTTAGGCAGTTTACTTTATATAATATATAACACTTATACACCTTCATTAACAGTCAGCTTTTTTAAGCAGAACAACGGCTTCCTTACTTACAATCTGGTTTTAACCACCGCGCCAACATAACAAATAATTGCAAGCGAGTTCCGAGACTTTAATGCTTTCATGCTTAGCTAATAAGTTAATGGGCTATAAATTTATAAAAAAGCTTGAACTAACTTCCGGTATAAACCTTTTATAGGTTTGTGTTACAAATATTTAATTATTATATTTGCACCCTCATTTAAAAAAATATTCGACAACCTAATGGAATTAAGAAATTATGAAACGGTCTTTATCCTGACCCCGTTGCTGAACGAGGTACAGGTAGGAGAAACGGTCGAGAAGTTCAGACAGGTGCTTAAGGAAAATGGCGCCGAAATTATTCACGAAGAAAACTGGGGATTACGGAAACTGGCTTATCCAATCCAGAAAAAATCAACTGGTTTTTACGTGCTGGTAGAGTTTAAAGCTCCTTCCACTATTGTTAACCCGCTGGAACTTGCTTATCGCCGCGACGAGAAAATAATCCGGTTCTTAACCACTGCCTTAGACAAGCACGCTGTATCTTACAACGAGCGTCGCCGCAACGGGGAAATGAACCAGCAAAAGCAAGCTAAAAAAGAAAAGGAGGCACAAGCATCATGAGTTTAGTTAACGAAAAAATCCACAAGCAGGATACCCGCAAAAAATATTGCCGCTTCAAGAAAAACGGTATTCAGTACATCGATTATAAAGATGGTAACTTCTTATTAAAATTTGTAAACGAGCAAGGCAAAGTTCTTCCGCGCCGCTTAACCGGTACCAGCCTGAAATTTCAGCGCCGGGTGTCGCAAGCCGTAGCCCGGGCTCGTCATTTGGCTATTTTGCCTTATGTAACCGATTCATTAAAATAAGGAGGTATAGCAAATGGAAGTTATTTTAAAAGACGACGTTAAAGGCTTAGGCTTTAAAAACGATATTGTAAGCGTAAAACCAGGTTACGGCCGCAATTATTTAATACCCCAAGGTATTGCCGTAATTGCCGATAAATCAAACAAAAAAGTTGTAGCGGAAAATATTCGCCAGGCTTCGCACAAAGCCGAGAAGGTGAAAATGGATGCGCAAGCCGTTGCCGACCAAATTGGCGACACAGCCATTGACCTGCCAGCTAAAGTAGGTGAAAGCGGTAAAATATTTGGTGCCGTTACCACTACCCAGTTATCAGATGCGCTGCGGGCCAAAGGCATTGAAGTAGACCGTAAGAAAATTTCTTTCGACCAGGAAGTAAAATCTGCCGGTGAATACACTGCTTCTATTGCGCTGCACAAAGAAGTGAAGCACACCGTACGTTTTAACGTAGTAGCGGAGTAAGCTTAACTATTACTTTATTAAAAAGTCCTGCTGGTAACGGCAGGACTTTTTTTATTTTGTACCCCGCAAAGGTTCAGCGGGCTTAAGCCTGATTTAATTAAACCTGCAGGCTGTTTCTTGCGTGCCTATAAATACGTAAGCTATATAATTTCTTTACCAGATAAAAAATGACCTTATTTCGCACCGAAATTAATATTAAACCAATTGAACAGCAGCTAGGTTTAAATGCCCGTGTGCTAACCGCCGGCTCTTGCTTTGCCGAAGTGATGGGGAATAAAGTGGCCGGTTACAAAGTACAAAGTCTGGTAAATCCTTTTGGCACTATTTTTAATCCGGTATCGCTTTTTAAATTATTGGCGACCGCCCTACAACCAGAACCGGAATTTACCGGCGAACTGCTGGAACGCGATGGTTACTGGTACGCCTACGATCTGCACTCTTCCTTTACCGCCCCTTCCCGCACTTTATTAATCTCGCGTATTCAAACCCAGTTAGTACAAACACAAGAATTTCTGAAGAACACAGATTTACTGATTCTAACGTTGGGTACGGCCGTAGGCTATATACATAAAGCCAGCAATACGTTGGTTGCCAATTGCCACAAAGTACCGCAGCAGGCGTTTGAAAAAAAATTAATTTCGACCGCAACCATTACCAATGCTTTTGCCCCGCTTTATGCCAGCTTACAAGCTTTAAACCCGAATATTAAAATATTATTTACCGTAAGCCCGGTGCGCCACCTAAAAGAAACCTTAGAATTAAACAGCGTAAGTAAATCAATCTTGCGGGTGGCTTGCCAAGAACTTAGCGAGGCGTTTGCGGGTGTGCAATATTTTCCGGCTTACGAACTCATGCTGGATGATTTGCGCGATTACCGGTTTTACAAAGCCGATATGCTGCACCCCACCGAAGTAGCCGAAGATTATATCTGGCAGAAATTTAGCCAGGCTTACTTTAACCAGGATTTTCAGAACTTTGCGGCTAAATGGGATAAAATACAACAGGCCCTGGCACACAAACCTTTTCAGCCCGAATCGGCGGCCCACCAGCAGGTTTTACAAAAATTATTAGGGCAATTACAAGCGCTAAACCAACAAACCGACTGCTCCGCCGAAATTGCGCAAGTAAAAAGTATGCTCATATAAATAAAGCTTTTCCGGCTTAATTGCGTAAGTCAGGATTAACCAAACACCCGAACCAACTGCCCGACCAGAAACCTAAAACTATGAAAAAAGCAAACCGCCTCCTTCAGGAATCCAGCCCATATTTATTGCAGCACGCCTACAACCCCGTAGATTGGTACCCCTGGGGCGAAGAAGCCTTAACCAAAGCCCGCACCGAAAACAAACCAATATTGGTAAGCATTGGTTACGCGGCCTGCCATTGGTGCCACGTCATGGAACACCAATCGTTCGAGCAAGAAAATATTGCCGAAGTAATGAACGAAAATTTCGTTTGTATTAAGGTAGACCGCGAAGAACGGCCCGATGTGGATCAGATTTACATGGATGCCATCCATGCCATGGGCATTCAGGGCGGGTGGCCGTTAAATGTTTTTTTAAATACCGAAGCCAAACCTTTTTACGGCGGCACTTATTTTCCGCCGCAGCAATGGGTAAAAATATTACAAAATATTGCCGAAGCTTACCGCGACCACCGCACTGAATTGGATAGTTCGGCAGAGCAATTTGCCGAACACCTGAACTTAAGCGATTTGCACAAGTATGGCCTGCAGCAAAGCGAATCTGATTTTACTGCAGAAGATTTTGAGCAGCTTTACAGTAATTTTAGTGCGCGTTTTGATAAAGTACGGGGCGGTATGGGACAAGCGCCTAAGTTCCCGATGCCAGTAAATTACGCTTTTTTGCTGCGTTATTATCAATATTCAAAAAATCAGGCGGCCCTGGACCAAGCGGTACTTACCTTACAGGAAATGGCTTACGGTGGAATCTACGACCAGGCCGGCGGTGGCTTTGCCCGCTACTCCGTAGATGCCGACTGGCTGGTGCCGCACTTCGAAAAAATGCTTTATGATAATGGCCAGTTAATTAGTTTGTACGCCGAAGCTTATGCTGTTACTAAAAATCCGTTGTTTAAAGAAGTAGTTTACGAAACCATTGGGTTTGTGCAACGCGAACTCATGAGCCCGGAAGGTGGTTTTTATTCTTCGCTAGATGCGGATAGCGAAGGCGAGGAAGGTAAATTTTACGTTTTCCGGCAAGAAGAATTGCCGGCAATTCTGGGTGCGGAGGAGCCCTTATTCTCTAAATATTACAACGTAACCGGCGAAGGCAATTGGGAACACGGCATAAATATTCTGCACCGCAAAACCAGCGATGCGGAATTTGCGCAAGATAATAACTTAACCATAGATGAACTCAAAAGCAAAGTAACTGCCTGGAAAAGCACCATTATGGCCGTGCGCGAAAAACGTGTCCGCCCCGGTTTAGACGATAAAATATTGCTTTCGTGGAATGCTTTAATGCTGAAAGGATTAGCCGATGCTTACAAAGTTTTTGGCGAGCCCCAGTTTCTGGATTTAGCTTTAACTAACGCACAATTTCTGCTGCAGAACCTCCGCCAGGGCGAAGCCTTGTTTCACAACTACAAAAACGGCAAAGCTACTATAAACGGCTTTTTAGAAGATTACGCGTTATTAATTCAAGCCTTAATTGCGCTTTACCAGATTACCTTTGAGGAACGCTGGCTGAACGAAGCGAAAAAATTAACCGATTACGTCATCCGGAATTTCTACGATGACCAAGAGCAATTATTCTTTTTTACCGACCAGACGGGTGAGAAATTAATTGCCCGCAAGAAAGAAATAATGGACAATGTAGTGCCGGCTTCTAATTCCGTAATGGCCGTTAACCTGCATTTTCTGAGTTTAATATTCGACCAGCCCCGCTACCTCGAAATATCGGATGCTATGTTGGCGCAAGTAAAACCATTGGTGGTAAAAGAGCCTTCGCACCTGGCAAATTGGGCTTCGCTCTACGCGCTCAAGCTAAAACCAACCGCTGAAATAGCCATAGTTGGCCCTGAAGCTAAAAATATTCAGCAAGAACTCACTCAGCAATATATTTCTAATGCGGTGTTGGTTGGTACTACCAGCGAAAGTGATTTGCCGCTGCTCCAGGATCGGGAACCGATTAACGGCAAAACTACCATTTTTGTTTGCTACAACAAAGCCTGCCAGTTACCGGTGCACACTGTAGCCGAAGCATTAGAACAGTTAAATCAGATTTAAATAAATATAGAAATAAAGGTAACATTAAGCAGCAATATTTTCTGGCTTACTCAGGATTGGCTTTGCGTTAATATTAACCAAAATGCTTTTTAACGGAATACCAGTCTGCCGGATTGTTCAATTTTTCCTGTTTCGGATATAATGGTATAAAAATACATACCTGCTACCAACGTGCTACTCCGGCTAATAAAAGTCTGCGCTAAACTTAAAGGCTGCATCAGTACCAATTGATTCTGAGCGTTATAAAGAGACAAAGTAGCCGGAATATTCTTTTTATTATCGATGTAGAAATAAAATTCAACCGGGTTCGGGTAAACTTTAAAAGTTAAAGTTTCATCCACATTATCAGGTTCTGTATCAGGCGCAAATATTGGTACTTCCCCAAATTTATTGGCATGCTCCTGGTCGGTTACCTGCTCGGGCCGGAAATAAACGGCTAAGGTTAAATCTTGCTGCTGCGAAATACCCGTTACCACAGGAGGCGCGGTGCCCCGGAAAGTAATAATATAAGGCAAATTTCGGCGTAAGGATGCATCGGGCTTAATGGTATATTCTATTTCGGGCGGATTATCGGAAGTTGGAAAAGTGGTAATGCTGTTAGCCCATCTAAATAATTCTGAATAAGCAGTTAAAGTATTGGCGTGGGTAGCCGCTACTCTTATTTTTACGGGTTCGTCGGAAGTAATAAAAACCTGGTTCCGGTTATTAACGGGTACCTGGATGCGGTTACGTATTTCTACTAGCTGGTTAACGCCGGCTGGCAAAATTAACACTAATATTTCGCGCATTACTTTTCCAATTAATTGTTCCTGACGGTATTCCCAGATTTCTACCACCACACTGTGCCGCCCTGCTTTATCCGGCGCTGGCCAAATAAATTCTCCGGTTTGGCTGTTAATAGTAGCGCCCACCGGAAACTGATAAGAAGGAATGTATGCGTTACGGTTCTGCATAGCCGGTACTAGTTTATAAATCAGACTATCGCCGTCGGGATCGTAGGCCGTAATATTATGCCGGTAAGGTTGGCCCAAAATACCGGTAAATATAACCGGTGACATAAAAACAGGTGATCGATTGGCGGTAACGTTCGGATCTATTTTAACGGTAGCCTGAATCACAAAAGCAATATCTTCCCGGTTAGCAATATTGGCATAATCAATTCTGCGGTTTATTTCTTTAAAAGAAACTGTAAACGTACCCGTAGCCGGGAACTGGTGCTCAAAATAATATACTTCCCGGTACATTTCCGGATTATCGGTTAACGCCGCCCTGCTGGACCGGATTACGGATTCCTCGTGAGTTCCGTCGCTAAAGCTAATACGAGCAATAGGCAACGCGTCTGGAACAGTTAGGGCTTTGGGCGTGTAATAAACCAGCTTAAAGAAATACCGTAACGGCCAGGTGTTGGTGGTATCGGAATGGAAGGTTAATTCTGCGCTTTCGGGGTTAAATGCCTTGGCAGGTAACGCAAAAAATTGCGTAACAAAAAGGCAAATCAAAATTAGACTGCGAGAAGTAACAAATGTGTTCATAAGCACAAGCAGTTTAGTGGCTACCAAATTTTTGCCTAATAAATTAATATCTATTTACTATAAAAAAACCAGCTTTCCGGTTTGCTCAATTTTATCCTGCTCCGATAAAATCACATAAAAATAGATACCGGGCTTTAAGTAGCGACTTCGCCGAATAGTAGTTTGTTGTAAATTCAAGGGCATCATCAGTACCAGTTGGCTGCTAGCATTATATAAAAGCAGCTTAGCCGGAGAATTAGTGTTATTATCTACTTTAAAGTAAGCATGTACCGGATTAGGATACATTTTAAAAACCCAGGGTTCGGTATCATTGTCGGGTTCTGGTTCTACTGGGGGCGGCTGTTCGCCGGGTTCTGTGGTATCTTCCTGGTCGGTAGCCCGCTCTGGCCGGAAATATATTGCCAGCGTTAAATCTTGCTGCGGCGTACCGGTAGCCGTAGTAGCGCCCGTGCCCCGAAAGGTAACAATATAAGGCAAGCTGCGCCGCAATATTGCTTCTGGCCGAATGGTATATTCTATTTCGGGCGGACTATCGGCAGTTGGGAAGGCCGTAATAATATTGCTGCGGCGAAATAATTCCGAATAAGCATCCAGACTAACCGCATTGTTGGCAACCACCCTAATTTTTAAAGGCACATTTGTATTCGTAATAAAAAGCTGGTTTTGGTCATTTAGCGGGAGTTCACGCCTGTTCCGGATCTGCAAGGACGGATTGGTAGCTGCCGCCAGGGTAGTAACTATAAAATCGCGCATTACTTTGCCTATTAGCTGTCCTTGCCGGTATTCCCGAATTTCTACCGCATAGGCATAACGTCCCAATTTATCTGGCTGTTGCCATAGAATCTCACCCGTCCGGTTATTAATGGTAGTAGATTCGGGAAACTGATATGAAGCTACCGCCTGGCCGCCATCTTGCAGGATGGGTACTAATTTGTAGGCGAGGCTGTCGCCGTCAGGGTCATATGCGGTAACATTGTGGCGAAAAGGTTGACCGATAGTGGTTGAGAGAATAAACGGCGCTAGAAAAACCGGTGAAGGATTAGCTGCCGCCTGTAAACCAATAATAACTGTAGCTTGAATAAAAAATGGAATATTTTCTGAGCCAGTTACATTCAGAAAGGCCGTTCCTCTATTTAAATCTGTAAAAGAAACTATAAAATTACCGCTAGTTGAGTAATCGTGCTGAAAGTAATACACACTACGATAAATATTTTTATTAGCCGCTAAGATGGTCCTGCTATTTCTATCTACTACTCCCGTAGTTCCGTCACCAAAATTTAACGTAGCGGTAGGGTTATCGGCATTAGAATTACCAAAATCCTGATACAACACTAATTTAAAAAAATAACGCAGCGGAGAAATATTAGTGGTATCGGCGTGAAAGGTTAATTCTCCGCCCACCAAGTGCGATGCCCGAACGGGGTTACTTAAAAAAATCAAACCTAAAAAGCAACTCAGCAACCAAAAACGAAAAGTAAGGAATATTTTCATAAGCGGGAGATATTTAGCTGGTTACAAAAGTAATATAACGGGTTTTAATTGTAAGCGCACATGTACTTTGCTAATTTTATTTCTATTATTTAGCTAATTTTTAGAGAAGCACTATCAGCAAACTGTTTTTTGGTTAAACAGGCGCCTTAGCGATTCATGATCACACTTTTACACTCGGTTTTTAACCATTAAGAATCAGCCCGCCCGGACAAGCAGATTCTAATCCCCTAAAACTAATTGTGAAATATCCGGCTTGTTTGCGAACTTTGTTTAGCCTTGTGTTTTTGGCTAAACTAGCTTACCCTTGAACAACCAATTAGAATTTAACCCAGCCGAGTTACTGCCCGCCGAGCGAATAACCTTGTTTGCCGATGTAATTCTGCCCCTGCCTTTGCCTAAATTATATACCTACCGCGTTCCGTTCGAGATGAACGACGAGGTAATGGTGGGTGTGCGGGTTATTGTGCAGTTTGGCATGAAGAAAGTGCTGAGCTGCATTGTGGCGGCTGTGCATCAGAACCCGCCGCAAGGTTACCAGGCTAAATATATTCTGGAAGTAATTGATGAAAAACCAGTGGTTACGCACGAGCAGCTCCGGATTTTTAACTGGATTGCCGAATATTACATGTGTACCATTGGCGAGGTAATAAATGCCGCTTTACCCTCGGCTTTAAAACTAAGCAGCGAATCGCGCATTCAGTTGCACCCGCAGTTTAACCCCGAAGAAAGCACGTTTCCTTTTTCGACGCACGAAGAAAAAATAATATTTGCCTTGCAGCAAAATGCCGCCCTCACGTTCACCGAAGTAGGCAACCTGCTGCAGATTACGCATTTTCATAAAATAATTAAGTCGCTCATTCAAAAGCAGGCCATTATTATTTTTGAAGAAATTGCCGAAAAATATACCCCCAAAATAGTTAAACGCCTGAAGCTGTCGCCGCACTTTATACACGAGGCCGAACTGCTGGAAGAACTAATGGCGCAACTTGCTACCAAGCCCAAGCAGCTGGATGTGGTAATGTATTATTTGCAGCAAGTGCCGGTATACCAAAATATACATTTAAACGACAAAGGGCTAGATAAATCGGCGGTGGTTAATAGCCCGCATTTGTCGCCGAGCGCCGTAAATTCCCTGATTCGCAAAGGTATTCTGGAGCAGTTCGATGTAATTGTATCGCGGTTCCCGACGGATGATTCGCAAAAGAATATGCCCTCGGCTTTATCGGGCCACCAGGTTACCGCCCGCGACGAAATATTAACGTTGTTTACCCAGAAAGATATTGTTTTGCTGCACGGCATTACGGGTAGCGGGAAAACTGAGGTATATATTGATTTAATTAAGAAAGCGCTGGAAGGCGGCGGCCAGGTACTGTATCTTTTACCCGAAATTGCGCTTACCGCCCAGATTGTAATCCGGTTGATGAAGGTTTTTGGCAATAGGCTGGGCGTGTACCATTCTAAGTTCTCGGATAACGAACGGGCTGAAGTCTGGAACGGAATTTTATCAGGCCGGTTTTCGGTGGTGGTGGGTGTACGTTCGGCTATTTTTCTGCCTTTCCATAACCTCTCGCTCATTATTGTAGATGAAGAGCACGAGTCGTCTTATAAGCAATACGATCCTTCGCCGCGCTACAACGCCCGCGAAGTGGCGCTCATGCTGGCTACTTACCACCGCGCTAAAACCTTACTGGGCTCGGCTACTCCTTCGGTAGAAACCTACTATAATTGCCGCAACGGCAAGTGGGGTTTGGTAACCATGAACCAGCGTTTCGGCGAGGCCGGCTTACCCGATATTGAACTAATTGATACGCGCCGCGAGAGCCTGAAAAAAAACATGTTCAGCCATTTTTCGCAACAGTTATTGGGCGCCATTGAAGAAAAGCTCAAAAAAAACGAACAGGTAATATTATTCCAGAACCGCCGGGGTTATGCGCCTTACATTAGCTGCCACGATTGCGCCTGGATTCCGAAATGCCAGAACTGCGCGGTAAGCCTTTCGTACCATAAATTCAGCAACGAGCTACGCTGCCATTACTGCGGTTACCACGAAAAAATGCCTGCCGATTGCCCGGCTTGCGGTTCTACCGCGCTGAAAACCGTGGGTTTTGGTACCGAAAAAATAGAAGACGACCTGAAATATTTATTGCCGGATGCCAACGTGCAGCGCATGGACCTGGACACGACCAAATCGAAGAACGCTTACAGCCAGATTATTGCGGATTTTGAAGAGAATAAAACCAACGTACTGGTAGGTACCCAAATGGTTACCAAAGGTCTCGATTTTGAAAACGTAAGCTTAGTAGGCATTATTAACGCCGACAGCATTATTAACTACCCCGATTTTCGGGCCCACGAGCGGGCTTACCAATTATTTGTGCAGGTGAGCGGGCGGGCCGGCCGAAAAGGCAAAAAGGGCACCGTTATGATTCAGACGGCTAACCCAGACCAACCCATTTTCCAGAAGATAATTGACAACGATTACTTGGCGTTATACGAGCACGAAATTAACGAGAGGCATAAATATTTCTTCCCGCCGTTTGTGCGCGTTATCCGGGTTACAGTAAAGCACCTCGAAGAAAAAATTAGTCAAGCTGCAGCCATAGAGTTAGCCAAACTCCTTACCGACGGCTTGGGCCAGAACCATGTACTCGGCCCCGAAGTACCTTATATTTTTAAAATTCGCAATTTATTTCTGAACGAAATTCACATCAAACTCGACCGGGAACACACCAGCTTAAAATCGGCCAAACTATTTATCTCGGAAGTTATTACGCAGGTAAGCCTTAAAAAAGAATACAAAGGTTTGCGGGTAGTAGCCGATGTAGATCCGATGTAAGTTGTGTTTACAGACTGGGTAATAAGTAAGAGAACATAATTAAATCAATATAAAAACTTGTATAATATATTGAATACCAATAATTTAAAATAAATTATAGCTTAAACTAATTTTGTTCATTTACTTAGTTTGATTATTACTAAATAAATTAACCAAGGTTTGTGAGGGCACAGACCTTTAGGCATGTCAGAATTAAAGGCTTTCTTTCGGTTTGTGAGGGCACAAACCGAGGGTATAGTCTATCCCAAGCTTGACGTTTATTTTTACCAATTCTATTCGTAAATAAAAAGCTGTCTCCTTGCTATTCTTCAACTCAATTTTCTCAAAAAAGAACGAACAAAAAATATTGGTTTGTTATTTTTGTAAATAAATGTAATTTTTACATTTATTTACAAATCAGTTCAGATAATCATTTCGTTATAAATATTATCAGCCAAAATTAACCATATGATGCCCACCAAACTTTTAAAACTTACCCTGGCCTTAATGCTCGTTCTCAGCGGGTTAATAGTAGAAGCCCAGAAACTACAAAAGAACCAATTCAATAACCCATTGGCCTTGCAACGCGCCGATCCGCATGTTTGGAAAGCGGCCGATGGTACGTATTACTTTATTGCCACCGTGCCGGAATACGACCGCATTGAAATGCGCAGCTCCAAAACTATTAACGGCATAAAAGAAGCCAAACCGGTAGTAATCTGGCGCAAGCACGAAAAAGGCCCAATGGGCAACCACATCTGGGCACCGGAAATTCACCGGATAGACGGGAAATGGTACATCTATTTTGCCGCCGGTTCCGCCGAAGATAAATGGAAAATCCGCAAATATGTCCTATCTAACCCATCCGCAGATCCTGCCAAAGGCGAGTGGAAAGAAGAAGGTGAGATTGTGAGTAAACGGAATGAGTTCACGCTGGATGAAACCACCTTCGTGCACAAAGGCCAACGATACATGGTTTGGGTAGACCGGGCCGGCGACAAGATAATTAACACCGGCTTGTATATTGCCAAAATGACCAGCCCCACCACCCTTGACGAAAAACAGGTAGTTATTTCGCAACCAGAATTACCCTGGGAAATTAAAGGTCACCGGGTAAACGAAGCGCCGGCTGTTATTATCCGCAACGGCAAAGTGTTTATGACCTTCTCGGCCAGCGCTACCGATGCTAACTACTGCCTGGGTTTATTATGGGCCGATGAAAATGCCGATTTGCTCGACCCAGCCTCCTGGCACAAATTACCCGAGCCGGTTTTTTATACCAACGAAGCCCTGAAGCGTTTCGGGCCGGGGCACAACAGCTTTATTAAAGCAGAAGACGGCAAAACCGATATTATGATTTACCACGCCCGCGACTACAAAGAAATTAAAGGCGAACCCTTATACGACCCTAACCGGCATACCCGCGCCCGGGTATTGCGGTGGACCAAAGACGGCATGCCCGATTTTGGCCAGGATTTAAGCGATAATGAAATGGCCTTAACACCAGCAAAAAAGGCTAAAAAATAATAGCATTTCAACCCAAGCCAGGTTTATGACTTCGCAAATCTTAAAATTGCTTAATTAATGGCTTTTTTTAGGATAAGTGAGGAAATAAACCCGGCAAGGGTAATAAGCAGTTATCTTTTTACTTTAATATATTTTTCAATATTTAACCGGTTTACCCCGGCACTTGCCACCTCTTCTACGCCACTTTGAATAAGGGTATCGCCGCTAAATTTAAGGGTGAAGTTAAAATTATTGCCTTCCCATTCCCTGGCACTGCAATATTCTAAATGTTCGGTGTACGCGCTATCTTTAAGAGAATAAGTACCGCCCCCGGAAACAAAAACAGCAGAATCCTTGCCTTTATTTAAATCATGTTGCAGAAAGGCAAAATGGGTACCATTAATAATTTTTATAAAAGATATATTTTTGGTGTAATCAGTTACCGTGGTATCTCCTTTCTCTATTAAAATTGCTTTAACCAATTGCCAGGTTCCGGTTAATTGGTTTGCAACTGGCTTGGCGGTATTTTCCACCGCTCCTCTGCCGCACGACAGGAGCATTAAGCTAAATAATAGGAGTTCAATTCTGCGCTTCATACATTTTGTTTTATTAATAAATTGCTGGTAAAATAAAGCGATGCAGGCCAGCTAACTTATACTACTTTCTTAATCTAAGCCTGTACCCGCAGCAAGCTTACTTAAGCGTAATAATAAAAAGAATTCTTCAGCTTGTTGGGGTACAAACCAGGAGCTTGAAAATTTATATAAATTCTTTATAACCTCAATTCTAATCCTATTCTAATCTCCCTCTAACCCCGGCCTAATACGGCTGACTTACCTTTGCTGCACTTAATATTACCTAAGCCATGCAGCGATTTCTTTTTATACTCTTTGTATCCTTTTTATTCCATTTCCGGGTATTGGCCCAAAACCAACCGGAAAGTTTAATAAATGCCCGTATCGATACCCTGCAGCTGAACATGGTTCAGGCCGAAGAATTATTTATTAAAAATAACCTGAATTTATTATCCCAGCGGCTGGATATTGATGCAGCCAAGGCGGCTATTATTCAGGCGCGGTTGTTCCCCAACCCAACCCTGGCGCTGGAACAGAATTTATACAACCCCACTAACAACAAATATTTTGATGCCGGTAAATCGGGGCAAAATATTGTGGAGCTTCAGCAACTGATTGAATTGGCCGGAAAACGCAACAAACGAATTCAGATAGAAAAAATTAACACCAAGCTTACGGAATTCCAATATTTCGATTTATTACGTTCGCTCCGGTTTGAGTTACGGACTTCTTTGGTAGAGCTTTCTTACTTAATCCAGAACCTGGCTATTTACGAGAGCAAAACGGAGCCCATTCGCAAACTGGTAATAGCCTACGAAGCGCAACTGAAAAAAGGCAATGTTTCTTTAAAAGAAGTGACGCGTCTGAAAGCCCTGATATTCTCCTTGGAAAACGAACGTCTGGAACTGGTACACCAGGTAAACGACCGCGAAGCTGCCATCAGTCTCCTACTAAACGCCAAACCTACCACTTTTATACTACCAGTGCTCGACGAAACGCGGTTAAACACGGCTTCAACCACTATTGTTTATAACCAGTTACTCGAAACGGCCACCGAAAACCGGTACGACCTGAAGCTTTACCAAACTAATATTGCCTTACAAGAAGCCCAATTAAATTACCAGAAAGCGTTGGCGGTGCCAGATGTAGGTTTAGGTGCTATTTACGACCGGCAGGGTTCTTTTATCCGTGACTACGTGGGTTTACAGGCCCAGTTTAGTTTGCCCTTTTTTAACCGCAACCAAGGCAATATTAAAACCGCCAAAATATTGGTAGATAAAAGCAGAACCGACCTGCAGCATTACCAGAACCAGGTAGAACAGGAAGTGATGGCTGCTTACAACAAGGTGCGCGAAACCGATAAAATATATACTGGCCTCTACACTAATTTTTCGCAGGACTTTGATAAGCTCCTCGATGGCATTACCGAAAGTTTCAGCAAGCGAAATATCAGCCTGATTGAGTTTGTCGATTACTACGAAACCTACACCGAAAGCATTACTCAAATGCTGCAACTAAAAACCAACCGCATCCGGGCTTTAGAAGAAATAAATTTTGCCGTGGGCACGCCAGTCATTCAATATCAATAATCCGAACCGTTATGAGAAAGAAATTAATATTTACCTGTATCGCATTTATTACAGGCAGTTATACCTTGTGCAGTTGCCAAACCGCGCCAACTGTAACTACTGAGCCAGCTACCAGTTCTTTTTGCCTCAGCGACTCATTAGCTACCAATATTAAATTAGATACCGCCCTAACGCGCCCGGTACAAAATGAGCTTACCTTATCGGGTAAAGTTACTTTTGATGAGAAAGGTGTTTTTAAAATATTCCCGCTGGTCGGCGGCCACGTGCTAGATGTTAAAGTAGAATTAGGCGAATTTGTGCAGAGAGGTCAGATATTAGCCGTAATCAAAAGTGGTGAGATAGCCGATTACGAGAAACAATTGATTGAAGCCCGCGCCAATTTACAACTGGCGCAGAAAAATCTGGATGTAGCCCAGGACATGTTTAAAGCTGGTTTAACCTCGGAGCGCGATTTACTGGCCGCCAAAAAAGAACACCAGAACGCGAAGGCCGATATTCAGAAAATCCAGGAGATATTTAAAATATATAATATTACCCGCAATTCGGAATACGTGGTAAAAGCGCCGGCTGCCGGTTTTATTGCCGAAAAAAATATTAACCGCGATACTCAAATCCGCTCCGACGATGCGGGCAATATTTTTACCATTTCCAGCATGAACCAGATTTGGGTAATGGCCAATGTGTACGAAACCGATATTGCCAAAATAGAAAGTGGCCAGGAGGTAGAAGTAACCACCCTCAGCTACCCCGATAAAATTTTCCGCGGTAAAATTGACAAATCCATGAATATTATTGACCCGGAAACCCGCGTGATGAAAGTACGCATCCGGATGGAAAACCCTGATTATTTACTGAAGCCCGAAATGTTTGCCACCGTGCGGGTTAAATACGGCTACCCCGGCAACGAACAAATGATAACCGTGGCTTCGCAGGACATTATTTTTGATAAGAGCCGCAACTTTGTGGTGGTTTACCGCAAAAAATGCGACCTGGAAATCCGGGAAGTAGAAATATTTAAAACATCGGGCAGCCAAACCTATATTAAAAATGGGTTGCAGGAAGGCGAAAAATTAATTTCCCAGAACCAATTACTCGTGTACAACGCCCTGAATAGTTAACCCGAACGCCCGCACCAACTGGCAATTTCCCTTGATTTTACCGCCAACCGTCAAAATAAAAACTAAGAAAAACCGGCTGGTTTTCTTTTAAAAAGCAAACCGGCCGGATTAACCTTTGCCTATTCCCTACTCTCTTGGCTTTGGCCTTTAGAGTTGTAAAATATTTAATTCATGAAAAAAATTATATCAAACCTGATTGGGTTCTCGCTGAAGAACAAAGGGTTTATTTTTGTGGTAACGGCCGTCATGGTAATCGCCGGGGTAGTCTCGTACCGCCACACGCCCATTGAAGCCTTTCCGGATGTAACCAACACCCAGATAACCATTATTACCCAGTGGCCGGGCCGCAGCGCCGAAGAAATTGAAAAATTCGTGACGGTTCCAGTGGAAATTGCCATGAACTCGGTGCCGAAGAAAACTGATGTGCGCTCGACAACCTTATTTGGGTTATCGGTGGTTAAAATATTGTTTGAGGATGAAGTGACCGACGATTACGCGCGCATCCAGGTAAACAACATGCTCATGAACGTGGATTTGCCGGCCGGCATTAATCCGGAAGTGCAGCCGCCCTACGGCCCCACCGGCGAAATATTCCGCTACACACTTACCGGAAAAAACCGAACGGCCCGCGATTTAAAAACCATTCAGGACTGGGTTATCGACCGAAATTTGCGCAGTGTGGCCGGTGTGGCCGATATTGTGAGCTTTGGTGGCGAAGTAAAAACTTACGAAATCAGCGTTAACCCCAACCAACTCCTCAAATATCAAATTACACCTTTAGAAGTTTACGAGGCGGTTTCGAAGAGCAATATTAACGTGGGCGGCGATGTCATTACCAAAAATAACCAGGCCTATGTGGTGCGCGGAATTGGCTTGCTGAATAATATTTCAGACATCGAAAATATTATTCTGACCAATATTAATGGTACGCCCATTTTCGTGAAAAACGTGGCCGATGTGCAGGAATCGGCGATGCCGCGTATGGGCCAGGTGGGCCGCGCCGACCAGAACGATGTGGTAGAAGGCATAGTAGTAATGCGAAAAGGCGAAGATGCCCAGCTAGTTATCGACCGCATAAAAGACAAGATAGAAGAACTGAATACCCGCATTTTACCCGCCGATGTTAAAATAGATATTTTCTATAACCGCGAAACCCTAATAGACTATGCCATCCATACCGTATCGGGCAACCTGGTAGAAGGCATTGTATTGGTATCGTTTATTGTGCTTTTATTTATGGCCGATTGGCGCACAACGGTTACCATTTCGATTGTTATTCCGCTGGCGTTGTTGTTTGCTTTTATCTGTTTGCGGTTGCGCGGTATGTCGGCCAATTTACTCTCCATGGGGGCTATCGACTTTGGAATTATTGTAGATGGGGCCGTGGTAATGGTGGAAGGAATATTTGTCTCGCTCGACCACCTGGCCAAGCGAGTCGGCATGGAAAAATTTAACCGCATGTCGAAGCTGGGCTTAATCCGGAAAACCGGTACCGAAATGGGGAAAGCCGTATTTTTCTCGAAGCTCATTATTATTACCTGTTTACTGCCCATTTTCGCTTTCCAGAAAGTAGAAGGTAAAATGTTTTCGCCGCTGGCTTTTACCCTGGGTTTTGCCTTGCTAGGCGCTTTAATATTTACCCTCACGCTGGTGCCGGTGCTGGTTAGTATACTCTTAAAAAAGAACGTGCGCGAAAAACACAATGTGTTCGTGGAGTTTATTACCCGCAATTCCATGCGCCTGTTTAACTTTGGTTACGCCCGCAAAAAAGCGACTATCTTATTGGCCACCGTTTCTGTTGCCCTTGGTTTATTCTGCTTTAAATTTTTAGGGACCGAATTTTTACCGCAACTCGACGAAGGCTCTATTTACGTGCGGGCCAGTTTGCCTATGAGTATTTCTTTAGATGAATCGGTTAGGTTGAGTACTGAGATGCGGAAATCTTTTCTGGAATTTGAAGAAGTAAACCAGGTAATGAGCCAAACCGGCCGGCCCAACGACGGCACCGACCCCACCGGCTTTTATAATATTGAATTTCACGTAGATATTAAACCCAAAGAAGAGTGGGCGGTAAAACAAACGAAAGATGAGCTCATCGACCGCATGAAAGATAAGCTGGCCGTTTATCCGGGTATTAATTTTGGTTTCTCCCAGCCTATTTCGGATAACGTAGAAGAAGCGGCTTCGGGCGTAAAAGGTTCTATTGCAGTAAAAATTTACGGGCAGGAATTAGAATTTCTGGAAAAGAAAGCTCAGGAAGTTTACGACCAGTTAGCCACCGTGCAGGGCATAGAAGATTTGGGTATCCTCAAAAATATTGGTCAGCCGGAAATGCGGGTAGAACTCGACGAACACAAAATGGCTTTGTACGGCGTAACCACTGCCGATGCGCAGAGTGTAGTAGAAATGGCGATTGGCGGGAAAGCGGCTACCGAAATTTACGAAGGCGAACGCAAATTCGACCTCCGCATCCGCTACCAAGGGGCTTACCGCCAAACCGAAAGAGAGCTATCCAAATTAATGGTGCCTACCTTAAACGGCGCGCAGGTTCCTATCAGCGAAATTGCCAATATTCGCACCATTACGGGTCCTTCTTTAATTTTTAGAGATAATAACCAGCGTTTTATTGCGGTGAAATTTTCGGTGCGCGGCCGTGACATGGGTGGTGCCGTGAAAGAGGCCCAGGAAAAAGTAAACTTGGCGGTAAAATTACCAAAAGAAAACGTAATGAAATGGACCGGCGACTTTGAAAACCAACGCCGCGCCGAAGACCGCCTTACCCAGGTGGTACCCATTAGCTTACTTTTAATATTCTTTATTTTGTTCAGCTTGTTTGGCAATATGCGCGATGCCGGTTTGGTATTAATAAACGTACCCTTTGCCATTATTGGGGGCATTGCAGCCCTGCTGCTCACGGGCATTAACTTCAGTATTTCGGCGGGTATTGGTTTTATTGCCTTGTTTGGTATTTGTATTCAAAACGGGGTAATCTTAATCTCGGTGTTCAAAAGCAACCTGAACCAGGATATGCCAATGATTAACGCCATTAAAGATGGTGTATTAACGCGGGTGCGGCCCGTAGTCATGACCGCTTTAATGGCTGCCATTGGTCTGGTTCCGGCTGCCCTTTCTACCGGCATTGGCTCCGAAACCCAAAAACCCTTGGCCGTGGTAGTTATTGGCGGTCTGGTGAGTGGCACTATTCTTACCTTGTTTGTCTTCCCGTTAATATTCGATGTTTTCTACCGGCGGGCCGAAGTGCGGAAAGTTAAAAAGCAGCTCAGAAAAGTAAAGTGGGAAAAGCTGGAAGTAAATTAATATTGTTTTGGATTACTGTTAAGTTGTTTGACTGGGTAAAGAAGGTGGCTTTTGGCTACCTTCTTTCTTTTAAGCCACAATTGGTAACGTAATCATTACTTCTGTACCCTGCTCTTCTTCCGATTTAATGCTTAAAGTACCGCCGTGCTGCTTTATAATTTTAGTACTCAAATTTAATCCTACCCCGGTTCCTGGTATACCACGCGCATTCCGGGCCCGGAAGAATGGTTCGGCAATGTTGCGCAAGTCCGCTGCCGGAATACCTATTCCTTCGTCCCGGATTAAAATATTAATCTCTTTTTCATCAGCCTTTAGGTTTAAACTAACGGGCTTCTGATTCGAGAATTTACAGGCGTTTTCCAGCAGGTTCTTTAATGCCGTACCCAGCAAAGCTTTGTTGCCGGAAAATATCAGATTATCGGCGTTCTCCGGTAAATCTTCTAATATTAACCGAACGGCAGCACATGGCCCCTGCCGCTTTACATCTTCTAAAACTTCCCAGATTAATTCATCTATCCGGAAGGGTTCGTACTGGCTTTCTGCTTCCTGTTGGTCGGCTTGGGCAAGCTGTAGTAAATCTTTGGTTAATTTTTCCAAGCGCTCGGTTTCGCTTTGCAAACGCTCCAACGAGGCTTTGTATTCCGCCGGGCTCCTGTCGCGGGTAAGGGTAACTTCTATTTCGCCGGCAATGGCGGTGAGGGGGTTTTGCAGTTCGTGCGAGGCATTGGAAATAAAGTTTTTCTGGGAGGCAAAAGCATGCTCCAGGCGGTCGAGCATTTGGTTAAACGTCTGGCTGAGGTTAGCAATTTCGTCTTTACCAGTTCCTTCGGATAGGCGCAGGTGCAAATTGGTGGCTCTTATTGTATTTACCTGTTTTATAATGGTTGCAATAGGGTCTAAAGCCTGATTTGCCACCAATCTTCCTACCACAATAACCAGTAAAATACTACCGATAAAGCTAACCAACAACGCTAATTGCAAATAGCCCAGCTTTCTTTTACCAGATAAATCATTAGCCGCAACCAATATGTAAAAATCGCCTTGATTATCGGTGTAATAATAAGCAACTGCCTGGTTTTGGTTAAGAATGAAATTTTTAAACTCATTAGGTTTAAGCCGAGGCAATACTTTTTGCAGCAAAGCCGCTTCCTGGGGAGGCCGCGCTAACCAGGCTTGCTTTTCTTTGGCGTAAATTTCAACCTGCTCACTCATGAGCGTGTGTCGCGATTTTTGTTTTAGTTTAGCCATAGAGGCCGCACTTAATTCGTCTTGCTCCAGTTGTAACTGCCCCGCCAGAATAGCCCTATCGGCTAAGCGGTTGTAAAAATCGCGCTCCGTGAAATCGGCCACCAGCAGGTAAACCGCTAAACCACTAATAAAAATAATAATAGCAATAAGGGCGGTAAAAGTAAAAGTAAGGCGGTTGCGGATGGTCATGCTTAGGCCGGTTCTTTTAAAGAATAACCCATGCCAATTACCGTTTGAATTAACTTGGGCTGAAAGTCTTTGTCTATTTTATTACGCAGGTAGTTCACGTAAACATCTACCACGTTAGAACCCAAATCCATGTTAAAATCCCAAACGTTTTCCAGCAAATCCAGCCGCGATAAAACCTTGCCTTTGTTTTTCATAAAATATTCGAGCAAAGCAAATTCCCGAGCCGTTAGAATAATTTCTTTGCCGCTCCGGCTGGCGGTTTTGGTGTCTAAATTTAATTCCAAATCGGCAATAGACATGTTAACGGCTGCTTCGCTGCCCGCATTGCGGCGGGTAAGCGCCCGGACCCGAGCCAATAATTCTTTAAACTTAAACGGTTTGGGAATATAATCATCGGCGCCGTTATCTAAACCGGTCACGACATCATCGGTCGTGCCCAGGGCCGTTAACATCAGAACAGGTGTTTTTTTATCGTAGCTTCTAATGGCTTTGCATAAATCTAAACCGTTTATGCCGGGCATTATAATATCCAGAATAATAAGGTTGTACAGGTTGCGGCTAGCCAACATTTTACCGGTAGTGCCATCGTAAGCTACTTCTACTTCATAGCCTTGTTCCTGTAAACCTTTCTTTATAAAGGCGGCCACATTCGGTTCATCTTCTACCAATAAAATATTCATTATTTTAATATTATTAGTTTTATAAAGCAAAAGAAAACCTGCACGAGTAAGCTAATTATAATTTTTTAAACTACCGGTATTGGTCTTTTAAACTTTGGTATTATTCCGCCAACGGTAGCAAAGGTCCGAATTTTAACTAATTTATACGTTTTTTCCTTTTGCTATATGCTGGCAAGTATTAGCTTTTACAAGTTACTTTATTTAAAATCAAGTGTTTATAGCTACTTAAAAGCAATATTTTTAGCCATACAGAAAGGCTAGCAGCCAGCTTTTCGGCCAATATTATTGTAAAGAAACAGCATTCTGCTTATACGAAGGCGTAAAAAATTGCCTAAATTTCTTATCTTTGCGGCGTGAAAAAGGCACTTTGGATATTTTCGTTGTTAATGCTTGTTGGGCTATTTAGCTTAACAACAGGCTTATACAATGGCCAAGCCTTTGTTAATAAATTTGCTTTTTCCAATATTAAACGTTCCGAACAGCAGCATTTTGGTTCTTTAAAAGCACCAGAACTTCATGCCCACCCCGTTGAAACGGTAAATTACGTTACCGCTTTCAATAACCTTCCTTTTAGACCTTTAAAAAATCCTTTTAAAGCGTTTTTAGCTTTTGTAAAAGCCACAGAGCATATACAATTCCGTATTTTCTCGCAATATTACTTTTACTCTCAAAATGTACTTATTCGGTTAAAACAAACCGACCTTATTTTTCCTTTCCATTATTTCTGGTAGTTAATTTTTTACGCCGGCTTTATTAAAGTAAGCCACTGTTTTTTGTTGTTGCGGCATTCCCGGCCATAACTACACCAATATTGTATTGTAAAAATTTAATTAATTAAAAATGGATTTAGGAACAACCATCACCGGTATAGTGGTGATACTCCTGTGTATTATACCTATTGTTTTGATGCGTATAAATAATAGTAAAAAGGAAAAAAATTTATTACAAGGTCTTTTAAACCTGGCCGAATCAAAAAATTGCCAAATTACCCGGCATGACCTCTGGGACAACTCCCTGATAGGCATAGACGATAATAAAAATAAGGTTTTCTTTATAAGAAAAGTAAAGGATGCGGAGACTACTAGGCAAGTAGTTCTGGCTGAAATACAAAAATGCCAGGTTATAGATACTAGCAGAACGGTTAGCAACAAGGATGGCAACCACAAAGTAACCGACCAGGTAGCATTGGCCCTTACGTACCACGACAAAAGTAAGCAAGCAACTGCTTTAGAGTTTTTTAATGTTGACCATGACAGCTTGATGTTGAAAGGAGAACTTTTATTAGCCGAAAAGTGGTCAGGAATTATTAATGGCGCTATTTTGGCCAAGAACGCATAAAATATTAAGAATAAAGGCACCGGGACCAAGTCCTGGTGCTTTTAATAGTAACCGCTAAACCTAAAGCCTACTCATTGGGGTAGGCTTTATTTAATACAAAAAGATAAATTAAATATTTTGTCGCACGTAGCCTATGGAGTTGTATTATTCTTTTTCAGTACTCATTGTTTTAGCTTCTTTTTTTGCTTATATAAATTACCGGTTTGTAAAGCTGCCCTCTACCATTGGCATTATGCTCATGGCCATTGTTGTTTCCCTTATTATCCGTTTTGCCGGGTATCAAATATTTCCCGAAACCACCACCCGCTTGTTTAAACTTATCTCCGAAGTTGATTTTACCGAGGTACTGATGGGCGCCATGCTTAACTTCCTGCTTTTTGCTGGAGCCATTCACGTAAACTTTGCCGATCTGAAGCAGCAACGCTTACCGGTACTTACATTTTCTACCATTAGTGTTATTATTTCTACTTTTGCCATAGCCGGTATACTTTACTATTTAACACCCTTTTTTGGAGTTCATTTACCTTTTCTGTATTGTCTTTTATTTGGGGCTTTAATATCGCCCACCGACCCTATTGCGGTTTTAGGAATATTAAAAAAAGCCAACGTATCCAAGGCTTTGGAAACAAAAATTACGGGAGAGTCGCTTTTTAACGATGGCGTGGCTGTGGTATTATTTGCGGTACTAGTGCAACTAACCCAAACCGACGATGCCCATATTTCATTAGGGAATATTTCCTGGTTATTGGCGAAAGAAGCTTTGGGTGGCTTGATATTGGGCGCTTTGTTGGGGTATACGGCTTCTAAAGCCTTAAAAAGTATAGACGATTACATTGTGTCGGTACTAATAACTTTATCGGTGGTAATGGGGGGTTACCTTATTGCGCATGCTATTCACATTTCCGGGCCGCTTACCATGGTAGCCGCCGGGCTTTTAATAGGTAATTACGGCAAAAAAGTAGCTATGTCGGCGCTTACCAAAGACTATCTGGCCAAATTTTGGGAACTGATTGATGAAATCCTGAATGCTATCTTGTTTTTATTTATCGGGTTTGAATTATTACTGATACCGGATTTTGAAACTTACTGGCTTATTTCGGTTGCCACTATTGCGGTAGTGCTGTTCGCCCGGTTTATTTCTATCTGGATACCATCTTTAATTGTACCGTTTAAGCCAAAATTAAGCCGGGGCTCGCTCACCATGCTGGTTTGGGGCGGACTCCGGGGCGGCGTTTCCATTGCTTTGGTAATATCAATCCCGAAGGGCGCTTATAACGAATTGCTGCTGGAAATGACCTATTTTGTAGTGGTATTTTCTATAGTGGTGCAAGGCCTTACGGTAAGCAAAGTATCGAACCGGGTTTTACAAAAGCCAAACCGGAAAGTTGCTGTTTCGGAACCGGTTTAACCGGATTGCTTCGAAACCAGTTGAATTTTATGCTTAAACGCAAACCCCACAAACCTGAGACTAGCTTTCGTTAAGGCTTTCTTCTGGTTTGTGGGGAAAAGCGCGGAGCCGGACAATTCTTTTAATATTTTATCGGCTTTTCGCTCAATTATATTCAATAACCAAACTTATGGACCAAAGAAATATTCTAAGCTTATAATTTACGCTTATTGCTTTTCTTTTTCGATGCTTTTGCCTTTTGGTTAAATTCTAAACATAAATTAACCCAGTACTCAAAATCAGTTTTCGACCGAAAGCCCACCGGGTCAACATATCCGTAACCTTTTAGCTCTTTGCCTTTCATAATCATCGGCTCAAAACCGTTTTTCTCGGCAATTTCCTCCTGCAAATCCGGGTCGAAACGGCACATCAGATTCTCGTCGCTTACACAAACGCACATTTTGTCGTTTACCATAAAAGTAAGTCCGCTAAACATTTCCTTTTCTTCAATATTTAGTTCCGGAAACTTCACCAGATATTCTCTAATTCTATCTGCCAGTTCAGTGTCGTAGGCCATATAATTATTTTGTTGGGTTATCTGTTTTCCCTAAAAGTTCTCACAGCAATATAATCCGCATCATGGCCTTATAGCTTAACTTTCTGCCCGTATAGCCAATCACTGTTATCAACCGGTACATATTCGCCGGACAGCAGCTTTTTAATTCTGTCAACCCGCTCCTGGTTAACTTCTTTGTCCTTAATGTAGTGGAGATTATTCGGGGACCGAATCATGGCTACCAAACCTAAATATTCATCCCAGGTTAAATCTTTAAACGATTTGTTTAAATAAGCATTAGCAGCATTCTCGAACCCTTTAACTTCTTTACCATTGTGTTGTCCCAGGTAAACTTCGTTAATGAATAATTTTAAAATAGTGTCTTTGGGGGTCATGGGGTCGAAAGCAAACCTGGCAATTAAAGTTTGTTTTATTTTTTGAATGCCTGGTTTAAACTTATCGAAATAATAAAATTTAACTAAGCCCTGACTAATGGTTGTAATGCCGGTTCCGGGTGTCGAAATATCGAAACCTTGATGGTTGTAGAAATTCTGGTCCTGAACTTTTAGCAACGCTTGTACTTGTTCATTAGTCAAATCATGTAGTTCCAGTTTCATTCTTCCGGAATTTAATACGCCTTGAACAATGGCAGGTGTTTTTGCCCGGGCGTTTAAAACCACCGCCGTATAATAAATTAAAATTGCTGCTAATAGGAGACCAATAAATAGTAAGATTCTCTTTGCTATCTTCATTTTAATTCCTGTAAACGTTCTTAATGGATTGCCTCATGTTGCTCCGTTGTGCGTAGCGTTAGCGAAGCGCTCTACGCACTTTCCGGATAGCTAATCTCTGATTAGCGTATAAACCAAATTATTCCCCAAAACACACCTATTGCACATTTTTAAACATCATCGGGGCATTGCCATACAAAGGCGTCCGGCCATCCCACTTCTCAATAAATTGCTGCTGAATAAGCAAGGGCGTTAAAGCTTGTTGTTTTAGTTCGTTGGCTTTCTTCTCGGCTTCGGCCTGGATGATTAATTTTTTGGCTTGGGCTTCAGCTACTTTTAATTCGTTTTCTACCTGCATGGCTTCCTGCACCGCTTTGTTTTTGGCATCAATGGCGCGTACAATCGCATCCGGATATTGCAAACCGCTGGTTAATTGCTCCAGCTTAAAGCCGTCGTTTTCTAAGGTAGAAGCCAAAGTTGCCTGCACATCGGCTTCAAACTTCTGCCGGTTGCTGATGAGTTCGTCCGTTGAATATTTATTCATCTGGTTCCGGAAAGCATCTTTTACATAATTATAAAGCGTGGTTTTGGTAATCTCGTCGATGGTTTTGCGGTACTTCGAAAAAATGTGCGGCGATTTGCCCGGTGTTACAGCAAAAGAAATAGTGGGGTCTACGGTAAACACCGAACCGTCTTTGGCATTAACATTAAAGGCTTCGTAATCGGCGGTCTGAATAAAAATCGGGAATTCGAACACATCTTCGGATAAAGGGTTATAGAAAACCCGGCCGGTTACCAGCGATACATCCTGCACGCCTTTATCGGAACCATACATTTTTACCAGAATGCCTTCGTGGCCGGCATCAATGCGGGTACAGCTAAAAGAAAACCCAACAATAAGTAGTATCAGGAAGAATATAAGTGGTATTAATTTTTTCATGTTAGATAAGTTTTAAAATTGGTTTAAAATAGAATGGCGGAATATAACCAATTTTTCCTATATTATTATTTACCAGGCCTGTGCGCTCCCGGGCAAATATTTGCCTGTTTTGGCTTTTTTATGAAGGCTAAATTGAAAAAGGAAAAGCAAAGGCGTACCGAGAATAAAATTTAAAGAACAAGCTGCCTTAAACGGCGGGAATAACTAAAGCACGCTAATACCAAAGCAACTGAAGCAGGAATTATATATTTTCCTTTATGCGGGAGAGGAAAATTTTATTATTTCGCGTAAAGAGATTTCGCACGCGCGTGCACGCATATTAATTTGTTTATGGCCTGGCACAAAATATTTAATTCTACGGCAGAAGCAATGGCTGCTATACCCACGAATAAACCCAAACTATTTATTATAGAAGGTCAGCGCATTTGTTTGGCCCGCACAGCCGCCGGCTTTTTTGCCGTAGATGATGAATGCCCGCACCTGGGCGAATCGCTGAGTAAAGGCACCACCAATTATTTAAACGAAGTGGTTTGCCCTTGGCACAGCTACCGGTATAGCCTGGCCAACGGTGCCGAGTGCAAATACCGCACCCGCTCGGTGAAAACTTACCCTACCAAACAAGAAGCCGACGGCCTGTATATTGAGGTTTAAATATTTACACCCTAAAATATTCTTTAATTAATCACGCAACTGCATTAATAAACCAACACATTAACCAATTAGCACATCAGCACATTAAAAAATTAGCACATTACCTAATTACCCACCAGAAACACGGCATTGCCAAAAAGCAGTTTACTGTTGTGCCAGAAAGCACGGAACAGCGGGTTATCGGCCATGTACACTACTTGGCCCCGCCCTAGGGTTTGATGGCCCAGCACCAGCGTATCCTGTAATTTTTTGCGGGCTCGCGCGCCTACGAAACCGCTGGTATAAATATCTTTTTTCAGTACGCCTACGTTCCAGCCTTCTTTCATAAACCCGAAATTATTTACATCCTGCATCAGAGCAAAATAAGTATCGCCGTAGCCAAAAGCGAGCGGATGCGTATTATCGAGACTTACCCGGTATACGCCGCCCAGCACCGCATCCGAAATGGCACTGCGCTCGCTGTTGCCGTAAGGTTTCAGCAAGGCGTAAGGGTTTTTACTTACATTCGACGAATCAGAGGTACTTTTATGGGTTAAGGCAAAGCCCCTTTTACCAGCCAGAAAATTGGTGGCGCTTTCCAGGGCTATTAACTTGCCGCCGGCCGCTACCCAGTCTCTTACCTGATTTAAAACTTTTTCGGTTAAAATATCGGGGTAATTACCACCCGGCAAAACAAGTACGTCGAAGTTGCTGAGCGGTACGCGATCGAAATATTGCGCATCGAGCACCGTAACCGGGTATTTTATTTGCTGTTCAAAAAAATGCCAGACTTCACCAAAACCCGGCGCCGAAACACCTGGTCCGGCTAAAACTGCCACTTTGGGTTTACGCAAATACCGCACACTGCCCGAACCAAAATCAACGCCGGTACTCACAAAACCAGTTGGCGTAGGCGTAACTTGTACGCCGGCTTTTTCGGCTTCGGCTTTTACTATTGTATCGAAAGTTTCGCCCATAGCTTCGTTGCCGGCCCGCGTAATAATTAAGGTGCCGGGGGCATACGTTTCGCCATCGGTTGCAAAAGCTTTTTCGGAATACCTGATTTTAATATTTTGCCGCAGCAAAGCACTTAAAAATTGCACATCCGATAGGCTGTTCCAGCGGGCCAGGTAAGCGTACGGTTGCGGAATGGCTGGTTTGGTAACGGTACGGCTCAGGGCCTGGGGTTTGGCTTTGGTTTGGTTTATTTTGCCCGCTAAAGCATAAGCCTGCAACCCGTACGCATACGGCAGCGCCCAAGCCGTTACATCGTAAGTCAAAGAATCTTCGAGCTTGGCGTATGGCTCAAACAAAACTTTTATCAGCGTAGACTTGGGCTGGTACATGCTAATAACTAAATCGTTGGGTTCTATTTTTACGCTTTCGTGTTTGCCAGTGGTGTAATTAAAAGCCCGCTGCGTGGCGTTGCCGGTAACATAGCCGTATTTAATTTGCTGCCGATCTAAGTAAGTAGTTAAATCTTTTATTTTGGCTTCCTGGTTTTTGGTTTTCAGCACGTAGGTTTTGTACGGCCCAGGCGGATTGGTACGGTTGCGCTGGTAATATTTATCGAACTCCTGCAATACTTTGTCTTTCCGTTGGGCTACGGTTTCGATGGTGGCTAAACTGGCGGTATAATGGTGCGCAATGCGTTCGCTTAAGGTTAACGTATCGCCGTCGGTGCGGGCAAAAGCCAAACCAGCGCGCCCGGAGCCGCCTTGTTCGTACGTCATGGCAATAGCACCGTTAAAGGTGGGCCAGGTATCGCCGTAGCTCGGGTAAAACAAGTCGTAAGTTTCGCGGGTAAAGTACAGCCAGTTGTTCTGGTCGAAATATTTACGGTTGTTCTCGCCAATTATCTGCTGGAACTCGCGCTGCCAGGGCGTAATATCTTCGTGAAATGGTTTGGCCGCCGGCGAAAAATAATAAGTGGCTTCGCCGCTCATCTCATGAAAATCGGCGTGCAATTGCGGCATCCATTGGTTGTAAAGCGCTATGCGCTGCTGCGACTCTTGTTGGGTTTGCCAGGCCAAATCGCGGTTTAAATCAAATAAATAATGGTTAAAGCGGCCGCCCGGCCAGGGTTCCTGGTGCTCGCGCGCCCAGGGGTTAGCATTAGGCACCGCGTTGGCTACCTGGTTGTACCACTGCACGTAGCGCTCTCGCCCGTCGGGGTTTACACTCGGGTCTATTAAAACCACTGTATTTTTTAGCCAGGTTTGGGTGCGCTCGTTAGTGGGGTTAAGTAAATCGTACAAAACCTGTAATACCGCCTCCGACGATACCGCTTCGTTGCCGTGTACATTATAACTCAGCCACACAATAGCCGGCTGGTTGGCCGTAGGCTGGCCGCTGAGTAAGCCAATTCGTTTTAAGTTATTTTGCCGGATTTCTTCTAAGCGCGTAATATTTTCGGGAGCAGCAATTGCGGCCAGGTATAAAGGCCGGCCTTCGTAAGTAGTGCCGTAGGTTTGCAGTTGCAGGCGGGTAGGCGCTTCGCGGCTTAAATATTCGAGGTAGCGTACCAAATCGCTGTGGCGGGTAAAGCGGGCACCTAGTTTATAACCTAAAAATTGCTCCGGAGTTTGCAGCGCAACCTGGCTGTAGCCTGGTAAAATAAAAATCGTAAGAAAATATATAAGTAATAATTTAACCTTCGCGTACATACTAGGAATTAACTGATATTTAAAATTACTTTGAAAGCAGTTTAAAGTTGCCTTATAAATTTTATTCTACCAAGTTTAACAAGGTAAACACCAGCCAGAATTTTCAGGTAATGTTTATAGCCAAACTTTAATCTTTTATTCAACCCAGACTTTAATATATTTTATGTCGGAAATAAAATTTGAAACCCTGATTAAAAAAGCTTTAGAACAGGAAAACCCGAACTTGTTTGATAAACCAGAAGCCATTATTTACAAAGAATTTGAACTGGCCGAAGCCCGGCAGCGGGCGCACCGCGGACAAACCCAACCCGGCGATAACCTGCATTATAAATTTGAGAAAGTGCGTTTGGGCGTAGCTATTGCCTTGATGCAGGTATTTTCGGATATGGCCGACGACAACGAAAGCAAAAAAGTACTGGATATTCTGAAACGGGCCGCCAAAGGCAACAGCATTGCCCAAATAGATGCTATTATAACCAAAGAAGCCAAAGCTTTCGATAACTTATACCAAGACCTCTTTATTAACGACGATGGCGAAATGCTGCTCGATTTATTCCAAAGAACGCTACACGCCGAGTCGAAAGCCGAAATGGATAGCATTATACATGAGAGTCTTAAGTTTTTAGAGATAATTAAAGAATAAATATATTTAAACACTATAATATTTTCATTAAATCTTCATCTTGGGTTAATATTTTGGCAGTCTGATTTTAAACCAACGTACAAACCAGATGATTAAAATAATTGCCACTTTAAGTGCAGCCTTTATTTTTAGCACGGCCTCGGCCCAACACCCCAACCTAAAACAGCCAGATAACCGCCCTAAAAAGTATCACCACGGACGCGTTGTGAGCACCGCCGCGCACCAAACTTATGCCCGCACCGAAAAAGGCAAATTTATCAGCCGCATTGCCCGCCTTAAAACCAACAAGCCAGCGGGTAAAATGGGAGTAGCTCCGGCAAAAAGGTTAACTAAAGCGCAGCCTATCAAGCCTAAAATTAAGCCGGTTAAACACCCCAGCCAGCCGGTTCGGCCACCGCAACGGGTAGTAGTACATAAAGCAAGTTCTAATTACCGCGAAATGCGGGTACACCGCCCTACACCTGTACGCCGCCAGGTTGGGCATGCCCGTTTTACCCAGGTTGGCCGAGGCTAATATTTACAAAAATCGGTAGGTAATTTTGTTATAATGTAAAGCTGAGATTTTATTTTTGTACTTTAAAATAAAGAGCGCAACGTAAAATCGGCGGGTTTATTAATAAGGGTACATTTCGGGCAAAACCAGGTTTTAAATATTATTTTTAAAGGCGGGGAATATTTTATTCATTCAGGTTTAAGCGCGAAACGCAGGTTTAAAAGTTTATCTGAAAAAATTCATGTATTCTTCATCTTGGCTTAATAACTTAGTACAATTATTTATATAGCCCGTTAGCTTAATAGCCGAACCCAGGAATTAAATGAAAATATTAATAGCTGCAGTAGCTTTTATTTTTATAGCTGCAGCGGCCAATGCCCGGCATCTGGCATTTCTGAACATTGCTTTAACACCCGTTACCAAAACCACGCATGAGGGTTCTGAGGAAAATTTGCATGCACCGGATGCCCAGTTAAATGAATCGGCTACGGTAAATACAGCTGCCGGTAACCGGAAAGGTTTATTGAGAAGCTTAAAATTAAAGAAAGATCAACAAAAACCTACCGAAACCAATACTCCCCAACAAGACCAAAACCCGGCGCAGAATCCAGCCAATCCGGAAACGGATGTTCGTACAGCCCAACCCCCACAGGAGGTGAAGGCCATACCCAAAGCCCGGCGCGTAGAAAAGCCGGCTAAAGTAGAAAGCAGCGCCAAAAGACCTTCGGTGGGCAGTGCCAAACGGGGTAATGCCGGTTCGGCCCGGCCAAATGCAGCCACCGCTAAACCTGACCGTCCCAACAATCCGGGCCAGGTAAACCGGGCACCCCGGGCCAGTCGCCCTACCGGTGGCGGCCGACCAGACCATGCTGGACGCCCCAATAAGGGCAAAGGCAAAGATTAAATTTTTGCAAAATCATCAAAACACCTGCCGCTCGTGCAGGTGTTTTTGTATATTTACAAATACGATGGAGGGTTGGCAATAAATGAAACATCTTATTTGCATTATATTAATTCTTTTTGGTTACCAAACCGCAAGTGCCGGTATTAACCCGGTTGTACCAAATAACACCGATACTGCTACGGTAACCACAGCCGCTGACAGTACCCGGAACACTTTTACCGTTGGTTTGCTGGCTGGCAATAATTCTTACTTTTTCGGGCGGAGCACCGATATAGCTTACCCGTACCTGGCAGCAAACTTAAGTTACAAGTTTAAATCCGGCTTTTGGGTAGGCACTACGCTTTACCACATAAAAGGAGTTAAAAACTACGTGGACGAAACCAACCTGAGTGCCGGCTGGGATGTTGCCTTATCCGACCGGTTAGAAGGCGGCGTAAGTTACACCCGGTATATTTACGGCTCAGATAATCCGTTGCTGCAATCGGTGGCCTCTAACCTGGCTACGGCTACCCTCAGCTACGATTGGTCTTACCTTTACACCAGCCTAACGGCCCATTACCTTTTCGGCGAGTTTAACGATGCTTTCCTGTCCTTGAACAATTCCCGTTATTTCGAGAAGAAAGGTATTTTCAGCCAAACCGATTACCTGGGCATAGACCCGGCCATTAATATTTTAGCGGGCACCCAATTTTTTACGCAAAGCTACACCACCAAAGTAGAAGAAGCTCTTACCGGCAACAACGGGAATGGCAACGGCAACAATGGTAATGGTAATGGCAATTCCGGTAATAATGGTAACGGAAATGGTAACTCCGGCAATAATGGAAATAACGGCAACAATGGGAATGGCAATAATGGGAATGGAAATGGAAACAACGGCAACGGGAACGGCAATAATGGAAATGGTAACGGTAATAACGGCAACGGAAATGGAAATAATGGAAACGGGAATGGTAACAACGGGAACAACGGTAACGGAAATAATGGCAATAATGGAAATGTAGGCAACGGTAATACCGGAACCGGCACAACTACTACCATTACCACCACCATTATTCAGGAATCTAAATTTACTTTGCTAAACTACGGGTTTACCTTGCCGGTTATTTACGGCTTTGGCAATAATTCTTTTGAATTGTCGTGGCGGTTGCTGGTACCTACCAACGTTACCCAGGAATTCAGTTCTAAGCCCCGCTCCTTTTTCACATTCAGTTATTACCACACCTTCTAACTATTCCTAATAAAGCCTGATTCAGCTATGCATGTATTAATTGTTGAAGATGAAATAAACCTGGCGAAAGAACTGCAGCACTTTTTAACCAAAGCCAACTATAATTGCGATTTATCCTTAACCGGAAAAGATGCCTCCGAAAAAATTGCGGTTAACCTTTACGATTTTGTGTTGCTGGATTTAACCTTACCCGATTACGAAGGCCTGGACTTACTCGCCGAAGCCCGCCAGGTTGGTCAGGAAGCGGCTTTTATTATTTTAACCGCCCGCGGCGAACTCGACGACCGCCTAAAAGGTCTGGAACTAGGCGCCGATGATTATTTGCCAAAGCCTTTCTCCCTGCTGGAACTGCAAGCCCGCATGCAGGCCATTATTCGCCGCAAATTCGGTCTGAAAAAAAACAAACTTACCATTGGAAATTTTGAAGTAGATACCACAAATTATACCATTAAGCACAACCAGGATACTATTAATTTAACCAAGAAAGAACTCGATATTTTAACTTACCTCTTGTTGCACAAAAACCGCGTACTCACTCGTCTGCAACTAAGCGAACACATTTGGGGCAATATTCTGGAAGACGATTACGACTCTAACTACATTGATGTGCACATTAAAAATATCCGCAAAAAGCTGGGGGCTTACGGCGAAACAAGCTGGCTCGAAACCGTGCGGGGTATGGGTTATCGCATTAATGTAGCCAATAGTTAGGTTTTATTCTTGCTGAGTCTGGGCTATCTAAATATTGCTTACCCAAAATAAGTAAAAGCCCGACAAAGCTAAATGCTTACGCACCACCGGTATTAAATATTAACCCATTACTCCGGACTACTCCAAACGCACTAACAGGTGAAATTACAAAACAAGTTAGCTTCCTATAATGCGCTCTCCAAGCTCATTATTATTTTAATATTTGTGCTGCTGCTGCCGCGTATTGTTGATTACCAGGCCAGGCGGCAAACCGATGTGCGGCTGCGGCAACAGCATGATAAAGTTTTGCAAAGCATTAAAACTGGGGGCATTGCGCAATACCTTGAGCCGGGCCAGGATTCGGTGTTTAGTAGTTATAATATTTTCTCTAAAGAAGATTACATTACGCTGGAGCAGATAGCGCCTTCACAAAAAGGCACTTATTTTATCGAAACTGCTAAACGCGAAGTTGAGGGCGTTCAGATAGATTTCCGGATTTTAACGAATACTTTCCGGGTGGGCAACAACTGGTACCTGATGGAATTAGGCTACAGCCTGGCTTCAGTTTCGGAAAATAATGTGGTTATTCAGCGGTTTGCCTTAATATTGCTCATCAGCATGGTGTTGCTTACCATTGCCTCCGATATTTACTTTACCAAATACCTGCTTACACCCTTAAATATTATTGTCCGGACCAAATTACAGAACCTCCGATCGCCGGCCGATTTCAAGTTTCCGCGCATCAAAACTTCTACTTCCGACTTTAAGCACCTCGATAATAGCATCCACGAAATGATGGAGCGGATTGAACAGGCTTTTCAGCAGGAACGGGAATTTATTGCCAACGCCTCGCACGAATTACTTACGCCGGTTTCTATTCTGCAACACAAACTCGAAAACCTGCACGACCACGCTGAAACTTCACCGGAATTACAGGTAAAGTTTTATGAAATGCAGAAAACCATTAGCCGGTTAAAAAATATAATAAAAACGCTACTGCTTATTTCGCGCATCGAAAACGAACAATTTATTAAAGAAGAATCCGTATCGGTAAAAACGCTGCTCGACGAAGTAATCGACGAGATATCTTACCGCCTCGAAGACAAAGAAATTCAACTGGCACTTAACCTGACCGATGATTTTATTTGTCATCCGTGTAATAAGTCGTTGCTCTTTAATATGTTTTTCAACCTCATTAACAACGCTATTAAGTATAACAAAACCGGCGGAAAAATTTGCATAAACGGGCAATTACAAACCGAGCATTACCAACTGGAATTTACCGATACCGGCATTGGCATTGCGCCCGAAAGAATTTCTGCCATATTTTACCGGTTTAAAAAAATCAGTCGCGGTACCGCCGAAAGTTTTGGTTTGGGCTTACCTATTGTGCAAACCATTGCCAACTACCACCAAATTAAAATAGAAGTATCGTCGGTGGTAGACGAAGGCAGCACTTTTAGGCTTTTATTTCCACGCTAATTGTTTAATAATTATTGCAGCTATATTTTACTTCGGTTTATCCGGCGCTGACCAAGCTTAAGCAATATTTCCCGGCTCTGCTCTTCCTCCATAATAAACATCAAATGGATGAAGCAAATTATTAAAGTTGCTTAAGAAGAAATAAATTCAAGTCTTAGCGTTCATACTGATTTCATAGCTTTTATTATGCAATCAGGTGTTGTACAATCAGGCCAAAGGCTTTAAAGCTTAAGTAACTCACTTGTGTCATTCAGGAGGAACCTATTTGGCAGATAACTAAATAGGTTCCTCCTGAATGACAGAGGAGGGATCAGGAAAGCCTTATAATTTTGATTTAAATTAGCAGCAGCTTTTTAGAACTTTAGTTTTCTTTTATGGAAATTACCATAACTACTCCGGCTTTATTATTTCCGGCTATTTCGTTGTTGCTTTTGGCTTTTACCAACCGGTTTATTGCCCTGGCTTCGCTGGTGCGCAACCTGAAAGAACAATATGTGCGTACGCATAGTACTTTGCTCATGAGCCAGATTAGCAACTTGCGCGAGCGACTTATTTTAATCCGGAACATGCAAACCTTGGGCATTAGCAGCATGTTTGTATGTGTGCTGTGTATGTTCGTGCTATTTGCCGGCGAACTCACCATTGGCAAATATTTATTTGCCTTTAGCCTGGTTTTGCTCATGGCTTCCCTCGCCCTTTCTATCCGGGAAATTCAAATATCGGTTAATGCCTTAAAAATTGAGTTGAGTGATATGGAGGATAGGGAAAATCAGAAGCTACAGGAAAGATAATCAGGATGCTGAGGGTTATAAGCTGTGAGTCATTTTTAAATTCTAATTGCGCCACTAAAATCTAATTCATTCTATGAATCAACTTAAACTACTCACCTCATTTAGTAAACCTTTCAATTCAAAGTTAGGCCTACACAGTCAGAGCAAATGGTTGCGAATATTAAGAATCAGAACTAATCTTAAGCCTTAATCCGGTGCTTTAACCTATCAACTAGTACAGCGCCCACAATAATTACCCCAATAATAATTTCCTGCACGTAGTTAGGTAAACCCAACATATTGCAGCCGTTGCGCAGGACAGCCATAATTAAGGCCCCAATAATAGACCCTAAAGCACTGCCTTCGCCGCCACTCAGCGAGCCACCCCCAATTACCACCGCCGCAATAATATCGAGTTCCATGCCGTTAGCCGCCGTGGGATCGCCTACGGTTAAGTTACTGTACTGCATAATAGAAGCAATACCGGTAAAAAAAGCGCTGAAGGTGTAAATGGCCGTTTTGTAATATTTAACCGGAATGCCGCACAGGCGGGCGGTTTGTTCGTTGGAGCCAATGGCAAATACATATCGGCCAAAAACCGTGTACCGTAGCAATATGGTTACCAAAACAAATAATATAAGTGTTATCCAAACCCCTGGCCCGAAAAACAGCCACTCAGGTTGGGGGTCGAGGAGCATTAAATCCTGCAGCCAGTTGGGTGGGGTGGTTACGGTTTGTTCTTTGGCAATCCATTTGGCTACACCGCGGGCAATCTGCATCATACCCAACGTTACAATAAACGGCACAATCGTAAACCGCGAAATAAACCGCCCAATAATAAAACCACAAACCCCACAAGCTGCAATAGCCGCCAAAGCAGCCAGCAAAGGCCACATAAAACCCATCTCGGCGCCGGTATTTCCCATGTTCAGGACCGTAGCAATAACTACCGTACCCAAGGCAATCTGCGAACCCACACTTAAATCTATGCCCCCCGAAATAATAATCATGGTCATGCCAAAGGCGGCGATACCCACAATTACACTTTGGGTAAGAATGGTTTTAATATTATAAACCGAAGTAAAAGCCGGCGGGCAAAGAATAGAAAATAATACAAAAACAAAAATTAACCCCAGAAAGGGGCCAAACTGAGACAATACTTTTTTACCGGTAATATTCATGTGGTGGGGAGCGATAAACGACTGGCGTTTAGGTTATATATTTTAAAGATTTTATTTTTTTTAATCAGGGCAGCATTTAAACGCTTATCTGTTTGGGAGAAACCTTTCTAAGCAAATGCCTTTTGGTTTTCTCTTAAATAAAAGCGTTTAAATATTTTAACTGGCAGTTTCCATTCCCGAGGTAGCAAAGTGCATAATATCATCTTCGGTCCAGGCTTTTACTGGTTTAATGTTTGATAGCTGCCCCCGGTACATCACGCCCAAGGTATCGCAAATACCCAGCAACTCCGGCAGGTACGAACTAACTACCACAATGGCTTTGCCTTGTCCGGCTAAAGTCTGGATAAGGCGGTAAATTTCGGCTTTGCTGCCTACATCAATACCCCGGGTGGGCTCGTCTAAAAATAAAATATCGCTATCGTGGTGCAGCAAGCGGGCAATGCAAACTTTTTGCTGGTTGCCCCCCGACAAACTACTGATAGGCGCTAAAGGACTTTGGCTTTTTACCTGTAGCTGCTGCATCCAGTCGGCGGCACCGGCTTGCTCTTTTTTTAAGTTGAGCAAGCCGTTTTTGGCGTATTTACCTAAAGCCGATAACGTTAGATTAGTAGCAATCGATAAATTTAAAGCTAAACCTTCTTCCTTGCGGTTTTCGCTGAGTAAATCTAAATCGGCGTTCAGGGCCTGGTTTGGGTTGAGGTAAATGGCTTGTAATTCGGGTTTATTTTTGATTTTAACCTGACCTTGGTGTACTTTTTCCAAACCAAAAATACTCCGGATTATTTCGGAACGGCCCGCCCCTACCAGGCCCGATATGCCTAATATTTCGCCGCGGCGCAAAGCAAAAGAAATTGTTTTGTGGTAAGGCTGGGTAACCAGGTTATCTACTTGTAATACGGTTTCGCTTAACTCGTGCGGAATAGCCGGGTATAATTCATCAACGGAGCGGCCAATCATGTGCCGGATTAAACCGGGCGTAGAAATATCAGTAAGATTACCGGTAGCTACGGTTTCGCCGTCGCGCAGCACAGTATAACGGTCGCAAACCCCAAATACTTCTTCTAAAAAATGACTGATATAAATAACCGAAATGCCTTTATCTTTTAACCGCCGGATTACGCCAAATAAGGCCTGGGCATCGGCGGCGGTTAAAGAACTGGTTGGCTCATCCATTATTACCACGCGGGCATCGGTAACCAAAGCCCGGGCAATTTCTACGAGTTGCTGCTTGCCAATGCTTAACTGGTTTACGGGGGTATTGGGTTGCAAATCTTCCTGCCCTAGCCAGGCTAGTGCTTCGTGTACCTGTTGCTTTTGGTTTTGCAGAAATCCCAGCTTTGTTTTTTCCAGACCCAATAAAATATTTTCTTCTACGGTCAGGTGCGGCGCCAGCATTAATTCCTGGTAAATCATGGCAATACCGGCCAGCCTGCCCTGGGCCGGCGAACCGGGTTTATATTCCCGGCCGTTCAGGTACATGTTGCCGCTATCGGGTTTATGCGCCCCGCTGAGCACTTTCATTAAAGTACTTTTACCGGCACCATTTTCGCCCACTAAGGCATGTACCTCACCGGCTTTAACCTGCAAGTTTACCTGCCGCAAAGCTTTAACCGGGCCAAAACTTTTGGCCATATTCTCCAGACTCAAAAGCCAATTACCGGCGGCTGCCGTATCTTGCTGCATGTTTTATTAACTTAACAACGCTGTGTTTAATAATTAAATAAAGCTATTATTCTTCCAGCCATTTATCCAGGTCTGGGTTCAGCAATTCTTCGTTTTCGGGGCTATCCATGTTTTCTTTGGTAATCATCACCACCCCGGTATCTAAGCGTTTCTCGTAAGGTTTTTTCTGGATAACAGCCACCGCCGTTTTAACACCTTCGTAACCCATCCGGAAAGGATCTTGCACCGCCAACCCGTGCAAATGCCCGTCTTGCATAGCTTTTAGTAAGGTCTCATTGGCATCAAAACCAATTAATTTAACTTTACCGGCTTTACCAGATGTTTGTAAGGCGCGGTACATACCTTGCGTACTCGATTCGTTGGCGCAGAAAATACCATCTACCTCGCTAAACCGGTTTAATATATTCTGAGAAGCCTGGTAAGCTTTTTCCATGGTGGCCCCCGCGTATTGGTTAGAAGAAATTATTTTAACCTGCGGCGCGTATTCTTTTAAGCCATCCATAAAACCATTTTCGCGGGCGGTGGTGCTGGCCGATCCTTCGGCGTAACGCAGTACAATAACGTTGCCTTTGCCTTGCAGCACTTCGGCCATGCGTTGGGCTGCCAGTTTGCCGCCGGCGTAATTATCGGTAGCCACAAAGCTTTCGTAATCTTTAGAAGCTAAATCAGAATCGAAGATGACAACCGGAATTTTACGGTTACGCGCTGCTTTCACGGGCGGTACCAAACTGCGTTCGTCCAGCGGCGCCAGCACAATGCCATCTACTTCGCGGCTCACAAAATTTTGTACCACCTGTATCTGCAATTGCCGGTCGTCTTCTTTTTGCGGACCTTGCCAAATTATTTCAACGCCTAGTTCCTGGCCAGCTTTGGCGGCCCCGGCGTGTACCGATTTCCAGAATAAATGCGTAGTTCCTTTGGGAATAACGGCAATGCGTAATTTTTCGCCGGCGGCCTCACCGCTTTGTCCTGTAGAATCGGAACGATTACAGGCAGTTGTAAATATTATTCCGGCCAAAAGCAGCAAAACCGTTAAATAAGTTAAGCGAGCGTGCAGGTGATTAATCATTAGTTGGTGAATTTGTGGTGAACAGTATCTTTTAATCTGTAAAATAGGAAAACATATACTTTCTACAATTTTTAACCGAAAAATTATTTCGGGCGCTGCGTTTCCGGGCTATTCTTTCCAATATCTGGTCGGGCTCTTTGAGGCAGTTTTGTTCCTTAAAAGCTTCTATTACCAGCTTATGCGGACACCTTGGCTATTCCCCTGGGAAATATAGCAGGAGAATCAGGATTAATTTATTTATTTAGCAGTTGTTTAATATTAAAACACCTTTAACCTAGCCTTGGAAATATTAGATTTAAACCATGTTGCCTTGCACGTGCAGGATGTAGCCGCCAGTTGCCGTTTTTACGAAGATGTTCTCAACTTGCCGCCTATGGCTCGGCCGGCTTTTACGTTTCCGGGGGCCTGGTTCCGGATTGGCCCCGTTCAGCAACTGCATTTAATTGGCGAACGCACTAACCCGGTAGTAGCCGAACCCCGCGGCAACCACTTTGCGGTGCGCGTAAAATCAATTAGAGCAGCAGAAGCCGACTTAAAGGCTAAACAAGTTACGTTTGCGGGTCCTAAACAACGCCCCGATGGCATGTGGCAAATATTTGTGCGCGACCCCGATGGTCACGTAGTAGAACTAACCGAGCTTCCGGATTTAGACTAGCCAGGTTTAAGTTTACCTGATTACAATATGCCCGGCTTAATGTTTTGTTGTTAAAAAATCCGTAACTTTAAATTTAATGCGTGCCCTTTTGTGCTGTATGATATATCTTTACTAAGCTTTTTTTTCGTTAAAGGCATATATTTTATTTGAATTAGCAGATTATGAATTTACTCAGGCCGCTGGCGTTTATATTGCTTTATACTTTTTTATTAAACCCGGCATTTGCGCTCGATAAAGGTTTAAAAGCCTTAAGCCAAAAAAAATACGATAAAGCCTTTGCTATTTTCTCCGACAGGCTGGCCGATAACCCCAACGATGTGGTGGCTTCTTACGGCTTAAGTAAAATATTGGCGCAGAAGAGCTTTGCGCAATACGATATTGAGCGGGCCTACGTGCATGTGGTAAACGCCCGCGAAATGTACAAACAGCTCGACGAAAAAGGCCGCAAAAAATTAAGCAAAACCGAAGTACAGGAAAATAAAATTCTGGCTTTGCAGCAACACATCGATTCAGTTGCTTTTCAGAACGCTGTATTAGCCAATGATCCCGAGGCCCTGGAGCAGTTTATGAAAACCCATGTTACCTCGCCCCAACTCGAAAGCGCCGAAATTCTGAAAAGCCAACTGGAATATTTAATTGTGCAGAAAGTAAACACGTACGAGGCCTACGCCAACTACATGAAAAAATATCCGAAATCGAAAAAAATACCGGAAGCCCGGAAAACATACGATTTGCTGCTTTACAAAACTTTTACCGCCGACGGCACCTTACAAGCTTACAAAAACTTTATCGCGAATTTTCAGGAAAGCCCCTACCTGGAAGAGGCCATTGTAAAATTTGAGCAACTGGAGTTTAAATCGCTGCTCACCGAAAACTCGCTGGAAGGCTACGAAAAATTTGTAAACGAAAACCCCGACAGCAAGTATCGCAAATGGGCCGAAGACAGTATTTACGCCCGCTTTACCTCGTTTCCGTCTATTAAAGATTACGAAGATTTTATTTCTAAATACCCCAATAACCGCAACGTACGCAATGCCTGGGACAAGCTTTATGTGTTGTATAACGACAGCGGCACCCCCGAATCGTACGAAGCCTTTAAAGCGCGCTACCCTAATTACCGCGAACCTTACCAGCTTGAAAACGATATTGAATTATCGCAGTTTGGTGCTAAAATGCTGAACACTAATTTTCTGGGTTTTGAAGAAGACCAGGTAGATGCTTACATTGCCTTGGCCGCGCCTACCGAACAAGCCATTACGGTACTAAAGCTCCGGATTAAACCCTGGCTCGATGCCCACCAGTACCAGAAATGCATTAATTACCTTACCAAATACCAATCGTATTTTCACCAGAAATCGTACCGGTTATCGTCGTGGATAGATACCCTGGTAAAAGCCCGCGACAGCTACGAAAAAAATAAAAAAGTAACCGCGTTTACCCTTAATTAAGCAGGCGTTTATGCAACTCCTATTCTTTACCTTTGCCAGAAAACACGCCTGATTTATGCCAAAGGAAATATTTTACCTGATTGCCTTACTCGCCGGGTTAGCCGTAACTATTCAGGCAGGAGCTAATGCCCAGTTACGATTAGCAGTAGGTAACCCCGTTATTACCGCCATGATTTCTTTCCTGGTAGGTACTACCATTCTGGTTACTTACGTACTTTTTACTTCTACGCACTTATTACCTTCAGTTAAAACCATTGCGGGTATTAGCTGGTGGAAATGGATTGGCGGCGCTTTGGGCGTATTTTATATTATTTCGGTAATTGTAGTGGCACCGCGTATTGGAGCCGCCAGCACTTTTGGGTTTATTGTAGGTGGCCAGCTAATTTTTGCCGTTATTTTCGACCATTTTGGGGTAATTGGTTTCCCGCAGCACCCGGTTAGCTGGCTCCGGGTAGCTGGCGTACTGTTACTGTTAGCTGGCGTTTACCTCATCCAAAAATTTTAACTTAAGCCTAAACCAGGACGAATATTTTAACTCCGCGGGTGAAAATCTTTGATTATTTGCTTTAAATAATCCCTATCCAGGTGGGTATATATTTCGGTGGTGGTAATAGATTCGTGACCCAGCATTTCCTGCACGGCCCGCAAATCGGCGCCGCCTTCAATCAGGTGCGTAGCAAAAGAGTGCCGGAACGTGTGCGGACTAATTTGTTTATTTAACCCAACCTTCTGAGCCAGTTGTTTTATAATGGTAAAAACCATTACGCGCGTTAGTTTAGCTCCGCGGCGGTTCAGGAAAATAAAATCTTCGTTACCTTTTTTTATTTGTAAATGGCACCTAATTCCGTCGAGGTAAATCCGGATATATTTTAAGGCATCGCGACCAATGGGCACCAACCGTTCTTTGTCGCCTTTACCGGTTACTTTTAAAAAGCCCAGCGATTCATAAAAATTACTAATCCGGAGTTCTACCAATTCGCTTACCCGCAAACCCGAACTGTACAAGGTTTCGAGCATGGCTTTGTTGCGGGTGCCTTCGGGCGTAGAAACATCAATGGCGTTAAACAGTTGCTCTATTTCTTCTACGTTTAAGGTATCGGGCAGTTTGCGGTCGAGTTTGGGTGCTTCTATGGTTTCGGTCGGGTCGGCAGATATTAAATCTTCCATAATCAGGAACTTGTAAAAAGCCCGGATGCCCGATAAGGTGCGCGCTTGGGAGTGCGGCGTCATGCCCAATTCGTTTACCCATTCCAGAAACTCCTGAATAATAGCCGGCTGCATATCCAGCGGATTCATTTTGTAGCCTTTTAAATCCAGAAACTGCGTTAACTTCCTAATATCGCGCAAATAAGCCTCTACCGAGTTCCCCGACAAAGATTTTTCCAGTTGCAGGTAAGCTTCAAATTGTTTTATCAGGACAGACCAGTTCATTTAAATGTTGGGTTATAGTACAGCGGAAAGAACCAAAATAAGGCCTTCCACTATTCTGGATAAATATTTAGTAATTTACTAAGTTTATTTAATAGGTATGTACCTTTGCAAAACTATGGATTTAACTTAGCCTTTTTAGCAGATGAAATATATTATCATAAATGGCCCTAATTTAAACTTACTGGGCGTACGCGAAAAATCGGTTTACGGCAGCCGCTCGTTCGAGCATTATTTCGAAGAACTGAAAACCACTTACCCCGATGTAGAACTGGAATATTTTCAGTCGAACACCGAAGGCACGCTGATTGATAAAATTCACGAAGTTGGTTTCAGCTACAAAGGCATTATTTTAAACGCCGGCGCTTATACGCACACATCGTTGGCTATTTCGGATGCTATTGGTGCCATTACCACGCCCGTTATAGAAGTACACATTTCCAATATTTACGCCCGCGAAGCGTTTCGTCATAAAAGTTTAATTGCTGCTCGTTGCCAGGGTAGCATTTGCGGTTTCGGGCTGGAAAGTTACCGGTTGGCGCTGCAATATTTTTTAAGTTTGCGGCCGAATAAAGTAGGCTTCGCGCTTAAAAATTCGTAGCTGCCATTTGCCCGCTTAAACCCGTGCGTTCCAAATTTCTTTTTACACCTTACCCAACTAAAGCATGCTGACCTTTTATCCAGGACCGTCTAAAGTTTACCCCGAAGTGCGGGATTATATGGCTATGGCCTACGACGAAGGCATCTTAAGCATTCCGCACCGCTCCGACCGTTTCGTGCAACTCAGCAGAAACGTAGTAGGGCTGTTGCGTAAAAAATTAAATATTCCGCAAGATTATTACATTTTCTTTGTTTCGTCGGCCACTGAGTGTTGGGAAATAATTGCCCAAAGCCTTACCCGCAAAAAAAGTTACCACTTATACAACGGTGCGTTCGGCGAAAAATGGCTGCAGTACGTGCGTAAAATCAGGCCCGAAGCAAAAGGTTTTAAATTTGGGGTAAACGATGAAATTCCGGTGAAAGACCTGGACGCCGATGCCGATACCGAACTGGTTTGCATTACCCAAAACGAAACCGCCAACGGCACCCAAATTAAGGAAACCACCATTCTGAATTTGTTTAACCGCTACCGCGATGCACTCGTTGCCGTAGATGCCACGTCTTCGATGGCGGGTATTTCTTTAAAATATATTAAAGCCGATATTTGGTACGCTTCGGTGCAGAAATGCTTTGGTTTGCCGGCCGGCTTGGGCATAATGGTTTGCTCGCCGCGTACTATTTTCCGGGCCAAAGAAATAAACGAACGGGGGCATTACAACAGCCTGGTAACGCTTTACGAGAAAATGCTTAATTTCCAGACTACCAATACCCCCAATGTGCTGAATATTTACCTGATGCAGCAGGTTATGGAACAGCGGGCCCCTATAAAAACCATCGACCACGATATTGTAAAACGGAGCCAGGATTTGTACGAGTTTTTCGATTTGTTTACCGCTTTTACGCCTTTGGTTACCAACCCCGAAGTACGTTCTAACACGGTAATTACGCTGCAAGGCTCCGAAAAACTAGTAGACGAAATTAAACGCAACGCCCTGCGCCATGAAATAATATTGGGCAACGGCTACGGCAACTGGGCTAAAAATACTTTCCGGATCGCCAACTTCCCGGCTATTTCGGATGATGAATTTAAAATATTAAAACACTTTTTCCTGTCTAACTACGAATAAAGGTTTGGGCTAAAGTTTTATTAAATCATCTATGTTTAGTCTTAAAGAAATACTTTCGGTTACGCTTATTTTATTTGCCGTAATAGATATTTTGGGCTCTATTCCGCTAATTATAGAATTACGCAAACGCGAAGGCGTTATTCAATCGGGCAAAGCAACTTTGGTAGCGGCCGTGGTCATGATTCTTTTTCTTTTTCTGGGTCAGGAAATATTAAAATTATTCGGCCTCGATTTTCAGTCGTTTGCTTTGGCCGGTGCTATTATTATTTTCTTGTTTGGTATGGAAATGATTCTGGGTATTCATTTATTCCACTCTAACCCCGAATCTAGCAGCGGTTCTATTGTGCCCTTGGCTTTCCCGATAATTGCGGGCGCCGGCACCATGACTACCCTGCTGTCGCTGCGGGCGGCGTATGCCCTACCCAATGTGTTGGTAGGCATAATGGTTAACCTGGTGTTTGTTTATATTGTACTAAAAGCTTCGGGCTGGATAGAGCAAAAGTTGGGTCATGCCGGTACCGAAGTACTCCGCAAGGTTTTTGGGTTTATCTTACTCGCTATTTCTATTAAATTATTTATTACCAATCTTCGAATAGAGTCTTAATCTTTTTTGAAGATATTTTTCCTGAATTGAAAAGATATTAATGATACAAATATTTACCGATGGTTCTTCGCGGGGCAATCCGGGGCCGGGCGGCTACGGCACCATTTTACGCTACAAACATCACGAAAAAGAATTAACCGCCGGCTTCCGGCTTACCACCAATAACCGCATGGAATTAATGGCCGTTATTGTGGGCCTCGAAGCCATTAAAACCGACGGTATTCCGGTTACCATTTATTCCGATTCGAAGTACGTGGTAGATGCCATCGAGAAAAAATGGGTGTATGGCTGGCAGAAAAAAGGCTTTGCCGGCAAAGCCAATCCCGACCTCTGGACCCGTTTTTTGCGCATTTATCCCAAATACCAGGTGCGTTTTGTCTGGATAAAAGGACACGCCGGCCATCCCGAAAATGAGCGCTGCGATCAGTTAGCTGTACAAAGTGCCCTCTCGCCTAACCTACTGATAGACCAGGGCTATGAAGCCAGCGTTAAACTTAATTCCTGATTGGGGTGCCCAACGATTATTTTAAGTTTAAGCAATTTCTGGTAAAGCAGGATAAGTGCGCCATGAAGGTTTGTACCGATTCCTGCATTCTGGGGGCTTATACGCCGGTAACCCAAGCCGCAACTATTCTGGATATTGGCACCGGTACCGGTTTGCTGGCCTTAATGGCAGCCCAACGTTCTCCGGCCCAAATAACCGCCATCGAAATAGATGCCGCGGCCGCAACCCAGGCGCAGGAAAATATTAACAGCAGCCCCTGGGCCGACCGCATAAATGTCTATCAGCAATCGTTGCAAGAATTCTCGGCTACTAATCAGCAATTATTCAATTTAATTATTTGTAACCCACCTTTTTACGCGGCCTCGCACTTATCACCCGATCAGGCCCGCAATGTGGCCATGCACAGCCAGGAGTTATCGTTATCCGAGATAGTTAGATTTTGCCGCCGATTTCTCTCCGCTACCGGTAAATTATTCATTTTGCTGCCACCCACCGAAAGCCGAAATTTTGCGAGCCTGGCTCAGGCAGAAAACCTGCACTTGATTTCGGCACTACATATTTTTACTTTTACCAGAGGCAAGCACATCCGGACCATTCAAGGGTTTGGCCGGGAACAAATTACCCCTGTTCCGGAGGAGAATTTATTTATTCGCAATATCAACAATACCTATACCACCGCTTTTCAGGAACTGCTCCGTGACTATTATTTAATATTTTAAATTAACAGTTGCACTAGCCACTTATAGTGTTCTTTCTTCTTCTACAAAAGAAATTCCGTAAGTTTCCAGTTCGCGCAAGAGAGGTATATAAATATTGGGATGCGTAGGAATTACAACGCCGGTATGCGGTAGCTGTCCGGTTAAAATTAATTTAGCGGCAATTCCCACCGGCAAGCCTACGGTTTTAGCCATAGCGGTTTGGTGCTGGTCTTCGCCCAAAACCACCAACGAAGCTTTAAGCTCTTTTCTTTCTTCGTTAAGCTCATACGTAACCAGGTGCTGCATAACCACCATATCTTTATCTTGCGGTTGTAGCGCCCATTTTTGCAACAATAATTTTTCGAGCACCTGCGCAGGCGTTGCGTATTCCAAGTTAATCGGCTCTTCCGGAAATTCTAAATATTGCAATAAGGCCAGGGCTTCGCTTGCTGGCGGAATATTTAAATACGCTGCCACACGGTTTACCCAATCGGTTTGCGTATTGGTAACTGGTGGTAAGTAACTTTTTAAAAACTGCCGGTAAGTTATTTGTGCGCTTTCTGGTAATTGGTACGAATCGTTGGTTAAGCCTAATTGTACCAGCAGGTGCCAGCCCTGGCAATAGCCCCGCCGCCGCAAGGTGCCCCTAATTATTGTTTGCACATCCTGCAGCCCATATGGTTGCTGATACAGCAACGAATCGCGGTTGGCGTAGCCATCAAACTCGCCTAAATCCAGAATAGAAATTGGTTCGGTACGGTTAAATAGCTGGTGATACGGAATAAATTTATAGCGGCCGTCTTCTAAATATTTCGCGGTTCCTTGCCCAGCCAAAACTACGTTGCGCGGGTTCCAGGTAAATTTATAATGCCAGGGGTTTGTATCCGATTCCGGCGCTATTAAACCACCGGTATAGGATTTATACGAAAGAATATTGCCGCCCTTCTGCCGAATATTATCTAGTAAATTCATGGCCGATAAATGATCGATGCCCGGATCGAGCCCGATTTCCATCAAAAACAACAGCCCAGCCTCCTTAGCAGCCGCGTGTAATTCTTGTATTTCAGGTGTTACGTACGAGGCCGTTATTAAATTTTTCCGGAGTTTTAAACACCAACGGGCAATAATTGGGTGATATAAAGCCGGTAGCAGCGAAATAATTAAATCTACCTCTTGCATTTGGGCTTTTAACTGGGCTTCGTCCTGAATATTTAAGGAAATAATCTGTAAATATTCCTGCTCCGGTTTGGGTAAGTGTGCCACCGATAAATCGGCCACAGTAACGCGCCAGCCTAAAATGCCGGCTTGCCGGAATAAATAAGCAATAAGCACCGTTGCCGATCGGCCGGCACCCAACAACAAAATATGCGGCATCGTTATTTAAACTTTAGTCCTTAAAATATTAAGAATTAGCAGGATTGCCAACTTCGGTTAGGGCCTTTCGGCATTATCTTGTATTTTTAGCTTCTCCAGAATATTAGTTTACCTGTTAAATGGCCCATAAATTAGAATTAAAAATAATAGTAGATGTTTTTACCACTGCTTCGGAATTACCGCCCGACGAACAAAATCTTTTAACCAATGCCCAGGCAGCTTCGCGCCAAGCCTATGCGCCTTATTCCGGATTTTTGGTAGGAGCGGCTTTGCTGCTCGAAGATGGCACTACGCATTGGGGAAATAACCAGGAAAATGCTGCTTATCCTTCCGGGCTTTGTGCCGAACGAACTGCTTTATTTGGCTTACGGGCACAGAATAAAAATAAGAAAATTATTAAGATAGCTGTAACGGCTCACCGGAACGGTACTGATGGTTTTGTAGCAGCTTTGCCTTGTGGTGCTTGCCGCCAGGTAATGGCCGAATACGAAAATTTACAGGAAGCGCCTATTATGGTTTTAATGCAAGCCGATAATGGCCAGGTTTACCGCTGCGACTCGGTAAGTGCTTTGTTGCCGCTGCAATTCTCAAAAGAAAATTTGGGTTTATAAAAGGCCAGCCTTATTTATTGCAATAGCTTGAGCAATTTGACTTAAAGCACCCGGCAGTTTTACCCAGGCAATATTTTACTCCGAAGAAACTGATAAAACCTGATATTTCAGAAAATATACGTTTTTAAACAGGGCCAGAAAGTTGCGAATAGCTGACATGACTAACTATGCTTCCCACATACCTCGCATCACTACTTCCAGCAAATGGCCATCCGGGTCGCGGAAGTAAAAGGAGTAGAAGCCCCGCCCCCAATCATATTCTAATTCTATGGAAATGCCCATAGCGCTAATTTCGGCTTTGCGGGCGGCGTAATCCTGCATAGTTGTTTCGAAAGCCAGGTGCAGGTTGCCTTGCCCAAAATGCGGCGGCAATAATTTGCTTTGCTGCGAAGCGGCGGCTATAAAACACAACAATACCGAAGTACCTACCCGGAAAAAAACATGCCGGCCTGGCACTTCGCCAATAACTTCAAAACCCAAACAATTGTGGTAAAAATTTTTGGTGCGCGCTAAGTCCTGAACGTAAAGGCAGGTTTCCTTTATTCCCAGGAATTGCATGAGCACTACCAGTTAGGTTTTATGTACCACGGTAGCCGAAGCTTGGGCAGCCGGGTATACTAATATTTCGGCCAAGTTTACGTGGGGCGGGCGCGTTACCATAAACAAAATAATATCGGCAATATCTTGGGCCACCAGCGGCTGAAAACCTTGGTATACAGCTTCTGCCCGGTCTTTATCGCCTTTAAAACGTACTTCCGAAAATTCCGTTTGTACGAGGCCCGGATTAATTTCCGATACTTTGATGTTTTCTTTTAACAAATCAAAACGCATGCCTTGCGACAGGGCATCAACGGCAAATTTAGAGGCATTATACACATTGCCATTCGGGTAAGCTTCTTTGCCCGCCACCGAGCCAATATTAATGATATGACCTTGTTGCCGGCTTATCATGAGCGGAATTATTTCCTTAGATACGTACAGCAGGCCCTTTACATTTATATCCAGCATCATTTCCCAATCCTGCTCATCGCCGCTCTGAATGGGAGCCAAACCGTGCGCGTTACCGGCATTATTTACCAATACATCTATCTGGCGCCAATCTTCGGGCAAACTGCTTATAGCTTCTTTTACTTTAACTTTATCCCGCACATCAAATTCCAACGTTAAAATCCGGGCGGTGGTAATTTGGGTTTCGAGTTCCTGCAGGCGATCGGCGCGGCGGCCGGTGGCAATAATATCGAACCCGTTTTGGGCCAATAAAAGCGCGGTAGCCCTGCCAATTCCAGAAGTAGCACCGGTAATTAAAGCTATTTTATTCATGGCTTAATTCTCGAAATTCAGGTAAAGCGTAACGGTATTAGACCTTACCGCCTGCACACTGCGGCTGTAGGGGTTTACCCCGGCTGCATAGCGATTGGTTATGCCATTGGAAAACCGCAACTCCGGGGCAAATTTAAAGAACGGGTAAAACATATCGAGCCCTACGCCATACTCAATCGCAAAATCCTGGGTATTTACTTCCAGTTGGTTACTTGCGTTGGCTTTTTTCTTGTTACCAATATCAACCCCGGCCTTGGCGCCCCCTACCAAGTACATGCGTACATTGCTCCGCCGCAGCGATTTAAATTTAAATAACAGCGGAAACTCAATAGACGTAGCCCCCATTTCCTGAGTAACAGTTTCGCTGCTGGTTTTATACTCTACCCCTCTGGAGTAAAAGCTTACGCCGGGCAAAAACCGAAGATCAATAAAATCAGTTATACGGCGGTTAAGCACAAAGCCAATGGCAAAACCTGGGTAAAACTTCGGATTAACCGTCATGGAGTCGCGGAGCCGATCTACGTAATAATCGGAATGTTCGAGGGTAAACCGCGCCGTGTTACCAGCCAGGTAAAAACCGTAGTGCATGGGTTTGTCATCGTGGTTCGACAGGTTTTTCTGGATGTATTTTTTATCCTGAGCCGAAACCGTAAAACCTTTTAACACTAAAAGCAAAAAAACTAGAAAGGAAAATATTATTTTAAACCGGTATAAATAGAACTGATGCCGAAGGTAAGAGAATGCCATTGTGTGTTTTTAAATCCTACTTGCTTTAAAATATTAATAAATTCCTGCCCATCCGGAAAAGCCTGAACCGACTCCGGTAAGTATGTATACGCCGCCTGGTCTTTCGAAATAATTTTACCAAAAACCGGCAAGATATTTTTAAAGTAAAAATTGTAAACCTGTTTAAACGGGAAACTCCGCGGCTTCGAAAACTCAAGTACCACAATCCGGCCACCCGGTTTTAGTACCCGGTACATTTCGCTTAGCCCTTTATGCAGGTTCTCAAAATTACGAACGCCAAAAGCGGCCATGGTACCATCAAAAGTATTATCGGCAAACGCCAGGTTCTCCGAATCGCCGAGCTGCAGTTCAATTTTATCGGTCAGGCTTTTCTTTTTAATTTTTTCCTGCCCAACGGCCAGCATCCCCTCCGAAATATCGATTCCCACTATTTTCTGCGGGTTTAAGCTTAAAGCCTCAATGGCAAAATCGCCGGTACCGGTAGCAATATCCAACAGCAAGGTTGGTTGGTTTTGCCCCATAATTTTTACGGCCTGCTTGCGCCAGTAAATATCTATGCCGGCGCTCAAAAAATGATTTAAAAAATCGTACTTACCGGCAATGCTGTTAAACATTTGCGCTACCTGCGATTTTTTACCTGTTTGGTCATTTTTATAAGGAACTACCGACATGCTATTTTTATTGTAGAAACGAAAAACCAAAAGTAATAATCCCTTAACTTTTATTACAGATTAAGGTTTAAAAAAAAAGGCTAAACCTGGGTTTAGCCTTTTTTACGGGTTTAGAGCCCATTTAATATTTTTTATTTTTTCGGGGTAATGGTACCATTATTATTAGTACCTCCCTGAATTTTAATATCGGCTGGGTTTTCGCCTTCGCGTGCTATGATCATAAATTCGGTACGGCGGTTAAGCTGCATGTTTTCCGGTGAATCGTTAGGCGCAGCCGGACGACGTTCGCCGTAACTTACGGTAACCAGGCGGGTTTGGGCAATGCCGTTTTTAACTAAATAATCGTACGCGGCTTTGGCCCGGTTTTCACCCAATACAATGTTATATTCATCGGTGTTCCGCGAGTCGCAGTGGCCATTAATTGATAAATTAATGCCTGGGTTAGCTTTCAAAATACGCACCAGGTTATCTAATTCTGTAACCGATTCGGCCCGCAAGGTATATTCGTCGGTATCAAAATAAATTTTCTCGAAAGCTAAACGGCCGGCGGCGGTAGTATCGGTAAACGGCACAAAAAAGTCTTTTTCTATTACGGTAGTGTCATTGGTTACAACCGGAATATCAAATTCTTCGGTAGCAATATTATTGCCGTCTTTAGAAACTGAAACCTGGTATTTACGACCCGATAACACACTTACCGAATAAGTACCGGAATCTGGTTTGGTAACATCGCGGTAACTAATGGCTTGTTTATTGGCTTGTTGCCCGCTAAATACGAGCTCTACACCCGGAATAATAGATTTATCGCGCAGGTTATATACGTGACCCCGGATAACCACATTCTTAATGTAATTAATGGTCCAGATATCTTTCTCGCCGTAGCCACCCATGCGGTAAGACGATAAGTAAGCGTAAGAACCATCGGGGCTTAAACGGTAATAAGCATCATCATCGGGCGTGTTAATCGGATAGCCCATGTTTTCGGGCCGGCTCCAGCGCCGCGAAACCGAATCGAACTTGGTTACAAACACATCGTAACCGCCCATGCTGTTGTGGCCTCTGGAAGTAAAATACATGGTTTTACCATCGCGGGTCAGGTAAGGGCTATCATCATCGTCGGGCGAGTTAATTAAAGTACCCATGCTTTTGGGTTTACCCCAACCGCCGTTGGCATCGCGCTCCGATACATAAATATCTTTGTCGCCGTTTTCGGAATAATGGCTCGTAGAATAATATAAGAATTTACCATCCGGGGTAATGTAAGCATCACCTTCGTAATCGCGGGTATTAATATTATTGCCTAACGGCTTAGGAGCCGACCAAGTGCCATTTTCGAGGGTGCTGAAAAAGAAGTCACCGTTGTTCTGGTCGCGGTATAATAAAAGTTTAGTATCGTTATCGAACAACTGGATAGCCGCATCGTGAAACTGCGAGTTAATATTGGCAACCGGTTTAGGTTGTTGCCAGGCAGCAGTAGGATCAGTGCGGCGGGTTTCAAAAATATCTTCGTAATATTCGCCGTACTGGTCGGCTTTACCGCCGGTTACATTTTCGGAACGGGAAGTAAACAGCAAATAATTATCATCCGTAGCAATAACCGGGCTGTGTTCTGAATAAGCAGTATTTACCTCATCACCCAGGTTTTTCACGAAAATATCTTTTGCGTTGTTAAACTGCGCTTTAGCATTGCGGCTTTGCTGCATCAACCGGGCAATTTCGGGCTTGCGCTCATCGTTCTTTTTGAGGGTAGCATCATAAGCCCGGTAGTGGGCCACGGCCTCATCGAACCGGTAATTTAAATGGTCGATGCGGCCCAGCCAATATTCTACATCTTTGGCTACTTTGGGGTTTAACCGCTGCGCCCGGTAAATATACTCGCTCGCTTTCTCTTTATCGAACGAAATATAACTTACCCCCGACCGAAACAAGGCTTGTGCATTATCCGGGTCTTTGGCTAGCACCTGTTCGTAAAAAGGAATAGCCGACCGGTAATTTTCATCATCAAAAAACTTATTTCCTCTTTTCACTAACTGCCGGTTGCTCTGGGCCATAGCCGAAAAGGCCACCAGCAGCGCAAAACAGAATAGAAAAGAAAACCTGAAAACTCTAGTAGTTGAATTATTCATATGAAATGGTTATTATTTTCAGATAAGTTTAAGGTTTGTAATTATTTTCTGATTGAAGAATTAGCATAAGAAAAATTATATATTCGGTAATTATACGCTAGTTAGCAAAGTTTGATATAGCTATTCTTCTAAATTTAACCCTCTAAAATGGTTTGCCGCCGTTAGTATCCCAATATTATTGTAGTTTCTGATTTCCCGATTGGCTTAAATTCTGCGCTAAGATAGAAAACTTAAGTATATTCAAAAAATTATCTAAATTATCTGTCTTAAAATATTACACCAATCTATATAGAAAAGGCTTATATAAAGCTATTTAAAAGTTTGAGGGTAATTTTTATTTCTACAATAATACCACCGCCGGTCAATTTTATTTACACCTGAAATGCCCGAAAGCATTTTTACAGCCGCTCAAAAACTTAAAACCAGCCGTATCATTGTACAAATGTATGTTTAAGGGCAAATCAAAACGGGTAATTCACGCCTCTGAATTACCCGTTTAAATAAACAAAATAAATATTAGTTTGCTACTCGGTTGGTTCTAAATTTATAACCAAGCCCATCGCCATTTCATTTTTCGCGGGTAAGGGTTTCGTGTTTTTAGCCGCAAAGCGGATGCGGCCCGGCTCTAAACCTTTTGCATTTAAATATTTAATAACGCTGGCGGCTCTTTGCTGATTTAACTTTTTCTTATCCTGTACAGTATCTTCGGTATTCCGGTAATCGGTAATTACAGCATCTACCTGCGGATTATCTAATAAATAAGTATACAGCCAATCTAATTCTGCCAACGAATAACTCTTAATAAACTCCTGATTAGGGTAAAACTGAATATTTTGTAAGGCTAAGCGCGACACTGCCACACTATCTGGCTGCAGCATTGCGGTAAAGTTTTCGGCGTCGTTACCTTCCGGCTGGTTCAGCATCTGCGAACGAATCTGGTAGCCATTGCTCTCGATTAATAAACCATAAGTTTTATCTTTATCCAGTTCCAGTTCAAAATAGCCTTCAGGAGTTGTTTCTACCTGCACATCGGTGTTAAAAAGCGTTTTATCCAGTAAGGTAATGCGGGCTGCCAGGGTATCGTTGGTTTTGGCATCTATTACATAGCCCATAAATTTGCGAGTTTGGTTTACCTGGGCAGCCTGGGCCTTGGTAAGGGCCGGCATAATGGCTTCTAAGTCATCGTCGCCGACCATAGCGGTGTAAGGGCCAATCATTTCTTCGGGCTCCGTTGAAGCAATAACTTCTTCTTTCTCTACAGAATAAATATCGCTTTCGCCAAAACCACCCGGCCGGTCCGATGAAAAATAAGCAACTTTCCCGTCTTGGGTCTGCACGTAAAAAGCATCGTCGTAAGGCGAGTTAATGGGTACGCCCATATTTTGCGCCAGCGACCAAACCGCGCCGTTAATAGTAGATTTAAAAATATCGTAGCCTCCAATGGTGTTGTGGCCTTTAGAGCTAAAATACAGCATATTATTGTCGGCACTTAAAAATGGGGCATCTTCGTCGTAAACTGTATTAATATTGGGCCCTAGGTTAATGGCTTCGCTCCAGTTACCGTTGCCATCGGCTATGCTCATGTACAAATCCAAACCGCCGTAACCACCCGGCCGATCAGAAGAAAAGAAAGCGAAATTATTATCGGCAGATAAAACAAAAGACAGTTCGTGGTGCTTGGTATTAATATTAGACCCTAGTTTTACGGGTGCTTGCCAAACGTTATCTTTTTCTTTTTTGCTCTCGTAAATATCGCCTTTGCCATTTTTGTTGCTGTAAAAATACATTTTATTACCATCGGCGGTTACGGCCAGTATAGCTTCGTGGCTGGGGGTATTAAATGGTTCTTTCAGGCGAGCCGGCGACGACCAGTTTTCTTCCATCCGGTTAATCATAAAAATATCTTCGTCGGAAGTAGCGGTTGGCTTGCGCAGGTCTTTGGAACGCTGCGAGGTAAACAAAATGGTGTTATCGTTGGCGGTTAAAACCGGTACATGATCCACACTGGCCGAATTAACCAAAGCACCCAAATTATCTACTTTAACTTTAAGCGGGTTTGCCATTAACTGTTTGCCCGCAATGCATTCGTTAATTTTTTTCTGGTAAACGGCTACCTCGGCGCTGTTCTTTTTTTCGCGCTTTAATAAATCGTAGTAAACGGTAATAGCATTATCGTAATCGGCAGATAACTGATAAGCTAAAGCTAATTGCTGATTTAAATCCTGGGAATATTTTTTATTTACCGCTATGGCCTGTTTAAAATAAGCTACGGCTTTAGCTGGTTGGTTAATTCCTAAATACAGGCTTCCCAAACGAGCATTGCTCAAAAAATGGTTGGGCGTTTTTTGCAGCACTTGTAAATAAAGCGCTTCGGCCTGCTTTAAGTCTTGCTGGGCGTAAGCGGCTTCGGCTTCCTGTATGTTATCTTTTTTTAATGGTTCAGCAAATCCTTCAGAACCAATCAGGCTCATTAAGAGTAGCATAATCATACATTTGTAGTTCTGTTTCATACTTTTGGCTTTTGAAAGAATTAACTATTCGGCTATCGTACTTTTATTATTTTTAAATAATCTTAGTTATTAATTACAATATCTAAATCTATGTTTTTGCATTTAATCAACAACACATTAACATACATAAATATATTGCAGCAAAGATGTAAATTTTATAATTGTATTTATTATTACTAATAAAGCGGCTTAAATATTAAATTACCAAGCTTTATAAGAGTAAAAGTAAAATAAAGGCACGACATACTCAAATAGTATAATACCATTTTTTCAAGAATATAATAAATTCATATAGTAAAGTAAAAATAATGATAATTAAAGAAGCAACCTTTATCAGCAGCAATACCACCGTAGATAAATGCCCCGCAACCGATTTGCCGGAGTACGCTTTTATTGGACGATCGAATGTGGGAAAGTCTTCGTTGATTAATATGCTAACGGGCCGGAATAAATTAGCCAAAACTTCATCTTTACCCGGTAAAACCCAGCTCATTAACCACTTTAAAATAAACGACAACTGGTATCTGGTCGATTTACCAGGCTACGGGTGGGCCAAAGTGAGTAAAGAATCTAGGGATAAATGGCAGAAGATGATTAAAACTTATTTGCAGCAACGCAAAAACCTGGCCTGCGTTTTTTTATTGATCGATTCGCGGCACGACCCGCAGCAATCCGATCTGGATTTTATTCAGTTGCTGGGAACGTTGGGAGTTCCTTTTGTACTGGTATTTACCAAAACCGATAAACAATCGTTAAACAAAACCCAGGAAGCTGTGGCGGTGTATAAAAAGAAGTTGCTGGAAAGTTGGGAAGAATTACCCCAAATGTTTTTTACTTCTTCGGAAGAGAAAAAAGGCCGCGATGAAATTTTAGATTTTATAGAATCGGTAAACGCCGAATTAAATAATTAATGCCTTATTTTTGGCACTAAAATTGGGCAAAGAGACGTTGTTAACCCATTGTAAATAATATTAAAGTTTTATGAAATTAAAAGTTTTAGGTTTTTGCGCTTTTCTGCTGTTGGCTGGTTTTTCAGCTTCGGCCCAAACCACTACCCCGGCAGCAACTGTTAAACTACAAAGCCCGCCCCCTACTAACAAAGTACCGGTAGCCGAATTTTACGAAGGCGGCCAGGAGGCGATGTACGAATTTATTAACAAAGAAATGGTTTATCCGCCATTAGCCAAACGTAACCGCATTGCCGGCCAAATTATTGTAAGCTTTGTGCTAAACGAAGATGGCTCTACTGCCAGCCACAAAATAGTGAAAGATGCCAGCGGCGGTTTAGGTGCCGAGGCTTTAAGATTAGTAAAGCTGTTAAAATTTAAAGCGCCTGGTTATAGCCTGAATACAAGTATTCCTATTAACTTTAAACTTTAAAACTTAAACGTTATTTATGCCTGTTGATTTAAAAGATATTGCTTCTATTGCCGGTATGAGCGGCTTATACCGGGTGGTAAGTCCATCGCGCAATGGTATAGTGGTGGAAACTTTGGATGAAAAAAATAATCGTTTTGTCGCACAGGCAAAGCACCGCATCTCGTTGTTGAGCGAAATATCTGTTTACCAGCAAAATACCGAAGAAACCCTGCCATTGGCAGAAGTTTTCGAACGGATTCGCCAGCAGGAAGGCCCGGAAATAAAGGTTAACCCAAAATCGTCGAATGCGGAGCTAACCCAGTTTATGGAAACCATTGTGCCGGACTACGACCGCGAACGCGTTTATATATCGGATATTAAAAAGATTACCGGCTGGTATAATATTGTAAGCAAACACGTACCGTTTACCGAGGCCGCTGCCGAAGAAAATATTGCTCCGGAACCCGAAACGGCCGAAGACAAAGCAGAAACTGCAGCTAAAACAAAATAATAACCCAAGTTCGGTTAAAAAATAAGAATCCTCGCAAGAGGATTTTTTTTTGCCCGTGGCCCTCTCCTTTTTCCTCGTCCTGAATATTTAAATAACTTACCAACTAATTCAAGAGGTTTGGTTTAAAATAAAAATATGAAAGTATTTAAGTTTGGTGGTGCTTCGGTAAAAGATGCAGCGGCTGTAATAAATGTGGCCGCCATTGTGCAGCAGTATTCGGGCCCACTTTTAATTGTGGTTTCGGCTATGGGTAAAACCACCAATGCATTGGAAGAAGTTTTCCAATTGGCGGAAAACCACCAGGACTATGAACCCGCGCTACAAAAAATAGAATATTACCACCGCCAAATAACCACCGAATTATTCCCGGATAACCAGCACCCGGTGTTTGCGCATTTGCAAGATCAGTTTTCCCAAATCCGGCAATATTTGCAAAACCTACCCGCCGGCCCGCCAGACGAACACTATGACCAAATAGTTAGCCAAGGCGAATTAATATCATCTGTTATTCTTTACCATTATTTAGCCCACGCTGGTTTTCCGGCAGCTTGGTTAGATTGCCGCACATGCATTGCTACGGATTGCGGTTGGCGCGAAGCCCGCGTAGATTGGGCTACTACCGAAAAAAATATGCAAGATAAAGTAGCGCCTTTGTTACAAGATAAAATAATTATTACCCAAGGCTTTTTGGGCGGCGCTGCCGAAAACCGCACTACCACGCTAGGCCGCGAAGGTTCGGATTTTAGCGGAGCAATATTTGCTTACTGCCTGCAAGCCGAGTCGCTTACCATCTGGAAAGACGTAGCCGGCTTTTTAAACGCTGATCCTAAATATTTTTTGCGCACGCATAAGTACGACGAAATATCTTACCAGGAAACGGTAGAAATGGCCTATTACGGTGCCAGCGTTATTCACCCCAAAACCATTAAACCGCTGGCCAACCGCCAAATTCCGTTGTATGTAAAATCGTTTTTGCAGCCGCAGGAACCCGGCACGGTTATAAAAGATTCTAAACACGAAAAGCTAGTGCCGGCTTTTATCCGGAAGGGTAACCAGTGTTTGCTGTCGTTTGGCGTACGGGATTTTACGTTTGTTTCGGAGCGAAATTTAAGCGCTATTTTTAACGCGCTGGCCGAACTGCGGTTTAAAATAAATTTGATGCAAAACTCCGCCATATCGTTTTCGGTATGTACCGATTACGACGCCGACCGGCTGCAATTGCTACAAGAACAGTTACAAGAGCAATTTATTTTTCATTACAACGCCGGGCTGTTGTTGTACACTATTAAAAATTATACCGAAGACAGCATTAACCACCTGACCAACGGCAAAGAAATATTACTCGAACAACGCACCCGCTCTACTTTTCAGTTTGTGTGCCGCGAAAAAGAATAAATATTTGCCCGTTGAAGAATAATTTGTTTAAATCTAAAAGGCTACGCTATGGAATTTATTAAAGTAACCAACCAGATTCGGGAGCATATCTCTTTAATAGAATTTAATCGGCCCAAAGAATTGAATGCGCTCAGTCCGCAACTAATGAGCGAACTACGCGATGCTTTACTAGCCTTAGACCAGGACGAAAGTGTGCGGGTAATAATTTTAACCGGCAACGAAAAAGCTTTTGCTGCCGGTGCCGATATAAAACAAATGGCCGATAAATCGGCTATTGACATGCTCCTACAAGACCAGTTTGCCACCTGGGACCAAATTAAAAAAACCAGGAAGCCCATTATTGCTGCCGTATCAGGTTTTGCGTTGGGTGGGGGCTGTGAACTAGCCATGACCTGCGACATGATTATTGCCTCCGAAACCGCTTTGTTTGGTCAGCCTGAGATAAAAATTGGGGTGCTACCCGGGGCCGGTGGTACCCAACGCTTAACCCGCGCGCTCGGCAAAGTTAAAGCCATGGAAATGGTACTCACGGGCAAATTTATTTCCGCGGAAGAAGCCGAAAAGTACGGCTTGGTGAACCGGGTGGTACCCGTAGAATTATACCTGGAAGAAGCTTTTAAACTAGCCGCCGAAATTGCACAGCAATCGCCGGTAGCGGTTCGCCTGGCCAAAGAAGCCGTGCTGCGGTCTTTTGAATCTTCGTTGGAAGAAGGCCTTTATTTTGAGCGCAAAAACTTTTACCTGGCTTTCGCCTCCGAAGATCAGAAAGAAGGCATGGAAGCTTTTATTCAAAAACGTAAGCCGGATTTCAAGGGAAGGTAATATAATTAGCTTTTTTGTTCTTCAAATAACTGGTGGAAATAACTGGTTAAATTAACTAGTGAAATGTAATATTTGCCTGTACACCATTTACAAGGCTGCTAGTATATTATTTACAAGGCTATGGAGCCCACCCATGTCATTCAGGAGGAAACTATTTAGCAGGCAGCCAAATAGTTTCCTCCTGAATGACACGAGTGGATTACTTACCTCTTTTTCAAAATTTATTAAACACCAATTAATTTAATCATTAACTTTTCCCAATATTTATTACTTAAAGAACAAGTAAGCCAATAAAATAGCAATCACAGCCCCCACAAAATCAGCAATTAGACCGCAGGTAACGGAGTAGCGCGTATTACGAATACCAACTGAGCCGAAGTAAACCGCGAGAATATAAAAAGTAGTTTCGGTACCGCCCTGAATACAGGAGGCCACCCGCCCGACAAACGAATCGGCGCCGTAAGTTTTCATCGCATCCAGCATCAGTCCGCGGGCGCCGCTGCCGCTCAGGGGTTTCATAAATGCTACGGGTAAGGCCGGCACAAATTCGGTATCGAAGCCCATTTGGGCAAAAGCCCAGCCCATGCCGTTTACTATCATATCCAGAGCGCCCGAAGCCCGGAAAACGCCAATGGCCACCAGCATAGCTACCAGATACGGAATAATATTAATAGAAACGCCAAAGCCTTCTTTGGCCCCTTCGATAAAAGCATCGTACACGTTTACTTTCCGCAGCCAGGCCAAGGCAATGAAAGAAACAATAATGCTAAATAATATAATATTACTGGCTACCTGCGATATTAAAGCTACGCGTTCCTGGGTTTGGGCGGACATGTAAAAAATCACTAGTCCAATGAGTAAAAAAGCCGTGCCCAGGTAAGCCATTATTACCCAATCGAATAAATTGATGCGCTGGTAAATGGCTACCAGAATTAAACTAAAGAAAGCCGTGATAAGCGTGGTAAGCAAAACCGGAATAAAAATATCGGTTGGGTCGGCGGCGCCCATTTGGGTGCGGTAAACAATTACACTAATCGGAATAATGGTAAGACCGGCCGTGTTAAGCACCAGAAACATTATTTGCGGGTTAGAAGCTGTTTCCTTCGTAGGGTTTAGCTCCTGCATTTCTTTCATGGCTTTGAGGCCCAGCGGGGTAGCCGCATTATCCAGGCCCAGCATGTTGGCCGAAAAATTCATGAGAATAGAACCGAAAACCGGGTGGTTCTTGGGTAAGTCCGGGAAAATGCGGTTAAAAAAAGGCCCCACGGCTTTGGCCAAGAGTGCCACAATACCACCCCGCTCCCCTATTTTCATCAGGCCCAGCCACAAAGTCATTACCCCGGTTAAGCCCAGCGATATTTCGAAACCGGTTTTGGCATTATCGAAGGTGCTGGTTACCAAAGCCTGGAAAATGGCGGTATCCTGAAAAAATATCAGCTTAAAAAGGGCAATAACAAAAGCAATCAGGAAAAAGGCAATCCAGAGGTAATTTAAAGCCATGTACGCTTCCGAAATTTCATCAAAAATATAGCCGACAAGATACTGCTTCTTCCGGAAAGGTAGTTAAATCGGACAGAAACTTTTTAATTGCTCTTGCGCAGTGGTTTATTAAATTATTGTTGCTTCTGTGCTTTAAATTTCAGCAGAATATTTATTTATCAGGCTGGTCAGTTTATCAATATCGGCTTTGGTATGTAAACTATTTAGAATAATGCGGGTTACGGGTTCATGCTGGGGTGTAGGATAGGCAAAACTGGAAATTAGAATATCGTGCGCCAGCAAATATTGGTACAATTGCTTTTGGGCAGTATAAAACACCGGATAATCTGGAAAACTTTGGAAGAGCGTTCTGTCTTTTAGACCAGATAAGAAATAATTAATATTCAGGAAGAGCTGCGCCCGGGCTTCTTCATAAATATTGGCGGCCTGCATAAAAGCGTACAAATAAGCCGGCACCACCGGCGAGGCTCCACCAAAAAAAGGGTGCTGCTTTAACCTTTGAATAGTAGCCGCATCGGCTAAAATAACGCCACCCGGAATACCCAATGCCTTACCCAACGAACTTACTACAATTAATTTTATGGCCGGTGGCAAAACCAACTCGCTGTAAATACCCGCTCCATTCTGGCCGGTTACACCCAAACCATGCGAATCATCAATAATTAAGGTAATATTTTTTGTTGTTTCTAGCTTGTTTAGCCAGGACAAATCATGCTTTTTAGCCAGTAAAGGATCGAGAGAATTAAATAAAATAAAAATATTGTTGGCGTCTGCGGTAGAAATATTAGAGGGTAACTGGGTAGCCCATTCTTCGAAACTCAGGTTATTGGCAGTATAGGTTGTTTGCCACAAGGCTGGGTGGGTGCGTGGGCCGTAAATAAAAGTACCGCTGCCTGCCAACGCCTGCACCACCAATTGCCCCGCCAGAAACCCCGACGATACGGTTAGTGCCGCTTCGGCCCCGGTATAAGTTGCCAAATAGTTTTCGGTTTCTTCGAAAACCGCCAATTGCACATTAGACAACCGCGAACTGGAATAATTTAGCCCGTATTGTCTGAACCCTGCTTGTAGTAACGCCTGAAATTTTTGGTTGCGGGACATGCCCAGGTAAGAAGTGCCGCTGAAATACAAATATTCCCGGCCGTTGGCCGTTAAGGTTCGGCCAGGTAACTCTTCCGAATTTAATATTTGCGCGGACACCCGAATGAGCGATTTATAACAGTACAGACCTTTCTCTTAAACTTAAATAAGAAAAGCACACATTCCAACATTTAATCAATTTTGCTCAGGCTTTATATAATATTTACATAGCCAATTTTCGGAATTACACACAAGAAAACTAAGCAAAAACACTGCAGGATGAATAGGTAGCAGCATGCATTAATCAGAAAAATATATAATTTAGCAGATATAAATATTAAAAATTGTAGATGCAGAAATTTTACATTTTAGTTTCTATTCTTTTTCTGATTATTATAGCTGCCACGCAGACCGAAGCCCAAAAAGCTAAAAATTACCTGGAGGCGGGTAACAGCTATTTTGCAGCACAAAAGTTTGAAGCAGCCATTACGGAATATTCTAAAGCCATTGCCCAGCAACCAGATTTGGTACAAGCCTATAACAACCGGGGCTTAAGCAAGGCCGGTTTAAAAAAGTTTAGCCAGGCTGTTGAGGACTATAATATAGCCTTGGCTTTGGACCCGAAGAATGCCGAAGCATATTATAACAGGGGTTTAGCAAAAGCTGGATTAAACCAGCAGCAAGCGGCCATTGTGGATTATACCCGGGCCATAACTTTAAATAAATCTTTTACGGCGGCTTATTACAACCGCGGCCTGGCGCAAGGTTTACGCCAAAATAATAAAGATGCCGTGCAGGATTTTACGCAAGTTATATCCCTTAACCCCACTGATGCATCGGCGTATTATTTATTGGGTATGGCCCAATATAATATGGGTAACCGCCAGGCTAGTTGTACGAGTTGGCAAAAAGCAGAAAATATGGGACATAGCAAAGCCAAAATTATGCTGGCTCAAAAGTGCCGGTAAATTACAGCGCTTTAACAACAGGCGCAAAACTTAGGCAATAACTCCAATACAATAGTAAATAAGCTAGACATAAAAAGTGCTCCGCTAAAACTAAGTAAAAACCTGAAGCATATAAATTATGCTAATACGAATCTTATTTGCTTCTAACGTTGTTTGTATATAAATTCCAATCTTGAACCTTTTGGGTTAGATAAGGTTTTATGTATTTTTGTAACGTATTTAATTTTAATTTAAAATAGAGAATAATATGGGAATGTATCCTGAATATATGGTAGCCCCAATTCGCGAAGATTTAACTTCTGCTGGCTTTGAGCAATTAATGACCTCCGAAGAAGTAGAAAAGGTTCTTTCGGAGAGCGAAGGTACTGTTTTAGTAGCCGTTAATTCGGTTTGTGGTTGTGCCGCAGCTAAAGCCCGTCCGGCCTTAAAAATGGCTGTTTCGGCCGCCGATAAGCGCCCGACTAAATTGGTAACTGTTTTTGCCGGTATGGAAACCGAAGCGGTAGCTAAAGCCCGCGAGCACATGCTGCCTTATCCACCATCGTCGCCGTCTATTGCTTTATTTAAAAATGGCGAGCTGGTGCACATGATCGAGCGGTACCACATTGAAGGCAACGACCTGGTAAGAATTGTAGATAACCTGAAAGGCGCGTTCGAAGAGTATTGCTAGTCCAGACTACTGATTAACACTGATTTTTCAGATTACACTGATTTCAGAATAAAAAGGGCCGCTTTAACAGCGGCCCTTTTTTATTTTTCTATCTCTAAACTCCTTCTTCTACCAACCAGCCCTATTATATAGAAAACTGATTTAAAATATTACCTATCTCTTTTGCGATTTACTGTTAACTGTTTATTGCTTATTGTTAACTGCTAACTGTTACTGTAAATCGAAGCCAATATCTTTGCGGTAATACCGGTTGTTCCAGGTAATTTTTTCGGCGGCAGTGGTGGCTTTGGCTAAAGCATCGGGCAAATTATTACCTAAAGCTGTTAAAGCTATAACCCGGCCGCCGTTGGTAGTAATCTGGCCTTTGTCGTTTTGGGCAGTGCCCGCATGAAATGTTAATACCTCGCCGGGCACTTCCAAACCCGAAATAACATCGCCTTTTTTGTAGTCTTCGGGGTATCCGCCAGCTACCAGCATAATGGTGGCGGCGGTACGCGGATCAATTTCCAATTTAAAATTATTCAGTTCGCCGTCGTGTAAAGCCCGGAACAACTCAAATAAATCGGTTTTAATGCGGGGCAAAATGGCTTCGGTTTCGGGGTCGCCTAACCGTACGTTGTACTCAATTACGTACGGCTCGTCGTTAACTTTCATTAAACCAATAAACAGAAATCCGGAATAAGAAATATTATCGGCTTGTAATCCGGCTAAAGTAGGTTTAATAATGCGTTCTTCTACTTTCTGCATAAAAGTAGCATCGGCAAACGGCACCGGCGATATAGCGCCCATGCCACCGGTATTCAGGCCGGTATCGCCTTCCCCAATTCTCTTGTAATCTTTGGCTTCGGGTAGTAAAATATATTCTTTGCCATCGGTTAAAATAAAAGCCGATAACTCAATACCTTCTAAAAACTCTTCAATTACTACTTTGCTGCCAGCCTCACCAAACCGCCGTAAATGCAGCATGCCTTCCAGTTGCTGGCTGGCTTCTTCAAAATTCTGGGCAATTACCACGCCTTTGCCAGCAGCCAAACCATCGGCTTTTAACACCACCGGATACCGATGATTCTCTAAATAACTAATGGCATCTACATAATTGGCTTCGGTGAAGGTGGCGTAGCGGGCTGTCGGAATATTGTGCCGCTGCATAAACTGTTTCGAGAAGTCTTTGCTTCCTTCCAGTTGCGCGCCATCTTTACAAGGCCCAACTACCAATATATGCCGCGAATTTTCCAGTTTCTTGAAATAATCGTGAATACCGGCTACCAAGGCTGCCTCCTGCCCCACTACCACCATCATAACATCATAATCGTCGGCAAATTTGGCAAGCACTTCAAAATCGGTGGTGGCTATATCAACATTGGTAGCTACCTGGGCCGTACCGGCATTGCCCGGTGCCACAAAAATTTTTTCAGCATACTCGCTTTGGCGTAATTTCCAGGCCAAGGCATGTTCTCTTCCACCCGATCCGATTATTAAAATATTCATTATGGCTGAATTGTTAAATGGTTAAATTGCTAAACAGCTTTTTTAAATAATAGGTGCTTGCGCGGCGAAGTTACCAATTTTCCAAAAGCGTTCTCTTATTCGTGCCGGAAAATTAATGGAAAATAAACCGCCGGAAACAAAAAAGCTGACCCAGAATGAGTCAGCTTTATGTCTTGGCTATATTAAATGTTCTAAATCATCAATAATTTAACCATTTAGCAATTCAACCTTACAACCGTTTAATTTGCGTATTCCGACAAGAACTTAATGCGCATCAGGCGTAAATCTTCTTCGGTGTAATCGTCGGTACCCAGTTCTTTTAAGGCTACGGCTATGTTATCGGTGCTGGCTTGCATAAAATAATCGTAAATTTCTTCCTGCCGCTCTTCGTCCAATACCTCGTCTATGTAATAGTTCAGGTTTAATTTGGTACCGGAATAACAAATATGTTCTATTTCTTCAATTAGTTCGGCCATGGTAATGTCTTTGGAAGCCGCAATTTCTTCCAAATCCATTTTTTTATCTATCTGCTGAATAATATAGATTTTGATTTTAGATTTATTAACGGCTGATTTTACCACTACATCGGCAGCCGTAACAATATCGTTATCTTCTACATACTTAGTAATCAAATCCATAAAAGGCTTGCCAAACTTCTGCACCTTACCCATACCCACGCCGCTAATGTGGGCCAAGTCTTCTTTTTTGGTGGGGTAAGTAGTGGCCATTTCTTTTAAAGAAGGGTCCTGAAAAAGCACGTAAGGGGGCAAGTTCAGTTGGTTAGCCATTTTTTTCCGAAGCGCCTTCAGCATATCAAACAGTACCGTATCGTGGCCGGCCGAAGACTGAATTTCTTCTTTTTCTTCTTCTTTCTGTACTTCTTCTTCGAAGTTGTGGTCTTTGGCCAGTTTAATCGGGTGCGGGCCCTGTATAAAGTCGTAGCCTTTTTGCGTAACTTTTAATACGCCTATGTTCTCAATATCTTTTTCCAGGAACCCGGATAGTAAAATTTGCCGGATAACGGAATTCCAGAACTGGGCATCTTGTTCGTTACCTTTGCCATAAACCTCCAGTTGGTCGTGCGAGTAGCTTTCAACGTACTGGTCTTTCATGCCGGTAAGTACCGCCACCAGGTGGTCCATACCAAAGCGCTGTTCGGTTTGTACCGCGGCTTTCAGGGCTAATAATACTTCCTCGCCGGCTTCAAAACGCTCTTTCGGGTGCACGCAGTTATCGCAAAAGCCGCAGTCCTTTTCAAAAATTTCGCCAAAATAATGCAGCAGTTGCTTCCGGCGGCAAACTGCCGAATCGGCGTAAGCGGCCATTTCCTGCAATAATAATTTGGAATTATCGCGTTCGGTTACCGGTTTGTCTTTGCTGAATTTTTCGAGTTTTACAATATCGTCGTAAGAGTAAAACATGAGGCAGTTACCTTCTAAACCATCGCGGCCACCCCGACCGGTTTCCTGGTAATAGCCTTCAATAGATTTAGGAGTATCGTAGTGAATTACAAAGCGTACATCCGGTTTATCAATGCCCATCCCGAAAGCAATGGTGGCTACAATTACATCGGCGTCTTCGTTCAGGAAAGCATCCTGGTTAGCCATCCGGATACCCGGTTCCAAGCCCGCGTGATAAGGCAATGCTTTTACATCGTTCACGCGCAACAGTTCGGCAATTTCTTCTACTTTTTTGCGGCTCAGGCAATAAATAATACCGCTTTTGCCTTTGTGCTTCTTTATATATTGAATAAGCTGTTTCTTGGTATTGTGCTTGGGCCGAACCTCGTAATATAAGTTGGTGCGATTAAACGACGATTTAAACACCGAAGCATCGTCCATCTGCAAGTTTTTCTGAATATCTAGCTGCACTTTAGGAGTGGCCGTTGCGGTAAGTGCTATAATTGGCAAATCGCCAATACTATCAATAATACCTCTAATTTTACGGTACTCCGGCCGGAAATCGTGGCCCCATTCCGAAATACAGTGCGCCTCATCTATAGCCACAAACGATATTTTAGCTTTCTGCAGAAAATCTAAAGTTTCTTCTTTCGTCAGCGATTCGGGCGCTACGTAGAGCAGTTTTACCTCGCCGCTAATGGTTTCCTTTTTAACTTTATTCATTTCCGCTTTGGTAAGCGTTGAGTTCAGGAACTGCGCATTTACGCCAAAGGCATTTAACTGGTCTACCTGATTTTTCATGAGCGCAATCAGGGGCGAAATAACAATGGCAGTACCTGGTAGCACAAGAGCGGGAAGCTGATAGCACAACGATTTTCCGGCCCCGGTAGGCATGATAACAAACGTATTGTTACCATTTATAATATTGTTAATTATAGCCTCCTGATTTCCCCTGAATTGGTTATACCCAAAAACTTCTTTTAATTTGTCTTTAATCTGTAACTCTTGTGTGGCTAACATTTGTTCTTTAAGGGTATTTTAATAAAAATAGATTTACGTTAATTTTATTTCAGCTATTTCTCTAGCCCAATACAAATTTAAATTGAAAATAATAAAAAATATTAAATTAATCGCGAAAAATGTTTTGCAGGAAGAAGCAGCAGCCATTCAGCGACTTGTAAATTTCATTGATGATGATTTTGAAGCTTGTGTACAGGCCATATTACAGACGCCTGGCCGGGTGGTAATAACCGGCATTGGCAAAAGTGCTCATATAGCCGCCAAAATGGTTGCTACGCTTAACTCTACCGGCACGCCTGCTTTGTTTATGCACGCCGCCGATGCCATTCACGGCGATATTGGCATGATTCAACCCGATGATTTTGTAATCTGCATTTCTAAAAGCGGCAACACCCCCGAAGTAAAGGTACTGGTGCCGCTACTCAAACGTAAAGGTTCTAAATTAGCCGCCTTGGTTGGCAACCCCAGTTCTTACCTGGCCCAGCAAGCCGATTATATTTTAAATGCATCGGTAGAAAAAGAAGCTTGCCCGCACAACCTGGCACCTACTTCCAGTACCACGGCCGCCCTGGCGCTGGGCGATGCGCTGGCTGTTTGTTTGCTGGAAGCCCGGGATTTTAGCAGCCGCGATTTTGCCAACTTGCATCCGGGTGGCTCTTTGGGCAAACAGCTTTACTTGCGGGTAAGCGATATTTATACCCAAAATGCCGCTCCGGCAGTAGTTGAAACGGCTGTGCTAAAAGAAATAATTATTGAAATTTCGTCTAAAAGATTAGGTGCTACGGCGGTATTAACCGAGGAAAATGGTATTTTGACCGGGATTATCACTGACGGCGACTTGCGCCGGATGCTGAACAAATACGATTCGCTGCAAGCCATTCAGGCCAGCGATATTATGACCGCGGCGCCGCTTACCATTGAGGCCGATGAGTATGCTACCGCCGCTTTAGAAATAATGCAAAAACGCAATATTACCCAACTAATTGTAACAAAATCTGGTAACTTTGCTGGCTTTGTACACTTACATGATTTACTTAAAGAAGGCTTAATTTAATGAGTAGCAAAGATACTTTTGTAGTAATAATGGCTGGTGGCATTGGCAGCCGCTTTTGGCCTTTTAGCCGCACCAATAATCCCAAGCAGTTTCACGATGTGTTAGGCGTTGGCGCCAGTATGCTGCAAATGACGGTAAAACGTTTTCAGGATGTTTGTCCGCCCGAAAATATTTACATTGTAACCAACACCGATTACCGCGATTTGGTAAAAGAGCAGCTGCCCCACCTCACGCAAAACCAAATATTGTGCGAACCCATTGGGCGCAATACCGCACCGGCCATTGCCTATGCCAGTTTTAAAATCAGCCAGATTAACCCCAACGCTACTTTGGTTGTAGCCCCGGCCGATCACGTAATTCTGAAAGAAGAAGCTTTTGTGCGGATTATTCAGGAGGCAATTACCGCCGCCGGAAAAGAAGAAATATTACTTACTTTAGGCATTACCCCAAGCCGCCCCGATACCGGTTACGGCTACATCCAGTTTATTGAAGGCGGACAGCACCTTAAAAAAGTAAAAACCTTTACCGAAAAGCCAAACTTAGAACTGGCCCAGATGTTTTTAGATAGCGGTGACTTTGTCTGGAATTCGGGTATTTTTATCTGGAACGTAAAATCTATTCTGCATGCCTTCCGGCAATATTTAAGCGAAGTAGCCGAAATATTTGAAGAAGGCTTGTTGTACCTGAACAAACCCCAGGAAGAAGAATTTATTAACCGGGCTTACTCGCATTGCCGCAATATTTCTATCGATTACGGCATTATGGAAAAAGCGGATAACGTATTTGTGCTTTTAAGCGATTTTGGCTGGTCAGATTTAGGTACCTGGAATTCGTTGTACAGCATTGGCAATAAAGACGAAGCTGGCAACGTAATAGACGGCGATGTGCTTTTATACGATACCCGCAATTGCATTATTAAAACCCCGCAAGAACGGCTGGTAGTAATAAATGGCCTGGAGAACTTTATTGTAGCCGAGTACGACAATGTACTTATGATTTGCCCCAAAGATGAAGAGCAGCGGGTAAAAGACTTTGTTGCCGATGTAAAATCTAAAAAAGGCAGCGGCTATAATTAAATATTAAAAATATTGCAGCACCAAAAGAGGCATTAAGATTTTAATGCCTCTTTTTATTTTTCCTAGGATCTGGAATATTCAAATAATTTTAAATGGATGGTGCAACTATTAAGTGGTTGCCGGGCTCTTATCTACAGAAAGGAATAATATTGCCCCATGAAAAACTGCTTCTCTGTTTTGTTAATCTTGTTTTCGCTAAACTTGGTCTCGTGTGAGCACAACGACGACACCGAAATTGCCTGTGATATAAAAGACCCCGTAAATAACTTATCCTGGCTAAAAGCTAAAGTCGAAACGTTTGAGAAGAGCAATATGTGCGAAAACAACGCCTGCAACCTGAGAATTTACAAGGTTAATTCGGGCAACCAGCAGCTTATTGTAACTTGGGTAACCGGGCCGGCCGTAGATGGCATACCGCAATATTATACCTGCACCGGCGAATTAATAATTTGCACCAACGACGATCCTTGCCCCAATATTTCTGCTGCCGAATTAATCTGGACGAGTAAATCTGATTAGCAGAAACTTTTTTATATCAGTCCTATTCTTTTTTGTCATCTTGGAAAGATCTATTGGACAGAAGGCTTTACAGGTAAATCCAGTAAAGCGAAAATTACCTCCTTTACTTTCTAACCAATAGATGCTTTCAGCATGACAATTGAGAGGTTTTATATTATATTTATGGAAAGCTTAAACACTACTTGGTATAATTAGCAGAGAGCCAACCCGAAGTAATTAAAACAAACGAGCGGCCGGAATATTCAAAATATTCTGGCCGCTCGTTTACTGTTTAGAACTAGCTGATAGATTACCTATATAAAAGTTAATTTTAGCCCGGCACGGCCAACCGCTGCCGCAATACTTCAAACAAAATAATACCGCTGGCTACCGAAACGTTTAAAGAGCCAATTTGACCTACTAACGGAATTTTAACTTTCGCATCGGCTTTCTTTAAATATTCCGGCGAAATTCCGTCTTCTTCGCTGCCCATTAAAATAGCCGTTGGCCCGGTTAAATCTACGGTACCGGCATTAATATCAACGTCGCCTTTTTCGGTACACGCTACTACCTGAATGCCCGAATTCTGCAGAAAGTTTAAGGTATCTTTTAAGTTGTTTTCGCGGCAAACCGGCACAATATTTAAGGCCCCGGCCGAAGTTTTCAGAGCATCGCCGTTAATTTGGGCGGCCCCACGGCTAGGAATTACAATGGCATCTACACCCATACACTCGGCGTTACGGGCAATCGAACCAAAATTACGCACATCGGTAATCCGGTCGAGCACTAAAATAAGCGGGGTTTTACCTTTCTCGTAAATATCGGCCACAATATTATCCAAAGGCAAATAAGTAATCGCCGATAAATAAGCTACGGCACCCTGGTGATTTTTACGGGTTAAGGTATCCAGTTTTTCGGGCGGAACCATAGAAACCGGCACATTGGCTCTATGCGCCAGTTCGGTTATTTCAATGGTCATGCTGTTGCGCTGGCCTTTCTGCAAATATATGCGCTCCAAGTCTTTGCCCGCCAGCAAAGCCTCGGTTATGGGCCGCAGCCCAAAAATCATCTGAATATTATCTGCTTTTTCGCGGCGCGGGCCACGGGGGTTTACTCCTCTAGTATAGTTCCTTTTCTCCATTTTTCTACGGTGCTGTACCACACAAACTCGTATTCCGGACGCCGGATTAGTTCGTAGTGATTTTGTGTAAAGGTATTGGGTTTTTTAATGAAAATAAATTTATAAGTGGCGCCACCTTGTCTGCGGTTAATATACGTCCATTCTTCGGCATCCAGCCGTCGGTTAACCACGGTAGGTTTTCCCAGAATAATATACAACATGCCGCGGTCGGTTAGCCAGCCGTCTTTGTGCGAACTAAAAAAAATATTGGCTTCTTTTACCCGCTGGTAATATTCTTTAATCAGCCGTTTGGCTAGTTCTTGGTTTTGGTTCGCAATATCGAGCCAGAAACGATCCAGCGCCTTTTTCGGTTCGGTGGCCTCGTACAACTTTTTCCGTTCTTCCGAACTGGTCATGTAAATTAAAGGTTCAATTAATTCGCGGGCGGTTGTTAGTTCGGGGTATTCGTTGGCAACCGAAATAATACTGGTACTGGACTCGCCGGCATCCAGCACAAACAAACCTTCCTGGTCTAATTTAATATTTTCTCCTACCGGAATCTGACTTGTCCGGATCAGGTTTAAAGTAGGCGAAACTTTTTTCTGGCTTAACGAAAAAGGCGGTAATGCTGCTGGAAAATCGGTTTCGTATTGCTTTAGCTGCACGCTATTGATGGGAGCAGAAGATTTAATTTTAAAAGTCTCGGAAGTATTTACATACGCGCGAAACAAGGGCAACCCGGTATTCGCATCTGTCAAGAGCAACTTTTTAGCAAGTACATCGCGCCGCAACGGAATATCCAGCCATAAATATTCATCTTCGGCCACGTGCTGCGGTATCTGCAACTGCAACACCGAAGGCAGCGTAATGCCTGCCGTGGGCAGCTTAAAATCGACGTACGCGAAATTATTTTTAAAACGCAGACGCTTACCAAATTGCCGCACCGAGTCGCGCCGAATTATGTCGGGCCGTTCGTAGCTCAGGCTAATGGTATACAATAGTTTAAGCTGGTTTTGGGGTAAATCTTTAAATAACCCTTCATCGGCAAACTTCAGAAAAACCTGTAAACTGTCTTTATCGGCCAGGTAATCGTAAGCTATAGTGGTAGCGGGTATATAAGCATAATCCAGGTTTTGCCGGAATAAGGCCTGCCGCGGTGTGCATGCGCCGAAAAATAAGGCTAATATCAAAAAATAAGTGAATATTCTTTTCATTTTTTCGGCTAAAAGGTCTTTATACCATAAACGTAAATACCAGCGCTGCATCTATGGCTAAAATACCTTTTATTTAATATTCTGCTGATAGTAGCCATAAGAATAAATAAAAAAAACCGGTTCTGCCGGAACCGGTTTTTTATTTGACTTGAAGCTATTAACGGTTACCGTAATATTTCATAAATGTTTGTTCTAACTCGGCCGCTTTTTGTTCTAAACCTAAGGCCCTAGCCGACATAACCAGTTGCTGCAAAATCATGAAGTTGGTTTGCACTTCGCGGTCGAATAAAGCGCTATTGGGGTCGTTGGCATAATAGGCCAGCGCTTTGTTAGCCCGCTTAGACATTACATCCATTATTTCCAGTGCTTTTTTCCGTTCGCCTACAGCATTCAGCGGCTCAATAAATTGCGGCGTATAATAATCATACGGAATCGATTTATCGGGCATTACGGTAAAGCAACGCTCCATTACTTCTTTGGCTTTAGCTTTGTCGCCGGCTTGAAGGTAAGCCGTAGCCAGACGATAGAATTTATCGCGGGTATTCGGCGGTAATTGACTCACGTAGCTGTCGTCGTAAAAAATATTGGGGTTATCGAGGTTACGCCAGCTAAACTTGTTCATCATGTTATTATACATAATGTCTTTTTCCACGTAACCTTCTTCTTCCTGGTCTGGATTTTTTACCGGCACAATGCGGTACGCCAAACCTTCGAGCTGGAAATACGGCTGCAGGTTTAAATAATCCGAAGAACTGGTAGTAGTAGAAAAATATACCGGCCGCTCCCAGTTGTTTGTAGCCAGAATATCCAAAATTACCAGGTGCTTTTTCTCGATAGCTGATTTGCCAATATTCCAGCTTAGCTGGTCCAGAATTTGGCCCTGTCGATCTTTTGGCACCGCGTTATGCCGGATTACTGCTGCTTTATCTACATCTAAGGTAAAAGCTTTGGTTGGTAACGATAAAAACGGTTTAGCATTCTGGGCTGCTACCTGCAGTACTTCGTGGTTATCTTTTACCAGCGCCAGATAACGTTTCAGGTCCATGCCGCCTTTTACTTCGGGCCGTTCCACAAAAGGCAAATAATCGTTGGTGCCCTGACGGTAATTTTCGATTTCCATTGATATTGGTAACGGTGCCGATTTATAAGAGCGGCGCTTCATTTGATCAATGTACCAATCGGTATTCAGGTAACTTAAAACGGCTACCCGCACGTCGGTCCGGAAACCTTCAACTTCTTGCGCGTACCACAGCGGGAACGTATCGTTATCGCCGTTGGTGAATATTATAGCATTTGGTGCCAGCGAGCTTAACAGGTTTTTAGCCGAATCTACGGAATGATAGCGGTCTGAACGGTCATGGTCGTCCCAACCTTGCGCAGCCATAATAATTGGTACGCTTAAGCACAGCAAAGTTACCACGGCTGCCCGCGCTACATCGCTCTTTATAAATTTACTTAGCAAATCGGCTAAACCCAACACGCCTAAACCAATCCAGATAGAGAAAGCAAAGAACGAACCGGCAAACGTATAATCCCGCTCGCGGGGCTCTACCGGCGGCTGATTCAGGTATAAAGCAATGGCTAAACCGGTAAAGAAAAACAACAATCCCACAATAAAAGCATCGCGCTGGTCTTTCCGGATTTGGTAAATTAAGCCCAGAATACCCAATAGGAAAGGCAGCATGTAAAAATTATTGCGCGCTTTGCTATCGGCTACCCGCTCGGGTAAACCCTGGCTCGATTCAGTGGGCCAAAGTACGCCGGCATTTTGCACATCGCTGTCGCGGCCCACAAAGTTCCACAGGAAATACCGCCAGTACATGTGGCCCAATTGGTATTTCATCATAAACGACAAATTCTCGCCCATGGTAGGTTTTTGGCCTTGCTGAATAGGAACCCATTTCTGGTATTCCTGAATGTGCATGGGCTGGTTGCTGTAAATACGCGGCAGCAAACTCATGTCTTTGGGATCGTAAACCGCCTCTAGTTTGTAATCTACAATTTCGTATTTGTCTTTGCCTTTTACATAACGCGGGTCGCCTTGTTCCTGGTCAATAATTTCAGCGGTAAACTGCGGACCGTACAGCAAAGGCCGGTCGCCGTATTGTTCACGCTTCAGGTAAGAAACAAAGCTTACAATATTTTCGGGGTCGTTCTCGTCGATGGTTGGGTCATAAGCCGACCGGATAGGAATAATCATGTACGACGAATAACCAATTAAAATAAACACAAAGCTGAGTAAAGCGGTGTTTAAAAAGCGGTTATTATGCCGGATAGAATACCGGAAACCATAAACAATTAACCCAACAAATAAAGCCAGGAAAATAAAAATACCGCTGCTAAACGGCAGGCCAATATTATTAATAAAAAAAACCTCGAAAGAACCGGCCAGCGAAGGTAAACCCGGAATAATACCCCATAATATTACCACAATAATTAAGGAGCTAATCAGGAAAGTATAAATTGTGCCCTTGCGGGTAGGTTTGGTGGTTTTGCGGTAATAATAAATAAAAGCCAGCGCCGGAATGGCCAGTAAGTTTAACAAGTGTACGCCAATAGAAAGGCCCACCATATAGGCAATCATAATCAGCCATTTATCCGAAGAAACCTCGTGGGCTTTGCCTTCCCACTTCAGCATGGCCCAGAACACGAAAGCCGAGAAGAAAGCCGACATGCCGTATACCTCTGCCTCTACCGCCGAAAACCAGAAAGAATCGCTGAAAGTAAAGGCCAGGGCACCTACCGCACCGCTGCCCATAATTAATAAAGTCTGGCCAAAAGTTGGTTCGGCGGTTCTACCCACCAGCATTTTACGGGCCATGATGGTAATAGACCAAAACAGGAAAAGCACCGTAAAAGCACTTACCAAACCCGACAAAAAGTTAATTAGCGGTGCCACTAACAGCACATTGTCGCCGGCAAACATAGAAAAGATGCGGGCTACCAGTAAATAAAAAGGTGCTCCGGGCGGGTGCGGCACTAATAATTTATAAGAACAGGCTATAAATTCACCGGCATCCCAGAAACTGGCGGTAGGTTCGAGGGTAAGTCCGTAAACAATGGCCGCAATAAGAAAGACAAGCCAACCTAAAATATTGTTAATCCTGCTATAACTACTCATAAACTACTTTAGAAATAATCCCCGAAATTAAGAAAATTACCTCTTATACAAGAAGCGCCCAAAAATTAATTAAAAAAATAGCCGGCTTATTTGGGCCGGCTATCTTATATCGTAAAAATACGGGTATTTATTGTTGCAGAATTAAACGTTTCGTTTCTACCATTTTGTCGTTTACCAACAGGCTGTAAAAATATATGCCCGCCGGATAAGTAGAAAGATCGAGCTTGATTTTGGAACTTAGCGCCTGCTCCGGCACCTTTATGGTTTTTACCACCTGCCCTATGGTATTCGAAAGGGTTATTTTATAAGACTCGTTTTTAGCTTGGTCTAACTGAATTTCGATAATGCCCCGGGTAGGATTAGGATAAACACTTAACGTTGGTTTGGTTAGCCCGCCATCTACTGAAGCCGTTGCGTTTAACATGCGCATGCCCAACATAGGCTCTTTAGCGGCATTGGCTGTAAAACTATAAGAGTAGCGTTCCGGCATTTTAAGGGTTTTAGCCAAGCCCCGGTTAAGCGAAGCGAAATCGAAAGTAGATACAAAACTAGAACTGGCTAAGTGGTTGCCGGCATCGCTCTGATTTACCGCAACACTGGTAGGTAAGTACACCCCACCGCCTTTTAGCTCGAAGGCCAGGCTAGCTCCGTAACCCGTTATATAAACTACCAGCAGACTAACCGCCATGAATATTTTAGTAAAAATTTTCATATCATATTTTATCTTAGGTAAGATTAAACACAGTTTAACGTGACCAAATATACTGCTATATTTTTAACAACACAATAAAATAAATTAAAGCTATAATATATTTTAATTTCTACAAATTGTTATTTATCAACATTATACAATTTATAGCAACGCTGTATTGCTAAAAACTTAACCAGTTAATAAGGCTCGTTTTCAGAGAAAGTAAGTGGCAAAAATTCTGCCAGAAATAATAGAATAAATAATTTTAAATACCAGGAAACTTTTTTTGAATAATCTGCCATTCAGAAAACAAGATCAAACACCTGCTAAAGCGCCCGGTTTATAGCCGGCAATATTTTAAGTAGCTTACTGTCTTTCAACCGTATATTGTAAAATATTATTTGGCAGTGTATTTAAGAAGCAGGTTAATAGTATTGGCAAAATTCAATCAGAAAATTTCCTAAAATTTTGTGCGGCATGGGGCCACTAAATAACAAAAGCAATCTCCTTAAAACTAAAATATTCTATTTTCTGTCCGATTTGTAAACAAAGCTGACCGGTTTCGTCTATGCCAATAATGGTTCCTTCAACTAAACTGCCGTTAATCTGGTAGGTGTGCAACTCCTGGTAGCGGTACAGGTTTTGTAAATATTCGAACCGAAGTTTAGCAGTTCTGCCTTCTTTCAGTTGCAAATAGCGCACCTCTATAAACTCCAGTAATTTTTCGGTTAGCTCGTTTAAATTAAATGACTTGCCTGTAACTTGAGCAAAAGAAATAGCCGTAGGCACCAAGAACAAAAGCTGGTTAATATTTAAACCAATTCCGATGACGGCATGTTGTATAATTTGGCCAGAGAGAGAATTTTGAATTAAAATACCGCCAACTTTTTTATTTTCGTAATACAAGTCGTTGGGCCATTTAAGTTTTAGGTTTGGCGGCAAGTAAAGCCGGGCTACGTCTAATACGGCTAAGGCAATACAAATATTAAGGTTAAATTGCTGCTGAATAGCCAAAAAACCAGGCTTCAGAATTAACGATAGGGTAATATTTTTGCCGGGTTCGGCTTCCCAGGTATTTCCCCGTTGCCCTTGCCCATGAGTTTGGCATTCGGTAATTACAACAGTGCCTTCTGTGGCTTCATTTTTGTTAATAAGATTCTGTGCAAAACGGTTAGTTGAGTCGCACTGTGGTAAATATATTACCTGCTTACCTGTAAATAAGGTATTTGGGGCTATTTTCTGCAAAGAATTTTATAATATTGTAATTCAAATTTAGTTATATCAAATGAAAAAAACGAAGATTAAGGAAAATTCGGACATATTGGCAGAGCTGGTCGTAAAAGGAATGCAGGACAAAAAGGCCTCCGATATATGCGTAATTGACCTTAAGTCCTTAAACAATGCAGTTTCTGATTATTTTGTCATAAGTTCGGCCAACTCCGATACCCAATTAGATGCCATTGCGCGGGCCGTGGAAGAAGAGGTTTTTAAAATTACGAATCAAAATCCTTGGCAGAGCGAAGGCCGTACAAATAAAGAATGGATCTTACTGGATTATGTGGACGTAGTTGTGCATATATTTCTGAAAGATAAACGAGAATTCTATGCTTTGGAAGAACTTTGGGGCGATGCGCCAATCCGATACATTGAAGAATAACAAAACTATTATCTAAATGAACATTTTGGCATGCCTGATGTTCTTACATTAATTGAATATTTAGAATAGATGACAGATAAAACGCCTAAAAAAAAGAAAATAAATATGCCTAATACGCCGCCGCGCCCTACTATGCAAATGTGGGTACTGGCAGCATTGGTGTTTTTAATATTTGGGATTGCCTATTTTAACCGCAGCAACGCAACCGTACAAATTAACCAACAGCAGTTCGAAGACATGGTGCTGAGCCGTGACGTAGAACGCCTGGTAGTAGTGGTAAACAAACGGATTGTAGAAGTTACGCTTAATCCGGCGGCCCTCGAAAATGAAAAGTACCGTAAAATAGTACCTAACCGTGGCGCCTGGGCCCTGGAGCAAGGCCCGCAATTTTACTTGCCTATCTTTTCCGGCGAAAGCTTTAAAGAAGATTTAGCCAAACTACAAGAGAAAGTACCGCAAGACCAACGCATTGGCTACAGCATTGAAGAAAGAACCGGCTTCTCCGAATTTTTCGTGAACTGGGGCTTTATTTTATTAATGCTATTTGGCTTCTGGTTCTTAATGCGCCGGGTTACTACCGGTGGTGCCGGCGGCCAAATATTTAATATTGGTAAATCGCGGGCTGCTTTATTCGATGCCGAAAACAAGGTAAAAATTACCTTTAAAGACGTAGCCGGCCTGGAAGAAGCCAAAGAAGAAATTCAGGAAATTGTAGAGTTTTTGAAAAACCCAAGCAAGTTTACCATTCTGGGAGGTAAAATTCCGAAAGGTGCTTTGCTGGTAGGTCCTCCGGGTACCGGTAAAACTTTACTAGCCAAAGCCGTAGCCGGCGAAGCCGATGTACCGTTCTTCTCGCTTTCGGGTTCCGATTTCGTGGAAATGTTTGTGGGGGTTGGTGCCGCGCGGGTACGCGACTTGTTTAAGCAAGCAAAAGCCAAAGCGCCTTGTATTATTTTTATTGATGAGATTGATGCTATTGGCCGTTCGCGGAGCCGGGGCCAGGTGCCGGGCGGTAACGACGAGCGTGAAAATACCCTGAACTCTTTGCTGGTAGAAATGGACGGGTTTGCCACCGACTCTGGGGTAATTATTCTGGCGGCCACTAACCGCCCCGACACACTGGATGCAGCCCTTTTAAGACCAGGACGTTTCGACCGCCAGATTAGTATTGATAAACCAGACATTGTAGGCCGTACCGAAATATTTAAAGTACACTTGGGCCCATTGGCTTTATCCGAAGATGTGGATGCTAAGAAATTAGCAGCGCAAACCCCTGGATTTGCCGGTGCCGAAATAGCTAACGTGTGTAACGAAGCCGCCCTGATTGCCGCCCGCCGCGACAAGAAAAAGGTAGAAATGCAAGACTTCAACGATGCCATCGACCGGGTAATTGGTGGTTTAGAAAAGAAGAACAAAATTATTTCGCCGGAAGAAAAACGCATTGTGGCTTACCACGAGGCGGGCCACGCTATTGCGGGCTGGTTCCTGGAGCACTGCGACCCATTGGTTAAAGTAAGTATTGTACCGCGCGGTATTGCCGCCCTGGGTTACGCCCAATATTTACCAAAAGAACAATTCCTGTACACCACCGAGCAATTAATTGATGAAATGTGTATGGCTTTAGGTGGCCGCGCAGCCGAAGAAATTATATTCGGGAAAATCTCAACCGGTGCTTTAAGTGACCTGGAGCGGATTACCAAAATGGCTTACAGCATTGTAACCATGTATGGTATGAACGACAAGATTGGCAATATTTCTTATTACGATTCTAAAGGCGCTAACGAATATTCAACTACCAAGCCTTATTCCGAAGCCACTGCCCAAACTATTGACAACGAAGTACGGAAAATTATTTCGGATGCATACGAGCGGACAAAACAGTTGCTAACAGATAAATTAGATAAACTGGAAATTGTAGCCCGGGAATTACTACAGAAAGAAATATTGTTCCAGACTGATTTAGAGCGTTTGGTAGGCCCGCGGCCGTTTGCCGCTTTAACTACGTACCAGGCCCACACCGCCGGTACCGACCGTAGCAAAACCCTAAGTGAAGTAGAACAGGAAACCCATCCGATTCCGGTTGCGCACGATAACGGCAAGCAGAAAGGCCAGAACGGACAGGAAAAACAAGAAGAATCTGAAAAAGAAAGCGAAGGCGCTACGCCCGGTTCTACTTATTCGTTCGATGTTTAACCCTGATTTCCACTAAGTTTTTATGTACGAACCAAGGTCTAAAGATATAATTTTAGGCAAAATAAGAGAGGCGCTGGCTAAACCAGCGCCTTTTATGCCTTCTACCCCCGACTTTGCTACCTCGGTGCATCCCCTGCCCGATGAGGATTTATCTATTACTTTTGCTACTGTTTTCTTAAGAAACAGCGGCACTTTTGTTTACTGCGATTCTGACGAAAATTTTTTCGATCACCTCTACGTATTTAAAAAGGAAAAGAAAATAGAGCACTTGTACGTCTGGGAACCGGAATTGAAAGCCCATTTGCAAGCCGGCGGCATTGATTTTAACGATGATGAAGCTTCCTTTATTAAAAATGCCGAAGCCAGCCTTACTACCTGCGAAGCCCTGATTGCCCGTACCGGCAGCATTCTGGTAAGTGGTGCTAACGAAAGCGGCCGCCGTTTAAGCATTTACCCCGAAAAGCACTTAGTTTTGGCTTTTGCATCGCAGTTGTTGCCCGATATTAAAGATGGCTTGGCTTACGTACGGCAGAAATATAAAAAATTTCCATCGATGCTTTCTTTGGTAAGCGGTCCCAGCCGTACCGCCGACATTGAGAAAACCCTGGTAATGGGCGCCCACGGTCCCAAAGAGTTAGTCTTATTTCTGATTGATGATACCCTCCATTAGTCAGTTAGAACCCGGTAAAAAAGTATATTTTGCGTCTGATTTTCACCTGGGGGTGCCCGATGCCGCATCGAGTTTAGCCCGGGAAAAAAAGATTGTGCGCTGGCTCGATACCATCCGGCACGATGCCCAGATGCTGTTTTTGGTAGGCGATATTTTTGATTTCTGGTTCGAATACCGGCACGCCATACCCAAAGGGTTTATCCGGTTGCAAGGTAAGTTAGCAGAATTAAGCGACAGCGGCTTACCCATTTATTTTTTCACCGGCAACCACGATATGTGGATGTTCGATTATTTTACCAAGGAACTAAATATTCCGGTGGTGCGGCAACCCGTATCCATCCAGATTAACGAAAAAAAGTTTTACATCGGTCACGGCGATGGCCTAGGCCCGAAAGATTACACCTATAAAGTTTTAAAAAAGATATTTGCGAGTAAACTTTCGCAGTGGCTTTTTGCGCGCATTCACCCCAACCTGGGTATTGGGGTAGCTAATTATTGGTCGCGGAAAAGCCGCATCCGAAATACCCAGGTAGACGAAGTGTTTAAACCTGGCGAAGAATGGTTGGTTACCTACTGCTCCGAAATGGAAAAACATAATCACCATGATTACTATATTTTCGGGCACCGGCATTTGCCCTTAGACTTAGAAATAAATAAAAACAGCCAGTACGTTAATTTAGGAGAGTGGGTCAATTATTGCTCTTATGCCGAATATGATGGCCAATTGCTTAAGCTTAAATATTTTGAAGCCTAATTATCTTCTTCGGGTACTGCTGATAGCGGCTGTATTATTTGCATCCAAAGCAACAGCGCAATCGTTAACGTATATCCGTTCTGTGCCGGTTAGTAAACCAGAAGCCATTTCGCTCGATCGGTTATCTAATATTTACGTAACCGATGCCAAAAATATTCTTTATAAATTCGACCCTACCGGTAAAGCAATACAAACCTTTTCGCCGCCCGCTACCGGCCATGTGGCCAACGTAGAAGCCTGGAACATGGTAAAAACGTTATTATTCTACGACGACCGGCAGCAAATAACTTTACTCGATCGGTTCCTTACCCCTATTACCTCGGCCCGCCTCTCCGACTTTACCAATGGTATTATCCGAACTGCTACGCTGGCCGCCGATGATCGTATCTGGCTGCTGAACGAAAGCGATGTTACCCTAAGTAAAGTAGATATCCGATACCCTGATGCGGTGCTCAAAACCGAACTAAACCAAATTCTGACGGAATCGGCCGGCGACATCAGGTTTATGCGCGAATATCAAAACAATTTGTATATGCTAGACCGTAATTCCGGCATATATATTTTCGACAACATGGGCAATTACAAAAAGAGATTGCCTTTAGCTGGGGTAAATTATATTGGGTTTAAAGACGAAGAACTTTATTATGTAAAAGAAAACCAGTTAATATTTCTGAATTTATATAATCAGCAAAACCGTACCATAAACTTACCTGCCGGTAAAAACTATTCTAAAGCGCTGGTGGGTGAAAAATTCTATTATTTTTTTACTTCCTCCGGCTTCGATATTTATTCCCTGCATTAAGCCCCACCCCCTTTTACCTCTGCTAATTATTTTCTGAGTTGCTTTCTTTAACAACAGCATAACAACCATTTACCTTGTTTTCCCCGTTAAAGCATCTACCTGTCGCTGTTTAGCCCCCTCTTCTAAAAGCCACAGCTTAAATAATTATCTGATAATTAAACTTAAGGAAAACTATGAAAGCATTGGTATTTCACAAAATTAACGATGTACGGGTCGAAAATGTAGAAGACCCTAAAATAGAAGAAAGCCGCGACGCCATTATCCGGGTAACTTCTACGGCCATTTGTGGCTCCGATTTACATATTTTAGATGGCTTTGTGCCGCAAATGCGCAACATGGTGCTGGGCCACGAATTTATGGGCATTGTAGAAGAAGTGGGCTCGGGCATAACCAACTTAAAGAAAGGCGACCGGGTAGTAGTTCCTTTCCCGATTGCCTGCGGTACCTGTTATTTTTGTACGCACCAATGGCCCACCCAATGCGAAAACTCTAACCCCAATTATGGCCCCGAAGGCGGCTTTATGGACCAAAAAGGAGCGGCTTTGTTTGGCTACACCGATTTATACGGCGGTTACAATGGCGGTCAGGCCGAATACGTGCGGGTTCCTTACGCCGATTTTGGTCCAAGAATTGTACCCGATGGCCTTACCGATGAGCAGGTATTATTTTTAACTGATATTTTCCCGACGGGTTGGGCCGCCGCTGATTGGGGCCGGATAAAAGGTGGCGAAACCGTAGCTATATTTGGGGCTGGTCCGGTGGGCATTATGGCCGCTAAATCGGCGTGGCTAATGGGAGCCGGCCGGGTAATAAATATTGATTTGCAGCCATACCGCCTCGAAATGGCCCGGCAAGCCGCCAACTCCGAAACAATATTATGGGAAAACCAGGAGCAGGTAGTAGAAGAAATCCGTAGCCGAACCGAAGGCCGGGGCGCAGATGTGTGCATCGACGCCGTAGGCATGGAAGCTGACCGCAGTATTCTGGACAAAGCCAAAGCGGTATTTAACGTAGAAAAAGGAACTGCCAAAGTTTTGGAAACTTGTTTGAGTGCTGTGCGCCGCGGCGGTGTAGTAAGCGTGGTTGGCGTTTACGGCTCGGCTTTCGATAATTTCCCGATTTATAAGTGGTTTGATAAAGGTGTTACCCTCATGGGCACCCAGGCGCCGGTACAAATTTATATCGACCACCTGATGAAACTGGTACAGGAAGGGAAAGTTCGTCTGGATGATATTATTACGCATACGCTCCCACTCGACCAGGCGGCCCAAGGCTACGAAATATTTAAGAAAAAAGAAGATAATTGCGTAAAGGTGGTATTAAAACCTTAAGCAACTGATAACTATTTTATTACTCACCAAAAAGGAGCTGGTTCAGACAAAGAACCAGCTCTTTTTGGTTTGTAGCGGTTACGGGTTAGGAAAGCCACCCGAATTTTTTCCTACAGAAATTTGTCTTAACAACAGCAGAATGTCCGTTAAATGTAGTAGTATTAGGGCTAGGGTAATCTCAATATAAATGAATATTATCCAATGCAGGAGATTTTAGTATATTTGTCTCTTATTTTTAGTTAGAAAACAAGAATTAACATATAAAGAAGTATTAGTTGTGGGATGTAATTCATGTTCTAGTGGCGGTTGCAGCCCCAAGGGTTGCAAAAGCAACGGCGGTTGTAGCACAGGAGGCTGCAACCGGTTAAATGTATTCGATTGGCTCAGCGATATGGATTTACCTACGTCGTTTGAGGAATTTGATATTGTAGAAGTACGTTTTAAAGGTGGCCGGAAAGATTTTTTCCGGAATAGCAATAATTTGGTTTTAACCACCGGCGATCCGGTGGTGGTAGAAGTACCCAATGGGTACCACGTGGGGTATGTTTCGTTGAAAGGGGAACTGGTACGCCTGCAAATGCTGAAGAAAAAGGTTGACAACAACGAAGAAATCCGGAATATTTACCGGATTGCCAACGAAAAAGACCTGGATAAATTTGCGTTGGTGCAAGACCTGGAGAGCAGCACCATGTACCGGGCCCGCGGCATTATTCAGGAACTGGAACTGAAGATGAAATTATCTGACGTAGAATACCAGGCCGATCGTTCTAAAGCTACTTTTTATTATTCCGCTGATGATCGCGTAGATTTCCGGGATTTAATTCGCAAACTCGCCGATGAATTTAAAGTGCGGGTAGAAATGCGCCAAATCAGTTTGCGTCACGAGGCGGGCCGTTTGGGTGGTATAGGCTCCTGTGGCCGCGAGTTATGTTGTTCTACCTGGCTAAGCGATTTTAAAAGTGTTTCTACCACGGCAGCGCGTTACCAGAACTTATCGCTGAACCCCAGCAAATTATCGGGGCAGTGCGGCCGTTTAAAATGCTGCCTGAACTACGAACTCGAAACCTACCTGGATGCCTTAAAAGATATTCCTACAATTACCAAACCTTTACAGTTACAAAAGGGAGATGCTATATTACAAAAAACCGATATATTTAAGCGGGTAATGTGGTTTGGCTTTAAAAACGATAATAACTGGTATCCGGCTCCGGTTGAACGCGTTAAAGAAATATTGGAACTTAATAGCAAAGGCATCGTAGTTGAATCGCTGACGGTAGAAGAAAAAGTTGAGCAACAGAAAAAAGTAGAATTGGTAGCGCAACTAGAAGGCAACCTGGAGCGCCTGGACGAGAAGTTTAAATCGAAGAAAAAGAAAAAGAAGAAAAATAAGAATAATCAGGCTCCTGCTTTAGCCGGTGTGGCAACCGCTGTACCCGAAGTAAAAAGCAATGAGCCCAAACAGAACGGTGCCCGGAACGAAAATAAACCGCAGGGTAATGGCGGCAGCGGACAAGGGCAAAAGAAAAAGCAGCACAAGCGGCCTTTCCGCGATAATAGGGATAATCGAGATAACCGTCCGCCCCGCTCCGACAACCGTCCTGATAAACCTGTTAGTTCATGATTAAGCAGTTATTATACTTTATTACGCTCTTAGGTTTCATTTCATTATCGGCTTGCGATACCAGTAACCGCATATACGAACAGAATATAGACATTGAAAGTAATAATTGGCGAATTAACGATGCAAAAGAATTCCGGTTCCAGATAACCGATACCACTAAATCGTATCAGGTTTATTTTAATATCCGGAATGCTCTTTTTTACGAATATTATAATTTGTACGTAAACGCTACTTTGCTTGATCCGGACGGCCAAAAACTGCACAACAAACTGCACGAAATGTACCTGATGGATAAAAAAACCGGAGAACCGTTAGGTAAAGGTGCCGGCGATTTATTTGATCATTCGGCTTTGGCTATAAAAAACCTACACTTTAAAAAGCCGGGTACTTATACCTTAAAGCTCACCCAATATATGCGTAAAAATCCGCTGCCCGGAATAATGGCAGTGGGCATTAAAGTGGTTGTAGCAGAATAATATTTTTATTATATTTAACTTATTAAATATATTGCATTCTCATTTATGAAGACTGGCAAAATACTATGAAGCTCGCTTTAGAAGTTTTCGGATCAATTATGATCATTTTTTCATTTTTGCCACTTATTAAATCAACTTATTGGTGGATTAGAATACTGGATTTTCCCCGCCCCCAGATTGCTTTTTTTCTGGTTGTAATTTCAGGAACGTACGCATTTTTGTATGGTGCTCCTACGCTGCCAGACAAGTTTTTTCTTTTGTTGTTAGGGCTTGCTGTTATAAACGAGGTACTGCACTTTTATAAGTTTACCATTTTATGCCCGGTAGAGGCTCTACAAAGCAATCTTGAAGCGCCTAAAAATACCTTTAGTATTATGATATCCAACGTTAGGATGTCGAATACCCGTTATGGCAAGTTTCTGAAGGTAGTGCGGGAAAATGATCCGGATATTTTGCTGATTAACGAACCCAATCATAAATGGGCGCAGGAAATTGCTGAACTGGATAAGGTTTATCCTTACTGTATTAAATGTCCGCTGGAGAACACCTACGGCATGATGTTTTTCAGCAAATTTAAATTAATAAATGAGGAAAAAAGGTTTTTAGTAGAAGAAGGTATTCCCTCGTTTTATGCGATTGTAGAGATGCCGACCGGTAAACGGTTCGATTTTTTTACGGTGCATCCCCAACCACCTCACATCGATAAAAATACCGATACCCGTGAAGGTGAATTGCTGCAGGTTGCCCGTATGGCAAAAGCCTCGCGCTATGCTTCTATTGTGGCCGGCGATTTGAACGATGTGGCTTGGTCTCATACCACTAATTTATTCCGAAAAATCAGCGGGTTGCTTGATCCCCGGATTGGGCGCGGCTTTTATAATACCTATAATGCATTAATTCCTTTTTTCCGTTACTCTCTGGACCATATTTTTTACGATTCGGCCTTCCGGTTAATTCGGCTGAAACGGTTAAGAGGTTTTGGCTCAGATCACTTTCCTATCTTAATTAGGCTGAGTTACGAGCCGCAGGATGCGGATGAACATGATGCTCCGGAAGCTGACCAAGAAGAGCAAGCCGAAGCCCAGGAATTAATTGATAATGTTAAAGATGAACCGTTAAATGAAAAAGCTTAGGTAATTCCTAAGCTTTTTCATTTAATATATTTACTGTGAACAAGCAAAAAAGCTCAAGCAACTGCTTGCTCCCAGAATGATTATGCTCTAACGTCTCTGCTAAACAACGGAGAGGGCGTTAGCCGATGCTGCCGTTTAGGTGTTGTTAGTAGTGGTTCCTTTTTTCATACTTTTTAAATTATTCCATTCCTCAGGAGTTTCTAAGCATAAGTTGTCAACCATCTGCAAATAACTAATACCATTATTAAGTAGGTACTGCGCTTAAGTAGGGAAACAGAGTAAGGCTAGAGATAAGTTGAGGCTGCTGCTGGTGGAGGCGGATAAGGTCAGCTAAATAATCTTCCACATGTTGTTTATCGGCAAATACTTTGTTGCTGGTGCTGGCTCGTAGTTCTTCAAAGAAACGCTCCACGGGGTTGAGTTCCGGACAAGCCGTCGGCAGCTTCTGCCATTGGAGTAGCTGTTGTTGCGGCCAGTGCTGGGCAGTATGCGCCGTTGCCCCATCGCCCATCAGGAGCGCTTGGTCGATGCCTTTTTGCTGCAAGTATAGCTGCAGTTGTTGCAGAAAGTAAGTAAAGCATTGTTTATCCAAGTGCGAAAGGAACATGGCATACATATCGCCGGTAAAAGGACAGATAGCCACATACAAGTAGCCCCATTCATAACCTAGCTTCACCGGGCATGCTGGCCGATGCCCTTGCCTGGTCCAGCGGCGGCGCGAGTGGGTACGGGTGCCGTAGCGCATCTCATCGGTGAAATAAAGCTGCGACTCCTGGTACGGCGCTTTTATTTGGCCGAAGTTTTTTTAAAAGCTGCTTCCCCTACCACGTCTTTGCGCACGTTTACGGGACGGCCGGTTTTAAGCTTTACTTTCAGCCGCGCGAGCAGCACCGAAATACCGGGTTGTGAGTAAGTAACCTGCATTTCCTGCTCCAGCCAGTCCCGTAACTGCCCTTGGGTGGCAATATCATCCTGGTCTAAGCGCTGCAACAAACGAGCTTGCTGAGTGGAACTCAATTTTGCCCAGCCGCCTTTGTAGCCAAGAACAAGAAGACCGGGCAGCCCATGGTGAGCATACTGTTGCCATAACTGCTGGCTCTGCCGCCGCTGCAGGCCAATCATCTCCCCGGCCTGCAGCTGTGTCTTCGCTTGCCCTGCTTTCAAGTAACGCACAAAACGCACCCAGTCCCGTAGCCGAGCCTGTTTCTGCTCCTTCTCTAGAATCAATAATTCCCCTACTGATTCTTTTATCGCTTCTTCATAATTTATCCTCCGCATTACCCTTTTACCACTTAAGCGCAGTATTAGTTTAATATTGGTATAATTTTTCCATTGGCGTAATAATCTAATAAGACCTCTTTAAACCTTATTAGTTGACAAGCTTCATATTTTTGAAATCTAATTCTTCTTTGTGAAGAATCATTTAAATAAACTATAAGCCAGTTTTTTGTTCCATTAGAAAGGCCATTTTCAAAAGAAAACCTATTTTGTTCATAAAGGCCTAGCCAATCTGTTCCTTCAAATTCAATTTTTTGAACCTCATCAATTGGAATTATTTCTCCTTGAATTTTAATACTGCCTTTTTCAAAAATTATTTCGCCATTCAACTTACCATAAAGAGGCTTGCACTTACCAATAGAAATTAACTTTAAGATATTTCCACTTATAAAACAAAATAAAGCCAGATAAACTACCGTGTCAAAAATGACTGTGTTGTGATCAAATCCTAACTCTTGAAGAATAAAACTTAGAAAAAGTAAAAGTACCACTGCCGAATATATGATAAATGTACGATTTGGGTAAAACTTGTCTGGATGGTATATTTCTAGCTTCTCCATCTTTTATTTTTAAGAGATACCACTAACGTTCAAGAAAACAGGCGTTAATTAATGAAAGAGGTATAAAATAAAAATCCCGTTTAGGATTACCTAAACGGGATCAAAATAACAACAATAGCCTCGGGCTATCAGCGTATATTTAGAAATTAGATTCTTTCTACGTTAACCGCGTTCAATCCTTTTTTTCCTTCTGTAACTTCAAAAGATACTCTGTCATTCTCACGAATCTCATGAACTAAACCAGACTGGTGAACGAAGATGTCTTGGTTGTTATCATCAGAAACAATGAATCCGAATCCTTTAGATTCGTTAAAAAATTTTACTTTACCTGTTTTCATAAAAATTAATAATAAATAATGGGACAAATATAGGCATAATATTTCAAAACCTAACGATGCAATATACATTTCTTTCGGAATAAGGTTATCCCAAATAAGCTTTATTTTAAAAAAAATATAAAAATATTTTTACTAACCCGCGTTCATTTTCTTTATTCTGCCCTAAACCTCCAAAAACATAAGCCTTTAGCCCTCGTATATTCTAAGTACCAAAATATTTTTTGTGCTAATATCCGGTAAGCTTCTGAAAGAACAGGTGCTTATTGGTTTAACAAATTATTCACCTAAAAAATAAATCTATGGAAGAGAACAAAAAAAATGACACAGGCGAAAATAAAGGTGTTATTTCAACCATTACCGATATGTTAACAGGCAACACCGGCGAATCGGCTAATGCAGCTAATAAAGGAAGCAATGAACAGAACAAAGCAACCTCGCCACAAAGCAGCGCGGAAACGAATCCTTGGGGTGCTAATCCCAACGAAAACAAAAATCAGAACCAATCGAAAGATGCTACTAAAAAAAGCCTGACTTCGTCTACTACTGATCCCAGCAGCACTAACCTAAAAAAAGAAACTGGCATCAGCACGGCCAAAACCAGTACCGGGGCGGCTAAAACAACTACAAGTAGCGCTAAAACCGGTGCGGTTTCTGGTAGCAGTACATCCAAAAATAATGCTTCTGCCAAAACCGATAAGGACGCAAAAGCAAGTACTCCAAATAAAACAGAGAACGCTAGTAAAAATAATACTACCGATACTGGAAATAAAAACCCAGGAACAGCTACCGAGTTTGCCCAGAATAATACCAACATGGGAATAAACTCGGAAAACACAGCTAACCGAAACCAAGGCAGTAACCAGGATAACGACCAAAACCAACATAGGCAATCAGGCAGCCAAGGCAACCGCGACTACAACGATTATGATAACTTCAGCACCGACCAACGTGGCGGCTGGGGTAACCAGGGCGGCAGCTATGGGCACCAATCTGGTGGCTACGGTGGTGGCGGTTATGGTAACCAAGGTTATCAGGGCAATTACGGCCAGGGAAGACAGGATTCGCGGAGTAACTATGGTCAAGGTAACCAAGACTATCAGGGTAGCTATGGACAAAGCAGTTATAGCCAAGGCAACGAAGATTATAACCAAAACAGAGGTGGCCAGCGGGGTAGTTATGGCTACGAACCTTACGATAATGAAGGTAGCGGGTACCAATCGGCCGGACGGGGTGGTTTTGGCCATACCGGTCACCAAAGTGGCGGCGGCTACGGCCAGAGTAACTTTAACGAAGGCTCCGGCTACCGCGGCGGCTACGGCAACAATTCCGATAATCGCCAGGATTATGGCAACCGGAACGACTACAACGCAGACCGGGGTAACCGCCAGCAAAATCAAGACTGGAATCGTCAGAATTACCAGGGAAGTACCCAAAGCCGGCAGTCGGATTGGCACCAAAATCAGGACTGGAACCGCGATAACACGCAAGGCGGCAACCGGGGTGGCTACGGCCGCATGGATCAGGATCGGCAGCATCACGAATCTTACCGCGGCAGTGGCATGAACGGTTTTAACGATGATTATGGTAACCAGCGCGGCTACGGCAACCAACAAGACCGGCAAGGCGGCTATAGCCAGCAAGGTGGCTTTGGCTCGCGGGGCGGCTCTTACAACGATGAATATCGTTCCGGGAACGATAGACGGGGTAGTCAGGGCAGTTATGGCAACCAGGGCGGCAGCAACTACGGCTCTAATTACGGCCACGACCAAGGCTACCAGCAATCTCGGGAGGGCGGCCAAACCAATTACCGCGGCAGCTACGATAACTCCAGCCACGATGATTACCAATCGCGGTGGCAAGGCAACCAGTTTAACGACACGCACAATTATACCCGGGGCAGAAGCCAACAGGAAGGTTATGAAAGCAATTACCGATCAGGGCGCCGCCATGACGATGATGACGATAATAATAACCGCTGGAATGACCGAAATAATCAGTACCGCGGTAGTAATGAGTACGATGATTAATCCGTAGCGCAACTAAATACAAAAAGGCTTCCTGTTTCAGGAAGCCTTTTTGTATTTAGTTTTATTTTTAACCTTTATTCCGGTTGAAAACGTTGGCTGTAATCCTGCGCAAAATCTATAATAGAGCGTGGCTGGCGGCCGGTTATTTGTTCAACCGTATTGGCAATATGTTCGGAGTACCCGGCTTTTTGAACTCCGTATAATTCCATGAGTGCGTTTATCATCCAATCGGGCATGTGGTGTTGCTGCATGGTTGTAGCGGCTGCACTTTCGGGTACATCTACGTAAACAATCAGGCGGTTAGTAGCTACGGTTAGCGCATGGGCTACATCGTTAACAGAAATAGCTTCCGGTCCGGTAATTTCATATATTTTGCTTTCGTGGCCGGGTTGGGTTAAAACGGTAGCGGCAACGGCGGCAATATCGCGGGCATCTACGTAATTTACTTTACTTTGGCCCAAGGGCATATAAATGCTGTTTTTGTGGCAAATACTCTCGGCACTTTGTAAAAAATTCTGCATAAACCCAGACGGGCGCAAAATAGTATAGGGTATGCCGGATGCTGCTAAATATTGCTCCACTTCCCGGTGTTCACGGCCTAGCTGTATGCCCGGTTCTGCATCGGCACCGCTAGCCGACAGGCGAACAATATGATGTACCCCTGCTTCTTTAGCCGCGTCAATAATTTTTTTCGCACATTCAACTTGGTCCTGGGTAAATGGCGTAATCAGCAAAACATGAGTTACACCGGTAAGTGCCACACGTAATAATTCCAGGTCGTGAAAATCCAGGTGTACCATTTCTACATTGGGCAAGCCCCGGAACCGATCGCCTTTAATTAATGAATGTACGCCTGCCCGCACCCGGAAATCCGTACCAGCCAGCATCTTAACGGTTTCGCTGCCCACCGTACCATTGGCAGCCGTAATTAAAATAGTTTCTTTCATATTTGTTAGTTTTCGGAAAAGCGTACGCAATATTTAAGCGCAGCCTTCTTTTAATACTCTGATTTACTTGTATGCGTTTTAGCAGTAAATGAATCTGTTACCCGGTTAAAGCATAATTATTTAACTTTCTTTACGGCTTTAAATATTTTACCGCCCTCGTTGCTAATAATAAAATCGGTATTATTAATAAATACCAACGCTTCGGCCTGGCCCGACCTGCCAAACGGCAAACAATATTTTTCACCGGCAAAAAATTTATCGTGCTCGCCGGTTTCCAGCACGTAAATATTGCCGTAGCCCAGCAAAGCTATTCTTTTACCATCCGGACTAATATCGGCAGCAGTTACCATGTTGTTTATCTGAATGCTATCGGTAAGCTGGGCTATGTGGGCACCGGGTTGCGCCGGCACTTTGTATAGCTTAACCTGTTTACTGCGCCCCCGGTTTTTCGAAAACAAATACAGATTATTCCGGTAATAGAAAAAAGCTTCGCAATCAAAATTCAGGTTATTCTTATCGGGCGGAAACGCCTGCTGATCGGCGTAACGGAACCGGATAGTATCTACCCGATTCACGGTGTTCTCCTGAACCCGGAAAATACGCAGGTTCTGCCGCATATTCTGGTTATTGCCAATATCCCCAATATAAATATTACCGGCCTGATCCTTCGCTAATTCCTCCCAATCAATATTTTGCGCACCCTGAATTTTTAGGGTACTTAACAGCTTGCCGGTTTGGTTTATTTTATACAACTCGGGCGGGTTACCGCTATCGGCATGGGTCCAGAAATTATTATCGTTGCTTAAAGCCAGGCCCGAACTTTCCGGTACTTCCGCTTTAGCCATTCGGCCTACCTGTTTAATTTTATATTCTTTGGGCCGTACCACAAAACCAGCTTGCTTTACATCGGGCCCACAACCGCAAAAAAGACTTTCGATAAAAACATAAACCGTAAATAGCTTAAAGAGCATAGGCAACCGGTAACTAAATATTGGCCTTTTATACGCAGGAAATCAGCTTAAGTAATAACGCCTGTTTAATGCTTGCAGCGTTTAAAGGCTCAGATAAGGTTTAAGCCGTTGGTAAGTGGCTTCATTTACAATTTTAATATTTTTAATTTCTTCGGTTGAAGTAAAAGCGCCGTGTTGGGTGCGGTAGGCAATAATTAGCCGGGCCAGATTAAAGCCCACGTAAGGGTGCGCACGCAATTCATCGAAAGTAGATGCATTTAAAGCTAAGGTCCGCGGCGCAAAACCGGCCTGAATGTAGGTATATTTATGTAAGCTATCTACTATTTCGGGCGATAAACCATATACTTCGGCTAATTGGGCCGGCTGGGCAAAACCGCCTAGTTTGTTCCGGAAGTTTATTATCCGGGCCGATAGCTTGGTGCCAATGCCTCTGATTTTTTTCAGTTCCGTAGTATCGGCCGTATTAATATCGAATGGTTGCAGCCGGTTAGCTTTACGCTCGGGTTTGTAATCGGGACGGTTGGAATAAGTTCGGTTATCAGCTAATTCGGACTGCTTAAAATTCCCGCGACTGGCTTCACGGGCTGGTAAATCAATGTAAGGGTAAAGCTGCTGATACAAGGCTTCGGGCAAACCGTAAATGCGCTGCAATTGTTCTTTGTACCGGAAGTCGCCGGCTTTGGCCCGGTACTTAATAATATTGCCGGCCGCGTACCGGCTAATGCCCACGGCCATGAGTTCTGCTGCTGTAGCTGTATTGGGGTTAAAGCGGTGCAACCGAACTGGCGCCGCCTTTGATGTTTCCGGTGTTTTTCTTGCCGCATAATTTTCGGCGGGCGTGGTGCGGTCTAATAGGGCAGCCAGGCTATCTAAAGCCAACTGATCTTGGAGCGGGTTATAAGCCGCTGACTGGTTTAGCCGGTTAAAAAGAAACGGAGCCGCTGCCGCCGCCACCACTATTAACAGCAAAAATAAAAAGCCATTGGTTTCGCGTTGCGAAAAGCCGAAATAACTCCGCAGCCATAATTTTACGCGCTTCATAGGCACCAGCCAGCCATTTAATTATTCCCGGGGCACATCATCGTTTTCCGAAAAAGAATCGGGTTCGGGTCTGGGTGGCGTATTTAATACTTTAATAAAAAAATAAATGGTAACCACAGTTACGCTTATCATCGTGAAAAGCATCACACTCAGCGCTAAAGTATTCATATTTTAAATTTTCCCCTCTTTTAATCTTCTTTGATAAGCTACGTAAACGAGGTAGGTTATAGCCAAAAACACCAGCACCAACAATAATCTGGAACCATTCACAAACAGTAAGGTATCTTCGAGATTTGCTTTGGTGGCCGCATCCGTAGCAGCGGCAATTTGTTCTTTTAAGCCGGCATTGGTTATTTTCCGGATAATAGAGCTATCGTCCAGTACCCAGTTGCCCCGCAAAGCAGCATCCCAGTTGCCATCTTTAGGCGTTACCAACGAACTCAGAAACACCAGTAAAATAAACGTGGGCGTAATATATTTAATAATAAACCGGTAAATATTGGGCACTTTAATATCGGAGCCCGAATTAATTTCGTGCATACCTTTGTCCATGCCGAACACCCAGGCAAATAAAATGGCTTCTACCATGGCAAATACCACCAACGACACCGTGCCGGACCAATAATCATACTCATCAAAAACGCCGTAGTTGAAAAACAAAACAGTGGGCATGCCCAGCACAAACACAATAACGCCAAACGACAAAGCAGCTGATTCACGTTTCCACTTAAACTCATCCATCAGAAAACTCATCCAGGGCGTGCCCATGGCCAGCGAAGAAGTAATACCGGCAAAAAATAAAAGACCAAACCACATTACGCCCGAAACGGCTCCCAACACATCGCCCCATTGGTAAAAAAGGTAAGGCAGCGTCCGGAAACCAAGCCCCAGGCCACCAGATTTGGTCATTTCAATTACGTTGTCGATGCCTAAATACCCGACTGCAATAGGAATAATTATAGAGCTGCCCAACACCACTTCCACAAACTCATTCATCCAGCCCGCCGACATGGCACTAAGCGCAATATCGTCTTTAGAACGCATGTAAGAGGCATAACACTGAATGGAACCCATGCCCACTGATAAGGTAAAGAATATTTGCCCCGCTGCGGCCAGCCATACTTTTGGGCTCCAGAGCGATTCAAAATTTGGCGTCCAGAGAAAATTAAGCCCTACCGCGCTATCGTTAATGGCGCCGTTTTCGCCGGCGGTAATGGTAAAGCCTTTAAAAGCCAGAAACATACCAAATAATATTAACAGAGGCATGCCTATTTTAGCTACCTTCTCTACCCCGCCACTTAAACCCCGCGATAAAACCCAGGTATTCAGGGCTAAGCACAACACAAAAAATACAATTGGTTCGAACGGAATACCCGAAGTAGAAACGTTTAAATTAACATAGTCCGAAAAAAAATCAGCAATCTGCGTTTGCGACAAATTGCTGAAAGACCCGACTACGGAATGGTAAACATAAGATAAAGTCCAGGATTCCAGGTAACAATAGTAAGCCGCTACGGCAACATTAGACCAGATACCAAAAACGCCTAAATATTTCCAGAAAGGACGCTTATCGAGCGAGTTTAAAATAAATGGCGCGGAATGATAACCGAATTTACCGCCAAACCTACCCACCGACCACTCAATCCAGAGCAGCGGAATACCCATTAGTAAAAAACAGACCAGGTATGGAATAATGAAAGCCCCTCCCCCATTCTGTACCGCCTGAACCGGGAAACGCAGGAAGTTACCAAAACCCACGGCATTGCCAGCCATTGCTAAAATAAGACCTACCCGCGAACCCCAAGATTCTTTGTTTGCACTCATACAGAAAATTTAGCAGTTGTATTAAACGGTAATATATTAATTAAAAAATATATAAATATATTCTGTAAAAATTTATGACCGTATTATTTGAGATTCTATTAAATATTTAATATTAACCAATGCTATTTCTACCAATAGACCTTTCGTTAGCATAAGTGCAAAAGCGTTAAAACCCCGGTTAAGGAAATATTATGGCCGAATAAATTTTATTAAATCTGGCTGGCTACTACCGCAATACCCTCGCTAAAATTATGCGGTTTAAAGCCTAATATTTTTTCGGCTTTGGTAATATTAAAACCAGTGCGGGGCGGGCGTTTGGCAGGCTGCGAAAAGTTAGAGGCATCGGCCTTTTTAATGTAAGCTTTATCCAGGTTAAAATATTCGGCTACCTGCAAGGCCATCTCGTAAGGCGTTAGCGTTTCTTTACTCGAAATATGGAATATTCCTTCGGCATCGTGCTGCACCGCCAGCCAGCAACCCATCGCTAAATCTTCGGCCAAAGTGGGCGTCCGGAACTGATCGTTTACGACTTGAATATTTTTTTGGGCTTCGAGGCTGTTTTTTACCCACAACACAATATTGGTGCGGCCATAATCGTGCACCACGCCGTAAACCAATACCGTCCGGATAATAGCCCATTTTACAGTACTGGCTTGTACAATTTTTTCGGCGGCTAATTTACTCTGGCCGTAGTAGCTAATGGGGTTGGGTTGGGCTTCTTCGTTGTAAGGGCCGGCTTCGCCGTCAAAAACAAAATCAGTGGACAAATGAATCAGGTGGACTTTGTACTTTTCGCAGGCATTTACCAAATATTGCACGGCCGCTACATTTAGCTGCCAGCAGGCTTCCTGGTTTAGTTCGCACCCGTCTACGTTGGTCATAGCAGCCGTATGAATAATGTGCGTGGGCCGCTCCACTGCTATTACTTTTTCTACCTGCTGCGCGTCGGTTACGTCCAGCGAAATAAAATGCAGCTCCGGTAATAATTCGGACAGCTTGTTGTGCCCGCGCGAAGTAGCTATTAAATCTATTTCGGCGTTGTGCACGAGCAACTGCGCCAGCTTCTGGCCTAACAAGCCATTAGAACCGGTTATTAATATTTTTTTCCTCATGCAGCCGGAGAATATTCGTAGCCGTATTCTTTGGTAATTTTTTTCTTTTTTACTTTATCTACCTTCACCTTCATCCGGATGGGCGTAGTAGGCCGATCCATCGGGCCTTTGGGCTGTTCGGCTATTTTATCAATTATATCCAGGCCCGCAATTACCTGCCCAAACACGGTATAATTATTATCTAAAAAAGGCGTACCGTTGTGGTTTTCCACTATATAAAACTGCGAACCGCTGGATTCTTTCTGCGGATTATTATTCCGGGCAGCGGCTACGGCACCGCGTACGTGTTTCAGGTTCGGGAATATTTCGGCCGGTACGCGGTACCCAATATCGCCGGCACCATCATTATTCGGGTCTTCATCCTTGGTGTTGGCATCGCCTCCCTGAATCATAAAACCATCAATAATCCGGTGGAAAGTGGTATTATCGTAAAAGCCTTGCTTGGCCAGTTTCAGAAAATTTTCCTTGTGCTTGGGGGTTTGGTCGAACAGCAATATTTTCATATCGCCGAAGTTGGTAGAAATAGTAACCAGCATATCTTTTTTAGAAGGCTTTTTCTGGGCAAAAGAAATATTGCTCAGGGTTAAGAAACTTACCAGCAGCAAAAGTCGGACTAAATATTTAGGCATGATCTATAATTAAATCTAACATTCTATTTTAAGTAATGGCTTAGGCGCGGGTAGCCCGGATAGCTTCTAATATTTTATCGCCACCCATTTGCAAGATATTTGTTCCCAAGCGTTCGCCCAAGGCTATTACCTCGCTGGCGGGAGCAGTTAACGTATCGGTTATCATTTCCTGACCATCCAGACTGACCACGCCGCCCGTAATACTTACTTCGTTACCAACTATGGTAGCCAATGCAAACGAAGGAATGCTGCAGCCACCTTCCATGGTACGTAAAAACGAACGTTCGGCCAATAAGCATAAATGCGTTTCTTCGTGATCGAGGCATTTTTTTAAGGCTTCTTTCCGGGGCAAGGGCAAGCTTTTGGCACACTCAATGGCAATACTGCCCTGGCCGGCCGCCGGTACAAATTTATCGGTTGGCAAATATTCGGTAATTAAATGGTTGTACTGCATCCGGTGCACGCCGGCATAAGCCAGCAAAATAGCATCGTATTGGCCATCTTTTAGCTTTTGCAAGCGAGTTTGTAAGTTACCCCGGCACTCCGCCGCAATTACGTTGGGATAATACCGGCTTAACAAGGCTCGGCGGCGCGTAGACGAAGTTCCTACCACAATCTGCTCTTTCTCCAGCGAAAATTGCGAATCGAACGAAATAACCACATCGTTTACCTGCTCACGCTCCATAAAAGCCAGAATCTCTAAATCTTCGGGTATTTGTGATTGTAAATCTTTGGCGCTGTGTACGGCAATATCTATCGTGTTAGCCCGCAATCCTTCTTCCAGTTCTTCGGTAAAAACACCCTTAGCCCCAATTTTATCCAGCGAACGGTCGAGCACCATATCGCCTTTGGTATTGATAATTTCAATTTCTACTTCAAGGCCGGCAGCCCGTAGTTTATCGGCTACAAAATGTGTTTGCCACAAAGCCAGCCGGCTGCCCCGGGTTCCAATCCGGATAGGTTTATTATTTTCAGACATTTATTTTAATTTATAAGGTACTAATTGTTTAATGTGCTGATTTGATAATGTGCTAATTCGGTAATTATTTGATGTGTTAATTTGATAAGGTGCTCATTTAAATAATGTGTTAATTTTTAAATCGACGAATTAAGTTAAGACTTTCGCAAAAAAACTGCCGCTATAACTATTAGACCCAAAGAACTGGCCGGTGAAAACACACGGCCAGGGCGGCTATTGCGAAAATCCTGTAAGTAACTGATGGTTGGCAATATTTCCTTGTTATTAGTTTAATAGCCTAAGCAGCCCACCCGTGTCATTCAGGAGGAAACTATGTAGCAGATAACCAAATAGTTTCTTCCTGAATAACAAATGTGGATTGCTTAAACCGCTTTTTCTAAATATTTAAATATCGGTATAACATCGGTTATTTAAGAGAACTTATTCGGCCTCAATTTTAAAATATTCAACCAATTAGCACATAAACAAATTAGCACATTATCACATCAGTACATTATCACATTAGCACATTAACTCATTATCACATTAAACCATTTTCAAATATTTGGCAATCTGGATAGAGGAATCTACAAAAACAATTTTGGGGTTGGCGTTCCGCTCAATGTGATAGTGCGCATTTCCCAGTTCTTCGGTTAGCAAAGCCGCATTATTTGGCCGAATGAGTTTTGAAAATTTACTTACAAAATCAACTTCAGCCGGCGGAATAAAAGGTACTAGTTGGGCATCAATGCCGTACAGCATTACCCGGCGCAAATTATTTAAAGCGTAGTGTAAAAAAGCTTTCTGGTTTTCGCGGCCCAGCTTCTGAAATTCATCGCTCATTTCTACTACATCGCCAAATTTGTTCGCGTAGCAACTCCGCATCCATTTTACAAAAGTATCGAAATAATTGCTGGTTAACTCCTGACTTAGTTTACGGGCGGCCTGCAAATTACCTTCGGCCAGGTTGGCTATCTGGTGCGCAGCGGTTTCGGTTACCTGCAATTCTTGCTGCAAATAATTTATTACTTCTTCATCCGTAAAAGCCCGCACCGGCACTTTCTGGGTGCGCGATAAAATGGTAGCTAATAATTTATTGGAGGCATTAGAAACCAATAAGAATATGGTTTTAGCCGGCGGCTCTTCGAGCAGTTTGAGCAACGCATTAGCCGCTGCTGAGTGCATGAGTTCGGGTAACCAGATTAATATTATTTTAAATTCCGCCTCAAAAGCTTTCAGCGAGGCAAACCGCACCAGTTGCCGGCTTTCGTCCTTAGAAATATTACCTTGCTTGTTTTCGGCCCCGATAAACTGCATCCAGTCGTTCAGGGTTTGGTACGGATTCTCCAGCAGGAACTCGCGCCAATCGGCTAAGAAATTCTGGCTCAGCGCATCTTTGGTTACCGATTTGGTAGTAGTAACCGGCATTACAAAGTTCATATCCGGATGCACCAGTTTATTCATTTTGGTACAACTGGCACACGTACCGCAAGGTTCTGCTTCGCCTTTGTTTTCGCAGTTGAGGTAAGTAGCATAAGCCAAAGCCAAAGCCAGGTTAGCGCTGCCATCTGCTCCCATAAAAAGCTGGGCGTGCGCCACGTGCTGGTTCTGCACCGATTTTACTAACAGCTTTTTAATTTCCTGGTGGCCAGGTATCTGGGAGAAAAACATATTTTTTAATCGTTATTCGTTGTTCGTTAATCGTTGTTCGATTCGAAAACGAGTACTTTATTTATTAATATTCAATAATTATATAGACTATCAGCCACAAGAAACAGTTATATTTTGCTTAGTCACAAACGCTCCTTTATTTAAGTAGAGTTTCAGATTAATTATTACCCGAAAAACGGAGAACGATTAACGAACCTCAAAACTACCACTGCGCTCCCACGTACGGTGTTCGCGTTCCTGGTGATAAATATTGCTCAGAATATTGCGTTCTGTTTCGTCGAGTACTTTGTTGCGGCGCTCCATAGCTTTGCCAATTGCTTCGAACGCTTTACGTAACTGGTAGGTCTCGAAGCCACTAGCCCCGCCCCACGAAAACGACGGAATAAAATTACGCGGGTAACCGGCGCCAAAAATATTGGCCCCAATGCCCGTAACGGTGCCGGTATTAAACATGGTATTAATGCCGGCCTTAGAATGGTCGCCCATGATTAAACCGCAAAATTGCAAATCAGTACCTTTAAAACCACCTTTGGCATAATTCCACAGTTTTACCTCGGCATAATTATTTTTCATGTTAGAAGTATTGGTATCGGCCCCTAAATTACACCACTCGCCCAATACAGAATTGCCCAGAAAACCTTCGTGCCCTTTGTTAGAATAGCCAAACAAAATAGAGTTGCTTATTTCGCCGCCTACTTTACAAAATGGCCCAATAGTGTTATCGCCGCGCATTTTGCCGCCCATGTTAATCACGCTGCCTTCGCCCAACGAAAACGGCCCGCGAATAATAGCGCCTTCCTGTACCTGCGCGTTTTTACCTAAATAAATAGGGCCACCCGAGGCATTTAAAATAGCTGCCCGCAGTTCTACGCCTTCTTCCAGGAAAATATTCTCGGGGTTATACACCATCGTGTACGAATCGGTGATGGGCTGGCTTTTACGGCCGGTAGTTATTAGCTCAAAATCGCTTCGAATCTGTGCACCGTTGTTCTTGAAAATATGCCAAACTTCTCTTATAAAATGGATATCTTCGTTATACTCGCCGGCTTTCTCGAAATTATAATTGTATAAGTCTGCCAAGCTGCTAAAGCTGTTGTTGCCGGCATGATAGGCCACCAAAGTGCCTTGCTTAAATATTACTTTACCAGGCTGTAAATTTCTGATTTTTACAACTAAAGCTACATCGGGGCAAATAGCGCCGTTTACATAAACATTACCTTCAGTACTGGTATGGGCCGGAAACTTTTTTTGCAGATAATCTTGGGTCAGGTACGAAACCTGGTTTTTAAAAAAATGTCCCCATTTTTCCGTAATTGTTAAAATACCGGTTCTGATTTCGGCAACTGGCCGCGTAAAGGTTAGCGGCAGCAGGTTCGGTCGAATTGTTTTATCGTCGAAAAGGATAATATTCATGGTACAAAAATAAAAAAGTCTTCCCGATAAACGGGAAGACTTTAAATAAAATGGCTGTAATCGCGCAGGAAATTATTTCTTGGCGTAGCGTTTCTGGAATTTCTCCACCCGGCCGGCAGTATCCACGAAGATGTTCTTACCTGTATAGAACGGGTGAGAAGCAGAAGAAACTTCAACTTTAATAACCGGGTAAGTTTTGCCGTCTTCCATGGTAATGGTTTCGTTAGAAGTCATGGTAGAACGGGTAATAAATTTAAAATCACTGGATGTATCCTGAAATACTACTTCGCGGTATTGCGGATGAATATCTTTTTTCATGGGTACTTATATGTTAAAACTGCTAAATTCAAATCGGACTGCAAAAATAAGGAGTTTTTTATTTTTTACCTAATGCTTTAGAAATAATTTATTTACCTATAACGCATCTTACCGTAAGCACTTTAGCTTAACACCAGTTAATTTTTTATTTATTACCCTAGTTTCAATATTCTCTTTCTTTATTAACGTCAGCCGCCCCCTAAAGCCCGGTACAAATCTACCGTTGAAAGCAACCGCGCTTTATGAATATTTATCAGTTCCAGTTCGGCGGCCAGCGCACCTTTCTGCGCCGTAATAATTTCGAGGTAAGTGGCGTAACCAGCCCGGAATAAGTCGTTGGAAGTAGTAATGGCATCTTGTAAGGTGGTTACTTCCTGCGCTTTTAATTCCTGAATTTCTTTATATCGCTGAATAGCATTTAAGCCGGTAGCTACTTCCTGCACCCCGTTAAAAATACTTTTCTGGTAATTAAAGAAAGCCTCCTTAGTAGCGGCAGAAGCGTATCTGTGACGCGCTTTTAATTGATGCTGACTAAATAGGGGTACCGATAAACCGCCTAGTAAACCATAAGCCAGCGAGGCCGGTGTGGTCATGAGCAAAGAAGCCTTGAAAGCATTTAACCCGGCGTACGGCGAAATCGTGAACGACGGCAGAAAAGCGGCACGGGCCGCGGCAACATCGGCTTTAGCGGCGGCCAATTCCCACTCGGCTTGCTGAATATCGGGCCGGCGGCGCAGCAAATCTGTGGGTATGCCCGCCTGCATATTTTCCGGTAATTGCTGTTCCCGGATAGATTTTCCGCGGGTAATTGGTTGCGGAAAACGCCCCAGTAACTGATTCAGCAGATTTTCGGTGGCGGTTATCTGGCGCTTCTTCTCGGCCTGCAGGCTTTGGGTATTTAACAGCTGCGCGGTAGATTGCTGCACCGCCAGTTCCGTTTCGCGGCCACCGGCTTTCTTTATTTTTATCAGGTCCAAAGCCAGTTGCTGCAAACTCAGGTTTCGGTCAATTATTTCGAGTTCGCTATCCAAGGCTACTAACTGGTAGTATAAATTGGCCACTTCGGCTACTAAAGCGGTTTGCACCAATTGCCGGCCATTTTCCGAAGCCAGGTACCGGTTGTAAGCGGCTTTGCGGTAGTTCCGTAATTTTCCCCAGATATCCAGCTCCCAGGAACTACGTACCCCTAAAAAATATTCGGGCACCAAACGGTCGGGTATTTTTTGGTTTTCGTTGATGTTTGGCGATAAATTGGTATCGTAATTACCAACGCCGTTGAGCGTGTAATCGCCGTACTTATCGAACCGGGCCGTAGCCTCGGCTTGCACCGCCGGCAACATAGTTCCTTTACTCTGCAATACACCGGCCCGCGCCATTTCTACGCGTTGCACCGCTACTTGCAAATCCGGGTTCTGGCGCAGGGCCGTATCAATCAAACTAACCAGGTTTGGGTCGGTAAAAAAACCAGACCAGGCAATATTTCCGACGCTGGTAGTATCAGCGGCAGTGCCAAAAGTAGCGGGCAATTCCCGGCTCTTAGGCAAATTAACCGGGCCGGCTACTTTACAGGACCAGAAGAGTACCTGTAAGCCGGCTATTAAGAAAAATTTATAATAATATTTATGTAAATACATTTGAAAGCTTTTTTAGAATTAAAAAATCAGGCCAGGAACTAAGCGGTTTGCAGCTCTTTCTTTTTCTTGGGCTGCCCCATTTTGGCAAACAACACGTACAAGCCCGGAATTAAAATAATGCCAAACAAAGTACCAATGAGCATACCGCCGGCCGATGCCGTACCAATAGATCGGTTACCCATAGCCCCGGCACCACTGGCAATACACAACGGAATCAGGCCCGCGATAAAGGCAAAAGAAGTCATCAGGATTGGGCGCAAACGGGAAGCGGCTCCTTCTACGGCGGCCTGCAATACCGTTAAACCTTCTTTCTGGCGCTGAATGGCAAACTCAATAATGAGGATGGCGTTTTTACCCAGCAAACCAATGAGCATTACCAGCGATACCTGCGCGTAAATATTGTTTTGCAGGCCCAGCAACTGCAAAAAGAAAAATGCCCCAAAAATACCCGTTGGTAACGATAATATTACCGGCAGCGGCAACAGGAAGCTTTCGTACTGAGCGGCCAGCAGCAAATACACAAACAGCAAACTAATCAGGAAGATGTAAACCGCCTGGTTGCCGGATAATATTTCCTCGCGGGTCATGCCCGACCACTCGTAAGTAAAGCCGCGGGGCAAGGTTTCTTCGGCCACGCGTTCAATGGCCTGAATGGCATCGCCACTACTAAAACCGGGCGCCGGACTGCCGTTTACCATAGCCGAGGTGTACATGTTGTAGCGGGTAAGTTGCTCCGGGCCATACACGCGCTCCAGGGTTACAAACGTTGAGAAAGGCACCATTTCGCCTTGGTCGTTCTTCACGTGCAGTTTTAAAACATCTTCGGGCTGGGTCCGGAAAGTGGGCGAAGCCTGCACCATTACCTTGTACATTTGCCCGAACCGAATAAAGTTAGAAGCATAGTAGCTACCCAGTAAAGTTTGCAGCGTGTTCATGGCGTTATCAATGGTAACGCCTTTTTTGGCGGCCATGTCCTGGTCTACATGAATCATGTACTGCGGAAAGTTGGGGTCGAAGCTGGTGAAGGCCGTGTTGATTTCGGGCGTTTCCTGCATGGCCTGGATAAACTTGTTTGTTACCTCGGCGGTTGCCTGCAGGTCATCGTTTTTACCCCGGTCCAGTAAACGTAACTCGAAACCGCTAGAATTACCAAAACCCGGTACGGTGGGCGGCGGAAAAAATTCGATCGTCGCATCTTTCAGGTTAGCGGTTTTTTCTTCCAGAATCGCAATAATATCGTCAACCGATTGCTCGCGGTTCTCCCAGGCTTTCAGGTTAATCATGCCCATGCCGTAAGAAGCACCAGCCGCATCGGTAAGCAAACTAAACCCAGCCAGCGTAGATACCGATTCTACGGCGTCCAAATCTTTTGTAGCTTCCTGAATTCTATCCAGCACTTTTTCGGTACGTTCTACGGTGGCACCAGCTGGGGTAGTAACGTTCACGTAAATCATTCCCTGGTCTTCGGTCGGAATAAAGCCGGTCGGCAATATTTTGGTCATGCCCCAGGTACCCACGCAGAATAGCAGCAACAACCCCAGGGTAACGGTGCGTCTTCCGGCCAAACGTTGCACATAGCCTTTGTAAGAATTTTCTACCGAACTATAACCCCGGTTAAATTTATTGAAGAACCGCTGCAATAAATTCTGCTTCTTACTGGCCGGGCTGTGCTTCAGCATAATAGCGCAGAGCGCCGGAGTAAGCGTGAGGGCGTTAATACCCGAAATTACAATGGAGATAGCTAGGGTAAGCGAGAACTGCCGGTAAAATATACCTACCGGGCCCGACATAAACGAAACCGGAATAAATACCGCCGACATTACTAGCGTAATGGCCACAATCGCCCCGCTGATTTCACTCATGGCTTCCAAAGTTGCTTCTTTAGCCGGCATGTGTTTTTCGGTCATTTTGGCGTGCACGGCTTCTACCACCACAATGGCATTATCTACCACAATACCAATAGCCAGCACTAGCGCAAACAGGGTAAGCAGATTAATCGAGAACCCAAATAACTGCATAAAGAAGAAAGTACCCACCAGAGCCACCGGTACGGCCAGCGCCGGAATTAGCGTTGAGCGGAAATCCTGCAAGAAAATAAATACAATAATAAATACCAGAATAAAGGCTTCAATCAAGGTCCGGATTACTTCGCTCATCGAAGCATCGAGGAACCGCGATACGTCATAAGAAACGTTGTAGGTCATGCCCGGCGGGAAAGAAGAATCTTTCAGTTCGGCCATGCGGGTTTTTACGTTTTCGATTACCTCTTTGGCGTTAGAACCGGGGCGCTGCTTAATCATAATAGAAGCCGATGGGCGGCCGTCGGTTTTAGAAACCATGCCGTAACTCATTGAGCCAAACTCCACGTCGGCTACATCTTTCAGGCGCAGCACCGAGCCCGAACCATCCTGTTCGGCCCGCAACACAATATTTTCGTACTGGCTGGGTTCAAAAAACTTACCGGTGTAGCGGAGTACATATTGCAACATTTGCGGCGACTGCCCGGAGCTTTCGCCGGCTTTACCCGGCGCGGCTTCTACGTTTTGTGCCCGAATGGCGTTAATTACCTCATCCGTTGAAACTTGATAAGCTGCTAAGCGGTCGGGCTTTAGCCACACCCGCATCGAATATTCGCGCGAGCCCATAATTTCGCAGAAACCTACCCCGTCAATACGTTTCAGTTCCTGCAATACGTTAATATCGGCAAAGTTATATACAAACTGCTCACCGGCAGCGGGATCTTCACTCATCAGGTTGAGGTAAAGCAACATACTGTTCACCTCTTTCTCGGTAGTTACCCCAGCCTTGATTACTTCTTCGGGTAACTCATCTATAATAGTGGTAACGCGGTTCTGTACGTTTACCGCCGCTAAATCGGGGTCGGTACCTACTTCAAAAAATACCTGAATGAGCGTGATACCGTTGTTGCTGGATACCGACGACATATAGGTCATGCCGGGCACCCCGTTAATAGCTCTTTCGAGCGGGGTGGCTACGGCCTTGGTACATACTTCGGCGTTGGCGCCGGTATATTTAGCCGTTACGGTTACCGAGGGCGGCACAATGTCCGGGAACTGCGTAACCGGCAAGTTAAAGAGCGACAAAGCTCCTAACAAAGTAATTATAAGCGATATTACCAGCGACAACACCGGCCGCTGAATAAACATTTTAACCATTATTTCTTAAATTAAAACCAAACTTCTTCCAGGTCGCCTTTTTTAAGGCGACAATTAAATTATTCCGGGAGACTAAAACTTCTTAAGGGTTAGTGGCCAGAATGCTATCCATGGGAATAAAGGAAGGTTTAATAACCGCCCCATCGCGGATTTCCTGTACACCTTCGTACACAATGTTTTCGCCGGGTTTCAGGCCCGAATCCACAATGTAGTAGTGCGAGAAGCGGGATTTAGGTTTGAAATTTCTGGTTTTTACTTTATTATCTTTACCAACTACGTACACAAAATTCTGGTCCTGTACCTCAAAAGTAGCTTTATGGGGCACCATTACCACATTATTTGCATCGCTGGCTAACCGGATGGTACCAGAAGAGTTATGCTTTAATAATTGGTTGGGGTTAGCAAATTTGGCCCGGAAAGCAATAGAGCCGGTGTTGGCTTCAAATACACTTTCTACGGTTTCTATTTTACCTTGCAACGGATAGTTTTTGCCATCGGCCAGTACCAAATCTACCACACTGCTGCGGGTATTGGTGCCTTGTTGTACCGATTTTAAATAATTTAAATATTCTTTTTCCGATACGTTAAAATAAGCATAAACGTCTTTTAAGTCCGATAAAGTAGTAAGCAACGTACCTTCGCTGATTAAGCTACCGCTTTTAAAAGGAATACGATCGATAACCCCAGAGAAAGGCGCTTTTATATTGGTGTAAGAAAGCTTGGTTTGGGCGTTATCCTGGTCCGAACGGGCCTGATCGATGCGGGCATTAGCCGCACTTAAAGTTACCTTAGCCACTTCCAGCTCCGATTTGGAAATCACCTTTTTATCAACTAGAAGCTGCACCTGCGATAATTTAAGTTCGGCGGCTTTGGCTTCAGCAATAGCGGTTTTCAGGTTGGCTTTGGCCCGCGCCAATTCGGCCTGGTATTCCTGGGAGCTTATCCGGAAAAGCGGCTGGCCTTTTTTTACCGGCTGGCCTTCGTCTACTAAAATGGCATCTAAATACCCGTTTACCCGGGCCCGCACATCAATATGCCGCACCGCCTGAATCTGGGCCACGTACTCGTTGTGCAGAATGGTATCGTGGGTAATTAGCCGCGTTACCGGCACAATGGGTAAGGCATTCTGTTTTTCGTTTACCTCGCCTTTAACTGTGCAGGCACCCATAAAAACACCCGCACTTAATACATATAACCAGCTAATATTTTTAAAAATATTCATTTCTCTTCTAAATTCTAATTTTTAAACTAAACCATTTTCGTTGCGGCACATAGCAGTTCCAGAGCCGGGAAAAGTAAATCCGGCCGCTAAAACGCCTGTTTAGCAGAAATTTAATAAAAGGCTAAAGCAGCCTTAAGCCTGAAAATGGAATAAAATTAGAAGGGCGTAAGCCGGAAAAGAAAACTGTAGTATTCGGGTAGTAAGGGAATGAAATTGGAATATTCGCCGGATGGCTTTTGTTCGGGTTCAACCCACTGGTTAAAATATACCAGCTTAATTACTTTAGCAAGCACCGAGAACGAATACCGCATAACGCGGTGCGGCCGCAAATGAAAATTAGGTTGTTCAATGCCGCTAAAGTTTTCGGAAAGCTCCATTACTTCCCACAAAAGAACTTCAATCAGTTCTTCTTCCGCCTGGGTAGCAGCAGTTGCTTCGGCATTATCTTTTAGCACTTCATTAATTATGGCATCTTGCAGCCGATCGAAGACATGCTTGCGCGGAAAAAAGGAAAAGACGAGCATGTGCACTAAAAAGCAAAATACAAAAAAGAAACTCCACCTTCGATTCATGTTTTGTAATACTTTCTATACTAACTTTCCTTTATTTAGGCGCTTTTAAATTTTGAAGCTGCAAATATAGCAAAATCTGTTTGTTATATCCACGCTATTAGAAAAACACGTATTAAATTTTGATTACCAAAATTCAAACATCAGGCTATTTCTAGCCACAAATAATTTTACAAAATCCCACAAAAACAGGTTTCGAAAATTTTTAACAAATCTAAAGTCTAATTCTGGAATAATTCTGAAGTTTGTTTAAGCTTTATAAAATATTTAAAATTTTTGGCCAGTTCTCTTACTTTTGATAGCGCACACGCTTTTATAACCAGCTTACTAACTTAAGATTTTTACTTAATTTACAGGTCAGCTTTTTAGTGATTAGCTATTGTTGCCAAGCAAGATAAAGCCTGGTAGCAGCCCAATACTTTTAAGGGTAGTTATAGTAATTTAGCTGGTAAATACCGGGCCACTTACCAGGTTTGTCCGGACCAGGTAAAAAGATAAGTGCTGTTCGTATTTTTTTTTTAATAATAGTACCGCATATTTGGACAATTTACCTGCCCCCTATTTAAACATGGAAGATATTACTTTCGACGAGAAGAACCGGATTCTGGACCGCAACCAGATAATGCAAAAAATTAAACGCATGGCTTACGAGCTGTACGAGAACAATTTCGAAGAAAAAGATTTTTTGCTGGCCGGCATCCAGGAAAACGGTTATTTGCTGGCCCAGCTCTTAGCCACCGAATTGCAAAATATTGCCGGCGTAAAGATAGAACTGGCTAGTATTACGCTAAATAAAATATACCCGCTGGAGCATCCTATTTTGGTTGAACCGGCAAATATTAACCTGGAACAACGCGTGGTCATTTTAGTAGACGATGTACTAAATACCGGCAAAACCCTGGCTTATGCCATGCAGGCTTTCTTAAAAACCGAAGTAAAGAAAGTAGAAACCGTAACGCTTATTAACCGGCACCACACCCTCTACCCCATTAATGCTACTTACACCGGCTTATCTTTATCTACTACCTTGCAAGAGCACATTAGGGTAGTTTTAACCGAAGGCGAACGGTTTGGCGCTTATTTAATTTAAAATATTCTTTTGTTCCTGGCTTTGCGCCGTTAACTGCGGCTATTTTTAACTTAACTTTAAGCTTATTGCGGCATGTTCCACGTTGTAATGATTCCGGGTTTGGGCGTGGACGAAAGAATATTCCAGAATTTGGCCGTCGATAACCGGTTTACCCGCACCATTATCCGCTGGATACAGCCAGCACCAAACGAAAACCTGACGCATTATGCCAGTAGGTTAACCAAGCAGATACCGCAGCAAAAGAATTTAATTTTAATTGGCATTTCGTTCGGCGGTATTATTGCTGTTGAACTGGCTAAAATTTTAAATCCAATTAAAACCATAATTATTTCCAGCGTAAAAACCCGGCACGAATTACCCTGGTATTACCGACTGGCTGGCAAGTTGCGGCTGCCCTACCTGGTACCGTTGCGGGCAGGTAAAAAAATACCAAAATTGCAGGCGTATATTTTCGGGGCCAAAACCAAAGAAGAAGCAACTTTACTGCACCAAATTATTCAGGAACTCGATATTCCGTACGTAAGGTGGGCGCTGTACCAGATTAGTAACTGGCCCAACTTAACAAATATTCCTAACCTGTTGCATGTGCACGGCAGCCACGATAAATTATTCCCTATCAGGTATATTCATAATTTTAGGGCCATCAATGGCGGCGAACACTTAATGGTGCTTAGCCTGGGCGAACAAGTAAGCCAGATAATTAACCAGGAACTGCTAAAACTTACCGAGAGCGCTGCTTAAACGTAAGTGCTTTTTCAATGCTATTTTTTATTAAACCATTTTTACCATGAAGCTCTGTTTTGCCAGCAACAACGAACATAAATTAACCGAAGTACGCCAGATTTTAGCTGCCCAATACGAAATATTGAGTTTACAGGATATTGGCTGCCACGAAGAACTACCCGAAGAACAGGAAACCCTGGAAGGCAACTCGCACCAAAAAGCAAACCATGTTTGGCAACATTATAATATTAGTTGCTTTGCCGATGATACCGGCCTGGAAGTTATGGCCTTAAACGGCGAACCTGGTGTTTACTCGGCCCGTTATGCCGGCGCCCAGCGCAGTAACCACGATAACATGCAGCTGCTTCTACAAAAACTAGAAGGTAATCCTGATCGGCGGGCCCAGTTCCGAACCTCTATTACCTTAATTCTGGATGGTCAGGTAAACCAGTTTAACGGTATAGTTACCGGCACCATTGCCCAGGCGCCCTCCGGCGAAAAAGGCTTTGGCTACGACCCTATATTTATACCAGATGGCTTTAACCAAACTTTCGCCCAAATGGGCTCGGAACAGAAAAATAGCATTAGCCACCGGGGCCGGGCCCTGCAAGCATTAGCCGCTTTCCTGAAAAATTATAACACTCAGTAAAAAAAGGCAGCACTCATCAAATTATTTCACCCAAAATCATGTTGCCCGGGTACAAACCATTACTTTTGTATTTTAATTATTAACTAATACATGCAGAAGCCCTATCTGGTAGGCATTACGGGTGGCAGCGCCTCCGGCAAAACCACGTTTTTACGCAAACTCATTAGTTCTTTTGCGCCCGAAGATATTTGCCTTATTTCGCAGGACAATTATTACCTTCCACGGGAAAATCAGCTACAAGACGAGCAAGGCGTTATTAATTTTGATTTACCTTCTTGTATAGATGCCCATAGTTACGCACAGGATGTTTTTAAAATTAGCCAGGGCCAGGGCTTTACCCGCCAGGAATATACCTTTAACAACCCCAATATTGTTCCGCAAGAGTTAGTTTTTAACCCGGCACCGGTGGTTATTGTAGAAGGCATTTTTGTATTTTATTTTGAAGAGGTAGCCCGGCAACTGGATTTGAAAGTATATATTGATGCCAAAGAACACGTAAAATTGCACCGCCGCATTATGCGCGACAAAGTAGAACGGGGCTACGATTTAGATGATGTATTATACCGTTACCTGAACCACGTGGCACCTACTTACGAAAAATATATTAAGCCCTATAAAGACGATGCCGATTTAATTATTCCGAATAACCAGCAGTTTGAGCGGGGTTTAGAAGTGTTGGTTTCGTTTTTGGAAGGGAAAGTTCAGCGTTATCGGAAACAAACAGTTTAAGAACAGGATTTTTCTTTTACAGATTTATTAAAATACATACCTTTACAGCTTGATGCTTTTTCCGGTTAATATAGCGAAACAGTTGCGCGTGGTACTTACGGCCATTACCCTTCTTTTAATGGTAGGGTTAAATAACCGTGAGGTAACGACTTATGCTGCGGCCCCGGCCACTAAAACCGGACACAAGGTAAATAAATCGGACGCTGCCGACCGCAATGGCACAGTTAAGCAGAAGGTTTCTTTCGAAGCCACTTCCTCTTACGTGGTTTTACAACTGGCGGCCGCCGTTCCCAAATTATCAAATTTTAACTTTACTGCCCCGGTTTATCGGTATTTAACGCCGCAATACCCCGCCGGTATTGTACTTAATTATTTCAAAACGCTCCTTTCTACCACTATTCAGGTAAACGCCCCCTGATTTTTTTGCACTTTAAGGAATTACACCGCCCGAAATATTGTTTCGTGTTTTTGGCGGCCGGTAGCTCTGCTTAACAGAGTTCTAATCAGAAATCATCAATTCATTTATATTATATTTTAGTACGAAATAATGCGTAACAAAACCGTAATTCTTGTCCTGACGGTAATAGTGGCAGCGCTCTGCCTTTATTATTTGTCATTTAGTTTGGTGTCGCGTAATGTGCAGCAAAAAGCCGAAGCTTTTGCTACCGCCGCCAATGGCAACGTCGATATCAACAAAAAAAATGCTTACCTCGATTCTATCCGGAAAGAGCCCGTTCTGAACATATTAGGCGTACAATACACCTACGAAGAAGTTCAGGAAAGTGAACTGGGTTTAGGCCTCGACCTGAAAGGCGGGATGCACGTAACCCTGGAAGTTTCGCCGGTAGAAATTATTAAATCGATGGCGGGTAATTCTAAAGACCCGAGCTTTATAAAAGCTTTAGAGCGCGCACAGCAATTACAGCGCAACAGCCAGCAAAGCTTTACCAATTTATTTGCCCAGGCTTACCGCGAAATTAACCCCAATGGTAAGTTAAGCGCCATTTTTGCCAATGCCTCTAACAAAGGCCGTATTTCTTACGCCTCTACCAACGACCAGGTTATTTCGGTAATTAACGATGAGGTAGAAAGCGCTATCGACCGTTCTTTCAACATCTTACGTACCCGTATTGATAAATTTGGCGTTAACCAACCTAATATTCAGCGTTTAAAAGGTACCGGCCGTATTCAGATAGAATTACCCGGTGTAACCGATGCTACCCGCGTTCGGAAATTATTACAAGGAATGGCCAAGCTGGAATTCTGGGAAGTATGGAGTCCCGAAGAGTTTTCGCCGTATTTTGGACAGTTAAACACGTACCTGGCCAAGCAGGAAGCTGCAGATAAATTAAATGCGCCGGCCAAAAAATCTGCCAGTGCTTTAACCGGAACTGCTGCTACCAAAACCCCAACTATCGATCCGCTTACCGGCAAACCCGTAGCCGATTCTGGTGCCACTGCCGCTACTGCTACCCCCGCCGACTCTACCCAAGCCGATTCGCTGGGCGCTAACCAAAGCAGCCTGCTGGCGCGTTTGTTTGTACCGCTACCCGGTGGTTTAGGTGCTAACCTGCGCGATACCGCCCGGGTTAATGCTTTATTTAACCGGGCCGATGTAAAAGCTATTTTCCCGCCAAACCTGAAGTTTTTATGGGCAGTTAAGCCAATTCAAAGCCCGGATGGTAAAGAATATTTAGAGCTTTATGCGGTTAAAAAAGGCCGCGACGGCAAAGCACCGGTAACTGGTGAGTACATTAGCGATGCCCGCCAGGATTTTGACCAAACCGGTAAGCCCGAGGTAACTATGGCTATGAACACAACTGGTGCCCGAAGCTGGCAGCGTTTAACCGGCGCCAATATTGGCCGCCAGGTAGCCATCGTACTCGACGATTATGTATATTCTGCCCCAGTAGTACAATCAGAAATTGCCGGTGGTAACTCTTCTATCTCGGGCAATTTTACCGTAGAAGAAGCCCAGGATTTAGCTAATATTCTGAAAGCTGGTAAAATGCCGGCTCCAACGCGTATTGTGGAAGAAGCCATTGTTGGTCCTTCGCTGGGTAAAGAAGCAATTAGCCAAGGCTTGCTTTCTACACTGGCCGGTTTAGTGCTGGTAGTAATATTTATGGTGGGTTATTACAGCAAAGGCGGCGTAGTTGCCAACTTAGCTTTATTATTCAACATTTTCTTTATTCTGGGTATTCTGGCCCAGTTTAGTGCGGCGCTAACCTTACCGGGTATTGCGGGTATTGTGTTAACCATTGGTATGTCGGTAGATGCGAACGTACTTATATTTGAACGTATCCGGGAAGAGATGGCCCGTGGCTTATCGGTAAGAGATGCCATTAATAAAGGTTATGAGCGGGCATTCAGCTCTATCTTCGACTCCAACGTTACTACCTTACTGGCCGGTATTATTCTGTACTTCTTTGGTTCTGGTCCGGTTAAAGGTTTTGCCATAACCCTGATGATTGGTATTGCTACTTCGTTCTTTACTGCCGTATATATTTCCCGTTTAATTATTGAATGGTGGATTTCCAGCAACAAAAGCGGCGAAAACATGAGCTTTACTACTGGCATCTCTAAGGGCTTATTCAAAAACTTTAATTTCGATTTTATTAAGTACCGTAAAATAGCTTACATTGGCTCTGCTGTTGTTATTACGCTGGGTTTTGTAGCCATGGCTATGCAAGGTGGTCCTAACCTGGGCGTTGACTTTAAAGGTGGCCGTTCTTATGTAGTGCAGTTCGATAAAGCAATTCCGGCTTCAGATGTAAGAGCAGCCTTAAACGATGAATTTAAAGATGCTGGTACCGAAGTAAAAACTTACGGTGCTACAAACCGTTTGAAAGTAACCACCAGTTATCTGGCCGAAGATGAAGCCACTGAAGCTGATGTAACCGTACAAAGTGCTTTGGAAGCCGGATTAAAAGAATACGCTTTGCTTAACCCGAAAATATTAAGCTCTTCTAAAGTTGGGGCAACTGTAGCCGATGATATTCAGAATACCGCTATAATTGCTATTCTATTATCGTTTGCCGGTATATTCCTGTACGTTATGCTGCGTTTCCGGAAATGGCAGTACAGCTTAGGTGGTGTAATTGCCTTGATTCACGATGCCTTAATGGTTATTGCTTTCTTTGCTATTGCCCGCATATTTGGTTTAAGCTACGAGATGGACCAGGTATTTATTGCTTCTATCTTAACCATTATTGGTTTCTCTATTAACGATACCGTAGTTATTTACGACCGTATTCGGGAATATTTAGGCAACAACCCACGCATGAAAATGAAAGATGTAATTAATCCGGCTTTGAACGATACCTTAAGCCGTACCATTATTACCTCTTTAACGGTATTATTTGTGGTTGTTATATTGTTCATCTTCGGTGGCGAAACGTTGCGTGGTTTCTCTTTTGCCATGTTGGTGGGGGTAATTTCGGGTATTTATTCTACCCTGTATATTGCCACTCCTATTTTATTAGATACTACCAACGATGAAGCCAATAAACCATTAGCGCCTACCTCGGTAACGCCTAAATTGGCCTCAACCGAGAGCGTACGTTCATAAACCTTAGTTAAACTTTATTAATTAAAGGCTAAATAAAAAGCCGCCGAAACTTAGTTTCGGTGGCTTTTTTTGTTCAAGAGAGTTGATATATTATTACGTTCCGAGTTTGGGTTTAAGAGTTATACAAATTGTATCATATCGAATAGTATTGTTTATCTACCATAATAATTCTTTCTAGTTGTCATCTTGAAAAGATCTATTGCATAAAAGTTCTTACAGGTAAAAGACAGTAATGCGGAAATTACCTCTCTTACTTTCTAAACAATAGATGCTTTCAGCATGGCAATCAGGAGACTTTTATATTATGATTATGGAAGATGGTAATTAAATAGTATAAAAGGGCACCCATAGAGAGAACTTAAATCATTCTAGCCTATTCCTGTCATTCCACAGGAATCTTCTGCATGAACTGGATAAACAGGTAAATTTCAGACGAGGTTTATTACCTGTTTATTTAACTTATGCAGAAGATTCTTTAGGAATTCTTCGAATTCTATAGAAAGACGGGTTGGAAATATTATTTGCTAGGCTGCTATGGAACACAATATTTATTATGGGGTATTAACTTGCGAGAATTTAATACCTGTTCTTGCTTTTAGCATAAGCAGCTGCTAAGCTTTTAAACTACTGTTGGCTGCTCTACCTGGCGAATTAACCGTTTTTCACCGGCCAGCCACACAATATCCCCAATTTCGAAGATAGTTGCCGGATCTGGGTTTAAAATTCTTTCGCCGTTCCGCTCAATACCCACAATTAATCCATTGGTTTTTTCCCGGATACCAGATGCCCGAATGGTGTTGCCCAAATAAGGAAATTTAGCATCCACTACAACTTGCCGCAACCCTACTTCGGACTGCGCAGCGGCAATAATTGCTTCCGGATTAGCTACTTCAATAAAAGGCTTAAAGCTACTGAGCTGTTCATCGGTGCCAATTACGGTAATTTTATCTGTCGGATATAATCTTTCCTCGCCCCGCGGAACCGGTATGGTCAGGCGGCCTCTTTCTATTTGGGCAATACTCACCCCAAATTTTTCCCGGATACCTAATTCGGCTAAAGTTTTACCAATATACTCAGACTCCGGACTAACCTGAAAATGGGCTAAATGCGCATCCCAGGGCAAAAGTTTTTTAGCCGGACTGTCGGCTTCGCGGGCATTAAGGTTGGTCATAAACCTGTGTTCAATTCGTTCATAGGCATTCCGGATGCGTTTCCGGAATAACGGGAATATAACGCCAATTACAACAACCGCAAAAACAAGGGCTATCTGGTACGAGAACAGATAATCCAGCAGGAAAAGCACAGAAAATAAAGCCAGTAAAATACGTCCGATTTCTAAGGCCAATAAAGGCCCGCGGGTATATTTTTTATTTTGCCATAGCCGGGAGTAAGCCCGGTTCTTAACTCTTTTTATGGCTAAAGCATAAATAAACGGCGCCATGAAGGTTAAAGAAATAAAAGCAGTTAACACCCGTGCCCAACGTTCCGCCTCAATGGTTTCGGCTATAAAAGGGTATAAGAACCGAGTACTAACAAGCAAAATACTGATTAACACCACCGAGTTGGTAATAATAGGCTGCGCAAAAGAGCGCAAAACTACCTGCCAATCACTAACGTTGCTAATGGTTTGGGCCCCGGAAGAATAATTGGTTAAGAATTTTCGCCAGCTTTCGGGCAGACGTTTTTCCAGCCAATAATAAAAAGGTTCAGAAAAACGAATCAGGAAAGGCGTGGTAAAAGTAGTAAGAGCCGAAACCGCTACGGCAATAGGATATAAAAAGTCGCTGGTTACTTTTAGGGTTACCCCCAACGTAGCTATAATAAAAGAAAATTCGCCGATTTGGGCCAGGCTAAGCCCCGTTTGAATAGATTGCTTTAAAGGTTGCCCCGAAACCAACGCACCTACGCTACTGGTAACAGCTTTGCCAAAAATAGTAATAAACGTAATTAAAAATACGGGGCCGGCATATTCTACTAACATTTTCGGATCGATTAGCATACCAACCGACACAAAAAATACCGCGCCAAAAAGCTCTTTCACCGATTTGGTTAAATGCTCAATTTTTTCGGCATAAACAGTTTCGGCCAAAATAGAACCCATAATAAAAGCTCCTAAAGCCGGTGAAAAACCGGCATTGGTTGCCAGCACTACCATTAGCAAACAAAGGGCTACTGATACCACCAGCAACGTTTCTTCATTCATTAATTTTTTAGATTTCCGCAGAAATGTAGGAATCAGGTAAATACCGCCTAAAAACCAGACCGAAAGAAAAAACGCCAGTTTAACAACCGAAGTTAACATGGCAGCACCGCCAAATTGCTGGCTAACCGCAACGGTAGTTAATAATACCAACAACAAAATGGCTACCAAATCTTCTACTACCAGAATACCAAATACAATACCGGCAAACTTCTGGCTTTTAACCCCTAACTCATCAAAGGCCCGGATAATAATGGTAGTAGACGAAATAGACAGAATACCGCCCAGAAAAATACTATCCATAAAGGACCAGCCTAATATTTGCCCCGTTACATAGCCCAGCAATAACATACCCACCACTTCGGTAATAGCGGTAATGGAGGCGGTACCACCTACTTTGGCTAATTTTTTAAAACTAAATTCCAGACCCAGACTAAAAAGCAGGAAAATAACACCAATCTCGGCCCAAATCTGGATAGATTCTACTTCGGCAATAGAAGGAATAAAAGGAAAGTTTGGCCCAACGAGTAAGCCCGCAATAATATAACCTAAAACCAAAGGTTGCTTTAACCATTTAAACAGCAAGGTAGTAACCCCCGCCGCTCCCAGTATAAAGGCCAGATCAATTATAAGTTGAGGAACATGTGTCATAAATAAAAATTAATTATTGGTGATTACCGGAGTAATATTTTTATAAAATTTACCCCTGATAATCCCTAAACAGCTACCTGCCAAAAGTACTAATACTGACAGATAAGGTTAGGCAGAATATTTAAATAAATAGAAGGCGCGCATACTAAGGAGCGTTCGGCTGAATGCTGACTGGAAAAATACGGAAAATAAAACTTAAACCGGGCGACCGGGCTAAATAACCCGAAATCAGCTGCTTTTGCGGAACAAAAAAGTAGAGTAAATTAAATTCCTGCCAGGCAGTTATTTGGTGCTGAAAAGTTATGTGAATAGAAGGAATGATACCTTCTAAGGCTATTCGTTTTTGAAGAACTTTTGCAAACGTAGTTTTACCTTTTACACCTTTTGCTTTACCAGGAACAGCCGGCTTTTTAAAGCAGTTAGCAGCAGTGGCGCAACCAGGAGTTTGTGCCGAAAAGGCCCACGCCTTGTTTAAAGAAAATAAAAGCGTACAAAGAATAACTACAACTAAGGCAAGGTGTCGGGAGAGTCCAAATATAGTTATTGTAGTTTTTTTAGGCATCAGGCATTATTACAACAAAGATAATTTTTTTACCTAAAAAATAAAAAGGGATAAACCCTTCGGTCTGTTACTTTAGCCAGCTATGCCGGTAAATTTCCTTTATTTTAAAGAAAAAAGGCAGGCAAGAATTAAATTTCTTGCCTGCCAATTATTTAAATTTTTACCTGATAAATATTAAGGCAGTAATGTATAATCCGGGAAATTGCCTGGTAATTTTTCATGCGCAGGACCTTGGGTAACGGCATAAACCAAATATTTACCTCCTACAAAGCAGCCTTTCCAGCTTTGGCCTAAGCCGCCAAAAGTTTCTTCTTTATCGCCCCGGCTTCTTACTTTATTTATACCTACTTTAAACGAGCGCAACTCCGAAGCCATCCGATCGGCTACTACTTTGTTATCGGTAGCAATCGAAGACACCAGGTTACCGTTAGAAACATTCATTTCGGCAATCATTTCGTCTACACTGTCTACTACCTGAATAGTATCTAAAGGTCCGAAAGGTTCATTATAGTACAGGTGGCTGCCCCTGGAAACATTAAGCAAGGTGGCTGGGGCAAAATACGCCGAAATATCCTGGTTGGGCGTAAACATGTTTTCGTCGAGTTCACCTTTGTATAACCCAATAGCGCCTTTACTCAAGGCATCGCCGTAATAACCACGGAGTTCCTCTACTTTAGCGGTATTAATTAATGGGCCAATATCCAGTTTCGGCAACTCGGTTTGGCCTTCTTCTACCAGCAAGGGGTTACCTACTTTCAACGATTTCATAACCGGGATGTACGTATCCAGAAATTTCGGAAATAATTCGCGCTGCACCACCCAACGCACATAAGCGGTACAACGTTGCTTACCGTACTCAAATCCTTTTTTAATTTGTCCGGCTAAATCCTGCCAGTTATCATAATCCCAGATACCGTAGGCGTTAACGCCTTCCATTTCCAGCATGTGCCGTTTGTGGGTATCTAATAAACTTAAAGCTATACCGCGGCCGTGGCTTTTACCACCTACGTAAGAAAGCGCCGCTACTTCCTGGCAATGAATCAGGGCATCGCTGAGTTCTCCACCCGAACCACTGATTAACGAAACCGGAATACCGGAGCGCCGGGCCAAAGCACACGCCACCGACAAAGAAAACAATCCGCCATCGGTTGGTGTTTTAGCAATAACCGAATTACCCGCTAAGGCTTGTACCAGCATGGCGTGCATCAATACGCTCATGGGGTAATTCCAGGAAGCAATATTGCTGATTAAGCCCAAAGGTTTGCGGCCGTTCAGCATTTCATCAATATTTTCTAAATACCACTCTACCCCGGTAATGCAGCGGTCTACGCTTACCATAGATTGGTGAAAGGGCTTGCCAATTTCCCAGGTTAGCAGGTAAGCCAGTAACTGGCTGTTTTCCCTTAATAAATCCAGACAGGCTTTTACTTTATCTTTGCGGTTATCTAAACTTACTTTTTGCCAGGCATCGTACTCGGCGGCAGCCGCTTTTACGGCCTGGTAGCCCTCGTGCAGGCTAAGCATGGGTAATTTACCTAACTCGGTACCATCAATACTCGAAAAATAAGGTTTTCCCCGGCCATGATTTTTCCATTCGCCGGCAATTAAATTTAAAACCCGACCTTCGTTGTCAAATATTTCGGGCGTAACACTTTTAGCTTTGTTCAGCAAAACCTGCCATTCGGCTTCGGGTAAAATAACTTTCGCCATTATAATTCATTTTAGTTTAATGCTTAAGCAAAATATTCAGAAGCAGGTTAACAGTTAAGTTAAACCCGCCCAGATAATTGTTTTGTGATGGATGCCTAAAGGACTTTGGTATCTTCTTTCTTGTTTAACTTACTATGGTGCCGGCTGTACACGAAGTAAACTACCAAACCAATGGCCAACCAGCCCAGTAACCGGTACCAGGTATGAATATTTAAACCGGCCATCATAGCCAGACAAACCACAATACCTAAAATTGGCACCAAAGGCACCAAAGGTGTCCGGAAAGGTCGGGGCCGGTCTGGTTCGTGTACCCGCATGTACCACACACCACCGCACACAATTACAAAAGCCAGCAAGGTACCAATAGAAGTCATTTCGCCTAATTGGGCAATGGGCAACGCGCCCGCCGTAATGGCACACACAACGCCAATTAAAATAGAACTGATATAAGGCGTTTTAAAACGGGGATGCACTTTACCAAAAAACGGTGGAATTAAGCCGTCGCGCGACATAGAGAAGAAAATACGCGGCTGCCCTAATAACATAACCAGCATAACCGAACTTAAGCCCGCAATAGCGCCAATTTTAATTAAATCGCTTAAAATATTATAGCCGGTTGCTTCAATGCCCAGGGCAATAGGTTCCGCCACGTTTAGTTTGCGGTAATCTACCAAACCGGTTAAAATGCCCGACACCAGAATATACAAAACGGTGCAAAGTACCAGCGAACCCAAAATACCAATGGGCATATCGCGCTGCGGATTTTTAGCTTCCTGGGCGGCTGTACTTACCGCATCAAAACCAATGTAAGCAAAGAAAATAACCCCGGCGGCCCTTAAGATACCGCTCCAGCCGTAATGGCCAAATTCGCCGGTATTTTCCGGCACAAATGGTGTCCAGTTATCGGCAGCCAAACCTGGGTTCCGGAAAATAAAATAGCCACCCGCCAAAATAAAGGCCAGCACTACAAATAATTTAATGAAAACAATAAAGTTGTTAAACTTAGCCGATTCCTGAATTCCAATTATTAAAATAACCGTTATAACCAGGATAGCGCCGGCGGCCACCAGGTTAAAAACGCCGGTAGCATGGGGCAAAGTAGCAATATCCAGGCCCTGGCTGCTGTACGTTTGGGCAAGCTGATCCGAAACCTGCAACCAGGCCTGCGATTTAGGGTCCTGCACTAATTCTATACCGGGCGCATTCCACCACATGGGCGGAATATTAATACCTAAATCGCGCAGAAAACTTACCACGTAACCACTCCAGCCTACAGCCACGGTAGCGGCACCAAACATATATTCCAGAATTAAATCCCAGCCAATAATCCAGGCCACCAGCTCGCCCAGCGTAGCATAGCCGTAAGTATAAGCCGAACCGGCAATCGGAATCATAGAAGCAAATTCGGCGTAGCATAAGCCGGCAAAGGCGCAACCAATACCCGCAATAATAAAGGAAAGCACCAAGCCCGGACCAGCAAACTGGGCCGCGGCACTGCCAGTTAGCACAAAAATGCCGGTACCAATAATGGCCCCAATTCCCAGCATAACCAGGTTAGTTGCCGATAAGGTGCGTTTAAGGGTATGCCCACCGTGGCCGTCGGTCATGCCCCCTTCGGCTTCCTGTATTAGTTTTGTAATCGATTTTCTGGCAAATAGTTTAGAAGCCATTCGTGTGTGTTGTAAATGTTAATTTGATAGTAGAAACAAGTTAAATTAAGAGCTTTTTAAGATTAATTATGACTAAAATATTGCAGCCAATAACAAATAAAGCGGGATTGCATCTGAATTAAAAGAAAAAGAATTATTTCCTGAATTTTGCTTAGTTAAAGCTTAAAATTAAAACAGATAGCGTACCTGGCTGTAACATCTGTCAGGAAAAATTAGGGGCCATTAGGTAATTCCCGCGCCCGAAATAGCAACCGGCTGGCTAAAAAGAAATTAACTTTATGCAAGAATATTGGCCTGGAAATAAACGGCAATATTTTAGCAGAAAATATTGCCGGCAGCCCCCAAGTTTCATTTACCGAATTAATTCCGAAAATAATAGTGTTTGCGATAGCAGCTTCCTGCAAAAGCAAAGGCTGTTTTGCCGGCAACCCACGCGCTGCAACCCATTTTGAACTGACCTCAGGGGAATTAATTGGTTTGAATGGCGTGTAAAACCTTAAAGCAGTTGCGAGCAAATAAAACAAGACTAAGCCAGATAATGTCACCCGAGTCCTAACCGATATTTTACGCTTAATTTGCATGCGTAGCAAAGATAACAGATAACCCGAATTGACTTTATTGGCGCTTAAAATATTCAGAAAAAATCTAGCGGCATTTATCTCTCGCTAATAATGGAGAGCGCATTTATCCGGCAACAATGCAACGTAATAATTAAGGCGTGTTTAAAGCGGTAGGTAAAAGCTTGTAAAAAGCAAAAGCCCGGCTCAATTGAACCGGGCTTTTGCTTTTATAAATATTCCTTAACAGAATTCTTTTGGTAAATTAATAACCAAAATCGGTTACGCCTTCGGCAACAACTTCGGTTACTTCGGGTACCATCCGCTTTAATAAATTTTCGATACCTGATTTTAAGGTAATAGTAGCCGATGGACAGCCGCTGCACGAACCTTGCAGATTCACAGTAACTACTCCCTGGTTATACGATTTAAAAGTAATATTACCACCATCTTGCTCTACGGCCGGGCGTACATAATTTTCCAGTAAATCAATTACTTTTTGCGAAATAACAGCATCTTCACCGGTTAACTCGGCGGTAGCATTGTTATTGGCTTGCACCTGTTCGGCGGCTGGGTCCTGTAAAAATATTGGTCCGCCCGCTTCTACGTAAGATTTAATAAAATTACGCAGTTCCGGAATTAATTGCACCCACTGAATATCGGTGTTTTTGGTAACCGTTACAAAGTTGCTGGCAATAAATACCCGCGATACATAATCAAAATTAAATAATTCCTGGGCCAGCGGCGAGTTGGAAGCACTTTCCAGGTTTGGGTAATCTACACTAACGCTATCGGGAGCCAGGGTTGTGCTTAGCACAAATTTCATCGACTCCGGGTTAGGATTGGCCTCGGCGTATACCGAAACCGATTTTTCTTTATTTTCTATCATAATATTCTGAGGTTAACAGGTAAATATAATAACTGCTATTATTGATCCAAAGTTAAACATAAAATCAAAATACCGTATAAGATACGCATTTTCTGTAAACAACCTGCCATTGCGTCAGGGCAATTCTTACATTCTTTGCTTTTTATTACGGTAGTATATTAAACCAGAACACGTAACTTTACCGCCTTTAAAGTTTAAGTACAGATTTAATTTGCATGGTTCCTCTTTTCCTTCTCCTTACTGAAACAATGCCGGCCTTGCCTGGGTTCCTGATTATTCCATTCCTGCTGTTATTAGGCATGATTGCTTCCGGTCCGGTATTATTTCCGCATTTTTGGGAACATAATTACCGCTATGTAGCTGTTACGCTGGGTTTGCTAGTGCTGGGCTATTATTTACTGGTGCTCCACGACCACCACATGCCCGCCGAAACCCTGGCCGATTATACTTCTTTTGCCGTATTGCTGAGTTCCTTATATATTGCGGCCGGTGGTATTTATATAAACGCTAATGCCCGGGCTACACCGTTAATAAATATTATTGTGCTATTTTCCGGAGCTTGTCTGGCCAATATTATTGGTACTACCGGGGCTTCGCTTTTGCTTATCCGGCCTTTTATACGGCTAAATATTCACCGGATAAAACCTTACCAGATCATCTTTTTTATATTTATTGTTAGCAATGCCGGCGGTTTACTTACGCCGCTCGGCGACCCGCCCTTGTTTATTGGTTTCTTAAAAGGCGTTCCTTTTTTCTGGACCTTGCAGCACTTAGTATTGCCCTGGTTTATTGGCGTAACCAGCTTATGCGCCATTTTTTATTATTTCGATTGGAAAAACCGGGCCGAAGATTACGCGCCTAAATCCGAAGTAAAACAAAAAATAGATCAGCGCATTGAGTTTTACTTTACCGGCAAGCGCAACTTGGTGTGGCTAGCCATAATTATTGGCGCTATTTTCCTGGACCCTAACGTAGTGCCGGGGCTACCCGCCATCACGGTCGGCGACATGAAATTTTCTTTTATCCGGGAAATAATTCAGCTAACGGCTGCTTTCTTCTGCTACCGGTATTCGAGCAAAACCGCGCTTAACGGTAACCACTTTTCTTTCGGGCCTATTCTGGAAGTAGTATTCTTATTTTTCGGTATATTCTTTACCATGATGCCGGCTTTACAAATGGCTTCCCGTTTGGCCGCTTCGCCGGCTTTCAGCAGTTTGCTCAACCCCGATACGGTTTACTGGGCCGCCGGCTCCTTATCTGGCTTTTTAGATAATGCGCCTACCTACGCCAATTTTCTATCGCTGAGCATGGCTAAATACAACCTGAGTTACAGCAACGTGCAGGATGTGCATAATTTTGCGACGGGCTTAACCGGCTCACCCGAAACCTATCATTTGCTGGAAGCCATTTCGCTAGGTTCGGTATTCTTTGGTGCCTTTTCTTATATTGGCAACGGGCCCAATTTTATGGTTAAAGCCATTGCCGAAAGTGCCGGTATTAAAATGCCTTCTTTCTTTAAATATATTCTATCTTATTCAATCCCGTTTCTGTTACCCGTTCTGTTTTTAATTTGGCTGGTAGTAGTGCGGTGACAGTTAACAGTTAGCAGTAAACAGTTATCAGTAATCAATTATCAGTAAACAGTAGTTAGTAAAAAGCTAAAAATAGAATTTTAACTTTTTTGGTTATAAGAAAAGTAGCAACGCTCACTGCTACTTAGCCTAACTTACCTTTTTTTGAGAACTGTTAATTGATTACTGATAACTGCTAATTGATAACTGTTAACTGACAACTGTTTACTGATAACTGGTAACTGATAACTGACAACTGTTTACTTTCCTTTTAAAGGCCGCTTCTTAATCATGCCGCCTTTGGTATCTTTAATGCTGTTCATCACAATAAAGGCGTTCCGGTCAATCTTCTCTACTTCGGTTTGCAGGCGGGCAATTTCGAGGCGGGTAATAACGGTAAAAACAATATCAACGGAACCTAATTGTTCGCTTTGTTTGCCGTAGCCGCGTTTGCCATTATAAATGGTTACGCCCCGGCCCATTTGCTCGGTTAGCATAAGCCTTATTTCGTTGCTGTGCGCCGAAATAATAGTAACGCCGGTATATTCTTCTACCCCTTCAATAATAAAATCGATGGTTTTGGAGGCCGCCAGATACGTGAGAATGGAATATAAAGCTACTTCGATGGAAAGCAAATAAGCGGCCACCGAAAATATACCCACATTAAATATTAAGATAATATCGCCGATAGTAAGGCCGGTTTTGCGGCTGAGCGTAATGGCCAATATTTCGGTGCCATCCAGTACAGCTCCGCCCCTTACCGATAAGCCAATACCAGCTCCCAGAAAAAAACCACCAAACGTTGCCACCAATAATTTATCGGAGGTAATAACCGGATAGGTAATGGTTAAGAGGGCCAAAGCCAAACCACAAATAGCCAGGATACTTTTAACCGCAAAACCTTTCCCTATTTGGGTAAATCCTAAAATCAGGAAAGGAATATTAAATATTATAATCAGCAGCGGCAAAGAATAAGCCGTCAGGTGGTTGGTTAAAAGCGAAATACCCGTTACACCGCCGTCAATAAAGGAATTGGGCAGTAAAAAGCTTTTCAGGCCAAAACCCGCCGAAATAATGCCAATAGAAATAAACAGGATATCTTTAACCAGGTGCCAAACCGTAACCTTCAGGCGCAGAAATTCTTTTGCCTGTCCGTACTTGCTTATAGCCGGAAAATCATCTTGTTTTTTCCGTTGCCGAAACCTGTTAACGACAAACTGCTGAAAGGGCGGGTTCATAAAATATTCCTGAAAATAGCCTTGGCGCAGGCATACCCGCCTGCGCCTAAAAGCTTAATTTTGTTTACCTAATGGGTTAGTAAAAGATGCTTGTTTGGTTAAAAAAGTTACTTATTGAATAGCCTTCTGCCGCATTAAAAAATCGATGAGTACCAGGGCAGCCATGGCATCTACAATGGGTACAGCGCGGGGCAAAACACAAGGATCATGGCGGCCTTTGCCTTCTAAAGTAATGGTTTCACCGGCATCGTTAATGCTGGTTTGGGGTTGCAGAATGGTGGCTACTGGCTTAAAGGCTACTTTAAAATAAATATCTTCGCCGTTAGAAATACCGCCCTGAATACCGCCCGAGTGGTTGGTGCGGGTTCTGATTTTGCCGTTTTCATCGGTGTAAAACTCGTCGTTGTGTTCGGAGCCAAACATTTTGGTACCTTCAAAACCGCTACCGTACTCAAAACCTTTTACCGCGTTAATGCTCAGCATGGCTTTACCCAATTCGGCGTGCAATTTATCGAAAGCGGGTTCACCTAAACCTACCGGCACACCTTTTATAACGCAGGTAATAACACCACCTACCGTATCACGATTTTTGCGGGTTTCTTCCACCAGTTTAATCATGGCCTCGGCAGTAGTCGGCTCCGGACAACGGATTTTATTGCTGTCGATCAGGTTTAAATCTAACGCTTCGTAACCTTCTTTTAGCTTTATGGGACCCACCGCCGACACGTAAGAAGCAATCTGAATATTTTGCTGTTTTAAATATTTATTCGCAATGGCACCAGCTGCTACCCGGGCCAACGTTTCGCGGGCGGAACTACGGCCGCCGCCCCGGTGGTCGCGCAAGCCGTACTTGGTGGTATAAGTATAATCGGCGTGCGAAGGCCGGAAAGCGTGCTCTAAGTGCGAATAATCTTTACCAGCCTGGTTTTTATTGTTAACCATCATGGCAATTGGGGTGCCGGTGGTTTTATTTTCGTATAAGCCCGAAAGAATAATAATTTCGTCTTCTTCTTTGCGCTGCGTAGTAATATTAGACTGTCCGGGCCGCCGGCGTTCCAGTTCCCGCTGAATTTCTTCGGCCGTTATTTCCAGCCCAGCCGGGCAACCATCTACCACTACCCCCACCGACAAACCGTGCGACTCTCCGAAAGTGGTTATTCTAAAAAGTTTACCGTATGAATTACTCATTTATCTTTTTTTAAAGAACAAAAACAACGAGACACAAAGTAAGAACAAAATGACCACATTCGTATACAACTTTATCTCGTTAAACTGATTTAAACTAATAAGATTATTTTCCTCTTCCCGGATAAGTTTATAAAAAGGGTCTGACTCTTCGGGGTGAAAGGCTGCTTGCTGGTTTTCGGTGCCACTTACTTTAACTACTAATTCAGACCGCAAAGTATCGTAGCGGCTGGTTACCGGATTAAAATAAATAAACCGGAACAGGTTGCCCAAATAATATTGGCCGGGTTGCCGGGCCAGTAAGTTGTACCGGAAACGCTTTGTTCCTTGCTGCGCCCCACTAATTTTATTGCGGATAAGCTTGGTTTCGGGCGGATATATTTCCAGGCCACTAAAAGCCGGCGGAACCGGCGGCAGAATAGCGCCCAGATTGCCTTCGCCTTCTATTGCAAACGCGTACGAAAAGCTCTGGCCGGTGCGGTAAGTTAATTTAGTTAAACTTTCTTTTAATTTATACTGGCCCACTGGTACCACATTGCTTAGCGGATGGGGCGGCAAAGGTTTTACCGTTACCGTTTTGGGCCGCGAGGTAAACGTTATTAAATTAATAGGTGCAGCCGGCGCAGCAAAGGTTAGGGGTTCCGGTTGCTGATTCATGGTTAGCGGTACTTCCGGAAATATTAAAGGGTTGGCACTAAGCGGATAAAGCAGTTTCCGGAAAAGGTTAAATTTCAGAAAGGTTTTTCCCCGGATAATAATGGTATCGGGTTTAATTTCGGTTACCGGTTCAAAAGCTTCTTCCCAGGCATTTTTTTGTCTTAATTTTTTTAAGAATTCCGGATATTGCTGGCCAAAGTCGTAAAAATCTAACAGGCCTTGTTCCGCCTCATGCAAGTAAAAAGCCAACCGCACAAATAAGCCCTCTCCTACATAAATTTCATCTTTATCGGTTTCCAGCGAAAAAAAAGATTGGCTTGCTAAAGGTTTACTTTCGGGCGGACCAATTTCTATGGGTTCTTCTTTTACCGGGGGCGTTGTGGTTTCTGTTGGTTCCGCTGCCATGGGCAAAATAGTAATAAGCGTGCCTTTAGATGCAATTCGTTTACCATTTACCAATATGCCAAAAGGCTTTAAAGTAAATTTTCCTTCGTCCAGGGCCGCATAATTCTGCGTAATGGTTTGCTCAATAATAGTTTTGTTGCCCAACCCAATACGCGACGTAGTATTGGTGCGGGTACTTTTTTTGAAGCCTTCTATCTCCGGAAAATCGCCCAAATTTTGCAGCGGTTGGTTGCGTAAGGTTACCGAAATAGTAAAATATTCATTAATCGGAATTTTATTCGGGCCCAAAACAATTATTACTTCCTGGGCATAAGTTACCTGGCTGCTGCAAACCAGGCACAACAGGAACAGAGATAAAAAAACAATTTTCTTTAAGCAATCATTAATCAAAGCAGCCAAGCCTTCCCCAGCATATTACCTACTATTAAAAATAAATTTAAAGCCTGCATGCTACCAGTTTTTAATCAATACAGATAAATCAGAATAAAATATTAACGGTTTGTTACAAAAGGTATTATGCTTTTTCAGGAGCATTAAGTTAACCCGGCAAAGTTCATCAGAAATTTACCAAAGCCCCATACCACAACCAATTAATTATCATTTAGTTATATCAACCCAAAAGCCCAAATACAAAAATATTTCTATTTACGGCGTTTTTATTAAATCCAGTTTTGCCATCCACTCCGTAGGTCTCGTCATCTTTCCGGATTTTAAAAGGTAATCGTCAGCCGGCGGCGATTGCTGTAATCCGGAACAAAGATGATTGTTTCACTTCAAATATTAAAACTATGGCAAAAAATACAAATCCGCAGGAAACCCAGGCCGGATTAACTAAAAAGGTTACCAGTCCTATTCAGCGGCGGTCGTTTCTGAAATATGCCGGGGTTGGTGCGGCTCTTTCAACGCTCTTTATAATGGGCTGCGACAATGACGATGACATGAATAACATGCCCGGCGATGGGGTAAACCTGGGTTCCGGCGATGTAGGAATATTAAATTATGCTTATGCCCTGGAGCAACTGGAAGCGGCTTTTTATACCCAGGTGGTTGCTGCTACGGCCTTTAACACTACGTTTTCCAATGCCATGGAAAGAATGATTTTAACCGATATCCGGGATCATGAAGTGGCACACCGGGAGTTTTTTAAAGCCGCCATTACCAGTGCTGCTCCCAACGATATTATTCCGGGCTTAACACCAGATTTTTCGGCGGTAAATTTTAACGACCGCAATGCGGTACTGGCTACTGCCAAAACTTTCGAAGATTTAGGAGTAGCTGCTTATAACGGAGCCGGCAAATTACTTACCAGTGCCACCTTTTTAACCCTGGCCGGCAAAATTGTTTCGGTAGAAGCGCGCCACGCGGCCGAAATCCGGGATATTATTTCGAACGGCACCTTTGCCAGCGGCCCCGAAATAAACAATATGGGCATGGACCGGGCTTTAATGCCTAGAGATGTACTCGCGGCGGCCCAGCCCTTTATCAAAGAAAAAATCAATTTCAGTAATCTGCCAACCACTTAAGCCAGGAGGAAATTAATCATGAATATATTTAATTTATTAACCGAAATTGAAAAGGCAGATCCGGAAGTTTACGGTCGGTTAGATTCGCGCCGCGCCGTGTTTAAACACTTTGGTGGTTTTGGCAAAAAATTAGCAGTAGCGGCCGTACCATTGGCTTTTGGTTCTATGCTAAACAAAGCTTACGGCCAAACTGCCACCCGCAGCGTAATGGAGGTGTTGCAATTTGCCCTGTTACTCGAAAACCTGGAAGCTGAATTTTACAAACAAGCGGCTGCTACCAGTTTATTTCCGGCGGCACCCGCCAAAATGGCTTTCGAAACCATAAGAGACCACGAAGTAGCCCACGTAGCTTTTTTACGGTCGGCCATAACCGGCGCCAGCGGTACGCCCACCAATTATACAGCCAACAGTTTCGATTTTTCGGCTAAAGGCAATTTACCCAATACTTTTACCGATTACGGCACCATGCTGGCCGTAGCCCAGGCTTTTGAAGATACTGGCGTGCGGGCGTACAAAGGTCAGGCGCAATTCCTGATTAGCAACAACGCGGTACTGGAAGCAGCCTTACAAATACATTCTATTGAAGCGCGCCATGCAGCCCACATCCGCCGCATGCGCCGCGATTTGGCCAGCAGCCCGGCTAACCAGAAACCCTGGATTACTTTAAAAGACCGCGGCGGCTTACCGGCTCTGGTACAACCTATTTATGATGGCGAAGAAATTACAACCCAGGCCGGCGTAAATATTGCCACGGGTAGTGTTTCAGCTAATGCGGCTTCCGAAGCTTTTGATGAACCTTTGGATACCGCCCAGGTAACCGCTATTGTAACGCCATTTTTACGGTAATATTTTTCCCAAGTATATTTTCCTAGAATAAAGGCCTGTATAAACAGGCCTTTATTTTTTCAGGAAGAAATAAGAAACTAATTAGCCCTTACCCTTTTAATTTATTTAGAAAATATGTAACTTAAGCTCCCTTTCGAAAAGGATATTTGTAATTTTTACAATTACTAACTGACGGCTCAAATTTTCGTATACTATATCAGTTCACCTTTTAAAATTAAGGAGTATAAAAAATGCTGGAGTATGTAAAAACCATTCTTGTTAAAGTTAGTTTTGATGTCCGTTTATTTGAGAAAGAGCTCCGCAAAGGCCTGAAAATGCTGGCTAAACAGGAACTAGTACTACTAAGAACCTGGTGTTATGAAAAATTTTCGGGAATTTACCGCCGTATTATTAAGCGGGTATTTGCGAAAGCTGCTATCTAATTATTTTCCTTTTGTTCCTCTACAAATTTAATATTACGTAAAAGGCCGTTAAACCCCGTTCGTTTAACGGCCGATTTACGAAACACCTGCCGAAACACTTCTTCGGTCAGTTCCCGCCAATCGTTTTTAGCTAAATGTTGTAAAGCCGGTTCTAACGTAAATGCCGGTTCCTGGTGCGGTTTAGCAAAACGGTTCCAGGGGCAAACATCCTGGCAGATATCGCACCCAAACACCCAGTTACCAAATTTACCTCCTACTTCATCCGGAATTTTATCTTTCAGCTCAATGGTAAAATACGAAATGCATTTGCTGCCGTCTACCACGTAGGGCTCGGTAATGGCACCCGTAGGGCAAGCATCCAGGCATTTGGTGCAGGTACCGCAATAATCTTTTATTGGGCCATCGTACGCCAGTTCCAAATCAATAATTAGTTCGGCAATAAAGTAAAAGCTGCCGACCTGGGGTGTAATTAAATTGCTGTTTTTACCAATCCAGCCCAGACCGCTTTTTTTTGCCCAGGCCTTATCCAGTACCGGCGCCGAATCGACAAAAGCCCGGCCATCTACCTCGCCAATATTTTCCCGGATATAAGTTAGCAGCGATTTTAGTTTGTCTTTTATTACAAAATGGTAATCCTGACCGTAAGCGTATTTGGAAATTTGTAAAGTATCGGCGGGTAACGTTTCGGGGGGGTAGTAATTCAACAGCAGCGACACCACCGATTTGGCACCGGGCATCAGCAAGCGCGGGTCCAGGCGTTTATCGAAGTGGTTTTCCATGTAGTGCATCTGGCCGTGCATTTGCTTGTTCAGCCAGTTTTCCAGGCGCGGTGCTTCTTCTTCCAGAAAATCCGCTTTGGAAATACCGCAGTACATAAAGCCCAGTTCGGTGGCTTTTTGCTTAATAAGATTGGTAAATTGCTGTTTTACTGACAAAATATATTTACGCCTGATTAGCTTTGTAACAAAAGTACCGGAAAATAAATCCTTGTGGCAAACGAAAAAACGCCATGCACTAAGCACATGGCGTTTCGGGTATTCAGCAGATTTAAAAACTTAATTAAATAGCGGTTTAGCCGGAAGTATCGAACAACGTACCAATTTTTTGCGGCGGAATTTTACCTAAATGTACGTAGGCTAATTCGGTAGCTTCGCGACCGCGGGCGGTACGCTTCAGGTAACCTTCCTGAATCAGAAATGGCTCGTACACCTCTTCGATGGTTTCGGCTTCTTCGCCGCAAGCTGTAGCAATGGTACTCAAACCAACCGGACCACCTTTAAACTTATCGATAATGGTATTCAGAATGCGGTTGTCCATTTCGTCTAAACCATTGTGGTCTACATCCAGGGCATTCAAGGCAAACTGGGCAATATCTACGGTAATGGTGCCATTGCCTTTTATCTGGGCAAAATCGCGGGTCCGGCGCAGCAAATTATTCGCAATACGGGGCGTTCCGCGGCTCCGGCGGGCAATCTCGTAGGCAGCATCTTCGTGAATAGGCGATCCTAAAATATCAGCTGACCGTTTTACAATAGTGGTAAGCAGTTCCGAATCGTAGTATTCTAAGCGGGAGTTAATACCAAAACGGGCCCGCAACGGCGAAGTTAACAAACCCGAACGGGTAGTAGCGCCAATTAAGGTAAACGGGTTCAGGCTAATTTGTACGGTACGGGCATTCGGACCGGAATCGAGCATAATATCGATTTTATAGTCTTCCATGGCCGAGTACAAATATTCTTCCACAATGGGGTTCAGCCGGTGAATCTCGTCGATAAACAATACATCGTTCTGCTCCAGGTTGGTAAGCAAACCGGCTAAATCGCTGGGCTTATCCAGTACCGGGCCCGAAGTCATTTTAATATTGGCATCTAGCTCCGAAGCAATAATATGCGACAGCGTTGTTTTACCCAAGCCCGGGGGGCCGTGCAGCAGCACATGGTCCAGTGCCTCGCCCCGGCGGCGGGCGGCGGCCACAAATATTTTGAGGTTCTCAACAATCTTGTCCTGGCCGGTAAAATCGCGGAAACTTAAAGGCCGAAGCGCCTTGTCAATTTCCTTTTCGGCCGGCGACATTTGTTCGTCAGAACCGGTTAGATATTCTTCACGCATAATTAAATAAATGCAAGTAAATAAATTTTGAGCTTATAAAGTTAACACTTTCGGCTAATAAAACGGTCAAAAAGGTGCAGATAAATTAGCTTAAAACTAAATATTTTACTTTATTCAGAATTTTACTAAATTAATTAGCAGCAACCAATATTTATTGCCTCTTTATTTAAAAGCCGGAATACCGGTAATATCGGCACCGGTAATGAGTAAGTGAATATCGTGGGTTCCTTCGTAGGTTATTACCGATTCGAGGTTCATCATGTGTCGCATAATGGGGTACTCGCCGGTGATGCCCATGCCCCCGTGGATCTGGCGGGCTTCGCGGGCAATATTTAGCGCTATTTCTACGCTGTTGCGCTTGGCCATCGAGATTTGCTGGGTGCTCGCTCTACCTTCGTTTTTTAACACGCCTAAGCGCCAAACCATTAACTGGGCTTTGGTTATTTCAGTCAGCATTTCAGCCAGTTTCTTCTGAATTAACTGAAACGAAGCAATGGGTTTATCGAACTGGATGCGCTGCAAAGCATAGCTGCGGGCCGATTCGTAGCAATCGATAGCCGCCCCAATAGCGCCCCAGGCAATGCCGTACCGGGCTGAATCGAGGCAACCCAGCGGGCCGCGCAAGCCTTCCACGTTGGGCAATAAGTTTTCTTTAGGTACCCGCACGTCTTCAAACACCAGTTCGCCGGTAGTGCTGGCGCGTAAGCTCCATTTATTATGAATTTCGGGCGTACTAAAACCTTCCATGCCCCGCTCTACAATTAAACCTTTAATCCGGCCTTCTTCATTTTTGGCCCACACAATAGCCAAATCACAAGCCGGCGAATTCGAGATCCACATTTTAGAGCCGTTCAGCAAATAATAATCGCCTTTGTCTTTAATATTGGTAAGCATGCCGGCCGGGTTAGAACCAAAATCCGGTTCGGTTAAACCAAAACAACCTAACAACTCGCCGCTGGCCAGTTTGGGCAAATATTTGTTTCGCTGTTCCTCCGATCCGTATTCGTAAATCGGGTACATTACCAAGGAACCTTGTACCGAGGCAGTGGAACGCATGCCGGAATCGCCGCGCTCAATTTCCTGCATAATAATACCGTAAGAAATATAATCTAATCCACCGCCGCCGTACGCTTCCGGAATGGTTGGACCAAAAGCGCCCACTTCGCCAAACTTCTGCACAATCTCTTTCGGGAAATAAGCCTCCTGGGCCCAGCGCTCAATATCGGGTAATATTTCCCGCCGCACAAAATCGCGCATGGTGTGCCGCACCAGTTTGTGTTCTTCAGTCAGTAAATCATCAATATTAAAATAATCGACGGTGCCAGTGGTTTCTGCAGTCATAAGCGCTTTACTCTTTATTTCTCCGGAGTAATAATTACCGGTAAAGTTTAGGTTAAGTTATACAAAAAAGACCTGCCTTAAAAGTAAAGCAGGTCTTTTGTAAAAGATAACCCAGTATTATTTAGAAGCGCAGACCCAGCGTGAGCAGGTAATTGCGGGTGGCTTGCGGGAAATAATAATTATAATCGTAGCGGGTAGCGTCGCCGGAATATTGTTCGCTGAAAGTGTAGCCGTTGGCTTCGTACTTGGCATTAAATAAATTATTCAGCAGCAAACCTACTTCCAGCTCGCGCATAAAAGAAGGCTTTACCACGTAGCGCAAACGCAAATCGGCAACCTGGTAACCGTTTATTTTACGGGTTTCGCTGGCGGTATTATCTAAATATTGCTTGCTTACGGTTTTGTAAAGCAATGCTGCTTTCAAACCTTTCAGCGGCTGCACTTCCAGTTTGTGGGTCGATACAAAGTTCGGTGAGAAAGAAATATCGGTTTCGGTGTAGTTGTTTTCTACGGTGCCTTCGGGGTTGTAGTCGGCATCGTAAATGTAAACGGTTTCGGTGTAGTTCTGTATTTTATTCCGGCTTAAGCTTACCGAACTGCTTATTTCTACCCGATTATACAGGTTTAATAAGCCGGCTAACTCCACGCCGGTGCGGTAGCTTTCCTTTATATTGGTGCGCAGCGGCGAGCCGACATCGTTTAATTGTCCGGTAAGTACCAACTGGTTTTTGTAATCCATGTAATAATAATTCGCATCGAGGCTGTACCCAATCCGGCGGCCGGTTATTTGGGGGTTATTGCCCCGCAGGCGGTAACCAGCTTCCAGGTTATACATGGTTTCGGCTTGGGGCGAACCCGCTCCCTTCCGGTCTACGAAATCGCTGCGCACGGGCTCGCGGTTGCCCACGGCATAAGAAGCATACAAAGTCTGGTTAGGCGATAAAGCATAAGTAATGCCGCCTTTCGGGTTGAAGAAATTAAAATTTGCTTGTTGGGTTACATCGCGTTGGTTGTCGTCGGTACCGTCGAGTTCATAATTAATGGTGCGGTATTGCAAATCGCCGAACAAGCCTAACTTATCGGTTAGCTGATAATTTACTTTGCCGTAAATATTAAAGTCGGTTTTTAAAGCGGTGCCTTCGTAATACCGCTGCCGGATTTCACTATTGGAGGCGAACCGCGCCCAAATTACTTCGCCAAAATGGTCTCCGTCGTATTTATTCCAGGCACCGCCCAAAGTAGCAGTAAAGCGATCGTTCTGCGGATTATAATTCAGGGCGTAAGTAACACCGTAAAAATAATTGTCGAGCCATTTCTGCCGAATCAGGTCGGTGCGGCTAATGGTGGTATCGCCTAACACGACTGCCGGCAAATTATAGTTGGCTAATTTCTGATTGTTCTTATACTGCTCGTAATAACCCCGGCCGCGGGTAAGGTGGAAAGCGCCACCCAAATCGAAATATTTAGCCAGGTTTTTAGAGAAGTGTAACTGGTAATGATCCTGCTGGTAGTTATCAGTTTCGTTGTCGTAGGTTAGCGAATTATAGGTACGGTCGGTTTCTAATTTATCTTCGGGTACGCCGTTCCAGGCCTGGTAAGTTTTTTCTTTACCCGAGAACGAAACAAAGCGCAGCATACCGGTTTTACCTAAATAACCCGCCGAAAAATAATAAGACTTCAGATCAGAGAAAGCCCGGTCGATGTAACCATCGGAAGATATTTTAGACAGCCGCCCATCAAACGTAAATTTGTCTTTAATCAGCCCGGTACCAAAACTAACCGAATGACGGCGGGTATCGAAAGAACCAATAGAATTAATGGCTTCGGCGTAAGCTTCCTGGTTAAAACCCAGCGTCCGAATATTTAAGCTCGCCCCGAAAGCGGCGGCCCCGTTGGTAGAAGTACCTACCCCCCGCTGCACCTGTATGTCCTGCACCGAAGACGCCAAATCGGGCATATTCACGAAAAAAGTACCATGCGATTCGGCATCATTCACCGGAATACCATTTACCGTTACATTAATGCGGGTAATATCGGAGCCCCTAATGCGGATACCGGTATAACCTACGCCGGCTCCGGCATCGGAATTAACTACTACCGAGGGCGTTTGTTCGAGTAAATAAGGCAAATCCTGGCCAAAATTCTGTTCCTGAATCTGCGCTTTGCTTACGTTGGTATAAGTAGTGCCGGTTTTTTCGTTGGCCCGTGTTGCCGATACAATTACTTCTTCGGTGCGGTAACTGGTAGGGCGCAAGTTTATATCGAGCGTGATGTCTTGTTCTACCGTAAGGGTTCGTTTATCTACGGAATACCCAATGTATGAAATTACCAGGGTTTGAGACCCACCCGGAATATTAGTTAACCTGTAAAAACCCTGGGCATCGCTGGTGGTGCCAAATTGGCCCAACTGCACGGTAGCGCCAATTAAAGGCTGCTGGGTTTGAGCATCGGTAATTTTACCGGTTACGGCATACTGCGCAAAAACCAATACCGGACACAGAAAAATAAACCAAAAGAATGTAATTTTTTTCATCCTGCTAAAATTTAAAAAATATTGTTGCGCAGGAATGCCCCTCAAAAGAAGGAAAGAAGAAGAAAGTAACCGTTTTCCCTTCGCCGGCATTACCCGGATCAGGTTCAATGGGTATGATCTCAGCCCGTTTTATTAAGGCACCCCTAAACTAAGATCAAAGGTATATGCTTCTTTAAACATTAAAAAGGATAACTTTCTTTTTTTAAATTGGGTCCAAAAATATTCTTGAAATAAATTTAATACAACTATAAAAAATCATAAACCAAAACCGGCTCCTTGCGTTATTAAACCTACGCCCCTTCACAAATGACTTTAGCCATTTCGTTGATTTTCAGGCACAAAACGCGGTATTCATTCTGGATGAAATTTATATGATTAGCTTATTTTATACCTTCGCCGTTTTAACCATTTTGGCTTACTTTATGGTGATGCCCAAAAAGAAATTTAATAATCCGCCTTCCGAAGGAAATGATGACGATGGCGGCGAACCAATTGGCTACGATTTACCGGATTTGGATTTACCGCCGGGCATTAGTTTACCCATCAACGATTTTGAACCGGATTACAACAAAAAGCCAACGCGGGTTTTCGTGGATCAGGATGGGGCCCTGGTATTTTCGAAGTAATCCGCTGCTACTACCTCTTTAGGTTTAATTAGGAATTTCCGGGTTTAGTCCGCGCAAATACTTATCTAAAAATATTGACTTATGGCCTTTTATAGGTTGGTTAAGAATATAAAATATTAAAATAGAGGAGCTGAATATTTAGCTCCTCTATTTTTTTGATGAATTTTAATGAACCCGAATGGTATAAGCGCAGGAAAATGCCTCGCCGGCGGCTAACTTTTTAATACCTTCTTTTTGCGTTAATTCACCATTATCGCCTACGCTGCTGGCAATGCCGTGCCAAGGCTCCAGGCAAATAAAACCCGCACCAGGCTGCTTCGTCCAGATGCCGAAATAAGGAAAACCTTTAAACTCGAAACTTAGGCCGTGGTGATGCTTTAAATTTTTTAGCTCTATTTTTTCGGAAGCAAGATTTTTAAATACCAGCGCATCGTGCAAAAATAAATCGTACGAGAGCGGCAGTTTAATTTCGTTTTTCAGCAAAGGCTCTGTTTTGCCGTTCAGCAAACCCAGTTCTAATAAATAATGTGCTTGGTTTTCCGGCTGGTCAAATTCCAGGTAATAATCCGCAAAAAATTCGCCGGGCAGCAACGGACAGTTAAAAGCCGGATGCGCGCCAATCGAAAAATATAGGTCTGCCTCGGCCGGATTTTGAACCGCATAGGTTGTTTCCAAAGCATTTCCTTCGAGCCGGTAAATTATTTGCAACCGAAACGGGAATGGATAAACTGCTTTTGTTTGTTCGGAATCCTTCAGCTCAAATATTAATTCTTTTCCGGATTGGCTAACCAGGGTAAAATCCAGATCTCGGGCAAAGCCGTGTTGGGACAGTTCGTAGGTTTTGCCTCCGTAGCTAAATTTACCACCGGGTAATTTACCTACTACGGGAAATAATACCGGTGCGTGGCGGGGCCATATTTGCGGATCGGCTTGCCAGATATATTCCAGGTTCGTCTGTTTATTCCGGAAGCTGCTCAGTTCGGCACCGGCGGTTTTCACCCCTACTTTATAGTTATCGTTTTCCAGGTAATGTAGCATGAGCAACTAATTTAGAATTAAAAAATACTATGTGCTGTCGCAAGTTTAGCGAAGCGTAACTTGTGACTTTGAATAAAAGGAAGTTTCCAACTTCTTGCCAGTTGAAAACTGGCCTTTATAAAATAGGTCCAAGTTACACTTCGTTAAACTTGAACCAGCAAAATGAGTAATATTCTCATTAACGTGAAAGTCTTTGAATCTAACTATAATCGAAATATTACTTAACTAACGGTTCAATATACGTCAAAGCATTTTGTAACCGCTCGTCTTGGCTGCCCGAAATTTGCACAAAAGGAAAACCATGTAACTCTAGTTCTTTTTTATACCAGTCGTAAAAAAATTGCCGCAAATGCGGATGTTCCCGTTGCTCGTCAGCCTGCCAGGGCAAATCCACATCCATCAGCAGGTATAAATCGAAATCCTGCTTTTCCAGGGCTGCCAAAATCCAGGCCGGGCAATAGCCAAATGCGTGCGTAAACCAGATTTTTATCACGAGTAAATCAGTATCGGCGAATAATATTTTATTGGCGGTTGGTACTGCAGCTTGTACGGTTGTTAGTTGCCCGCGGGCAATATTTTCGATATCCTGGGGCGTGTAGCGCTGCGGCAATTCGGCAATGTAAGTCCGGGCAAATTCGGGTACCCAAATGGTATTGTAATGCGCCGCCAGTTGCGTTGCCAGCGTCGATTTACCCGTCGATTCGGGTCCGGTAATGGCTACTTTTAAAATAGGTACTGACAAGCGGTTTGTTTTGGTTTTTAGATCCGAAATTTGGCTAATAAATATTAAAACTGTAACCGGAAGGTGCAGCCGCCATTTTCGGGTGAATGTACGGAAATTGTGCCGTTGTGTAACCGCATTATTTGTTTGGAGAGGCTCAGGCCAATGCCCGAACCAGTTTTTTTGGTGGTATAAAACGGAATAAATATTTTATCCTGTGCTTGCTTGTTAATGCCCGGTCCGTTATCGGTTACTTCCAGCACCAGCCTTCCTTTTTCGTTTTGGTAAGCCAATAAATTTATTTGTTTGTTTTGTTGGTCTTGCATGGCCTGAACGGCATTCTTGATTAAATTAATAAGTACCTGCTCTACTAAATTTTCGTCGGCTACTAAAATAATGCCGGGCGGCGGTGCCTCAACCTGTAAAAGAATGCGGTTTGCTTCTAATTCTGTTTTCAGCAATAAGGCCAGCCGGTTAAATAAATTGGCTAGGTGAATATAATTTAATTGCGGGGTGGGTACCTGCGTAAGGTTGCGAAAATCGTGTACAAATTTTACCAGGCCTTCGCTGCGCCGCTGAATGGTTTGCATAGCCAACTCAATATCACCCAAGTCTTCTTTCCGGATTTGGTGGTTTTGGTCGGGATGCTGCCGGTGATCGGTTAGCTCTTCGCTTACACTCGCCGCCAACGACGAAATAGGCGTTACCGAATTCATGATCTCGTGGGTCAGAATTTTAATCAGGTTTTGCCAGGCTTCCATCTCTTTTTCTTCGAGTTCCTGCTGAATATTCTGTACCGACAATAACCGGTATTCCTCGCCCCGCAGCCTTATTTCAATAGCATTTACCGATAGCTGCACCATTTGCCCGCCCTGCTCCAGTTTAAGCAAAGTTTTTTCGCCGTGCGGGAGGTGCAGCAGCGTTTCGGTAGCTTTGGCATCCGATAAATTTAAATCGTGGAGGTTGTGCAACTGGTTTACGCCCAGCAGCCGTTTGGCCGCCGTGTTTAATAAATGAATTTGCCCGTTTTTTTTATGATACGAAATAATGCCGGTGCCTACGTGGTGCACCAGCGTGCGGTAATAATGCGCATCGGCTTCTTTCTCGGCGCGTATTTCCCGGAATTTTTGCAGCACCTGGTTAAATTTCAGGTGCAGTTTATCAAACACTTCGCCCTCGCCGCGGGGCGAATAAGTCTCGGTAAAATCGTCGTAATGAATAGAATCGAGAAATTTATTTAGCTGCTGGTTAGATTTTTCGAGGTATCGAATCAGAAATATTATTTGCAGCAATAGTAATACGCTCAGAAAAATAAGCGTACCGGTAAAGCGGGCCTGAAAATCTAAGTACAGGAAAAGCCAGAGTGTGCAACCCAATGCCAGCACCCGCAGCACCACCTGCACCCGGAAATTCTTAAAGCTCATATTTTTCTAAACGCCGGTAAAGCGATGCCCGCGACAAGCCCAGTTCTTTTGCTACTTTCGAAATGTTGCCGTTAAACTTTTGCATGGCCCGCCGCACCGTATCTTTTTCCATTTCGTCGAGGTTCAGGGTATCGGGTTCTTCTTTTAAAGCGGTATTTACAGGCTCTTCCAGAAAATAAAAATCTTCGGCCTGTAGTCGGGCGTTAGTACTAATAATAGTGGCGCGCTCAATTACGTGCTGCAATTCCCGAATATTGCCCGGCCAGGTATAACGCTGCAATTTTTTCAGTCCCTCCGGCGAAATGGTTTTAAGCGGGCGTTTGTATTTCTGGCTGTACACTTCTAAAAAATGCATTACCAAAGCCGGAATATCTTCGGCGCGTTCGCGCAAAGCCGGCAACTGCAACTCTACGGTATTAATGCGGTACAATAAATCCTGCCTAAATCTTTGCTCCTGCACCATTTTGTACAAGGGCATGTTGGTGGCGCAAATCAACCGCACATCAATCGGAATAGGTTTATTGGTGCCTACTCTAATAATTTCTCGCCGCTGCAACACCGTTAATAATTTAGCTTGCAAGGCCAACGATAAATTACCAATCTCATCTAAAAACAAAGTACCGCCGTTAGCAATTTCGAAGCGGCCAATGCGGTCTTCGCGCGCATCGGTAAAAGCGCCTTTTTTATGCCCAAAAAGCTCGCTTTCAAACAAGGTTTCGGTGACGGCGCCCATGTCTACGGTGGTAAAAACCTTATGCGCCCGCAACGATTTTTGGTGAATGGTGCGGGCAATTACTTCTTTGCCGGTGCCGTTTTCGCCTAATAATAAAATATCCGCATCGGTATCGGCCACTTTGTCGATCATCCCGAACAAATATTGCATGCGGTGGCTTTGGCCGGTAATGAGCGTAAAAGGTTGCTGATTCAGTTCGGTGAGGGCCGAGTTTTTCTGCTGCAGGCTTTCTACTTCCTGGTAAGATTTTTTTAGTTTAGCCGCCGCCGAGAGTGTGGCAATTAATTTTTCGTTTTGCCAGGGTTTTAGCACAAAATCAGTAGCACCTTCTTTCAGGGCGCGCACGGCCATTTCTACGTTGCCGAAAGCCGTAATCATAATTACTACCGCTTTGGGGTCTATTTTTAATATTTCTTTCAACCAGAAAAAACCTTCGTTGCCGCTCGAAATATCTTCGCTGAAATTCATATCCAGCAGAATAATATCAAACTTTTCCTGGCTCACCAGAAAAGGAATGCGTTTGGGATTTTTTTCGAGAAAAATGGTAGGCGTGTGCTTTTTCAGGAGCATTTTGGCCGCAAACAAAACGTCCTCGTTATCGTCGATGATTAATATTTTGCCTAAGTTATTTTCCAATGTTGTGCCGGAGTATATACGTTTGTTTATCCGAAATAATGCCAGTGTTTAAGATTGGCTTGCCTGGCTTAATTTAGGCTTTTTTGTATTAAATATTGCGCAAAAGTGTTCGGCGGTGAACAAAACAGGTGTTCAGAACTGAACACCTGCGGAATTTAAATATTGGTTTAGGTTTGCCAAGCTATTAAATAAATATTGGCTTGCAACCAAGCGCCAAAGGTTAGGGTCTGTTTTTATAAAGGCATTACTTTTATAAAGCTAACTGTATGCGCAAAATAGGCTATATTCTGGGATTGCTGCTGCTCCTGAGCTGCGAAGAAGCAGCAACTACGCACCCCATTAGTTCTACCATTCAGATAGAACCCGCTGAGGTAAATATTGCTAACGAAAAAAGAATTTTTCTGTACTGCGCTACCGAACAAACGTACACCTGCTCTAATTTCAATTTGCTTACCACGCAGGAAGTTCAGCCAAATTTTTTCCGGATTAATTTTTCTGGCATCGATAAAATTAATTATTGCGCGAATGCTTTAGGGCCGGCCCGCGCCAAAATTGATTTAGGTGCTTTACAAAACGGTGATTACACGCTGGAACTGAATGGCAAAACGTTCCGGAATAGCGGCACCTTAAAAATTACTTCTACCGAAATAAAATTAGATTTCCCGACTCAGGACGGTATTGCTATTATGCAGAAGGTTTTTAAACGCTGATTTTTTACCCAGAACCAACTGTGTAAGCAATATTAAGTTTTTTGGCAACCAGCAGCTGGTTAAACATTAGCGATACATTACCCGAAGATTAATAAAATATTAGGCATGGCTATAAACCAATACCAATGCCGCTCGTTTTTAATTGAACCTCTAGTTGCTTTTCGGTAGCCTTACAATTGTTGGTCAGAATAACGGCATAAGCATCTACTTGCCCTTTTTCTTCTTCCATAGCCCTATAAATCTCTTTTGTTTTACGCAATATATGCTCCGAGTTGGTTTTGTAAACGCTCCTGGCCTGCGTTATACGCGCGGTTTCTTTTTCCTGAGCCGCCTTAACAAATTCTTTTAATTGGCGCAGGTAATTTGTTTCGCCTTTAGCCAGCACCGGCGGCTCTGTACCGGAAACAGGACTTACGTTATTGTCAGATGCGTTTGATAATTCCAGAATTGATAATTCCAGAATGGGATGTACCAGGTCCAGAAAGGATTTATGACCTTCTTCGGTAGCTGCTAAAACCGCTTTAAATTCTTTTAATTCGGCCCGGTACCCGACGAGGCGGGCTAAATATTCATTCTTTTTCTTCTTCCAGTTTTTCAGCAACGAAACAAGTTCAATATTAATTTTATCCAGCTCATATTTAAGCTGCATAGGGCTTTTAACGAAATCAGTAGACATAAGAATTGAAAAAAAGGCGGCGTTCCGGTGCAGTAACAGCGCAACTACTACTGAAAGCAAAAATATTGCGGCAGTAAATTATTGCGTAAGAAAAAAGAGAGAGTAGTTTATCAGGAAATGGCTTTCAGGTAGTTTAAGCCTTTTTGGGTGATTACGTATTGTTGTTTTATAGAATTCCGGTTTCGATCCTGGTCCGATTTAATAAATCGTTGCTTCAACAACACGGCCACATACCTTTTGTAATTATCAGTAGAAACCGGTACCTGAATGTGTTCTAATATGGTTTTCTGGTTCTGCGGTTCTAAACAAAACTCCAGCATCTCTTTTTTAACATCGTCCAGGGGTATTATTTCTTTACTCGCTACCATACTTTACACTTTAATTTAAAATTTATTATAAAAAATATTATCTAAACAATGGTTATTTAACCATGCTTCCGATTTTTCAGCAACAAGTCTTCGGGGTTAAAAGTCGCCTCTTTCAAGGCCATGCCTTCGTACCAGCGGCAGTTGTAAAGGCCGGTTTTGGTTAGGTAATCAACGGTCATCATTTTATTACCAGATTTAAGAATTACGGAATCACCCGTTTTGAAATTTTTAGGCATGTTTTTAAAATAAAAGTTGGTTAATAAGAAATTTAGCGCGGTAGATGAAGGCAGGTAATAGCAAGGCAGCATGAGGCTGGCCGAAATATTTAGAAGAGCCAGGTACCTGGTTTCAGAAGTTATATATTACTAAAAGTTAGCAAAGAGAATTTATTCTCTTCGCTAACCAGGAATATTGTATAAGCACAAGGCCTATTACTTTTTTTCGATGGAATTTCCCACCGGGGCTGTTTGCGGCACTAACTGCCGCTGAGGCACCAGCAATTTGCGTACTGCCTCTGCTATATATTTAAGATTAATAACCATTCCGGCTACAATCAACAAAGAAAACAAGAATATTAAGTTCATAAGCTGGTTGTTATATTAAGGTATACGTTAACTATTTTTTTTAACTGTACTTCGTTCAAAATAAAAGATTTATTTTAAACCGGCCGGCTAAAACATCTGCTTCAGCCAACCTTTAACCAGGCAAAAAACTACCCGGAATTAAATATTATTAATAGGTTACTTTACGGCTGCGAAGCCCAGAATAATATTAATAATTTAAGAATGTTATGGTAAACCTACGCAGCCATTAAAGCTTGCTTTTCGCGCTCTGAATAAGCGTGTTTACCAAATTTTTTAAGCATCCGGTAATGCGATCGCAAGGCGGCTCCAAATGAAGGGCTTTCGAGGTAAGGCAAGTTAAATTCCAGAGCCGTTTTTTTTAATATAACCGAAATAGCCGGGTAATGAATATGACAATATTTGGGAAAAAGATGATGCTCTATTTGCCGGTTCAGGCCACCAAGTAAAAAGCCGGCCATTTTGCTTTGCGTTGAGAAATTAGCCGTGGTCCGCATCTGGTGGTCGGCCCAGGCTTCTTCCATGTTGCCTTGTACATTGGGCACCGGAAAATCGGTACCTTCTACTACGTGCGCCAACTGAAATACCAATCCCATTACCAATCCTTCGGCCAGGTGCATACAAATAAACCCAATCAGAAACTGCCACCAGGTAATATTTAACACCAGCAACGGCAACCCGATAAAGAAAAAATAATAAATAGCCTTGTAAAAGAACAGGTTAAAATATTCTTTTTTAGGATGCTTCGGGCTGGCATGTTCTCCTATTTTTTTCTGAAAAAACTTGACAAAGTCTTTGCGGAACACCCAGGAAATAGAAGCAAAACTATACAAGGCAAAAGCGTAAAGGTGCTGATACCGCTGCAATTTATTTACCTTTTCTTCTTCCGAAATCCGAATGAGGCCTTTGGCTACATCAATATCTTCGTCGTGGCCCGGAATATTGGTATAGGTATGATGCACCACATTATGCGTAATGCTCCACACGTACGGACTAGCCCCAATGAGATTAAATACAAAACCAAATACTTTGTTTACTTTCTGGTTAGCAGAAAAAGAGCCGTGCACCGCATCGTGGCAAATATTAAAGCCAATAAAGGCACAAAAAACGCCCAGCAGCAAAGCCAGCCCAAACATGGTCCAGAGGCTAAACTGGTTAGATAAAATAAGCAGATAAAGCGTTAAAAAACCGGTTAAGTAAAATATTACTTTACCCCACATGGCCGTATTGGCATGCTTCGAAATATTGTTTTCTTTAAAATAGTTATCGACCCGTTGCCGGACAGTTGCAAAAAATTGAGATTGATGCGTGTTTATGAATTTTACTTTTGATGACATATACTATAGTTGGGAATAAATAAAAAATAAAAAGAGAAATTCCCGCAACTAAGGTTATCAAAAATATTACCGTGCCGGCATAGCAGATAATGAATTAGATTAAATTAACAGAAGGTCTTTTTACAGGCGGCCACAAACTAAATCTTTGACCGATAGAATATTAGGATAAAAAGCAATAATACAGCCAGCCCTGAAGCCCTATCCGTAATACTACTTATGTAACGAGCAAAGCTACGTATTAATTCATAGTTATGGGTAATTTAAATTCGCTTGAAGTAAGAAGTTTGTTTTATTTAAATAATATGGCTGCTAAAGCGCGCGCTGGCTGCTTAGAAATAAATACTTTTCTCCAGCTATTACAAAACCTGTTCACGCCCGAACAGCAAACTGTTCAACTATGAACAGGCAACAAGCTGCTTTGTTTAATAAATATCTGATAATCAATAAATTATTTTAATGGCATATAAATTGGCCTAAGTATTAAGACTAAAAGAAACCATCTTGACCAAGCTTTCTAATATAGGATAGTATGCTTGTTTGGCCGTTTTAGTAAAATATTAAACTGGCTTAAGCACTATTTCCGGAAGATTATCGGCATAAGTAAATTGTAAAAACAAGGCGATGCTACACAACTACTTTAAACTGGCTTTTCGCAACCTTTGGCGAAACAAAGTTTTTTCCTTTATTAATATTGGGGGCCTGAGTCTAGGGTTGGCGTGCTGCATGCTTATTTTTTTGTACATCAAAGACGAAGTCAGCTACGACCGTTTTCACGCGAAGAAAGACCGGATTTACCGGGTAACAGCCAATATTATTAACGAAGGCGAAGTAACCAAAACCGGCAGTACCAACATGGTAGTAGGGCCATCGTTTAAACAAGCCATACCCGAAATAGAAGCCTTTGTGCGAATGCAGGAAGACTTTTACATTGTGCGGCAGCAGGAAAACACTTTTAACCAGGAAGTAGTATTCGCCGACGAAAGTATTTTCTCTGTTTTTTCTTTACCCCTACTGGCCGGCAACCCCAGAAAAGCCTTAAGTAACCTCAACTCCCTGGTGCTTACCGAAAAAACCGCCCAAAAATATTTCGGTGATGCAACGGCCATTGGCAAAACCCTTGAGCTGAAAATGGGCGATACCTTTAAGCCGTTTGTAGTAACGGGCATTGCTAAAAATCCGCCCCAAAACTCATCGCTACAGTTCGAGGTGTTGCTGCCTTTTAAATATACCGAAACCCATTTTCCTGATAACGCGTGGCTAGGCTTTTACATGAACACGTTTGTGGTTTTAAACCCTTTGGCCAATCCGGAGAAGGTGGCACCCAAACTAAACCAGGTATTTCTGCAACAAGTCCGGGAAGAGTTACAGGAAGCCAAAGCAAAGTTTGATTTTAAAAACAGCATTCAATTTGGCCTGCAACCCTTATTGCAAATTCACCTCGATACCGCTTATGCCGATGTCCGGAACGGCTTAAAGTACGGCAGTAACCCGGTTTATGCTTATATTTTAACCGGTATCGCTATTTTTATGCTGCTTATTGCCTGCATTAATTTTGTAAACCTAACCGTAGCGCATTCGCTTAAACGCGGCAAAGAAATTGGCATCCGGAAAGTAATTGGTGGCAACCGCTTGCAGCTTACTTTTCAATTTTTAGGCGAATCGTTTTTGTTGTGTTTCCTGGCTTTTGCTTTGGCCGTGGTATTGGTAGAACTATCGTTGCCGTTTTTTAACGAAGTAGCGAATAAACGCCTGAGCTTGCCTTACCTCCTCAATACTAAACTGGTGGCCGGTTACCTGGGTTTATTTCTGTTAACTGGATTTCTGGCAGGTTTTTACCCGGCGCTGGTGTTATCGAGTTTTAAGCCTATCATGGTGCTGCAACACCGCTATAAATTTAATGGCAACGGCTACTTAGCTAAAGGTCTGGTAATATTTCAGTTTGCGGTAACTTCTTTTCTGATGATTGCCACTTTGGCCGTTTACGACCAATTTAATTTTTTAACGCATAAAAATTTAGGCTACCACGACGAAAATCTGGCGGTTATTCATTTAGGCCGCGGGCCCCATGCTGAGGAGGTTAAATTATTTAAAAACGAATTAGCCCAGAATCCCAACATCCAGTGGGTAGCTACCAAAGATGCCGGCCAAAATTATACGGTAGTTAAAGTAGCTGGCAAAGAAATAGAATTTGCTTTTAGCCGGATTGATGAAAACTTTTTGCCCACCCTGCAAATTCCAATCGTAAAAGGCCGCAACTTTTCACCAGATTTCCCGGCCGATGCCGAAAATGCAGTTATCATAAACGAAACCTTTGCCCAAGCCGCCGGCTGGCGTAATCCTGTTGGTAAAAAGCTCTACAACGTAAACGGCAATCCTAACCCCATGACCGTAGTGGGCGTGGTAAAAGATTATCATTATGCTTCTTTAAAAGAAAAAATTGGTCCGCAGCTATTTGTAGTTGGTTCCGGCGATGTTTGGGTGAAAATGCAGCCCCAAAATATTCCCCAAACCCTGAAGGTACTGGCCCAAACACACCGCAAAGTTCTTCCTTTTAAACCTTTTGAGTTCGATTTTATAAATGTCTTGAACGAAAAAAATTACGAGCAGGAAGCCAAGTGGAAACAACTCATAACCGTGGGCGCTGTTTTATCGATATTTATTTCCTGCATTGGTTTATTCGGGTTAGCTACTTTGGCTATTCAGCAACGCACCAAAGAAATTGGCATCCGCAAAGTATTTGGCGCGGCCGTCTCGGATATTGTGCTCATGCTTTCTACCGATTTTACAAAGGTGGTAGCCCTGGCCTTTTTCATCTCGGTACCGGTAGGATATTACGCTATTAATACCTGGCTGCAAGATTTTCCTTACCGCATTTCGTTGAACTGGTGGTTGTTTGCGCTGCCCTGTTTGGCTACGTTGTTGCTGGCGCTGCTTACCATTGCGGCCCGCACCTTTAAAGCGGCCGTTGCTAATCCCATAAAGAACTTGCGGGTAGAGTAATTAAATCCTAAGACAAAGGCTACCACTAAAAAGAAATTAGGAATTCCTATTTGCTACTATTATGCTGAAGAATTATTTGAAACTGGCTATCCGGAACATGTTCCGTCATAAATTTTATTCTTTCATAAATATTATAGGTCTGGCCATTGGCATTGCCTGTTGTTTGGTTATCTTCTTGTACGTGCGCACATCGCTCAGTTACGATACCCACCACAAAGAAGCCGATAATATTTACCGCGTTGTAACCGAAAATAAAAAAAGTGACCAACAGCAATGGCTCACCTTAACACCGCCCATGGTAGCGCCAACCTTGGTCAAAAATTTTCCGGAAGTAGAAGCTGCTGCCCGCCTGATAATATTACCTGGCAACCTGATAGAATACAAAGCGCATGAATTTTATGAAGATAATCTTTACCTCGCCGATTCTTCTATTCTACAGGTATTAACCTTACCACTGCAGCACGGCGATGCCCGAACCGCGCTTAACGCCCCGGATGCGGTTATTATTTCGGATGTTGTTGCCCAAAAATATTTTGGTTCGGAAAACCCGATCGGCAAAATTATTAGCCTGAACAACGATACAAAATTAAAAGTAACTGGGGTGCTGGCGAAGCCTAAAACGCCTACGCATCTAAAAGCCGATATCATTCTTTCTTTTGCTTTTGCGCGGCAATTTTTTCCGGAACGGCTGCAAAGCTGGAACTGGCACCAGTTTTATACCTACGTCCGCCTAAAAAATAATACATCGGGCCCTGACTTCGAAGAAAAATTGGCCCGCTTTACGGAGAAAGAAGTTGCCCCCATTACAGCTAAAGCCGGAATTAACGATGTTTTCCATTTGCAGCCGGTAAAAGATATTTACCTGCATTCCGGCCACTTAGAATACGACCAGCCTAACCGGGGTAACATTAATTTTGTATATGCCTTTGCCGTTATTGCTTTGTTTATTCTGGTAATTGCCTGCTTTAATTTTATGAATCTAGCTACGGCCCGTTCTTTAAAACGCGCCAAAGAAGTAGGCGTGCGTAAGGTAATCGGCGCCCACAAAGGCCAGCTTATTCTGCAATATTTAGGCGAATCGATCCTGATGACCTTGGTAGCATTTTTACTGGCTATTCCTATTGTAGAACTGGCTTTGCCTTACTTTAACGAACTTTCCGGCGAAACCTTGAGGCTGCACTTAGGCCAGGATTTTCTGGTAGTAGCGGGGTTGCTGTTATGCAGTATTCCGGTCGGCTTGTTGGCCGGCCTATACCCAGCTTTCTTTTTATCTTCTTTCCTGCCCATCGATGTTTTAAAAAGTAACAATACCGGTAAAGGTTTTCGGCTTTCGGCTTTACGGCAAGTGCTGGTCATTACCCAGTTTGTGATATCGGTGGCTTTAATTGCCGCTACGGCTATTGTATACCGGCAATTAAATTACCTGCAGCAGAAAGATTTGGGGTTCGATAAAGACCAATTATTGGTTTTTAATATGCAAGGCGATAAAATGCAGCAAGCCTCCGAACAAGTAAAAACCGAGCTTTTGCGCAACCCCAATATTGTTGCGGCATCGGCTTCATACGGCGAACCCGGCGGCGTAGTAGCCGGCGACGGCATCCGGCTGCGGGGTGATAAAGACAACCGGCCCATCAGCATGTTTACCGTAGATTACGATTATATCTCCACCCTGAAACTCCAAATAGTAGCCGGCCGGCCGTTTTCTAAAAGCTATAAAACCGATGAACAGCAAGCCTATATTATAAACGAAACTGCGGCAAAAGAGCTAGGTTTTGGCACTCCTGAAAAAGCCTTGGGAAATGAAATTATTTGGGATGAATGGCTGAAGCCGGACAAACTGAAAGTAGGGAAAGTAGTGGGGGTAGTAAAAGATTTTCATTTTAAATCGCTGCACCAGAAAATAGAGCCGTTTATCATGCACGTTTACCCCGGTACTTTCAACCAAATAACTATCCGGATGCGGCCCGGTAATATTCCGGCTACCTTGGCGCACCTCGAAAAAACCTGGAAAACTTTTGCCCCGGAATATCCTTTTGAGTACAATTTTCTGGATGAATATTTTGGGAAAATGGTAGAATCGGAACGTAAACTCAGCCAGGTATTTACCATTTTTGCGGGGCTGGCTATATTTATTGCCTGTTTAGGTTTGCTGGGCTTAGTGGCTTTTTCGGCGCAGCAACGCACCAAAGAAATTGGCATCCGGAAAGTAATGGGTGCTTCGGTAGCCCAAATCACCTTGCTCCTCACCAAAGATTTTACCAAACTGGTGCTAATTGCCATCTTAATTGCCACCCCCATTGCCTGGTACGCCATGCATACTTGGTTACAAGATTTCCCGTACCGCATTACCATCAGCCCCTGGATTTTCTTACTAGCCGGCTTTATTTCGTTATTGTTTACTTTGGTTACCGTTAGTTACCTGGCGCACCGGGCCGCCTCTACCAACCCCATCAAAAGTCTGCGCACCGAATAAAAATTAACCTATTCTCCTAAACAACTTACTGGCGGACCAGAAAGAAAATTATTTTCTAGTCCGCTTTTTTACTTTAGCACATCTGACTTAGAATTTTCAGCTAGATTATAAAAGTGCCCTTGCATTGCACGGGTGCTTTAGCCCCGGATTTATTTCGGTATCCCCTGACTAAAGTCAGGGGCAATGCAAAGTCAGTCGATTGGACAAAGGTGCAGGTAGTGATTCTTTTCTCTTAGCTAATAACTATGGTTCAACCCAGCAACTAAATATTGCAGATCGGCAAGCCCTATAATTTATTTTAAAGTTGTCTGTTACTTTTTATTTAAACGCCGGTTACCCTCTCCGGAGAAATATTTGTTTGCGCAGGCAACCAAAGTGCTTAGTAGTACATCTACCAGAATGAATAGGCCTTTACTTTGGAGCATAAATATATCAACTTAGCTTAACTCCCAAATAAATTACTGAAATACAATATTTTATAAAATATTTACACCATAAATAAATCACTATGAAAAAATTAATCTTTGCCCTGGTTGTTGTGGCAGCGGTACTATCTACTACCCTATTAGCTTTTTCCCAAGACGATAAACAAAAACCTTATCTGGTTAAAAACTTTAGTTTAAACAACGGCGGCAACCTGGTAACCAAAACCTCGGGTGGCAGCATTAAAGTTACCGGTAGTGCGGGCAACCAGGTTAAGGTAGAAATGTTTGTGCGGCCGGCCAATTGGCGCAATCGCAACGAAGCCCCTTCTAAAGAAGCCTTGGATAAATATACGTTTGATGTGCGCCAGGAAGGCAATACCGTTTACGCTGTAGCCGAACGCAAAGAAAAAAACTGGAAATGGAATAACGATGATGCTTTGAATGTTTCTTTTGAAATACAGATACCCGAAAATATTGCTACCAAATTAAACACCAGCGGCGGCAGCATTAGCCTGGCCAACCTTACCGGCTCGCAGGAAGCCAAAACCAGCGGCGGCAGCATTACCCTAAAAAATATTAAGGGTAATGCGGTAGCCAACACTTCCGGTGGCAGTATTACATTAAACCAATACCAGGGCAACCTGGATGCTAATACCAGCGGCGGCTCTATTGTGTTATCGGATGCCCGGGGCACGTTAAAAGCCCGGACTTCGGGCGGCAGCATTCAACTGCAAAAAGTAGCCGGCGATATTGATGCCCGCACCAGTGGCGGCAGCATTCACGCCGATGTAACCCAACTGGGCAAATATTTAAACCTGCACACCAGCGGCGGCAGCGTTCATGCTACCGTACCTAAAGGTCAGGGCCTGGACTTAGATTTAAGCGGTAACCGCGTAAAAACTACACTTACCAACTTCGACGGCGAATCCGAAACCAACCGGGTGAAAGGTCGGGTAAATGGCGGCGGCATTCCGGTAAAACTAAGCACTTCGGGTGGCACCACCGAATTAGCTTACCGGATGTAAATAACTATTTATATTTAAAATACCCTGGCCCGAAATTCCAAAATTATTAGGTCAGGGTATTTTTTTATTCCGTTTCGAAAATATAATTTACCATCGCTTACCTATATATACCAAAATAAATCTATGCTGATTACCCTGAAAGATATCGATAAATATTACGCCAGTGGTTTCTCGCGCACCTACGTGCTCCGTAACATTAACCTGGAAGTACAGGAAGGCGAATTTATCTCCATTATGGGCCCATCGGGTTCCGGAAAATCGACGCTGCTGAATATTATTGGTATGCTGGAAGAGCCCTCCAGCGGCGAATATTATTTCTTAGACAAGCCGGTACATAAGATTAAGGAAAAAGAGCGCACCCAACTCCACAAAAGTTTTATCGGGTTTGTATTTCAGAGTTATCATTTAATTGATGAATTAACCGTTTACGAAAATATTGAGACGCCCTTGCTTTACCAGGACGTAAAATCTTCGGACCGCAAAGCCAAAGTGGCCGATATTCTGGATAAATTTAATATTGTTGGTAAAAAAGATTTATTTCCCACGCAGCTTTCGGGCGGACAGCAGCAATTAGTAGGAATTGCCCGGGCAGTAGTAGCCTCGCCCAAATTGATTTTGGCCGATGAACCTACCGGCAACCTCAACTCCCGCCAGGGCGAAGAAATAATGGAACTCTTTCAACGCCTGAACCAGGAAGGCACCACTATTATTCAGGTAACCCATTCTGAGAAGAACGCCACCTACGGCTCCCGGGTTATTGATTTGCTCGATGGCTCCGTGGTGAAAGCATAATATTTAAACAACCGGCGCCGGCGATCGCATCGACTTCCGCCATTCCCAAAATCCTTGGACCGCAATAATCAGGAATATAAAATAAAGGCCTGCCGTGAGGTGGGCTTCCTTTTTCCAGTACAAACCCACGTAAAAAATATCGACCACCAACCAGATTATCCAGTTCTCAATTTTTTTACGGGTAAGTAATATTTGGGCTAATACACTAAAAGCAGCCAATATTGAATCGAGCCACGGATAAGAAGCATCGGTAAAGCTTTGAAAATACAGCGCCAGCAATACACTCGTAATTATTCCGGTAATTACCACCAATCCAATTTGCTTTGGTTGCAGCCGCGTAACCGGCAACTCCGATTTATTTTTGCCGCCGTAAAGCCATTCGTACCAGCCGTATAAATTAGAACCCAAAAAGAATACCTGCAGCCACATATCGGCATACAATTGTATTTGGTAGAAAAAAATGAAATAGCAAATAACACTTATCAGGGCAATAGGCCACGTCCAGACATTTTGCCGGGCAGCCAACCACACGCACAAGAGTCCGGTTATTGCCCCCACTATTTCGAAATTATTCATTTACTAATTAATTGAATCCCTATTATTAAACGTTAATTGATTAACTGTTCCCTGATAATTGAAGTATGCTGCCCGAAATTACAGTAACTGAACTTAGTAAAAAAATGGTCGCCGGCGAAGATATCTTATTAGTAGATGTGCGGGAACCGATTGAGTACGAAATTTGTGCCTTACCTTCTGTATTGATTCCATTAGCTGAAATACCGAAAAATATCGAAAATATTCCCCAGGATAAAACTGTAGTTTTGGTTTGCCACCACGGTTTCCGCAGTGCCCAGGCCCTGCAATATTTACAGCAACGTTTTGGTTATAAAAACCTGCTCAACCTCAAAGGCGGCATCCACGCCTGGGCCGAACAAATAGACCCTACCATGCCGGTGTATTGAGGTTGTTGGTTGTTGGTTGTTGGTTGTTGGTTGTTGGTTTTACCACCCCCAGCCCCTCCTAAAATAGGCGGGGAGCTCCGCCAACGCTTAAGCCCAGTCGGTGGATTATAGAATTGGCTTTTCTTATTATGCTTAATATTTAAGGTATATAGTATTAGCTGAAGGGAGAAAAGCTTTGGCTACGGGTAACTGACAGCAGTTTGGGCGATGAGGGCCTTTCAGCTTTCCGGTGCGCAGCATTGCGAGGTACGAGCAAAGGAAAGATGAGCAGCCCGAATGACCAAACGGGTCCCGCCGGGCAGGAGGCGACTTAGACCTGTAAATATTAGTTAGCACCTCTACATTGAAAGGTGTAATCTTTCAAAAGAAATCCAGTACTTTCTTAATTCCAAACATTATTATTCCATAAATGCTGCCAATTCCAAAATTTATAGTAACTTTACACGGCAAATAACAAAACGTATTTGCAATGTCTTCCTCCCAATCCAAGATAATTTTTGAAGCCCTGACTTACGACGATGTGCTTCTGCTCCCGGCTTATTCCCAGGTTTTACCCCGCAACTGCGACACCTCTACCCCGCTCACCCGCAACATCCGGCTAAATATTCCGTTAATCTCGGCCGCTATGGATACGGTAACCGAGGCGGAATTGGCTATTTCAATGGCCCACGAAGGCGGTATCGGCATCATCCATAAAAACATGTCCATTAAAAAACAGGCCAACATGGTCCGGAAAGTAAAACGTTCGGAAAGCGGCATGATCCTGGACCCGGTAATACTAGATGAAAAAGCGGTGCTGGGCGATGCACTAAAGCTGATGCGGGAATATAATATTGGTGGTATACCGGTTACCAACGGCGACCGAAAACTAGTAGGCATTATAACCAACCGCGATATTCGGTTTCAGAAAGACAAAACGCAGCCGATTGCCGAAATAATGACCCGCGACAACCTGATTACCGCAAAAAAAGGAATCAGCCTGACCGAAGCCGAAGATATATTGCAGCAATACCGCATTGAGAAGCTACCGATTGTAGACGGCGACGGTAAACTGGAAGGATTAATTACGTATAAAGATATCCTGAAAAGAAAAGATCGGCCTAATGCCTGTAAAGACGAGTTTGGCCGTTTGCGCGTTGGCGCTGCTGTTGGTGTAACTCCCGATACCCTGGCCCGGGTAGCCGCCCTGGTAGAAGCCGGCGTAGATGTAATTAGTGTAGATACTGCGCACGGTCATTCGCAAGGCGTACTGGATGCGGTAAAAGAAATAAAAAAACAATTTCCGAAGTTAGATTTAATTGCCGGTAACGTAGCTACTGCCGCAGGTGCCAAAGCCCTGGCCGATGCCGGAGCCGATGCCGTTAAAGTTGGCGTTGGTCCCGGAAGTATTTGTACCACTCGTATTATTGCGGGTATTGGGGTGCCTCAATTATCGGCCGTAATGGAAGCGGCCCGTGGTCTGGAAGGTACTGGTGTTCCGGTAATTGCCGATGGCGGTATTAAATTTTCGGGTGATATTGTAAAAGCAATTGGCGGCGGCGCCAGCACGGTGATGATTGGTTCTTTACTAGCCGGTACCGAAGAAGCTCCCGGCGAAATGCTGTTGCTCGAAGGCCGTAAGTTTAAAACCTACCGGGGTATGGGCTCGATTGAAGCGATGGAAGATGGCTCGAAAGACCGTTATTTCCAGGATGCCGAAGACGACATGAAAAAACTAGTACCCGAAGGTATTGTGGGCCGGGTACCCTATAAAGGCGCGGTGGCCGAAGTGCTTTATCAGTTAGTAGGCGGCGTTCGGGCCGGTATGGGCTATTGCGGGGCAGCTACCATTGATAAACTCCAGGAAGCCCAAATGGTTAAAATTACCGGTGCTGGTTTACGCGAAAGCCATCCGCATGATGTTCAGATAATTAGAGAAGCGCCAAATTATAGTCGCTAAAAAATAGATAATTTATTATATATTTAGACTTATTTTTGGGAGAAGGATAGTTTTCCGGATTACCTAGGCTGCTCCTGTATGGTGGGTTTGGGTTATTACAAAACTGCCCCTTTCCCAAAAATAATTTTTTATGTCCTCAATTTTTTAAATAAATATTAAGCAACTTAATTGTCGCAAAAAAAAGAAGAGCCGGTAATACATGCCAGATCAAATAAAGCTTAAAAAATATCTTATTTTTATTGCGGTTTTAAGCTGGGGGTTGCTGGTAGGAAGTTCATTATTGTATCCGGTAAAAATTGGCCAGAGCACTGCTGCCACCAGCCTTACCGAAACTTTCTCGTATGCCATAAAAGCTGTTTTTGTGCTGGCTGTTTTTATGCTGCAGCGCATTCGGGTAAATAGCTATAAGGGGCTGGACTTACTAGGTTACCTCTGGAAGCTCTTTTTCCGGGGGGGCATAACTGCCTATGTTTGCGCAGTGCTGCACTTTGGCTACCAGTGGGCACATCATTATTTTACCGGCTACGAATTTTACCTTTCTACAACGTTATATGCCCTCAACTTTGGCTTTTTTGTATTCTTTATAGCCAAAGCATTTTACATCTGGCACGAGTTACTTTTGTATCAGAAAACAAAGGCTTTGGTATTTGAGTGGCGGCTTTTTGAAGGTGCACTTTTTGTTATTCTGCTCCTGTCGCTGTTTCAGTTAGATTTTCTGGATTTTATTTTTATTCCGCTGCAGCCTTTATTGGCCATTTTTGTGGTTTTCCTGAGCTTTCATTTAAAGTGGGTAGCTTACGTTCCTGGTGCAAAAAAATGGCGGGTTATTTTGTTGCTGCTGGTAATACTGGCGAGCACCTTAATTTTCATTAAAATATTCGTCGATTTACACCTGAATACACCCGTGTACAATACTTTCCTGGATAATCCTTTTATCCGGTTAATTACTTTGTTTGTGGTGTTGTACCCGGCGTTTTCTTTGTTGGTAGCCATATTTAGCTTACCTACGGCATCCGTTTTTGAGCAAAAAAGAGCCGATCTCTTAAACTTTCAGCGCTTAACCCAACTTATTCAGCAAGGCGAAGATCAGGCCCAGGTTTTTAAAACATTTTTTGAAAGCGCCGTTAACGCCTCCGACACCGATGCGGGCTGGCTGGAATTGTTGCACGAAGAAGAAGTAGAAATTGTAGAAACCTTTAACATAGCAGAAAACAGTATTGCCCAAATCCGGCAGGAAGTACAAAGCCCGGTGGCCAGTAATCTCGATTATGTAAATAATAATTTAGATAACAGCCAGTTTAAGCGCCTCCGCTTGCCGTATAAATCTTTGTTTGTAACACCGCTCCGCACAGCGCAACGTACCTTTGGCGTTTTGTATTTGCTAAAAGATGTGGAGCAAGGCTTTGATCGGGAAACCATTAATGTAATCCGGACTTTTGTAAGCCAAACCAACCTTACTATTGAGAACTTACAATTGGCCGAAGAAGCGCTGCAAACCGAGCGTTACAAAGAAGAGCTTAAAATTGCCAGCACCGTACAAGAGAGCCTTATTCCCAAAACCTTCCCCAGCGACAGTTGGTTTGAGATTAGTTGCTTTTCTCAGGCGGCAAAAGAAGTAGGCGGCGATTTTTACGATTTTCTGCAGTTAAGCGAAGGCCGGATTGCTATTATTATTGGCGATGTTTCGGGTAAAGGAATATCGGCGGCTTTCCACATGGCCCAAATGAAAGGCATATTTCATGGCCTGATGCAGGATAATCTGGAGCCAGTAAAATTTATGGTAAAAGCCAATAATGCCCTTACCCACTGCCTCGAAAGAACCTCGTTTATTACCAGTTCGTTATATATAATTGATTATAAATTAAAAGGAATATTTTTTGCCCGGGCCGGTCATTGCCATACGCTGTATTACAACTCCATGACCGAAGAAACCTTTTACTTTAACACCGAAGGATTGGGCTTGGGCATTATCCGGGATCAGAACTACAGCAAGCGCATTCATAACATGCACTACGATTATAACCCGGGCGATGTAATGGTAATTTATACCGACGGCATTGTGGAGGCCCGTAACAAAAACCAGGAGGAATACGGTGAAGACCGCTTGCGCGAGATGCTTGCGCAGACCTATCATCTGGAAGCAGACGACATAAAGAACGCTGTTGTTCAGGACGTTACTGAATTTAGTCAGGATATGCCCATTCACGATGACCAGACACTACTAGTAATTAAGTTCAGAAATGTTCAACCAAACTTTTCCGCTTGACGTAATAAAATGGCCATGAAAATAACACAAGAAATCAAAGACAAAACGATCACCATTAGCTTAAACGGTGAATTAGATGCAAGTTCTTCTGTATTATTAGACGAAGAATTATCAAAACCAGAAATCATGCTCTTCAACAAGGTACTCGTTGATTGTGAGCATCTTAATTACATTTCTTCGGCCGGTTTGGGCGTATTCATCTCTCATTTGCAGCGTTTCGAAGACGCGCAGATCAAACTCATTTTCTTTAACATGCAGGAAAAAGTTAAAAACGTTTTCGAGATCCTGGGGCTCGACCTGCTAATGACCATTGTCTCGACCTACGACGAAGCCATGACCGTTTCGAATGAATAACTCGATCAGGATTAAAAGTAATAAGAGTAACCTGAAAGTAGTTAGAGATTTTGTAACAAACTACCTTAGTCCTTATACCCTGACGGAAAAAGAATTAAACCAGATTATTTTGGCTGTAGACGAAATTACAGCCAATTTAATTATTCATGCCAACAAGGAGGACGAAAGTAAGTACGTAAAGCTGGCTATATTTCAGACCGGAGATACCTTTTTATTTGAGTTATCAGATAATGGCCACTCGTTTAACCAAAAAAACTACAAAGAACCCGATTTAAAAAAAATTATTTCGGAAGGAGGCAAAGGCGGAATGGGGGTAGCTTTGGTTAAAAGAATAATGGATAAGGTAGAATTTACCACCCAGGGCACCAGCAATATTTGCCGGCTGTACAAAAAAGTTAGTTATACTATTTAAATTTTAAAGGTAAGCTTGCCACTGATTAAAATTCTCTACACTATACTTTACCATTTTCACAAATATCCTTAAACACCAATATTTTTGTTGGGCTTGCTTAAGGATTTTTTTATACCTCAATAATTTAATTTACCCCAAACAATTCAGTACCTTTCCGTCAGAAATATTACCACTCACTCCTACGCCAATTAAATTTAAATTTTCCATTAATTTTTTCGTTACCTATCTGGCATTAACCACTACTCTAATTACTTATAATAATTAAATATTTAGTAAAATTGCAGTCAGCATTATTTTCTGTTAATTTATCCCAGCTTATCGGGTATCCTTTTCTTTCTATGCGTAAAAGCTTTTTTTATTTTGGCGCTGCCGCGTTGCTTCTGGTGGGTTGTAAAGGTGCGCAACCGCAAGCCAGCAAAGAACCTGTTATTCTTACCCTCGGCGACCGACCGGTATATACCTCGGAATTCCAATACGTTTATAACAAAAACAATGGGAGCGCCGAAAACGCCTACACCCAGGCCAGTGTGCAGGAATATTTAGACCTTTATACCAACTTTAAACTAAAAGTAATGGATGCCGAAAGCCGGGGGCTCGATACCACCCTGGCCTTCCGGCGGGAACTGGACGGGTACAAGCAGCAACTGGCACAGCCCTACCTTACCGAAAAAAGCGTAACCGAAAAATTAATCCGGGAAGCATACGACCGGATGAAGCAGGAAATTAATGCTTCGCATATTTTAATTAACGTGCCCCCCGATGCCGAACCCAAAGACACGCTAGCGGCTTACAACAAAATATTAGACCTGCGCAAACGCATTCTGGCCGGCGAAGATTTTAATAAACTCGCGCAAACCTATTCCGAAGATCCATCTGCAAAAGAAAACCACGGCACCCTGGGTTATTTCACGGCGCTGCAAATGGTTTATCCTTTCGAGGATGCTGCTTATAAAACGCCGGTTGGGCAACTTTCTAACCCGGTTCGCACCCGTTTTGGCTACCATTTAATTAAAGTAAACAACGTACGGCCGGCCCAGGGCGAAGTAAAAGTATCGCATATAATGGTGCGGGCCACACCGGGTATGCCCAAAGCTGATTCAGTAGCTGCTAAAAGAAAAATTGACGAAATATATACCCGCGTGGTCCGTAAAGAAAACTGGGACCGGTTGGTAGCGCAATTTTCGGAAGATGTAAGCTCTAACCAGAACGGCGGCGAACTGCCTTGGTTTGGTACGGGCCGCATGTTACCTAGCTTTGAGGAAGTAGCTTTTAAACTAGCCAAACCCGGCGATATCTCAAAACCAGTACAAACGCCCTACGGATGGCATATTATTAAACTGGTTGAACGGCGCAGCCTGCCTTCTTACGACGACATGGAAACTTCTTTGCGCAACCGCGTAGCCAAAGATTCGCGTTCGGAACTAAACAAAGCCGCTTTTATTAAGCGCATTAAAACCGAAAATAATTTTCTGGAAATACCGGCAGCCAAACAATATGCACTGGGCAAAGCCGATTCTTCTTTGGTAAAAGGTTCCTGGAAAAACCGCTTTCCGGAGAAAGAAACCAATACGCCTTTGTTTAGCATTCAGGGTAAAAACTTCCGGGTAAAAGATTTTTTCGATTACGCCGAGCAAAACCAGAAACCAAAGCCTAAAACTTCGCCGGCCCACGCCATGCAATTGCTTTACGATGGCTTTGCCGAACAATCGTTGCTGAACTACGAAAAAGAAAACCTCGAAAACAAACACCTAGATTATAAAATGCTGGTACAGGAATACCGCGAAGGCATTTTACTTTTTCAGTTGATGGATGAAAAAGTTTGGTCTAAAGCCATTGAGGATACGGTTGGCCTAAAAACATTTTTTGATCAGAACCGGGAAAATTATAAATGGGATACCCGGGCCGAAGCCACTATTTTAAGTGCCGCAAATAAACAAATTCTGGAAAAGGCGCAACCGTTACTGAACGCTGGCCGCTACGAGGCACGTAAAAATAAACCAGCCCCTGTTTTATTTGCAGCTAATGCCACCACGCTTTCGGCCAGAGCCACTGCCCAACTCGATGAACTCGCCAACCGGTTAACCGCCGACCCAAATTTATCGGTAATATTAACCGGCCAGGCAGATGCCCGCGAAGCTACCCGCAAAAATACCTTGGTGCAGCAGCGCGCCAGCCAAGTAAGCAGCTACTTACTTAATAAAGGCGTACCGGCAGCGCAGGTTAGTATAAATAATACGCCCGCCGGTAATCGCCAACGCGCCGTTACCTTAGATTTATACTCTAAAGATGTAAAAGTGCTGGAACAAGTATTTAACGAAAACAACCCGCTGGCGCTGCAGGTAACAAACCGGCGTTTTGGAAAAGGCGAAAGTAAGATTCTGGATAAGGTTAATTGGCAGGAAGGCACCTATACCCTGGAGCAAGATGGCCGGTTTTACCTGGTGCAGGTTCATAAAATATTGCCACCGGGCTACAAAAACCTGAACGAAACCCGCGGCATAGCTACCTCCGATTACCAGAATTACCTGGAAAAACAATGGGTAACAGAACTGCGCCAGCGTTATCCGGTAAAAGTAAACCAGGCCGAAGTAGATAAATTAGTAAAAAAATAAATAGCTGGATGTTAAAACGCTGCCTAATCCGCAGCGTTTTTATTTTGTGCTTATATTTAGGTACCTTTGCTTTTCTGACGGAAATAAAATTTTTCTCTTAAATAAAACGTTACATATCAGTAGATTTTAGCTTAAATTAAAAGCTTAGCTGCTACCAAATATTTATTTAATTCCGATGATATTTAAATCAGGTTTACAAATATTAAGTAAACACACTTTTTTTTCGCTGGTTCTACTTTTAGTAACTTCAGTTGCCTGGGCGCAGCAACGCAGCAAAGCCCTGGATGGCATTATTGTAAAAGTTAATAACCAGATTATTTTGCGCTCCGATTTGCAAACGGCAGTTGCCCAGGAAGAAGCCCAAGCGCAGAAAAAACTCAGCGATCAGGACCGTTGTGATATTTTGCGGGCGCTGGTGCAGCAAAAATTATTAGTAGCCCGCGCCGAAATAGACTCGGTGGTAGTAGACCAGGAAACCATTGAAGGTACCCTGGACCAACGGATGGCTTACTTTGTTTCGCAGATTGGTAGCGAACAAAAACTGGAAGAGTACTACAACAAAAGCATTAAGCAAATAAAAGACGATTTGCGCAAACCCATAAAAGAGCAGTTAATCGCCGAAAAAATGCAGGGAGAAATTACCCAGAAGCTTTCGGTTACGCCTAACGATGTAAAAAAATTCTTCAATAAAATTCCGCAGGACAGCTTGCCATATTTTTCTACCGAAGTAGAAATTGGTCAGATTGTGAAGTTAGCTGGCGTAAGTAAAACGCAGAAAGACGAAGTACGCAACCGCTTACTCGAACTAAAAAAACGCATTCAGGCTGGTGAAAGCTTTGCCACTTTAGCCACGCAATATTCCGAAGACCCGGGTTCGGCGGCCAAAGGCGGCGAACTGGGCTTTTTTAAGAAGCGCGAATTAGTACCGGAGTACGAAGCAGCCGCTCTTAAATTAGAACCCGGTCAGTTAACCGATGTAATAGAATCACAATTTGGTTTCCACCTGATTCAATTAATCGAACGTCGGGGCGAAGAATACAATACACGGCACATTTTGCTGAAGCCCAACAGCACCAATATTGACATGGAAGCCACTGCGGCCGAACTAAATAAGCTCCGCGCCCGTATCCAGAGCGATAGCATTTCTTTCTCGAAAGCAGCTAAGGATTTTTCGGATGACAAAGTTACTAAAGACAACGGTGGTTTAATGATGAGCCCCCGCGACCGGAGTACATTTATTCCCCTGGATCAGGTAGATCCGTCTATTTTCTTTATTATTGATACCATGAAGGTAGGCAGCATTACCAAACCATTGGAGTACCGCACCGAAGACGGCAAACAGGCCATGCGCATTATTTACCTGAAATCTAATACGCCTCCACATCAGGCAAACCTAAAAGACGATTACCAGAAACTGGCAACTTATGCTTTAAATGAGAAAAGAAGAAAAGCCTTATCGGATTGGTTCGAAAAAAATAAAAACACGGTTTACATCGATATCGATCCAGAATTTAATAATTGTGATATCTTGCAAGGCAATCTCTTTTAAAGCCGCATGAGGAAATTTAATTCGGACAAAGAAGCAGCCGATTCGCTGCACCAGGCCTACTTGGGCCTTAATAAAGAAATTTCTAAAATTATTATTGGGCAGGATGAGGTGGTACGCTTAGTACTAACCGCCATTTTCTCGCAAGGACATTGTTTGTTGGTAGGTGTGCCCGGTTTGGCTAAAACCCTACTCATTCAAACCATTGCGTCGTCGCTGGATCTTTCGTTTAACCGCATCCAGTTTACGCCCGATTTAATGCCTTCGGATATTGTGGGTTCCGAAACCATGGATCAGAACCGGAACTTCCAGTTTGTAAAAGGACCGGTATTTGCCAATATTATTCTGGCCGATGAAATTAACCGGACTCCGCCAAAAACCCAGGCGGCCTTGCTCGAATCGATGCAGGAATATTCGGTTACGGTAGCTGGCCGGCGTTACGATTTGCAGCGGCCTTTCTTTGTGTTGGCTACCCAAAACCCCATTGAGCAGGAAGGTACTTATCCGTTGCCGGAAGCCCAATTAGACCGGTTTATGTTTAACATCAACCTGGATTATCCCAGTTTTGAATCGGAGCTGCAGATTGTAAAAAACACCACCTCAGATCTCAGAAATACCATCGAAAATGTGTTACACGGCGATGATATTATGGCCTATCAGCACTTAGTTAGGCGGGTACCGGTAGTAGATAACGTGGTTGATTATGCTGTGCGCTTAGTGCATAAAACCCGGCCCAATACCCCAATGGGTGCGCCGCAAGCCAGCCAATATTTAGAATGGGGCGCTGGCCCGCGGGCTTCACAGCATTTAATTGTGGGCGCTAAGTGCAATGCCTTGCTCAACGGCAAATATTCGCCGGATATAGAAGATGTACAAGCTGTAGCTTATCCTATTCTGCGGCACCGGATTGTGCGGAACTTTAAAGCCGAAGCCGAAGGCATTACGGTTGATAGCATTATCAAGAACTTGCTGTAAGCTCCTTTATAAAATATTGCATGGGCCTGTTTAATTTAATATTAAACAGGCTTTTTTACTTTTCAAGCTTTTGGTTTTAAGTAGCTGTAACATTGTTTAAAAAGTAAATGGCTTTTGGCTAACTTTACCCCCAAATCAGCGGTATTAATAATATATACATTCTTTTAAAAGAAGCATGGAAGCCAAAGCCCTTTACGAATTATTTGAACAAAACCTGAATATCATATTAGAAGTTCTGCGCGGCGATGTAGAAATACAGCGCACACCGTTTCAGACATCGTTGCCCCTTGAGATTAAAATTTTGTGCACCGTGCTTAACACCACCGGCGAAAATTTTGGGGTAAAAGCCGATGATTTAAATGCTGTAAGCGAGTTTCATGACTTGTACGTTCACCAGAAAGACCACGCCTCACGGGCTATGCAAAAAATTCTGAACGACAAACGCTCTTACATGAAAACGCCCGAAGGTACCGTACTGGTTAAAGAACTGCTGATTCGGCGCTTAGAATATTTTAACGAAGCCGCCCGGGTACTGAATGTAATGGCCACCCAAAAAACGTTGGGCAGCCCTTTGCAATATAACTATACCGGAACCAAAAAATAATCTGGCACCGATGGGCAAAAATCGGTTATTTGTTTAACTTCTTTTTTCACCGGTATGGCCGAAATAGCAGTAGAAACAGAGTTAATAACCGATCGCCTGCGGTTACGGGCTTACCAGGAACCAGATACAAAAGCTTTTTTAGATTTAATTCAGGAAAATAAAATTCGTTTAGCGCCCTCCTTTCCCAGCCGGGTGCGGGTAACCAACCGGTACGAAGAAGCCCTGCGTTTAATAAAGCGGTTCCGGGTAGATTGGCAATTAGGGCAGGTATACGCCTTTGGTATCTGGCGCAAAGAACAAAACCAATATATTGGCGATATTTCGTTAAAAAACTTCGATCATTCAGTACCTAAGGCCGAGGTAGGTTATTATTTGGCGGGTTCATCGGAAGGCAGCGGTTACGGCACTGAGGCCTTGCGCGCCGTTGTAACTTTCGCATTCGGTAAACTCGGCATAAATAAATTATACATCCGTTGCTCGCTGCAAAACAACCGCAGCTACGAGTTAGCCGAGCGTTGCGGTTTCCGGCGCGAAGGCTTAATCCGGCAGGATTTCCGGGACAACAGCCGGCAATTAATTGATGTTTATTATTACGGCCTTACCCGGAGCGATTTTAACGCCTTGTATTAAATATTTATACACGTCAATTACTTCTGTCGTTTAGCCACAAAAAAATCGGTATTAAACCTAATGTAAAACGAGTTAGAAAACTCTAGTTGTGGTTCGTTAAAATCGTAAAGCGGCTCCAGCCGGATAGTCAAAAACATATCGTCAATTAATTTAATATCGTGGCTAAACCTTAATATCAGGAGCTCCCGGTGTTTTTCTAAATAATCAGGTTTTTTAAACGTAGACGAAGCCGACTGGAATAATCGTCCGCCCTGCTCGGCCAGGTAGCCATTGCCCCGCCAGTAACTCAGCATCACGTTTTGCACCCGCGTATCAATGCCGGCGTTTAAGTAAATGCCCGTTCCGCTGGTATAAGGATATTGGTACACATTAGAAAAATCTTTGAACCCTACCAAATAATTTTCAGTGTGCCAGGCTTTCCAGAAATTGCCATCAATATTTTTTCGGAGTTTAAACCCAGCGGCACCATTAAACAGCGTTACCAGCGGTAAAGGAGAAGCATCTATCTGGCCGCCTTTGTGCTGAGCGGTAAACTGTACCGGTAAACTTAGCCGCCAGCCCCGCACCTCGTCTTGCCACAAGCGCTGTTCCGCGCTAATGCCGCCGGCAATTTCTTCCCGGAACGGATCGCCTTTATAAATCATTTTTTCCCAGTCTATCCAGGAGTCGAGCCAGAGTTTGTCGCGGTGCCAGATAAACTGAATGCCGTTTTCGAGCGGGTCGTTTATTACTTTTTCTAAATCGTACAGCGGCTCAATGTAGCGGTGGCTCACGTTGGCTTGCAAATTTCCGAACAAGAGTTGGTAATTTGGTTTCTGAATTTTTATGGTAAACGTTGGCCGCACCTGGTTAAAGTTATTAGTTCCAAAATCCTGCCAAAGCAAGGCGCCCGCCTCTACCCGAATAAAACTGGCCGGAAAATAAACCAGCTTGGGGTTCAGGTGATAACCAAATAAAGTATAACCATCGGCAATGTCATTAAAATATTCGTTGTTCTTCGAAAAGCCGAAAGCATCCAGCCCAATCCGGAAATCCTGGTCGTACTCGGGCTTTACGGTAAGCTTTTTTTCAAGGGCCGAATTGTCTAGCTGGGCATAAACTACTCTACCCGAAAAGGTTAAAATCAAGAGAAAAAAAGAATAAAATATCTTCATAAAATTGCGGTCTGTATGGCACGAAAAAGCCCTCGTGTATGTTAAAAATGAGCCTCAATTACCGCGGTTTCTTAGCACGGCGAAGCTTGGAAATTAGTGTAAAAAATTGTAATTTAGGCCTGAAATTAAGCAATATAAAAAGATAAAAATGAGTGCAAACAACGAAAAATTAAAAGCTCTCCAGTTAACCATGGATAAACTCGACAAGGCCTACGGCAAAGGCACTGTTATGAGACTGAGCGATAACAAAGTGGAAGAAGTTCCTGCTATATCCACCGGTTCTTTGGGGCTTGATATTGCACTGGGTGTAGGCGGCCTTCCAAGAGGCCGGGTGGTTGAAATTTATGGTCCGGAATCGTCTGGTAAAACAACTTTAACCTTGCATTGTATTGCTGAGGCGCAGAAAAAAGGTGGCCTGGCCGCTTTTATTGATGCCGAGCACGCTTTCGACCGGGTTTACGCCGAAAAATTAGGTATTGATACCACTAACTTATTAATCTCGCAGCCAGACAACGGGGAGCAGGCCTTAGAAATTGCCGACCACCTGATTAGCTCCGGCGCTATTGATATTATTGTAATCGACTCTGTAGCGGCTTTGGTTCCTAAAGGTGAACTGGAAGGCGATATGGGCGATAGCAAAATGGGTTTACAGGCCCGTTTAATGTCGCAGGCTTTGCGTAAACTTACCGGTACCATTAATAAAACCAACTGTTTGTGTATTTTCATTAACCAGTTGCGCGAGAAAATTGGGGTAATGTTTGGTAACCCCGAAACTACTACCGGTGGTAACGCGCTTAAATTCTACGCTTCGGTACGTTTAGATATTCGCCGGATTGGTCAGATTAAAGAAGGTGCCGATAATGTAACCGGTAACCGTACCAAAGTGAAGGTGGTGAAAAACAAAGTAGCGCCTCCGTTTAAAGTAGTAGAGTTCGATATTATGTACGGCGAAGGTATTTCTAAAGTAGGTGAAATCCTGGACTTAGGGGTAGAATTAAGTATTATTCAGAAATCAGGTTCGTGGTTCTCTTACAACGGCGATAAATTAGGCCAGGGCCGCGATGCGGTAAAACAACTGTTGCTGGACAATGAAGGCTTAATGGAAGAAATTGAAGGTAAAATCCGGGCTATTGTAAAAGGCGAGCCCGAAAAAGTAGCCGCTGCTTTAAACGATGAATAATTAAATATTACATTTAGGTAAAAACTAAAAGGTGCTCTGTTCCAGGCACCTTTTTTTATTACTTAGGGTTCTGCATATAAAATCATTCTCTTAAATTTACCGTTTGTATTGTTGGTATAACATTTGTTCATGCAGAAGAATAAAGGCCAGCTTTTAAATTATATGAATAAGTTTTTACCGGCTATATTGTTGTTTCTGGTGGTGCTAGTAATAGCATCGGGTTTTGTAATGAACGATACCCTGCGCCGCGTGGAACAGGATTCTTTTTCGACCGGTGAAGTGCTGCGGTATAAGGTGCATTACGGCATGATCAACGCTGCGGAAGCTGTTATAGATATCGACCCGAATATTCAGCGAATAAATAACCGGGCTTGCTACAAAGCTAATGTATACGGCAAAACCGTTGGCTCTTTCGATTTTTTCCTACGCATCCGCGATACCTGGCGCTCTTATATAGATACCACTGCTATTTTACCAATACGCTTTCACCGGAATATTGAGGAAGGCAAGTACCGCAAAAAAGAATACGTAAATTTTGATCATTACCGGAACCTGGCGGTAGTAGAAGACAAAAAAGGCACCGAAACCTTTAAGATACCGCAAAATGTGCAGGATATTGTGAGCGGCTTTTACTACATGCGCACCTTAAACCTCGATAAATATAAAAACGGCGACGTAATCCGGCTGCAAGGGTTCTTCGACGATCAAGTGTATGATTTTACGGTTATTTTCCGGGGGCGCGAAATGGTAGAAACCAAAGCCGGTAATATTCAGGCCTTCAAACTGGTACCCAAAATGCCGGCTAATAAATTATTCTCCGGCGAAAATGCAGTTTCGGTCTACCTCTCCGACGATAAAAACAAAATTCCGGTTATGATTAAGGCCGAAATGTTTGTGGGTTCTATAAAAGTAAATTTATACCAGTACAGCGGTTTAAAGTACAAGCTAAATATTGACAAAAGAAGTTAACCGCCCATTCTAAGTTGGCTGGCTGCTTTTAGTTAATTCTTAATAATTTCTTAACATACAGCCGCTTTATAACCAATACCTTACCCGTTTAAATATTGTATCTTTGTTAAGGTTTTAACCCAACGGCTTTACCTAGCCTAATTTCAGATACAACAAAGTGCAAACAACGGCTAATTATAAAATTCTGGTAGTAGACGATGATCCGGATATTGTAGAACTCCTGCAATACAACTTAACCCGGGAAAACTACGAAGTTGCTAGCGCCGAAAACGGCAAAGCCGCTATAGCTACTGCCCTCACCTTTAAGCCCGATATTATTCTGATGGACGTAATGATGCCCTTAATGGATGGCATTACGGCCTGCCGGCATTTACGGGAATTACCAGATTTTAAAGAAACTTTTATTATATTTTTAACAGCCCGCTCCGAAGAATTTTCGGAAGTGGCGGCTTTTGAGGCCGGCGCCGACGATTTTATTAACAAACCCATTAAACCCCGGGCACTGTTGAGCCGCTTAGCCGCCTACGTTCGGCGCGATGCCAGCCAAACGGCCGATACGAATGCAGTAATTCAGGTGGGTAACCTGCGAATAGACCGGACAAGTTTCTCGGTGTTTAAAGACGACGAAAAAATTACCTTACCTAAAAAGGAATTTGAGCTGCTTTCTTTCCTGGCTGCTACCCCCGATAAAGTTTTTAACCGCGAAGAGTTACTGAATAATATTTGGGGTACCGATGTATTTGTAATTGCCCGTACCGTAGATGTGCATATTAGAAAGGTGCGCGAGAAAATTGGCGAAGATCACATAAAAACCATAAAAGGCGTTGGTTATAAATTTAACACAGATTAAGTATGCAATTTAATTCCCGGACAATAGCCATTATTGTTTCGGTGGTAGCAGCGGCTATATTTACGGCTTTCCTTTTCTTTTCGCCATATTTATCTATGCGTGGGCTGGCCATTACGCTGGGCTTAACCTTCTCGGTTTGTTTTATCCTTATTTATTTTTCTTTCGAAATCCTCATTTTCCGGGAGATAAATAATATTTATGCTGGCCTGGAAAATATAAAGCGCAAAGAATTCCGGCGAATGAGTAATAAATTTTTGTTCCGGCCCGATCCGCTCAAGCGGATTAAAGATGAAATTCTGTACATGGCCGAGCAGAAACAAAAAGAAATAGATGAATTAAAACGTTTGCAGGTGCTCCGGCGGGAATTTTTGGCCGATGTATCGCACGAACTCAAAACCCCTATTTTCGCGGCCCAGGGCTTTATTCATACGTTGCTCGATGGGGCTATTGACGACGAAAACGTGCGCGATAAATTTTTACAGAAAGCCGCTAAAAGCCTCGATGGCCTGGATAATTTGGTGCAGGACTTAATCAGTATTTCGCAACTGGAAAAAGGCGTAGTTAAAATGGAGCAGAAAAACTTTGATATTGAAGTACTCTGCCGCGAAGTGTTTGAGGAATTAGAACAAAAAGCCGCCCAGCAGCAAGTAACTTTACACCTCGAAACCAAAAGTGAAGAGCCCTTGCTGGTTTACGCCGACCCAAACCGGATTAAACAAGTATTAATAAACTTAATAGACAATGCCATTAAATACGGCCATTCTGCCGGTAATATTTGGGTTAAACTTACCGAAACCAAAAAACGCATTCAGGTTACCGTAACCGACGATGGCCCCGGCATTGCTACCGAACACCAAACCCGGGTTTTCGAACGCTTTTACCGTATTGACAAAAGCCGCTCCCGCGAAAACGGTGGTTCGGGTTTGGGTTTAGCCATATCTAAACATATATTAGAAGCTCATCGATCTTCCATAGAACTTACCAGCAAGTTAAACCAAGGCACATCTATGCGGTTCCGGCTGAGCAAAGCAAAGGTTTAAATTCGTTATTCGTTAATTGTTGTTCGTTAATCGGAGATTCATAATGTGCCATAGACTGTACTTTCTCATTGCCTTGGCAAAATTTTACTTTTGCTAGTTTAGTTATCAAAAGCTGTTTTGTTACGTTAATAAAATAAAGCTGCATCTTTGCAGTCAATCTAAAATTATTCCGAACATCGAATTTTTAAACAATAAACATTCGAAGCGCGAATAATGAACAACGATTAACGACCAACGAATATGAAATATCCTGTTTTTAAGGATTTAATACTTTTCGAAGACAACGACTTTATTATTATTAATAAACCTCCTTTTCTAGCTACCCTCGAAGACCGCACTCCCCAAAGCACCAATATTTTGCGTTTGGCCCGGCAATATCACGAAGATGCGCAGGCTTGTCACAGGTTAGATAAGGAAACTTCGGGTACGCTAGCTTTGGCTAAAAATAATGAAGCTTACCGCCACTTATCAATGCAGTTTGAACACCGCCAAGTAACCAAATTGTACCACGCGGTAGCTTGGGGCACGCACGACTTTCAGGATTTATGCGTAGATAAAGCTATTCAGCCGGGTTTAAAGGGTACGGCCAAGTTAAGTCGCTCGGGCAAAGCCGCCGAAACGTATTTTACCACCCTGGAAAAATTTAGCCAGCATACCTTATTAGCCTGCAAACCCATTACCGGCCGCATGCACCAGATCCGCTTACACCTGGCTTTTCTGAAAGCGCCTATTGTGGGCGATACCTTATACAAAGGAGAACACGTGTACTTATCGAGCCTGAAGCGGAAATTTAATTTAAAGAAAGAAGAGGAAGAGCAACCATTTATTAAGCGTTTCGCCCTGCATTCTTCGCTATTAAGTTTTTCGTCCTTAAGCGGGGAACAAATTTCGGTAGAAGCACCGTACCCAAAAGATTTTCAGGTGCTGCTAAAAATGCTGCGCCAATACAAATAGTAAACTGACTACTTCTTAAAAAATATTATTACTTCTTATTTGCCAGATTTTATACCAACCATTTAGTAGGTAAGGCCGCACCTTAAGTAGCCATAAAATTTAAAAATTTCCGCTTTACTGAACCACTTTTGGCAAAAGGTTTTTAACTATATTTTTAATTATCAGTATTTTGCAAATTCGATTAATAATCTTAACTTTGCACCTCCTTTCAGAATTCCTGAGCAGGAAATCATTCATTTATAACCATTTAACCATAAATAATGGATCATTTAAGTTATAAGACGCTATCAGTTAGTAAAGCGACCGCTAATAAAGGTTGGGTAGTGATAGACGCCGGAGACGCAACATTGGGCCGGGTATCCAGCCAAATAGCCAACATTTTAAGAGGTAAGCACAAAGCTTCTTTTACTCCAAATTCAGATTGTGGCGATAACGTAATTGTTATTAATGCCACTAACTTACGGGTTACCGGTAGAAAATTAGACAATAAAGTTTACGTAACGCACTCTGGTTACCCAGGAGGCCAGAAACGTACTACTGTTCGTGAGCTAAAAGCAAAATCGCCGGCTAGAGTAATAGAAAGAGCAGTACGCGGTATGTTACCCCGCACCCGTTTGGGCCGCGAGCAATTCCGTAATCTGTTTGTGTACAACGGAGCCGAGCATCCGCACGAAGCACAACAGCCAAAACAAGTTAAAATCAATTCATAAACATAATTAATGGAAATTCTCAATACATCTGGTAGAAGAAAAACCTCGGTGGCGCGTATTTACATGGCGCCTGGGCAAGGGAATATCACTATTAACGATAGAGATATAAAAGAATACTTCCCTAACGAAGTATTACAAACAATTGTAAACCAGCCATTCAAAACATTGGATGCCGTTGGTAAATACGACGTTCGGGTGAATGTAAAAGGTGGCGGCACCAGCGGCCAGGCCGAAGCAATCCGGTTAGCCATTGCCAAAGCTTTGGTAACTGAAAATGCAGAAAGCCGTCCGGCCCTGAAGAAAGAAGGCTTCTTAACCCGCGACCCACGTATGGTGGAACGGAAGAAGTTTGGTAGAGCAAAAGCGAGACGTTCATTCCAGTTCTCTAAACGTTAATCTTAAAGGTGTATTTACAAAATGGCTAGTACAACAAATTATAAAGAATTACTTGATGCCGGTGTTCACTTTGGGCACCTTACCCGGAAATGGGATCCGAAAATGGCTCCTTACATTTTCATGGAAAAAAACGGCATCCATATTATAGACCTGAACAAAACCATTGCTTCTTTAGACGAAGCAGCGGCTGCTATCCGTCAGATAGCTAAATCGGGTCGTAAAATCCTGTTTGTGGCTACAAAAAAACAAGCCCAGGATATTGTTGCCGAAGAAGCAAAAAGACTTAAAATGCCTTACGTTACCGATCGTTGGTTAGGTGGTATGCTTACCAACTTTGCAACCGTGCGTAAGTCGTTAAAGAAAATGTCTACCATTGATAAAATGGTAAAAGACAACACTGCTTATGCGGCAATGGCGAAACGTGAGCGTTTAATGTTATCGCGCGAGCGGGAAAAATTATCGCGGGTATTGGGTGGTATTGCTGATTTATCCCGGTTACCAGCTGCTTTGTTTGTAGTGGATGTAAAGCGTGAGCACATTGCTATTAAAGAAGCGCAGAAATTAAACTTACCGGTATTTGCGATTGTCGATACCAACTCTAACCCAGAGCTAGTTGATTTCCCAATTCCGGCTAACGATGATGCTTCTAAATCTATTTCGCTTATTGTAAGCGTAATGGGTAAAGCCATTGAAGATGGTTTATCTGAAAGAAAAGTAGATAAAGAAGATACCGAGCGTAAGCGTTCTGAAGAAGAAGGTATTGCTGAAAAAGTAGCTGCCGACTCAGGAGAATAATCTTAAATCTTTTAATACCTCAGAAACTGAACATTGGAAAACTTAATTCTGATGTTCAGTTTTTTTTAAAGCATAAATCAAACGTTGGATGTTGGATACTAGATATAGGATGCTAGCTAATAGATACAGAATTTAATATTCACGAAATCTGACTTTAACTTTTAACTCATAACTTTTAACTAAATAAAAAATATGGCTATTACAGCACAAGACGTAAACAGACTCCGTCAGGAAACCGGAGCCGGTATGATGGATTGCAAAAAAGCACTTACCGAAGCAAACGGTGACTTTGAAGCAGCTAAAGATATTCTGCGTAAAGCAGGTCAGAAAATAGCCAGCAAACGTGCCGATAATGCAACATCAGAAGGAGTTGTTCTGACGCAGGTAAGCCCCGATGGTACTACCGGTAAAGTAATTGCTTTAGCTTGCGAAACTGAGCCAGTATCTAAGGTTGCCGATTTCCAGAGTTTAGCCAAAGCTGTTCTGGAAGCCGCTGTTGCTAACAATGCTGCTACCAAAGAAGATTTACTCGCTACTGCCCAAGCCGATGGCCGTACCTTACAAGACCATATTACCGATTTAATGGGTAAAATAGGCGAGAAAATTGATGTAGTTTCTTACGAGTCTGTTACCGCCGACCAGGTTGTGGCTTACAACCACTCTAATGGCAAATTAGGTGTATTGGTAGGCTTAAAAAACACCAACGGCACCGATGTTACCGAAGTTGGTAAAGATGTAGCCATGCAAATTGCCGCTATGAAGCCAATTGCTTTGGATAAAGACGGCGTTGATTCAGCTACGATTGAGCGTGAAATTGAAATTGGTAAAGAGCAAGCCCGCGCCGAAGGCAAGCCAGAAGCCATGCTGGAAAAAATTGCCATGGGTAAACTGAACAAGTTCTACAAAGAAAATACTTTGTTAAACCAGGAATTTGTAAAAGATAACTCTTTATCTATTGCGCAATTATTGGATAAAACCAGCAAAGGTTTAACCGTTAGCGAATTCAAACGCATTTCTATTGGTTAATTTTATTTAGCCCCATAAAACAAAAGGCCTTCTGCAGATGCGGAAGGCCTTTTGTTTTTAGATGAATTCTATTCTTCTATAAACCTGTTTTCCAGTAATTGTTCCTGCCGGAAATAAGTTAACTTAAAGTCTTTATCAAACCGGGCCCTTACCCGCGCAGTAGTTTCTTGTTTTTGCCCTTTCGACTTCCGGAAAGCAGTGCCGTGTTCAATATAAGTTACCTCATAATTATTATCGCCGCGGTTAGTCATTTTAAGTGAGCCATCTTCTATGCTCGATTGGCTATCCTGAAATTCGTTAAAGTGGTAAGAACTAATATTTTCGTTGATGGCCTGCGGCGTAGTACCCGTTAAGGTATAATACCGCTCTACCGTTGGGGCAAAATGATTTTGGGCGGCAAAAGGCGCGGTCTTCATATCGGCATAATAAGCCTGCAACCGATCTTTTATTTTATTCAAAGCCTCTTCGTCGGTTATTTTAGATGCGGGCGGCGGTGTTACGGGTACAGTGGTAGTAGCCGGGTTTTCGGTAGTTGGTTGCGTAGCCGTTTCCGGCGTGGTTAATTCGGTTGGTGTTGTATTAACCGCGGCAATTGGCTCTTTTGGCTGATTTAAACGAGCTGTATCGGTTACCACAGGAGCCGGCGTAGTAGCGGCAATATTTTCCTCAGTTTCAGTGGCCGGTTCTGCTGCTGTTGTAACTTCCTCCGCATCCGGGCCACTTATACTTGTTAATCGCTCCGACTCTGAATCGCTAAAAAACTGGTAAGCCACCAAACCAATTAACAATACAACTGCCAGGGTTATCAGAATGGTTAAGAGCCAATCTTTGCGTTTTACCTCGCTTAATTCTTCCGGCTGGTTGATAGTATTATCACCCAAATATTCATTGCGGTTTACATTTTCCGGAGCATTAACCTTATTTTCGGCTGCTGTATTGGTTACGCGCTGATATTCGGGCGTTAATGGATTAGCGGCAACCGACTGGGGAACCGTTGTTTTAGGTACTTCCGGGCTGGCCGGTGCCACTGGCGGTACGGCGTTTGGGGGAGTTGCCGAAGATGAAGAACTATTACCAAAAATAATTTTTCCCTTCAGCACCTCGTACTCTTGTTGGGTAATGGCACCAGAATCCAACAGGTTTTTCAGTTCCTGCAAAGACTTAAGAGCCGAAAAATCATTTTCCATTTGTATTTTCCTGCGTTAGCAAATAAAAAAATTACTTTTTTAGTTTAATTAAATATTCTACGTAATTGCCGCAATGGCAGCTAAATAAAATATAGTTATACCCAGATAGTTGTTATTCCAAGCGTTCCTGAGCTTCCTGCCAGGCTTGGCCCATCTCGCGGAAACGTTGCAACGCGGCTGCAATAAAAGCTTCATCCAACAGTTTTGGAATATCGTTTTCATCCAGAATATCCATTTCGCTTACTTTATAAGTTTGTTCAAAAGAACCTTTTTCGAGCTTAACAATATATTTCCCGTTCCAGGAAAACACAGTTATTTTAACAGCCGGATGAGGTATTTCACTAATTACACGCATATTTTTTAATGTTAGGGCAAAGCTACAAACCAATATTGGGTTTAGTCTTAAATAATCTGGATGGTTTTGAGTTGCCGGTTTTTATTTATGTTGTAGGTGCGGCGGTTAAAGCCCCGGAATAATTGGCCCACACCTAAGGCTGATAATCCGGCCAAAGCAGTAACCCGGCCATTTTCTTTATCATTGGTAAATAAATAATTACCGCCCCCAATTAAGGTAAAAAGGGAGCCGACGCCCCGGATGCCGCTACCCAAACCATATAAAAACCTGCCCGCGGGAGCCCGCTGTACTACTTTTATTTTCCTGATTTCCCGGATAGGCAGCTCGGTATTAAAAATAACAATAGATTGTTTCCGCACGGCTTCTAGCTTGCCCGCGTAAAGTCTTTTATCATTGGTTATTTTAAAGCTAATCTGGCTACCAGGGTAAAAACGAATACGGCTAACCTTACCCGGTTTATCTAGTACCAGGTAATATTTTTTAGAAATATCGGGCACGGAAGTAGCTGCATCTAAGCCCTGCCCGTAGCACCCGCTAAAAACACAACTCAGCAATAAGACCAAGACCGCCGTTTGTTTCACCATTTACTTATATCCAATATTTTTCAGTTCTGTATGCGCGCAGCAGCTATTATATTAATTTTTATTTATCTATTTCTATTCCCATTAGTTGCATCAGTTTGCTGGCATTAAAGCTATGGCACAAGCCCGGTTGCAGTTTATAATCAAATAATATTTTATCTTCTTCAATGGTACTGTTAAAGCTGTAGTTGGTAATATATTCCGGATGATCTTGCTGCATGCCTCCTAATTCCAGGTCGTGGGTAGATACCAACCCGGCGGCATTGCGGGTGTGCATTTGCCTTATTAAAGCCTTTGCACCTTCGTGCCGATCCCGGGAATTGGTGCCTTTTAATATTTCGTCGAGTAAGTAAAAAACCGGGGTTGTATCAGTGGTTAAATCCAGTAATTGCCGCAGCCTTTTTAACTCCGCGTAAAACGAAGAAGTACTTTCGGCTAAGTTGTCTTCGGTGCGCATGGCGGTAAATACCTGCACCGGGTACAACCGGAACTGGCGGGCACAAACCACTGACCCGGCTAAGGCCAGCACCATGTTAACGCCCAAGGTACGTAAAAAGGTACTTTTACCGGACATGTTAGAGCCCGTAATAATACAGGTATGTCCCGCCCCGGCCATTTTAAAATTATTGGTAATGCGTTGTTGCGTAAATATTAATGGGTGGCCCAGTTCACCGGCATCCACTTCAAAAGGAATTTGGCTGAGGGTTGGTTGGGCATATTGCGGGTAAGCATAAGAAAAAGCGGCCAAACTGGCCAAAGCTTCTGTTTCGGCAATTACATCCAGAATATGTTCTAAATCCGGAGCCACATGTTTTTTCCATCGTTCCAGGCGGTACATCCAGTAAAAATCCCACATTAAAACGGCGTTCAGAATAAAGCTCATGTACACATTCATCCGGGCTGCCAAATATTCTACAATTACGGCTAAACGATGAATCTGAACGGATGCAGGCTGCCCTGCAATTACCAGGTTTTGTTTTAATGTGTTTAGTTTCTTTGCCTGCGAAGGACGGTTTTCGAGATGCCGAAGCATGTCGCGGTAACTGCGTAGCACATCGTACATGCCGCTGCTTTTTTCGTAATAATCGTCGCGGGCTGCCGCGTATTTATAACACAATAAGTATTGCACCAGCATAAATATTACCGCCGGATAACCGGTAAAACCGCTGAAAAATAAGACAATGCTGCCAATGGTTAAAAGCGGTAAAATAAAAGTAGCTACTTTTAACCAAGCTTTATCCCGGTAAAAATCGGGCGCTTTCAGCCAATCGAAAAACAGAAAAGGCTCTTCTACCTGGTGTTTGTAATGCAGTGCTTTGGCCTGCAGGTGTTGCCGCCAATCAATATCCGGGGCTAGTTCGGCCACAGTTTCCTGTCGTTCTGTTATGTCCAGCACCGATGCAGCATTGCTTAACCAATTAGCTATTTTTTCTTTTCCAATACTGGTAACAGCCCGGTTTATCAGCTGATAGACCGAATGTTCGCCAAAAATATCTAAATCGGCAGTGTAAGGGTGTTTTGCATTTTTAAATTGGCTCCCGCTTTCAAAAGGGTTAAGCTTCCCGTTTAAACGTTCTATTTCGGCTTCGTTTATATTCTTCAGGAACCGATTATGTTTTTGGTTATACTGTAGCTTGGTATGTTTTTTTAAAGCTACCAGAAAAAATATATACGCCACCAGCAGCACCACAAAACCCAGGCTATTTTGGTTGTAATAAAATAAATAGCCGCAGCTAACAGCACCGGCAATAAAAATAGCTAAACGTAACCAGCCCATAGCATTGGCTTTGCGCTTAAAACGTTCTTCTTCTCGGGCAAAAGCTTGTTGGCGGTTTAAAAATTCTGATTCAGGGGAATCAATCATAATTATGCATTAATTTTGAAAACAGGTTTGTTCGGGAGCGGGTATAAACATTTATACCCGCAACTGCAAAAGCATCCGGCAGCAAATATTAAAATATATTACGTAACTTTCTTAGGTATATTACTCAAGGTAGGATGGAACTCTTAAAAGATTTGTGGCAATATTTAAAAGAAAATAAAAAGTGGTGGCTGGCACCGGTAATTTTGGTGCTATTGCTCATTGGGGTGCTTCTGGTAGTTGGTGGCAGCTCGGCAATTGCGCCTTTTATTTACACCTTATTTTAGCATGTGGGTTCGGTTTAGGTACCCTTTATATTTGCTTTGCTTATTTTTAATAGGAATTTATTTCCGGCACTTATGCTAGGTAAACAATATTATAGTCATTCCTATTTTTAACGAAAACCGCTAAAATAAATTAATATATGGCTCATACCTGGCAAGAAGAAATCCAATCAAACAGCCGGCTGGTATTATTTCGGGGAGATATTACCAAGGTAGCCGTAGATGCCATTGTGAATGCAGCTAACAGTTCGTTATTGGGTGGCGGCGGCGTAGATGGCGCCATTCACCGCGCTGGCGGACCGGCTATTCTGGAAGCTTGCCAGGAAATTAGAGCCCGGCAAGGCTTTTGCCCAACCGGAGAAGCCGTTATTACCACAGCGGGCCGCTTACCAGCTAAATACGTTATTCATACGGTTGGTCCGGTTTGGCAAAACGGCGAAATGGACGAACCCGAGCAACTAGCAAATTGCTACCAGAACAGCTTAAAACTGGCAGTAGAAAATAGCGCTAAAACTGTAGCCTTCCCGAATATCAGTACTGGTGTGTATGGCTACCCCAAAGACAAAGCCGCACAAGTAGCTATAAAAACTGTGCGCAAGTTTTTAGCTGAGGATTCTTTTCTGGAGTATGTAGTTTTTGTGGTGTTTGATCAGGAAAATTATGACCTCTATCAGCGGCTGTTAGCTACCAAATAAAACTGGCTTAAATATCAAATTTTATGCCTTGCGCCAAGGGCAACTCGCTGCCAAAGTTAATGGTGTTGGTCTGGCGGCGCATGTAAACTTTCCAGGCATCGGAACCCGATTCGCGGCCACCGCCGGTTTCTTTTTCACCACCAAAAGCACCCCCAATCTCGGCGCCGGAAGTACCAATATTTACGTTGGCAATGCCGCAATCAGAGCCCCAGGCCGATAAAAAAGCTTCGGTTTCGAACAGGTTCGTAGAAAATATGGCCGAAGACAAACCTTGCCTCACGCCATTTTGTAAGGCAATGGCCTCCTCTAACCCACCGGAATATTTAATCAGATATAAAATTGGCCCGAACGTTTCTTCCTGTACAGTGGGGTAATAGTTTTCTACTTCCAGGATAGCCGGGGTAACATAGGTGCTTGTTTTGTAACCATCGCCGCTTAATATTTCGCCGCCAATTAATAATTTACCGCCTTCTATTTGCACTTCGGCTATGGCGTGCTCGAAAGCTTTAGCGGCGGTTTTATCAATTAGTGGGCCTACTAATATATTGTCCTGTAAAGGATTACCAATGGGCAGGTTAGCGTATATTTTTATCAGCCGTTCTTTTACTTCTTCGTAAACCGATTCGTGAATAATAAGTCGGCGCGTAGAGGTGCAGCGCTGGCCGCAAGTACCAACGGCCCCAAACACCACGGCCCGGAGCGCCATTTCCAAATCAGCATTGGATGTAATAATAATGGCGTTGTTACCGCCTAACTCCAGCAAAGCCCGACCCAATCGCGCCCCCACTGCCTCGCCTACTTTCTTGCCCATGGGCGTAGAGCCTGTGGCTGATATTAACGGAATTCGGGTATCGTGGGCCATTAAACTACCAATACCAGCATCGCCGATTACCAGGTTAAATATTCCTTCGGGCAGATCGTTTTCCTGTAATACTTCCCGGATTATATGCTGGCAGGCAATAGCTGATAAAGGTGTTTTCTCGGAGGGTTTCCAGACACACACATTGCCGCAAACTGCCGCTAACATGGCATTCCAACTCCAGACCGCTACCGGAAAATTAAAAGCCGAAATAATACCCACTATACCTAACGGATGATACTGATCGTACATGCGGTGGTTGGGGCGCTCGGAGTGCATGGTAAGGCCGTGGAGCTGCCGCGACAACCCAAGAGCAAAGTCGCAGATATCAATCATTTCCTGCACTTCGCCTAAGCCCTCCTGCACTATTTTACCCATTTCGTAACTAACTAAACGGCCCAGAGCTTCTTTATTCTCGCGTAATTTATTGCCAATCTGCCGCACAATGTCACCGCGTTTGGGCGCAGGCACTTTACGCCAAACTAAAAAAGCTTCCTGCGCACGGTTAACTACCGTGTTATAATCGGCGGCATTAGCCATTCGTACCTTCGCAATCAGGTTACCATCTACCGGCGAATGTATTTCCTTAATTGCTTCATTCTTTTCACCACCCTCATTTAAACCCGTACTCCAGGCATTATTTACCGCGTTAATGCCTAATTGCTCTAAAATAGTAACCGAAAAATAATTTCTAATAGCAGTTGATTGGCTCATGATTTCAGGAATTAATTAAAAATTTGCTGATGCGCTACTTTAATTACGTGAAAACCCAGGAATGTGATAATGCTTTAAGTAAAAGCAGCGAGATTTAGGGAACAAAAAAAAGCTCCTGTGATTACCACAGGAGCTTTTTTAATAAATATATTTCATTTATCGGCGACCGATTGGGTAGTAAGCCCGGCGGCCGTCCGGATAAATACCTTCTACCAATACACCTTCATCATCCGAATTCTTCAGCAGCCGCTCTACATCTTGTGGCTTCTCTACTTTAGATTTATCGATACGGGTAATAATAAAGCCGTCTTCGATGCCGGAATTTTTAAATTGGCTGGCCTTCACATTACTTACTTTGGCACCACCGTCGAGGTTTAATTTATTCAACTCGTCTTTGCTCAACGGCGAGAATTTAGCACCTGAGAAAGTTATGGCTTTAGCTGCTTCGCGTTTCACCACATTGGTATCGCCCATGCGGTTGCGTAAGGTTGCTGTTACGGTTTCGGCATCGCCGCCACGAATGTAAGTAACTTTAATTTTATCGCCGGGCCGGTAACGCGCAACCTGCTCCTGCAACTGGGCCGAAGTATTAACCGGAGTATTGTTAATGTGGGTAATTATATCGCCTTCTTTTAACCCGGCTGCTTGCGCGGCGCTGTTTTCGGTTAACTGCACTACGTAAATACCGTTCAGGTTCTTAATTTTCTTTTCTTCCGCCAAACGGGCATCCACTTCCTGCATCCGGATACCCAATAACGCCCGCTGTACTTCCCCGTATTTTAGGAGATCGTCTACTACCTTGCTTACAATAGCGGATGGTACGGCAAAAGAATAACCTTCGAAAGAACCCCGGCGGCTAGCAATAGCAGTATTAATACCCACTAAATCACCGTTCAGGTTTACTAAGGCACCGCCACTGTTACCAGGGTTTACAACGGCATCGGTTTGCAGAAAAGACTCAATTCCTACGTTGTTATTTTTATCGTCGGTGGCCTGAATAATACCAACACTGCGGCCTTTGGCACTAATAATACCCGCAGTTACGGTTGAGTTCAGGTTAAAAGGGTTGCCCACGGCTAACACCCACTCGCCTACTTTCAGGTTATCGGAGTTGCCATAACGTACTGTAGGCAAATTATCAGCTGTTACTTTTAACAAAGCCAAATCAGTGCTGGGGTCGGTACCAACCAGGGTAGCCTGTAGTTTACGTTTATCATCCAGTACTACTTCAATTTTATCGGCTTTATCAATAACGTGGTTGTTGGTAACGATATAACCGTTCGAAGAAATAATTACGCCGGAACCAGAACCCATAGAAGGCCCTTGCTGGCGATGGTAATTTTCAAAATCATCGCCAAAGAAATCGCGCAGAAAAGGGTCCATCATGTCGCGCTGCCGCGAACCACCTTTTGCGGCTGTTACGCCGTACTCCGTCATAACGTGTACAACGGCGGGCGTTACAGTTTGGGCAGCTGTAATAAAGTTTAAGCCTTCCGGTACTTTAACGTCGCTATCGCGTAACAAACTGGAGTACCGTACATTTTGGTTTTGCAGCTGTACTTGCTGTGCCTGCTCCTGATCGTCTAATAATTTATAACCTCCAATAGCTATACCGCCGCCCATTACGGCAGAAAGCACAAGGCCAAACATAAATTGTCTTGCTTTCATAAATAAAACAAATAAGGTTTAATGGTGTATTTTAATAAGTCTTGTGCCGGATTTCCTAATTACCCTGGATTATAGTAACGCTTAATATTTTAGTGTTAGTATATTGGCCATAGTTCCGGCTCTACTTAGCTTTTAATAACGGTAATAAAACAAAAAAGACGCCAAAATATGCGTCTTTTTTGTTTTATCTCAAAAATTATTTTATCTCAATCTGCCGCTTTAATACCTTCTGTGCATCTTTAGGTACTACTACAGTTAACAGACCATTTTGGAACTGCGCTTCTATGGCGCTTTCGTTAATATTATCGGGCAGGAAGAAAGAACGGCTAAACTTACCGTAATTGGTTTCGATGAAGTGATACTTGTTTTCTTTATTTTCGGTATCAAACTTCCGCTCTCCCGAAATAGTTAATTTACCTTCCTGTAATTCCAGTTGTACATCTTCTTTCCGGAAACCGGGTAAAGCTACTTCAAACTTAAAGGCTTCTTGTGTTTCAATGGCATCTACCTGCGGACGGAAGGTAGTTAAATTACGCTTAGTTGTTAAGCCTTCGGTAAAAAATTTATCTAACAGGGTACCATAGGTTTCTGGTAATCTGTCTAGTAACTGACCGTTTACTCTTGCTACTGTCATGGTTTTAATCTCCTAGTTTTATGTCTGAATTTTTAATTTCTTAATCTGATATCTAACTATTAATAAATTCCATACCAAACCAAAAATCCGACAAAATCCAGACACTATGACATTAAAAACTATATAAAAATATTAAAATAAGACTAAAAGTCAGTTAAATAATTATTTTATTTACTCGAATGGCTAGGTAATGTCCGGGGAAATGGCTCGCCGCCATGAAATAAAACGTAGCGCAAATCCAGACCGACAATAGGAGTATGCGCATTTTGCTTGCTAGCCGGCTTTATTATTTCTCCCGCGGCGCTGTATTCTGGCGCTTTACCCGTAAAATCTACCTGTTCGGTAAAATAAGGCGTAGCCGAAAATCTTTCGTTAAAGTTGTAAAGTACCTCCAGCCGTAAGCGGGTACGATCAACCAGTCGTTGGGCAATATTTGGCCCTTTGGGATTTTGGTAGCTAATATTATAAAACAAATCATAGGAAAGCCGGGGCCTGATAAGTCTTTTGCCTACATTAATATTTTGCTCTAAATCGGCCCGGAACCGGATGCGGCCATTATTATTGGTTGGCCACCGCAAAATATGCTCAAAAGAGGCCCGTTGCGCAAACCGGATTTTTCCGAAGGTACTTATATGGCGGGCGTAAACCTCGTTAAAGAAAATGCCGCGCGTTTGTTCTTTGGCATAAGACTCCGCAATGCCTAAGCTCCACTGGTTATTAAACACCTGTTCATACCCAGCCCGCACTTGTACCCGCTCCAGGCTTTCGGTCAGGCCTTTTTCGCCTAAATAATTATTTGCATCATCAAAATTAAAACGATAATGATTCCGGAAATAAAAGAAGCTGGTATTTTTTAGCACGTATTCTACCTGCAACTCGGGCCAGAAATTAGCCGGCCGCATTATTTTATGTTGGGCTAGGCTTGCCCCCGGAGAAAATAGAAAGCTAAAAAAGTAAAGCGTCACCCCATATTTACCCCAGCGCCCAACTCGAGGTAAAGTCCATTTCAACTGCACAAATGCTTTATTAATTATTAATATTATTCCCGAATATTTCTCCCGCTAAATGCTATTCCAGAAGCTATTTAAAGCTGTTAGCTTTTTAGTTCTTCCAATGCCAGCCAGGTCATTAAACCCATTCCTGTTTGCAGCGATGCTTCGTCCACATCAAAAGTAGGCGTATGTACCGATGAAGTAATACCGCGCTCTTCGTTGCGGGTACCAAGCCGATAGAAGCAAGCATCTACCTGTTGGGTATAATACGCAAAATCTTCAGCGGCCATCCAAATATCCAAATCTATTACGTTTTCTGTGCCTAAAAATTCTTCAGCCGCCGACCGCATTTTAGCCGTTAACTCGGGGGAGTTTTGCAAATAAGGATAACCTCGACGGATGGTAAACTCGCAACTGCCGCCCATGGCTTCGGCCATTTGTTCGGCCATTTTTTTCATTTTCTGGTGCGCTTCGGCCCGCCATGGTTCGTTCATGGTCCGGAAAGTACCCTCCATCTTTACCTCGTTGGGTATTACGTTGGTGGCACCGTTGGCTATAACTTTACCAAATGATAATACAGTAGGTATGCGCGGACTGGCATGACGGCTCACAATTTGCTGCAAGGCCACAATAATATGCGCGGCAATTACCACCGGATCAATATTAATTTCGGGCATGGCGCCGTGGCCGCCTTTACCTTTTACGGTTACATACAATTCATCGGAGCTGGCCATGTACATACCCGAACGTACCCCTACCTGACCGGCCGGCAATACCGGAAAAACATGCTGCCCGAATATTGCCTGGGGCGTTGGGTTTTGCAGTACGCCTTCTTTTATCATGATAGAAGCGCCACCCGGAATAATTTCTTCGCCAGGCTGAAAAATAAGTTTTACGGTACCTTCAAATTCTTCGCGCAATTGGTTTAATATACGGGCAGTCCCCAGCAAAGAAGCTGTATGTACATCGTGGCCGCAAGCGTGCATTACGCCTTCGTTTTTCGATTTATAATCTACTGCGTTCTGCTCATTTATGGGCAAGGCATCCATATCGGCCCGCAGGGCAATGGTTCGCTTCTCTGGATTTTTGCCGGCTATTAAAGCTACCACGCCTGTATCGGCCATGCTAATTGGTGCCAAACCGTACTCCTGCAATTTGCTTTTAACAAAAGCAGAGGTGTTATATTCCTGGAAAGAAAGTTCGGGATTGGCGTGTAAATGCCGGCGAATGCTTACCGTATCGGCAGCGAAATCGGCTGCCATTATTTTAATTGCCTCTTTTAAATCAGCCATAACTATATAAAACTGAGATTTCTAATTGAAAAGCGAAAGTTAATAAAACTAATCTGGTTTATCTAAAACGCAATGGAATGATAGTTTTAAGCTCTTATTAATCTGATAAAATTCAGATATTAGAAATATTAACCACTTAAAACAAAAAAGGCCAATCTAGGCCTTTTATTTTACATTTATCTGGTCCACCACAATCATGGCATTGGGCGCTAAATCTTTAATCCGGAGTAGTACTTGCTGGGCTTCAATCCGGCTGAAATAATCGCCTACTTTAACCCGCCAGGTAGGTTGTTTGTATTGCGGATAAACCGGTTCATCGGGTAACCGCGCCACAATTTCCGCCCTTAGATCAAGAGCAGTCTTTCGTTCCATACCAGTGTAGGCCAATATGCGATAGCCCTGCGCAAACCGGATAGATTTATTCATGTTGGCTAAAGTATCCATTAACGCTGCTACTTTGGTATTAACATGATTGGTTGGTATAGCGGTAGCAGCAGCAGTTGAACCGGTATTTGTTCCGGTAGCGCCGGCAGGCAAGTCAAATTTTGGCCGATATTTACTTAGATCTTCGGCTTTAGCAGTTCCCTCGATGCGCGCATCGGTACTACCGGTTGTTCTAACAGCGGTAGCACAAGCCGACATGAAAAAGAGAAATAATAAAACTAATACACTACTAAAGAAATTCTTTTTCATTTTTTACTAATTGAATACCCACCGAAGTACCGATCCGATCGGCACCGGCGGCAATTAATTCTTTGGCAAAGGCTAAATCGCGAATGCCACCAGAAGCTTTTATCTGAATATAGTCGGGCAAATATTTTCGCATTAATTTTACATCGTTAACGGAAGCGCCCCGGCTGGAAAACCCGGTAGAAGTTTTTACAAAATCAGCTTCGGCTTCGGTACATATTTCGCAAGCTTTTTTTATTTCTTCTTCGGTTAATAAAGCTGTTTCAATAATTACCTTAAGTTGCGCATTTTTAAAATGGCATAGCGTTGCCATTTCGCCAATTTCGTTTTCCACTTCGGCGTAGTGCCCCGATTTAAAAGCCGCCAGGTTCATGACCATATCTATTTCGGCCGCTCCGGTAGTTAAAGCTTTATGGGCTTCAAAAAATTTTACTTCGGCGGTTTGGTAACCCAACGGAAAGCCAATAACGGTGGCAATTTTAATATCATGTCCGTTCAGCGTGTTTTTGGCCAGCTTTACAAAACAAGGCGGAATGCAAACTGCCGCAAACCCAAATTCCTCTGCCTCGGCGCATAAAGAAACGATCATACGCTCGTCTGCATCGGGGCGCAGAAGCGTATGATCGATATAAGGTGCTATATTACTTTGCGTTTCTATATGCTTAGTCTTCAATAATCACACAACGATTATTGGTCACATCTTGTTCTACGTTCTTAAACTTCACATCTCGTACAACCCGACCATCGTTGTACCGAACACTTACTTTATCGTTCCGGTTAGCAACTTTGTGCGCCCGTACCGGAATGTGTTTCTCGGGTTCTGCTGCTGGCGGCATACTTGGTATGTTGTTACTGCCACCATCCAGGCCCGAATGTGCTTCTTCTTTTTCTAATTTTAAAGCCGGCGCTTTTGGCTGTGGCTTCGGACGCGCTTCGCGTACTTCCTGCACTTCTTCGCGTTCCTGCACCGGAATATCGGCCCGGAAAAGGAAAGATACAGTTTCTTCGTTTACTTTACCAATCATGCGCTTAAACAGCTCAAACGATTCGAATTTGTAAATCAACAGCGGGTCTTTTTGCTCGTAAACGGCATTTTGCACCGATTGTTTCAGGTCGTCCATTTCGCGCAAGTGCTGCGTCCAGGCAGTATCAATAGTAGCCAGCGCTATAATTTTTTCCATCTCCCGGATTAATTCCTGCGAATGCGTTTCGTATGCTTTCTTTAAATCAGCAACAACGGTTAACTGCCGGCGACCATCTGAAAACGGCACAGCTACATTCTGAATTAAAGCGCCCCGGTTCAGGAATATATCCGAAATAATCGGGTACGAATGCTCAGAAATATTTTTGGTCCGATCTAAATAATAAGTCAGAGCCTCCTGATACAAACGTTCGGTCAGTTGCTCCGGCTGCAGGCGCTGCATTTCATCGGCCGTAATCTCGCTGTCGAAACCAAACACCCGGATAATATTCAGTTTAAAGTCTTCGTAGTCGCCGCTGCCTTTGTGGTTCAGGGCAATATCTTCGGAGGTATCGTAAATCATGTTCCAGATATCGAGTTGCAAACGTTCGCCGTACAAAGCGTTCCGGCGGCGGCGGTAAACTACTTCCCGCTGGGCATTCATTACGTCGTCGTACTCCAGCAACCGTTTCCGGGTACCAAAGTTATTTTCTTCTACTTTTTTCTGTGCCCGTTCAATCGAGTTCGAAATCATAGAATGCTGAATTACTTCGCCTTCCTCTAAGCCCATCCGGTCCATAAGGCGGGCAATCCGGTCAGAGCCAAACAAACGCATGAGGTTATCTTCCAAACTCACGAAGAACTGCGAAGAACCCGGGTCACCCTGGCGGCCCGCCCGACCCCGCAACTGGCGGTCTACGCGGCGAGACTCGTGGCGCTCGGTACCAATAATGGCCAACCCACCGGCCGCTTTCGATTCGGGTGTAAGTTTAATATCCGTTCCCCGGCCAGCCATGTTGGTAGCAATGGTTACGGTAGATGGTTTACCGGCTTCAGCTACAATTTCGGCCTCACGCTGGTGTTGCTTGGCATTTAATACCTGGTGCGGAATTTTACGCATTTGCAGCATTCGGCTTACCAGTTCCGATATTTCAACCGAAGTAGTACCTACCAGCACCGGACGACCGGCTTTGGTTAATTCTACAATTTCTTCGGCTACCGCATTAAATTTCTCGCGTACGGTTTTGTAAACTTTATCGTGTTGGTCGGCGCGCTGGGCTACCCGGTTAGTCGGGATTACAACTACATCCAGTTTATAAATTTCCCAGAACTCACCGGCTTCGGTTTCGGCCGTACCGGTCATACCGCAAAGTTTGTGGTACATCCGGAAATAATTCTGCAAGGTTACCGTGGCGTAGGTTTGGGTAGCATCTTCTACCTTCACGTTTTCTTTGGCCTCAATGGCTTGGTGCAAGCCATCGGAGTACCGGCGACCTTCCATTACGCGGCCGGTTTGTTCGTCTACAATTTTTACTTTCTTGTCTTCGGTCAGGATATATTCAACATCCTTTTCAAACAACGTATAAGCTTTTAATAATTGGTTTACCGTATGAATCCGCTGCGACTTTTCGGCAAAGTCGTTCATTAATTTTTCTTTCCGGTGCAATTTTTCTTCGTGCGATGCTTCCGAATTATTCTCAATTGCGGCCAGTTCGCTGCCCAAATCCGGCATTATAAAGAACTGCGGATCTTCTCCCTGACCGGTAATCATATCAACCCCTTTTTCGGTCAGTTCAATATTGTTATGCTTTTCGTCGATGGTAAAGTAAAGTGGTTCATCGGCTTCGGGCATTTGGCGGGCATTATCCTGCAGGTAAAAATTCTCGGTTTTTTGCAGAATGGTACGCATACCGGTTTCGCTCAGGAATTTAATTAAAGGCTTGTTTTTAGGTAAACCCCGGTAAGCCCGGAACAAAGCCAGACCGCCATCTTTTTCGTTACCTTCTTTAATCAGTCGCTTGGCTTCTACTAATAAGTTACCAACTAGTTTACGTTGGGCATCAACCAACACTGATATACGCGGTTTCAGCACGTAAAATTCGTGTTCATCGCCGCGCGGTACGGGTCCCGAAATAATCAAGGGGGTACGGGCATCATCAATTAACACGGAGTCTACCTCATCTACCATCGCAAAATGGTGCTTGCGCTGTACCAGTTCATCGGTATTCCGCGACATATTATCGCGCAAATAATCGAAGCCAAATTCGTTGTTGGTACCGTAGGTAATATCAGACTGGTAAGCCCGGCGGCGGGCATCGGTATTGGGCTGGTGTTTATCTATACAGTCAATGGTGAGGCCGTGGAACTCGAACAAAGGCGCCATCCACTCGGAGTCACGCTTAGCCAGGTAGTCGTTTACGGTTACCACGTGTACGCCGCGTTTGGCCAGGGCATTTAGGAAAGCCGGCAGGGTTGCCACCAACGTTTTACCTTCACCGGTCGCCATCTCGGCAATTTTACCCTGGTGCAATACAATACCACCAATTAACTGCACATCGTAATGCAGCATATCCCAGGTAACTTCGCTGCCGGCCGCCAGCCATTTGTTGTGCCAGATAGCCTCGTCGCCGTTTATTTCTACGTTTGGTTTGCGGGCAGCTAATTGCCGATCTAATTCGGTAGCGGGTACTACTAATTGTTTGTTTTCTTTAAACCGGCGCGCAGTTTCTTTTACAATGGCAAAGGCCTGGGGCAATACTTCCATTAATACGGTCTCCAGGTCTTTGTTGCGGGTTTTCTCTAACTCGTCAATTTCGTTAAAAACCGCTTCCTTCTGCATAATATCCAGATTTGGCTCATCGGCTACTTTCTGGTGCAGCGCTTGTATTTTAGTATCTATATTTTGCAACCGCTCGTCTATAATGGCTTTTACTTCTGCCGTACGGTTCCGTAATTCGCCATCAGAAAGGGAAGCTAATTTTTTATATTCTTCATTTATTAAGCCAACGTAAGGGGCAATCTCTTTAATATCGCGTTCAGATTTGGTTCCGAACACTTTGGCAATCGTTTTTCCGATAAAATCGAACATTTCGTATCTACTTTAGAAATTAACAGTAATCGTCAAAATTAAATTGTTTTTCCGAATATTCGTAAGAATACCGGGTAAAACAAGGTATGCATTAATAAGTTAGATAAGTTTAGAACTATTATAAACCCAAAACTTATCTTTTTATACAGCCATATATATAAACGATAAGGAATAAAAATGAATTCCATAGCTTTGGCAAAGATTATACCTTAAATATTTATTACCGGTTCTGGCTATTTTTCTGCCAAATATTCCTGAAAAACAAAGCCGGGCACAAGTAAATATTATTTACCTGTACCCGGCGCTTGGGGTTGCTTAAAGCTTTATTTAATCGGTTCCGGTACTGCTGGTTCTAAAAATATTAATGTTGTTTTCAGCTTCTTTTAGTTTTTCGGCATTAATATTTTCCTGCTGCATTTGCATCATAATTTCCTGCACACACCGGTATAAGGCATCTTCTACAGTAGGCATTAAATCGGCTTTTATACTGGTTAATGCTGTATTTAATGGCCGGTAAGCTGGTAAATGCATTTCGGCTACGTTTATTTCCTGCAGATTAATATTATCTAGTTTGGCTATAGCCGCCGCCTGCCGGGCCAATTCTGCCCAGGTATAAACACCTTTATTAGCCAGGTGCCAGATTCCTTGGGCATCATCAATCAGCAAATCCAGCGCAACATTTACCAGGTCGGGCACATAGGTTGGCGTTATAGCAACATCTTTCGCGGCGGTAAATACATTACCTGACACAAAGGCATGTAACGCATGATAAATAAAATTATGCTTATCCCAAATGCCAAAAAAAGCGCTCGTTCTTACCACTAAGGCCATAGGCAATATTTGTAAAACTTTCTGTTCGGCTAGAAACTTACTGCTGCCATATACATTGCGAGGCGCGGGCAAATCTTCTTCGGTGTAAGCGCCGGTTTTTTCTCCATCAAATACCAAATCAGAAGAAAAGGTAAGCAGCTTAATATTATGGGCTTTACATTTTTCTGCCAGAATGGCCGGGCCATCGGAATTTTCGCAGTAACAGCGGTCAGAATCGCTTTCGGCTTCATCTACCCGTACGTAACCAGCGGTATTAATAATGGCCCAGGGCTTATAAGTAGCAATTGCCCGCGCTACCGATTGCGCATCGGAAATATCCAGGTCTTGCCGGCTTAGTAGCTGATAAGCTAAACCCCGGTTTTTGCATATCCGGGCAAATGCCCGCCCCAAAGTGCCGGTTTGGCCGGTTATTAATACCGGAGCAATATTTTTATGATTTACCATTTGGTGTTTGGGCCGGCTGATATAAACTTTTTTATGCTTGTATTCATAGCGCTCTTCCCTATCCCACCAGCCTTTGCTTTCTAAAACCGGATGGTAATATTTGCCGGTTTGTGCCAGGTTACGCAGCATTTCTACCATAGCGGTAGGCCGGGGCTTTTCGCCTCTTAAATCGAATACACCATTTTCGTAATGGTTCCGTTGTTGGGTAAGTAAGCTATCCCAATCAAAAGAGCCCAGTAATGCCCAGGCCGTAACGGCTTCTATCTTTACCCCTTCGGCTTTTAAGGCATCGGCGGCATCCCAGATATATTTAAACCACCGCATTTGCTCTTCGCGGGTGCAACAAATATGGGCTTCGGTAACACTTATGGGCAGGTTATACCGCTCCCAGGTTTCCTGCAACAAACCTTTAATGCCTATGCGATCCACGCCCAATACCCGTACGGTTTCAACATCGGCAAAGCGGTGTTTGCCGTTAGAGCCGTGGGTGTGCAGCGGGTAAGCAATTAAATGTTCGTCCAGGTAGCGTTCGCTGGTAATATAATGGTTTATGCCCATTATATCGGGTGGCAAGGGGTCATCCACAAATGAGCTTAATTCGGCTTCTGTGAGGCCCGATGCTGTTAAATATTGCCACAGGAAATGATCTGGCGTGACTTTACCACACAATATATCGAAAGAAAGCCAGCGACGGGCATTATCGAAATTGGCCTGATAAGCTAATAGCGGGGTACTTTGGGTATAGCCCAAATCTTCGGTTTGTACGAGTTTGGCCGATGGGTTTACTTGCCGGATAGCTTTCATGGCCAGCCGGGTGCCCTGCAACTGGTTATACAAGGCTCTTACAAACTGCGCATCGCTTTTACCGTGCGGATACCAAAAGCCATACAACCCGCTGAAACGAGCCGTGGTTACCGGCTCGTTTACGGGTGTATAATATTCTAACCAGGGGTAACGCTCCGCCACTTTGCCGGCAAATATTGCTAAGCCTTCCGCAAAATTTGGGTCTACCAGGCTAGTATAAGCCGGTCCGCTGCCATGATGCACCAGGCCGGCAATGGGTTCTATATTCAGTTCCTTTAAACGAGATAAACGCTCATCTGTCCAACGCCAATCCGGGTTATCTAAACTTTGGGGCGCAATGTGCTCCCAAAGAATTGGATAACGGAGTTTTTTTATGCCAAGCTCCGCAAATAAATCTAAATCGGAAATCCGACTTAAATGGCCATTGCGGCTAATTTGGTCGAAATATTGGTCTCCTACCCTATTATGACTGCATTCAATCCCGCCCCAAAGACTAATGTGCTCCATTCGGACTGATTTTGATGGAAGATCCGTTTAGCGACGACTTGCCTTTAATAACGATCTTTTCGATCTCGGCAATTGTCTTGTCTTCTTCTACCTTTTCAGTTATTTTTTTGTAAAGGGTTAAAGCTTGGGCCACTACCTGGTCCATGTTATAATATTTGTACGTTGCCAAACGGCCTACAAAATGCACACCGGGCGTTTGGTCGGCCAGCTTTTTATATTTATTGTAGAGCTCAGCATTTTCGGGCCGTGGCACGGGGTAATACGGGTCGCCATCGGCTTGCGGATATTCGTATACCACGCTGGTTTTCGGATGTTTCTGACCGGTTAAATATTTAAACTCGGTAATACGGGTATAAGGCTGCTCGTTCGGGTAATTTACCACGGCAGTTGGCAGGAAGGTTTCGGTATTCAGGGTTTCGTGCTTAAACTCCAAAGACCGGTAAGGCAGCTTGCCAAATTTATAATCAAAATATTCATCTACCGGACCCGTAAAGATCATTTCTTTATAAGGGATTATATCCATAATCTCTTTATAATCGGTATTAAGCATTATTTTAATATTTGGGTGCGACAGCATGTTTTCAAACATCTTTGTAAACCCGTGCAACGGCATCGCCTGATAAGAATCGGTAAAATAACGGCCATCGCGGTTGGTACGGGTTGGTACGCGCGAGGTAACTGATTTATCTAACTCCGATGGGTCCATGCCCCACTGCTTGCGGGTATAGTTCCGGAAGAATTTTTCGTATAATTCCCGGCCTACTTTACTTACTACTACGTCTTCGGATGTTTTAATAACCGGTACCGATTCGGCTACCGATTCGAACCAATCTTCGAGCTCAAAAGACGTTAAATTTAAACCATACAGTTTATTAATGGTATCGAGGTTAATCGGAATAGGAACTAACTGGCCATCTACACTGGCGAGTACCCGGTGCTCGTAAGAGCGCCACTCGGTAAATTGGCTCAGGTAATCGAAGACATCTTTGGAGTTGGTATGAAAAATATGCGGACCATATTTGTGAACCAGAATGCCTTCTTCGTTAAAATGATCATAGGCGTTACCCGCAATATGCGAACGTTTGTCTATGATAAGCACTTTTTTATTTGATCTGGTGGCAAGACGCTCTGCCAACACGCTACCGGCAAAACCAGCTCCGACGATTAGATAGTCAAACATATTATTTGTTATTATGAAGTTATATTTTACGTTTCTTATTAAGATTTATACCGAAAGAAGCTTTTTAAGATGCGCTTTTCTTTTCGGTAACAGCAATTTGCATTAAGCCCACCATATTTTGCCAGGTTATATCCCAGGATATTCCCGACAGGAACTCATCTGTTTTTGCTTTCCATTCGGCATCTTCGCGTTGGGCTAAGGCTTTCTCAATAGCTGCTACAAAATCTTCGGGAGTATCGGCAATATGCACCAGGCCCAACTCACCATAAGGCCGAATAACATCGGTTATGGAGGTAGATACTACGGGTTTGCCGGCGGCTAAATATTCCGGTGTTTTGGTTGGGCTAATGTATTTCGTAGATTCGTTGCGGGCAAAAGGCAGCAAAGCCACATCCCAGCCGCCTAAATAAATTGGCAGTTCTTTATAGTTTTTACCGCCCAGGTAATGAATATTTTCGGCAGCAGGTAAATCGGCGGGATCTATTTTTACCACCGGACCAATAATTACAAAATGCCAGTCGGGCCGCAAAGCAGCCATGCTGCGTAATAGTTCAATATCAAAGCGTTCGTCTACCACGCCGTAAAAACCAAAACGTGGGTGCGGAATATTTGCCTGATCTGCTGGTTCAACTAACGCTTCCCGACCTTGGGCAAAATGGGCCTTATCAATGCTGCTCGGGAAAGCATAAACATCCGGATGCTGGTTTTTCTTAGACTCGTAAATGCTCTGTCCGCCGGTAAATACCAAATCGGCTTTTTTAAACATTTCGGCTTCGAGTTCGCGCAGGCGCGGCGGTGCACCTTTAAACGCCGACAGCTCATCCATGCAATCGAAAACAGTAAGTTCGGGCTGCAGATGGCGCGTAATTTCTAAAGCCATGGGCGTGTAGTACCAGAAAATAAAGCGGCCTAAATTATGCTCAGCCAAAAACTGATCTATTAATTCTATTTGCTTCGCATCCGATTCCTGGGGAGTTAAACCATTAGGTAAATGCGCTACTACAATATTTATATTACCACCCTCGCGGGTAGTTACATCTAAGCGCGGCTGGGCACCATCATAGAACAAAGGTTCTTCAAAATAATATAAGTTAGTATGCTGGGCAAAACGGGTTAACAAGTGCTGGGGGCGCTGAAAAACAAAGTCCCACCGTAAATGCGACATGCAGATAATATTTGGCATGTCGGCTAGAAAGCTATTTATATTTGTTGCCGGCTTTTTCGGGTCCAATTCTTTTTTTAAGGTTACGGAATCTTCCATTAATAAATCAGTTGTTAAATCAGCGTTTTTGGCCGTGTTGTCGTGGTCACTTTTTAGCATAGTAATATCACAGTTGTTAAAACCTTAAATTAATTTTTTATAATTTTTAAGGATAAAAATGTAACGAAAACCAGTTAGGCAGGTTAGGTTTTGCTTACAGAAGGATTGTACGGAAATTCTGGAAAAAGGCTGTTAGAAAAACAAAATATTACTTGTATTTTTAAAAAATATCAGTATAAATCAGCCAAAAAGCATACGTATTAATACTAAATCACTTTTATACTACTAGTTAAATTAGGTTAAAAGGGAATTTCAAATGCTTAATAAAACGAATTTGTAACTCATGAAAAGATGATTAAATCAGCTATTCCGGATAAAATAGGATTATAATATTTTTAATGAGGACTGGAGCAGCTTTGTAGTATTAATTTTTAATTAATTATTATACTCATTTGTATAAACAAGCATATAGTACAACATTGCACCTTATAGACCTCTTAAAAATACAAATATTAAATTTGGCTGTTATTCTAATATTTTCTGAAACTCCAGCACATCTTCCCAGCCCGCAGGAATTTTTATCCATTGCTTGCGCAAACCTATGGCAGTAAAACCAGCGTTTTGAAATAATTTTAAACTGGCCGCATTCGAGATGGCTATAGTGCAGTAAACCTGGTGCAGCAGCAGGTAATTTTGGCAATAATGCTGCAATAAAGTTAAAGCCTCAAAAGCATATTGTTGCTTCCGGTAATCCTCGGCTATTACTATGCCCACCCCAGCGCGGGCATGTAAAGGTTCGAAATCATACAAATCAATTACACCTACTGGCTGGTGAGCCAGCGTGCAAATCATTAACCGTAATTGCTTGGTGCTATAAATATCGGCAGTGGCTTGTTCCAGATATAATTGCAGTACTTCTTTTGAATAGGGTGCAACGGTATTACTAACCCGCCAAACGGCCGTATTATTTTCCAGTTGGTACAAAAATTCCAAATCTGTACTTTCCAATGCCCGCAGGTATAACAAATCAGATTTCAGGAACACCTTTTAGTTGTTAGTGATTAGTTGTTATAGTTAGATTCTTAATATTGATAATAAAATTTGAATATTGAAAGAAGATACTGTTTAGTTACAGCCTTCAAATAATTGTGTAGCTAATCGCATAATACTAATAACGCCCTCATATAAGCAGCAGCGTCAGCCAGTGCTGGCGTTTATATAATACTATGTGGTTGTTTTTATTCCATTTTATATATTCTTGAGAAGTCACCAAACTCAGTGTTTTTCAAGTCTTCTTCTACTACTTTCTTAGCTGTATCAAAGTCCACTACAATACAGCCAACTTCCATTGTTCCACTTCCAATGCTTCCACCGTCCGTATGTCCAAGCCCTGTCCAGCCTAATGTCTCGTCCATTCTTTCTTCAAGGCGGTGTCTTTTATCTAAATCAGTTTCTGTTCCAAAGCCATCAATCTTATATTCAATTTCTAAGAATGAAACTTTGTCTTCATCAAATTCAGAATATCCATCTCTTAGCTTTTCGTCAATTCCTTTTTGAACTGTTTTACTATAGTTCCTTAGAATTCCTAATTTAATCTCCTTCTGTTCTCCTTTTTGGCCAACAATGCCCCAATGAACAATTGCAGTTTTTTCATCATGTTCCCAAGTCTCCCAATAATGGAATTGTCCATCAATATCTTTATATAGTTTCAGCATAAAGCTTGTTTCTTCTATAATATTACTCTTCTTAACCTTATCAATTTCACTTGAACAAGAAACTGCTGTTAAAATTAAAAACATCAAAACGTAAATCTTCTGTTTCAATATTCAATCTCTGTAAATGCCGCATAAATAATGCCTACACACCAATCTTCCCTTCAAATACCAAAACAGCCGGGCCAATCAGGTAAATATCCGATACGATTTCGCCGGTGCGGTTAAAAGCTACTTCCAGGTTTCCGCCCAGAGTTTTAATTTTTACTGGGCTGGTACGGCCTTTAAAAGATGCAGCAATAGCCGTAGCCGTTACGCCGGTACCACACGAAAAAGTTTCGTCTTCTACGCCGCGCTCGTAGGTGCGCACAAACATGGGCTCATCCGGCTGCGCTAATTCGGCAAAATTTACGTTGATTCCTTCGGCTTTAAAACGATCGTTGTAGCGGATGCTGCGGCCTTTCTGAAAAACTTCGTATTGGGTTAAATCTTCTACAAATTCTACGTAGTGCGGCGAACCGGTATTTAAGAAATAAAAATTATCGGCGCATTCAATGGCCTGTACATCGTTCATTTTTAACGAGACCGTACCATCTTCCGCAATACTGGCATAATGGTCGCCGTCCGCAGCCAGAAAATAAGCTTTATCGGATATTACGCCTAGTTGCTTGGCAAACTGCACGGTACAACGCCCGCCATTGCCGCACATCGAACCCAGGCGGCCATCGGCATTAAAATAAACCATTTCGAAATCATACCCCGTACGGTTCTGCAACAGAATAAGGCCATCGGCCCCTATTCCCATCCGGCGTTCGCATAAGTGGGCTACCAGCGCCTGGTTTTTTATATCAAAAAACTCCTGCCGGTTATCAATCATCACAAAATCGTTGCCGGTGCCCTGGTATTTATAAAAAGTAATTTCCATCTTAAGGTTAATTTTCCGTATTTTATTAATTACGACTGCTCCGGTTAAGCATTTTCGCCTACCGGGGTTTTCTTTTTATATTTGCCCCGCTGCGTATAATTACCTGCAAAGATAAAGATATTCGGTCAGCTAATTTAATTTTTAGCTGCCAACCAACGTATAGCAAAGGTTTGGCAGGTTACTTAAAAGAACAAAATAATTAAAGCAAAAGCTTCATGTATACCTTTTTAACGGTAAAAGATTGGGCAGATTATGAATTACTCGATGCCGGCAACTTTGAAAAACTGGAGCGCTTTGGGCAATATATTTTAGCCCGCCCAGAACCCCAGGCCATCTGGGACAAAAGCTTACCGCAATCGGAATGGGAACGGACAGCACAGGCGGTTTTTAAGAAAGAAAAAGGCAGCACCGAAAAAGGCCAATGGTTGTTGAAGAAAGGAATGCCGGAGCAATGGTTTATGCAGTACCAGTACGGGCAAATGGATTTGCGTTTCCGGTTAGGTTTATCGTCGTTTAAGCACGTGGGTATTTTTCCGGAGCAGGCCCCCAACTGGCAGTTTATTTACGACCAGGCCCGCCAACTGAAAACCCCGCAACCCAAAATATTAAATATGTTTGCCTACACCGGTGGTGCTTCGTTGGCTGCCCGTGCTGCTGGTGCCGATGTAACGCACCTGGACTCCGTTAAAGCCGTAAATTACTGGGCCCGCGAAAACATGGAAGCCAGCAACTTAACCAATATTCGATGGATAGTAGAAGATGCCATGAAATTTGCCCGCCGCGAAGTAAAGCGCGGCAATAAATACCAGGGCTTAATATTAGATCCGCCGGCTTATGGCCGCGGACCTAACGGCGAAAAATGGCAACTGGAAGACGAACTGAACGAGCTTTTTAAACTCTGCGGCCAATTATTAGACCCAACCGATAACCTGTGTTTAATAAATTTATATTCCTTGGGCTTTTCGGCCTTTATTCTGGAGAACCTGGTAAAACAAAATTTTACATTTAACGGGCAAGGTTTTCAGGAATTTGGCGAACTTTATTTACAGGATGTTAATGCCCATAAATTGCCTTTAGGTACTTTTTACCGGTTTAGTACCGGCAGCAAAACATAAAATATTATGGAAAAAGATAAAAAAGTAGCCCTGATTGATATGGGAACCAATACGTTTCATCTTTTAATTACCCAAATTAAAAGTGGCAGCGAACCCTTGGATTTGGTTAAAATAAAAGAGCCGGTAAAACTTGGCGAAGGTGGTATTAGCCACGGCGAAATTACCCCGGCAGCTTATGCCCGCGCCCTAAATACGCTGAAACATTTTAAAGCTTTAATAGAACAACACGGCGCCGAAGAAATAAAAGCCATGGCTACCAGCGCTGTGCGAAATGCTGCCAACGGACCAGACTTAATCCGCGATATTGCCACCGAAACCGGTATACCGGTAGAAACCATCGACGGTGACCTGGAGGCTGAGCTTATTTATGACGGGGTAAAATCGGCGCTGGAAATTGGTTATGAAAAAAGCCTGATAATGGATATTGGCGGCGGCAGCGTTGAATTTATTATTTGCAACGACCACCAAATATTCTGGAAACAAAGCTTTGAGATTGGCGCTCAACGTTTGCTGGATAAATTTTTTATTACCGATCCGCTGGAAGAACATGCCATAGAAGCCCTGAAACTTTATTTACAAAATCAGCTGGAACCCTTGGCCGAAGCCATAGAACGTTGCAAACCCACGGTTTTAATTGGTTCGTCGGGCACCTTCGATACCCTCTGCGACATTGACTCAAAACGCAAAGGGCTGGACCGGGAACAGGATTGCTGCCCCGAAGCAGATTTGGCCTTGGCTGATTTTTACGAGATTTACGAAGATATTTTGCGCAAAAAGCGTTCGGAACGCCTGGCAATACCGGGTATGCTCGAAATGCGGGTAGACATGATTGTAATGGCTATAATCCTGATTGATTATGTATTGGAAAATTATACCTTAAATAAAATCCGGGTGTCGGCTTATGCATTAAAAGAAGGCATGCTGTACCGGTTGCTCCATCAGGAGCGTTCTTAACAATTCTCAACCTCAAATATTCCGCTAGCAACAGAACAGGTTACTATTTGCTTTACTTTCCTGGTTCTTATTAGCTGGCTTTTATCCTATAATATACTTTTACCCGAATGTTTCCTTACCCACAACTACAACAATTTACCCAAAATATATTTCTGGCTATTGGCCTTTCTGAGGCAGATGCCATTTTAGCTACCAATGTTTTACTCTCAGCCGATTTACGCGGCATCGACTCACATGGCATTGCCCGTTTATCGGGGTATGTGCGCTTATGGGAAGCCGGCCGGATTAACGCTACGCCTAATATTAAAATAGTCCACGAGACTCCCAGCACTGCTGTGGTAGACGGCGACCGGGGTCTGGGATTAGTGGTAGGGCCCAAAGCCATGGAAATTATTATTCAAAAGGCGAAGCAGGTAGGTACTGGTTGGGTATCGGTAAAAAACTCTAACCACTTTGGTATTGCCGGTTACCACGCCATGATGGCGCTGCCCCACGATATGATTGGCCTGGCTATGACCAATGCGAGCCCTTTGGTAGCTCCTACTTTTTCGGTAGAACGCTTGCTAGGCACCAATCCTATTGCTGTCGCTATTCCGGCCAAAGACCAGCCGCCGTTTGTAGCAGATTTGGCCACTACTACCGCCGCTAACGGCAAGCTGGAAATATTGCAACGCAAAGGCTTAGATGCGCCCATTGGCTGGATTCAGGATGCGGCCGGCAATAATTCTACCAACACCCACGAACTAAAAAATGGCGGCGCTTTATTACCTTTAGGCGGCGAACACGGCAGCCACAAAGGTTATGCGCTGGGTGCGGTGGTCGATATTTTTTCTGCGGTGTTATCGGGTGCTAACTATGGCCCGTGGGTGCCGCCTTTCGTAAGTTTTCTGCCTTTGCCGGCCAATCCGGTAGGCGAAGGTATTGGTCATTTTTTTGGTGCAATGCGCGTAGATGCTTTCCGGCCAGCCGATGAATTTAAACAGCACATGGATAACTGGATTAAGACTTTCCGCTCGGCTAAACCCAAAGCCGGCCAAGATGCCGTATTAATTCCCGGCGACCCTGAACGTGAAATGACAACCCGACGGTTAGAATCTGGCATTCCGCTCCTGGACCCGGTTATAAAAGATTTGGAAACTTTAGGCCAGCGATTCGGACTAAAGCTTTAATCCGAAAAAATAAAAATGCCTTTCTGTTTCCAGGAAGGCATTTTTATTTTAAGTTCTAGCTATATTCTAAACCATGTTAATTATTAATTATAAGCATAAACCGGTATTGCTTCTTTAAAGAAAGCATTCATAGCAATTTCGGTATCCAGCAATTTAGATTTGTAATCGGCATTGGAGGCATGCAAATACAAAACCGAGCCGTCTTTTATATCCTGTATTATTTCCTTATGATTTTTCATGGGCAGCGCCGGGCATCCCTGGCTTCGGCCTAACCTACCGTGCTGTTTTACAAAATCTTCACTTACGTATTCGGCCCCGTGTACCACAATATTACGGTCGTAGGCATTTTTATTAAATTCCTCATCCATTCCCGCCAGCTTTAACGACAATCCGTGCCGGCCCTGGTAAGTATTCTGCGTTACAAAAAATCCCAGGCTGCTCTTTTCCGATTGAATTACATTCGAAAAATCTTCAGCCATATTCTCACCAGAATTTTTACCATGCGCCACTAAAGATTGGTGTAAAATCGTTTTATTTTCTAAATCAATAACCCAAAAGCGTTCTTCTGACGAAGATTTATCAAAATCGGCAATGGTTAAGGTACGGGTATTTGTTAGTTCGCCGGCGTGCAGCAAATTCAGATAGCCTACCATGGCCTGGTTAAACACCTCCAAGCTTAAACCAGCCTGCTGCAAACCTATTTGCTCGTATAAATCATACACTTCCAGTTCAAACTGAATAAACTTAAGTGCCACAGTACTAGGTGCTACTACCGCAGCGTTTTGCTTATGCGTTGTACTGCCGGCTGGTACCGGCGAATGCGCCAGAAAGAAAGATGCAAACAAAGGAATTGCCTTTTTGGCGTGTCTCCGACCCCACTTAGCGCGCAATCTTATTTTAGAATTTTTCATGTTTAGCAGGTTTAGTAAGGCAAATCAATGTTTTATACGGCTATTTATCTTATTGAGATATAAATAATTAGCTTTTATTATCTGCATTAAACAAAGCTAATTGCAAAATTACTTTTACAATTATTCTTGGTATAACCGCTGTTCTGCATAATCAGTTCCTTTGCGCCGGCAATAGGTCTTGCCACATTCTTGTTAAACCGCAATATTTTTATGCGTAATTTTGTTTCTTTCAACGGGCTGTTTATTCAGCCAAAACGTTAAAGACAAGATGGCTAAAGTTGCAATAAATCTGTCTACGGGCACGATTCAAAAAGAAGAAATAATAGTTGGTATAGATTTAGGCACTACCAATAGCTTGGTAGCCTATATTCATCCGGAAGAAAAAAGGCCTATCGCGATTAATGATCAGGGTTTGGGCACGATAGTACCTTCGGTGGTGCATTTTACCAACGCCGGTGAAGTGCTGGTGGGTAACAACGCCAAAGAATACCTTATTACCGACCCGGCCAATACCATTTACTCGGTAAAGCGTTTGTTGGGCAAATCTTACCAGGATTTGGGCAGCCACAAAGATTATTTTGGCTATAAAATAATAGACGATAATACCGAGGGCCTGGTAAAAATACGGGTAGGTGACCAGTTTTATTCACCCATCGAGCTGTCGGCCGAAATATTAAAGGAACTCCGCAGCCGCGCTGAACACGCCTTAAAAACGCCGGTGAACCGGGCTGTAATTACGGTACCCGCTTATTTTAACGATTCGCAACGGCAAGCTACCCGCGATGCCGGTAAACTGGCTGGCTTAGAAGTGCTGCGCATTGTAAACGAACCAACAGCGGCATCGCTGGCCTACGGCATTGGTCTGGACCCCAGCGAAGAAAAAACCATAGCAGTATACGATTTAGGCGGCGGTACTTTCGATATTTCTATCCTGCATATTCAGCAAGGAATATTTGAAGTACTTAGCACCCACGGCGATACTTATTTAGGCGGCGATGATTTTGACCGGGCCATTGTAGATTATTGGCTGCAGGAAAATAATATTCCGGAGGCGGAACTGACTACTAACAAAGCGTTATCGCAGGCGTTGCGCCTAAAAGCCGAAGAAGCCAAAAAAGCGTTAAGTTCTGCTGATACTTATACTGCTACAATTAATAATATTAGCTGTAATATTTCGCGGGCTACCTTCGAGGCTTTAATAATGCCCACCGTTGAGAAAACCATAAAGGCCTGCCAACAAGCGCTGACCGATGCAAATATTAGCAAAGAAGCCATTCAATCGGTAGTTATGGTAGGCGGTTCTACCCGCGTGCCATTGGTTTATCAGCGTGTGTCAGATTTCTTCGGCAAAGAGGCCAATAATTCGCTTAACCCCGACGAAGTAGTAGCCTTGGGCGCCGCCATCCAGGCCGACGTGCTGGCCGGTAACCGTAAAGACATATTATTGCTAGATGTAACGCCACTTACCCTGGGCATTGAAACCATGGGCGGCCTGATGGACTCCATTATTCCGCGTAACTCCAAAATACCAACCAAAGCCGGTCGCCAATATACCACATCTATAGATGGTCAGGTAAACATGAAAATTGCGGTATACCAGGGCGAGCGCGATTTGGTAAAAGAAAACCGTAAACTGGCTGAGTTCGATCTGAAAGGGATTCCGGCCATGCCCGCCGGCTTGCCTAAAGTAGACGTAAATTTTATCTTAAATGCCGATGGTATTTTAAAAGTAGAAGCCATTGAATTACGTTCGGGTTTAAAACAACAGGTAGAAGTAAAACCGCAGTACGGCCTAACCGATGAACAAGTAGAGCAAATGCTGCTGGACTCGGTAACGCACGCCCGCGAAGATGTAGCTGCCCGGATGGTTATTGAAGCCCGCACCACTGCCGAGCAACTCCTTTACCAGGTAGATAGATTTGTGCAGAAGAACCGCCAGCATTTAACCGAAGAAGAGTTGGCCATTACCACGGCTAAAAGACAAACCGTAGCAGATTTACTTGCGGCAGGCAATCAGGATAAAGATGTAATTCTGAAAGCGGTAGATGAACTGGAAGAAACTACCCGCCCCTTTGCCGAAAGAATAATGGATATTTCGATTAAAGAAGCCATGGCTGGAAAAAAAATCGAATAAATTTACCACATGTGCTAAAACAAAAATGCCACCGCTATCAGGTGGCATTTTTGTTTTAGCAGCATATATTTTCTGCTAGTATTATATCAATAATTAGACCTGAAAGCATTCTATTTACCCTTATCTTCTTTTTTCATGATGATGAACAAGTCTTCGGTGGGCTTTTTCATCTGGTATTTTTCCCGGGCATATTTCTCCAGCAGTTGCGAATTGCTTAATAATTCTTGCCGATCTTCTTGTACTTGTGCAATGCGTTGCTGGTAATGCTCCTTCTCGTCTTCCAGTTCACTCAGCTTTTTACTCATCTGGTACTGCGTAACAAAATCGTTCGAATCGAAAAAGAACATCCACACCAGGAATAGCGTGGTAAATAAAAAATAAAAACTACGGAAAAACTTCGGAATTCTTGCCAACATATATTACACCAGTTTTAAAAAGAAGAAGCCTGCTAAATTAAATATTTAACAGGCCTCTAATTTAAGAAATTTCCAGAACAGGAATTACATTTTTTTACCCGGGAAATAAGCAGTTTCGCCTAATTCTTCTTCAATCCGGAGTAATTGGTTGTATTTAGCCATCCGGTCAGAGCGTGAAGCCGAACCAGTTTTAATCTGGCCCGTGTTTAAAGCTACCGCTAAGTCAGCAATGGTATTATCCTCGGTTTCGCCGGAGCGGTGCGACATAATGCTCTTATAACCGTTACGACGGCCTAAATTAATGGCATCAATGGTTTCGGTAAGCGTACCAATCTGGTTCACTTTAATCAGAATAGCGTTGGCTATCTGCTGATCAATACCTTGCTGCAAACGGTTAACGTTGGTTACGAATAAATCGTCGCCTACCAACTGCGTAGTTTTACCAATAGATTCGGTTAAAGCTTTCCAGCCAGACCAATCGTCTTCGTCCATGCCGTCTTCAATCGAAATAATCGGGTATTTTTTGGTCCACTCGGTCCAGTAAGAAACCATTTCGGAAGATGTTAATTTATCGCCGGTCGATTTCTTGAAGTGATAAACGCCATTTTCGTAGAACTCAGAAGCAGCGGCATCCATGGCAATCATTACATCGTCGCCGGGTTTGTAACCAGCGGTTTCTATTGCTTGCAGAACTATTTTAATGGCATCTTCATTAGACTTAATATTTGGCGCAAAACCACCTTCATCGCCTACGTTCGTAGATAAGCCTTGCTTGTGCAGAACGTTTTTCAGGTGATGGAATATTTCTGAACCCCAGCGTAAGGCTTCCTTAAAAGAAGGCGCACCTACCGGCATAATCATAAACTCCTGAAAATCTATTGAATTATCAGCGTGGCTACCACCATTCAGAATATTCATCATAGGAACCGGCAAGGTATTGGCGTTAACGCCTCCTACATAACGGTAAAGCGGAATCTCTAACTCCTGTGCGGCAGCCCGGGCAGCTGCTAATGATACACCCAGGATAGCATTTGCGCCTAATTTACCTTTGTTAGGTGTGCCATCCAGTTCAATCATTATTTTATCAAGCAGGCTTTGCTCCAATACGCTAAAACCTACTAACTCTTCGGCAATAATATCATTAACATTACTAACGGCTTGTAATACGCCCTTACCCATGTATTTAGACTTGTCGCCATCGCGCAGCTCTACGGCTTCGTGCTTACCGGTAGAAGCACCGGAAGGAACCGCAGCGCGGCCTAAAGAACCAGTTTCGGTTAATACATCTACTTCTACCGTAGGATTACCTCTGGAATCAAAAATCTGGCGGGCATTAATACTTGCTATTATACTCATCGTTTCTTTAATTTAAAATATTACAAAAGATTATAGGTGGAGGTATTATATTCTGCTTAGGCAGTTCCTTTGCGCTGCTTAATCAACTGAATAAATTCATCGAATAAATAGGCAGAATCGTGCGGCCCTGGCGAAGATTCTGGGTGGTATTGCACCGAAAATGCCGGTTTATCTTTTACCCGAATACCTTCAATGGTGCCGTCATTCAGGTTTACGTGGGTAATTTCAACTTTCTCGTTATTCTTTACCTGTTCGGCATCCACAGCAAAGCCGTGGTTTTGGGAAGTAACTTCGCACTTACCGGTTAGCAGGTTTTTAACCGGATGATTTAGTCCGCGGTGGCCATTGTGCATTTTGTAAGTAGAAATACCGTTGGCTTGGGCTAAAATCTGGTGCCCCATGCAAATACCAAACAAAGGCTTATCCTGCTCCAGCATTTTGGTTACATTCTCTACCGCCTGTGTAGTGGCTGCCGGGTCGCCGGGTCCGTTAGAAATAAAATATCCATCCGGTCCCCATTTTTCCATTTCCTCGTAACTGGTATCAAAAGGGAATACTTTGCATTCGCAACCGCGCTGGGTAAAATTGTTAAGAATATTCTTTTTAACGCCTAGGTCCAGAATAGCTACCTTATACTGCTGTTGCGGCGTATGCAGGTCGTATATTTCTTTGGTACTTACTTTCGAAGCTAATTCCAAACCATCCATCGATGGCGTGGCATTAAGTTTCTCCTGCAATATTTTTATATCCGCTTCATCCGAAGAAATAATGGCATTCATGGCACCTTTATCGCGGATATGACGAACCAACTCCCGGGTATCAATTTCACAAATACCAATAATATTCGACTTTTCGAAATATTCCTGTAAGGAGCCTTCGGCAGATTTACGGGAGAAATACTCGGAAAATTCTTTACAAACCAAACCTTTGATTTGTACTTGCCCCGATTCAACTTCTTTTTGAACAACACCATAATTCCCGATGTGCGGCACAGTAGTAATTACAATTTGTCCGTAATAAGAAGGATCAGTGAATATTTCCTGGTACCCAGTCATGCCGGTATTAAAACAAAGCTCACCAGAACTGGTACCAATGCGGCCTAAACTTTTACCGCGATAAATTTTCCCATCTTCTAACAATAAGATGGCTTCTGTTGCAATTCTTTCTTTCATGCTCTTGTATTACTGCAAAAATAAAAAAAGGGATATGATAAATATCATATCCCCTTATAAATTACCTGAAAAAATAATTATTCAGCATCCTCTGCTTTAGTAGCTTGATCAGCGTTAGTTGATTCCTCTGGTTTAGCAGGAGCAGCATTAGCCGCCGGAGCGTCTGTGTTGTCTTTCTTTTTAGATCGTCTTCTGGATCTTGGTTTAGCAGCCGCAGCGGTAGCACTCAACATATTTTCGTTGTAATCTACCAGCTCAATAATGCACATATCGGCATTATCACCTAACCGGTTACCAGTTTTCAGAATGCGGGTGTAACCACCTGGGCGGGTAGCAATTTTAGTTGCGATTTCGTCAAATAAAATTTTAACCGATTCTTTGTCTTGTAAATAAGAAAATATAGTACGTCTGGAATGCGTAGTATCGCTCTTAGATTTAGTTAAAAGGGGCTCAACGTATTTGCGTAAAGCTTTTGCTTTGGCTACTGTTGTAGTAACGCGTTTGTGCAAAATCAGCGAAGAAGCCATGTTTGATAACATCGCTTTCCGGTGCGAAGACGTTCTACCTAAATGATTTATTTTTTTACCGTGTCTCATTATTATTTATTTGTGCACGTGCATACCGTCAATCAACCTGTTAAGGGATCGGGAATTATGCCGTTAATTAATTAATCTTCGTCTAATTTGTACTTCGACAGATCCATTCCGAAGGTTAAACCTTTTTCCTGAACTAAATTTTCGAGCTCAGTTAAAGATTTTTTACCAAAGTTCCGGAATTTCATCATGTCTTGCATATCCAACTGTACCAGGTCACCCAAGGTACGAATATCGGCTGCTTTTAAGCAGTTGTAAGCTCTAACCGAAAGATCCATATCGTTCAATGGTGTTTTCAGAACTTTACGCATATGCAACATTTCTTCGTCTACTGCTTCTTCCTCTTCAGGTTTAGCAGTTTCAAAAGTCATGGTGTTGTCGGAGAACAACATAAAATGTTGAATCAATATATGAGCAGCTCCTTTTAACGCATCTTCCGGATGAATAGATCCATCTGTTTGAATATCGATTAAAAGTTTTTCGTAGTCAGTTTTTTGCTCAACCCGGGTATTCTCAATACTGTATTTTACGTTTTTAATTGGCGTAAAAATAGCATCAATAGCAATCTGACCGAATACCTGATCGTTTGGCTTATTTTCCTCTGCCGGAACATAACCACGACCTTTTTGAATAGTTAATTCTACATCCAGCGAAATGTTATTGTCGAGGTGGCAAATAACTAATTCTGGATTAAGAATTTGAAAACCATTGGTAAAACGGTCAATATCGCCAGCCGTGAAGGTTTCCTGATTACGGATAGAAACTGTTATTTTATCCTCAATGGCATCGTTTACTTTTTTGAAACGAACCATTTTAAGGTTGAGGATAATTTCTGATACATCTTCTATCACTCCTTCAATGGTAGAGAACTCATGCAATACACTTGGCATTCTCACTGAAGTGATAGCATAACCTTCCAGTGAAGACAGCAATATTCTTCTAAGTGCGTTGCCAATTGTTACTCCATACCCTTTTTCAAGCGGTTTAAATTCAAATTGACCATTAAAGTCGTCGGATTTCTCCATAACAACTTTTTCAGGCATCTGAAAGGCTAATATAGACATATAGACTATTTTATTTTTAAAAGATGGTATTAAAGAACTATTACTAACTAGTAAATTATTACTTAGAGTAAAGTTCCACAATTAATTGCTCTTGAATCTTTTCTGGGATTTGATCACGTTGCGGAGCAGAAACAAATTTTCCAATCATTTCTTTTCCGTCCCATTCTAACCAACCAAACTGACGGGCATTACGAGCCGACAAACTTGTTGTAATTGCTTCAAGAGACTTTGATTTTTCACGAACCCCGATAACCTGGCCTGGCTTTAAGCTGTAAGAGGAAATATTTACCACTTCGCCATCAACGGTAATATGTTTGTGTAAAACCAATTGACGAGCTGCTCTCCGGGTTGGCGCAATACCTAAACGGTAAACAGTGTTATCTAAACGGGCTTCTAACAAAGCCAATAAATTTTCGCCAGTAATGCCACCTTTACGATGCGCTTTATCAAACAGGTTAGCAAATTGCTTTTCTAAAACACCATACAGGTATTTAGCTTTTTGCTTTTCCATTAACTGAATTGCGTATTCAGATTGTTTTTTTCTGCGGCCTCTTCCATGCATACCAGGAGGATAAGCTTTTTTCTGTAAAGCTTTATTTGCACCAAAGATAGGCTCGTTAAATCTTCTGGATATTTTTGTTTTTGGGCCAGTATATCTTGCCATTGCTAATATTATTTTTTAACAAAGCCTCTTAGAAAGAGGCTTTATTCATTTTTCTTAAACTCTTCTACGTTTTGGAGGCCGACAGCCATTATGCGGTAATGGTGTTACATCTTTAATAGTAGTAACTTCAATACCAGCATTCTGAACAGTACGAATAGCCGATTCTCTTCCAGCACCAGGTCCTTTTACAAATACCTCAGCTTTCCGCATACCTAGTTCATGTGCAACTTTCGCGCAGTCAGAAGCTGCCATTTGGGCAGCATAAGGTGTGTTTTTCTTAGAACCTTTAAAACCCATTTTACCAGCAGAAGCCCAGGAAATAACCTGACCATTGTTGTTGGTAATAGAAACAATTATGTTATTGAAAGAAGCCTTAATATGCACTTGTCCGGTTGCTTCAACAACAACGACGCGCTTTTTAGCTTTATCTTTTCTTTTTTGAGCCATTATATTAATTATTTAGTAGCTTTTTTCTTATTAGCAACTGTTTTACGCTTCCCTTTTCTGGTCCGGGAATTGTTTTTAGTACGCTGACCTCTCACAGGCAAGCCTTTTCTATGACGTAACCCTCTGTAAGAACCTATATCCATTAACCGCTTAATGTGCAGTTGCACTTCAGAACGCAAAACACCTTCGGTTTTATGCTCTGCCGCGATTACTGATCTGATAGCACCAGCTTCTTCTTCAGTCCAATCACTAACTTTCTTATCGAAGTTAACACCTGCTTTGGTCAGGATGGATTGAGAAGCTCTACGGCCAATACCATAAATATAAGTCAAGGCAATTTCGCCTCTTTTTTTATCCGGAATATCTACTCCTGCTATTCTAGCCATTTTATTAAATTAACCTTGTCTTTGTTTATACCGTGGGTTCTTTTTGTTGATTACATAAAGCTTTCCTTTTCTGCGGATAACTTTGCAATCTTCACTTCTTTTTTTAACTGATGCTTTAACTTTCATTTTATTTATACCGATATACTATTCTTCCTTTAGATAAGTCATAAGGCGACATTTCAATTTTCACTTTATCGCCAGGTAATATTTTAATATAATGCATGCGCATTTTACCTGAAATATGTGATATAACCTGATGTCCGTTTTCCAGTTCAACACGAAACATCGCATTAGATAAAGCTTCAACAATAGTTCCGTCCTGCTCAATAGAAGACTGTTTTGCCATATAATTTTTTATGCACCTTTCTCTATGTACTCGAAGGAGGTTAGAATTTCCGCTTTATCCTTCCGTACTACAATTGTATGTTCAAAATGAGCAGATGGTTTGTTATCTCTTGTTCTGATTGTCCAGCCATCAGCCTCCTGAACAATATTTTTAGATCCTAAGTTGACCATGGGTTCAACTGCAATCACTAATCCGTTTTGCAATTTAATGCCCTGACCTCTTTTTCCATAGTTAGGAACCTCAGGCGCTTCGTGTAAGTTCCGTCCGATACCATGACCCACTAATTCTCTTACTACTGAAAAACCTTCTTTTTCTACTTCCTGCTGAATAGTAGCAGACATATCACCTAACCGGTTACCTGCCACTGCTTTTTCCAACCCTTTGTATAAAGACTGTTTGGTAACTGTAAGTAACCGTTTAACATCTTCAGAAAGTTCACCAACACCGTGGGTATAAGCGCAATCGCTATGAAAACCGTTTTTAAAAACGCCTCCATCTATAGAAACTATGTCGCCGTTCTTAATAACATAGTCGCCTGGCATGCCGTGTACAACAGCTGAATTAACTGAAATACACAAACTAAATGGAAAGCCATTATAACCCTTAAAGGATGGCCAACCGCCATGATCCTTAATAAATTCTTCTGCTCGCGAATCTAATTGTTTTGTAGTAACTCCTTCTTTTATAAGAGAAGCTACTTCACCATGCGCTTTACTTAAAATAAGAGCGGCTTCGCGAATAATATTTATTTCTTCTTCTGTTTTGTAATAAACCATTATTAAGATGCCAACGCAATATTTTGCGTACGGCCTTTCAGCTTACCAGACTTCATCATGCCATCATAATGACGCATTAATAAATAGCTTTCTATTTGGTTTAAGGTATCTAAAACTACACCCACCATAATAATGAGTGATGTTCCACCAAAGAAAGCCGAAAACTCTCTAGTTATACCAAATAGCATAGCAATGGCCGGCAGAATAGCTATTAAAGCTAAGAACAAAGCGCCAGGTAAGGTAATTCTATCAAGTACTTGGCCAATGAACTCAGAAGTAGCTAAGCCTGGTTTTACACCGGGTATAAATCCGCCGCTACGTTTTAAATCATTAGAAATTTGGTCCGGATTAACACTAATAGCCGTATAAAAATATGTAAATACAATTATTAAGATACCGAATAACAAATTGTACTGCCAAGAAGTAAAATCTGCAAAGGTAGTACCAATGGAGGCAGCTAGTTCAGATGTATCCCGCCAAATAGAGGCTATTAATGATGGGATAAACATCAATGACTGCGCAAAAATAATTGGCATTACACCGGCTGCATTTACCTTTAACGGAATAAATTGGCGATGACCACTATACTGCGTTGTACCACCAACTTGCTTTGCGTATTGAATTGGTATTCTTCTAATTGCTTGCGTAAGCATAACAACAGCCATTACCACAAAGTACAGTGCAATTAGCTCTAATATAAATAATAAAGCTCCATTTAATCTTTTAGATAATGCTTCTGCAATTAAGGCACCAGGTAAACGCGATACTATGCCAATCATAATTAACATAGATATACCATTACCAATACCTTTATCTGTAATCTTCTCGCCTAACCACATACAAAACATGGTTCCGGCTGTTAAAATAAAAATTGAGGTTATACTAAACCAAAAAGGATCTACTACAATTGCCTCAGCATTTATAGTTTGAATAAAACCAAATGACTGCGCTGCAGTAATTAGTATGGTCAATACACGCGTGTACTGATTGATTTTTTTTCTTCCGGATTCTCCTTCTTTTTGAAGCTTCTGGAAATATGGAACTGCTATTGTTAGTAATTGTAAAACAATAGAAGCAGAAATATACGGCATGATACCTAATGCAAAAATAGAAGCATTGCTAAATGCTCCTCCTAATAAGGTATCAAGTAAACCAAATATTCCTTGAGAATTAGATTGTAGCCGATTAGGATCAATTCCTGGTAGTACTACGTAAGATCCCAAACGGAATATTGCAATGAAACCTAAGGTATTCAGAATCCGAATCCTTAGGTCTTCAATTGCAAAAATATTTTTAAAAGTTGTTATAAGTTTTTTCATAACTTAATTATAGGGTAACAACTTTCCCACCGGCATTTTCTATTGCAGCTATTGCTGATTTAGAGAAGGCATGTGCATGTACCTCAACTGCACTTTTTAACTCACCACGTCCTAAAATTTTAATTCTATCGTTTTTAGAAACTAAGCCGTGAGCTTTTAAATAAGCAAAATCGATTGTAGTTGCATTGTCCCTTTCAATCAAAGACTGAATAATATCTAGGTTCACACCTGCAAATTCAACCCGGTTGAAGTTTTTGAAACCAAATTTAGGAACACGTCTTTGTAAAGGCATTTGACCACCTTCAAAACCAGACTTTTTGCTATAACCAGAACGTGATTTAGCACCTTTATGGCCTCTGGTAGAAGTTCCACCACGGCCTGAACCGGTACCCCGTCCTATTCTTTTTCTATCTTTAACAGAGCCTTCAGCAGGTTGTAATGTACTTAAATTCATGATAACTTTATTTTACCTCAACCAAGTTATGTACTTTCTGGATCATTCCCAAAATCTGGGGGGTATCTTCTACTGTAACAGTTTTGTTTATTTTACCCAGACCTAGTGCTTGCATCGTCTTCTTTTGTCTTTCCGGACGATCAATAACACTTTTAATTTGTTTAATTGTTATTTGCGCCATCTTACTTAACCGTTAAATACTTTCTGAAGACTTACCCCTCTTTGTTGAGCTACCGCTAAAGGATCACGCATTTTAATTAAAGCATCGAAAGTAGCCTTAACCACGTTGTGTGGGTTAGAAGAACCTTTAGATTTTGCCAAAACATCTTTAATGCCTGCGCTTTCAAAAACAGCACGCATTGCACCACCAGCAATAACACCTGTACCGGCTGCTGCTGGTTTAACCAAAACAAAACCGCCTGAATATTTTCCCTCAATGGCATGAGGTACTGTGTGGTGATAAATAGGAACTTTAACTAAATTCTTCTTAGCATCATCAATTCCTTTTGCAATAGCATCAGTTACTTCATTAGCTTTACCCAATCCATAACCCACGGTACCATTACCATCTCCTACCACAACGATGGCTGAAAAACTAAATCTTCTACCACCTTTTACTACTTTAGCTACACGCTTGATTGCCACAACCCGTTCTTTGAGGTCAATCTCACTCGCTTTTACAACACGATTGTTATTCTGTGACATATATTAAAATTTAAGACCGGCCTCTCTGGCGCTGTCTGCTAATGTTTTAACACGACCATGATATAAATATCCGGAGCGGTCAAATACTACTTCTGAAATACCTTTTTCCTGCGCTATTGTAGCCAGTTCACGGCCTACAGCAGAAGACAATTCAGTTTTACCGTTTGCTTCGCCTGCAAATTTTGCAGAAGAAACGGCAACTAAAGTTTTGCCAGCTACATCGTCAATCAATTGCGCGTATATATTTTTATTACTTCTGAAAACGGATAAACGTGGTCTTTCAGGAGTACCAGAAATTTTGCTTCTGATACTTTTTCTAATTCTGGTTCTTCTTTCGAGTTTACTTACTGCCATGACAGTTATTATTTAGAGGCTGTTTTACCTGCTTTTCTTCTTACTACCTCACCAACAAAGCGTACACCTTTACCTTTGTAAGGTTCAACTTTTCTTAATGATCTGATTTTTGCAGCTACCTGGCCTATTAGTTGTTTATCGTTACTCTCTAAAGTAATTAAAGGAGCTTTACCTTTTTCAGTTACTGCAGTAGCTTTCACCTCTGCTGGTAATGCTAAAAATATATTATGTGAATAGCCTAAAGATAACTCTAAAGTATTGCCAGCAACAGTTGCCTTGTAACCAACCCCAATTAATTCTAGCGATTCACGAAAACCTTCGCTTACACCTACAACCATGTTGTTGATTAAAGAACGATACAAACCGTGCAATGCTTTATGACGCTTTTGTTCTGTAGGACGGTTAACTGTAATAGTACCATCTTCACTGGCAACGGTAATATCTCTATCTACTAAAGTACTCAACGTTCCTTTTGGTCCTTTAACCGTCACCAGATTATCGGCAGCAACAGTTAAATCAACATTTGCCGGCAATGTGATTGGCAATTTACCTATACGTGACATAGTGATGTTTTCTTAATAAACGTAACACAAAACTTCCCCACCCACATTAAGATCTTTTGCTTCTTTTTCGGTTATTACGCCTTTAGAAGTAGATAAAATGGCTACCCCTAAACCGTTTAAAACGCGTGGCAAATTCTCATAATGAGTATATTTCCGTAAACCAGGTTTACTTACTCTTTCCAGATTTACAATAGCAGGTTGCTTTGTACTTGGATTATATTTGAGGGCTATTTTAATAGTACCCTGAACAGTAGAGTCATCAAACCGATAGCTTTGAATATACCCTTTCTCGTGAAGTACTCTTGTAATTTCCTTCTTGATTTTACTTGCCGGAATTTCAACCACCCGATGGTTTGCTTTTATGGCATTCCTGAGTCTGGTTAAATAATCTGCTATTGGATCTGTATTCATTATGAATAAATATATTAGCTCCTAAAAAGAGCCGCAAAGATACTAATGTTTTTTTTAATTATTTAATTATCAGCAGAAAAAAATTACCAGCTTGCCTTTGTTAAGCCTGGAATCTTTCCTTCTGAAGCCATATCCCGGAACATTACACGTGAAATTCCAAACTTACGCATAAATCCCCGTGGACGACCGGTAATCCGGCAACGGTTATGTAAACGAACCGGCGATGCATCTTTAGGTAATTTATCTAAGGCATCCCAATCCCCGGCAGCTTTTAATGCTTTTCTTTTTTCAGCATATTTAGCTACCATTTTCAGGCGTTTTAACTCTCTTGCTTTTACTGATTCTTTAGCCATTGTATTATTTTTTTACATTCATGAATGGCATACCAAATGCTTTCAACAGCTCAAAACTCTCTTCGTCGTTTTTAGCAGTAGTTACAAAAGTAATATCCATACCCGAAATAGCTTTAATTTTATCGATACTGATTTCTGGGAAAATGATTTGCTCTTTAACACCTAAGGTGTAATTTCCTCTTCCATCAAATCCTTTATCGCTAATACCTCTAAAGTCACGAACGCGCGGTAAGGCTACGGTCATTAAGCGGTCCATAAATTCGTACATCCGGTCGCCCCGCAAAGTTACTCTTGCCCCAATTGGCATGCCTTCACGCAGCTTAAAGTTAGATACCGAGGTTTTAGCTTTAGTTGCTACGGCTTTCTGACCCGAGATAGTTGTTAATTCGTCAACGCCAATATCAACTAATTTCTTATCTGATACCGCATTGCCAATTCCTTTATTGATGCAGATTTTTAAAATCTTAGGAACTTGCATCACGCTTTTATATTGAAACCGCTCTCTTAACTGATTTACGATTTCACTATTGTATTTATCTTTTAAACGTGCAGTAGCCATATTAAATTAAATTACCTGTTTTTTTAGAATACCGCTGCAGTTTACCATTATCGTCAGCCTTTTTGCCAGTACGGGTTACCGCACCTGCTGCATCAACTAACTGCACATTGCTGGCATGTATAGGTGCTTCTTGCTTAGAAATACCACCCTGCGGATTTTTTGCGCTGGGTTTGTTGTGCTTGGTTACAAGGTTTAAGCCTTCTACTACAACTTTATTCACGTCTTTTTTAACGGAAACAATACGTCCGGTTTTACCACGATCATTACCAGCAATAATTTTAACAGTATCGCCAGTTTTTACGTGTAACTTATTTACTTTCTCGTTTTGTGCTTTCATGATTATAATACCTCCGGAGCTAAAGAAACGATTTTCATAAATTGCTTTTCACGTAACTCGCGGGCAACCGGCCCAAAGATCCGTGTTCCTCTTGGCTCGTCGTTGTTGTTTAACAAAACTGCCGCATTATCATCAAAACGAATATAAGAACCATCTTTCCGACGGATTTCTTTTTTTGTTCTTACAACAACTGCTTTAGAAACAGAGCCTTTTTTAACGTTGCCAGATGATAAAGCTGATTTTACAGTTACTATAATTTTATCGCCTATAGAAGCGTACTTCTTTCCTGTTCCGCCTAATACCCGGATAACTAAAACTTCTTTAGCTCCGCTATTGTCGGCAACAGATAATCTTGATTCCTGCTGTACCATCTTACTTAGCTCTTTCTATTATTTCTACTAAACGCCAGTTCTTGCTTTTGCTCAACGGCCGAGTTTCCATAATGCGAACCAAGTCACCTTCGCCGCATTCATTATTTTCATCGTGAGCTTTAAACTTCGTAGATTTATTTACAAACTTCCCGTAAATAGGGTGTTTCATTTTGCTTTCTACGATAACGGTGATTGTCTTATTCATTTTGTTGCTGACAACCCGACCAGTTCTTTCTTTTCTTAGATTTCTTTCTTCCATTGTAATATTATTTAGAAGCTCCCTCTAATTCTCTTTTTCTTAGTTCCGTCTGTAATCTTGCGATTACTTTCCGATTTTGGTTTATTCGCAAGGGATTTTCCAATGGAGAAATAGAATGTGCAAATAACAAAGATTGACGGCTGGAAGTTTCTGCTTGTAAGCGTTCTTTAAGTTCTTCTAAAGAAAGTGCTTGTATTTCTGAATATTTCATTTTATTACTCTACGAAATCTTTACGTACAACAAATTTTGTTTTTACCGGCAGTTTTTGGGCCGCTAATCTTAAAGATTCCTGAGCAGTTTCCAGAGGTACTCCATCAGATTCAAATAAAATAGTACCTGGTTTAACCACAGCTACCCAATATTCTGGCGAACCTTTACCTTTACCCATCCGCACTTCCGCTGGCTTTTTGGTAATTGGTTTATCAGGAAAAATCCGAATCCATACTTGACCTTCACGTTTCATAGCACGTGTCATTGCTATACGGGCTGCTTCTATTTGGCGGCTGGTAATCCAGGAAGCTTCTAATGATTTTATAGCAAATGAACCGAAGGAAATGGTGCTACCACGGTGAGCTAGACCTCTAACTCTTCCCTTCTGCATTTTTCTATATACTGTCCTTTTCGGCTGTAACATCTCTTAAAAATGTTTTGATGATTTTGTATTATTTATTTCTGGGTTTACCGCCGCCACCGCCTCTGCGCTGTTGGCCACCACCACCTTCTCTTCTATCCTTACCGGCAAAATCTCCACCGCGGTCATTGCGGTCGCCTCTGCGGCCACCACGGTCACCTCTGTCACCGCCTCTTTCGTTGCGGGGCGATCCACCGGTATTACCACCTGATGGTTTAGATTGTTCCTGGTTTGGAGAAAGGTCTTTTTTACCAAATACTTCTCCTTTAAATATCCATACTTTGATACCTAATTTACCGTAAACAGTCTGCGCTTCGGACAATGCATAGTCAATATCTGCCCGTAGAGTATGTAAGGGAGTTCTTCCTTCTTTATACGATTCGGTACGTGCCATCTCGGCCCCTCCTAAACGACCTGATACCTGAACTTTAACACCTTCTGCTCCTACCCGAATAGCAGAAGCAATTGCTTGCTTCATAGCTCTCCGGAAAGAGATTCTGGCTTGTAACTGTTGTGCAATAGATTCCCCTACTAATTTGGCATCCAGTTCCGGACGCTTAATTTCGTAGATGTTAATCTGTACATCTTTATTCGTTACTTTCTTAAGCTCTTCTTTAATTTTATCTACTTCCTGGCCACCTTTACCAATTACTACGCCCGGACGAGCAGTATTAATGGTAATGGTAATTCTCTTTAATGTTCTTTCAATGATAATTTTTGAAATACCACCTTTAGGAATACGCGCAAGTATATATTTTCTAATTTTCTCATCTTCAATGAGCTTATCAGCGAAATCTTTTCCACCGTACCAATTAGAATCCCATCCTTTGATGATACCTAATCTTAAACCTACTGGATTTACTTTTTGTCCCATTATTACAAAATATTTCGCTAATTATTCTTGGTTATTTACTTGGAGTTCTTCTTCCACGCGGCTATCTATAATAATGGTCACATGGTTAGATCTCTTTCTGATTCTATGACCACGGCCCTGGGGAGCTGGTCTTAATCTCTTCAGCATCTTTCCTTCATCAACTCTTATTTCTTTTATGTAAAGATTAGAATCTTCGATGCGGGCATCCGTGTTTGCTTGCTGCCAGTTAGATAAAGCTGATAATAATAATTTTTCAATTTTTTCAGCTCCGACATTCGCTTCAAATTTTAATAAACCTAAAGCTTTATTTACACTCTGACCTCTTACTAAACCAGCCACTAGGCGCATTTTGCGGGGAGAGGTAGGAACATTTTTTAATTTAGCTATTGCTTGCATTGTTATCTCTTACCTTTATCTTTTTTAGCAATATGGCCTCTGAAATTTCTGGTTGGAGCAAACTCACCTAATTTGTGGCCAACCATATTTTCTGTAACATAAACCGGAATAAATTTATTTCCGTTGTGAACAGCAAAAGTATGACCTACAAAGTCCGGAGAAATCATGGAACGGCGAGACCAGGTTTTTACCACAGTCTTTTTGCCGGATTCATCCATTGCTGTTACTTTCTTTTCGAGCCTGAAGTCAATATATGGCCCTTTTTTTAATGATCTTCCCATTATTTTTTACCTCTATTAACAATCAGGTTCTCTGAATATTTATTTTTATTTCTTGTCTTTTTACCTTTGGCAAATAAACCTTTTCTAGAACGAGGCTGTCCTCCAGAAGATTTACCTTCACCACCACCCATTGGGTGATCAACTGGGTTCATAGCAACACCACGAACTCTTGGGCGAATACCCAACCATCTGCTTCTACCCGCTTTACCCAGATTTACGTTCATGTGGTCTGAGTTTGATACAGTACCAACAGTTGCCATGCAGGTAACTAAAACCATGCGCATTTCACCTGATGGTAATTTAATAGTAGCATACTTATTTTCGCGAGCAACTAGCTGCGCATAAGTACCAGCACTACGTGCTAAGGTACCGCCATTACCTGGCATTAATTCAATATTATGAATAATAGTACCTAAAGGAATATCTGAGAGCGGCAAGCTGTTACCAACTTCAGGAGCTACACCTGGCCCTGAAATTACTGTGCTGTCTACTTTTAATCCGGCTGGTGCCAGAATATAGCTTTTCTCACCGTCAGCATAAAACAAAAGAGCAATACGAGCAGTTCTGTTTGGATCGTACTCGATTGATTTTACAGTTGCCGGAATTCCGAACTTGGTTCTTTTAAAATCTATAATCCGGTATTTTTGTTTATGACCGCCCCCTATGTAGCGCATGGTCATTTTACCAGAATCATTTCTACCACCAGATTTTTTTATAGGTGCCAACAAAGATTTTTCTGGCTGCATTGATGTAATCTCATCAAACTGCGGAGCTACCCGAAATCTTTGACCTGGTGTTGTTGGTCTTAATTTTCTTAATGCCATTTTTTAATTATTATATGCCGCTATAAAAATCAATAAACTCACCTTCTTTTAAGCTAACAATAGCTTTCTTATAAGATGGCTTACGTCCGCTTACCACGCCAGCTTTTGTATTTTTTACTTTAAGCTTACCTTGTACCCGCATGGTAGAAACTTTTTCTACTGTTACGCCATACAACTTTTCAACTGCTTTTTTGATTTCCACTTTATTAGCAGTTTTAGCTACTTCAAAGGCATATTTACCTTTTTCATTTAAAGCGGTCATCTTTTCAGTAACCAAAGGTTTTTTTAATATTTGCATTATTTTGTGCTATAAAGGCTCTCTAAAGTGGACAATGAATCTTCAGTAAGCAACAAAGTTTCCGCTTTCAATAAATCGTATGTATTTAAATCGGCAGCTTCTGCTACTTTCACTTTCTGGAGGTTACGGCTGGATAAATAAAGATTATTATCTTTTTTGGCCGTTACGATTAAGGTTTTCTTGTTAGAGAAATTCAATTTGCCAAGCACACTAACAAACTCACTGGTTTTTGGTTTTTCAAATGAAAACGATTCTACCAATGTCACTTTGTTATCTTTAGCTAGGCTTGACAAAGCTGATAAACGGGCTAATGCTTTTAATTTCTTGTTTAATTTAAAGCTATAGTTCCGCGGACGAGGACCGAACACTCTACCACCACCAATAAATACCGGCGATTTCATGCTACCTGCCCGGGCACCACCTGTACCTTTTTGTTTTTTCAGCTTTTTAGTGGTTCCAGAAACTTCGTTACGTTCTTTGGATTTGTGGGTTCCCTGACGCTGATTTGCCAGGTATTGTTTAACATCCAGATACATAGCATGCTGATTTGGCTCAATACCAAATACTGCATCCGAAAGGGTTACCTTTCTGCCTGTATCTTCTCCTGCTTTATTTAATACAGAAAGCTCCATTTTATTTCTCTAAAACTACAAATGAATTTTTGGCACCAGGAACGGAACCACTAACAAGAATCAAATTTTTATCGGCTAATACACGTAAAACCCGTAAGTTCTGAACTTTTACGCGATCGTTACCCATGCGTCCAGCCATTCTCATTCCTTTGAATACGCGAGAAGGCCAAGAGCAAGCTCCAATAGAACCTGGGTGTCTTGCCCGGTTGTGCTGACCGTGAGTCTGGCCACCAACCCCACTAAAGTTATATCTTTTTACAACGCCCTGGAAACCTTTACCTTTTGAGGTTCCAACTACATCCACAAACTCTCCTTCTGCAAAGAAATCTACGTTGATGGTATCTCCTAAATTAAAACCTTCTACCTCGGTTCTAAACTCTACAACCTTTACTTTAGGAGTTGCGTTAGCTTTTTTAAAGTGACCAGTTTCGGCCTTGTTTGCTAATTTTTCTTTTTTATCACCGTAGCCAACTTGAACAGCTTCATAGCCATCAACTTCTACAGTCTTCACTTGTGTTACTACACACGGACCTGCTTGAATAAGCGTAGCAGCTACGCTTTTCCCATCAGGTGTGAAGAGGCTTGTCATTCCGATTTTTCTACCGATTATTCCAGGCATTCTACTTTCTGATTAAACAATCTTTATAAATACAAATATCCCTTCGTTAAGGGAGTGCAAAGATACTATTTTTAATTTTCTTTTTGCAAATTATTGTTAATTAATTTTTTAACTATTAAAAATAAAAAAAGAACCAGTATACACCGGTTCTTTCTTTATTACAAAAAGCTGGTTTATCAAACTTTAATCTCTACATCAACGCCGCTAGGTAACTCTAGCTTCATTAAAGCATCTACTGTTTTTGAACTAGTTGAATAAATATCAACTAATCTTTTATAGGTACATAACTGAAATTGCTCACGTGCTTTTTTGTTTACGTGCGGCGAACGGAGTACTGTAAAAATATCTTTTTCAGTAGGTAAAGGAATAGGTCCACTTACAATGGCACCGGTTGTCTTTACAGCTTTTACAATCTTTTCAGCAGATTTATCTACCAAATTATGATCGTAAGATTTTAATTTAATTCTGATTTTTTGGTTCATTATTTCTAAGACTATTTACCTGTACCTTTTACTTTAGCTATTATTCCTTCGGCCAAGTTCGCCGGCACTTGCTCGTAATGCGAAATAGTAATGTTGGCTGTTGCACGACCAGAGGTCAAAGTTCTTAAATCAGTTACATAGCCAAAAAGTTCCGATAAAGGCACATCAGCTTTAATTACCTGAGAACCTGCCTTTGTATCCATACCTTTCATTAAGCCTCTGCGACGATTTAAATCTCCGGTTACAGGACCAGTATACTCATCCGGCGTAACTACCTCTACTGCCATAATTGGTTCTAATAACTTCGGCGAGCATTTTCTTGCTGCTTCTTTAAAACCCTGGCGAGCGGCTAATTCAAAAGATAATGCATCAGAATCGACATCATGGTAAGAACCGTGGAATAAGCGTACCTTCATAGATTCTATCGGGAATCCAGCTAATACACCTTCTTTCATTGATTCTTCAAACCCTTTCTGAATTGCTGGAATAAATTCTTTTGGAATTACCCCACCTACAATGCCATTAACGAATTCTAAGCCGGTTTTACCATCTTCACGGGGTCCTAATTCGAATACAATATCGCCGTATTTACCACGACCACCTGATTGTTTCTTATAAGTTTCCCGGTGTTCGGTGCTAGAAATAATGGTTTCTTTGTAAGCAACCTGTGGTGCCCCTTGGTTTATTTCTACCTTAAATTCTCTTTTAAGGCGGTCCATTATAATTTCCAGGTGCAACTCACCCATACCTCTCAGGATTGTTTGTCCTGTTTCTTGGTCGGTGTGAACTAATAAAGTTGGATCTTCTTCAACCAATTTACCAATAGCCATACCCATTTTATCAGCATCTGCTTGGGTTTTTGGCTCAATAGCATAACCAATTACTGGCTCAGGGAATTCCATAGCTTCCAAAACAATCTTATGATTTTGGTCACACAGGGTATCGCCTGTCTTAATATCCTTAAAACCTACAACGGCACCTATATCTCCTGCTCCTAATCTTTCAATAGCATTTTGCTTGTTAGCATGCATTTGGAAAATACGAGAGATACGTTCTTTATTACCGGAACGGGTATTATATACATATGAACCAGATTCCAGCACGCCAGAATATGCTCTGATAAAACAAAGACGACCTACATACGGGTCAGTAGCAATTTTAAAGGCTAAAGCCGCGAATGGATCGCTTTCTGAAGGCTTACGAGCTACTTCTTCTCCGGTATCCGGATTGGTACCTTTGATGCTTTCTTTATCCAGCGGAGAAGGGCATAATGCCATTACATAATCCAGCATGGTTTGTACACCTTTGTTCTTGAAAGAAGAACCACACAGCATGGGTACAATAGCCATATCAATTGTTGCCTTACGTAAAGCATTCATGATTTCATCTTCGGTAATCGTTTCCGGATCATCGAAGTATTTCTCCATTAATGACTCATCGTAATCAGCTACTGCTTCCAGTAATTTTTCGCGGTACTCAGTAGCTTCCTCTAACATATCATCCGGAATAGGCACTTCGGTAAAGGTCATCCCTTTATCGTGTTCATTCCAAACAATACCCCGGAAGTTTACTAAATCAACTACCCCTTTAAAATCATCTTCTGCTCCTATTGGCAACTGCAAAGCAACCGCATTGCTGCCTAACATTTCTTTTACTTGTTTTACAACAGCTAAGAAATCTGCACCAGAACGGTCCATTTTATTTACAAAACCAATTCGGGCAACGTTATAATTATTTGCTAAGCGCCAGTTAGTTTCGGATTGCGGCTCAACGCCATCAACTGCACTAAATAAAAATACTAAACCATCTAATACCCGTAAGGAGCGGTTTACCTCAACGGTAAAATCCACGTGACCCGGGGTATCAATAATATTAATGTGGTAAGTATTGTTTCTATATTTCCAATCTACGGTTACTGCAGCTGAAGTAATGGTAATACCACGCTCCTGCTCCTGTTCCATCCAGTCGGTGGTTGCAGCGCCATCATGAACTTCCCCTATTTTATGGCTTGCACCAGTATAATAAAGAATACGTTCTGTGGTTGTGGTTTTACCAGCATCAATGTGCGCAGCTATACCAATATTTCTTGTATATTTTAAATCGCGTGCCATTTATAATTAGAATCTAAAATGTGAGAAGGCTTTATTGGCCTCTGCCATTCTATGTGTATCATCTTTTTTCTTCACTGCTGCTCCTTCACCTTTGGCTGCGGCAATAATTTCACCAGCTAATTTGTCGGTCATGGTTTTTTCTCCACGCTTTCTAGCGTACAGAATCATCCATTTGATACCTAATGAAATTTTACGATCTGGTCTTACCTCGGTTGGAACCTGGAAAGTAGCTCCACCCACGCGACGGCTTTTAACCTCTACGCTTGGCATGATGTTGTTCAAAGCTTTTCTCCACTGCTCCAAACCATTTTCTTTTGTCCGTTTTTCTACTGCTTCGCACGCATCGTAAAAAATATTGTATGCAATACTTTTTTTACCATCGTACATCAGGTAGTTTACAAAACGGGTTACCAAAGTTTCTTTATACTTTGGATCTGGAAGAAGAATTCTATTTTTAGGTTTTGCTTTTCTCATTGTATTACTACTTCTTATTATTTCTTCTTACCTGGAGTTGGTTTACCACCTTTAGCAGCTGGTTGTCCTGGTTTCGGACGTTTTGCTCCGTATTTAGATCTGCGCTGCAATCTGCCATTTACCCCGGCAGTATCCAACGCACCACGAATAATGTGGTAACGAACTCCTGGTAAATCTTTTACTCTGCCACCTCTGATAAGCACAATTGAGTGCTCTTGTAAGTTGTGACCTTCACCCGGTATGTAAGCGTTTACCTCTTTCCCATTTGTTAAGCGCACACGGGCAACTTTACGCATTGCGGAATTAGGTTTCTTAGGGGTTGTTGTATAAACCCTGGTGCACACCCCTCGTCTCTGTGGACAAGAATCTAAGGCTGGAGATTTTGATTTAGTGGTCAGTTTCTCTCTACCTTTTCGTACTAATTGTTGTATAGTAGGCATTTACTAAATTTTTATAGGAATTCTTCTTCTCAAAATTTTGGTCTGCAAAGGTATAAAATAAATTTTGCAAATTCAATATTAATTTTATATAAATAATTAAGCTTCACCTATATTACCCCCAAAATTCATGGGAAAACTTGGCTCCTGGTGAACTTGCTTAATATCTCCGTAGCTTTCTTCAAACCGGCGGATATTATCGGCCAGAGCCGCCAACAAACGTTTAGCGTGCTCTGGCGTGATAACTATTCTGGCTTTAACTTTCGCTTTCGGAATACCCGGCATTAACCGGATAAAATCAATTACAAACTCACTGCTGGAGTGGGCTATCATTGCCAAATTTGCATATTCACCTTCCGCAATCTCTTCGGTCAGTTCTATGTTTATCTGGTTTTCCTGGGCTGCTGGTTCTTTCGCCATTATTTATTCTGTAACTCTGTCTGACGAGCTTTAGTAGCTGCTTTAGAAGATAATAAGCTATCGTATTCTTCCTGTGATCCTACAATTAATTTAGAATACTCCCGCAGACCGGTACCGGCTGGGATCAGGTGACCTACAATAACGTTTTCTTTTAAGCCTAATAACTCATCGGCCTTACCTCTGATAGCTGCTTCGCTTAATACTTTGGTTGTTTCCTGGAAGGAAGCTGCCGAGATAAAGCTTTGCGTACCTAGTGAAGCTTGAGTAATACCTTGTAACGTTGGTCTAGAAACTGCCGGCTGCGCATCTCTAACCGATACAATTCGCATATCGCGACGTTTCAGGCTGGAGTTTTCGTCCCTTAGTCTTCTGGCAGTTACAATCTGGCCTGGTTTCAGGTTGGTTGAATCGCCCGCATCCTCTACTACTTTCATGTCGATGATCATATCATTCTCTTCCATGAAAGTAACTTTGTCAACTACCTGGTTTTCCAGGAACGATGTATCACCCGGATCAATAACGGCAACTTTCTGCATCATTTGGCGAACTACCACCTCAATGTGCTTGTCGTTAATTTTTACACCTTGTAAGCGGTATACTTCCTGAATCTCGTTCACTAAATATTCCTGCACCGCACCAGGTCCCTGAATATTCAGAATATCGGTTGGCGTAATAGCACCATCTGATAACGGCATACCGGCCCGGATAAAGTCATTATCTTGTACCAGAATGTGTTTCGACAATGGCACCATGTATTTCTTTTTCACGCCATCTTTCGACTCGATGAAAATTTCACGGTTACCACGCTTAATACCACCATAAGTAACAACCCCGTCTATTTCGCTTACTACTGCTGGGTTAGATGGATTCCGAGCTTCGAATAATTCCGTTACCCTCGGCAGACCACCCGTAATATCGCGGGTTTTACCAATGGCACGCGGAATTTTAGCCAATATTTGTCCGGCCCGAATAGGCTCAGCATCTTCTACCGTTAAGTGAGCTCCTACCGGAATGTTATAAGCCTTATACTCATCATTCCGGGCTCGTATACCAATAGCAGGGTTTTGGGTTTTATCTTTGGTTTCGATAATTACTTTTTCACGGTGACCAGTTTGTTCATCCGATTCTTCGCGGTAAGTAATACCTTCAATTAATGCTTCATATTCAACGGCTCCGTCGTATTCCGATAGAATTACCGCATTGTATGGATCCCACACGCAGATTTCATCACCTTTGGTAACTGTCTGGCCTTCATCAACCATCAGGAACGAACCATAAGGAACGTGGTTACTGATTAAGATTTTGCCTGTACCTGGCTCAACTACCCGAACTTCACCGGAACGACCCATTACTACTTTAACCGGGGTTCCTTCGTTGTTCACTGTTTCTATGGTCCTAACATCTTCAAATTCGATGTTACCACCAAATTTCGCCCGAATAGCAGCATCTACGGCAATGTTGGAAGCAGTACCACCCACGTGGAACGTACGCAGGGTTAACTGGGTACCTGGCTCACCAATAGACTGCGCAGCAATAACCCCAACAGCTTCTCCTTTTTGTACCATTCTACCAGAAGCCAAGTTACGGCCATAGCATTTAGCACAAATTCCACGTTTGCTTTCGCAGGTTAATACCGAACGAATTTCTACGGTTTCAATGCTGGTAGCATCAATGCGCTTGGTGATTTCCTCTGTAATTTCGGTACCAGCCTCCAGAATGATTTCATTTGTTAGTGGGTCAATAATATCGTGAACGTTCACCCGACCCAATATTCTTTCAGAAAGTGACTCAACAATATCTTCGTTATCTTTCAGAGCACTTACTTCCAGACCACGTAAAGTACCGCAGTCTACCTCGTTTACAATTACGTCCTGCGAAACGTCTACCAGACGACGGGTTAAGTAACCAGCATCCGCTGTTTTCAATGCTGTATCGGCCAGACCTTTACGGGCACCGTGGGTAGAGATAAAGTACTCAATTACATCCAGCCCTTCTTTAAAGTTAGAAAGGATTGGGTTCTCGATAATCTCACCTACTGAACCTTGCAACGATTTCTGCGGCTTAGCCATCAGACCCCGCATACCACCTAACTGACGAATCTGCTCACGGGAACCACGGGCGCCGGAGTGCATCATCATATAGATAGAGTTGAAGCCTTGATCGTCTTTTTCCAGACGGCCCATCAGGGTTTCGGTAATCTGGTTGTTAATACGCGTCCAGATATCAATAACCTGGTTGTAACGCTCATTATCGGTAATCAGACCCATAGAGTAGTTTGCCCAAACAGCGTCTACATCTTTTTTGGCCTGCTCTACCAGAATATCCTTTTCTTTAGGGATAACAATATCACCCAGACCCATCGACAGACCGCCTTTGTAAGCAGACTGGAAGCCTAAGGTTTTAATATCATCCAGGAATTGAGCGGTACGCGCCATTCCAGTTACTTTGAACACGCGGGAAATAATTTGCTGTAACTTTTTCTTCGTTAACAGCTCATCCACGAAGCCAACTTCCTCCGGCACGAATTGATTAAATAATACCCGACCGGCAACGGTTTCGATTACTTTGGTAACCAGTTGCTCGTTTTCGTCTTGTATTTTGGTTCTTACTTTTATAAAGGCGTGTTTAGATAAACGGCCTTCGTTAATGGCAATAACTACTTCTTCTGCACTGTAGAAAGCCATGCCTTCACCGGCAATCTTCTCGTTTTCAGTAGAGCGTTTGCCTTTGGTTACATAGTATAATCCTAAAACCATGTCCTGCGATGGTACCGCAATTGGTGCACCATTGGCTGGGTTCAGAATGTTATGTGAAGCGAGCATCAGCATAGAGGCTTCCAGAATTGCAGCTGGTCCCAGAGGAACGTGTACTGCCATCTGGTCACCGTCAAAGTCGGCGTTGAATGCCGTACACACTAACGGGTGCAACTGAATTGCTTTACCTTCGATCAAGCGCGGCTGGAAAGCCTGAATACCTAAACGGTGTAGCGTAGGAGCCCGGTTCAGCAGTACTGGGTGACCTTTCAGAACATTCTCCAAAATATCCCAAACTACCGCATCTTTCCGATCTACTATTTTCTTAGCTGATTTTACGGTTTTAACAATACCCCGCTCAATCAGTTTCCGGATAATGAATGGTTTGAAAAGCTCAGCTGCCATATTTTTCGGCAGACCGCACTCATGCAATTTCAATTCAGGACCTACCACAATAACCGAACGACCAGAATAGTCAACCCGCTTACCTAATAAGTTCTGACGGAAACGACCTTGCTTACCTTTCAGCATATCCGAAAGTGATTTTAAAGCCCGGTTACCTTCGGCGCGAACGGCGTTAACTTTACGGGAGTTGTCGAACAAGGAGTCAACCGCTTCCTGTAACATACGCTTCTCGTTCCGTAAGATTACTTCCGGTGCTTTAATTTCAATCAGACGCTTCAGACGGTTGTTCCGGATGATAACGCGACGATATAGGTCATTTAAGTCGGAAGTAGCGAAACGGCCACCATCCAATGGCACCAATGGACGTAATTCTGGCGGAATAACCGGCACCATCCGGATTACCATCCACTCAGGGCGGTTTTCGATACGAGTAGCGGCATCCCGGAAAGCTTCAACTACCCGCAGGCGTTTCAAAGCTTCACCTTTCCGTTGCTGGGAGGTTTCGTGAGCAGCTGAGTAACGCAGCTCGTAAGATAACTCGTCCAGGTTAATGCGCTGTAACAATAATTCCAACGCATCCGCACCCATCTTGGCGATGAATTTATTCGGATCACTGTTATCCAGCATCTGGTTTTCACGAGGCAACTTATCGATCATATCCAGGTACTCATCTTCCGTTAAGAAGTCGAGTTGGTTTACACCATCCTCGGCCAGAATACCCGGCTGTACTACTACGTACCGCTCGTAATAAATAATTTGGTCTAATTTTTTGGTTGGTAAACCTAACAGGTAACCAATTTTATTTGGCAACGATTTGAAATACCAGATGTGTGCCACCGGTACTACCAACTCAATGTGGCCCATGCGCTCGCGACGTACTTTCTTCTCTGTAACTTCAACGCCGCAACGGTCGCAAATAATGCCTTTATATCGGATTCGCTTATATTTACCGCAGTGACATTCCCAATCTTTAACCGGACCAAAAATACGCTCACAGAACAAACCGCCCATTTCAGGCTTGTAAGTCCGGTAGTTAATGGTCTCTGGCTTGGTTACTTCACCGTTAGAGCGCTCCAGAATAGATTCCGGCGACGCTAAGCTGATGGTAACTTTGGAGAAGTCCTGGTTTAATTTTTTATTTTTTGCAAATGCCATCTTTCAGATTTAATAATTCCAAAATTTTATCTGTAACGAATAAAAGGGTAGCAACATTCCGTTGCTACTCAAAATTCATTATTAATCTAAAGTAATCTCCAGTGCCAGGCCTCTTAACTCGTGAATCAATACGTTGAATGATTCCGGGATATTTGGTTTCGGTAGCACGTCGCCTTTTACAATGGCTTCGTACGCCTTGGCTCTACCAATTACGTCATCCGATTTTACGGTCAGGATTTCCTGCAACACGTGCGATGCACCGAATGCTTCGAGTGCCCACACCTCCATCTCACCAAAACGCTGACCACCAAACTGGGCTTTACCACCCAAAGGTTGCTGCGTAATAAGCGAGTAAGGTCCGATAGAACGGGCGTGCATTTTATCATCTACCAAGTGACCCAGTTTCAGCATGTAAATTACCCCAACGGTTACCGGCTGATCAAATTTATCACCGGTTAACCCATCGTACAGGTAAGTACGGCCGTATCTTGGCACACCTGCTTCAGCCAGTTCAGCCGAAACTTGTTCTTCGGAAGCACCGTCGAAAATAGGCGTAGAATATTTTCTACCTAATTTCAGACCAGCCCAACCTAATACTGTTTCGTAGATCTGACCAATGTTCATCCGCGAAGGTACCCCCAGCGGGTTCAGTACAATATCCATTGGTGTTCCGTCTTCCAGGAACGGCATATCTTCTTCGCGTACAATCCGGGCTACTACCCCTTTGTTACCGTGACGACCCGCCATTTTATCACCAACTTTCAGTTTACGCTTTTTCGCAATGTAAACTTTAGCCAACTGCACAATGCCGGCTGGTAATTCGTCCCCTACTTCCAGGGTAAATCTTTCCCGCTTAAACCGGGCCGAAATCATGTTACGGCGTTTGTTGTAGTTTTTCACCAACTCTACCAGCATGGTATTCGCTTGATCTTCGGTCGTCCAGTTTTCCAGAATTAAATCCTTGAATAAATTCACCTCTTCCGGAACGGCATAATTGCTTTCATCCTTATAAGGATTTTTATCCGGGAATAAATTCTCAACAATATTTCTCCGGGTGAACTTCACGCCTTTCGACATAATCTCGTCGCCGAACTTATGTTTAACGCCTTGCGAGGTTTTGCCATCCAATAAGGCAACCAGTTTATCAACCATTACCGCTTTTACAACTTTTAACTCGTCGTTGTATTTCGATTTCAGGTCTTCCACTTCCTTCTTAGACTTGGCCCGCAGGTTTTTATCTTTTTTAGGACGAGAGAATAATTTGGTATCAATAACCACACCATTTAAGGATGGCGGTGCTTTAAGCGAAGCATCTTTCACATCGCCGGCTTTGTCACCAAAGATGGCACGTAATAGTTTTTCTTCCGGAGTTGGGTCGGTTTCCCCTTTTGGCGTAATCTTACCAATCAGAATATCGCCTTCTTTTACTTCGGCACCTTCGCGGATAATACCATTTTCATCGAGGTTACGAACGGCTTCTTCACTCACGTTCGGAATTTCAGAAGTTAATTCTTCTTCACCCCGCTTAGTTTCGCGTACTTCCAGTTCAAACTCCTCAATGTGAATAGAAGTAAATACGTCGTCGCGTACTACTTTCTCCGATATTACAATCGCATCCTCAAAGTTATATCCCTGCCAAGGCATGAACGCTACTTGTAAGTTACGGCCTAAGGCCAGTTCACCATCGTTGGTCGCGTAACCTTCGCACAAAGCCTGGCCTCTATTAACTAACTCACCTTTCTTAACAATTGGCGTTAAGTTTATACAGGTATCCTGGTTGGTTCTCCGGAATTTAATTAGATCGTAGGTTACAAACTCGGCATCAAAACTAACCAGTTTATCTTCTTCGCTCAGGTCGTATCTTACTACTACCTTATTTGCATCTACGTAATCAATTATACCAGAACCTTCGGCTACTACCAAGGCTCTTGAATCTATGGCCGCGCGGGCTTCCAGACCAGTACCTACAATTGGGGCTTGTGGCTTTAACAAAGGCACCGCCTGACGTTGCATGTTCGAACCCATCAAGGCCCGGTTAGCATCATCGTGCTCCAGGAACGGAATTAAAGACGCCGCAACCGATACAATCTGGTTAGGCGCAATATCCATGTAAGTATAAGTACCTGGATCGGTAACTGGGAAGTCACCTTCAAAGCGGCCTTTTACTTTATCGTTAATGAAGTTACCTTGCTCATCAATCCGGGCGTTGGCCTGGGCAATGTGGTGAGTATCTTCTTCTTCGGCGGTTAAATATTTAACATCCGACTCAACTTCCACCCGTCCGTCTGATACTTTACGGTAAGGCGTTTCAATAAAGCCCATGCTGTTTACGCGAGCGTGAACGCATAATGACGAAATCAAACCAATATTTGGTCCTTCCGGCGTTTCGATGGTACACAAGCGACCATAGTGGGTATAGTGAACGTCCCGAACCTCGAAACCGGCTCTTTCCCGTGATAAACCTCCTGGCCCTAGCGCTGATACCCGACGTTTGTGGGTAATCTCGGCTAATGGGTTGGTTTGGTCCATAAACTGAGAAAGCTGGTTGGTTCCAAAGAAAGAGTTGATAACCGAAGAAAGTGTACGCGCATTGATCAAGTCAACCGGCTTAAATTCTTCATTATCCCGAACGTTCATCCGCTCTTTAATGGTCCGGGCCATACGAGCCAGACCTACTCCAAACTGAGCATATAATTGTTCACCTACGGTTCTTACCCGACGGTTACTTAAGTGGTCAATATCATCAACTACAGCTTTAGAGTTAATTAAACCAATCAGGTACTTAACAATAAGGACAATATCCTCATTGGTTAAAACTTTGGCATCCCAATTAGAATCCAGACCTAATTTTTTGTTGATCCGGTAACGCCCTACATCACCTAAATCATAACGCTTATCGCTGAAGAATAACTTTTGAATAATATCGCGGGCAGTTTCAACATCAGGCGCTTCGGTGTTCCGCAACTGACGATAGATTTGTTCTACCGCTTCTTGCTCCGAGTTCGAGTTATCTTTTTGCAGCGTATTATATATAATGGTATAATCCGCAATATTTATGTTTTCCCGGTGCAGAATAATAGATTTAGCACCAGATTCCAGAATGGTATCTATATCTTCTTCCGAAACCACCGAGTCTCTTTCCAGCAGCACTTCATTCCGATCGATAGAAACTACCTCGCCGGTATCTTCATCCACAAAATCCTCGGTCCAGGTTCTTAATACCCGCGCGGCTAATTTGCGGCCTACGGCTTCTTTCAACCCTTTGCGGTCTGCTTTAATTTCTTCAGATAAACCAAATAAATCTAATATATCCTTATCTGTTCCGTAACCAATCGCCCGTAACAACGTTGTTACCGGAAATTTCTTTTTCCGATCTATGTACGCATACATCACATTGTTAACGTCGGTCGCAAACTCTATCCAGGAACCTTTAAAAGGAATAATCCGGGCAGAATATAATTTAGTACCATTGGTGTGTTTGCTTTGGGCAAAGAACACCCCTGGCGAACGGTGTAACTGCGATACAATAACCCGCTCGGCTCCATTAATTACAAAAGAACCTTTTTCGGTCATGTACGGAATATTTCCTAAGAAAACTTCCTGCTCAATGGTTTCGAAATCTTCGTTATCGTCGTCGTTACAAACCAGACGTAATTTTGCTTTTAAAGGAACAGAATAGGTTAAGCCCCGATCAATACATTCGTCAACAGAATATTTTGGTGGGTCTACGTGATAATCTATAAATTCCAGAACAAAGTTTTCGCGCGAATCAGATATTGGGAAATTTTCAGCAAAAACTTTGAAAAGACCTTCTTCTGTTCTATTTTCGGCAGCAGTTTCTAACTGAAAGAAGTCGCGGAACGATTGTAACTGAACATCCAGAAAATCCGGGTAATCAATAACCGGGATAATAGAAGCGAAATTAATCCGCTCCGAATTTTTATTTTTAGCCAAAACTTTTATAGTTTAAAGTTTACAACTCAACTTTAACATTCTCTTCCCGGAGAAAGAGAAAAAAGACTGAAATTTCTTTTTCAGTACAAACAGGAAAAGACCTGACTATATTGCCAGGTCTAATCCGTAAGATATTTAAAGAAAGAGAGATTACTTAACCTCCACTTCAGCACCAGCTTCTTCTAAAGATTTCTTTAAAGATTCTGCTTCGTCTTTAGCTACACCTTCTTTTAATGGTTTTGGAGCGCCGTCTACTAATTCTTTAGCTTCTTTCAGTCCAAGGCCAGTAAGATCTTTTACTAATTTAACTACCGCCAGTTTAGAAGCACCGGCTGCTTTCAATATTACATCAAAAGATGTTTTTTCTTCTGCTGCAGGAGCATCAGCACCAGCGCCACCACCGGCTACCATAACAGGAGCAGCAGCTGCAGGCTCGATACCATATTCATCCTTCAGGATAGTAGCTAGTTCATTTACCTCTTTTACAGTTAAATTTACTAACTGCTCAGCGAATGCTTTTAAATCTGCCATTTTATTAAAATTAATTGTTATTTAGTTATTGTTTTTAGTTTATTCTTTTTCTGATAATGTTTTTAATATTCCGGCCAGTTTGTTGCCACCACCTTGTAAGGCAGAAATAACATTCTTCGCAGGAGATTGTAACAGGCCAACAATTTCGCCGATTAAATCGTTCTTCGATTTAATATTTGACAGGAATTCTAAATTTTCACTACCTGTAAATACATCGGTATCGATATAAGCACCTTTTAATGTTGGTTTTGGTGTTACGCCTTTTCCGTAAGCCTCAGCTTTATAGAAACGCTGCAATAATTTAGCAGGTGCACTTCCTGAATCTTGAGAGAACAAGATGCCGGATTGGCCTTTCAATGCTTCATCCATTGCAGTGGTATCAGCATCTAAAGTATCTAGTGCTTTCCGGATTAAGGTATTTTTGTATACTTTGTATTCCATTCCCTGATCGAAGCAAAGCTTCCGGAAACGGTTGATGGAGGCTACGCTTAAACCAGCCGCATCAGTTATATAGAAAAAATTGTACGTAGCGAATTTCTGGGTCAACTCATCTACGATCGCTTGCTTTTCTTCCCTGGTCATTTTAAATTCGCTTAAATTAAATTTTTATCTACAGTTACGGCAGGGCTCATGGTGCTAGACAAGGTAACGCTTCTGATATAAGTACCTTTTGCTGAAGCTGGCTTTAACCGGTTCAACGTAGCAATTATTTCAGCAGCATTTTCAGCAATCTGATCCGGAGAGAAAGAAACTTTACCAATGCTGGTATGAATAATACCGGTTTTATCTACTTTAAAGTCGATTTTACCAGCTTTTACTTCTTTAACTGCTTTCGCAACATCAGGTGTTACAGTTCCTGATTTTGGGTTTGGCATTAAGTTACGCGGGCCTAAAATACGACCTAAACGACCTACTTTTGCCATAACTGAAGGCATGGTAATAATTACATCTATATCAGTCCAGCCTTTTTCAATCTTTTGGATGTATTCGTCTAAACCTACGTAATCAGCACCGGCATCTTTAGCTTCTTGCTCCTTATCGGGCGTACATAAAACTAAAACGCGAACCTGCTTACCAGTACCGTGCGGTAAAGTAGCAATACCGCGTACCATTTGGTCGGCCTTACGAGGGTCAACACCTAAGCGTACATCAATATCTACAGAGGCATCAAATTTGGTATAGGTAATTTCTTTTACCAGACCTGCTGCATCTACCAATGTGTATTCTTTATTCTGATCTACTTTAGCGAGAGCAGCTTTTCTTTTTTTGGTTAATTTTGCCATTTCTTGTCCTCCTGCTTATTCGCTCCAGGGAGCTTTACCTGAAACTGTGATTCCCATGCTACGTGCAGTACCGGCAACTAACTTCATTGCTGATTCTACTTTAAAAGCATTTAAATCTGGCATTTTAATTTCTGCAATTTCTCGGATCTGATCCCAGGTAACCGAACCTACTTTATTCCGGTTAGGCTCTTTGGAACCACTTTTGATTTTGGCAGCATCCATTAACAATACTGGAGCCGGAGGAGTTTTCACCACAAAATCGAATGATTTATCGGTGTAGATAGTAATTAATACCGGACAAACTTGGCCAGCTTTATCCTGGGTTCTGGCATTAAACTGCTTACAGAACTCCATAATGTTTAAGCCTTTTGAGCCAAGCGCAGGTCCAATCGGCGGCGATGGATTCGCGGCGCCTCCCTTTACCTGAAGTTTCAGATAACCTCTTATTTCTTTTGCCATTTTCTTTTAAGCTTCGGGCCTTTTACCCGTTGCGGTAAACTATATTTATAAATTTGCCTCTTTTATATGAAGTATTCTCCTGAGGCTCTTTAGAGAATACTTTTACTATTATGATTCTTTTTCTACCTGCATGTAGTTAAGTTCAACCGGCGTATTTCTGCCGAATATCTTAACCATTACATTCAACTTCTTGCGTTCTTCAAATACTTCTTCTACCGTGCCAGAGAATCCGTTAAAAGGACCATCCATTACTTTAATGGTTTCTCCAACAATAAACGGCGTATCTAAAGTTTCTTCCTGTTCGTCGGTTTCGTCTACTTTACCTAATATCCGGTTTACTTCCGATAAACGAAGTGGAACCGGTTTCTTTGAAGTCGCACCTTCGTTGGCTCCTAAAAACCCAATTACCCCTGGTGTACTTACAATTATATGTTCAGCTTCACCGTGTGTTAAATCAGCGTGTATTAGAATATAGCCTGGAAAAAAACTACGTTCCCGTACCCGTTTTTTGCCATTCCGCATTTCGTAAACTTTCTCCGACGGAATAAGCACTTGCGGCACGTATTCTTCCAGCTTTTGCCGGGTAATTTCGTTTTCTAAATAGGCTTTAGCTTTTTTCTCCTGCCCACTAACTGCTCTAACAACGTACCACTTTAAATCTGCCATACCCCTCCTGTTTAAAACTGGCTGTAAAACCAACTAAGAGCAGTATCATAAACAAAGTCCATTGCACCTACTACAATAGCAAACACAACAGACCCTACCAAAACTAAAACAGAGCTTTTTTGCAACTCAGCAAACTTAGGCCATGAGACTTTAAATCTCATTTCCTCTATTGTGTCGTTAATGTAATTTTTTACTTTGTCCATTATGTTGGAGATAGACTTTATTCTTATTAGCACGGGTGGAGAGACTCGAACTCCCAGCCAATGGTTTTGGAGACCACTACTCTACCAATTGAGCTACACCCGTAAAAAAATGCACACCACGAATATTTTTTCAGATTCGGGAGTGCAAATTTAGTCATTTAATTTAGATAAACAAAATCCGTCCCAGATATTACTTCCAGGACGGATTAAATTTATGTAATATTAGTCTAAAATTTCAGTAACCTGACCAGCACCTACAGTACGGCCACCTTCCCGAATCGCAAAACGCAGACCTTTTTCCATTGCTACTTTGTTAATCAAGTCAACAGTAATAGTAATGTTATCGCCTGGCATAACCATTTCTACACCTTCTGGTAAAGAAATAACACCGGTTACGTCAGTAGTACGCAGGTAGAATTGCGGACGATAGTTGTTAAAGAATGGCGTGTGACGACCACCTTCTTCTTTTGACAGTACGTAAACCTCAGCCTTAAATTTAGCGTGCGGCGTTACAGAACCTGGCTTACAAATTACCATACCCCGACGGATTTGGTCTTTGTCGATACCACGTAACAATAAACCTACGTTGTCACCAGCTTCACCTCTGTCTAATATTTTGCGGAACATTTCCACACCAGTTACAGTAGATTTTAAGCCTTCTGCACCCATACCCAGGATATCAACTTGCTCACCAGAGTTAATGATACCACGCTCGATACGGCCAGTAGCTACAGTACCACGACCAGTAATAGAGAACACGTCTTCAACTGGCATCAGGAACGGCAGGTCAACTAAACGCTCAGGAAGCGGAATATATGAATCAACGGCAGCCATTAATTCTTCAATGGTAGCAACCCATTTTGGTTCGCCATTCAGACCACCCAAAGCAGAACCTTGGATTACCGGAATGTTATCGCCATCGAAATCGTAGAACGATAATAATTCACGGATTTCCATTTCAACTAATTCTAACAATTCTGGGTCATCAACCATGTCCACTTTGTTCATGAACACTACCAGCTGAGGCACACCTACCTGACGAGCTAACAGGATGTGCTCACGGGTTTGTGGCATTGGACCATCTGTAGCAGCTACTACCAGAATAGCACCGTCCATCTGAGCAGCACCAGTAACCATGTTTTTCACATAGTCAGCGTGACCCGGGCAGTCAACGTGCGCATAGTGACGGTTTTCTGTAGCATACTCAACGTGAGAAGTATTAATAGTAATACCGCGTTCTTTTTCTTCAGGAGCGTTGTCGATTGAAGAAAAGTCTCTTTTCTGGGCAAGACCTTTGTTCGCTAAAACCTGAGTAATAGCAGCAGTCAAAGTTGTCTTACCGTGGTCAACGTGACCGATAGTACCGATGTTTACGTGCGGTTTGGAGCGATCAAAACTTTCTTTAGCCATTTTATTAGAATTGTTGAATTGTTAAATTTTCGTTTAAACCTTTAACACAAAAAAAGCATAGGCAATCTGCCCTGCTTTTATCGGATTAAGTTTGAGCCAACGATGGGAATTGAACCCACGACCCCTTCCTTACCAAGGAAGTACTCTACCCCTGAGCTACGTCGGCTTTATAGTTATTAATATTTTACTTTTAGCACTTAGTCTAAAAATTGATACCAGTAACTAAGTTATAATTACGCGTTTGAGCGGGAGACGAGGTTCGAACCCGCGACCTACAGCTTGGAAGGCTGTCGCTCTACCAACTGAGCTACTCCCGCTTGTAACTTAATAAATAAGTAATTTATTTAATGAATGCGCGATTATTTTCATTCACTCATTAAATAAATCACTCGTTTATGCATTACACTTGGTGTGGGGAGAGAAGGATTCGAACCTTCGAAAGATTACTCTAACGGAGTTACAGTCCGTCCCATTTGGCCACTCTGGAATCTCCCCAAACTTTTAAACATCCTTATTTCTAAAGAACTACCTTTCAGAATTACTTAGTTTTAGCTAGCTGCTTTCTTTAAGGAGTTGCAAAATTAGGGGCTTTTTTTTCTTTGTCAAATATTTTACCAAAAAAATCTTTAACAATTTTAGTTATTGGGCATATGTAACTCTTTCTTAATTCTTTAGCCGTTAAATATTTTATTCTCCTAAATCAAAAGCTTTCTTATTTTAGGTGAATCTTACCCGTAATAATAATTTGATGGCTATAATCAATTGCCTCCGCCCATTAATAAACCAATCAGGCACTTAATAATTAATATTTTTATAAATGTCCAATAGCTTCGGATCTTTTTCTTTCGCTTTTATATCCTGCTTCAACGCTTTCATCTCGGGGGAGTCGGAAGCCAGCGTAAGTGCCTGGTAAGCCCCTAACCGCACGTAATAAGTATCATGGTGGCGGGCAATATTTTCTAGTTTGGCAATGGCTTTTTTCTGTTCGGCCGGCGCTATTTTCATTAAGAATCCGCCAAAATTCTGTAGAAAGAAGAACATTTCTTCGCCCCGCATAATGTCTAAAGTTTGCAGGTACCAGTCATATTTCTCAGGGCCGCCAAAATAAGCGTAATAACCAGAGAGCGCCCGCATCAGTTTGCGCGAATCTTCTTTTTCAAAAGCAGCTAAACGTTCTGCCTGATTACCTGCTTTGGCTGCAACCAACCCATCGATAGCCGCCGCCACCACAGCATAAGAACTATCGGTTAAAGCTTGGTTGTAAATATTTATGTTATCAGCTTTTTCCAGCGTGGCCAACATGGTTAGTGCATCGGTGCGTACGGTACTTTTGGCATCCTTCAGGGCTAGCTGCTGCACCTGTTTTATTAAACTTTCGTCGGTGCCGGCATATTTTTCTAAAGCCAATAAGGCATCGCTGCGAATTTGCCAGAACTCATCCTGCAAAGCCGTTTTAAACAAAGCCAGCACTTTAGGATCGTTAACTTTGGTTTTTAACCCTTGTAAAGCTTCCCGCTTGGGCACATACTGCTTTACGTTGCTAAACTGGTATATTAATTCGGCATTGGTTTTGGGGTGGGCTACCTGCCCCAAGAGTTGCTGGTCGCCGTCGAACAATACTAACTCGGGAGCAGCGGCTACATCGAAGGTAAAAGTCTGGTAAGCTTTGTTTATTTCTACCGGGTAATCGGTGCGTTTATTTTTATTCCAAACCGAAATATTGAGGGGTAAACGGTAAATAGGCGTATACGCTGAGTCCTGTAATTGCTGCACACCTACGGTTAACTTGCCATTTTGGTAGGTATGCTGCACGCTTAGCTGCGGATGCCCGGGAGCTAAAAACCATTGGTCGAAAAACCAGTTTAAATCTTCGCCGGTAACATCTTCAAAGGCCATGCGCAATTCGGCTACTTCAACACTTGTAAATTGGTGCGTTGTTAAATAATTTTTGAGCGCCGTAAAAAAGGCGTCATCGCCTACGTAGTTCCGCAACATGTGCAATACCCGGCCACCTTTTGCGTACGAGTGGCTGTCGAACATATCTTCTTTATCCTGGTAATGGTACCGGATTAAAGGTTCTTGCTTTGTTTTGGATTCAGCTAAATATTGGTCTAATTCTTTTAAACCAGCCACATCGGCGGCCATCTTCCCGTTTTTATGTTCTTCCCACAAATATTCGCTGTAGTTGGCAAAAGATTCGTTCAGTGGCAGATTGGCCCACGATTCCAGGGTAACCATATCGCCGAACCATTGGTGAAATAACTCGTGTGCAATTATATAATCCCAGTTGGCATCGAGTAAGCCCCGCCGGTTTACCTGCAAGTCTTCCATAAACACCGAAGCCGTGGTATTTTCCATGGCGCCCGATACATAATCGCGTACCACAATCTGGGCATATTTTTCCCACGGAAAATCAACACCCAGCTTTTTACTAAAAAAATCGAGCATGGCCGGTGTATTTCCGAATATGGCTTTGGCCGTATTCCGGTACTGCGGCTCTACATAATAATTTATTTCTTTGCCCTGCCATTTATCGGGTACCACGGTAAACTCCCCTACCGCCAGCATGGCCAGGTAAGGCGCGTGCGGTTTATTTAGTTTCCAGTGATCGGTGCGGGTACCATCGGTATTATTTTTAGAACTAACCAGCAGCCCGTTCGAGAGTGTCGTATATTTAGAATCTACGGTAATAAAAAACTCCTGGGTCATGCGCTGATTTGGCTTGTCGATGGTAGGCATCCAAACCGAGTTGGCTTCGGTTTCGCCTTGCGTCCAGATTTGGCGCGGCCGGTTTGGGTCGGTACCCAGCGGATTAATAAAGTACAAGCCTTTGTCGGAAGTGATGGCCGCACTGCCTTTAACTTCCAGTTCGTTGGGTTTAGCGGTATATTTAATTAATATTTTATAAGTTTCGGCCCGGGTATAGGTTTTATCCAGCGTAATATTAAGTTGGGCCTTGTTGTAAGTATATTTCAGATTTTTGGGGTTGCCACAAGTTATTAGTTGCACCGCCTGAATATCCATACCTTTGGCATCGAGCACCAGGGTTTGTTGCGGATAAAAATAAGGTTTTAAGGTAAGGGTAGCCTGGCCGTAGGCATATTGCTTTTGCCAATCGAACCGGATAGCTAAAGAAGTATGAATTAAATCGTGTAACTGCCGGGCCGATGGATTATAGGCTCCTTTTTTAGCAACCCAAACCGGTACGCCACCGGGTACAGAGTCAGGTTTTGGGGCAGTATTTACACCCAAGGGCGCCACGGCGGCAACACTGGGCATTGGGGCTCTCATACTTTTACAACTAATAAAAAGCCCAACCACGGTAATATACCCTACTAACCCAAAAAGCTTATAATTCATAAAGTAATATTTTATATTTGCCTCCAATTTGTAAAATTACTTTTAGATTTAAACTAACTTTAAACCCGAAAAATATTCCATGGGTATGCTACAAGTAATAACTGCTAACGATAAAAAATGGCAGATTGATTTTAATAAATCCGAAATACTTGTAAATGCTACTCCTTTTGCGTGGGATATAACCGTAATCCGGCCCGGCGTTTTTCATATTATTAAAGATAATATTTCGTACAACGCAGAGTTAGTGCAGGCCGATTACCAAACCAAAACCTTTTTAATTAAAATAAATGGCCACCTGCACAGCCTTACGGTAAAAGACAGGTTTGATTTGCTGCTGGACCAAATGGGCATGACCCAGACCAACGTGCACAAAGTAAACGAAATAAAAGCACCTATGCCGGGCCTGATTGTGGCTATTAAAGTAGAACCGGGCCAGGAAGTAAAAAAAGGCGATCCGCTGCTGGTGCTGGAAGCCATGAAGATGGAGAATATTTTAAAATCGCCGGGCGATGGTGTTGTAAAAACAATAAAAGTAAACCTGCGCGATAATGTTGAAAAAAACCAGGTACTTATTCTGTTTCAAGCGTAAATGGCACCAATAATGGCGGACTTCCGTATGAAACCGAAACGCTATTAAGCCTTAACGTGCTGGCAGGTGCGGCCATTTAAAATATTAAGTTAAAACAACTTGAAATTAAACGTTAAAAATAACTTCTAATATATAAGCGTGAAATACAAACGGATTCTTTTAAAGCTTAGCGGTGAGGCCTTAATGGGCGACCAACAATACGGCATTGATACCAATCGGCTTCTGCAATACGCCGAAGACATTAAAAACGTAGTAGATACGGGTGTAGAACTGGCGGTGGTAATAGGCGGCGGCAATATTTACCGGGGTTCGCAGGCCGAGCAAATGGGCTTAGACCGCGTACAAGGCGATTATATGGGTATGCTGGCTACTGTAATTAACAGCATGGCTTTACAAAGTGCTTTGGAAAAATCCGGGGTGCATACCCGTTTACTTTCGGGTATAAATATTCAGCAGGTATGCGAGCCTTATATCAGGCGGCGGGCCATGCGCCATTTAGAAAAAGGCCGGGTAGTTATTTTTGGGGCCGGTATTGGCAGCCCTTATTTTACCACTGACTCGGCCGCTAGCTTACGCGCCATCGAAATTGAAGCCGATGTGGTATTAAAAGGTACCCGCGTAGATGGCATTTATTCCGCCGACCCGGAAAAAGACCCAACCGCCGTACGCTACGATAACCTTACTTTCCAGGATGTGTTTGAGAAAAACCTCAATGTAATGGATATGACGGCCTTTACTTTATGCCGCGAAAACGAATTACCTATTATTGTTTTCGACATGAACAAAACCGGTAATTTGCGGCGGGTAACCAACGGCGAAAGCGTAGGCACCCTGGTTTCGATTTAAATAATTTCCGAACTTTAATAAAAACCGGTTCAGTACCAATTAACTTACCCAAAGAAGAGTTCTTTAGGAGTTACTTTTCTTTTAAAATAAAATATTGTTTTTTTGAAAACAACTTAGGCCCAACCAAGTAATAAAAGCTATTGTTAAAGGGTCGCCAACATCAGAAACGAACGGACAACTAAATATATATGGAAGAAGAAATTCAGTTTTACCTGAGCGAAGCCGAAGAATCGATGCAGAAAGCGTTGCAGCATACCAGCGCCGAATTAAGTAAAATCAGAGCGGGCAAAGCCTCTCCGGCTATGGTAAACGATATTCGGGTAGATTATTACGGTACCGCTACTCCTTTATCGCAAATTGCCAACATCAGTACGCCCGATGCCCGCACCATTTTTATTAAGCCCTGGGAAAAAAACATGATTGGGGAAGTTAATAAAGCCATTAAAAACAGCGACTTAGGCATTCAGCCTTTACAGGAAGCCGATGGCGTGCGGTTAAATATTCCGGCCCTAACCGAACAACGCCGCCGCGACCTGGTAAAACAAGCCAAATCGGAAGGTGAGAGCGGTAAAGTACGCGTGCGCAACATCCGGAAAGACGTAAACGACTCGTTGCGTAAACTCATGAAAGAAGGCGCTGCCGAAGACTCTGTTAAAGATGCCGAAGCCAAGGTGCAAAAACTAACCGATAGCTACATTGTAAAAGTAGACGACCTATTAAGTAAAAAAGAATCAGAAATTATGACCATCTGATTAATTGCCAATAATAAAAAAAGCCTCCTGTTTTACAACAGGAGGCTTTTTTTATTATAACCTGGCGGTTTTGCTGCGGGCCGGAGCCATAAATTTCTGCTTTTTCCTGCGGTTTTTCTGCAACCGGTTTAGCCACAATATTACCCCGGTTACCGGGAAAGTAACACCCAGTAAACAAGTAATAAAAGCAATAATTTTGGAAGGCAGGCCAAATATTGCTCCTGTATGCACCGGTTTAAAAGTAGATCGTACCCGCTGCCCCAAGTTTTTATCGTTAAACTTTAAAGCCCCAATTACCTGCCCGCTGTACTGATCGATGTAATAATTATCGGTAGCGGATTCCTGGCGGCCGGGCTGGTGTACTGTAACCGAATAAATACCCGCAGAATCTTTAGGCGCCGCAATATTATAGAACTCCGTATTCTTGATTTTTTGCGTGGCAGCTTGTAATACCGCATCAAAATTTACCGGGGCCAAACCAGTCTGAAATTGCGATACGGGAGGTTCAGGGGGCTTCATGTCGGAGTTGGTTACTTTGTAAATGCCATCGTTAAACCACTTAAACGACCAGGCCAAGCCCGTAAATGCAAAAACAAAAAGAAATATTGCCGAATAAAAACCCAGCACAATATGAAAATCGTGGTTCAGGCGTTTCCAGCCACCATCTAGTTTAACATTTAAGCGTTGCGCCAGTATCTTCTGGGTTTTAGGCCACCACAAAATAATACCGGTAATTAAAATAAACAGAAATATAAAAGTAGATACCCCCACAATTAATTTTCCTATACTATCCTGGCCTCCCAGTAACCACCGGTGCAACGAGAACATGGTATAAAAGAAAGTTTCGCGGTAAGTATAAAGCTCTTGTACCTGGCCGGTATACGGATCAATAAACGCGGTATGGCTGGGTCGGCCGCCACCGCCTTTTTTAGCTTCTCCCCCACCCGGAGCGCCTTTATCTTTTTTACCTTCACCACTTTGTTTTTCTGCTTTCGCCTGTTCCGGTCCGTGCCCACGCGCGCCTTCCTCATTTTTCTCGGGCATTATCAACCCAACTTCTACTGTCCGGGCCGGATTGGTATATACTTTAACAGAGGCGACTTTCCCGGTGGGTACTTCTTCTTTTACCACTGCCACCAATTTCTCCAGCGGCAGGCGCTGCCCGGTTGGGTTAACGTAATAACGGTCGTGGTTAAATGCTTCCTGTAGCTCTTTTTCGAACACCAGCACTGCCCCCGTAAAGCAAGCAATTGCAATAACAATACCCGCCGCCAGGCTCAGGTAAAGGTGTATAACCCGGAAAAACTTTTTCATGTGCGCCTTAAATAATAAAAATTAAAACTGTTTAAAGGATTATTTTACATGCTCTAAGTGAATTATTATAAATGCGAAATTTCCGGTATTGCATTTTCATACAATACCGGAAACCATGTAAATTAAATTGCTGCCTAATTTAAAACCGGTAAGAAACCGTGGTTACAAACTGGCGAGGTGGTATTGGATTTACGCTGTAATTCTCGTGAACCAAATAATTAAGCTCGTTGGTAATGTTAGATAATTTACCAATTAATGAGAGTTGCTTGTAAGAATAACCCAAAGACACATCAAACGTGGTGAACCCGGTTACCGGAATTAAACGATAATTTAAAGATCTGGCAACCGTACCATCGTTCTGGTATTTTACTACGTGCGCAGTATTCCAGCCGGCATTACGTTCGCCGGTATAAAAACCCGATACGCCCACTTTTAAACCTTTAAGCGCCGTTTGCTGAAGCGTGTAAAACAAGGTAGCATTAGCAGTGTGCGCCGGATTGCTTACTAACCGTTCGCCTTCTAAATAGCTGCCATTCTCGCCGGAAGTTTTGGTATACCGCATAAAGTTATAGCTATAACCAGCCAGGAAATTAAGTCCCGAAACAATAGAACCGTTTAAATCAACTTCTACTCCATCGCTGGTGGTTTGGCCGGTCATTTCCTTAATGGTAGCATCGGTGTTGATGGTAACGCCATCGGCCAAAAACTGCGCCTGCTGCGCCAGGTTGTTATTTATTACTTTGTACAAGGTTACGTTTACCGATAACTTATCTTTCAGCAGGTCGTTTTTAACCCCTATTTCGTATTGGTCGATAATAGATGGTCTTAAGTTTTGCTCGTACACATCTTTGCCGGTATTGGGCGTAAAGTTGTTAGAGTAGCTGGCAAAAAATGAAGTATTGGTAAGCGGCTGATAAACTACTCCAATGCGGGGAGAAAACGCGCGGTCGTAGCGGGTAAGGGCGGTGGTGCTTTTGGTTACTTCGTTGGAGGTAACATCGTATATTTTAGCTACGGCAACTTTCTGGTAAGACCATCGCAAACCGGCCAGCACTTTAAATTTATTAGATAAGCTAATTAAATCCTGGATATAAGTACCAAAGCGGTAAGTTGGGGTTTCGGTGCGCGATTTAATCGGGCTATCTGGTTCGTCGGTGCGGGGAATAAATTTAGTTGGGTCCAGAATATTAATAGAGTCGTAAGCCGTTTTTAAATTAAAAGTATGAGATGTATTTAAATAACTTTCGGCATCGGCACCTACTAATAAAGTATGGCTGATAGAACCGGTTTTAGCTGTACCGGTTAAGTTAAGCTGGCCGGTATAATAATCTTCGGCAATTTTAGAACGGGTCAAGTTCCGGCCCCAGTCGCCTTTGGCATTGGCCTGGATGCGTTCTGTAGAAAAATAATTACGGTTGAATATTTGGCGCGAGCCGACAAAGTTCAGTTTCCAGTTTTGGTTAAGCTGGTGGTTTACATTAACCGAAGCGGTGGTTTGCTCTACTTTGTTATAAGCCCAGGGCGTGTTAAAAAAAGCAGACCGGGAAATATTAGTTGGGATGCGGCTACCTACAGAGCCAATCCCGAAATCCGGAGTAAAATCATTTTTTAAATAATCGCCTTGTACTAAAATCTCGGTTTTAGAACCTAATTTATATAGCAACGAAGGGTTTACATAAAAACGCTCCGATTCTACACCTTTGCGGTAGCTTTCAGCAGTTTCGTAAGTACCTATTAACCGGAAGGCCAGGTTTTGGGTAATCGGGCCGTAAACATCGGCAATGGGCTTGTATAAATTAAAGCTACCCGCCCGCATAGATACTTCGCCGCCGTATTCAAATTTAGGCTGTTTGGTAACCATGTTTATTACCGCGCCGCCGCTTACGTTGCCATAAAGCAAAGCCGCACTACCTTTTAATACTTCTACCCTTTCTAAAGTACTGGCTTCTGGTATTACCGCCGAATTGGAACGGGCACCGTTCTTAAAAATATTGTTGGCGCCTAAATTATAGCCGCGTGCAAAAAATGTTTCGGACGTAGAACCCCGGGTAGTACCCAAAGCCACGCCATTCACGTTTTTAATTACATCGCTTAGTTTAGAAGCCTGCTGTTCGGCAATAATTTCGCTGCCCACTATCGCCATACTCTGCGGCATATCTAAAGGGTTAATAGCAATTTTGCCTACACTCACCGGCCTTTTATTCATACTCCGTTTTTCAGTTATCACCACCTCGTTTAACTGCTGCGAACTATGCGGCAAAACAAAGTTTATTTGGCTGGTTTGGCCGGCTATTACGGTTACTTCCATTTGCTGGGCCTGCAAACCCACGTAAGTAGCAATTAAAGTATAAGTACCTTCTTTAATATTTCTTATCTGAAATTTACCGTCTTCAGTTGTAATACTGCCTTTGGTAGTACCCTTTACCATTACATTCACAAATCCTACCGGGCTGTTGTCGTTGGTCTTAACTTCGCCCGCAATAGTACCGGTTAAAATATTGCCATCGTTCATGGCAAAAGTTTGGGCTTTGGCAGTAATTCCAAAGGCCATAAATAAGATTATTAAATTTATAAAATAGGTTATGCGATTAGGGGTACTAGTGCATTCCATAGTTGGCAGCGGTTAGTTAATTTTATTTAGATTAATTATAAACTGCGACAAAGTAAATCCCTATTTAGAATTAATCCAAATAAAAAGTTCAAATATATCTTCTTTATTTTTAGATACCCTGTAGCTGTTGATGCCTTTAAGAAGTGGTTAAACCAAAAGCCTTAATCACCAATATTCATCAGTTGCAGCAATAAGCGCTTCGTATTTCAAGGCTAATGCTATGAATAAATGATAATTAGGGCAGCGGCGTAAATTTGTAGCTATACAAGCCAATTGCTTCTAGTCCGAAGCTCAAGTTTTATACTTAAGTTGTTAAACTTACTTGATCCTTGTAACCAGATGCACTTTTAATCAAATACTTAATATTCATTTATTCACCAGGTTTTAAACCGAACAGGCTTTTCTTATTTTTCCGGTATAAAACAAGCTAATCCGGATAAAAACTTATCTTGTTCCGGAAATAATTCGTTTATTCAAGCAAGTTCTTTTACAAGCAACACAACTATGGAAAAAGTATCACCGGCCCTGCAATTGGTTAAAGACGATCCCTGGCTTACACCCTACGAACCGGATTTGCTCGAACGTCAGGCAGCTTATAAGCAGGTTAAGAGAAATATTGAACAGGAATACGGCTCGCTGGAGCAATATGCCCAGGCCCATAAATATTTAGGACTGAATTATGACCCGGAACTAAAAGGCTGGTGGTACCGCGAGTGGGCGCCGGCGGCTTATGCCTTATATTTAATTGGTGATTTTAATAATTGGAACCGGGAGTCGCACCCCTTAAATGTAAACGCCCGGGGCTACTGGGAAATATTTTTGCCCGATGCCGAATATGCTAACACGCTTACATCCGGCTCCTGGGTGAAGGTACACATAAAAGCGGCTAACGGTAACCTCGATCGCATTCCGCCTTACATTAGAAGGGCTGTGCAAAACCCCGATACCTATGATTTTGCCGGCCAGGTTTGGTTAATGGAACCTTTTACCTGGCAAGACGAAAACTTTAACGTAGCTAGTATTACGGAGCCCATTATTTACGAGGCCCATGTGGGCATGGCCCAGGAAAAAGAAGGCATTGGCACCTTTCAGGAATTTACCCAAAATACTTTGCCCCGCATTCATGCCAATGGTTATAACTGCATTCAGTTAATGGCCGTAATGGAACATCCGTATTATGGCTCTTTCGGTTACCACGTTTCTAACTTTTTTGCGGTTTCGTCGCGCTTTGGCACTCCCGAAGATTTAAAGCACCTGGTAAACGAAGCGCACAAGCTGGGCATAGCGGTTATTATGGACGTGGTGCATTCGCACGCCGTTAAAAACGTAGCCGAAGGATTGGTAAATTTCGACGGCTCGGGGCACCAATATTTTCATCCGGGACCGCAGGGTTTCCACCCCGCCTGGGACTCGCGGGTATTTGATTACGGTAAAAAAGAAGTACGGCAATTTTTGCTTTCGAATATTCGCTATTGGCTCGAAGAATTTCATTTCGACGGCTTCCGGTTCGATGGTGTTACTTCTATGTTGTACCAGCACCACGGCGAAGGTGTTTCTTTCGACCATTATGACCGGTATTTCCGGGCCGGGGTAGATAAACACGCCATTACTTACCTGCAATTGGCTACTACCATGGTGCACCAGATAAAACCCGGCGCCATTTGCATTGCCGAAGATATGAGCGGTATGCCGGGCCTTTGCCGTACCATTGAAGATGGCGGCGTTGGCTTTGATTACCGCTTGGGCATGGGCATTCCGGATTACTGGATAAAACTGCTGAAACACCAGCGCGACGAAGACTGGAATATTTACGAAATGTGGGGCGTACTTACCAACCGCCGGTACAAAGAAAAAACCGTAGCCTACGCCGAATCGCACGACCAAGCCATGGTAGGCGATAAAACCTTAGCCTTCTGGCTCATGGATAAGGAAATGTATTACCACATGAGCGTAGACGACCCGAACCTGGTTATTGATCGGGGCATTGCCATCCACAAATTAATCCGGTTATTTACCATAACGTTAGGCGGCGAAGCTTACCTGAACTTTATGGGCAACGAGTTTGGCCATCCTGAATGGATTGATTTTCCGCGTTTAGGCAATAATTGGAGCTATAAACACGCCCGCCGGCAGTGGAGCCTGATAGATAACCCGGACCTGAAGTATAAATATTTTGGTGCTTTCGACCAGGTCATGACCCAGGTTATACGCGAAAACAAAGTATTATCTGCGCCGGCAGCCTGGCAGTTAAACATGGATACCCGGAACAAAGTAGTAATTTTTGAACGGGGCGGCCTGATTTTCATTTTCAATTTTAGCCCGACTAACTCTATTCCGGATTATAAACTCTGGGTACCAGCCGCCGGTTCTTACCGCATTATTTTAAATTCGGATCGGCCGGAATTTGGTGGCTTTAACCGGATAGCCGACGATATTGCCTACGAATCTTTCAGCGAGGATAAAGCAAATAAACTGCGCTTATATATTACCAACCGCACGGCTTTGGTATTAAAGCGACAGAATTAATATTTAATATTTGTTCTAAAAAAGAAATGCAGGCTTGGCCTGCATTTCTTTTTTACGCTATCCAAATCCAAGGTTTACGTCCAATACAAAATTGGCGCTTCCGGAAACCGTCGCTTTAATTCGCTGTAAAAGAAGCTGCGCAAGCTGTTCATGGTAACGGCATTGTACACAAACTTTTTCCCGCCAAACTTATTAAACTTTAGTGAGCGGGTACTTTCGTCGAAATCGATGCTGGTATTGGGGTACCACTCCTGCAAAATAGCTTTGGAGCCCGGCGTAAACCGGTGGCTTATTAATTCAAAAGTTATATCACAATCAAAATCCAGCGTTTGCTCCAACTTATCCAGCAATTGGGTATATTGTTCTTCCCAATCGGGTAAGGGCATAATGGGCGCAATTACCAAACCTACCTTGTAACCACCGCCACCCAGCGCCTTAGGTAGAGCCATTTTGCGCACAGCCGCCAAGCGCTCGTCTATCGCAGCCGTCCCGCCTTCCATCCGCCGCGAAACAAAATCGGTATTTAAACTAAAACGGGGCCGAACGTGGTTGTTATGCGGCAAATTCAGCAGACTATCTACCTGGCTGTACTTGGTTACCCAACGCAGGTGCATATTTTCCTGTTCGCCAAAAAATTTAATGGTTTGGGCCAGGTAGCCAGTTAAATGCTCAATTCCCAGTGGGTCGGTATAACAACTAGCTTCAAAAGAAGTTACCTGACCGGGCTTTTTGTAATAGGGTAAATTATTTAAAATAGTGGGTAAATTGGCAAATACCCGAATAACCGGCGGCCCTTGCAAACTGCCCGCCAAATAACAATATTGGCAATGCGCCGGACAACCCTCGGCCAAATGAAACTGGTAATCAGCGGAGGGCGGTATTGGTTGTAGCTTTAAGGCACTAGCCGGGGCCGTAACAATAGCCAGCGTACTTTTGGCTTTGCGGTAAGTTTCCCGCTCGTCTTCGCCGCGTAAATTTATTAAACGGTTTTGCTTTAGTTCTTGCACCGGCAGGTTTAAGGCTTTCACCCGGTTGTATATTTGCTGGCCCCAGGGTTCATCCAGCGCCGCCGGGGTTATCAGTACTTGTTTGGGCATCCACAATTTAGCCGAATGGGGCTCTGTTGCAATATTTACCTTCTCGGAAGTAGCTATCATCCTAATCTTTTTCGTTGCAAATCTGTTTTCTTGCCCCGGTAAAAACCTGTAAAAAAGGCTACCGAGCAGCTACAGAATTAACAAACACCAGCCCTATATAATTCGGAATTGCTCAATCACAACTACTTTGTATGTATTTGATATTCAAAAGGTTAACAATATTTTTAAATTATTTTTGACTGGCAACTTAGCAGTTTATAAACTATTTACCATCAGCCATTTAAATAAAACCAGCTAAACATTTTGCTCTTTATTAAAGCTAAAATTTAATTTTTTTAGGTTCTTAAACTAGAGTTTCTCCAAAATATACCTTTTCCTGGGCAAAGGTATATTCCTATTCTGCAGTTTAAATTTTTAATAATATACCTATTAATAGGTATTGTTATATATAGATCTTTTCCGAAATTTGTATTCCTGATAATTGAATATTCTTTAGAACACAACCACTTCCTTTTAAAATTTCACCCTAAAATGTTCGGCATGGCTAAACTGCTACTCACTCCCTTATTACTTCTTTTGTTCTTAACGGCGCAGGCTCAGGAAAGTGGCTATCAGTTTGGCCAAATTGCATTATTTCAGCTTCAGATGAAGGAGTATGATAAAGATACTACGTCCAATGCGGTGGTATTGCAGGAGTTCGGCGAATCATACATCGACAATAGCAACGATCATAATTTATTGCATAATTACCACGTCAAAATTAAAATCCTGAATAGCAAAGCTTTCGACCAAGCCAATATTACCATCCCGCTGTTTAAACAAAATGGCAAAAGCGAAAAAGTTAATAAAATTCAGGCTTCTACTTATAACCTGGTAAACGGCAAGGTAGAAGAAACTAAGCTAGATAGCCGCAAAACCTTCACCGAAAACAAATCTAAATACCTGGACCTGGTAAAGTTTACTTTACCTAATATTCAGGAGGGCTGCGTAATAGAAGTAAAATATACCCTGGAGTCGCCGTTTGTCTTCAACTTTCGGTCGTGGGAGTTTCAGTCGGATATTCCTAAAATGCACAGCGAATATTGGGCGAAAATTCCGGGTAATTATTTATACAATATTACGCTGCGCGGTGCCAGAAAACTCGACAAGCAAGATTCCGAATTATTAAAAGATTGCTTTACGCCCGGTGGCGGCCACAAAGCCGATTGCGCTTTGTACAAATTTGCTATGGCCAATATTCCTGCTTTCGTAGAAGAAGAGTACATGACGGCCAAAAGCAACTTCTTATCGGCGGTATATTTTGAGTTGAAAGAACTGCAATATTTTGATGGCCGCAAAGAAAAAATAACCAAGGAATGGAAAGACGTAGACCTGGAACTGCGTAACGATGCCAAATTTGGCGGCCAACTCCGCAAGGGCAAAGATGTTTTCCGCGAGAACCTAACAGCTTTAATTGCTGCCGAAACCGACTCGCTCAAAAAAGCCCAGAAAATATTCGATTTTATTAAAGGCTGGTACCGCTGGAACGATACTTACGGCAAATATTCTGAGTTTGGCATTAAAAAAGCTTACGAGAGCAAAACCGGCAACGTAGGCGATATAAATTTATCGCTCATAGCAGCTTTAAATATGGGCGGTTTTAAAACCGAACCAGTTATTTTATCGACCCGCGAAAACGGCTTGCCTATTGATATTCACCCGGTAATTAGTGATTTTAATTATGTAGTGGCCCGGGTTGCTATTGGGGGCAAAAGCTACCTGCTCGATGCGACCGATCCGTTTGTTTCGTTTGGCATGTTGCCCATCCGCTGCCTCAACGGCAAAGGCCGGGCTTTTCCGGAAAAAGGTGCTTCGTATTGGCTGGACATTCTGCCTACCGAAAAGCAAAAACAAACCATTTACATGGACCTGAGTTTACAAACGGATGGCAGCTTTAAAGGCAAAGTTGTTAACTCTTCGGCCGGTTACGATGCCCTGCAGGATCGGAAACACATTAATTCCTTTAACAACCACGACGAGTACATTGAGTCGCTGGATGAAAAATGGAGTAAAATTAAAATAGTAAAATACGATATTAATAACCTCGAAACGTTAGACAAAGCTTTATCGCAGACCTTTGAAGTAAGCATAGAAGGTTTCGATAATTTAAACAAGAACAAGCTGTTTCTGAATCCTTTCTTTATGGAAAGCTGGGAAAAGAACCCGTTTACTGCAAAGGAACGAACCTACCCCGTTGACTTAGGTGCCCCCATTGAAACAACCTTAACCATAAATCTGCAATACCCCAACGAATTTGAATTGGCCATTTTACCTACTCCGGTAACCCTGGCCTTGCCCAATGGTGGCGGACGCTTTATTTTTAGTGTACAAAATATTGGCAACAAGGTGGTGGTAACCAGTATGATTTCGTTGAGCAAACCGGTTTACAGTTCCGAAGAATATATTTACCTGAAAGAACTCTTCAATAAAATTGTGCAGTCTTATAAAACAAATCTGGTTTTTAATAAAAAAGCTTAAATGCGTAAATTATTTCTTTTTCTGCTGATTTGCGGAGTTGTTTGCTTTAACCTTACAGCTGCCACCCCGCCAATATCTTACGATGCAGCCGCAATACCTAAATCTTTACAAGCGTATGCCAATGCGGTAGTGCGGGTGCAGGAAAGCGTTACCGAGGTAAAAGATTTAGATCAGGTAATATTTCGGTACAAAGAAGCCATTACCATCCTCAACAGCAATGGGGCCGAATACGCCAATATTGCTGTTTTCTACGATAAATCGCGGCAGCTCAAAAACCTGAAGGGTGCCGTTTATGATAATACCGGTAAGCTTATTAAGAAATTAGCAGCTTCGGATTTTCAGGATGTAAGCGCTATCAGCGATATTTCGTTGTTTGAAGATGACCGGGTAAAGCATTACACGCCGCGGTTAAACTTCTACCCGTACACCATCGAGTACGAATACGAGTTGCGTTTTAAGCATACCTTCTATTTCCCGGACTGGCACCCGCAAAAAGCTTTGGATATTGCGGTAGAAAACAGCAGTTATAAATTTATTTCGAAACCCAGCTTCGAAACCCGGCTCAAAGAATTTAATTTAAAAACACCCCGGAAAGAAACCAGCACGGCGGATGCTAGAACGCTGGAATGGAACACCCAAAACTTACCGGCTATTAAAAGCGAACCGTTTAGCCCGCCGGCCCAGGAATATATGACCATGGTAGAGATTGCCCCGGTTACTTTTTCGTACGAAGGCATAACGGGTAAATTTACCAATTGGCAGGAATACGGCAAATGGGCTTACGATAATTTGCTTCAGGGCCGCGATAAATTGTCGCCGGCAACGGTTGCCGCTGTTACTGCTTTGGTGCAAAATATTAAATCCCCGGAAGAGAAAATCCGGAAAATATACGAATATACGCAGCAAAAGAACCGGTACATAAGTGTGCAAATAGGCATTGGCGGTTTGCAGCCCATGAAAGCCGAAGAAGTAGATCGGCTGGGTTACGGCGACTGCAAAGCCCTGACTAATTACACCCGTAGTTTGCTTAGTGCGGCTGGTATAAAAGCGCATTATGCCGAGGTTAATGCCGGCCCGGACCGGAAAAGTTATTTACCCGATTTTGCGAGTGCTTTCCAGGGCAACCATGCCATTTTGTGCGTACCGGTAGCGCAAGATACTATTTGGCTGGAGTGTACCAGTCGGGAGGCGCCGATGGGTTATATGGGCACTTTTACCGATAAGCGCCGGGTTTTACTTTATACCGAAAATGGCGGGGTAATTGCCCGCACCAGCGGCTACGCCCCGGAACAAAACCGGCAAATACGGCAAGCTACTTTCACCCTCGACGAAAAAGGTTTGCTGCAAGGGCAATTGGAAACCCGTTACGAAGGCTCGCAGTACGACAACCGCGACCACTTGCTTCTGAAAGCTGGTAAAGAGCGTACGGATTTACTCAAAGAAATATACCCCATCAACAACCTGGAAATAATTAAATATACCCTGGAGCCGCAAAAAACCAGCAAACCCCACCTGACCGAAAAAATGGAAATAAAAGCTGCCGGGTACGGGAATATTGATAATAATATGCTGGTGGTACCGGTTTACCACCTTACCCGCAATTTAAATGTACCCAAAGAAGTCCGGAACCGGAAACAGAAAGTGAGCATTACCCGCGGCTTTTACGACGAAGACGTTTTTACTTTTAACCTGCCGGCTGGTTTCAAGCCCGATTATATTCCGGAGCCCGTTACCCTGCAAAACGAACTGGGTTCTTTTTCCACTTCGGTTCAGGTTTCTAGTGGGCAATTAATTTATTCCCGCAAATTATTACTAAAAGAAGGTGAATTTACGCCCGAAGCATACGACAAACTACACAGCATGCTTAAAAAAGTGGTGGATACGGACACACAAAAATTTGTTTTAGTAAAGAAATAAATAGAAATAATATTCAATCATCTTATCCGTGCCATTCCTTTAATATTTAATCAATAATTCTCGGAGTAAATATTAAAGGAATGGCATTTTTATGCTACCGCTACTTACCTCCAATTCCGTCAAGCTCTCTTTATATTTTGCGGCGCTTGTAAATAAATGCTTCAAATTGCTGAAAGCAAAACCTGAAAATATAAGAACTATTAGCACGAAGCCTCAATATTTTATATATTAGACAGCTCAAAATAGTTGAAATAAATGATCCGGAAAAGCAGCTTTCTGCTGATTGGCTTAGCCCTGCTGAGTTTTGCTTTTATTTGCAAAAAGTACTTTGCTGCGGATGCCCCTATGAGTAATCAGCAGACAGCATTTGCCCTACCTAACCGACCAGAATTAATGCGCGGCGTAAGTTGGGTAGCCGCCGACTCGGTAACCCTGGAGCAATTACAAGCGCTGAAACAAAATAATATCGAGTGGATTTCCCAGACACCATTTGGCTGGCAAGCGGCCTATAATTCTCCGGAAGTTAGATTAAACACCCGTGCTAACCGGGCTTATTGGGGCGAAAGCGATTTGGGACTTATTAATACAACCCGCCAAGCCAAAAAATTAGGTATTAAAACGTTGCTCAAGCCGCACATCTGGTTACACGACCGCACTGGCAAATGGCTCGGCGATATTGAGATGAATAGTGAAGCGGAGTGGCAGGACTGGTTCCGCAATTACCGGACCTTTATTTTGCACTACGCGCAACTAGCCCAGCAAGAACAAATTGAAGCCTTTTGCATTGGCACCGAACTACACAAACCGGCAGTTACGCATGAGCAAGCCTGGCGCGATTTAATTAAAGATATCCGGAAGGTATATAGCGGCCAACTGACGTATGCCGCTAACTGGTACCTGGAGTATGAGCAAATAAAATTCTGGGATGAGCTGGATTTTATTGGCGTACAAGCTTATTTTCCGCTTACTAAGAAAAATAATCCGACGCTAAAAGAATTAAAAAAAGGCTGGGAACAGCATTTACCAGACTTGGCCAAAATAGCCAGGCGCTACCAGAAGCCCATTGTTTTTACCGAAGCCGGTTACAAAAGCACCCCGGATGCCGGTATAGAGCCTTGGAAATGGCCGGAACGCGGCGCCCAACCCGAACTACCCCAAGCCGCTAGTACCCAGGCTGCCTGCTACGAAGCCATGTTCCAGACGGTATGGCACCAGCCTTGGTTTAGGGGCATGTACATCTGGAAATGGTACCCGCGCCTCCGCGAAAACCGCCAATATCACGGTGATTTTACCCCGCAAAATAAACCAGCCGCGCAAATATTAGCGCAGTGGTACGGAAAACAGTAGTTCGTTATTCGTTAGCCGTTAATCGTTGTTCGTTATCCGGTTTTGGAGATTAAACTGATTTTTCTTTTCTGAACCAATGGAAAATTAGTTAAAGTTTGATACAGAATACTAGTAGACGAAAACAGTAAACCAAAATATATCGGACAACGAATAACGATTAACGGCTAACGAATAACGAACTACTGTTTGAATTTAAAGGGAATATATTTTACATTCGTGCCGGATAAAACCTGAACCTATGAACATACACGAATATCAAGGTAAAGAAATATTAAAAAACTACGGCGTACGTATACAGGAGGGCATTGTGGTTCGCAATCCGGACCAGGCAGTAGAAGCCGCCAAACGCCTAACCGCCGAAACTGGCACGGGCTGGCACGTAGTTAAAGCGCAGATACACGCGGGTGGTCGCGGTAAAGGTGGTGGTGTTAAGCTGGCCAAAAACCTGGACCAAGTGCGGGAACACGCCAACGCTATTTTGGGCATGAACCTGGTAACACACCAGACTGGCCCGGAAGGCCGCACCGTACATAAAGTTTTAATTGCCCAGGATGTTTATTATCCAGGTCCGTCGGAGCCTAAAGAATATTACCTGAGTATTCTGCTGGATCGGGCGAAAGGCCGCAACGTAATAATGGCTAGTACCGAAGGCGGTATGGACATTGAAGAAGTTGCCGAACACTCTCCGGAAAAAATATTGAAAGAATGGATCGACCCGCGGGTTGGTCTGCAGCCTTTCCAGGCGCGCAAAGTAGCTTTTAACTTAGGGTTAGAAGGCGAAGCTTTTAAGGAAATGGTGAAATTTATTCAGGCCCTGTACCGCGCTTACGAAGATACCGATGCCTCGCAGTTTGAAATTAACCCGGTATTAAAAACTTCGGACAACAAAATATTAGCCGTTGATGCTAAAGTTAATTTAGACGATAACGCCTTGTACCGGCACAAGACCTTTGAAGATCTGCGCGATTTTAACGAAGAAGATCCTTTGGAGGTAGAAGCGAGTGCCCATAACCTGAACTACGTAAAGCTCGATGGCAACGTAGGTTGTATGGTTAACGGCGCCGGTCTGGCTATGGCTACCATGGATATTATTAAGCTTTCGGGTGGCGAGCCGGCCAACTTCCTGGATGTAGGCGGTAGCGCTAATGCCCAAACCGTAGAAGCCGGTTTCCGAATTATTTTAAAAGACCCGAATGTAAAAGCTATCCTGATTAATATTTTTGGTGGTATTGTACGTTGCGACCGGGTGGCTAGCGGCGTTGTGGAAGCTTACAAAAATATTGGCGATATTCAGGTTCCTATTATTGTGCGGTTGCAAGGCACCAATGCCGAAGAAGGCGCCCGCATTATAGATGAATCTGGCCTGAAAGTTTACTCAGCGGTATTATTAAAAGATGCTGCCGACCGGGTTAAAGAAGTATTAGCTTAACCTATATTTATTCTCATAAATAAAAAACCTCTTCAGGCAACTGGAGAGGTTTTTTATTTAGGTTCAGTACTAAAATTATTTCTTCTTATACTACGTTCAGTTCTACATTAATATTGCCGCGGGTACCTACCGAATAAGGACATACTTCGTGCGCCTGGTGTACCAGTTGCTTAGCTTGCTCTTTATCCAAGCCTTTTAAATCCACATCCAGGATTACACTCAATCCATAATTGCCGGTATCTAGTTGGTTCAGGCTTACCCGGGCCGTTACAGTAGATTCTTTTTCTAACCGAATACGATCTTTGCCAGCTACTAATAATAAAGCACTCTGGAAGCAAGCCGCATAACCAGCAGCAAATAATTGCTCCGGATTGGTACTACCGCCTTTCCCTCCTAACCCTTCGGGTACGGTAACCGGCATATCTATTACACCATCTGATGAAACAACATGGCCGCTGCGGCCACCGGTGGCCGTTACTTCTGCCGTATATAACGTTTTCATAGCAATTTATTTAAGTTAAATGTTATAGCTTAACTCTATTCCGGATATTTTGTTTACCGCACCGCAGGAATTTCGGTTTAAAGCAGCATTTGCTTTCGCCAGAAAATGGTTACCCAGTAAAGGAACGAAAACAACTAAAGACTTTAGAATGAAGTAATACTGCTACCCAAAACTTACGTTAGCACTGCATTAATATTTCACAACTGTTGCTCTTAGTTTATAAGCCTACAACCACAGCTACTCACTTTTATTAGAACTATTTTTTGCAGAAATATTCTAAAAAGCAAACATTACATATAAATATACGTATAAATAAGTATATGAAATAAACTATTGTTTGACTTACTTGCAGCAGTTATCTTTAAATAAGCAAAATTGCTCTATTAATCTTTTCGGTTACTAAGTACCATACATATATAACAGAATCATTATAAAATAATAATGCCCCGAGAAATAATATATTTAAATTTGTGAGTACAAAACTTAAATACTGTTTATATTAGAGCAACCCACTATAATAAAACTTATAAACATACTTTCCAAAATTTGGAAAATAATCAATGCCAAAATTTAACTCTTTTTTAAATAACCTAATTTACCCAGTAACCCTAATAACTTTAACTAATTAATATTATGCAAAAAAATACTACGCTCATGGTTGCCATATTTTTGGCAACTTTATTTTTTACTTCTTGCCAGGATAATAATTTTAATAACCTAACGCCCGGACCAGATTGCGCTACTCAAAAAGAATGGACGAACTACCAAGGCAAGCGCGTTTTATTAAATGAATACGCTTTTAAAGGCGACGAATTTGCCAAATTAACGCACTACGACTTTGATGGAAAGAAAACCGAGAGCTTACCGGAATACGACAGCAAAGGCAGATTATTAAAAATATTTGAGAAAGTAACCGGAGAAAATAATACGCCTGTAGCGCAGTACGAAACTACTTTTACTTATTACAACGATGGCAAATTATACCAGACCGATAATTACAAAGTGGAAGACGGGAATCACAACTTAATTCAAACCCGTCTTTATTACTACGACAATGAAAAGGTTTCTAAAATTGTTTCCAGCTTTGGCGTGCACTGGCGTTATGAGTATAACGAGAACGATAACGTAACCAAAACTTATTTTCAGCCGGCTGGCGGTAATGAATATTTAGAAGAAGAGTACACTAGCTACGATGACAAATTATTAACCAACACTTTAAAAAATTTGCAAATCTCGCAGAATGTTAGCCGATCTTCTGCGGGCTTAAATTTTAGTAAAAATAATGCAACGGCTTATAAAGTTTATAACCCCGATGGCAGTGTTAAAACAACCTATACCGTTAGCCGCAACTACAATGCTTCCGGCAAACAAACCAAAGTTGTAACCACAGCTTCTACAAACAGCACTCCGGTTACCACTGTTGTAGAAACCGAATACCCAACCTGCCGATAAGTTTTTCCGGGGAACTGTAAATTACCTAGCCAGCAATATTCTTAATTAGTTAAAAAAATAACCTGTAAACATATTACAGGTTATTTTTTTATGCAGCCGGTAAAATTATTTTAGCTAACTAAAACCAGTAATTTAGGTGGCTAATATGGTGCTGCAACTTTTTTAACGTGCCAGTAAAGCGTTATTTTAACTACTTCATAAATCTTTTTTCCGGAATGTAAGTAATAACTATAATTGCTGGTTCTGCTATTACAACACAGAAGCAGCTCTATTTTAAAGTTAACTAAACTAAAAGTAGCATACATATGACATCATATCCGCCAAAACCAGAAAGTGTACGGGCACCGGAAAATTTGAGCCATGACGAAATCAAAAAAAGTCTGGAAGAGCTAGATGGCAAGATAAAAATATTGCAGGGCCGGGCTCATGCTACCGCCGCCGACTCAAACCATACTTATCATGAGCACATTGCAGCCTTAGAACGAAAGCGGAGTTTGATTGCCGAAAAATTAAATGCCTCGGCCAACGACACCAGCACCAACACCTGGACTGACATAAAAAATGGAATTGAAGGCTTAGCCAACGATATAAAAAAAATATGGGAGTAATACTTAAGCGTATTACAAAGCAAAAGCCAGCTAAAAAGCTGGCTTTTGCTTTGTAATTAAATAGTGTTCCAGATTAATTTATTCCGAAACCAGTTCCCGGAATCCTACCCAGGTAAATCGCTTTACTACAAATTCAGGGTTAGTAAAAGACGCATTACCCGCCGGGTTACCGCCAGTTACGTGAAAATCGGAGAAGCTAGCATGCTGGTTTAAGTAAATATTGCCGGTTAAATTAAAGCTAACCGGAGTTCCGGACAGGCTCATTTCGTCTTTAATCTGTTCTTTTAATTCCGGATTGGTAGTGTAAGCGCCACAAGAGATTGCCCCGTGGTTCAGTGCCATTTCTTTGGCCAACGCTATGGATTGTTGCGTATTATGGGTTTTAATAACCAACGCTATTGGCCCGAATAATTCGCGGTTGTACACTTCTTTATCGGCGGCGGCCACTTCGTAAATTACCGGCGAGCATAACCGGGCCTGGGCAAACTGCGGATTGGCGACATCGCAGGTAGTTAATATTGGTTTACCCGGCATTTTTTCTATTGCTTGCACGCGCGCTACGGTACCGGGGTTCTGAATGGCTCCTAACACGTGCGGCCCTACCTTCGGGTTATTAATGAGCGAACTTACCGCATCGGCAAATTTTTGTACAACCTGCTCATAAGGCACTTGTTCTCCGTTTACGTTAATGCCCGTTGCGGGAATAAAAAAGTTTTGCGGCGCGGTACACATTTGGCCCGAGTAAAGCGAAATGGAAAAAGCCAGGTTTTGCATTACTTTGTCCAAATCTACCACCGATTCCAGAATAACAGAATTAACCCCTGCTTTTTCCGTAAAAACTATTTTTCCGGGCAAACTTTCCAGGTAATTGCCAAAGGCGGTACTACCCGTATAATCTATTACTTTCACAGCCAGATGCTCTGCTAATTCTTGGGTAATTAGTCGGTCGTCGGGGTCAGCGGCCAACTGGCAGATAAGCGGGTTCAGGTTATGATTAATTAATGCTTGCTGTACTTCGGCTACTACCAAGGCCATGGGCAAAACACTTTTCGGATGGGGCTTTACAATTACCGGATTACCGGTTACCAGGCTGGCAAACATACCTGGCACCGTATTCCAGGTCGGGAAAGTAGAGCAACCGATGGCCAACGCTACCCCTTTGGGCACCGCCCGCCAGGATTTTTGCAATTTCAGGTTATACTTACCCATAGGTTTCTCCCAATCGGCCTCTTCTGGAAAGCGATTTAGTTCTTCGTAGCCGGTGGCAATTGCTTCCAGTGCCCGGTCGGCGGCGTGCGGTCCCGATGCCTGAAACGCCATCATAAAAGCTTGCCCGGTGGTGTGCATGGTAGCATAAGCTAATTCGAAAAAACGATTTTGCAGACCGCTCAGCGAATCTAATAAAACGGTTACCCGGGTATCGGCTGGCACCTTACGCCATTGATGAAAAGCTTCCTGCGCATTATTTACCAGCGTAGCCGGGCTAAAATATGGATATTTTATACCCAAAGCTTCCTGCGTATACGGCGATTCTTCCTGCCCTACCCAGGCCTCCGGCTCTGCTTGTTTTAATTCTTTATACCGTTGCCCTAATAAATTGTTGAATTTTTCTCGTCCTTTTGCATCTGCTTCCGGTCCGTAAACATCCGGCGAAGGGTTTTCCGGGAAATAAGAAAAAAAAGTCCGGTGATGCAAAGCATTAATTGCTTCTTTCAGGGTTTTCTCTTGGTCTTGTAACGCTATCATACAACATGCTAAATTAATTTAGAGGAAAGCCAAAAAATAATGCCCGCGAAAAATGTGTTAGCTGCATTCATATTTTTTGTTGCACAGGTAAAATAGGAATATTATAGTAAACGAATTTTCCGGAATTTTGATAAAGAATATTTACCAAAGAAAACAAATAGAACTAGCAAGTGCCTGCAAAACAGGATAAAACGCAGCTTTAGTTAAACGACTATCTGCCTAGTAGCAGCAGCAAAATAAAAACCAAAACTACCTGATTAACAAACGCCTCAATATTTTACTGATAAAGTATTGCGGTCTGTAGAATATTTAAATAAATTCTAGTATTTTATTATTAAATTAAATTTTATTGGGAAAGTATGTAACACTTTAGTATATTAGCATTTTAATATATTTAATCTAAATATTGTGCTTGGCTAATGTAACAAATTTGTGTAGACGGTGTAATCTTAATTAACGCTTCTCCGGATTAAAGCCGGCGAAAAGAATAATTTAAAAATTGATTTTTATAGTTAGCAGGTATGATATAATGTTTACCCATTTCTTTTTTACCAGAACACTTTTACTTATTGCTTTTACATTTTCGGTTTTGCTTTGTTCGGCTCAGGTACCAGTGGCACCAGCACCTAAAACAAAGCCTAATACCCTTATTTTTAAGTTAAAATCAGACTATGAGCTACAGAGCTATTTTTTACAGGAAGTAAAAAAACTGCTCTCGCCTATTCAGCCGCATACGTTAAAGCAAAAGTTTCCGAGAGCTTTGCCGCAGCCATTTCTTAAACCCGGCGAAATAGACTTAACCCTGCTTTATGAACTGGAATACAATCCGGGGGTTACTTTTAATAAACTTAAGGCTTTGCTCCTAAGTACTGGGGTGGTAAGTTACGTAGAGCCGGTAAATATTCCCGAACTACTCAAAATGCCGAATGACCCCTTGGCCGATTCGCTGAAGGGAAAACAGTATTATCTTAAAACCATAAAAGCTTATAAAGGCTGGGATATTCAAACGGGCGATTCAACGGTGGTAATTGGGGTGCTGGATACGGGCATTAATTTAAACCACGAAGATTTAAAGAAGCAAATAAAGTATAACTACGCTGACCCGATTAACGGCATAGATGACGATAACGACGGGTACGTTGATAATTTTCATGGCTGGGATTTGGGCGATAACGACAATGACCCAACGGCTGATGCCAATGCACACGGTATTTTTGTAACTGGAATTGTTGCGGCGGAAGCAAATAATGGTAAAGGCTTGGCTGGCGTAGCCTATAATTGTAAAGTATTACCTATAAAAGTTTTCAACTCTAAAGCCAAAGGCAATTTTGCGGGCTACGAAGCCATTGTGTATGCCGCCGACCACGGCTGTAAAGTAATTAATTTATCCTGGGGCTCACCAGGATTTAGTTCGGCTTATGAGCAGGACATAATTAACTATGCGGTTATCAATAAAAAAGCAATTGTGGTAGCGGCAGCTGGTAACACCAACGGCGATTTTGATTTTTACCCAGCCTCTTACGATAACGTTATTTCAGTAACATCCGTCGATCCGAGCGATAACCGGGTATCTTTCCATACTTACAGCAATAAAGTAGATCTGATGGCGCCGGGCCTATCCGTTACGACCACAGGTGCCAAAAATAATGAATACACCTATGGCCACGGCACATCGTTTGCTGCTCCTATTGTGGCCGCGGCCGCGGCTTTGGTCAGCAAGCAATTTCCGCATTATACGCCTATGCAGGTTGCCGAGCAAATTCGCCTAACCACCGATGATATTTACCACATACAAACAAATGCGCCTTTTCAGGAAAGACTGGGCCGTGGCCGGCTTAATTTATACCGGGCTTTATCCGAAACCAACACCAAATCGGTCCGGAATATAGAGAACAAGTTTAACAAAGGAAATAGCCTGATGGCCGGCGATACTTTAAAAATTACCGGCACTTTCCAGAACGTGTTAGCGGCTACAGCAAACCTGCAGGTTACTTTAACCTGTACTTCGCCGTACGTAACTATTCTGCAAAATAGTTTTGCGGGCGGGGCAATTGCGAGTGGCGCTTCTGTTACCAATGCCAGCAATCCTTTTGTTATTTATATAAACCCCGATATACCGCTAAATTCGGTTCTGAATTTCCGGTACGGTTATGCCGATGGCAGTTACACAGATTATCAATATTTTAAAATTGCCGCTAACCCCGATTTTGTTACCATTAATATTAATAACCTGGGCGTAAGTATAACCAGTAAAGGTAATATTGGCTACAACGGGTTAGATTACCAGCAAGGCGACGGCATATTTTACAAAAAAGGTAATCCGCTGTTAGCCGAAGGGGGTATTATGATTGGTACTACACCGGGCCGCGTATCGGATAATATTCGTAACGATTTGTTCGAATCAGATAATAATTTTTCGAAAGTAGCAGGCGTTCGGTTTATTCCTAATCCAAAGTTTGCCGATATAGCCGCGCAAGGAGCCATTCAAGATTCATTTCCGTCTACTAATACGGCTGGCGTACGCGTATCTTACCGGGCCTATGCCTGGAAAAATGCCCCTAATCATAAATTTGTTGTGCTGGAATACAAGATCACGAATAACACCCTGGAGCCGTTTCAGAACTTGTATGCCGGCATGTACACCGATTGGGATATTGATGGGGCTTTCCGGAATGCAGCCGATTGGGACCCAGACCACCAAATGGGCTATGTGTATAACGTAGACCGCCGCAATGTTTATGCCGGGGTTAAATTACTGTCGGATTTACCGGCTACCCACTATGCCATCGATAACCTGTACGGCCCAACCGATAATATTAGCCTTTCGGACGGTTTTAGTGATGTAAAAAAATACCGGGCTTTGTCTAACACCCCAGATAAAAACCGTAGCGCCGGTTTAAACGGCCAAGGCAACGATGTATCGGATGTAACCGGCGCCCGAATCCCGTACTTAGCCTCCGGTGAAACCGTAACGGTAGCCTTTGCCATATTAGCCGGGGATAATTTAGAAGATCTGCAAAAAAGCGCTACCGCAGCTAAAGCCCGCTACATAGAGGTAAAAATCAGTCCTACTCCCGTGCTGCAAAACGATACTATTTGCCCGGGCACTCCCTCGGTTATATCCCCGGAAAATGGCTCCAAATTTAAATTTTATGCCGATGCAGACCGGAAAACGGTGTTGGGTTCTGGGGTTAGCTATAAGACACCTCGCCTCAACAGCAACACAGTTCTTTACGTGAGTAATGCCGATTCGCTTTACGAAAGTCCGTTAGTACCCGTAAAAATTCAGGTACAAAAGCCCAGTGTGGCGTTTACCTACAATCCTAATCCAGAAACTTTGGCGCTTAATGGCCTGGTAAATTTTAAAGACCAAACACCCGAGGCCGTTAGCTGGCACTGGTACTTTGGCGACAAAGGCGAGAGCCGGTCAAAAGAGCCAACTATTCAATATCAGCAACCTGGCAGCTATAACGTTAAACTGGTGGTAACAGATAATAAAGGTTGTGTTGATTCGCTCACGCAAAATATTCAGATTAAATACCTGGATTTCAGTAATAATTGGCAAGCCGCCGATTTTGTGGTGTATCCTAACCCGACCCAAGATCAATTATTTATTCAGATACCTGCCAATATAGCTACGAGCAACAATGTTACGTTGGAAGTAATTAACCTGATGGGTACCGTAGTGAAACAACAAGCCATAACCAGAACCGGTTTGCATAGCTTAAAGCTAGCTGGCTTGGCTAAAGGTATGTATGTGCTTCAAATTAGAGGTAAAGATGGTATTTATCGCCAAAAGTTTCAGTATTTGTAATTAGCCTAACTACTATAAACGCTGGCTGTTGGCATGTTACTGGTGGCGTGCAAAATATTCTAATTGAAATCAGGAAATTGGTTAAATAAAAAGGCCCTCTTGCGGAGGGCCTTTTTATTTAACCAATATTATTAATTATTAAGCTTTCTGACCGGAAACCTGGTTGGCTTGGGTAGCGGCACCTTGTATCCGGATAAGGTTAAGCGCCGAACCGGCTCTGAACCAGCCAATCTGACCTTCGTTGTAAGTATGGTTAACCTCGAAAGTATGGGTGCTGCCATCGGCGTGGTGCAATACTACTTGCAAAGATTTGCCTGGAGCGAACCCGGACAATCCAACTACGTCAATCAGGTCATCTTCCTGAATTGCATCATAATCGGCTTTATTTGCAAAAGTTAAAGCCAGCATACCTTGCTTTTTCAGGTTGGTTTCGTGAATACGGGCAAAAGATTTTACCAGTACCACTTTAACACCTAAATGGCGAGGCTCCATGGCCGCATGCTCACGCGATGAACCTTCGCCGTAGTTTTCGTCGCCGACCACAATAGAACCAATACCGGCTGCTTTAAGGGCCCGGGCTACGGTTGGGACTTCCTGGTAAGGCGTACCTTGTACCGTGTGGTTTTTCACGCTATTGGTTTCGCCATTAAAAGCATTGGTAGCACCAATCAGCATGTTATTCGAAATATTATCCAGGTGTCCGCGGTATTTTAACCAAGGACCAGCCATTGAAATATGGTCGGTGGTACATTTACCTTGGGCCTTAATTAACAGACGTAAGCCTTTATAATCGTTACCATTCCAGGGCTGGAAACCTTCGAGCAATTGCAGACGGTCTGATTGCGGATCTACAATCACATTAACCTGGCTACCTTCTTCGGCCGGCGCAACATAACCAGCATCTTCAACCGCAAAACCATTAACCGGTAGTTCAACGCCTCTTGGCTCATCCAGCTTAACGGCTTCACCGTTTTTATTTACCAATGTATCAGTTAAAGGATTAAAGGTTAAATCACCGGCAATCGCAAACGCGGTTACAATTTCGGGCGAAGCCACAAAAGCGTGGGTATTGGGGTTGCCATCGTTCCGCTTAGCGAAATTCCGGTTAAAAGAAGTAATAATAGAATTTCTGCGTTTAGGATCATCGGTATGACGCGCCCATTGGCCAATACATGGTCCGCAGGCATTCGCCAATACTACACCACCCATTTCGGCAAAAGTATCTAACAAGCCATCGCGTTGCACAGTATACCGCACCAGTTCAGAACCGGGCGTTACGGTAAACTCGGCATTAACCGCTAAGCCTTTTTCAACAGCCTGGCTAGCAATAGAAGCTGCCCGGGTAATATCTTCGTAAGAAGAGTTGGTACAAGAACCAATTAAACCTACTTCTAACTTAGCCGGCCAATCGTGTTCTTTAACCGCCGCGGCAAATTGGGAAATTGGCCACGCGGCATCCGGCGTAAATGGTCCGTTTACGTGCGGCTCCAACTCCGATAAATTAATTTCAATTAACTGATCGTAGAAAGCGGCCGGATCGGCGTAAACTTCATCATCAGCCCGCAGGTGCTCGGCCACTTGGTCGGCTAAGTCCGCAATATCGGCCCGCTCAGTTCCTACCAGGTAATCGCGCATTTTGCCGTCGTAAGCAAATACCGAAGTGGTAGCGCCAATTTCGGCACCCATGTTACAGATGGTAGCTTTACCAGTACAAGACATACTGTTGGCACCTTCGCCAAAATATTCTACAATAGCGCCGGTACCACCTTTTACAGTTAAAATACCTGCCACTTTCAGAATTACATCTTTCGGCGAAGTCCAACCACTCATGCGGCCGGTTAACTTAACCCCAATTACTTTCGGGAATTTTAACTCCCAGGCCATACCGGCCATTACGTCTACGGCATCGGCACCGCCTACCCCAATGGCAATCATACCCAAGCCACCGGCATTAGGCGTATGCGAGTCGGTACCAATCATCATACCACCCGGGAAAGCATAGTTCTCCAATACTACCTGGTGAATAATACCGGCCCCTGGTTTCCAGAAGCCAATACCATATTTATTTGAAACCGAAGCCAGGAAATCGTAAACTTCTTTGTTTTCGGTAACGGCTACTTCTAAATCTTCGTTGGCGCCGTCGCGGGCCTGAATTAAGTGGTCGCAGTGTACCGTAGACGGAACTGCTGCCTGCGGTTTACCCGCCTGCATAAATTGCAGCAATGCCATCTGCGCGGTAGCATCCTGCATGGCAACCCGGTCCGGGGCAAAATCTACGTAAGACTTGCCGCGCTCAAACGCCTGGGTAGCGTTGCCATTATATAAATGTGCGTAAAGAATTTTTTCGGTTTGGGTAAGCGGACGGCCTACTGCTGTCCGGGCAGCCGCTATACGCGCGCCAAGTCCGGCATACACCGTCTTTATCATTTCTATATCAAATGCCATAATTATTGGTTTTGAAGGTTTGTACTGTTGGGCAAGCAACTAAAAACCAGTACATGCCCATTTAAATTTGCGCAAATATATATAACCAGATATAAAAGTGCTATTTAATGTAATCCTATTTTCTTATTTAAAATAAAAACAAATAAGTATTACATTGTAACCCCCTGCTTAGCCGTACTTACTTGGTGCGCAGGTTGTTTACATTACTGCCATCCAGTTTATCGGTTTCCTTTTCGTCTTCGGCGGCTACATTGCCCGCTTCCCGTACGCCTTCGTAATGGGTATCCAGTTCGTCGGTTTGCCGGGGAGCTTGTATTTCAGAATTATTGCCGGGCAGTTCTTTGCTTTCATCAGCGTTGGTTATTTTATCCGGCTCAATCGGGTTTGGAGTTGTATCAGGATTCATAATTTCTCATTTATGTATAAGTGTTAGGTTTTACGTACAATTAAGAATTAAAGCCGAATCTAATAGCACGGGCGCGGCAGCTATTAATTTCTAAATAAAGTAGTATTCTTTTACTTTTGCGGCCACAATTTGTTCGCTTAGTCCTACTAATCTATTTTTCTGATACATGAACAACTTATTTAAATATATAAGCGCTGGTGTTAATCTTGGCCTGTTAATATTATTTGCGGCGGCGTGTCAGCCAAAAAATAAAACCTTAAAACCCGGTACCTGGCGCGGTGTGCTCACTATTTCGAATCAGGAATTACCTTTTTTATTGGAAGTAACTAAAAACCAGACCGGTAAAACCATTGCGTACCTGGTAAACGGCTCCGAAAAAATATTACTCGATGAAATTACCGTAACCGGCGACTCCGTAAAAATACCGTTGCATATTTTTGATGCAGACCTAAAAGCCCATATCAACAACCAGGAAGATGGCCTGAAAGGCCAATGGATTAGATATAACCTAGACGAACCTTATGAAGTGGAATTTAGCGCGAAGCACGATCAGCAATACCGCTTTTCGCGCAACCCCGCTGCCCCCACGCAAAATTATACTGGTAAATGGGATGTAGTTTTTAAAGATGAAGAAGGAATTGAAGAAAAAGCCATTGGGGTATTTACGCAGCAGGGCAATCATTTATCGGGCACTTTTCTGAGCGCTACCGGCGATTACCGCTACCTCGATGGCGAAGTGAGCGGCGACGAACTGCGTTTATCTACGTTCGATGGTTCCCACGCTTATTTATTTAAAGCCTCGCCCAATGGTGAAGGTAAACTGCAAGGTAATTTTTTTTCCGGCAAAACCGGCCGCAGTACCTGGCTTGCTATGCGCAACGAAAATGCTGTTTTACCCGCTGCCGACACCTTAACCTACCTGAAACCTGGCTACTCCAAACTGGATTTTACATTCCCGGATTTAAACGGCACTAAGGTTTCACTCGCAGACCCTCAGTTTAAAGGCAAAGTAGTGGTGTTGCAACTCATGGGCTCTTGGTGCCCCAACTGCATGGACGAAACAGCTTACCTAGCTCCTTTTTATAACCAAAATAAAAATAAAGGGCTCGAAATTATTGGCCTGGCTTACGAACAAAACCCCGAGTTTGAGAAAGCAAAAAAACGGTTAGAGAAACTAAAAAGCCGGTTTGGGATTAATTACCCGTTGTTAGTAGCCGGCACGCGCGACAAAGAATCGGCGGCCAAAACGCTCCCGATGCTAAACCACGTAATGGCTTTTCCTACCACCATTATTCTGGATAAAAAAGGTGCTGTCAGGAAGATTCATACAGGATTTTCGGGACCGGGCACCGGCCACTACTACGAAGAATTTGTGCAGGATTTTGAAAAAACCATTCAGAAATTGCTACAGGAATAAACACTTGCCGAAACTCGCAGAATATTTCAACTAAAGAAATTAATACAGCATATTGGGGAGCTTTGTTTCTTCTTCGGCCACCTTCATGGCATTCTGAATTTTTATTACTGCAAAAGAATCAATACCCTTTACTTCCTTGTCTTTTACCTGTAAGGTAAAAACTATCAGGAAAATTAAAATGAAGGATATAACTCTTTTAATGAACATGCTAAACTAAAATTACCATCCAAACTATTCTGTTTGAATATTTTGATAGTATAAACTTACTAAGAAATATATTGCACAAAAAGGACAGTGTTTACTTAAAAGTAACATAGTATTTGTTTAAATAAACATCTTCAATATACTGTTTAATAAGCTTTTAACAGATTAACTGCTTTTAAACAAGGGTATTATTGCTAATTATGTAACAAATAATTGATAGCTGCGCTACTTAAAATTTAAGAAAAGGTTACTTAAGATTTAAAGAAGATGGAGCTAGCCGGGGATTAAATAACAACGAATGGCAGTGAATAAATAGTTATTATTTCTCGCGTTCGATGGTATAAGAAATAAGTTGCTCCAGAGAAGTGCGCGAAGGAGAAGGCGCGAACGAGTGCAATATTTGCAGCGCTTCTTCGGCGTATTTATTCATTTGGCTAATGGCGTAATCTAAGCCTCCTGATTGTTTTACAAATTGAATAACCTTGGCTACCACTTCATTTTTACCATTGTTGTTTTTAACATGATAAATCATTTGGCGCTTGGTAAACCAATCGGCTTGCTGCAACGCATAAATAAGCGGCAGCGTCATTTTCTTTTCTTTAATATCAATGCCTACGGGCTTACCAATTTCAGCAGTGCCGTAATCAAACAAGTCGTCTTTAATCTGGAAGGCAATGCCCACTTTTTCGCCGAAGAGCCGGGCTTTTTCCACCGTTTCGGCATCGGCACCCGCTGAAGAAGCACCCACTGCACAACACGAAGCAATTAAAGAAGCAGTTTTCTGACGAATAATATCAAAATAAATACTTTCAGTAATATCCAGCCGGCGGGCTTTTTCAATCTGCAACAGCTCGCCCTCACTCATTTCTTTTACCGCATTCGATACAATCTTCAGCAAATCAAAATCATCGTTTTGCAACGACAACAGCAAGCCTTTCGATAATAGGTAATCGCCCACTAAAACGGCAATTTTGTTTTTCCAGAGCGCATTTACAGAGAAAAAACCGCGGCGGTAATTGGCATCGTCTACTACATCGTCGTGCACCAGCGTGGCCGTATGTAATAATTCTATTAAGGCGGCGCCGCGGTAAGTAGCTTCGGATATATCGCTGCCAAAAAGCTTGGCCGAAAAGAAAACAAACATGGGGCGCATTTGCTTGCCTTTGCGCTTTACAATATAGCCCATAATCTTATCCAGCAGCAATACCCGCGATTGCATCGAACTCCGGAATTTTTTTTCAAATTCCGCCATTTCCGTTGCAATAGGGGCTTGGATATCTTTTAGGGTTACGCGCATGTCCGGGGCACAATATTACTAGGTAGGCACCTCGAATCCAAACAGTTTTTTATGCACTAAGTTTATTGTTTAGGCAAGCAGGCTGCTCTTTTAATTCCTGCATAAATTTTCTTTAGCTAAATATTAACCTTATCCGTTAGCTGCATTTACCTGGTTACTTATTTAAAATTGTACTAATAATCCCAAAAAACCGCAACCTTAATATTTTTATCTTTACCCAAAAATCTTAATATTAAGTCAGGTAATAAATTATTTTGCTTAAATATGCCAGCACCGCTCCAACGTCTAGATTTTACGATAACGCCAACTCACGGCCGGGCTACACGGGCCGATGCCCGTTTGCAGCCCAATAATTTACCTAAGCCGGTGGTCATATTTATTCATGGTTTTAAAGGGTTTAAAGAATGGGGTTACTTTAACTTACTAGCCGATTATTTTGCCGAAGCTGGGTTTGTTTTCATTAAATTAAATTTATCGCATAACGGCAGCACTCTTACCGAAGACGATGTACTAGACCTGGAAGCATTTGCGCAAAACAACTTTTCGAAAGAATTAACCGATGTTAGCACCTTAATAGATTATTTATACACCAATAAAAGTGCTGTACCGGCGAATGAAATAAACTTAAACCAGCTATTTATAATCGGGCATAGCCGCGGCGGCGGGTTAGCTATTTTGGCCTCGGCACAGGATATTCGAATTAAAGCCACCGCTACCTGGGCCGCCATTAGCGACCTCGAAAACCGCTGGCCGGCGCAGGTAATAGCCAAGTGGAAAGAAGAGGGCGTGCTACACGTAGAAAATATGCGCACCAAACAACTATTGCCGCTGTATTACCAATTAGTAGAAGATTTTCTGGCGAACAAAGAAAAGTTAAGTATTCCGGCCGCCGCCCGCCATATGACCCAACCGCTGCTGTTAATCCACGGTACCCACGACGAAACGCTCCCTTTGCAAATGGCTTACGATTTAAAAACCAACAAACCAGATGCTGCGCTGGAAATAATTACTAAATGCGATCATAGCTTCGGGGGTTCCCATCCTTATCCGCATACAACCTTACCTGCCGCTGCCCAACACGCCGCCGATAAAACCATTTCTTTTTTTAAAGCTTTTTAAATGCCAATTACTTATTTATTACTCGGCAGCAACCAAGGCGATCGGGAATATTTTTTAACGGCTGCCACTACGCAATTAGCATTATCTGTTGGCGCAGTTAAGGCAAAATCGCAGCTATACGAAACGGCCGCCTGGGGCCTGGAAGATCAGCCTGCTTTTTTAAACCAATTACTGCAAATTTCTACCGCATTAACGCCCGAGGAGCTTTTAACCCAAATTAATTTAATTGAAAAATTATTAGGCCGGGAACGGAAAATAAAGTGGGGCGCGCGGGTAATTGATATTGATATTTTGTACTACGACCACCTGGCACTAAACTTACCTTATTTAATTATTCCGCACCCGCGGTTACAAGACAGGCGCTTCGCCTTAATGCCTTTAGTAGAATTAGCGCCTGACTTTGTTCATCCGGCATTAAATAAAACCAACAAAGTTTTACTAGCCGAATGCCCGGATAATTTGCCTGTGGTAATCTATAAAAAAGAGTAGCCTATTTTATGATTTCTATAATAAATATATTCTTATAAGCGATGTGTTAGGCAAAGGAACTCATCTCTGTCATTCAGGAGGAACCTATTTGGTTATCTGCTAAATAGGTTCCTCCTGAATGACAAGATTGGGTTGCTTAAACTCCTTACATATAATATTTGCCTAACAACAGATATAATTATTAAATAAGGCTACTCTTTTTGACTATTTATATTCTTTAGAAAAGACTCTTAGTAAGCAAAACTAAGCACCGGCGCTGCTTACTTCCGCTTCTTTGTTTATTTTTTTCACCAACCCTTGCAATACCTTACCGGGTCCGCACTCAATAAATTCAGTAGCGCCATCCTGCAGCATATTCTGGATGGTTTGGGTCCAGCGAACCGGTGCGGTAAGTTGTTTTATCAGGTTTTCTTTAATCTGCTCCGGATCGGTGTAAGGAAGGGCATCTACGTTTTGGTAAACCGGGCAAATTCCCGTGGCAAAAGTAGTCGCGTAAATAGCCTTAGCCAGTTCTTCTTCGGCGGGTTGCATCAGCGGCGAGTGAAAGGCTCCGCCTACCGGTAACACCAAAGCCCGCTTGGCACCGGCTGCTTTTAATTTTTCACAGGCAATTTCTATTCCTTTAATACTACCCGATATTACCAACTGCCCCGGACAATTATAATTGGCCGGTACTACTATTTCGTCTGTAATTTCAGCACAAACTCTTTCTACGGTTGCATCATCCAGGCCCAGCACGGCGGCCATGGTAGAAGGTTCTTTTTCGCAGGCGGCTTGCATGGCCTGGGCTCTTTTGGAAACCAGTTGCAATGCATCTTCAAAGCGCAGCACTTTATTTACTACCAATGCCGAAAATTCGCCCAACGAATGGCCCGCTACCATATCGGGTTTAAAATTTTGTAAAACTGCAGCCTGCGCCACCGAATGCACGAATATTGCCGGTTGGGTAACGTTGGTTTGCTTCAGGTCTACTTCGGTGCCGGCAAACATTACATCGGTTAAAGAAAAACCTAATATTTCGTTGGCTAATTCAAATAATTGTTTGGCCTCCGGATGTTGCAGGAATAATTCCTGACCCATACCCGGAAACTGAGAGCCCTGTCCGGGGAAAATATATGCTTTCATAGTTTATGCTTAAATTTTAGGTTAACTGTACGGTTAGCAGAAGAAATTGTCGGGGTATTCTTTTAAAACGGGAATATCAGCATTTGCCAGCTTCCGAAATTACCAGAACAAAATAATAGATAATACTTAAGATGAACAAATAAAAAGCCGGCGCTGTACTAGCACCGGCTTTTAAGTAATTTATTAATTTTTATACCATAGAGGCCCTAGCGCACTATTTCTACCCAGCCTTTGTAGGTTTTCTTCGCATTCTGCGGATTAGAAGTAATAAATTCTACTTCGGCCAAATAATAATAAACGCCATCGGCCAGTTTTTTACCGGCATTATTTACGCCTTGCCAGTTTATACGTGGGTCGTCGGCGCCTTCGTACACTTTTTCGCCCCAGCGGCTAAAGGCCGTAAACTTAATAGACCGGATAAACAACGAACGCGGATCTGGCTGGAAAGTATCGTTTTTGCCATCGTTGTTAGGCGTAAAAATATTAGGCAGTTGGAAGAAGAAGCAGTTTTCTTTACAAACAATATTACTAGGCTTGCTCTCATTGCCGGCCGAATCGGTAGCCGTTACCATATAACAACCCGCAAACGATTGTAAGTTACTGTGGGTAAAAGTGGTAATATTATTAGGTGTAAAGTTAATAGAATCGAACTGCGCTTCTTCGGTATCCTGCGAGCGGAAATAAACCGTGTAATATTTAATATCCTGCGCACATTCCGGACTGGTATTAGGCACCCACGTTAACACATTCTGGTAAGGTGGTGTGGTTGGGTTCTTTACAAAAGCATCACAATCCAGCGGATCAATACTGAGTACCGGCGGACAAGGCGGAATGGTATCGCGTAAGGTTACACAAAACTCCTGGCTGTTGTTCAGGAGCGGATCGGGTAGCCGCGGGTTGTTGTACGTACCATTGGTAGTAACATAGTAACAATACTGCACGCCTTGTTTTAGCGGGGTATTTTTAAAGGTTCCCCGGTCAACGTATTCGCCCCGCGTGGTTGTAGCGCTGGTACTGTCAATTAGCTCGTAAGCACCGTTGGCCATTTTCCGGTAAATATAATGCGGCCGCTTGCTATTGTCCCAAGGCACCGTATAGGTCCAGGCCAGCGAAACCGTAGAGGTTTGGGTAGTGGCTTTTAGCTGCACACTGGTAGCCGTAACAGCCGTATCTACCATTTCGGACGTTCCGCCCGGATTGTGGTAAAACTCCAGTTTGTAAATCCATTTTACATCGCCGGCACCGGCCGAGGTACTAATATTGGTATCCAGAAAACTGGTTTCATCAATATTATTGGTGCGGAAAACTTCGGTAAAATTATCGGAGCCACCAGCTGCCCGCAATAAGCGGTATTGCAGCGGCCGCACCAGGTTTTGCAGGCCTTCAATCGGTTTTACCCATTTCACCAATATACTACCATTGGTAGGGTCGGTGGTTTGTACGGTTACATGCGTAAGTACCGGCATGTTATTTTCCAGCATGGTACATACCGGCAAAGTAGCAATACTCTCGCCACCCTTCGGCGATGGGAAAACCGCATAAATAACATAGCAATAAGTTACTCCGCGCTTTAAACCGGTAGCGCCACCGTTATCGGTGTAGGTAGTAACGTTGGCATTAACCTCTCCAATTTTGGTAAAACCCGCCGATTCCGGTACACCGGTTTCGCATGGCCCCGGCACAAAGTTAGAGTTCCCTTCGCGGCGATAGATATATATTTTAGAAGCATTCTGGCAAGTATAAGAATCCCAGTTTAAAGTAATATTACGGCCTATTGGTGTTACTTCAAAATTCTCCGGGGCCGGCCCAATTACCCGAATATTCCAGGGTTGCAAATCGGTTAAAGGCAATTCATTGGGTCCGGGGTTATCGGTTACTTTAAATACAACCTGGTAAGGTTCGGCCTGTACATCGCCGCAAACGGTATTCCAGTTAAAAGTACCGGTATTGCCGTTAACCCTAAAGGTAGCCGGCGGCAAAATACCGCTGAAAGCTTCCAAGGTTAAAGGATTATTATCGGGGTCGGAAGCCCGCACAATACCAGTTACACTGCTACCGGCAATAACGCAAGTATCGCGGGGTACCTGTAAAATAGGCCGCTTGTTTTGGCCGCACCGTACCCGAATCTGCATATCCCGCAGGGTTTCGCCTATTTTCCGGCCATTGCGGTATTCTTCCACCACAAAAGCTACGTTATAGTCGCCTTGCTGGCAAGGTGAGTTCCAGGTAATCTGGCCGGTATTGGGGTCGATGGTTAAGGTAGAGGGGCCGCCGTTTGGCGCCGCTGAACATCCAAAAGACGGATCATTTAATACCCGGTAATCGGCCACCGGCCCCGCTACCGGGTTATTTTGGTCGCCGGAGGTGTTGCGCTGTGGCGGAACAAATTTAAAAATTAGTTTATCGCCGTCGCGATCGTAAGCGCCGGGGTTATGCACAAAAGGCTGGTTACAGGAAGCATAATCGAGCGGCGGTACTTTTAATTCCGGCGATGTATTTTGCCCGATAAAAGGGTCGATGGTAATGGTAGTACGCAATAATTCGCTTTGGTTCTCGGAGTTACCAATATTCATAACCCGAATGGCCCGGTTTACCTCGGTGTACGTTACCGTGTAACTGCCCGGCCCTGGAAACCGGTAAAAGAAATAATAAACGCTCCGGTAGGTATCGGAGCGCACCTGCCGCCGTTCGTGCCGGTCAACGGTTTGTTTGTCGCCGGTGCCAAAAAACATAGTAGCCGTGGGGTTATCGGCGTTGGTTAAAGCAAAGTCGGTAAAGGTTATTAATTTAAACCGATACAAAAAAGGATCGCCTAACGAATCGGCCATGGATTTGGCAATAATCTCACCGGCCCGGATGTGGGTAGCCTGGGCCTTCTGATTTAAACCTAACAGCAAAACACAGAAAACACAGAAAAGAAAAAAACTCTTAAAAGGTATATGTACGTGCATAGAAAACAGTTATGTACCAATAACGGAAATAGTATTTCCTTATTATTCAATATCACCTATCTGGCAAACAAGTTTACGGTTTTAGCGGTTATTAAGGTAGGAATATTTTCATAACGATATGTAATTTAGATTGTTTAAAAATAGGTTTTTAATATTGTTTTATAAAAGGTCGGGAATTACCTTTGGCTTTCATAAAAGTGTATTTTTTCAGATTTATTTTTAATAACAAATGAGTTGGTTTACAAAAGCACTATCTAGTACCATCGGCCGAAAATTGCTGGTAGCCATTACCGGTTTGTTTCTTTGTTCCTTCCTGGTTGTTCACCTGATTGGTAATTTACAATTATTTTCTAACGATGAAGGTGTAGCCTTTAACGCTTATACTTATTTCATGACGCATAACCCGTTAATCCGGGCTATGGAAATAATTTTATTAATAGGTTTTGTGCTCCATATTTACGAGGCCTGGACGCTCTCCCGTCGTAACCAGAGTGCCCGTTCCGTTAAATACGCGGTAAATAAGCTGGAAGAAAACAGCGCCTGGTCGTCGCGGAATATGGGGTTATTAGGCACCGTGATATTCATATTTTTATTAGTTCACCTTTATAATTTTTACTTTAAGTTAAAGTTTGGGGAGCTGGGTTTAGATGCGGCCGGCAATAAAAACTTATATGCAATAACCATTGAGGCTTTTAGCCATTGGTGGTACGTAGCCCTTTATGTTATCTCTATGATAGCCTTGGCGCTCCACCTGATTCATGGTTTCCAGAGTGCTTTCCAGACGTTGGGTTTAAACCATAAGAAATATACCCCGGCTATAAAAGCATTTGGTTATTTCTTCTCCATTGTAGTTTGTGCTGGTTTTGCCGCCATGCCGCTTTATTTCTTCTTTTTATATTAATCCTTTTGGTTTTACTGTATGATATTAGATGCCAAGATTCCTGAGGTGGTGACATTAGATGCCAAAATTCCTGCTGGCCCTTTAGCAGAGAAGTGGGAAAAACATAAATTCAATGTAAAGCTGGTTAACCCGGCCAACAAGCGTAAATACGATATTATTATAGTAGGTTCGGGGTTAGCGGGTGCTTCGGCGGCGGCTACCCTGGCCGAACTGGGTTACAATGTAAAAGTTTTTTGCTTTCAGGATAGCGCCCGCCGCGCCCACAGTATTGCCGCGCAGGGCGGTATAAATGCCGCTAAAAACTACCAGAACGACGGCGACAGCGTTTACCGTTTGTTTTACGATACCATTAAAGGCGGTGACTACCGCGCCCGCGAAGCCAACGTTTACCGCCTGGCTCAAGTAAGTGTTAATATTATTGACCAATGCGTTGCCCAGGGCGTACCATTTGCCCGTGAATACGGTGGGTTATTGGCTAACCGATCTTTTGGTGGAGCGCAGGTTTCGCGTACGTTCTACGCCCGGGGCCAAACCGGTCAGCAATTATTATTAGGGGCTTACAGTGCCTTGAATCGCCAGATTGCTTACGGCAAAGTGCAAATGTTCCCGCGCACCGAAATGCTGGATTTAGTAATGGTAGATGGCAAAGCCCGCGGCATTGTAACCCGCCATTTGGTAACCGGCCACATCGAATCGCATAGTGCCCACGCAGTGGTACTGGCTACCGGTGGTTACGGCAACGTATTTTATTTGTCTACCAATGCTATGGGTTCTAACACCACGGCTATCTGGCGGGCTTATAAAAAAGGGGCTTTCTTTGGTAATCCTTGCTTTACCCAAATTCACCCTACCTGTATTCCGGTTTCCGGCGAGTATCAATCTAAATTAACGTTAATGTCCGAATCGTTGCGAAACGATGGCCGGGTTTGGGTACCTAAAGCCAAAGGCGATAAACGATTAGCTAAAGATATTCCGGAAGACGAACGCGATTATTTCTTAGAGCGCAAATATCCGGCTTTTGGTAACCTGGTGCCGCGCGATGTGGCGTCTCGTAACGCTAAACTAGCCTGCGACGAAGGCCGCGGCGTGGGTTCAACCGGTTTAGCCGTTTACCTCGATTTTTCCGATGCCATTAAACGCGACGGATTAGATAAAGTAAGTCAGAAATACGGTAACTTGTTTGAGATGTACGCCAAAATTACCGGCGAAGATCCTTACCAAACGCCCATGCGCATTTACCCAGCCGTACACTATACCATGGGTGGTTTGTGGGTAGATTATAATTTAATGACAACCATCCCCGGCTTATACGCGGCCGGTGAGGCCAACTTCTCCGACCACGGTGCCAACCGCTTGGGTGCTTCGGCGCTGATGCAAGGTTTAGCCGATGGGTATTTTGTACTGCCTTATACCATTGGCGATTACCTGGCCCAAATGCCGGCTGCCAAAGTACCCGTTGACCATCCTGCTTTTAAAGAAGCCGAAACCACAGTTCGGGCAACCATCCAGAAACTGTTATCAATAAACGGTACTAAAACCGTAGATGAGTTTCACAAAGAGCTTGGTTTGCTGATGTGGGATTATTGCGGTATGGCCCGTAATGCCGAAGGTTTACAGTATGCCAAAGGAAAAATACAAGCCTTGCGCAAAGAATTCTGGAGCAACGTTAAACTGTACGGTGTAAACGAAGACATGAATCAGACCATTGAGAAAGCTGGCCGGGTGGCAGACTTTATAGAGCTGGGCGAATTAATGGTAACCGATGCTTTACACCGCAATGAATCGTGCGGCGGTCACTTCCGCGAAGAATACCAGACCCCGGAAAACGAAGCTTTACGCGACGATGCAAACTTTGCCTATGTAGCGGCCTGGGAATATACCGGACCAGAATCAGAAGCCAAGTTAAACAAAGAGCCGCTGGCCTTCGAAAACGTGAAGTTAACGCAACGTAGTTATAAATAAGGTTTAATAATTAAAAATTAGAAATTCAAAATTAGAAATGAATAACAGGCTTTGGGTTTTTTCCGGGCATCTTTCATTTCTGACCAATTTCTAATTCATAATTCATAATTTCTAATTAAATATATGGCAGGTAATAACCCAAACAGCACGCCCATGAACCTGACTCTGAAAGTTTGGAGACAGAAGAACGCGAACACGCCGGGCCAGCTGGTAACTTATAAAGTAAATGAAATTTCTCCGGATATGTCTTTCCTGGAGATGTTTGATGTTTTAAACGAAGATTTGTTACGGCAAGGCCAGGAGCCAATCGCTTTTGACCACGACTGCCGGGAAGGCATTTGCGGCATGTGTAGCATGTACATTAATGGCCGGGCTCATGGGCCGGAAAAAGGTACTACTACCTGCCAATTGCACATGCGCAAATTTAAAGACGGCGATACCATTGTGGTAGAACCCTGGCGGGCCAATGCCTTTACCGTACACAAAGATTTAAGCGTAGATCGCTCAGCTTTGGACCGGATTCAGCAGGCAGGCGGTTATGTTTCGGTTAATACCGGCGGCGTTCCTGATGCCAATGAAATTCCGATTCCGAAATCTATTGCTGATAAAGCCTTTGATGCGGCTACTTGTATCCAGTGTGGTGCCTGTGTGGCGGCTTGTAAAAATGCTTCGGCCATGTTGTTCTTAAGTGCCAAAGTTTCGCAATTAGCTATGTTGCCGCAAGGTAAGGTAGAGCGCAAAACCCGCGTAGAAAACATGCTGGCCCAGCACGATGCTGAAGGTTTTGGTTCTTGTACCAATATTGGTTCGTGTGCCGCTGAATGTCCGGTAGGTATTTCGCTAGAAAATATTGCTATGCTTAACCGCGAATATATTATGGCGAAGGCCACCTCCGATAATATTGGATAACTATTAATTGTTTATACTATCTGAGAAAAGCGGGCCAATCAGCTCGCTTTTCTTTTTTCTGCAACGCAAATAATACTGGCTTCTGGTTAAAATTGCAACATTATCTACCCGGATCAGTTTTATGTAAGGCTTACAAGTACTTTCTTTAACTATGATAACCATCATATCCGGCACCAATCGTCCTAACTCTAACGCCCGTGTTATTTCTTCTATCTACGCCGGGCTATTGCAGCAAATGGGCATTGCGCACCAAATCCTCGATTTATTAGAAGTTCCGGCTGATTTTATTACCACAGCCTTGTACAGCAACAGTGGCAAAAACCCGGCTTTTAATAAACTAATCAGCATGGTCGAGAATTCAGAGAAATTTGTATTTATCGTGCCGGAATATAATGGTTCGTTCCCCGGAATCTTAAAAACTTTTATCGATGGCTTAAGTTACCCCAACAGTTTCCGGAATAAAAAAGGCGCTTTGGTGGGTGTTTCTACGGGTACCCAGGGCGGCTCTCTGGCATTAAGCCACCTGACGGATGTACTGAATTATATGGGAATGCACGTATTAGCCGCCAAGCCTCGCCTGATGCACATTCACCGGAATATGGAGCACGGCCGCGTTACAAATAACTTGTACCTAGATTTATTGCAGCAACAAATTGATCAATTTGTAACCTTCTAAAATATACCTCCTTTAAAAAGTAAAAGCCTGACCAGATTAACTGGTCAGGCTTTTACTTTTTTACTTATATTAAATTAATCTACGTTGTCGTGTAGAAATTTATTATCGCCTAAAATATCGTTGTCGTCGCTTAAGTTAAACCGCGAAATATTGCGGGCCGATGACGGGGCAACATTTTCCAAAGCTACATTGCGGCGTAAGTAAGCGGGTACTTCCAGCTTTTCTTTAATGGCTTCGCTGGTAACTTCGCTGCTTAGTTGTTGTAAACGCTTTCTTCTTTCGGCCGCTTTGGCCTCCAGGCTCATTCGCTCGGCTTCGTATGGGTCAACTTCAATGCGGGTAGGCTCAGCTACCGGGCGCGAAGGCTCCTGGTAATCCTGGTTAAAGTTTTTACCCGGCGAAGATTCCAGATCCATTACTACCCGGGTTGGCTCCGGCTGCTTCTTTACAGGTTCAGGTTGCGGCTGCGCTTGTGGTTGTACTGGCGGCTCTACAGCCCGCGGGGCGGGTGCAGGTGGCGCAACTGGTTCTTCCCGACGCACAATTGGCGCTGGCTCAAAAATATTAGCTAACGGATCAGAATCTAAAGAAACTACTTTTTTAGCCGGTTGCGGTTGCACAATGCTGGTACCTTCCCGGGCAAAACCGGTAGCAATAACGGTTACCCGTATGCTCTGGCCTAAAGAAGAATCAATGCCGTGGCCAAATATTACTTCGGCTTCTTCGCCGGCTTTATCCTGAATATATTCTGTAATTTCGGTCAGTTCATCCATTTCCAGTTCGGCCTGGTCGCCGGACATAATGGATAGCAATATTTTTTGAGCCCCGTGAATATCGGTGTTGTTCAGCAACGGCGAAGATAACGCTTCTTCGGCGGCGCGTAAGGCGCGGTTTTCGCCTTCGGTGGTAGCCGAGCCCATAACGGCCGCACCAGAATCTTTCATTACTGTTTTAACATCTTCAAAGTCAACGTTAACTTCGGAGGTTACGGTAATAATTTCGGCAATACTTTTAGCAGCAGTACTCAAGACATTATCGGCTTTGGCAAATGCTTGCCTAATAGGCAGGTTGCCAAACATTTCGCGCAGCTTATCATTTAGAATTACCAATACGGTATCGCAGCTATCGCTTAATTCTTTAATACCGTTATCGGCTTGTACCCGCTTTTTGCGACCTTCGAACATAAAAGGCGCCGTTACAATACCTACGGTTAATATTTCCAGATCCTTGGCTACTTTGGCAATTACCGGGGCCGCACCCGTTCCGGTACCTCCGCCCATACCCGCCGTAATAAATACCATTTTGGTATCATTACCCAGTAATTCCCGAATCTGTTCTTTGCTTTCCAGGGCTGCTTGCTTTCCGCGCTCCGGATTGGCTCCGGCACCTAACCCTTCGGTCAGGTCTACCCCAATCTGCAGCTTGTTGGGTACGCTGCTGCTTTTAAGGGCTTGCGCATCGGTATTACAAACCACAAACTCGACATCTTTAATGCCTTGGTTATACATGTGGTTTACCGCATTGCTGCCGCCTCCCCCAACGCCAATCACCTTAATGATGGACTTAGATTGGGAAGGTATATCAAACTTATAGGTTGAAAAAGCCATGTCTTGATCTGCTGCTTTAAATATTAGTAGTTTTGTTTATCGTCAAAGTCATCAATAAGTAAACCTTTGGTACGATCTAAAATCTTTTTAAAGAAATCGCCCCCACCAGAGCTTTGTTTATCTTTAGCTGGTACTATCCGCTGCTCATTGGTGCGGGTTTCGCTGTGTTTAATCTCCGTATAGCGGGTCAGGCGGTCGTCTAAAGAACGGTAACCCGACAATACCAACCCAACGGTGGTAGCGTACATTGGGCTTTTTACCGCATCAATTTTGCTTTTACCCAAATGCTCATTCGGATAACCAATACGGGCATCCAAACCGGTTAAATATTCTACCAACTGCACTAAATTCTGTAATTGCGAACCACCACCCGTAACAACAATACCCGCCGTCAGGCTGTTTGCGTATCCGCTTCTAACAATTTCTGAGTAAACTAGTTCAATAATTTCTTCCATTCTTGCCTCAATAATATAGGCAAGATTTTTCAAAGAAATTTCTTTTGGGGTCCGGTCGCGCAGGCCCGGAATCGAAACAATCTCGTTTTCAGAAGCTTCATCAGCAATGGCCCGGCCAAATTTCACTTTCAATTGTTCGGCCTGGTTCTGCATTACCATACAACCCTGCTTAATATCGGAAGTAATTATGTTACCACCAAATGGAAGAACTGCGGCATGCCGGATAATATTGTCTTTAAAGATAGCTAAATCGGTGGTACCGCCCCCAATATCAATTAGGGCTACACCAGCTTCTTTCTCTTCTTCGCTTAAAACCGACATGCTGGAAGCCAAAGGTTCCAGTATCAGGTTTTCAATTTCTAAGCCAGCCCGGTTTACGCATTTGTTAATATTGTTGATGGCGTTAGACTGGGCCGTGATGATATGGAAGTTGCCTTCTAGCCGCACACCCGACATACCAACCGGGTCCACAATACCTTCTTCGTAATCTACTTTGTAATCTTGCGGCATTACGTGAATAATCTCGCTGCCCGGCGGGGTAACCAGGCGGTACATGTCATTCGTTAGCCGGTTTACATCGTCTACGGTAATTTCCTGATCGGTAGAAAGGCGGGTAATGCTGCCGTTGTGTTGTAAGCTTTTTATATGCTGACCGGCAATACCCACGTTAACAATCCCGATGTTAATGCCGGATTGCTCTTCTGCCTGTTTAATGGCTTTTTTAATAGCATCGACGGTTTTATCGATGTTGCTGACAATGCCCCTGACAACACCCTCGGAAACCGCTTTACCCATGCCTAGGATCTCAAGTTTGCCAAACTCGTTTTTGCGGCCAACCAACACACAAATTTTGGTTGTTCCGATATCCAGGCCTACTACAATTTTGTCGTTTTGCATATCTATATTTTATTCACAGATGATCTGGTCTTTAAACTCCACGTTCACACGCCGATACCTATCCCACCCCATAGCTGGGAGCACTTTGCGGTAAAAGATTAAAATCTTTTTAAATTTTTGTTCAATGTCTTCTGGCTTCCCAAATTCGATGGTTTCGTTACCAACCTGGGGCAGAAAAGAGATTTTACCTTTTGCGTCAATATGCATCTGGGCAAGTTGCGCTTTCCAGAAGTTATCCTGCTCGATAAATTTTAAGAGCGCAAGATACGACTTACCCGTTGAATCCTGAAAAAAACCTTTATTTAAACTTGGTAAATTTTCAGCTTTAGTGATGGGAATAACCCGGGCCGTAAACCTTTCGGACAGCGGCAGAATATTTCCGTTCTCATCAATGTAAACATCTTTATCAGAATCGGGGTGTACGATTCTGGCAAGAGGCCGGTTTTGCTTAATTTTAATATTTATATTTCCGGCTAAATCGCGGTATACCTGTGCATCCTGCACAAACTTGTGCGATTTTATCCGCAACTCCAGTTGCTTCAGGTTTATGTCTTTAATATTTAACCCTTCGAGTTTACTGGTACCGTACTGGGTTAGAATACTTTTAACTTCTCTATCACTAATAAAGTAATTATTGTATTCATTATCAATAGTAATATATATCTTTTCAACTATTCTTTTTTCCTGTTGCTTCTTTACAAAAAACACCAGGCCGCCAATCAGGCTAAGAAGAAAAATGCAAAACAACAAGAAAATAAGTTTACGCTTCCGATACATAGTTTTGGCCTTCTAAAAGTTGTTTTATGGGCTTCACAAGCGTATCAATATCGCCGGCGCCAACAGTTACCAGAATATCAATATCGTTATTATTTTTTATACTTTTCAGTACTTCTTCCTTAGAAATAATATATTTTTTTGGTCCATTTATTTTTTCCAGGATAAGTTGCGCTGTAACGCCCGGAATGGGTTTTTCGCGCGCCGGGTAGATTTCCAGTAAGGCAACCTCATCAATTTGGCTCAAACTTTGTGCAAACGCATCGGCAAAATCGCGGGTGCGGGTGTACAGGTGGGGCTGAAATATTACCTTTAGTTTTTTGCCCGGATAGAGCGCTTTCAGCGACCGGATAAAGGCATCTATTTCGCTGGGATGATGGGCATAGTCATCGATATAAATAGGCTTACCTTTATCTACAATGTACTCGAACCGGCGGTGAACCCCTTCGTAGGTGTTTACCCCCATTCTGATCTGTTCGGCAGTTACTTTTACTAATTGCGCGGCCGTAGCTGCGGCCAACATGTTTTCTACGTTATGAAAACCCGGCACTCGCAGTTCTAAACCCGGAATATTGCCTAAACTGCTTTTTAAAGAAAAGGTAAAGGTTCTACCGGCTGCCGTTACTGCTGTGGCACTCACCTCAGATTGCGCAAAAGCGTACCGGATTATTTTTACCGACGGATCAATTTTGGCCACCACCCGGCTATCTACCTGCTCATTTAATATTAAATAGCCATTGGGCCGGATTTGGCTAATAAAGTCCCCGAAGCTTTTGATTAGTTCTTCTTTATCACCATAAATATCTAAATGATCCGCATCGGAGGAAGTTACAATAGCGATATCCGGAAACAAGCGTAAAAACGACCGGTCGTACTCATCGGCCTCTACCACTACCGTTTCGGGAGCGGTATTATCCGGGGCCAGTACCAAGTTAGAGTTAAAATTAACGGCAATGCCGCCCAGAAAAGCCGAAGCATTAACGCCCGCCTGGTGCAACAAATGAGCCACCATAGAAGAAGTAGTGGTTTTGCCGTGCGTACCGGCTACCGCCACAGTATAAGCACTTTGGGTAATCAGGCCTAATACTTCGGAGCGTTTTTTAATAGTAAAACCTTCCGCTTGTAAATAATGCCATTCCTGGTGTTCTTTCGGGATTGCCGGCGTTAATATTACCAGCGTGGCTTCCTTGTTTTCCTTTACCTCGGCCGGTATATTCTGGATATTGTCGTCGTAATGAATCAGAATACCTTCGGCCGATAGGGCTTGGGTTAGCGGGGTCTCGGTTTTGTCGTAGCCCCAAACCGGATAGCCCTGCGACCGGAACCAGCGGGCAATGGCACTCATGCCAATACCACCAATCCCGAGGAAATAAATATATTTATAGGCTGCTAGTTTCAAGGCAGAATATTTAAAAGTTCGTTTACAATAGCCGTAGCCGCCTGCGGTTGGGCCAGTTTTAAAATATTAGCGCTCAGCTTTTGTTGCTGACTAGTATCGGCCATTAAGGTTAAAGCCGCCGGGTATAATTTTTCGCCAGCTTCATCATCTTTTATCAGCACCGCCGCATCTTTTTTCACCAAAGCCAAAGCATTTTTGGTTTGGTGGTCTTCGGCTACGTTCGGCGATGGTACCAGAATAACCGGCTTACCTACCAAGCACAACTCCGAAATAGATAGCGCTCCGGCCCTAGAAATAACAACATCGGCAGCGGCATAAGCCAAATCCATGCGCCGGATAAAATCAAATGCCTTTATGCCCGAATCACCTAAATTATCAGTAGCAGTTTGCGCCTGGTTATGATAAAATTTACCAGTTTGCCAGATTAAGCCATAACCAGCCCCTTTGATTTGAGTCAGACTAGCTTCGGTAGCCTGGTTAATGGTGCGGGCACCTAAGCTGCCGCCAATAACCAATATATTTTTGCGGTCCGGCTTCAAATCAAAATAAGTCAAGGCTTCGGCCCGCTTATCTTCTTTAGATAATATATCCTGTCGCACCGGGTTGCCGGTTAAAACCAACTTCTGAGCCGGGAAGAAACTTTCCATGCCTTCGTAAGCCACACAAATTTTATCGACCCGTTTGGCCAATAATTTATTTGTAATGCCCGCGTAAGAATTCTGCTCCTGAATTAAGCTGGGCACTTTTAGCGAAGTACCGGCAAATAAAACCGGCGCACTGGCATAACCACCTACCCCCACCACGGCATCGGGTTTAAAATCTTTAATTATTTTCTTTGCGGCTCGGATACTGGAAAAAACCTTAAATGGGAAAGACAAATTTTCTAAAGTAATGCGTCGCTGCAAACCACTAATATTTAAGCCCACAATTTTGTAGCCGGCTTCGGGCACGCGGGTCATTTCCATGCGGCCTTTAGCGCCCACAAATAATATTTCGGCTGCCGGGTTGCGCTGCTTAATTTCGTTAGCAATGGCTACCGCCGGAAATATATGCCCGCCCGTGCCGCCACCACTAATGATAACCCGGTTAATCTTTTTAGTTGCTGGACACATGGGCTACCATTTTGGACGAAAAATTGGTTTTAATATTGCCCGGCGAATTGCCTTTGGTAGACGAAGCTGCTAATTCGGCCTCGCTGCGGCTAACGCTGAGAATAATACCAATTGAAATACCGGTAAATATCAGGGAGGTCCCCCCCATACTGAGCAACGGCAACGGCAAACCCGTAATGGGCCCTAAACCAACGGCCACGCCCATATTTACCATTGCCTGAATAACCAAACTAAAACTTAAACCCGCCGAAAGCAGTCCTCCAAAGGCACCGTAACTTCGGGAGACTGCCACCATGCCTCGATAGAGAAAGGCCAAATACAGAAAGACGACAAGCACCCCGCCAATTAAGCCGTATTCTTCTATAATAATGGCATAAATAAAATCGGAGTAAGGAAGTGGCAAGAAGTTGCGTTGGTCGCTTTTGCCCGGGCCTTTACCAAAAATATCGCCGGTAGCAATGGCAATGTAGGACTGCTCTAACTGGAACACCGTTTCGTCTTTGTCCATGAAATTCTCAATCCGGCTAATCGCTGTGTTCATCCGTTGCCCCAATGCCAACGACAACGAACCCGCAATAGCCCCCACCAAGATCTGCATCATGATATATTTCATCGGTACGCGGCCAATAAACATCAACAGCATACAAGTCAGGAACAGCAACAGTCCGGTAGAAATATTCATTAAGGCAATTAATCCGCAGATTAACCCTACCCAGAAAAGCATCGGGATAATAGTTTCCTTAATATTATCAATATTCAATTGCCGCTTGGAGAGCATACTCGCTAAATGCGTAATAAGCGCCAGTTTGGCTAAGTCAGAAGGCTGAAAGGTTTGCTTAATTACCGGAATGACAATCCAGCGGGAAGCTTCGTTTACGGTAGTACCAAATTTCCAGGCAAACAACAGCAAAGGCACCGATAAGAGTAACCCAATTAAAGACAAGCGGGAATAATAGCGGTAATTAATTTTATGCGCAAACCACATAAATATTAAACCCACTACAATCAGCCCGGTGTGCTTAAATAAAAAGAACTCGGTATTGCCCTGCCCTTTGCGGTAAGCTAGGGTACCAATGGCCGAATACACTACCAGAATACTAATGAGTGAAAAAGCAATTACAATTCCCCACAAAATCGGATCTCCCTTCAGATTATCCTGCAACCAGCCTTTTACTTTTGTCATAACTTTAGTCTGTAGTTGTTAAACTATTATTTTAAATCAGCCTTACCTGTTATTGCATCGTGTTTTGGTTTAAAGCCCATTTCTGCACGGCTTCGGCAAAACTGCGGCCCCGGTGTTCATAATTCTGGAATAAATCGAAACTGGCACAAGCCGGCGACAACAGCACCACATCGCCGGGCTGGGCCAGGGCTTTGGCTTGCTCCACCACCTCGTCTACCGATTGCGTTTCCTGGATAACCGGAACTACTCCCTCAAATTCGCGGAGCAGCTTTGTATTATCTTTACCCAGGCAGAGCAAGGCCTTTACTTTTTCTTTTGCCAAAGGCTTTAAAGGTTCGTAATCGTTGCCTTTGTCCGTGCCGCCGGCAATCCAAATAATAGGCTGCTTAATTCCTTCGAGCGCGTACCAAACAGCTTCCACATTGGTAGCCTTAGAATCGTTGATAAAAGTAACCCCATTGGCTTCGCCTACCGGTTGCAGCCGGTGTTCCGCATTTTTAAAGGTTGCTAAACCTTCTTCTATGCGAAATGCTTCCGCACCAGCCAGCAAAGCCGCCGTAACTGCTGCTAGGGTATTGTACTGGTTATGCTTACCAATTAAAGGCGAAGCCGAAACATCAATACTTTCGGGCTTGCCGGTTACTTCGGTTACAATATTGCTGTTGGTATAAGTTGCTTTAACCTCGCCGGATGGTTGCAGCGCAAATGGCACCAGCGTAGCCTGGGTATTTACTTTTGCCAAGTGCTCCCGAATTAAAGCATCTTCCTGGTTGTAAATAAAAAAGTCGGTGGGCGCCATGTTCTGGGTTATGCGCAGTTTCGATTGCGCATAATTGCCAATATTATAGTCGTAACGGTCCAGGTGATCCGGGGTAATATTCAGCAGCATAGCAATATGGGCTTTAAACCCGAACATGGTATCCAGTTGAAAGCTGCTTAACTCTACTATATAATATTCCGCGGTATCTTCAATTACTTTTTCCGCCAGGCTCTCGCCAATATTGCCAGCCAGCTCCACGTTAAAACCAGCAGTTTTTAGCAAATGGTAAGTTAACAGCGTGGTCGTAGTTTTGCCGTTGGTGCCGGTTATACAAATAAATTTCGCTTTTGAGTAACGCGCGCCAAATTCAATCTCCGAAATAACTGGAATATTTTTGGCTTTCGCCTGCTTGATAATTTCGGCTTTATCCGGAATACCGGGGCTTTTAATTATTTCATCGGCCGTTAAAATTTGCTCGAACGTATGCGTTCCTTCTTCAAAAGGAATATTTTCTTTTTGCAGTTGTTCTTTATAAGCCGGCTTAATAGTACCCATATCCGATACAAAAACCGATAGCCCTTTGGCTTTTGCCAAAAGGGCCGCTCCTACTCCACTTTCGCCGGCTCCCAGTATCGCAATCATAATTCGTTTTTGGTTTATTGGTTATCGGTTGTCAGTTGTTGGTTTTATATGAATCAGTATCAAGTATTCTTTTTAAACTGATAACCGACAACTAACAACAGACAACTTAATTATCTTAATTTTAATGTAGCTAAGCTTAAAATCGCTAGCATGATGCCTACAATCCAGAACCGCGAAACAATTTTGGATTCGTGGTAGCCTACTTTTTGGTAGTGGTGGTGCAACGGCGACATTTTAAAAATACGCCGGCCTTCGCCGTATTTCTTTTTGGTGTATTTAAAGTAGCTTACCTGCAGCATCACCGATAAATTTTCGACAAGGAAAATGCCGCATAAAATCGGAATCAGCAGCTCTTTCCGGACAATTAAAGCCAGCACCGCAATAATGCCCCCAATGGCCAAACTACCGGTATCGCCCATAAAAACCTGCGCCGGGTACGAGTTGTACCACAAAAAACCAATGCAAGCCCCCACAAAGGCTGTACAAAATATTACCAGTTCGCCGGAGTTCGGGATAAACATAATATTCAGGTAATCGGCAATAATGGTGTTACCGGATATCCAGGCAAAAACCGCCAGCGTTAATCCAATAATAGCCGAAGTGCCAGCCGCCAAACCATCCAGACCATCGGTAATATTGGCACCATTAGAAACGGCCGTAATAATTACAATTACAAAAGGAATATACAGGAAACAGGCCCATTGCCCGAATATGGGTTCGGCAAACGAGAACATAGTGCAGTAATCCAATTCGTTGTTTTTCCGGAACGGTATACTCGTAATCATGGATTTTACATCGAGGTAAGTAGGCGAAGCATCTACCGCCGACAAGGCACCGGTGGCCCCGTTAACGTACTGCCTTACCACCACATCGTCGCTCACAAATAAGGTATAGCCCACAATCAGCCCTAAACCAATTTGCCCGATAACCTTAAACTTACCGGCTAAACCTTCTTTGTTTTTGCGGAATACCTTAATATAATCATCCAGGAAACCAATAATGCCAAGCCAAACCGTAGAAACCAGCATCAGGATAATATAAATATTATCGAGGCGGGCAAAAAGCAAGGTGGGCACCAGAATAGCCAGCAAAATTATAATACCGCCCATGGTGGGGGTACCTTTTTTCTCCATTTGTCCGGCTAAACCTAAATCCCGGATACTCTCGCCTACTTGCTTGCGGTGCAATATTTTAATCAGGCGGCCACCAAATATCATGGCAATCAGCAACGATACCAACGTAGCCATGCCCGCCCGAAAAGATATATATTGAAATACCCCGGCGCCAAAAAAATCAAAATTCTCTTCGAGGTAATTAAATAAGTAGTAAAGCATCTATTCTGTTTAATGTTGAATCTCTGATTGGGAAGAAAATTCTCTTACCCACTTTTTTTGTTTATTCAGAAATCAACCTGTAACAATTCTGTTTTCCGTTTTTATTTCCCCAGTACCTGAAACTGTTGGGCTAATATTTTTTTATCGTCAAAATCGGTTTTTACACCTTTAATATCCTGGTAAGTTTCGTGCCCTTTGCCGGCTACCAGAATAATATCCTGGTTTTGGGCCAGTACACAGGCCGTTTTTATCGCTTCTTTCCGGTCTACCACGGTTAAGGTCTTTTTTAAATCGGTAGGTTTTACGCCAGCCTGCATTTGGTTTAATATTTCCTGCGGATCTTCGAACCGCGGATTATCAGAAGTTAAAATTACGCGGTCGCTGTATTGGCAGGCAATATCGGCCATGATGGGCCGCTTGGCCGCGTCGCGGTTACCGCCGCAACCCACTACCGTAATTACCTGTTGCTCGGGACGGCGAATCTGCCGGATGGTATTCAGCACGTTTTGCAGCGCATCGGGCGTGTGGGCGTAATCAATAATGCCGGTAATCTGTGTATCCGATACAATATAATCGAAGCGGCCCGCCGCCGAAGACAAGCTGGAAAGTACGGTTAACACTTCATCCGGATCTTCGCCTAATAAATGCGCGGCCCCGTAAACCGCGAGTAAATTATAGGCGTTGAACGTACCTATAAGTTTGCACCAAACTTCTTTCCCGTCTACTTCGAGTTGCAATCCCTGAATGGAATTATCGAGAATGCGAGCTTTAAAATCGGCAAAAGTGCGGAGTGCGTAAGTATAGGTTTTGGCTTTGGTATTCTGCAGCATTACGCTGCTCCGTTTATCATCGGCGTTTACCAAAGCAAAAGCGTTTTTCGTCAGGTTATCGAAGAACAACTTCTTGGCCCGGATATATTCTTCAAAGGTTTTGTGGTAGTCGAGGTGGTCGTGGGTAATATTGGTAAAAATAGCCCCGGCAAATTGCAAACCCGTTACCCGGTGCTGCACCAAGGCATGTGAACTTACCTCCATAAAACAATAGCTACAGCCCGCTTTTACCATTTGGGCCAGCAAACTATTCAGGTTAATGGCATCGGGGGTGGTATGGGTAGCCGGAATAACGGTTTCGTTTATCTGGTTTTGCACCGTTGATAACATGCCCACCTGGTAACCTAACTCCCGGAATAATTTGTGCAGCAGCGTAACGCAGGTGGTTTTGCCGTTGGTACCGGTTACGCCTACCAGTTTTAGTTGCTTAGCCGGATGTCCGTAAAAAGCCGCCGCCATATAGCCCATGGCTTCGGAACTATCGCGCACCTGCACATAAGTAACTTCCGGCACCAATATTTCGGGCAGTTGTTCGCAGACAACCGCAGCTGTACCGGCTTCCACGGCTTTAGCCATGTACGCGTGTCCATCGGCTTGTACCCCCCGGATGGCAAAGAAAGCCATACCGACGGCAGCCTGGCGGGAATCGAAGGTTAAGCCAAGTACTTCTACCGCCTCGGAACCAACTACCCCTATGGGTTTTACTTCTGCAAGCAGAGCGGATAAAAGCGGCATTAACTTAATTTTATAGTAATAATACTTCCTTTCTTAATGGGGGTACCCGGCTCCAGCGATTGCGCCTGAACCCGGCCTTTACCCTCGGTTTGCACTTTTAAGCCTTGGTTACCCAGTACAAAAAGGGCATCGCGCAAGGTCATGCCGGCAACATCGGGCACGCGCCCTACCATGAGTTTATTAGATTTCCAAATCAGCGAGTGGCCCTGCGAATCGGCTTTCACCCATTCTTCTTCTGATTTGTTATGCGTGCTGATACCTAATTTATTCGTGATTAAGGTTAATTCTTCCTGGTTGCCGGCTTTTACCGGTGGCAATTTCTGACGGTCGGTAATTACCCGGGTGGCCAAAGGTTTATGCAGGCTTAAATCGCGGGCATAGGCTTTATCGGCCAGTTCCCGGAAAACCGGCGCTGCCACATCGCCACCGTAAATCCGGCCGCTTTTGGGCGTATCAATAATTACAATGCAGGAATATTTAGGATTATCGGCTGGAAAATAACCAGCAAACGAAGTGGAATAATCTTTTATGTATTTACCATTTTTGATTTTCCAGGAAGTACCAGTTTTACCGGCCACTTTGTAATATTGGCTTTTCACGTGTTTACCGGTACCGTGCTCTACCACGCCTTCCATTAACACGCGCAATTTTTTTACGGTTTCTTCGGAGCAAATGCGGGTCGGGTTAAAATCCTGCGCATCAAAACTTTCGATTACCGTACTGCCCTTCCGGATTTCCTTTACAATAATGGGGGTAACTTTAATGCCGTTATTTGCTACTGCGTTGTAAAAAGCCAGGGTTTGTAAGGGCGAAATTTTCAGGCCGTAGCCAATGGACATCCGCGACAAAGAAGTCCGGCTCCAGCTTACATCTGCCGGCGTCCGGATAAAAGGTTTAGCCTCGCCGTGCATCTGGAAACCCAAAGGCTTAGACAAGCCAAATTCGTGCAAATAATCTACAAATTTTTGGGGTTGCGTACCAAAATGCTGCTCAATAAGTTTGGCCGTACCTACGTTCGAAGACTTCTCGAAAACCTGCCCAACCGATATTTTGCCGTAACCACCGCCGGTTGCTTCGCCCATGGCTTTACCGGCAATTAACTGGCGGCCGTGACCGGTATCTATGGTATCGGATGGTGTAAGGTTGGTTTCTTCGAAAAGGGCCATCATAGAAGCCAGCTTAAACGTAGAGCCCGGCTCGGTACGGCCGTGGTTACCAACGGCGTAGTTGTAGTTTTCTACATAAACGCCTTCGCCGGCTTTGCCTAAGTTGGCAATAGCTTTTATTTCACCGGTTTTTACTTCCATTAAAACCACGCAACCGTACTGGGCATTATTGGCTACCAGCGCTTTGTACAAGGCATTTTCGGCTACGTCTTGCAGGTTAATATCAATAGTAGTTTTTAAATCATAGCCTGGCAGCGGCTTTACATCGGTAGCATTGTAAATTGGTTTATTACCGCCGGCCATTCTTTCAAATAAAGCTTCGCCGTCTTTACCCGCCAGGTAGCTGTTGTAAGTATATTCTAAACCAGAGCCTTTTTTATCTTCGGTAATGCGGCCAATGGTACGCTGAGCCAAGGTGCCAAACGGACGAAAACGCTTATCTACCTTCTCGAATATAACGCCGCCTTTGTTTTTACCTTCCCGGAAAATAGGCCAGGAGGCCATCATCTTTTTTTCCTGGTAATTTAACTGGCGGCTGTGAATACGGATGTAACGCCGTTTAGCCAAGCGAGCGTTTTTTATTTTGCGGCGGTAACCTTCGGCGGATTTGTCTCTGTAAAATCGGGATAATAGAAGGGCTAAGGAATCAATGCCTTTGTTAAAATGCTTCTCGTCGCAGATAGTAGGGTCAAAAGCAACGCGGTAGAACGGCAAAGAAGTGGCCATAATACTCTCGTTATCAGATAGCACATTGCCCCGGGTGGCATACACCGGCAGGTAAATCATGCGACTTTCTTTTTGCAGCTGCGCCCACTTTTTACCCTCGAAAAACTGCACGTGCACCACTTTGGCTACAATGGCCACCGCAAACAGGCAGATAGCCAAAAATGCTACCCGCACCCGGGTAACAATAGATTTCTTAATATTCTTCGCCATACACTTCTATCTGGTAAGGTGGTGAAGAACTTTCCACAATTCCGAAGGGCATTACCTTACGAGCTACTTCCGATTGCTTACTGGCTTCCATGTAATCGGCGGCCAGGGTGGTGTAATCGGCGCGTAAATCTTCGGCTTCGCTTTTTATTTTATCAATTTTCCGGATTGTTTTTTCGGCGTAGTGGGTGTTGCCAATGTAAAACAAGGCAACTATCATTAAATAAATAATGTAAGGTAAATATTTAACCGGCAAGCCATACTGAAACAAGGCATCCATTTTGGTATACCGGTCCAGCAACTCAAAAATACTCGTCCCTTTTGGCCGCTCCGGGCGCTGCCGCGCCGGCTCTTCCTGGGGCACTGGGCGCTGCGTGTTAACTTTACGCTGTACCCGGGGTCTTTCTTGTACTGTGTTTGCCGCCATTATTTACAGTTTTAGTTGGTATTTGGTAAGTTCTAAGTCTTCCATTATTCTCTTTTCTCCAGTTCTCCTGCTTCAATTTATTACTTATAACCTGCTACCAGATTCTTTTTTATAGCATACTCATAACTTTTCAGCTACCCGCAATTTGGCACTCCGCGACCGGTTATTTTCCTGCAGCTCTAAAGCCGAAGCAGTTAAGGGTTTGCGGAATACCGAAGCAAAAGGCTTTATTTCGTTGCCGTACAAATCTTTCTCTACTTCGCCGAAGAATTTACCTTGCCGGATAAAGTTTTTCACCAGCCGGTCTTCGAGCGAGTGGTAGGAAATCACGACCAGGCGCCCTCCTGGTTTTAATACTTCTGCCGTCTGCAGCAGCATTTCTTCCAGGGCTTTTAATTCGTCGTTTACTTCCATGCGCAACGCCTGAAATACCTGCGCCAAATATTTATTTTCTTTGCCTTTGGGCATACAGCCCGCAATGGCTTCTTTAAACTGCCCAATGGTTTCGATTTCCTGCGAGGCTCTTTTTAAAACAATCGTACGGGCCAGCGTCCGGGCATTTTTTACTTCGCCGTAAATCCCAAACAACTTGTGCAAGTCTTCTTCGGCGTAAGTCATTAAAATATCTTTGGCGGTTTTATCAGCCGCTTTATCCATGCGCATATCCAGCGGCCCATCAAAACGGGTAGAAAAACCTCTTTCGGAAGTATCGAACTGGTACGACGACACGCCCAAATCTGCCAAAATGCCATCTACCTGCTTGGCCCCGTACAGGCGCAGGTATTTTTTCAGGTACCGGAAGTTGGCTTTCACAAACGTAAAAGTCTTGGCTTCTAGCTTTTCGCCTTCTTTTTCCGCGTCCGGGTCCTGATCAAAACCAAATAATTTACCGGTGGTAAGCTTACTCGCTATTAAGGCCGAATGGCCGCCACCGCCAAACGTAACATCTACATAAACCCCTTCGGGCTTTATGGCCAGGGCCTCTACCGACTCCTGCAACATAACCGGCTTGTGATACGCCATTATATTCCGGGTTCAATTAAAGGTTGATCGCCTAAAAACTTCTGAGCCAACGACGAGAATCCTTGCTGATCTTTAATCAGGAAGTCTTCGTATTTGTCGGGGTTCCAGATTTCAACGCGATTGCCCAAGCCTACCACAATTACTTCTTTTTCTATTTCGGCGTAGCGCACCATGGTACGGGGCAAAATAAACCGGCCGGCACTGTCCAGTTCTACTTCGGTATTACCCCGGAAAAAATTCCGCTGAAAATTCCGGTACTCTTCGTTAAACTCGTTCAAACTAGCCACCTTGTCGTAAATCACTTTCCAGGCCGCCTGCGGATACAGTACCAGGCACGGCTCAAACCCCCGGGTCAGCACCACCTGGTTGCCAGATTCCTCGGGCAGATTGGCTTTTATCTTTGCAGGTAAAACCAATCTTCCTTTCGGGTCTAGCTTACACTCGTATTCGCCGGAAAGAAAGTTCATACAGGGCCTTTTGTCTTCCGGGTAGATTCCGGAGTAAACAAAAATACGGATAAGAAAAATTAAGTCAACCTCGTTCTCCCACTTTTTACCACTTTGTGGATAAATTATGGTTATCAACCCCACTTATACACATTATCCACAATTTCACTCACACTTTTACCCTAGTTTTCCCAAGGGCAATCAACTGGCAAAAACACCCACAAACAAGCTATATCAAGTTAAACAATTGACTATCAATGTTTTAATTATATTTACCAATATTATAATCAGAAATATCTAATCTGTCAATACCAAAGTGGGGCAAAGTGGAGGAAGTGGAAAGAAAATTACCGGTTTGTGGAATAACAGCCCACAACAACAAAAAAGAATAAAATTTACCGGTTAAAACCAATTATAAACCAGCAGAAATAAAGGAGGCGCGTAAGTATATTTACGGATATATTAAGGGATTATTCTGCCTTTAGTGAAAAAGAATAATGGGCAAAATCGGGCATTAAATAATTACTAATCAGGGGAATAATTAGGATAGGAAAGAAGAAAAACTGGTTGGCAACAGGTACTTATTTTTTCTCTTTGTAAAGCTGCCACCAGGGTATGTAAGGCTTGTCGTGGTGCTCGTAATGGTAGCCAAAAAAGTAACAACTAATAAATGCCCAGGTATGGTTTTTGGCCAGGGTATGCGATTTATGTTTGTTATCGGAAGCGTGTTCGCCGCGGTGCGGCAGGTAGGTACCAAAATAAAACAACTGGAAAGTAGCCAGAATAGCCGGTATCATCCAGAACAAGATAACGTTTTCGGCCGGGAATATTAGTTTAAGTACATTAAAAGTGATGGCCATTAACACCAGTTGCTGCCAGGTAATGTAATTTTTAAGAAAACTGAAATACCAGATAAAGAAATTACCGCCGTGATAATCCGGGTCTTGGCCGGTAGCTACATGATGGTGGTGCGCGTGGTGGCGAGGCAGCAACCGGTTAAAATTATTGTAAGCAAATAAACCCGCGGCCAGCGTACCAATAGTTTTATTTACTTTTCTGTTCCGGGAAACTACGCCGTGCATGGCATCGTGGGCCGTAATAAATAAACCGGTATACAAATGGGTTTGCACCAATAATAACAGGTAAGGCACCGGCGAATAAATATTAACCGGAAAATGCAGCAAAAACCAGAGGCTTAAACCCCAACTTAAAATAACCAGCGTGGCAATTACGGCACCTTTATGTTTTTGCAAATAATCCATTTTTAATATTCCAGACAGGCCTTAAGCAACCAACAAATCTGGTTCGTTATTAATTCTTACTAAGCCAATTTTCAGCTTTCCGGAGGGTTTTATTAAAAGCTCCTCTTATTTAAATTAAATATTTAATAAGCCAGCAGCACATCGCGCACGTTTTCCATTAGCCACATGGGTGTAGAAGTAGCGCCACAAATTCCCACCGAATCGCCGGGCGAGAACATGTTTGGCGAAAGTTCTTCTACCTTCGAAACAAAATACGTGTTGGGGTTGGTGTCTTTGCAAACCTGGTAGAGTACCTTACCATTAGAAGATTTGGTACCTGACACAAACACAATTTTATCGAAGCGGTTGGCAAAGGTGCGCAAATCTTTATCGCGGTTAGACACCTGCCGGCAAATGGTATCGTTGGCATCTACCACGTAGCCTTTTTCTTCGAGGTAATTCTTAATGTTGTAAAAGCTATTGGTACTTTTAGTGGTCTGGCTATACAGGGTAATATTTTGGGGTAGCTCGTGTTGCAGCAATTCGTCAATATTTTCGAATACCACCGCATTGTTATTGGTTTGGCCCAGCAAGCCTTTTACCTCAGCGTGGCCGTGCTTACCGTAAATGTATATTTTCTCTTGCTTGTCGTAAGAAGTTTTAATGCGGTTTTGCAGCTTTAATACTACCGGGCACGAAGCATCAATCAGGTTTAAGTTATTTTCCAGAGCAATCTGGTAAGTAGAAGGTGGTTCCCCGTGCGCCCGGATAAGTACGTGTTCGTTATGTAAGTTTTTGTACGTTTCGTAATCAATAATGCGCAGGCCCCGTTTTTCCAGGCGCTCTACTTCCTCGTCGTTGTGCACAATATCACCCAGGCAATATAAATAGCCTTGCTCATCCAGTATATCTTCGGCCATTTGAATGGCGTAGATAACACCGAAACAAAAGCCGGAATTTGGGTCGATTTGGACGTTGAGGTTATACATATTTTTTAAACCACTAAAGCATTATTTTGTTTAGCCTTCCGGCGCCGCAGCCACTCGTATATCGAAATGGTAATTAAAAGCATTAGCATCGAATACATGGTGTCTTCGATGGGGATGGTTGTGAGGCGCACGCCCAGGTTATAATTATTGTTATAAAGCACCACCGGCAACGCGGTTAATACCCCGTTTACCAGCAGGAACGGTATTAAATGTACGAAATATGCTACGTAAAATCTACCTAAAACCTGGTTTTTTAAAAGCCGGTAGTGCAGTAATTGCATTATACTTAAGCCCAAAAAAGTAATAGAAGTATACAGCCGCGGCAGAAAAAATAAACCCAGAGGAATTAACATTAAAACCAACGCAACGGATAATCCGGTGGCATAAGGTCGAAAGAAATCTTTGGGAATATAGGCATTCAGGCACTCGTAAATAAATACGCAGGCGTAAGGCACCGTAATAAAAAACAATATTTCTTCCAGGGGCAGTCCAAAGAAATAAATGCCCAGTAAATATTCAGGGTTAAAGTCCCACACGCCCAGGTGGGTAAAATAAATATCCCAGATAATAAATATCAGCGCGTTTATGGTTATGGCTGGAAACAGGTGAGGCCAATTTTTGTAAAAGGCTACCCGCTTATCGAAAGACAAGACCAACGGGAAAAAAATGGTAAATAAGTTTAAGTACAAATAAATATACATCAGGCTTTTAGGTTATAGAGCTGTTTTTTCTCCTGTTCCGTCAGTTGGTCGGGGTGCTTCAACAAAAATCCCCGGATGCTGCGGTAAACATCGGCATCTATACTGGAGTTGGGGTAGCGGAAAAGTTGATCCAGAAATATTTTCTTGTCTTCGTCCAGGTGTTCGCTCATGTTTAAGTAGCGCGGTATAAAAAACTCCAGCGAATATCGCAGAAACCGCACCTCGGCAACCTGCGGATGTTTGTTTATAACTTCTTCAAATATTTGGGCCGAAGTACGCAAGTGTTTAATTTTAGCATAAGGGCTCCAGGCGTGTTTGGCCATCATGCCCTGCACGCCGGCCTCGAAACCCAGCACTACTGGGTCCTGGCCTTTATATTGCTTTAGGTGATGGGCCAGCTTCTCGCAAGTAGCTTTGTCTTTGGTTCCTTTCTCGTAAAGTTTGCGCAAATCCTGTACCCGGTACGTATATTCGGTTTGTAAAAAAAAACTGATAAAGGTTAAGCTGAGCGTAAGTAGTAATAAATGCACGATAAATTTATATGGTGTTGAAACGGTAACGCAGGTAAGAACCTACCAATAACGCCAGCTTGGTGTTATCGGGTACTCTTACGCGTTCCGACAGAATTCGGGCTGCCGGCAGGTGCTGAATTTTCCGAAAAAGCTTTAAATAATAAATATAAGCTAAGTAAACGCCCATGCGCGCCGACTTAGGCAGTTGCAAAATACCTTTGTAAGCTTCGTCAAAATCGTGGCGAATATCTTGTTCAATGGCCGCTTTACAATCGTTATCGAACGAAGCAAAATCTATTTTAGGAAAGTATACCCGTCCCCGTTCTTTGTAATCGCTCTTCATGTCGCGCAAAAAATTTACTTTCTGGAAAGCGGCACCCAGGCTGCGGGCCGGTTCTTTTAACTTATCGAACAAAGCTTCGTCGCCTTCGCAGAATACCCGCAAACACATTAAACCTACTACTTCGGCCGAGCCGTAAATATATTCATCGTATAAATCTTTGTCGTAGCGCTGGTCCAGCAAATCCATGCGCATACTCTTCAGAAAAGCATCAATATAAGAAAGGTCGATATTATACGCGTGTACCACCGCCTGGAAAGAATGCAGTACCGGATTCAGGCTGATTCGCTTTTGGATAGCCTCGTAGGTGCAGGCTTCAAAATCATCCAGCAGTTCGGCTTTGTTATGCGCATGAAAGGTATCTACAATTTCGTCGGCGAACCGCACAAAACCATAAATACCGTAAATGGGGTAATGAAATTTTTTATCGAGGGTTTTAATGCCCAACGTAAAAGAAGTGCTGTATTGCTGGGTTATCAGCTTACTGCATTTGTAGCTCGTCTCGTCAAATAACGCCATCATGGGCCAATATTATTTAAGTACACTAATTAAATTTAAAATATTACCCTGCCCGCTTACACGCCTACCCTAAAACCTAGTAACTGCTATTTAGTTAAATGGTTTGGGAATTTATTAACCCAAACAGCTTAACCCCTGCCCTAAGAATAAGCCAAACCAATTTCGTGGGCTACTACCTGCCCCGAAATAAGCGAAGGCGGCACCCCGGGCCCCGGCACGGTTAACTGACCCGTATAATATAAGTTTTTCACCTTTTTGCTGTGCAACGCCGGCTTTAAAATAGCTGTTTGCATTAGCGTATTGGCCAAGCCGTAAGCATTACCTTTAAAAGCATGATAATCGCTGATAAAATCCTGGTGCGCGTAGCTGCGTTTAAATATTACATGTTCCCGAATAGATTGCTTGGTTAACCTTTCCAGCCGCTGCATTACCAAATCGTAATATTTTTCGCGGGTAGTTTCGTTATCTTCTAAATCGGGGGCTACCGGAATTAAAACAAATAAATTTTCGCAACCGGCGGGCGCTACCGTGGGGTCGGTTTGCGACGGCGCCGATACGTAAAATAACGGGTTGGTAGGCCACTTTGGGTTCTCGTATATTTCGCGGGCATGCGGCTCAAAATCTTCGTCGAAAAACAGGTTGTGGTGCTGCAAATTTTCCAGGCGTTTGTTAATGCCCAAATAAAATATTAACGACGAAGGCGCCATCACCCGCTTTTGCCAGTAAGCTTCGGAATAACTGCGCTGCGCCGGCAACAGCAACTTTTCTTCTACGTGATGATAATCGGCTCCGGCTACCACAATATCGGTATCGAAAGTGTTGGTGGCCGTAATTACCTGGTTAATATTTCCGCCTTCAGAGTTAAAAGAGGTAACTTCCTGGTTATAGCAAAAATCAACACCTTGTTCTTTAGCCAGCGCTTCCATGCCTTCTACTATTTTGTACATGCCTCCTCTGGGGTACCAGGTACCCAGGGCAATATCGGCGTAGTTCATTAAGCTATACAGGGCCGGCGTGTTTTGGGGCAATGCGCCCAGAAACAAAACCGGAAACTCCATTAGCTTAATTATTTTTTCGTGCCGGAAATATTTCCGCACGTGCTGGTGCATCGATTGAAAAACATCTAACCGGAAAACATCCAGCAGCAGTTGCCAGTCCAGGAATTCGGTTACGGAGCGGCCAGGCTTGTATACCAGTTTATTAATGCCCACCTCGTATTTATAGGCAGCCTGGTCCAGAAAAGTTTTTAACCGTTGGCTGCTGCCGGGCTCCAGCGATTCGAACAAACTATAAACCTGGGTTAGTTGTGCCGGAATGGGCATAAAATCATCTTCCCCAAAAATAATGGTGTAGGAAGGGTCCAGGCGTTGGAGAGCGTAAAAGTCGGCGGTAGTTTTGTTGAATTTATTGAAATATTTTTCAAACACATCGGGCATCCAATACCAGCTTGGGCCCATATCGAAAGTAAAACCCTGGGCGGTAAAAGAACGCGCCCGGCCACCCGGCCGATCGTGCTTTTCGAGGAGCGTAACCCGAAACCCTTGTTGTGCCAAACTGGTAGCTGCAGCCATGCCGGAGAAGCCGGCCCCAATTACAACTACTTTTTTCTGCACTGCCATATAAAAAATCTTATCTTAAGAACACCGGATTACGCAACCTTACCCACTAAAGGTTAATCAGGTAAATATAAACTTGGCTAAAGTAGCCTTAAACCGCCGGATTATACACCCGCAGCATTTCTTTTAATTCTTTCCGGGCGATATGTATACGGTTTTTTACGGTACCAATCGGAATTTGCAATTTATCGGCAATCTCCAGGTATTTAAAGCCCGTGTAATACATCATAAAAGGCGTCCGGTATTCTTCGCTCAAATATTCAATGGCTTTGTTTATATCGTTCATGGCAAAGCTACCGGTAGCACTGTTCTGGGCCACAAACCGGTCGTCGGTGTTCAGAAAAGTAATCTGATCGGTGTTATCGAGCGTAGTGCTGCGCTTGGTAATTTTATTATAATTATTAATAAAAGAGTTGCGCATAATAGTATAAAGCCAGGCTTTTAAATTGGTACCGGCTTTAAACTTCTCTTTATTCAACAAGGCTTTCATCAGTGTTTCCTGGATGAGGTCTTTGGCATCGTCCAGATCGCGGGTGAGATTAAGAGCAACGGGCTTTAAGGAGTAAGATAGGGTTTGCACCTGGTTGGTGAATTCAATTGCAGTCATCCTGTTTATGGTTAATAGCCAATAGTTAAACAATTATACTAAAATAAACTGAATAAGTTTCTTATTGTTTAACTTTATTTTTAAATAATTAAACAGATTATTATTTAAGTGGCTTTAAGCACGTGCTACTAAGAATTTACATACGGGTTTATACGCATGTTTAACTGTAAATTATTGAATTTTAAGCAAATAAATTATTTATACTACTTAACGCTGGTACCAGACAACAGGTAGCAGAACCAGAAAAAATTATTAGTAAAGAGTTAGAAGAAGTAGAACAGGTACAAAACCTTAAAGGTAGTTGCCGCTAATTTTTAGCATATAATTTATTACGGCAATAGCTGAGGCTAGCTACTTACGAAAGAATATTTACGAAAGCCAGTGAAGAAATGTGCCAATAACCAACCGCTCTAAAATATTGCGTTAGGTGCTTAAACCATCTGCCAACGGCAACTTACTTAGAAACGTCCTGAATATGCCCGATAAATTCTGGTAAAGAAGAAATTTTAATAATATTAGACGGGAAATTTATGTGCCCGAACTGTACCTGGCTTCCGGCCAGGTATACAATAATTTCATCAGCTAAGGCCGATAAGTTATTTATATATTCCTGTACCTTGTCGCGTTCGGGCATATAGGTAAAAGCGGTGCATATAAAGTGTGGTTTGTAATAATGTACGCAGGTTTCCAGGTCGGTGAAAGGTAAATTCTGCCCCAGGTACATTACATGATTGCCCCGGTTGCGAATAACATAATTACTAAACAACAAGCCTATTTCGTGCAGCTCGCCTTCGGGCAGGTATAATAAAAAACGCTGCGCCGCTTGCTGGTCCGGAATTACCTGTCCGTCAATCGCCACAAATAATTTCTGACGGATAAGATTACTTATAAAATGTTCGTGGGAAGGATTAATGCTACCCGTTTGCCACAACAACCCGGTTTTTACCAGAAAAGGGCAAATAACCTCAAGCATGGTTTTTTCCAGACCTTTTTGCAGAATAGCAGTGGTCAGCAGTTTGTCAAATTTCTGCTCGTCCATTTCTATCATGGCCAGCAACAAAGCATTTAACTGCTGCGGAAATGCCACATTGGCCTGGGTTAGCACCAGCACTTCGTTTACCAGCTCCTGCTCCGACATTTTGGCTATTTTGGAAATTTTATAGCCTTGTTCGTTCAGGAAAGAAATATTCAGAATATGTTTTAAGTCGGTATCGTCGTAGAACCGGATATTGGTTTCGGTGCGTTTAGGCTGCAAAATATTGTACCGCTGCTCCCAAATACGGAGCGTATGCGCCTTAATGCCAGACAAATGTTCCAGGTCTCTAATCGAATATTGCGCCACTGCTCTTTATTTAATCTTAGTTTTCTTTTTGCGGGCTAGTGCAAAATATTTTGCCGGTACCCATAACATCCCAAAAACCTCGGAGCCATCGCGCCCGGAAGTTTTATGGTGTACTTTGTGGCCAATGTTAAGCGCTCTTAAATAAGTATTAGATGAATTTTTAAATATTTTAATCCGCCGGTGAATAAAAATATCGTGCACCAGAAAATAAGTTAAACCATACAAACTAATACCGGTACCAATCCAGAAGCGGTAATCCATGTTTTCGCTGCCGTAAATAAAAAAAAGCATTGCCAGCACGCCGTAGTATAAAAAAAATAAATCGTTCCGCTCAAACGCATGGTTGTGCCGCACGTGGTGCGACCGGTGCAAAAACCACAGAAAACCGTGCAATATATATTTATGGGTAAACCAAGCCACCCCCTCCATGAGCAAAAATGTAAAAACTACAATGCAAATATTGGCAAGCATATTTATACAACCATTAAGTATTTAATATGTTTTTAATATTAATTTAATTTTAATTTAATCTATGCTACCACCAGAATTTTTCTTTTTGTAAAAAGGCGGCCATGCCGCGCTGGCAATCGGCGGTACCGCGCGCCAGGGCATTCATCTCGGCGGCATAATCCAGGCTGCGGTTCAGCTTCATATCGGGCAACCGGTACAGCATTTCTTTTATCATTTCCATGCTCTGGGCCGAATTCTCCTGGCAAAGTTTCCGGGCAAAGTCGTCTACAGCCTGGTTTAGGTCGGGGGCTGGTATTATGTAATTAATTAACCCAATTTCCTGGGCTTTGGCCGCCGACACCAAATCGCCGGTTAATAATAATTGTTTGGTGCAGGCTTCGCCTATTTTGCGCAGCAGAAAAACACTTACAATGGCCGGCACAAAACCTATTTTTACCTCGGTATACCCAAACCGGGCCTCTGGCACCGAAAATACCAAATCGCAAATAGAAGCCAGGCCACAACCTCCGGCTATGGCGTGCCCGTGTACTTTGGCAATAACCACTTTTTTAAGCGTATAAATCTGCCGGAACAATTGCATTAGGTGCGAAGAATCGTACAAATTTTCGTCGAAGGTGTTTTGGGCCAGGGTTTGCATGTACGCTAAATCTACGCCGGCACAAAACACCTCGCCGGTAGCCTGCAGTACAATTACTTTACAGGCTTCGTCGTTTTCGGCAAAGTCAAAAGCATGCTTGAGTTGGCGCACTACTTCAAAGTTTAAGGCATTCCGTTTTTCGGGCCGGTTTAAAGTAATGTAAGCAATGCGTTCGGCGGTTCGGTACTGTACGTAATCCATTATTCCTGATTTTAGTATTTCAGCGGTACCGGTTGTAACAGGGCGCCGCGTTTATTTACATTATAACAAATAACACCGGCTTTGGTTAACAACTGTTCTATTTGTTCCTGGTAACGCAGGCTGTTCGTGCCATCTAATATTACAGCAGTGCCTTTTAATACAGGTGTTAGTTCATCCAGGTTCAGGTAAGGCCGATGCGACAATATTATAAAATCAGGTTTAACTTGTTGCACCAGTAAAGCTCGCGGCGATTTAATACAACGCAATATTTTAAGACCTTGCCACTGCAGCAACTGGTTACCATCGGGCAGCAGCATTGTTGCAATAGAACCAGGTAAATTATTCCCGAGCGTATTGGTGTGCTGCTTGGTAATGCCCAGTTCCTGCCAATGCGGCTGAATAATATATTGGTGGTTTTTAGGATTAGCATAGAAAGTACTGTCGGCTAACAATTGCCCTTGTTCACCGGAAATAAAAGCCAGGGCCGTAGCTTTTGGCACCTGGTATACTGCCAGCAATTGGTTATTTTGGCGCTTACCGGCCGCCATTATTTTTAACCCGGAGAAAACTACCAGCAAGCCGCTGAAAAAAGCAAAATAGACCAAACGTTTCCGGGCGAAAAACAAAATCAGGAAAACCAGCAATAAATACAGCAGCCACGTTTGTACCGTAGTTAAATTAATATTATTTATTACCGGAAAGGGCGCTTGCAACAACCAGGAATTACTTTCGTGCATCAGCCAGAGCAGCCAGGACAAAGCTTTACCCAAATAAATAGGCACCAAAGGGAGCCAAGAAAGCGCCAGCAAACCCAAACCCACCACCAGGGCTACACTCGAAAGGGTAATTGCTACTAAGTTTGCTGCCAGAAAATAAACCGGGAACTGGTGAAAATAATAAAGCGTGAGCGGCAACGTAGTCAATTGGGCCGCCACCGAAGCACAAAGCATTTTCCAGACAAAGCGGGCCACGTAAGTTTCGGGAGCCAACGGTTTTTCCAGTATCGGGCTGAAATACAAAATACCCAGCACCGCCAGAAACGACAACTGAAAACCCACATCGACTAAAAAGTAAGGGTTGTAGAGCAGCAGAAAAAAAGCGGCTGCCGCCAGCGTGTTGTAAATATTGGTTTGTCGCCGGAAAGTTTCGGCGGCTACCAGCAATAAAAACATGCCCACCGCCCGCAGCACCGACGCCGACAAAGCCGTAACAAAAGCGTACATGCCAAATATACCCAGCAACACCAAAAACCGGAACCATTTAAAGCCACGTTGCCGGCTCCAGCGGCCCAGAAAAAAATTAAGAATATAAAATATTACCCCAACGTGCAAACCCGAAACTGCCAACACGTGCATGGTACCCGACTGGGAATAAGCCGCTTTAATATCTTCGGGCAAATAATCTTTTATACCCAGCAGCAGGGCCGCCGCTACGCCGTATTCGCGGTCCGAAGGCATAGCGGCTCGCAACCGCGCATCCATATTATTCCGGACAGCAATGCTCCAGGCCATTAAAATATTACCGGGTTCGTAACCTATCTGCATGAAATAAGGTCCTGATAAATAATACTGGAAATAAACCTGGTTGTTGGCTAAATATTGGCGGTAATCGAATTGGGCGGGGTTCAGGGGTGGTTTTACAGGTTCGGGCTGGCCTTTTATCAGCAATACGGCGCCATAGCTTAAAGGAATATTTGCTTGCTCCCGCTTTATGGTAAGTCGTACTTTACCCGCCGCCGGTTGCCAGTTCCCTGCCCGTTTTACAGCTTTTACTAAAATGGTAGAACTAACCGAGGCAGGTTTTTGGGTAATATAATCATCTACCACGCCCACATAATGGCTGATGGTGCCGGGCGGGTGGTTTAAATTTACCGGCTGATGCCGAAAAGTGAAAACATGGGTAAACACATAACCCGCCGTAACAAGCAACAACATGCCCGTAATACCCACCAGATTATTCAGGTTGGTTGATTTTTTTTGCCGGGAGAGGAAATAAAGTAGTACATAAATAAAAAGTAAAAGCCCGGCTAGTAAACTAGTGGCAAAAGAATATTTATCGGCCTGCAGGTAAATAACGATGCCGGCGCTAAAGAAAAAAATAATGCGTAAGAAAGGATAAGGTCCCCACCTAATCACGCAAAATCATTTTAAAATGGTCAATGTCGCATTCGGTAAATAAGTCCCCAACGGTTTCGAAACCCTGGCGGGCATAAAACGAAACAGCCGGCAATTGGGCGTGCAGGTATATTTCTTTATCAGGGTGTGCGGCTTTTACATCTTGCAAAATTTTATGCAGCAAGTGGCTACCTACTTCCTGGTTCCGGTATTCGGGCAATACGGCAAATCGCTCCAGTTTTATGCCTTTCTCGGTTTGACGCCAACGCGCCGCGCCGCAGGGTACGCCATTGCTGGTAGCTAAATAATGGTGCGCTGTTTTTTCGTATTGGTCGTATTCGTCTGCGGTGGGCACGCCTTGTTCTTCTACAAAAACTTTTTCGCGAATGGTAAAGGCAGCGTCTAAGTCGCGGATATCTTCTATTTTACTTACCAGGATTAAGTTTTGCACTTGGTTTGAATAATTGTTTAAGATTGGAGTACGTAAAATATTTTCTTTTGTGAAATAGTGATTTAGGTTTTGTCTTTTGAAATATTTTTAATTTTTGAAAGGTTTTATCTTTTGAAAGATTACATCTTTCAATGTTTAAGTGCTTACAGTATTTATGAGCCTAAGTTTGCTCAAGGCCGCGAGGCCCCGTTTGGTCATTCGGGCTGCTCATCTTTCCTTTCCTCCTCCGTCGGAATGCTGCGCACCGGAAACCTGAAAGGCCCTCATTGCCCAAACTGATGTAGTTTGCTTCGTAGCTGTTGCTATTCTGTATTAATATTTACTGGCGTACACAAGGAATAAAAGTGTTTGATTTAGCGTTCTTTCCTCTCGCATAGAGATCTCCCCTCCCACATTTGTCATTCAGTAGGAAACTATTTAGCAAGTAGCGAACAATTTTCCTTCTGAATAACAAATGTGGATTGCTTAAACCTCTTTTTTTTTTAATAGTTAAGTAGTTGCTCAACACTCTTAAATATTGCCTGACACTATAAATATTGGCTGGTACTATTTACATAAAAAAACATTCCGGTCCGGGAATATTCTGCTGAAGGCAAAATAATTCCGGACCGGAATGACAGGTTAAATAATATTAAAATTTATTCGCCGGTATTGGCGCTCTCGGCGGTGCGGTAACTGTTGCGGGGACGATAATCTTTTTCCCGCTGGTTCCCATTGCTGCTCAGGGCACTTTCTTCGGCTTTGGTGTAAGCTTCAATAATTTCGCGTACTAAACGGTGGCGCACCACATCTTCCGGCTTCAGTTCTACCATTACAATGCCTTTTACATCGCGCAGAATGTGTATGGCTTCTATTAAACCCGATTTTTGCTTCGTTGGTAAATCTATCTGCGAGCGGTCGCCGTTTATCATTACTTTCGAGTTCGGGCCCATGCGGGTCAGAAACATCTTAATCTGCATTGGGGTGGTATTCTGGGCTTCATCGAGCAACACAAACGCATTGTTCAAAGTACGGCCGCGCATATACGCCAGCGGTGCTATTTCTATTATTTTGTTTTCGTAATAATATTTCAGCTTTTCTACCGGAATCATGTCTTCCAGGGCATCGTAAATCGGGCGCAAATACGGGTCAACTTTATCTTTCATGTCGCCGGGCAAAAAGCCCAGGTTTTCACCGGCTTCTACCACGGGGCGCGAAATAATAATTTTCTTAACCTCTTTGTTTTTTAACGCGCGCACCGCCAACGCCACCGAAATATAAGTTTTACCCGTACCGGCCGGCCCTAGTGCAAACACCAGATCGTTTTTATCTACAGCATCTACCAGGCGCTGCTGGTTCGGGCTTTTGGCCTTAATTACACCGCCTTTGCTGCCGTACAACAAAACATCCTGTGCCGTAGGATGCGGAATTTCGTCTGGGGCATCCAGATCCGGCGATATATATTTATCCACGTTGGTGTGGGTTATTTTGCCAAATTTATGATAATGCTCGATGAGCGAAGAAAGAATCTCGTTAATCTTGGTTATTTCGGGGGTCTTGCCTTGAATTTTTATTTCGTTGCCCCGCGAAATAATCTTGCTGCTCGGAAAAGCAGCGGCGAGTTGCTTAATATTCTGATTCTCAATTCCCAGAAAGTCTATCAGGGATATATTTTCCAGGGTTATAACTTTTTCTACCAAATTAGTTCAGGTGGTTAGCTTTATGAATGAATTTAATTCTTCTAAAATATTCCTACTTTTGCAATTAACAAATATTGTGCAAATTTAATTCGTCTTTATGCCTCTGATTACGTTTTTATCTGATTTTGGATATACTGATCACTACGTGGCAGCGGTGAAGGCGAGTATTCTTAAAATTAGCCCCCACGCCCAAATTCTGGACATTTCGCACCAAATAGAGCCTTTTAATATTGCCCACGGCACCTACGTACTACAATCTGTTTTCCAGGATTTACCCGAAGGAACGGTGCACCTGGTAGCCGTAGATTCGCAGGGCAGCGTTGACGGGCGGTACCAGGCCATTAAGTACAAAAACCATTATTTTGTCGCGGCCGATAATGGCATTTTGTCATTACTGACTGATTCGCAGCCCGACCTGGTAGTAGAGTTGGAAGTAAACGGCGTATTGTCGCACCCGGCCAAAGACGTGCTGGGCCCGGCAGCCGCTTTTCTGGCCCAGGGCGGCGATATTCGGGAGTTGGGGCAGGAAACCAGCGGCATGCGCGAACTTTTAAACCGGCAGCTCCGCCTCAGCGACCACAGCATTACCGGCCACGTAATTCACGTAGACCACTATGGCAACCTGATAACCGATATTACCCAGGACAGCATTGATGCCATTGGCCACGATCGCCAGCTTACCATTACGTTTGGCCGCGAAACCGTAGACCGTATCAGCCCCAATTACAACACCGTAGACGAAGGCGATTGCGTATGCGTTTTAACCAGCGCCGGCCGTTTGGCCATCGGCATCAACAAAGGCAATGCCTCCGAATTGCTCGGCCTGCATTACGATTCGCGCGTAGACATAAACTTTTACCCGGCCGAATAATATTTGGTTGCTGGTTGTTAGTTGTTGGTTGTTACTGCTGGCGTGCTATATTTACATACATTTTGTTTTTCAGGCTAAAAAACCACATCTGTCATTCAGGAGCAAACTTTTTGGCTGCCTGCTAAATAGGTTCCTCCTGAATGACAGAAATGAATTTCTGTTACTAGGTTTAAACTTATATTACCAACTTCTGCGTACTATCGGTTTTAATCATTACAGAAGCTAACAGCTAATTACTAAAGACTAAAACATGCAAAATTATTTCGAGTTTTACGGCATACCGGAAAGCTTTTTGCCCGACGAAAAACTGATTAAACAAAAATATTACGAGCTGAGCCGGCAGTTTCACCCGGACTTTCACGCGAACGAAACTTCTGAAAAGCAAAGCGAAATATTGGCTCTCTCGACGCTGAATACCAACGCTTACCGCACCCTGAGCAACCCCGATGCGCGCATGAAATATTTGCTGGAGCAGCACGGCCTGTTGGAAGAAGGCAAAAACAACGAACTTCCCTCCGACTTCCTGATGGAAATGATGGAGCTGAACGAAGAACTCATGGAACTGGAGTTTGACTACGACGAAGCTGCTTTTAACAAAGTAAGCCAGGAAGCCACCGGCATTGCCGCTACCTTAGATGCCGATATATTACCTACCCTGAACCAATACCCTATGTTGGAGGGATTTACGCGCGACGAGGCCCTGCAACAGATAAAAACTTACTATTTAAAGAAAAAATACTTGTTGCGAATTCAGGAAAGTTTATCTAAGTTTGCATCCCGAACGTAAAACAGCGTCGCAGAATCTAATAGGTTCGACCCCGGCTCTGGGTACTTTCGGATTAGTGACTACCTGCCCAGATGGCGGAATCGGTAGACGCGTTGGTCTCAAACACCAATATCTTCACGGATGTGCCGGTTCGACCCCGGCTCTGGGTACAAAGCCTTGTAAGTTAATAACTTGCAAGGCTTTTTTGTTTTCAGGAAAATTTGCCGGAGCTATTAACTCAGTATTATAAAAAGCTTTATTTAAATATTTGAGTTTTTGATTGGTTGATATTATAGGAAAGAATATATTAACGAATAAATAGCAAACATTTTAAGTGTCAGGTGATAACACCTGACACGGCAGAAGTATGCAGTTTCCATAATTCTAATTAATTTGATCAATATCGTTTAGTTCTTTAAAATCTAATAAAAAACTATCTTCTCGCATTGTGGCTTGTTTATAAATTACATTATCATAGCCATTTGCCTTCAAAAATTCTAATACTTTCTTCTTGTCTTCTTTAGAAGTTTTGCAGCCAAATATTACTTCTCTTAAAACTTTCTTAGGGAAAGGCCATTTCCCAGTTTGATGACCCACGAGCCTCATTTCTTCTTCATACTTCCAATCCTCTGATTTTGTGATAAACATATTAAATAAAGCAACTTGCCTTTGGGAACCATAGTCCATAGGTTGAAAATGGTTGGTGTATTTAACATTAGAAATAAGAAATGTATCTGGGGATAAAGCTGGTTCAAAACCCAAACAAACTCCAGTGTGCTTGTTTGCATAATGCGACCACATCAGTATATTTTTATAAGTCTTGGTAAAACAACAAATCCCCCACACATTATTCATTTCGAACTTTAACTCATCATGAATCTTTTTAATTTTTTCAGGCTGTGCAAAATATCCTTTTAATGTATTGCGTCTTTGCCTCCTAGTACCTTCAAGAGGTTGCGATTTAAACAGAAGCTTTATTGCTTGTTTAGTAGGTTTAAAAGTTATAAGGTGTGGATTACAATCGAAAGGATCATTAAAATCTGCAGGTTTAGACAACCAAAAATAATGGCCTGAAATTGTTTTATAAAAATTTTCATTTAATGTAAAAAACTTATAAACCTTGTTGGGAGGTGTTCCTAGATTCTCTAAATACGCACTCTTTAAATCCATCTAATTTTAGTTTTAACAAGAATTAAATTAGAAAATTACTTTCCCGCCGTGTCAGGTGTTATCACCTGACACTCACTCGCCATAATGCGTAATAAATCCCCAATCATCAACATTTAATAAATAAAATCTCGCACTAGAGTAGTAGTAATTTTCCGGCAAGTCCACCAACTGCCATTTTTCCTGCACCGGATTCCGGTGGATATAATCTAGTTTCTGCTCCAGTACTTTAGTTGACCACAACGGAACGGACAAAGGCCGATGCTCCCATATCTGGTACGAGCGGTCTTTCACCTTAACCCGGAACCGCTCCAGCACAGCAGGGTGGTTTTGCTGCAAATCGAACTTAGTTTGCTGGGCAGTATACTTCAGGAAATCTCTTTGTACATCGGCGCTCTTTACATGCTCCCGCATCTGCCAAATTACATGAATGTGGTTGGGCATCAAGACAAAACCATACAAGAAAATACGCTCGTGCTGTACCAGAAACTTCAGGCTGCCAATCACAATATCCTTGTACTTATCCGGCTTTAACAAATGCTTCCATTCCAGAATGGTGGCCGTGAAGAATTGCGGATGTTCGGTTATCATGGCAGACTTAGTTCAGTTAAGAATATTACGCCAGCCGGTTAGGATTGGTATCAGGCGATAACACCTGACACGGCAGAAATAGCCGAAGAATTAAGGTTAGCTTAAAGATTGAGATTGGATGTTGTGAAGGGCAATTAATATACTATGCTTTTTTAATTTGGTTAGAGGTAGCACCTGCCATAGCAATTAATGGTTATAATTTACAACTTTGAAGGTTAGGAGTACAGATAATAAACAGAGTTGAGGCATAAGCACTTACAGTTGTTGTTCCAACAGTAGTATCAGATGTTTAGCCTTTGCCCTTCCCGTTATTACCATTATTCCCATTCCCGCTATTACCGTTACCATTATTGCCATTTCCATTACCTCCATTGCCATTATTACCGCTATTGCCGTTCCCACTATTACCATTGCCATTATTACCACTGGTTGTTCCGCCAGTGGTTGTTCCGGATGTGGTACCCGATGTTGTTCCGCCGGTAGTACTACCAGAAGTTGTTCCATTCCCGTTACCATTATTTCCATTGCCGTTACCATTACCGTTATTGCCATTATTATTACCACCAGGTGTGGTGCCCGCAGTAGTACCAGATGTGGACCCTCCGGTGGTGCTACCCGAAGTAGTTCCCGCCCCCGTAGTATTTTCTTCAACAATTTGGTTGCATACCAATTCTGCTTCGGCGGCCTCTTTGGCAGCTAATAACGCTTTTTCTTCTGCATCTTGCTGGCTTATGGTTGATGTTGCTTCTTCTGTTTTGGTTACAGCCTTGCCCTCATAACCAGCCAGGCATGTTGCTTCGTAAGTTACGGTGCTGTTATAAATTGTTTTTTCTTGTTTTTCACACCCTAAAGCAAAACCAATTATTATAACTATAATCAGAACCGATAAATATTTTCTCATTTGTAATCCGCTAAAATTGGTTCTAATATAATTATAATATTTTAATGTATAATTTACTCACCAAATGAGCTGTATAAAATTTAATTATTTTAAGTATTTTTCTTTACCTGTTTAAGTATTTACCTCTAAAAATAGTATTATCTAAGCCCGATTAATCAAAAACTGAACGTTATTATATGAATGGTAAAAAGTGTAGCTGCGTGAATGCCTTTCCGTTTTAATATTTCTGCCGTGTCAGGTGTTATCATTGTGGCCGTCCGGCTAAGGAATAATATAGAAAATTTCACAGCACCTTTCGTCAGCTTTGCGCTGGTGGGTACAGGTAAAAGGAATTTTTGGACAGCCTGACAGTTAAAAACCAGCAAATATTTTAGGTTCAAGTTAACGCTGCGCTTAATACAGAACCAGATAACAAGGTAGATTCCCCTGACACAACAAGACCTGGGTATGTTGCAGAATCTGAAATATTTTAAAAGTAACTGATTACCACACTACAAATAAAATTATTTCGGAACGAAGGAGTTGCGAAATCCGCTTTTCTCGTGTTTTAAACGCCATAATTCATTCTGGTATAAAATACAAAGCGGTATGCAACCAGCAGACTTGCATTAAAAATTTATATCATTTATATTTAAATCCTACAATTTTTAGCTACCCACTTATGTCTTGTTTATTACCCGGAAAAACTGCTTTTCTGTTGTTGTGCCTGCTGGCTGCTGTCGGCTGCAAAAAAGATTCACCGGCAATTCAGGCAACCCCAGTTGGGGACGCGGTAGCCGAAGCCAAGCCCGGCACTACCCCTCCCGCAATAGCGCCCACCGTTTGCAATTTTGATGTAGCCAATACTACACTCACCAACTCCGGCTGGACGTTAATTTTTGAAGATAATTTTGATACGGACCTTTCTAAATGGAATATTTGGACGGGCGGCGCTTTTAATAATGAGCTGCAATATTACCAACCCCAAAATTTAACCTTGGCCAACGGCGTGCTGGCTATTACGGCTAAAAAAGAAACTGTAACCGGCGCTACTACACCTTATGATGCCACACCCAAAACCTTTAACTATACCTCCGGCCGCATAGAAAGTAAAACCCTCGTATCGGCTAATGCCACTACCCCTAAAGTACGCCTAATGGCGCGGCTAAAATTAGTTAGTGGTTACGGCTTGTGGCCGGCTTTCTGGAGCTACGGCGACCCCTGGCCCACCCAAGGCGAAATTGACATAGTAGAAGCCCGCGGACAAGAACCTACTAAATACCAAACAAATTATTTTTACGGCAAAACAGCCAACCACAATTTAGTCCGGAATGCCACCGGCTATATTACCGCTGACGCTGACCTGACTACTTGTTACCACGTTTACGAAATGGTTTGGGAGCAAAATAAACTTACTTCTTACCTGGATGGCAAAGTAGTAGAAGTTAAAACCAGCGGCGGTTACATTCCCAGCTTGTTTGGTAAATCAGAAAAAATTACGTTAAATCTGGCCGTTGGCGGCGAATTTTTCTCCAACCTCGACCCATCTAAAATTGCTACCGGCACCCTCTACGTAGATTGGGTAAAGGTTTTTACTTCTAAATAAACCAATAAATACCTGGCCGGTTGATTTAAATTACCTGATAGCATAAAAGCTATTTCATAAAAAATTAAGCTAAGTCCGTTATCCTGTAAAATTTTAATAGTTCTGCAGAATAACGGACTTAGCTCTGTTAAGCTTTTATACCGGCTTGCCTAAGCTTTTAAGATATCATCTTTAAGTGATTTTACATTAACACTGTACCCTAGCAACCACGCTACTGGTTTACACAAGCCAATAAATACTTTTCGCATTTAGCCCTCATATTGTCGCATTTGTACTGCACTTACCTAATTTATATTGGCGAAATTTGGGTTAGCACAAAACCAATTTTGAGTAAGCTTTTACAATATAAATTATAATTGGAGGTAAAATAATATGCGAAAAATAATTGTCATATCCATGATTACGTTAGATGGCGTAATGCAGGCGCCCGGAGGTCCTGAGGAAGATACATCCGGCGGTTTCGAATACGGTGGTTGGGTTGCCCCTTTTGAAGACGAAGTTTCTGATAAGGTTATGGCAAAGCTCATGCAACCTGCGGATCTTCTTTTGGGCCGAAAAACCTTCCAAATTTGGGCGAACTATTGGACGGCGCATGCAAGTGGCTGGCCAAGTATTAATAAGGTCACGAAATACGTCCTGTCTACCACCCTAAAAAAATCGGACTGGGAAAATTCAGTTTTCCTTAACAGCATGACAGCTATTCAAAATCTTAAAAACTCGGATGGTGCTCCCATTCAGGTTTGGGGCAGCAGTAAGCTTATTCAGCTACTACTTAAACATGACCTGGTAGATGACCTCTGGCTCATAACTTACCCATTAACTCTTGGGAAAGGGAAAAAATTGTTCGACGGTGGCCCGATTCCGGCAGCATTTACCTTAACAGAAGGTACTATTACTCCCAGTGGGATAATTATTGCCAATTATCAGCGAGCCGGAAAAGTAAAGACGGGTACTGCTGGGGCTTAAGGTAAATAATATACTGGCAGTAACTTCAAAACGAGACTTACTTCCCGAAAGAAAATATTGATTGTATAACGCAGGAAGCAATATTTGTTCTACCCGAGATTGATATTTTAACGATAAAAGAAGCTTCTCTTTTATAAAATTAATACCAGGGTATTACGCTTAAAATATTGCAGTCATCCCGAGCTTGTCGAAGGTTCTATCACAGCATTATATTACCATTATTATTTAGGTACTGCGTTTAAAATATAGCGGTCTTGTTGCATCTGTCGAATTTGCTAAAACTACTTTTATTTGGTTGTGCTAGATCCTTCGACAAGCTCAGGATGACCCAGTAGTAAACACCTAAGCGTAAGTTTCGTTTTCTAATGGTATAAATACCAATATTACGCTGCTAAAAAAAACAGGCCAGTTAGTTTTACTTCTAACTGGCCTGCTAATAAGCTATTTTAATAATAGGCTAGCGTTGTAACAGCAATCGTTTATGCATTACCTGGTTGCCGTACGTGAGCTTGGCCAGGTAAACGCCGTTGGCGTAATTACGGCCATCCCATAGCACTTCGTTTAACCCTCCGGCTTTAACTTCTGCTTTATAAATTGTTTCGAGCAAAACGCCTTGCAAGGTGTATATTTCCACTATAGCGGTTTGGTCGGTGGATAAGGTAAAAGACAGATTCACTGCCTTCCCGAATGGATTTGGATAAGCATCAAAGGTTTCACTGACTTCGGCTACCTGATCCTGCAACGTAGTTTCGGGGCTTTTACCAGACAATGCAACATTAGAATTAACAGGTACAAAGGGTGCCAGGCGGTTACCGCCAATGGGTCGTTCTAAAGCGCCATCCGGCAATTGCCAGCCTACTGCCAGGTTATCTTCGGCATAAGCCTCTTTATGCAAAGCCTCAATGTAGTAGCGTTTACCAGCTTCTAACCGGATAGCCATTGATTTTTGAGAGGAATATTTATTCCATTCCCGGGGCGCGGTCCAGCCATTTATATCCGCAATCCTGCGCTTGTTTTCTGGTTTTTCATTCGTGCTTAACCAAAGTTCTGCATTATCGTCGCCGGAAATAAAGAAAATATAATTACCGGTTAGCGGCGGACAAACATAACCCCGTATGCGGCTGCCGTAGTAATCCTGAATATCCGTAGGACCTTCAAATAAAGTTAAATGGCTAGTGCTGTTGGGTGTTTTATTTACCGGAATAGACGATACCGCATTGCCACCAATGTTATTCCACTGTTCGCGCAAAATGGTACCGGTAGCGGTGCAATTTACGGGGGCTGGGGCTGGTGCAGGAGCAGGTGGTGGCGTGGGCGCTGGCGGCGGTGTAGATGTAACCGCAAACGGCGCTAAACGGCTGCCGGCAATTGGTCGCTCCTGGGTACCATTAGGCAATTGCCAGCCTACAGCCAGGTTATCCCCACCGGAGCCATCTTTTTGTAAAGCTTCTATGTAGTAGCGTTTCCCGGCTTCTAACCGAATAGCCGCTGATCTTTGCGAAGAATATTTATTCCACTCCCGTGGATCTGTCCAGCCCGTTACATCGGCAATTTTCCGTTTATTCGCTGGATTTTCATCGGTGCTCAGCCATAATTCCGAGTGATCGTCGCCGGAAATAAAGAAAGTATAATCACCGGTTTGCGGCGGGCAAATATACCCGCGAATCCGGCTGCCATAATTATCGCCAACATTCGTAGGCCCTTCGAACAAGGTAAGCTGACTGGTGCTGGATGGGGCATTATTTAGCGGAATAGCTACAATTGCTGTACCGTAAATATTATTCCATTGTTCGCGCAGGATGGTACCGGTAGCCAAACAGTTAGCGGGCGTGGGAGCAGGTGCCGGAGTTGGTTCCGGGGCTGGCGTGGGTGCTGAACCCGGCGTAAGCGTTACCACAATCCGTTTATAAGATACCAAAGCCGGCGATCCGTTATCGGTTACTTCTAAAATAATATGCACGGTTTGCGGACTAGTAACGGTTGGCGCAACCAAACTGGCCGCTTTTTGGTTATGCCGCTGAATAGTTACGGCGTTGGGATAGGTGCCGGCTTCCTGGTATTGCCACCAACGGTAACTTAAGCTATTTCCATCCGGATCGGTGGTGCCGTCGGCGTTTAAGGTAATGGTTTGTCCGCCTCTCACGGTCAGGTTATCGCTTACATTAACCTTAATAGTGGGTGTGTGGTTAGCGCCTTTAAAGCTGGAAGCCACGCACCAGTCCATACGGGCCTGAAAATCGGCATTGGCCTGGTTAATCCATCTTTTTAAAGATCTTTTCTCGTCGCCATCTTCGCGGGCATCAACGTAAACATTGGCCAGATTAGGCACTTTGGTAAACCGGCCACCCCAGCCGCCAAAAAGTGGATTTTCGTGGTTGCGCAAGCCATTATTTACCATGTATAAAAAAGCCGGCGTATCGCCTTCGCTCACGTACAATTGCGGGTAAAGCGCGCCCAGCGGGCCATGATTATTTTTAACGTGGTGGGCTATAAATTGTGCCGTATGCGGTAAGCTGTTGTAATCCCAGGACCCGAAAAAAGAGCTGTTATATACCATTTTAACCTTGGGGTGGTGCCTTTCAATATAGTTTCCGGCATCGTCCTGGTACCATATATTATACATAACAACTTTCGAGATAGCCCGGTCGTATTCAGCCGGATATTCTTTTTTTAGCTTGTAAAAAGCTTTGGCCGCCGTGTTGCCACCACCCCAAGCCTGAATATACACTGGGCTGGGGTCCGGGTTTAACAATACCTCCACAATCCGGTCCGAGCCCGGTGTGTTGGGCCAGTTATCGGGCATGTATACCACTTTATGGCCCGGCTTTTCTTCTAAATACAATAAGCCCCCCAAGTGGTTCGGGTCTTCATCGCCTACAAAACTCTTACGCCGGATTTCATCGGCCGTTGGGTAATTAGGATTGTGTTTAACTAAATTAGGGTAAACCCGCTCGTACGCCGATATTTGTTTTTCCAGCCAATCTTCCCGGCTATGGCCGTGGCGCTGAAACAACGAGTTCGTTTCAATTATAGCTTGTAAATCAACATCGCAGGTATACAGCAAAAACCGAATCATCGAACTATGATCATCAATCTCGCCATCGGTCATTACAATAGTACGTGGTCTGGGGCCAGCGTTATTCGCTAAAGCCAAATCTGGCAATAACGTAACCAGCAAAGCTAGCAGTAAAGTAAAAGTGGTTCTATTCATAGTAATTTAGCGTGTGGTTTTCAGTTTATTTAAGTTGATGGTTTAAGTGTTTCGGGTACTTAAAGGCCCGATATTTAAAGTTTGGCGGAAAATCCGGAAGGGATAAACTTGTTAAGGAGAATTTTAATAGGCCAGCGTTTTTGGTGCGAAAACTTCCTGTAAGGGTTAAAAACCTTCCCCTTGCGGCGGATAAACTTCCCTTTATTACTTTTGCAAACTCAGCTATTATTGGCATAGGTTAACTTTTTAAGCGAGATTAAAATTGTATTAAAATTGTATTAAAATTTTTTAATCTATTGTACAACTCACTTTAATCTACCTTCAATTATTTCCTCTTTATTAAAAAATTAAATTACAATTCATTTTAATGCCTTTCTAATAAAGTAGAAATACCTCCATTTCAGCTCATCTTATCTTTAACTATCACCAAATAAACACAATTATTTAGTAAGCCAAACAATAAATATTAAATTTTTAATATATAATATTAAACATTTTAGCCGAGCAAATATAAAGGCCCAACTTTGAAATAACTAAAATTATTAACTTTAATTTATATTAATTCCTAATAATATCAGATTTTATTAAATTTTTTTCATTTTATATTATTGTAGCTACAACAGCTAAATCAATATCAGAAGAATAATTAGCTTAAGGTTTCAGCCAAGCCAAAATACTAATTAGAATAATACAATATACGATACATTTTTATCCTTAATATTAACTTAAGGAACAAGCCTCACATAGTAATCCTTTTAAAAGAAACAGCTTATTAAATTTATATTATAATAAAATACTGAACACGGATTTCAGTTGAACAAGCTAAGTTAACAAAATTGTACTTTATTTATCTTACTCAGGAAATCACGCTAATTATTTCCCCAGTCAGAAGACTGAACTTCCCCGAAAAATATTGACAAGCCGAAAAAAATTCTGTTAGCTATTTTTAGAAAGCAGCCGGAAGTGATGCTAGTAATAAATTGAAGGCTTTCGTTTTGAGTGTTAAACCTAATGTTAATTTTATACCCTATTAAAATCTCCCATAAATCAGGGTTCAACTACAATTGGCAGGTTTGTATTTTAAGCTTTACACAAACTAAGAAGGAGGCATTTACCAATGATTGGTAAACGCTCAGAAAAGTAAAAAAATATTGCCATTAGTTAGAGGTTAACAGCATAACCAATTTCCCCAAAGCCCAAGTAAGCTCAAGCAAAGTTATTTAAAAACAGAACCGGAAATTATCGGAATAATCTACTCAGAAATTACTCCCTAATTACTTTTTGATTCACAAACCCAGACAAACCGCTATTATACTTTTGCCGGAAAACCAGCCTGTATTTCCCCTAAACTTAGGGCATAAAAAAACCGCTCTGGCTAATTCAGGTGCCAGATCGGTTCTTGTATAAGTCAGCCTTTACTTACTAATTCTGATCGGTTTTTAGGGTAAGTAAATAAGCCGATAAATTAGCTAAATCTTTCTCGTTTAAACCCAAAGCCGTTGGTTCCGGCATAATACTGGTCGAGAATTGTTTGCGCGAGGAAATATCGGCAGCTTTGATGTTATACGTCTGGCCGCCCATGCCTTTCAGCACCACGGTTTCGCCGTCAGCTTGTAAGAAGCCAGAGGCGGTGGTACCGTCTTTTTTCGTAATCAGCCACGACTCGTAGCCAAAAGCCATACCGGCGCTGGGGTTTACAATGGCATCTAACAAGCCGTTTTTCTCAAACTTTTTGCCAATTACGGTTAACTCGGGGCCAATGTCGTTGCCATCTTTACCTACGCGGTGGCAGGCAGTACATTTGCTCTGAAACACCGCTTTGCCTTTTACAACTTCGCCGGGCATTTTGGCAATTTTAGGAATAGACAAAGGAGTGTTGCCACCTGGTTTCTTAAAGTAATCGCTGGCTAATACCCGAACGGCCTGATCGGGGTTCGTAAATATTACCTTGCTCACTTCCGCAATTATTTCGGGCGACAACTTCTTTTCAGCAGCTAAACCTATCAGCATTTCGCCGCCTACTTTATCTTTAGCCATAGCGGTAGCAGCGGTAATTTTATCGGCCATTGCGGTTTCGTTGTTCAGCAACCGGGTTTTCATAAACAACATCCGGCGTTGCATTTCGGGGCTAATAGCTACCGGAGGCGCCGGCAAGTTGGCTGGCATATTAAAGTTGCTCCATTCGTTGGCCTTGCGATAATTCAGCCACCAAATAGCCTGGTCTTTTACGCCTTTTACATCGCTGGCCATTAAATCGGCCATGGCATCTACGGCTTTCTGATCTTTAATAAACCCTAAGGCTACAAATGCTTTTTTCCGTTGATCATCGGTAAGGCTGGCACCACCGGCGCGTTGTTTTAAGGCTGGTATTGCCGCGGTGGGGTGCAAGCGCCAGGCTAAGTCAGCAAAACGCGGGTTCCAGCTCAATGGTTCGCCGCCTAACTGCGCTTGTAGTACAGGGTATATTTTTTCTTCTTTACCGGTTAAAGCTAAACCTACAGCTTCCAGGTAATACCGGTCCTGGCCATCATACTGGCTGGCTAAATCAACGGCAATATTTTGAATTTTCTCCAGCGGCATATCGCGCAAGGCCACCGCTACCTCCCGGCGTACTGTGGCCGATGGGTCTTTGCTGAGTTGCTGGGCATACGGTAAAATATCGGGTTTAACCTGGCGCAAAGCCCGGAAAGCAGTCATCCGAATATTGGGGTCATTGTCTTTCAGCAAGTTTTCTACTGCGGCTACGCCTTTGGGGCCTAAGTTAGCCAATAACCAGGTAGCGCGGGCGCGGTGGTAAGGGTTGCGGTCTGCTAAAAGCTTTTGCACGTCTTTCACCACTTTATCGCCTTTGGCTTGCAGTAATACAAAACCGGCATTGCGCACGTTTACGGCCGGGTTTAATAAGGCCGCTAGCTGCCCTTTAGTATTTTTAAGGTTAATTTTAGGCGAAGTTAATTTTTTACCTTTCGGGGCAATGCGGTAAATACGCCCGGTACCGGTGGTATCGGTCATGCGGTGACCACCTACCATGCTGTCGTACCAGTCGGCTACGTAAATAGCGCCATCAGTACCAATTACCACATCGCTGGGGCGGAACCACTTGGTTTTTTCGTCTTCGTTGGCCCGGCTTTTGGCATCTTCTACATCTCCTTCTCTTAAAGAAGTAATAAAGTTAAGCCGGTTCAACGCATAGCCCGCGCCTTTGGCTTCGGGGCGATAGCCCAGCACTACGTTGCGGCCGGCTTCGCAGGCCAGCAGCATGCCCCGGTATTTTTCGCCGAGTAAATCGCTTTCGTTAAAGGCCACCCCGGTTGGTGAACCTGCGCCGGTATTATCGCCTAAGGGCAACACACCCGGATCTTCCTGGTGCCAGTGCGCAGTGATGATTTCCTGATCGGGCCGGCGATCAGCTTGCCAGCGGCGGGTACCATCGGCACTCGCGTAGCCCATGTTGCCGCCTTCCATTAAATAAGATACCCGTACGCCTTTATTCCCGTCATCATCGTTGTCGTTCTGCCACATGTTGCCAAACGAATCGAGGGTGAGTTCATAAGAATTTCGGAAGTTATGGCCCAACACGGTTAAACCGGTACCATCTGGGTTAACGCGCATGGCAATGCCGCCCACCCAAACTTTACCGTCGTCGCTTACCATGTTGCCTTTGTTTTCTTTATTATAAGGCGAGCCGCCGGTATAATTACTACCGGAGCGCAATGTCCAGCCGGCTTTATCGGTTACTACGTGCGGACCGGCATTACCCGCGTTGAAATAATATTTACCATCGGGTCCGGCAAACATAGCGTGCAAGCTGTGGTCGTGGTCCAGGCCACCGAAACCGGTCAGGAAAACTTCTTTTTTATCGGGTTTATCGTCGCCGTTTTCGTCGGTGTACACAATAACCGAAGGCGCACACGATACAATGGTTTTGTTGCCGATAACCGAAATACCCAGCGGTGCTACCAAATCTTTATCCTGCACAAATACTTTAGAAGTTTCGGCTTTGCCGTCGCCGTCTTTATCTTCTAATATTACCACCCGGTCGCCTTCGGGGTGCGTTAAACGGCCTTTGGGTTTGTTGTTATAGAGGCGGTAATTTACGGCTTCGGTAATCCAGATGCGGCCCTTGGCATCCACATCCATGTTGGTGGGGTTAAAAAACTTTGGCGATTCCGCCCACAAAGTAGCTTCCAGGTCTTCGGGTAAATACAAATTAGTTTCTTCCGAAAGATACTTTTCTTCGAGTTTTAACTCATAATCGTTTTTTAGCGTGAATGCCGTAATGCCCGTAAATAAGAGGCCGGCCGCTAACCATTTTACTTTCATTTTATTTTATTTAGCTGTGGTGGATAATGCGATAACAATATTGCTGCTGGGTAAAAATATGAAGATTCTTTAATTAATCCTGCTCAAAAGCAAACTGATAAATTAAATACCATAATAAATACCATAATAATTAGCTATTTGGGCCGTTATTTTAGCTGGCCTGAAAAATAGCAACCTTATAAAACAGTTTCTTTACCAGGCTAATATTTATAATAAAGCAAAACCAAAAATAATCGTTATACCACGGTTACCTTCACCCCCATTCCTTCCAGCGCCTGAATTATATGGTCCGAAATGCCTTTATCCGTTATAATCTGGTCAATGTCGTCGAAACCGCAGATGCGGCCAAAGCCGCGCTTGCCAAATTTAGAAGAATCGGCCAGTACAATGGTTTTTTGGCACACTTTAATCATTTGCCGGTTTAAATGCGCTTCCATTACATTGGTGGTAGTCAGGCCAAATTCCAGATCAATGCCATCCACACCTAAATACAACTTACTGCACGAAAAATCGGCCAGAATAATTTCGGAATAAGGACCGGTAACCGAAGAGGAATTACGGCGCAGCAAGCCACCCAACTGCAATACTTCTATTTCGGGGTGACGAATTAACTCCAGGGCTACAGGCAGGGCCGAAGTAATGACCGTTAAATTATTCTTGGGTTTAATATTTTTAGCCAGTGCCAGTACCGTGGTGCCCGAAGCAATTAATATAGAATCGTTGGGTTCTACCAATTTGGCAGCCGCACTGGCAATGCGGGCTTTCTCGGTGGCCTGGATGCTTTCCTTTTCGTTAACCGATTTATCAATAGTATACGGATTATGCTGGGTAGCGCCGCCGTGGGTTCGGAACAGCAGCCCTTTATCTTCCAGCAGTTTCAAATCCTTTCTGATGGTTACCGACGAAACACTCAGCTCGTCGCACAAATCCAGTACATTAACCTGCCCCTCTTGCTGTAATATTGTAAGTATGTGCTGGTGCCTTTCTGTAAGGTTAATCATAAGTGGCCGTTTAAACTTAAATTTACTTAAAGGAAATAAATAATTTAATAAAGAGAAAAGATAATTTTTCAAACACAAAAATCAGCTACATAATCAATCCGGAGTAGTTTGTTCCGGCTAACGCCTAAATCATAATTATTAATCTTCTAACAACAAACCCATAATTACGCAAAACGGATAATATTTAAACTTTCATTTTGTTCTTGCAAAATATTCCGTTTACTTTAAAACGAAATAAAAAGAAATAAAATATTATTATTAATTAAATATTAAATGAAAGCCGCATCAGGTTTAGCAAATTTCCGGCGCGAACTGTTTCTGCAGGAAGTAAAAAACACCCCGGTTTGGGATATTATTGTAATTGGCGGCGGCGCAACCGGCTTGGGAGTAGCGGTAGATGCGGCGGCCCGCGGCTTTAAAACGTTGCTGCTGGAACAATCCGATTTTGCGAAAGGTACTTCCAGCCGCAGCACCAAACTGGTACACGGTGGTGTGCGTTACCTGGCCCAAGGCGATATAAAACTGGTTTACGAAGCCTTGTACGAACGCGGTTTATTGCTGCAGAATGCGCCGCACCTGGTAAATATTCAGTCGTTTGTTATTCCTAATTATTCCTGGTGGAACGAAATGCTTTACGGCGTAGGCCTGACCGTGTACGATTTAATGGCCGGGAAATACCGCTTAAACAAAACGGGTTTACTTTCGGGCAAAAAAGTAAAACAGCTCTTACCTAATATTAATACCGAGGGCCTGAAGGGTGGCGTGCGTTATTACGACGGGCAGTTTGACGATGCGCGGCTGGCGATAAACCTGGCCCAAACCTGCGCCGAGCAAGGCGGGGTAGTTTTAAATTATACCAAAGTAACAGGTTTAACGAAAGATAATACCGGCAAAATAACCGGCGTACAAGCCCAGGAACTGGAATCCGGAGAAATTTATCATCTGCCGGCCAAAGCCGTTGTAAATGCGACCGGGGTGTTTGTAAACGATATTTTGCAAATGAATGCTCCGGCTACCAAACCGCTGGTAAGGCCCAGCCAGGGTGTACACGTGGTGCTGGACAGCTCTTTTTTGCCCGGCGAAAACGCCCTGATGATACCCAAAACCCCGGACGGCCGGGTATTATTTGTGGTACCTTGGCATCAGCATTTATTAGTAGGTACCACCGATACGCCCCTGAACCAGAACAGCCTGGAACCTACCGCCCTCGAAACCGAAATTGATTTTATTCTGGATACCGCCGGTAAATATTTGGTGCGGAAACCCACCCGAGCCGACGTAAAAAGCGTTTTTGCCGGCCTCCGGCCCTTGGCCGCGCCTACCAAAAATACCAACAGCACCAAAGAAATATCGCGCAGCCATAAATTAATCGTAGCCGATTCCGGGCTCATTACCATTACGGGTGGCAAATGGACGACCTACCGCAAAATGGCCGAAGAAACCGTAGACGAAGCAATTACCGTAGCGCACCTGCCCGAAACACCTTGCTCAACCGCCAACCTCAAAATTCATGGATATTTTACGGAGAAGGTAAAAAATGATTCTTTAAATATTTACGGCAGCGATAGGGCTTTTATCCGGGAATTAATAAATTACGAACCGGCATTGGGCCAAACCCTGCACCCGGATTTTCCGCAGGTACAAGCCGAAGTAGTTTGGGCAGTGCGGAACGAGATGGCCCGGACGGTGGAAGATGTGCTGGCCCGCCGGCTGCGCATTTTGTTTTTAGATGCCCGGGCGGCTATGAAAATGGCACCCCAGGTAGCTGCCCTGATGGCTGGTGAGTTAGATTATGATCTAGCCTGGCAAGAAAAACAATTGCTGGAATTTACCCAATTGGCCGAAAATTATTTACTTGAACCCCAAATACCCATACAACCGCTATCTACCACTTACTAAATTAAAATACTTAAAACTTAAGCAGCATGAGCAAATATATTTTGGCTTTCGACCAGGGCACCACCAGTTCCCGGGCCATTGTTTTCGACCGGCAAGGAGCCATTGTTTCGATGGCCCAAAAAGAATTTACCCAGATTTATCCGCAACCAGGTTGGGTAGAGCACGATGCCAACGAAATCTGGTCGACGCAGGTAGGCGTTGCCGCCGAAGCAATTCTGAAAGCTAATTTACACGCCAGCGATATACAAGCCATTGGCATTACTAACCAGCGCGAAACCACCGTAGTTTGGGACCGCCGCACCGGCGAAGCCATTTGCAATGCCATTGTGTGGCAGGACCGCCGCACCGCTGAATATTGCGATAGCCTGCGGGCGCAAGGCCTCGACACCATGATTCAGGAAAAAACCGGCCTGGTAATAGATGCGTATTTTTCGGCTACCAAAGTGCGGTGGATGCTGGAAAACATACCGGGTGCCCGCGAAAAAGCCGAAGCCGGCCACCTGGCCTTTGGCACCATCGATTCCTGGCTCATCTGGAAAATGACCGATGGCAAAACCCACGTAACCGATGTTACCAACGCCTCCCGCACCTTAATATTTAATATTCATACCCTGGCCTGGGACGAGGAATTATTAGCGCTGTTCGATATTCCGGTTAGTATGCTGCCCGAAGTAAAATCATCGAGCGAAGTAGTGGCCGAAACTTCCACCAATTTATTCTCTACCCGCATTCCTATTGCGGGTATTGCCGGCGACCAGCAGGCCGCTTTATTCGGGCAAATGTGCACCAAACCCGGTATGGTAAAAAACACCTACGGCACCGGTTGCTTTATGCTGATGAATATTGGCGACAAGCCTATTTTATCGAATAACCAACTGGTAACCACCGTGGCCTGGAAAATAAACGGGCAGGTGCAGTACGCGCTGGAAGGCAGTATTTTTATTGCCGGAGCGGTAGTACAATGGCTGCGCGATGGCTTGGGCATTATTTCGCATTCGGCGGAAGTAGAAGAACTGGCGCAGAAAGTAAAAAGCAGCGACGGCGTTTACATGGTTCCGGCTTTTGCAGGTTTGGGTGCTCCGTATTGGGATCAGCACGCCCGCGGCACCATGGTGGGTTTAACCCGCGGCACTACGGCTGCCCACATTGCCCGCGCTTCTTTAGAAAGCATTGCCTACCAAACCATGGAAGTATTAAAAGCCATGGAAGCCGATGCCGGGGTGCAGATTGAAGAATTACGGGTTGACGGCGGCGCGACCGCTAATAATTTATTAATGCAGTTTCAGGCCGATTTATTGCAGACTAGGGTGGTAAAACCAGCCATTACCGAAGTAACCGCCATTGGGGCCGCTTACCTCGCCGGCCTGGCCACCGGTTTCTGGCAAAGCACCGAAGAAATTCAGGAGCAATGGCAAATAAGTAAGCAATACCAGCCGGACGGTAATTTCCCGAAAGAAACCCATACCAAAGGCTGGCTTAAAGCCGTAAAAGCCGCCCGCGCCTGGGCCCGCGACAACGAACCCGAACTGGAATCTTCATCCGCCACCATCAGCTAAGAAACAGACATGTCCGCATTTACAGCCGAATTTATAGGAACATTTATTTTAATATTATTGGGTAATGGGGTGGTCGCGAATGTGGTACTCAAAGGCACCAAAGGCAACAGCGGCGGCTGGATGGTAATTACCACCGGCTGGGCTTTGGCGGTTTTCGCCGGCGTAGTAATTGCGGGGCCTTACAGTGGGGCGCATTTAAACCCGGCCGTTACCTTAGGTCTGGCCTTTACCAGTAAATTTGAGTGGGCGCAGGTACCATTATTTATACTGGCCCAAATGGGCGGCGCCATTCTGGGAGGGCTCATCGTTTGGTTGCTCTATAAACCCCACTTCGATACCACCGATGATTCCTCTTTGCAATTAGCAGTTTTTTGTACCAGTCCGGCCATTCGCCATCCGTATGCCAATTTATTCAGCGAAATGATAGGCACCTTTGTCCTTATTTTTGCTATTTATTATGTTACCACCCCCGAAATGGGCGATCAGAAAACCCCGATTGGGATGGGTTCGCTGGGAGCCTTGCCGGTAACCTTTATTGTGTGGGCAATTGGCTTGTCGCTGGGTGGCACCACCGGTTATGCCATCAACCCGGCCCGCGATATAGGTCCAAGACTCGTGCATACGCTTATCCCGATTAAAAATAAATGCCACAGCGATTGGCAATATGCCTGGGTGCCTATTTTTGGTCCCATTTTAGGTGCCGGCTTGGCAGCGGTGCTATATTTATTTTTAAGAGCTTAACGGCTGTTGGAGCAAGCTAAACCTGTAAACTAATATTTTGTCGGTGTATTTTTTGGCATTCAGAAAGGAAAGAAGAATGAAATATTTCTTCTTTCCTCTATTCTTATTTATATAAGGTATATTCGTTAGCCTAGCTCCAATTATCTTTTGATTCTGGAGAGCTAACAGAATATTTCCGTATTTTCATAAGTTGTACGCTATGTTGATATGAAGAAAATATTAACCATAATTCTTCTTACTATAATTTTTCAATTTTGCACGTCAAAAAAAGAATCTGAATCGATTGATAAGATATTGTCTTTTTATGGAGGGAAAGTTGAGTGGAGCATAGGTAAGAATGTCTCTACTGATAAGGAAGAGCTACAAGGAAGTTTCTTTGAAGTAAAACTTTCCGATGCGGATTTGTCGCATTATGATGATCTAAGTTTCCCGGCTTCGAATATTGCTTATTTATTTTATTCAACAATTACTCCTGAGGAAAGAAGTAAATATAATTTTATAAGAGTAATAGTTGAATTTAATGGCACTGAATCAAAATATGAATTTCCCGTTGAGGAATTAGAAATTGTTACATCCTCAATGGAGGTTTTTAAATCAACATCAAATATCCTAAAAACAGGCAAATTTAATTTACTTAAAAATAGATTCTTAAAAGGCTATGATACTGAAATTGATAAATTTAGAAAATCTTGTTTAGAGGTTGACTCTGTATATGGAAAAGTACAAGATTTAGTTATTCAAGGGTATTCACTTGCTCCAGGCAAAGCAGGAAACAAATTTACAGAGTTATTAAGAATGTCAGGTGTGCTTGTTAGGGAAAAGCAAAATACTGATTTCAGCGTTACAATTGATTCAAAAGATTCTGATAAAAAAATTGTAGGTATCATTTTCCAACAATAAAATAGCATACAAAATTTATATACAAAACCTTTGCTTCGCTGCACGATCGACATACAAGTGACCAATTAGTAACCATTAATCACAAAGAATTAAAATACCATAAATCCCAATAATGAATTATCACTTTAGAAAAGCTACCATTGCTGAAATCCCTCAAATATGGGAAATATTGCAAAGCGCAATCCTTCGCAGAAAATCGGAAGGTAGCAATCAATGGCAAGATGGCTATCCCAATCCGGAAGTAATCCAAAAAGATATTGAAGAAGGTACCGGCTTTGTTTTAACCGATGGCGACGCAATTATTGGCTATAGCGCCGTGTTAATTAACGACGAACCCGCTTACGCTGAAATTAAAGGCAAGTGGTTAACCAATAATGATTTTGTAGTGGTGCACCGGGTAGCCATTTCGGAACAATATATAGGGAAAGGTTTAGCTAAAATTATTTTAGAATTTATAGAGGCGTATGCCCGAAGTAAGGACATCTACAGCATTAAAGCCGACACCAATTTTGATAACCTGGCCATGATGAAAACTTTTGAAAAATCGGGCTACACTTACTGTGGCGAGGTATATTTTAGAGGCAGCCCCAGAAAAGCCTATGAGAAAATATTGGCTAAAGCTGCCTAAACACGCTAAGTTGCTGTTGAAAAAATATTCCTTACACCCTAGTAGCAATAAGCGCCTGACTAGCTTCGATTAAATGTAAATTCAAAAATTAGTTCTTAAAAATATCATGAAAAAAAATTGCTTACCATTACTAGTGCCTTGTTTATTATTGCTTTTAAATACTGCTTGTAAAACCCAATCGCCGGCTGTAGTTATGCAAAAAAGCTTTCCTGCGTTTTACAAAGAAGGCCATCGGGGTGCCCGCGGCTTAATGCCTGAAAACACCATTCCGGGTATGCGCAAAGCCGTAGATGCCGGGGCCAATATTCTGGAAGTGGATGTTTACATTAGCAAAGACCAGCAGGTAGTAATTGCCCACGACCCTTATGTAAACCCCAATTATATGCTGCTGCCCACCGGCGAAGAAATTCCGAAGGATGAAGCTAAAAAATACGTGCTGCACCAGATGAATTACGCTGACATAAGAAAGTTCGACGTGGGTTCTAAACCTTATCCGGCTTTTCCGCAGCAGCAGAACTTAAAAACCTACATGCCGCTCTTGAGTGAGTTAATCGATTCGGTAGATAATTATACCGCCAGTAAAAAATTAAAGCCAGTTATTTATAACATCGAAATAAAAGCCAACCCGCAGTACGATGGGGTTTACCAGCCCGACCCGGCTACCCTGGTAAAGCGCGTAATGGAGGTGGTAAACAGCCGCAAACTACCCAACAGCCGTTTTTACATCCAGTCTTTCGATATCCGGCAAATACAAGAAGTACACCGCAGTTACCCGGAGGTAATTATTGGCTTCCTGACCGATAAAAAAGAAATGACGTTTGAGCAAAACCTGGAGCAAATTGGGTTTCAGCCGCACATTTACAGCCCGCATTACAAAATGGTTACTGCCGAGTTGGTAAAGAAATGTCATGCCCGCGGCATTAAGTGCGTGCCCTGGACGGTAAACGATGTATCAGAAATGAAAGCCCTGCAGGCTTTAGGTGTAGACGGCATTATTACGGACTACCCCAATTATTTCAGCCAGTTAAGTTACTAGAGTTTTTATTCGTATTATTGGGTCATTACCAGTAACCAATAATATCCATGATTACTATTGAGTGAGGAGGTTTATAAAGCCTCCTCTTGCTGGCTTTATATTAAATTGCAATTTCCTGCTTTACATTATATTGTTGGTTTACAAATTTAGGTGTATACCTCTGGCATTCAGCACGCCCTTTAACAATTTTATAAATTATAACCCTGCGGTTACCCGGCAGTATTTTAATTCGCCATCCTCCCTTTCTAATCATTAATTACTAGCTTATTACCATCATATTCCCTCGCTAAAATATATTAATTATATTGTACATTTTTTATTTTTATCATTTGTTATATATTATAATATTAATATATTTGCACTTGTTAAAAATACCACTCCTAATTTACATCAATTTATAACATATTTAATAAACATGAAAAACTGCTACCAAGCATACGTGGTTTTACTTGTATTCTTTTTTTGCTATTGCTACAAGGCACAGGCTCAATCTGAATTAATTCCAGCCAGAATAGTAAAAGCACCAGGTGACACAATAAATGGGTACATAAACTTTTATGATACAGATAGAAGCCCAAATGAAGTTGAATTTAAAGCCGAGTTAGGTGCAACAATGCATACTTATCAGGCTAACGAAGTGCATTCTTTTTATTTACCCTCAAAAGGTTCATGGTACTTTTCCAAAAATATTTACCTTAATTATTATTCAGAAATATTAACTGAGAATACAAATAGAATAGCCCGTTCCGTTTCCAGCACCTTTTTCCTGCATGAAATACAGAAAGGAAATCTTTTATCCCTTCTGATGCTGGTGGATGAAGAGCGCAAAACCCGTTATTTTATTCAGAAAGACTCGGTTTTATCTGAATTAATAAATTACGATTATTCCACTTCCAGAGACGGGAATTCATATACGGTAGAAGTTAAACAATATATCAACCAATTGAAATCCTTACTAAACGATTGTGAATCATTAGAAATCAGAAACTCATTAAGTTATACAGAATCAGCGCTGAAACAATTACTCACCAAATACCATGGATGCAAAGGAGAAACAATAAAGCAAGAAACAAAAGCAGAAAAACCAATTTACAATGCTGTAATTAATTCTGGCATTTTTAGAAGAACAACCTTAGATTATCTCACGCCTACAGTTGGTATTGGTTTTAAAGTAGTTTTACCCAGGCACTTTTTTAACAGGTATTTTTTAATTCAGTTGGATCAATATAGATATAAAAATCAGGAAAAAGGTTCAGAACACAGGGCGAATGGCTATCATTTAAGTGCTTTGGCCGGTTCTTATTTTGGCAAATCAAAAATTCAACCTTTTGCTCATGCTGGTTTTCATTGGCCCTCCATTGATTCTCCCATGACCAAAAGTTACACAGTAGGGGCAGGGGTTAGTTATGCTAAAAGAATAAATTTTGAAATCAGGTTTCCTAGCTTAGCCGGCGTAATGGCAGCTTTAAACGTTACATTTGGCAACACCTCTGCCAAAACCAAATAAGTTGTTTTTTTGAATAGCGTACATCCAATTAAAAGCAACCCTCAGTACTTAAGTAAGATTAAATTTCTTAAACTTACTTCTTATTAAATTTTGGTTCGCTAAATTGTATCTTAATTCAATTTTTTTTATCCTTTATAACCAACTACAGTAAGTATATAGCAAAATTGAAGAAGGCCTAAAGTCAACCCGAAAATTTAATATGCAAAATATAATAAGCCTTGCTTTTATTATTCTTTTTACCGCCGCTTGCAAAAACGGCCCCAGTACCTCTAAGCACCAAGCTTCCTGGCCCCAGTTTAGTACCGAAGGCCACCGGGGCGCCCGCGGCTTAATGCCCGAAAACACCATTCCGGCCATGCGCAAAGCCATTGACCTGGGCGTTACTACCCTCGAAATGGATGCCCACATTACCCGCGACAAAGAAGTAGTGCTGGCCCACGATGCCCACATTAACCCTTTGTTTATGCTGAGCCCGGATGGGAAAGAGATAAGTAAAGAAGAAGCCGAAAACATGGCCCTCTACCAAATGGATTACGCTGAAATTCGCCGCTTTGATGTCGGTTCTAAATTTCATACGGGCTTTCCGCAACAGCAAAAACTAAAAACCTATATTCCACGGCTGGCCGAATTAATTGATTCGGTACAAGCTTACCTGAAAGCGAAAAACAAACCGCCGGTTTTTTACAACATCGAAACCAAAAGTAAACCAGCCGGCGATAACCGCCTGCACCCCGACCCCGAGAATTTTGTAAAATTGCTGATGGCGGTTATTCAGGAGAAAAAAATTACACCTTGGGTAATTATTCAATCTTTCGATTTGCGCACGCTACAGGTACTGCACCAAAAATATCCGCAGGTCAGAACTTCTTTTCTGGTGCAGCATAATAAATCGGTAGCCGAAAATTTACAGGAACTAGGTTTTACACCAACAGTTTACAGCCCTAATCTAAAACTGGTAAACGCCAATTTGGTAAAAGAATGCCACGAGCGGGGCATGAAAGTAGTGCCCTGGACGGCCAACACCGCCGAAGAAATTGCCAACCTAAAAGCCTTAGGCGTAGACGGCATTATTTCGGACTACCCGAATTTGCTGGTAGCGGCCCAATAAAAATAAAGCCGGCAGCAATAAATATTAAAGGAATATGCACGTGGTTGGGCTAGCGTATTGCAGTAAGGCAAATAATTAAATTAGCTGTAATTGCAAGTTTAAACTTCCGGGCTAGGTTGTTTATTTTATGTTAGAAAAACAGGTAATTACTTAATGCTGTTATTTGCCTGTAACCTCTTCGGGGCCGGAAATTTCTCCGGCATTCCAGGATTTTCAAAATGCCTGGTAAGCAGGCAAAATTTTATGTTCTTATTTATGGCAGGGGTTTTATGGTAGCCAGCATAATAAGCTATATTTCTGCTGCAAAATATTTATTTATTAAAAAATTTGCATTTAATAAAAAAATTATACTATCTTGAACTAACCAGTTCCTAAACTCTGAATTTGTACCGCAGCAATACGATACTCCATTAATATTTATAATTTAAGCTCTCTAGGAGGAGAGGCAATATGGGTAAGGTTAGGAATATTTTACAAAAAAAAGGCAACATTGTTTATTCTATCAGCCCCAACGATACCGTGTACAACGGGTTGGAACTCATGGTTGAGAATAATCTGGGAGCCCTCCTGGTAGTAGATAACGGCCATTTTATTGGGATATTTACCGAACGGGATTATGCCCGCAAGGTAATATTGCGGGGCAAAGCCTCCAAAGAAACGCTGGTAAAAGAAATTATGAGCGAGCACCCGGCCACGGTTACGCTCGATACCACCATAGAAGATTGCATGAAAATAATGACCAACACCAATACCAGCAGCACCATCCGGCATTTACCGGTTTTGGAAAAAGGCGAACTGGTGGGCCTTATTTCGATGGGCGATGTGGTGCGGTTTATTATGGATGAGCAAAGAATTATTATTGAAGATTTAGAACATTATATTTCCGGTCGCTGATTATTTTATAATAAATCAGTGTGTCTTCATATATTTTCACTTTTATGATATAACCAAAATCCAAACGATTCCCGGGAGGGGAATCTGTTTTGAGCACCACCACAAGCAGTCCTTTATTCTGGCCTTTATTATTATACGCGGCTATTGTCTTTAGCCTGGTAGGCATTATTCTGCTCGTTTCTTATGTGCTGGGCGGCCGGCACCAAGAACGAGCCACCAACGAACCCTACGAGGGCGGCATTGTCAGTACCGGTTCGGCGCGTCTCCGTTTTTCCTCGCAGTTTTACCTCATAGCCATGCTCTTCGTCATCTTCGATGTCGAAACCGTATTTATCTTGTCCTGGGCTATTGCTTTTCAGGAACTGGGCTGGTACGGCTACATTGGGGTACTGGTATTTATTGCCATCCTGGTAGTAGTGCTAATTTACGAATGGCGCAACGGAGCCCTGGATTTTGGTCCGGACGGCCAAAAAATATTGCAGGCCTACAAAAAGCTAACCCTTAAAGACAAACCGCATGAAATGGTGGCTAAGTAAACCGGATACTCCGGCTAATACGGTAAAAGGTACCGGGTCTTTTGAGGAAACAATTCAGCAAAGCATTATGCTGAGTTCGGTGCAGAGTCTGGTAGCCTGGGGCCGGAAAAACTCCATGTGGCCCTTCCACTTTGGGTTATCCTGCTGCTTTGTAGAAATGGCCACCAGCATGACGCCTAAATACGATTTAGCTCGTTTTGGCGCCGAAGTAATCCGGGGCACGCCTCGGGAAGCCGACGTGATGATTATTGCGGGTACGGTTTTTATAAAAATGGCGCCTATTATTAAACGGCTGCACGAGCAGATGATGGAGCCCCGCTGGGTTATTTCGATGGGTTCTTGTGCCAACTCTGGCGGCATGTACGATATTTATAGTGTGGTGCAGGGCGTAGACAAATTCTTACCAGTTGACTTGTACGTACCAGGCTGCCCACCCCGCCCCGATGCATTTATGGAAGGATTGGTGCTGTTGTCGGAATCGGTGGGAAAAGAAAAAAGGCCGCTCAGCTGGACTGTAGGCGAACAGGGAATTATCAGGCCGGAGAAAATAGATGTAAAAGCCCGGAAAGAGGAACGCAGGCAGCAAATGACTGAATTCCGCTCGCCGGACGAAGTATAATCCCGGCTTTCACCAAGCCTGAATATAAATATTCTTTTAAAATATAACTGCTCCAATATTTCGGAGCAGGACTCCTGGTTATGTCCAATATTTAACTAATTACTAACCAGACAGAACACAATTTTTCTTAATAATAAATTTTAGTTTTTACCGGCTATCGCGAGCGTCCCGCTCGTGATGGTTATTCTCCGGCCTCTGGCCGCTGAATATTTCGGCCGGAGGCCGGAAAAAGAAATCACAAGCGGGACGCTTGCGATAGTACACTATAATATGAAAATCAGAATAGGAGATTAAAATCTCTCATCAACATAAAGAAAAATATAGCCGCAACAAGCTATTGGAACCAACGAAAATACTGCCACATGCCATTTTAGATTAGTAGAGAAAAGGTAAAGCCCGAAAGGACTCCGGAACATGAAAAGCAACCGTGTTATATTGGAGCAATTGCAGTCGCGTTTTAGTGATGCTACTTTCACTGAACAAACGACAAAGGATGAAATCTTCACCCTCTGGATCCCTTTGGACCAGGTGCAAAAAATCCTGCGGTACCTGAAATACGAAATACAAAGTCCTTTTACTTTTCTCTACGATTTAACCGCCGTCGATGAAAGAACCCGCAACCGGAGCACCAACCACGTACCGCACGCGGATTTCACCTTAGTCTATCACCTTTTTTCTTACACCGGTAATTGCTTTATCCGCATCAAAGTTGGTTTGTTCGGAGAATATCCGTCGGCTCCCAGCATCACCAGCTTATGGGCCAACGCCAACTGGTACGAGCGCGAGGTCTTTGATTTATTCGGGATTAAATTCGAAGGGCATCCGCACCTGGCCCGTATCCTGATGCCCCGCACCTGGGAAGGACATCCGCTCCGCAAAGAACACCCGGCCCGGGCCACCGAAATGGGACCTTTCCGGTTGTGGGACGAAAAAGAAGACCGCGAACAGGAAGCTTTATTATTTCGGCCGGAAGAATGGGGCTTGGAACGTCAGAGCGAAGACAGCGATTTCATGTTCATGAATATTGGTCCGCAGCACCCCGGCACCCACGGCGTACTGCGCATTATTCTGCAACTCGACGGTGAAGATATTGTGGATGCGGTACCGGAAATTGGCTTCCACCACCGAGGGGCCGAAAAAATGGGCGAACGCCAATCGTGGCATACCTACATTCCTTACACCGACCGGGTAGATTACCTAGGCGGGGTAATGAACAACCTGGCTTATTTATTGGCCGTGGAGAAACTGGCCGGCATTGAAGTGCCGGAACGGGTAAAAGTAATAAGGGTAATGATGTGCGAATTCTTCCGGATTGCCAGTCACCTGGTTTGGTACGGTACATTTGCGCAGGATTTGGGTCAGCTCTCCCCCGTTTTCTACATGTTCTCAGACCGCGAAAAAGTATTTCAGGTAGTAGAAGCGGTTTGCGGCGGGCGCATGCACCCCAACTGGTTCAGGATTGGCGGCCTGTCGCAGGATTTACCCAAAGGCTGGGAAACCCTGGTACAAAATTTCCTGGATTATTTTCCGAAACGGTTGAAAGAGTACGACGCCATGGTGCTTAAAAACAGCTTGTTTAAAGCCCGGACTAAAGGCATTGGCATTTTTACCCTGGAAGAAGCCATTGAATGGGGCGTAACCGGCGCTAACCTGCGGGCCTGCGGTTCTGACTGGGATTTCCGTAAAAAACGGCCTTATTCCGGCTACGAATTTTTCGATTTTGATATACCTACCGGCCAGAACGGCGATTGCTACGACCGGGCTTTGGTGCGGGTAGAAGAAATGCGGCAAAGCCTGCGCATCATCGAACAATGCCTGAAACACATGCCCGAAGGTTCTTATAAAGCCGACCATCCGCTTACCACCCCGCCCCTTAAAAAGCACACCATGCAGGATATCGAAACCCTGATTACCCACTTTTTAAATGTGAGCTGGGGACCGGTTATTCCGGCCGGTGAGGCCATGAGCTGCATCGAAGCCACCAAAGGGGCTAATAGTTACTATTTAATCAGCGACGGCAATACCTCACCATACCGGGCCCGGATTCGCACCCCATCCTTCCCGCACATGCAAATGCTGCCCTACATCACCCGCGGCTATACCGTGGCCGATTTACTATCCATCCTAGGTGCCATGGATTACGTGCTGGCTGACATCGACCGGTAAGATAAATGAAACATAAAATAACTAAGAGCATCTAAGAAGAAACAATTCAACAATTCAACAATAAAAAAATGTTAACCGCCGAAGAAGTATCCCAGATAGAGCATGAAATCAGTTTGGTGCCGGTCCGGAAGGCAGCTGGTATTGAAGCCCTGAAAATTGTGCAGCAGCACCGGGGCTGGGTATCCGACGAGTCCTTGAAAGATACTGCCGCTTTCCTGGGTGTTTCGGCGGAGGAACTGGACAGCGTGGCAACCTTTTATAACCTTATTTTCCGGCAACCGGTGGGCCGGCATGTAATTCTGCTCTGCGATAGCATTAGCTGCTGGGTAATGGGCTACGAAAAAATACGGGAGCACCTAATGCAGAAGCTGGACATTAAATACGGCCAGACTACCCCCGACGGTCGCTTTACGCTGCTGCCCAATGTATGCCTGGGCACCTGCGATTGCGCCCCGGCCCTGATGATAGGCCCCGATTTGTACCAGAATGTTACGCCCGAAGAATTAGACGAAATATTAAGCCGATATAACTAGAACGAGAATAAATAAAGCTCCGGCTCCTGGCCTATGGAAAAGCCCCTGACCCAACATATTACTCCCGACCGAAAACCGCTCAGCTTAAAAGAGTACGAGCAGGTGGGCGGTTACCAGGCGGTGCATAAAATATTAAAAGAACTAACCCCGGAGGGCGTAACCAACCTGGTGAAGGAATCTAATTTGCGGGGGCGTGGTGGGGCTGGCTTTAATACCGGGTTAAAATGGAGCTTTGTGCCCATGGGGCCCGATGTGCCGCGACCGAAATATTTAGTGGCCAACGCCGACGAGATGGAGCCCGGCACCTTTAAAGACCGCATTTTATTAGAAGGCAATCCGCACCAGTTAATCGAGGGCATGATTGTAGCATCTTATGCCATTCAGGCCGATATTTCCTACGTTTTTCTGCGCTGGGCCTACAAAAAGGCTGCCCAGGAAATTACGAAAGCCATAACCGAAGCTTACGCGGCCGGTTACCTGGGCCAGAATATTCTGGGATCGGGCTACAGCCTGGAAATGCACCTGCATACCGGGGTAGGCCGTTACATGTGCGGCGAAGAAACCGCTTTGTTAAATGCCCTGGAAGGCAAACGGGCCACGCCCCGGGCCAAACCACCCTTTCCGCAGGTAAGCGGTTTATTTGGCAAACCCACTATTGTAAATAATGTAGAAACCCTTTGCTGTTTGCCCCACATTGTAAATAACGGCGCGGCCTGGTTTAAAGGTTTAAGCCGCACCGGCGATGCCGGCACTAAAATTTACGGCGTTAGTGGCAAAGTAAATAAACCCGGTGCCTGGGAATTACCAATGGGCGTTACGGTGCGGGAATTGATAGAAGAACATGCCGGCGGCATGAAGAATGGCTACCGTTTTAAAGGTGCCTTACCGGGTGGGGCCTCCACCGATTTCCTTGTGGAAGAGCACCTCAATACGCCGATGGATTATCCGTCCATTGCCGCCGCCGGCAGCCGCATGGGTACCGGCACTATGATTATCCTCGACGACCACACCTGCCCCGTGGGCTTTGTGCATAACCTGCAGCATTTTTTTGCGCAGGAATCCTGCGGCTTTTGCACCCCGTGCCGCGAAGGTTTGCCCTGGGTAGAAAAAATATTGCTTTCGCTGGACCGCGGCGAAGGCAAACCCGAAGATATGCAATTATTGAATTTTCACACCAAAGCTTTAGGCCCCGGCAACACGTTCTGCGCGCTGGCCCCCGGAGCAATGGAACCCCTGCAGAGCGCCCTGAAATATTTCGGGGAGGATTTTGAACGCCACATTCACGAAAAACAATGTCCCTGGAAGTAGGCAATGGCTACTATTTATATTGATAATGTACCCTACGAGGTAAAACCCGGCAAAAATTTATTAGAGGCCTGTCTCACGCTGGGCATTAATCTTCCCTACTTCTGCTGGCACCCGGCTATGGGCTCGGTGGGGGCCTGCCGCCAGTGCGCGGTAAAAGTTTTTAAAGATGAAGCCGATACCAAAGGCCGGTTGATTATGTCGTGTATGGAACCGGTGCGGGATAACATCCGGCTTTCGGTAGATGAACCCGAAGCGAAGGAGTTCCGGGAGCACGTAATTGAGTGGCTCATGACCAACCACCCGCACGACTGTGCCGTCTGCGACGAAGGCGGCGCCTGCCATTTGCAGGATATGACCGTGATGAGCGGCCACAACTACCGGCGCTACGAATATAAAAAACGCACTTACCAAAACCAATATTTAGGACCTTTCCTCAACCACGAAATGAACCGCTGCATCCAATGTTACCGGTGCGTGCGGTTTTATAAAGATTATGCCGGCGGCCACGACCTGGACGTGTTTGCTGCCCACAACCACGTGTACTTTGGCCGGCACGAAAACGGGGTATTGGAAAATGAGTTCAGCGGCAACCTGGCCGAGGTATGCCCCACCGGTGTATTTACCGACAAAACCCTAAAGCAACATTATACCCGCAAGTGGGATTTAACCATGGCCCCGTCGGTGTGCCAGCATTGCAGCCTGGGTTGTAATATTTCGGCCGGTGAGCGTTACGGGTCGTTGCGGCAAATAACCAGCCGATACAACGGCGAAGTAAACGGGTATTTTATTTGCGACCGCGGGCGTTTTGGTTATGAATTTGTAAACAGTCCGGCCCGCATCCGAAAAGCGCTGGTGCGCACTCATCTGCCCGAAGCCGTTACCAAAGAAGTTGCGCTACAGGAAATATGGGGAGAATTGCGGCAGGCCCGCCTAATTGGCATTGGTTCCCCGCGAGCTTCCCTCGAATCGAATTTTGCCCTGAAAGCTTTGGTGGGCGAAAATAATTTTCACCTGGGGGTAGACGAAAACGATCAAGATCTGGTAGACCTCAGCCTGAAAATATTACGCAAAGGCCCCGCCCGGAATTTTAGTCTGCGCGAAGTAGAAACCGCCGATGCGGTATTTATTCTGGGCGAAGATTTAACCAATACGGCGCCCATGCTGGCCTTAGCGGTTCGGCAGTCGGTGCGGCAACAACCGCTGGCACAGGTAGCCCAGGCCAGTATACCTTTTTGGCAGGATGCCGCTGCCCGCGAATTGGTACAGGATAAGAAAGGGCCTTTATTTATTGCCTCTATCACGGCTACCAAACTCGACGAAATAGCCACCGCCACTGCGCATGCTTCGCCGGATGCCATTGCCCGGCTAGGCTTTGCGGTGGCCAATCTTATCAGCGAAAATTCACCGGTGGTTACGCACTTATCGGAAGCCGAAGAAACAATGGCGCAGCAAATAGCGGATGCTTTGAAAACGGCTAAGAAACCGCTGATTATTTCGGGTTGCGCCAGCGGCAGCGAAGCCGTTCTGAAAGCCGCCGCCAATATTGCGGGAGCCTTGTGCGAGCAAGTTAAAACAGCCGGCATTGTGCTCACCGTACCCGAATGCAACAGCCTTGGTTTGGCTATGCTGGGCGGCCACCGACTGGAATCGGCATTCGAAGCCATTCAGAATGGCTACGCCGATTCCGTCATCATCCTGGAAAATAACTTATACCGTTGCGCGAATAAAACGGCAGTAGATAGCTTTTTAGGACATGCCAAAGAAGTGCTGGTACTGGACCACCTGCACCATGCCACCACTGAAAAAGCCAGAATAGTGCTACCCGCCGGCACCTTTGCTGAAGCTGACGGCACCCTGGTAAACAACGAAGGGCGGGCTCAGCGTTTCTACCAGGTTTATCCTACCCCTGAAGATTTGCAGGAGAGCTGGCGGTGGTTAATAAATATTGGCACATCGCTCCGCCACCCGGTTCTGAGCAATTGGAAAAACCTGGATGATATAAACCAGGCGCTGGCCGAGGCGGATAATCAATTTAAAGGAATATTGGCCGCAGCGCCACCCGCCGAATTCCGGATTGCCGGCCAAAAAATACCCCGCGAGTCGCACCGCTTTAGCGGCCGTACCGCCATGAACGCGCACCACGCGGTAAGCGAGCCCAAACCACCCGAAGACCCGGATACACCTTTAACTTTTACCATGGAAGGTTACCGCGGCGAGCCGCCTTCATCAATTATTCCATTCTTCTGGTCGCCGGGTTGGAACTCTATTCAATCGGTGAATAAATACCAGGAAGAGATAGGGGGGCACTTGCACCACGGCGACCCGGGCATCCGGCTGATAGAACCGGTACAAACCAATTTAACGCATTATTTCAGCGAGGTGCCGGAAGATTTTGCGCCCCTGCAAAACCATTTATTTATGGTGCCACTGTACCATATTTTTGGTTCGGAAGAGCAGAGCATTTTAGCGCCGGGCATTGCCCAACGAGCACCCGAACCTTACGTAGCCATTTGCGAAGCTGATGCTCATGCTTTACAATTAAAAGAAGGAAATAACCTTGATTTCAGCTTAGAGCACCAGATTATTCGCCTACCAGTTAAAATCAATAACGATATAACCAAAGGTACCGCTGGTTTGCCCAAAGGTTTGCCCGGCGTGCCTTATGCCGAATTGCCCGCCTGGGCTATCATTCTAAAACAAGAAACAACATGGAAGCATCAGCCCCAAATTATTTCCTGATTGTAGGTGGTGTACTGTTCGTGATGATGAACGTAGCCGCCGGACTCATCTGGGTAGAGCGCCGCATGCTGGCGCTGTGGCAGGACCGTTACGGCCCCAACCGGGCGGGTCCCTTCGGACTGTTTATTGTACTCGCCGATACGCTGAAGCTGCTGTTTAAAGAAGACTGGATTCCGCCCTTTGCCGACAAAGTAGTTTTTGTGCTGGCGCCGGCCATTGTAATGGTAACGGTGCTGCTGAGCTTCGTGATTATTCCGTTTGCGCCGGGTATTGTGGTAGCCGATTTAAATATTGGCATTTTGTTTTTCCTGGCTATGTCGTCGATGGGCGCTTACAGCATTATTTTGGGTGGTTGGGCTTCGAATAATAAATATGCCTTACTAGGTGCCATGCGCGGGGCAGCTCAAATGATTTCTTACGAAGTATTTATGGGCTTGGCTTTAATGGGCGTGGTGTTATTAACGGGCTCATTTAACCTGCGCGATATTGTGGAGGCCCAGCGGAACATGTGGTTTGTGGTACCGCAAATAATTGGTTTTGTTATTTTCTTTATTGCCGGCGTTGCCGAAACCCATCGTCTGCCCTTCGATATACCCGAAGCCGAAAGCGAACTGATTGCGGGTTTTCACTCCGAATATTCGGGCATGAAATTCGGAATTTTCTTTGTAGGGGAATATTTGGGCATTACGCTTATCTCGTGTATGGTGGTGGCCCTGTACTTTGGCGGTTGGCTGGGTCCGGCTTTCTTGCCGCCGGTGGTTTGGTTTGCCTTAAAAACGTTTGTTTTCATCAGCATATTTATTCTGTTGCGGGCCTCTTTACCCCGCCCCCGCTACGACCAGTTAATGGAATTCGGCTGGAAAATATTACTCCCCCTGACCCTGGTAAACCTGTTGGTAACGGCAGCTATTGTGTTAATGCAGAATGGTAATTATTAACTGGAAGTTGGTAGCAGGAAGTTAGTAACAAGACTTTAATAAAAAAGAAATAATCAAAAAATATCAGATACCTGATACCAACTACCAGATACCTGATACTAAATAAAAAGAAAGGAGCTGATATGTTTAGTATTTTACGGAGTATGGGGCTTACGTTTCTGCACGCGTTTCACAAGCGCGATACCATCCAGTACCCGGAGGAAAAAGCAAAATTATTTCCGCGCTGGCGGGGCCGCATTGTACTTACCCGCGACCCAGATATGGGCGAACGCTGCGTAGGTTGCTACCTTTGTGCGGCGGCCTGCCCCGTAGATTGTATCTCGCTGCAAGCTACCGAAGACGAAACCGGCCGCCGCTATCCCGAGTTTTTCCGGATAAATTTTTCGCGCTGCATTTTCTGCGGTTTCTGCGAAGAAGCCTGCCCTACCTATGCCATTCAGCTCATCCCGGATTTCGAAATGGCCGAATACAACCGCCAGAACCTGGTGTACGAGAAAAAAGACTTGCTCATCAACAGCCAGGGCAAATATCTCGGTTACAATTATTACAAAGTAGCGGGCATGGCCATTGGCGGCAAAGGCAAAGGCGAAGCCATCAATGAGAATCCACCGGTAGATGTAAAAAGCTTAATCCCTTAACCCAATGGAACTGACTTTCTACCTGGCCGCTGCGGTTGCCATTATTGCTACTATTCTGGTGGTAACCCAATACAACCTGATACATGCCCTGCTGTACCTGGTGGTTTCTTTTATGGCGATAGCCGTCGTGTTCTTTACCCTGGGTGCTCCATTTATGGCTGCCCTCGAAATAATTATTTACGCCGGGGCTATTGTGGTGCTCATCATCTTCGTGATTATGATGCTGAACCTGACCCACGAAGATGTGCAGCACGAAAAAGAATGGCTGAAGCCCAGCGTCTGGATTGGGCCGGCTTTGCTATCGTTGATATTGCTGGCCGAACTGGCCTATATTTTTATGGCGTCCGAAACATCAGCAGTTGCCACACAACCAGTAGAAGCCAAAGCCGTGGGCATGGCTCTTTTCGGACCTTATGTGCTGGGGGTTGAGTTAAGCGGTATGCTTTTAATGGCGGGTATTGTGGGAGCTTATCACCTGGGCCGGCAAAAGAAAAAAATTGTACACCGCTTTTTAGAAAGGACTGAGGCATGAATACCATCCCCATGGAACACGGTTTGTTACTAGCCGGCATTCTTTTTATTATCGGGTTGGTGAGTGTGCTCATCCGACGCAATATTATTTTCATGCTGATATCGGTGGAAATAATGCTGAATGCGGCCGGACTGGCCTTTATTGTGGCCGGTGCCCGCTGGGTTCAACCCGAAGGCCAGGTTATGTTCATTTTCATCATCACGATGGCCGCCGCTGAGGTTTCGGTTGGCCTAGCCCTGATTTTACAGCTCTATCATAATTTAAAAACCCTCGACAGCGATGCGGCTAATGTAATGAACGGATAATTATGGAAAATTTACTCTGGTTAGTTCCTGCTTTGCCCTTTGCCGGTGCCCTAATATTGATAATTACTGGCACCCGACTTTCCCGGCCGTTGGTGTCATTGATTGGTGTGGGTAGTGTAGGCGTATCCGCGTTGCTCACCTTAATCCTGGGTAGTCAGTTTCTATCGGCCGGCCCCACCGAACCGGTGTACCAGCAGGTAGTCTGGCAATGGTTTAGTGTGGAGGGTTTTAATCCGGGCATTGCTTTCCACCTCGATGCCCTTTCGATGGTTTTTATTTTTGTCATCACCTTCGTGGGCTTTCTCATCCATTTGTACTCTACCGCCTACATGGCCGATGACGATGGGTTTGCCCGCTTTTTTGCCTACTTAAATTTGTTTGTGGGCTCGATGTTGGTACTCGTATTGGCGGATAACCTGGTATTACTGTACCTGGGTTGGGAAGGCGTAGGCTTGTGCAGTTATTTGCTGATTGGGTTCTGGTACAAAGAGCCGGCTAATGGATATGCGGCCCGCAAGGCATTTATTATTACCCGGGTCGGCGATACGGCTTTAGCTATTGGGCTATTTATGCTCTTTCAGCTATTTGGTACGCTGCACATCCAGACCATTGCTACTGAAGCGCCGCAAACCTGGGCAGTTGGTTCGCAGGCAGCTACCATTATTGCGTTTTTATTATTGGGCGGGGCGGTAGGTAAATCAGGTCAGTTACCGCTGCAAACCTGGCTGCCCGATGCCATGGCGGGCCCCACGCCGGTGAGTGCGCTTATTCATGCTGCTACCATGGTTACCGCCGGCGTTTACCTGATTACCCGGATGCACGTAATATTTGAGTTGGCCCCAACAGCTATGCTAACAGTGGCGATAATTGGCGCTGTAACTTTATTAATAGCCGGTTGCGCAGCTCTCGCTCAATCAGACCTGAAACGGGTTTTGGCCTACTCTACCATCAGCCAGATTGGGTACATGTTTCTGGCATTGGGCGTAGGTGCCTGGTCAGCCGGAATATTTCACTTCATGATTCATGCTTTTTTTAAAGCCCTACTTTTCTTAAGTGCCGGCGCCATTATTATTTCGCTGCACCACGAACAAAATATGTTCCGGATGGGTGGCCTCCGTAAATTATTACCGGCCGTGTTCTGGACTTTCCTGATTGGTTCGGCTTCGCTGGCGGCTTTGCCCCTGATTACGGCCGGCTTCTACAGCAAAGATCAAATATTATGGTATGCCATGGCTGGCGAAAGAGGTAATACCTGGCTTTACCTGGCCGGGCTACTCGGTGCCTTTATTACTGCCATTTATACTTTCCGGATGGTTTTTATTACGTTCTACGGTGCACCCAAATCCCACGTCACCCATCCGCCCGGCCCAATTATTACGGTGCCGCTAATAATTCTTGCGGTTCTCTCCCTCCTTGGCGGCTTTATTGAGTTGCCCCACAATTTCGGACACGTGGTGTTATTCTCCGACTTCCTGACGCCTTTGCTACCGGCTATTCATGCCAACGATGCCTTGGGTACTTCGGAATGGATCTTCCAGTTAGTGGCAGCAATTATTTCGCTGAGCGGTGTTTACCTGGCCTACGTGTTTTATCTCCAAAAGCCTGCCTTGCAAGCTAATATGGAACAATCTAGCCTGTTCAGGGCGGTGCACCGGTTCTGGTATTCCGGCTGGGGCTTCGATAAACTATACGATACGCTGTTTGTACGGCCGTATGTGTTTCTGGCCAGGATTAACAAAAATGATATCATCGATAAAATTTACGCCGCCCTGGCGGCCATTGCGCAGGTGCTTAACCGCAGCTTAGCCCAAACCCAAAGCGGCATTTTGCGCTGGTACATGATGGGCGTAGTCGTGGGCGCTTTGTTAATCATCACTTTAAGTTTATTGCCATGATACTAGCCTGGCTTATTATTTTGCTGATGGTTGGGGGAATATTAGCCTGGATAGCCGGCCGGTTTAACGCTAACTTTGCCCGTTGGATTGCCCTGCTCACCACGCTGGCCAGTTTCTTAATTTCTATTTCGCTCTGGCTAAACAACCCAACAACCACCGTTAAAGCCACGAACTGGATGATGCGCTATGAGGTGCCCTGGGTGCCCCAATGGGGTGTTAGTTTTTCCTTGGCACTCGATGGTTTGAGTTTACTCATGCTGCTCCTCACCTTCTTCCTCGGGCTACTGTCCATATTAGTATCGTGGCGCGAAATTAAAACCAAAGTTGGCTTCTTCCATTTTAATATTTTGTGGGTGCTGGCGGGTATTTCGGGCGTTTTCCTCACTATGGATTTATTTCTGTTCTACTTTTTCTGGGAAGTAATGCTGATACCCATGTATTTCCTGATTGGTATCTGGGGGCACGCCAACCGCATGTACGCGGCATACAAGTTTTTTATATTCACACAGGCCAGCGGGCTTTTAATGCTGCTCTCCATTTTGGGCCTGTACTTTATTCATGGGTCTAATACCGGCTCTTACACTTTCAATTATTTCGATTTATTAGGCACTACTTTTCCTCCGGCTATTGGTCCGTGGTTGATGGCGGGTTTCCTGATGGCTTTTCTGGTTAAGTTACCCGTGGTACCGTTTCATTCGTGGTTACCCGATGCCCACTCCGAAGCGCCTACCGCCGGCAGTGTTATTCTGGCGGGTTTGCTGTTAAAAACCGGGGCTTACGGGTTGCTGCGCTTTGTCATTCCATTATTTCCGGAGGCCGCCCAGGCTTTTGCTCCTTGGGCCATGTTGCTGGGTGTGGTGGGTATTTTATACGGGGCTATCCTGGCGTTCTCCCAAACCGACCTAAAACGACTGATTGCCTATACCAGCGTGAGTCACATGGGTTTTGTAATACTGGGTGTATTCTCTTTTAATGAATGGGCTTTCCAGGGAGTGGTGATGCAAATGATTACCCACGGTATCAGTACGGGTGCCTTGTTTATAATGGCTGGCTTCCTCTACGAGCGCCTGCACACCCGCGACATCCGGCAGATGGGTGGCTTCTGGCCCGCTATTCCCAGAATGGGCGTGTTTGCCTCCATCTTTGCCATGGCTTCCCTGGGCTTACCCGGTTTAGGTAATTTTATTGCCGAGTTTTTAACGCTGGTAGGTAGCTGGCAAGCCAATAACCTCCTGACCATATTTGCTACGATTGGCTTAGTAGCCGCTACGGCTTATTCGCTCCGGATTCTGCAAAAGGTATTTCTGGGCAAAAATAAGGCGGAGCACCCATTAACTGATTTATCGCTCCGCGAAATGAGCATCGCTTTGCCTTTGGTAGTAGCTATTCTCTGGCTGGGTTTATATCCCCAACCTGTTCTGGACCGGGCAAAACCTTCGGTGGATGAGCAACTGGAAGCTTACAAAAAACCAACTATAAAACCCGAAATACCGGCCCAAGTTACCCTGCAAACCCTACCCGCTGATACAGTACGTCTACTAAATACGAAAGGAGGAATTCATGCGCTTAAGTGATTTATATTTTCTAATGCCGCTACTAATTCTGGTCGGAGCCGCCACTCTGAATATGCTGGTAGTGGCCGTAAAACGAAACCACAAAGTTATTTTTGGTATTACCATCGTGGCCCACTTGGTAGCAGTGTTTACGCTTTTGCAGCTTAACGGTAGTTCATACCAGATTCCGCCTTTCTTTGTAATGGATGGCTGGGGAATATTTAATTTAGGTCTGATATTACTTACCTCCTTATTCGTAACGCTGCTGTCGTATGCCTATTTTGAGCAACGCGAGGAACGCAAAGAAGAATATTACCTGCTACTAATTCTAGCTACCCTTGGCGCTTGTGTATTAGTTATCAGTCAGCATTTTATGGCGCTTTTCCTGGGCCTGGAAATATTAAGCGTAGCCCTGTATTCGCTCATTGCTTACCTGCGTACCCGCGAACGTTCTGACGAAGCCGGCATTAAATATTTAATTTTGGCAGCCTTGTCTTCGGCGTTTTTATTATTCGGAATGGCGTTGGTTTATGCCGTTACCGGCACCATGTCTTTTCCCGAAATTGGCGTTTACCTGCAATCGGTTTCGGAATTGCCGCTATTACTCTTAACCGGTTTTGGGCTGATGATAGTGGGAATTGGCTTTAAGCTGGGCATTGTACCTTTTCACATGTGGGCACCCGATGTGTACGAAGGCGCACCGGCACCTGTAACCGCATTTATTGCCACCGTTTCCAAAGGCGGCATGATGGGCTTACTCATCCGGTTTTTCTCCCAGGCCGATGCTTACCGCTACGCTAACCTCATGCTGATATTTACCATTATTGCCATTGCCTCCATGTTGGCCGGCAACCTGTTAGCCCTCCGGCAGAAAAATATTAAACGGCTACTGGCTTATTCCTCTATTGCGCACCTGGGCTATATTTTAGTGGCCTTTTTAGCCGGCAACCGGTTGGGCGTAGAAGCAGTCAGTTTTTATTTGGTAGCTTATTTTATTACGAGTCTGGGCGCTTTTGGCGTGGTAGCCTTGCTATCGGATACCGAACGAGACGCCGACCAATTAGAAGATTACCGGGGACTTTTCTGGCGAAGACCCGCCACTGCAGCAGTTTTTACGGCCATGCTTCTGTCGCTGGCCGGCATTCCGCTCACAGCTGGTTTCGTCGGCAAATTTTATATTCTGGCTTCCGGCGTAAATACCCAACAATGGTTATTGGTTTTAATGCTGGTCCTAAACAGCGTAATCGGGCTGTATTATTACATAAAAGTAATTGCGGCTATGTTTGCCCAAACCAAATCGGTACAGGAACGGCGTAAAGTGCTGCACCCGGCTTTATCGTTTGCCAGCGGGGGGGCGATGGCCATCCTGGGGCTGCTCCTGATCTGGATTGGTGTTTATCCCACCAGCCTGGTACAATTAATCAGAGGCTTGCTGGCTACTTTTATGACTACTTTTTAGCTGGCTCAGCAGTTTAAGAATTAGTAGCTGTTTACAGATGCTTTTAGCCAAGCTGTTTTAGTTGAAAGAATTCTTTAAAAGCATTTTTCTAGTTTATAAAATATTCCTGGCTATTCTGCTCTCAACCAAAACTAAATGGAATTTAGGGAAAAGAGAATAATGCTTGCTCCGGGTATATCTACCCAAAATATTCAGGAAATAAATATTCCCCGGAACAAGCCAATTTATTATTCAAACATCATGTAATTAATGCGGCTTTCAGCCCGCTCAGCAAATTTTTTGTAGTCCTGTCCTTTTCCTTTATTAGCTTCTGCTAATTCTAAGCGTCTTAAAATTGCTGAGCAATCGGTTATTTCATACTGATCAAAATTCTCGATTCTGATAGGAAATTTCGGGGTTTCTTTTTCTTTCTTCATAGCTCCTATTCTCCTTAATTTTATCCTATAAATTTAATAAAATTAACCCGTAAATAGTGCCTGTAGAGCTTCTAAATCAGTATTGAACGAGTGAGATTAAGTAGTACTTAAATTATTTTCATACGTAATTACAACTATATTACGTAGTAATTCATATAATTTCTAGCACTTAACTAAGCACCCTTTGTTATCTGTTATTTTAAATAAAGAACTAGATTTATAAAGTTTTGATGTTGGAAATCACGACTAAAACTGGTGCCTCGGGTTGGCTATTTTGTGGGTTCGGGCTGTTAGAAACAACAGGAAATATTTTAGCTTAATAATGGCAATTGTTGAGAGAATGGCAGCTCCAAAGAAACAGTTAAATTAATCTTTTTACGGGTTAAAATATCAGACTTGAATTAATTACCACGGCGGTTATATTTCTTTAATAATTGCCAATAAGGCACTTCTTCCTGATAGTAGTTACACAACGACTGCCACAAAGCCGGGTGTGGCAAAGCGCCTACATGGGCATTCAAGACCACCTGGTATGCCTCCAGTAAAGGAATATCTTCAGTTTCTTTCAGCGCCGCAATAATAAATGTAACCGATCGGCTAATGCCTGCTCCACAAGAAACCATTACCTTTTTTCCTTCCTGCTGCTGGCTTAAAATAAATTGAACACCTTTTTCTAATATTTCTCGCTGAACAGGTACGCCATCTTCAATGGGAATATAAAGTGTTTGAATTTCGGGATACTCTACCCGGCCGGCAAACTGGAGCATGGCCCCAATCTGCTGGGCTTGCAATGGCGGGAGTTCGAAGGTATCGCGGTATTTTCCCAGAAATAGCCAAGGCCGGATGGCAATCATATACTTACTGTTTTAAAACTAAGGTAAGTTAATAAAACCGAATCAGTTAAGCTTGCTTAATTTCAAACGCTATTTTTCGTCAGGAATAACTGCGAATAAAATATAATCCGCAACACAGCCAACATTCTTATAAGTTGCAGGATAAATAATACCAAAGAGAATAAAAAACTTTCCATAGCGAGGACTTAAATCATTGTACCCATTCCTGTCATTCCGGAGGAATCTTCTGCTTAGAAGGCGTTACAGGTAAATTCCAGACTAGGTTTATTACCTGTTTATCCAACTCATGCAGAAGATTCTTTTGGAATTCTTCGAATTCTATAGAATGACGAGTATGGAAAACCATTTGCCAGACTGCTATGCAAACTGCTTTTTACTATTTGGTATAATATGGCAAGTTGGCGGTAGAAACCATTGGCACTGAAAATAAAATAAGCTTAGGTAATATATTTCGGCACAAAATAATATTTAAGCACGTGCACATGCCCTGCTTACCGGGTTCCTGTAATTTCTGCTACGTAATTAAAAAAGGCCGTTTTCAGCGGTGTGTTAATGTGCCAATCTACGGGCATGCTTTGGTAGCCATCCTGGTAATTATTTTTACCGGGGTCGAAATAGCCCCAGGAGCAATATTCGCTGATGGCCGCCCGGCAATTATTCTGAGGTTGGTCGAAGTTAAAATGATCATCTTCGTTATAAAGAATGGGTTTAGGCGAATACACCGGGCGCTGCCGTACTTGCCGCACCAAGTCTGTAATTCTCGCTGGATCAGAAACGCCGTTGCCGTGCAGTAAAACAAAATCCGAATTTTGAATAACGGCATCGGTGGGCAAAGCGCCGCCGGTAAAAGAAGTACTAACCAGCAAGCGCCGGCCTTGCCGGGTTTTCTGTTTTACCCGTTTAATTAGTTCGGGTACGCGTTCGGGCCGCAGAATTGCGTGGTTATAGGTATTATGATTGCATTCGTTGTTAATTTCTACCATTACGTGGCGGTAGCCCTGCTTCAGCAGCCAGTTGGTAGCATTGTCAACGCCGCGTATTACCGCCGCTTCATCTTGCAGCCGTTCATCCTGACCAAAATAATAAAAGCCTACCATTACCGTCATGCCCAACGCATCGGCTTTATCCAATATTCGCTTCAGGCGATTTAGATACGCCGGTTTCAAAGCGCCATCCGGTGCAAAAGCATTATTTTCCCAGGGCTGTTCTTTCGAGTAGCCTTCCGGTGAGCCGCCTTGCAGGTTTATGGTAAAGTTGAGTAACCCTTTTTGCCGCCAGGCCGGCATAGCGGCTATAAATTCGTTTGTATTTCGTTCCGGGTCCCAGGTGCCGGTATCGGGGTATTTCCAGCGTTGGCGGGTTTCGGGGTTATGGTCATCAAATATTCCCTGCACCATACGGCCGTTCATTAACAAACCCTGAATTTTGTAGCCTTGCCAGGTGCGGTTCTCGTAGGTCCGGCGGCCGTTCAGGTAAAAAGCATCGTCTTTAATGCTTACTACCGTGCGGCCTACCCGTGCCCGCTGACTAAATATTGCTGCCTGACAGAAAGCAAAACTGCTACCAGCTACCGCACCTAATATTAGTGCCCGCATTAACCACCTGGCAAATATTACCCGTTGTTTATTTTTAAGGAATACGGTATTTGTAATTTGGGTTTGGCTGGATCTAAACATAAGCCTTTACATAGCATTACTCAAATTATTTTAATAACCTACTCGGCTTTGGGCCAACCTTTTTGTTTCATACCAGTATTAAATCAATATATTCAGGTTTTAAAATAGACCTGGCGGTTAAATATTGTTAAATATTATAGTTGCCTTTGTTTTACTTATATTAATAAAACTATGAAAAATATCAAACCTTTTTTATCGCTTCTGATAATTTTAATTTCCTTTACTTTAGGCGGTTGCGAACTGCTCGGCGATGTAATGGAATTTACCATGTGGACTACCCTGATTGTGGTAGGTATTGTAATATTGCTGATTATGTGGATTGTGCGGAAAATACGAGGCCCACGGAGGCGTTATTAATGCCGCACTATTTTTAAAGCAATAAAAAAGGGTAGCTCTGAATAAGCTACCCTTTTTTATTGCTTGTTATATGCTACTTTTTTACGCTATTTGTTTCGTTCGGGCATGGTACCCAGCAGCCAATCCCACAACGGCGATGATACCCCAAAGGCCCGTTCATCGTCTTTGTAATGATGAATGCTATGATGCACCCAAAGAATTTTTAAGAAGTTTTTGGGCGGCGCATAAGCGTGTACCGCATAATGCACAAACAGGTAAACGGCATACCCAAACAAAAGCCCCGAAACAATGCCAAACACGAACTGCCCAAATATTAATTTAAAAACAAAAAAGAACAACGAGGAGATAAATAAGCTCATAATGGGGGGCATAGCCAAACGTTCTTTGTCTTTCGGATATTCGTGGTGGTTGCCATGGAACGTGTACTGAATATTTTTCTTCACATCCGTATCGGTATCCATGTGAAACAGGAAGCGGTGCGCTATGTACTCGATAAATGTAAATATAAACCAGCCGCTAAAAAACAACCCAATAGCCGATAGTACAGTTATAAAGCCGTGTGTAAAGCCATAAGCAATAAGGCCAATGGCAATAATTATAAATATAGAAATAGGTACAGCAATGTGCGTACGCGTCAGTTTTTCCAGAAATGGATTCTGAAACAGTTGGGCGGTGCCTTTGTGATTAGGTTTCATAGTTAATTGTATTTAGGGTCAATAAAATTTTCGGTAAAATTAAAACATTTAAATAAAATTGCGCTCCAGCGTGCTTTTAAACAAACCGTACCCGTGTTTATTCAGGTTTTAACACGTGGTTTCCAACCGCGCTATTAAATGGCAAAGGTCGGTTACATCCCGCTCCCGGGTAAGGTTCTGATACGTTATATGAGCCGTTTCATAAAATTGCTTTCGCTTAGCCAGGGTTTCGGTTAAAAACTGCTTTATTTCTTCGGTACTTTTACCAGCCACCAGGGGGCGCTGCTCCCGGCCATGTCCGGTCAGGCGCTCCAGCAACACCGTTATAGGTGCTTTCAGGTATACGGTAGTACCGTGCTGGTTCATATAAGCCATGCTATTATGAAAACAGGGAGCTCCGCCGCCGGTGGCAATTACGCTGCCGGGTGCCTGCGTTGCTAATGCCCGCAAAGAGCGTGCCTCAATCTCCCGAAAGTAAACTTCGCCGTGGCTGGAGAATATTTGCCGTATGGCCGAACCTTCTTTTTCTTCTAAATATTCATCTAAATCAAAAAAGGGAACGTGTAAGGTAGCGGCCAGTTTGCGGCCTATGGTTGATTTTCCGGCTCCCGGCATTCCCACAAAAAAAATTGGTCGACTCATTTTTACACCATTAAACGGATTAAGGTAGTATTTAGATTCTAAAAATTATCATTTAAGTAAGACTCACTGGTTACTAAGTATTTATGCGGAAGGAAAATTATTTAGTCCGCTTGCAGAAAGGATGCTTGCACAGGTATTGGCCAAGCCACTTTTAAAGTTTTACCCGCGGATCGATGAGGGCGTAAAGCACATCTACCAGAATATTTATCAGCACAAATAAAAATGCAATAAACAAAGTTGCGCCCATTACTACCGGAAAATCTAAGTTCTCGACGGCATGAATGGTAACCGCACCAATTCCTTTCCAGTTAAAAATATATTCGATAAAAAAAGCGCCGGCCATTAATGAAGCCAGCCAACCCGACACTGCCGTTATTACCGGATTTAAAGCATTTTTAAGGCCGTGTCCCACTACTACCCGGTAACTGGGCAAGCCTTTGGCCCGCGCCGTACGCATATAATCCTGCGAAAGTACCTCTATCATGGAACTACGGGTAAGTTGGGTAATTACCGCAAGCGGCCGAATGCCCAACGCAAAAGCCGGCAATATTAAATTACGCAGCACCAAATGTTTGCCCGTAAAAGCATCTATTTCGTACAACTGCCCGGTTAAACTCAGGCCGGTTACGTGGCTCCAGTAAAAACCAAAGGTAATGGCAATTAAAATAGCGGCTACAAACGAAGGCACCGAAATACCCAGCACCGAAGTAGAAATAAGCAGATGATCGAGCCAGCTATGGGGCTTTAGCGCCGCTATAATGCCAAACGAAATGCCCAACACCGTAGCCAGAAGCATAGCCGCTCCGGCCAGCCAAAGTGTACCGGTTAAGTGGTCTAATAAAATAGCGGTTACTTTTTTATTACTCTGGAAGGAGCGCCGCAAATAAGGGGTTTTCAGCACCAGTACATTTTGGCCAAAAGAAAGTAGCGGCGTGTACTCGTATTTCTCCTGGTTTGCGGCAGCTGCTGCGTGCACCGAGATCGGCGAAATATCGTTCAGGTAAAAAAGCAATTGCTCGGGTAAGGGTTTATCCAGGCCCAGTTCAGTAGAGATGGCTTCGCGGGTAGCTAAATCGCTGCGCTGGCCGGCGAGTAAGGCTACCGGGTCGCCGGGCAATACGTTAAACAGAAAAAAAATGGCTACTACTACGCCCAGCATTATCAGCACGCCGTGCCCCAGCCGGTTAAGCAGAAAGCCAATTATTTTCATAGCAACTCCTGAACGGTTTGCAGGTCGGGCACATCGTTGTAATGCCACTTACCTACTACCACGCCATTTTGCAGCAACATAATGCCGGGGTTGGCTCTAATCATGGTTTTCAGCACGGTGCCATCGGCAAAATAATACGGCGCGGCCAGATTTACTTCGTGCCTAAAAATATCAAAATCCTGACTGCTGCTGGAAGTAAGCACCATGGGTTCTATATTTTTGGCCGTTGCTTTTTCTGCGCCGCTAATTAAATTATTAATCTCGCTAAAGCTCTCGGGGTGCGATTTGCGCACATCCTGCACAATAATGAGCAACTTATTTCCCTGAAAAACCTGTTGCGTAAAATCGCCGCTGTCGTTCCAAACGTTAAAATCGGTTATTTTGGGTCCGGCTTCCGGGTTCAGGGCTACCATTTGCTTAAACTTAAAAGTAGTATCCTTGGGGTAATCGGTAAACTCCTGCGTTTCGCCGTTTTTCTCCATAATGTACTTGTACTTCAGTTGCTCAGATGGTTTCATGAGCGCCGGAATATTATTACCTACTTTGTAAGCCCTAAAATCGATGAAAGGCTCGTGTAAATAAGCATAAATGCCAATGCCAAACGAGATAACGGCCGTAATGGCCACGGCCCAAGTGGTAGTGTTTTCGCGCGGCGGACGAGGCAAATATTTTTGGGTAGCCAGCAAAATAATAATCATCACCAGCAGTACCACGTCTTTGGTAAACGATTGCCACGGCGTAAGTTTAATGGCATCGCCGAAGCAACCGCAATCGGTTACCTTGTTAAAATAAGCCGAGTAAAACGTGAGGAACGTAAAGAATACGATCATTAGCAGCAAACTCACCAGTATCTGCCGCAGACGCCACCGCAGCAGCAAGGCCACGCCCAAAATAATTTCCAGCGCACTTAAAATAATAGATAAGTACAAGGCATAAGGCTCCAGGGCCAGAAATAGCGAGGAAAAATCGGTGGCGAAAACCTCAAAATATTCTTCGAGTTTAATGGCCGTACCCACCGGGTCGTTAATTTTTATCAGGCCCGAAAAAATAAACAGGCCACCTACCAACAGCCAGCAGATTCTGCTAATGAGTTTCATGTATAGCGAAATTTAATTTAATCAAAACAAAAACAGCGTAGTTTATCATGTCGCGGTAATTGGCTTCCACGCCTTCCGAAATCAGGGTTTGCCCCTGGTTATCTTCTATCTGTTTGGTCCGGTACAGTTTCATTAAAATAATATCGGTTATCGAGCTAATGCGCATGTCGCGCCAGGCCTCGCCGTAATCGTGGTTTTTGTTCAGCAGCAGTTCTATATTTTCGGCAATTTCCTGGTCGTACCTGTTTTCTACTTCCGAAGCCGGAATTTCCAACTCGGCCCGATCCTGCAATTTTAGTTGCATTAAAGCAATTACGCAGTAATTTATAATGCCCACAAACTCCGAAGTAATGTCTTCGTCTACCTTTTGCACGCCCTTTTCCTGGATAGATCGGATGCGCTGGGCCTTGATAAATATTTGGTCGGTAATAGAGGGCAGGCGTAAAATACGCCAGGCCGTTCCGTAGTCGCGGGTTTTTTTCAGGAAAATATTCTTGCAAGCTTTTATAACCCTATTATATTCCTGGAGAGTTTGATTAATCAATTTTTTGGCGTTATTTTAAAGGAAATTGCGATTTGTACCCAGTTTTGAAAGCGAAAGATACAGTTTTTTATAAAAAGAGTACGCTTAATGCCCGCGGAAAAATAGTTTCGCTAGCCAGCCCGGTGGTAATGGGAATATTAAATATTACCCCCGATTCTTTTTATGAAGGCAGTCGCTATAACACCTCCGCAGCCTTTATGGCGCAGGCCGAAAAAATGCTGCAGGAAGGCGCTGCTATCCTGGATATTGGCGGTTATTCGAGTCGGCCGGGAGCCGTTAATATTTCGCCGGATGAAGAACTGAAGCGGGTTATACCGGCCATCAAAGCCATTCGCCAAGCCTTTCCGGATTGCCTGATTTCGATTGATACTTTCCGGGCAAAGGTAGCCGAAGCGGCCATAAATGCCGGGGCAGATATGATAAACGATATTTCGGGCGGCGAATTAGATCCGGAAATGTTTAAAACTGTTGGCCGGTTGCGGGTACCGTATATTTTGATGCACATGCGCGGAAATCCGCAAACCATGAACCGGCTTACGCAGTATGAAGATATTATACTGGATTTAATTAATTATTTCGAAGAAAAAACAGCGGCCCTGTATGCCCTGGGCCTGACCGATATAATTATTGACCCGGGCTTTGGCTTTGCCAAAACCTTAGACCAGAATTACGAGATACTGCGCCGGTTGGATGACCTGAAAATAATGGGCTTGCCTCTGTTGGCAGGTTTATCGCGGAAGTCGATGACTTATAAAATGCTGGATATACCCGCCTCGGAAGCTTTGGCCGGCACCATTGCTTTAAATACAATTGCTTTAATGCACGGTGCCAATATTTTGCGGGTACACGACGTTAAGGAAGCTGTGCAAACCATTAAATTATTTAATAAAAGTGTAACCCATTGAAACTGCTGTTTACCATAGGATTTTTAGATATTAACTGGCTGGACGTTGTAGACGTTTTGCTGGTAACTATCCTATTGTATCAACTTTACAAGGTTTTAACCGGCAGCGTTGCGCTTAAAATATTTGTTGGGTTTCTTTCTATTTACTTGCTCTACCTGGTGGTAAAAGCCCTGGGCATGGAGCTGCTTACCATTATTCTGGGGCAATTTATGGGCGTGGGTGTGCTGGCGGCCATTATTTTGTTTCAGCAAGAAATCAGGCGGTTTTTGCTCATGATTGGCAAAACCACGGCCTTCGACAACGATAAATTTTTTAAAGGTTTTCCGTGGCGTAAAAACGATAATGGCAACCGCCTTAACTTAACGCCTTTTATTGAAGCGGCTAAATCGCTGGCCGGTAAAAACACCGGGGCGCTTATTGTTTTTGCGCTCAGCTCCGAATTAAAATTTTACGCCGAATCGGGAGATTTAATTGATGCGGCTATTTCCAAGCGCTTGTTACTTTCTATTTTTAACAAAACCAGTCCGTTGCACGATGGTGCCGTAATTATTGCGGATGGCCGGATTAAAGCGGCCCGTTGTATTTTACCCGTTAGCGATAATAAAGAAATTCCGGCTTCGATGGGTTTGCGGCACCGCGCGGCTATTGGCTTAACCGAAGTAACCGATAGTGTAGTATTGGTAGTATCAGAAGAAACCGGGCAAATATCACTGGTCCGGAATGGCCAGGTTTTCCGGAATTTGGCAGCAGCCGATTTGCGCTCGCGGCTTAACCATTTCCTCTTCGACATAGAGCCTAAAGTCCACGCTGAAAAATCAGTTTCGGCCGCTTAATATTTTGCAGGCAAATTTCAGGAGTAATACCAAACAGTAATTCATTACTTACCATAATATAAAATCTCCTGATTGTCATGCTGAAAGCATCTATTTTTTAGAAAGTAAAGTAGGTGATTACCGCTTTACCGGCTTTACCTGTTACACAGTTTATCCAATAGATCTTTTCAAGATGACAAATAGGAAAAATTATTATGGTAGATAGTAAATACTATGCGGTATAATATTTTAGTTAGATAGATTTAAGCCAGTCGTGCGCCAGCTTCTCTTCGTCGAAATAATGGACCTCAATAATGCCTTCGCGCAATACCCGGCGGTTAGAGGTTTCTACGCTCATTCTGCCAAAAAAATCTTCCGGCATTAAAAAAGCCATGTGCCGCAAACCTACTCTTTTCGCTTCGGGGTACCATACTTCATCAATCCAGCGCTGATTTTCCTGCACCATAACTTTTAATCCGCGGGTATCAATCAGGGCTTTGGTAATATTGGTTTCTTTTACCAGTTCCAAAGTTCTAAAGCAGCGCCGCTTAAATTCTGCGGGTTTCATAAAGTCGTCGAAGACTGCTACTAAAGCGCCCAGTTGCTGATCTACGTAATTGGTTTCTTCCATTTTCCCGACTTTATGTAGATACAATAATAGTATAGAAAGATTATTATTTACGTATGTTTTAGCAGAAAAATCTAAAATATTTAATAAATTATTATAAAAATAATTACAAAACGCGCTTATAATAGTAACTACCTGCGCTGATATTCAGTAGCTTGTTTATATTTTTTTCTGATGCGGCTGACATGGCAAAGTACGGTAAAACTTTCTGGGGAAAAGAATGGCTGAATGCCCTTAACAACATTGATTTTGGCAACCGCTTACCGCGGGGCAGCAGCTATGCGTCTAAAGGCGCTATTACTTCGGTTATTATTAACCATCATAATATTGATGCCAAAGTACAAGGCTCCCGGCCCCGGCCTTATAAAGTTTTGATAAGCGTGCCGGAATTTACACCCAAGCAACAAGAAACATTAACCGATTTGCTGGCCGGTAACCCGGCTTGGTTGGCTAGCTTGCTTAACCGGCAACTACCGCCGGAATTACTCAGCCTTTCGCGCCAGCAGGGTATTTATATTTTCCCGAAACAGTGGAGCGATTTAGAAATGAGTTGCTCCTGCCCCGATTTTGCGGTGCCTTGCAAACACCTGGCGGCTGTGGTGTATATATTGGCCAACGAAATAGATTTAAATCCGATGTTGGAGCTGCAGTTGCATGGCTACGATGCGGTGGCGGCCCTGCAAAGCCGCCAAATAAATATTACCGAAAGCCTGACCGAACCAGTAGAAGATTTATTCGCTCATCTGCAATATTACCAGCCCCGGCCTTTGGTCATTAACGAGGAAATATTCACGCAACTCGACTTAGCCCCAATACCATTTATCGGCGACAGCTTTCTAAATTTATTACCGGCAGCTACCCCGTTTCATGCGAGCGATTTTAAAAGTTTGCTGCTGGCCCATCTGAAATACGTGCGCAAAGCCGAAATTAACCTGACCCAGGTATGGCGCAAAAAAGCTAATTTTGGTTTAAATACTTGTATAGAAGGCTTTGTGTTGATAGACTCAAACTGGCAACAAGCCCGGCTGCGCCTGATTTATGAGCACCACACCAAAGAAATAGGGTTAATAGAATGGCTTAGCGAAACGTTAAAAGACTTGAAAGAAGATGCCAATTTGGTAACTGATTGGCCGCCCACCTTACAATTATTGCATGCTTACCTGCGTCTGGCTCTTAAATTATTAGTTCAGAGTGCAATATTGCCTAAATTATTTCGGGCGAATAATACACACTTGGTGCAATGGGAGCCGCTGCTGCAAAACGAGGCCGTTAACAATGCTTTACAGCCGTTTATTTTTCTTAGCCCCGCCGAACTGCTTCAGGTAGAAACAAATAAAAATAAATATTCTATTTTCCCCCAAGCAGAAACCGCCGTGCGGCTGACCAGTGTTTTTATTGGGGAAATCTTAAAAGAAGTTACCTGGCAAAGCAGCCGTTTCGACCAGAACGATTATTTTCAGCAGCTTTTCTTTGGCGAAACGTTGCCGCTACCCCGTACTTTAAAGCCCGACCAGGTATTTCCGGCTTTGCAGTTGTGGCTCCGGATGCTGCACCTCTCACAACGCGATTGGGTTCCGGTTATTCAGGTAGAAGAAGATTTTCCGGAATTCCGGCTGTCTGTAGCAGTGCGCCAGCACGAAAGCCAAACACTGCAAGCGCCGGTACCGCTACATCGGTTTAAAACAGAAGAAAAATACCAGCAGCAAAAATTACCGGTAATAAAAGATTTAATGCTGTTGCAGGAGCATTTCCCCGACATAGCCAGGGTCGTAAATACCGAACACGAATTGCACCTACGCTACGACCCGGAAAATTTTGCCGATGTGTTGCTGAAAATATTGCCTTTGCTGGGTTTACTGGGCATGGAAATATTGCTGCCTAAATCGCTGCGCCACCTGGTAAAACCGCAAGCTGCGCTGCGCCTTTCTTCCTCGGCCAAAGATAAAGTGCGTAGCTGGCTCGATTTGCAAAACCTGCTCGATTTTGACTGGCAAGTGGCCTTGGGCGAGGAAGCATTGGAGGCAAAGGAATTCCTGAAACTGGTAAAAGATGCTAGCGGCATTGTAAAACTGCGCGACCGCTTTATTCACCTGACACCCGAAGACCTGGAAAAACTAATGAAGCAACTGCAGAAACCGCCCACCCTGTCGAAACAGGAGGCCATGCGGGTGCTGTTTGCCGAAGAATACCAGGGCGTTCCCATTCAGGTAACCGACGAATTGCGGAAAATATTAAAAGAATTAACTTCGGTAAAAGCCATTGCCCCGCCAGCTACTTTGCAGGCCACGCGGCGCCCTTACCAGCAGCGGGGTTACGAGTGGTTGTATAAAAACAGTCGTGTAGGCTTTGGCAGTATTTTGGCCGACGACATGGGCCTGGGTAAAACGTTGCAAACCATTACTTTGCTGCTAAAACTTAAAGACGATGACCAACTGACTAAAGCCAAGGCGTTAATAGTGGCTCCCACTACCCTGCTTACCAACTGGAGCCGTGAACTGGAAAAATTTGCGCCTAATTTAACCTACAGTATTTACCATGGGCCTAACCGCAACCTGAAAAATATGGACGGGCAGGATGTTTTGCTTACTTCTTACGGCACCATTCGCTCCGATGTCGAAAAACTGAACGGATATAAATGGCAGGTACTCATAATTGATGAAGCTCAGAATATTAAAAACCCGGATACGGCCCAAACCAAAGCTATTAAAAGCCTAAAAGCCAACCTGAAAATAGCTTTGAGCGGCACCCCCGTCGAAAACCGGTTGAGTGAGTACTGGAGTATTTTTGATTTTACAAACAAAGGCTTTCTGGGCACGGCTCATTTTTTCCAGGAGTACTTTGCCCGACCCATCTCCCTTGATCACGATCACCAGAAATTAGCCGCTTTCCGGAAACTAACCGAGCCTTTTGTGCTGCGTCGCCTTAAAACCGACAAAACTATTATTTCGGATTTGCCGGATAAAATAGAAAACACCCTGTATTGTTCGCTGGCCAAAGAGCAGGCCGCCGTTTACGAAAATGTGGTAGACCAGGCGATGCAGCAGGTAGAAGACAGTGAAGGCATAGAACGCAAAGGTCTGGTGTTAAAAATGATGACGGCCCTGAAACAAATTTGCAACCACCCTTACCAGTATTTAAAAGAAGGTAAACGCGACCCAACGCACTCGGGCAAGTTGCAACTATTATTGGATATTCTCCGGCCTATTCAGGAAAATGGGGAAAAAACTTTAATTTTTACCCAGTACAAAAAAATGGGCGAGTTGCTGGTGGCTTTTCTGGAGCAGGAATTTGGAGCTGCTCCCCTGTTCCTGCACGGTTCCCAAACGCGGCAACAGCGCGACGAATTGGTAAATGCCTTTCAGAACTTCCGCCATCACCGAATATTTATTTTGTCTTTAAAAGCTGGCGGCACCGGGCTTAACCTTACCGCAGCCCAAAACGTGGTGCATTACGATTTGTGGTGGAACCCGGCCGTAGAAGCTCAGGCCACCGACCGCGCTTACCGCATCGGGCAAAAACAGAACGTAATGCTTTACCGCCTCCTGAGCAAAGGCACCCTCGAAGAAAAAATAGACGATATGATCCGCGCAAAAAAAGAACTGGCCGACCTTACCGTGGGTACCGGCGAAAAATGGTTGGGCGAACTAAATAATAAGGAACTGCGGGATTTGGTTAAATTATCAGCGCGGGTAGAGGGCGAAGCTGTATAAATTGCGGGAAAGCTCCGTTAACTTATCCTGCTGCAGGCGTTCTTTTACCGGGGCTTACTTTTTCTTTTTACTCTTTTTCAAAACCGGCTGCTGCCCTTCTTTTTGCATGGCCGATAAATAAAAGCTCAAGCTAGCCGTTCCATCCATCGTGGGTTCATTGGTAGAATAATCGCCAAAGTCGTCGTGGTAAACTACCAGCCGCGACTGGAACGGGCTGAATTCATCGGGTTCTTCCAGGGCAATACCTTTCAGGTTATTGTAAATGCTGCCGTAAACCGGGCCATCAACCAAACCGCCGTTTAGCACATAGCCGTTTAGTTTAGTTAGCGAAGAATGAGGCGCTTTGGGGTAAATTCCTTTGTCGGGCAGGCCAATAATCATGCTGGTACCCCAGGGATTGCAGCCAAAAAGCCAATCGCGGAGGCTGGCTTCCATGGCAGCAAATTGGTTATCCTGGGTTAGTTGCCGGTACAGGTAGCATTGGGTTACCAAGGCAGTCACCAAATTATTTGAGCACCAGATAAAAGGCACGCCCATCAGAAAAGGATTATGTTTACCCCGGTTGTAAACGCCTTCTAAACCTTTTTTCAGGTAGCCCGCAAATATTTGCTTATCAGCTTCGCTCTGCGTTGCCAGATAATAATGCCCCAGGTTGAGAAAAGGGTACCATTGGTAATGGCGGGCGGTATCAGCCCCCATCCAGGGCGTAACTGGTTCCTGCTGCCCAAAACGGCGGGCCTGTTCTAAATATTCCGGACGGTTGGTGATTTTACTCAGTTGTATGGCGGCCAGCTCCATATCGTCTACCCAATTATCTTCTTCGTAGAAATAAGGCGCACGGCCGGGTGCCGTTTGGCAAACACCCGGATTGGCTAAGCCGTGCGCGTACGCTTCCTGGGCTTTAATTTCTAAGTTTTGCGCATAATTGGGGTAATATTTAGCTAACAGTTGAGCTCCTAAGCTATAAGCCGAGGCGTATTTGCCGGCCGTATAGGCAATACCGGTTGCCCGGTTTTTATAAGCAAAAGAACCCTGGGGTTTACCGGTGGCAAAATAAACCGGCCGCTCCAGACCTTTGCCGTAACTAACTTTATCGTGGTTGGGAAGGCGGTAGCCCACGTGGTCGCGGTCATCGGCGAGCTGGTTATACATTTCGGTTTTAGCCGGGTTCATGCGCAGCAGCCAGTCCAGGCCCCATTTTGCCTCGTCCAGAATATCCGGAATATTGTTTTTACCCGGATTACCGTTGGCATCAAAATCATCGCCGAAGGCTTCGGGGTGGTGCTCGTACGCAAACAGCATCTGGAAGGTAGCATTGGCCGAAGTAGTAACGTATTGCAGGTAATCGGTGGCATCGTGCCAGCCGCCTACAGTATTAATATGCGCCGAATCGCCGCTGGGATGAAACACCCGGAAACCATCTTGGGTATGGCAGGAATCTTGCAGAAAAGGATTATACCCGCACCGTTGCTGCCGCATGTATTGCAAAATATGGTCGGCGGTATTATCGTAAACCGCCGCATTAATCCGGAATACTGGTGATTTCGTACTTCCGCTTTGCAGGTAATATTCGCCTTCCTGGTTAAACTTCGAAAAATCGAGGCGAGAACCCTTTTTGAAAGCGGCATAAGCATCAAACTTTTCGGTTTTGTTGCTTTTAAAAACAATCTTGTTCGTCCTGGCTTCGCGCAACTCAAAACGTTTCGCCGGATTGTTATCTTCTTTACTTACCCATACGGCCACTTTCGTTGCATTTGGTAAATATCCTATCTGGTTAATTCTAATCCAACTGTTTTGGGCTGCTGCACTTTTGGTCATAAACAACAAGAATATTAGCAAAAGCCAGCAGTTTCTGATAATGCCCATGCGGTTGGTTAAGTTTAAGTAAAGCCTCTAAAATTTAGTAAAATTCTGTTCCGGATAAAACTTAAGCTAAAAGAAAAAGCCACTCCGTTTTGGAATGGCTTTCCGGAATAAATATTTAAAAGCTTTTATTGTAACACGCCTAACTCTTTCCCAACTTCGGTAAATGCCTGGATAGCTTTATCTAAATGTTCTTGGGTATGGAAAGCTGAAAGTTGTACCCGAATGCGGGCTTTGCCTTGTGGTACTACCGGGTAATAAAAGCCAATTACATAGATTCCTTTTTCTAATAATTTAGCCGCAAAGTCCTGCGAAAGTTTAGCCTCGTAAAGCATAATGGGGACAATCGGGTGTTCGCCGGGGGTAATCTGAAAACCGGCAGCGGTCATGTGCTCGCGGAAATATTTGGTATTCCACTCCAGTTGGTCGCGGAGTTCGGTCGTTTCCGATAGCATATCCAGCACCGCTATAGAAGCGCCCACAATGGCCGGAGCCAGCGAGTTAGAAAACAAATACGGGCGAGAACGCTGGCGCAGCATTTCAATAATTTCTTTCCGGCCCGATGTAAAACCACCCATCGCGCCACCTAAGGCTTTGCCCAAGGTACCCGTAATAATATCGATGCGGCCCATTACGTTGCGGTATTCGTGGGTGCCGCGGCCGGTTTTGCCAATAAATCCTGACGAATGACTTTCGTCGACCAAGACCAAGGCCCGGTATTTATCGGCGAGGTCGCAGATTTTATCTAATTGGGCAATGGTGCCATCCATCGAGAAAGAACCATCGGTAACAATAATGCGGTGCTTTAATTCTTGGGCTTCCTGCAGTTTTGCTTCCAAATCGGCCATGTCGTTGTGGTTGTAACGAAACCGCTTGGCTTTGCTCAACCGCACACCGTCAATAATTGAAGCGTGGTTCAACGCATCCGAAATAATACCCGAATCTTCGCCCAAAAGCGGTTCAAAAACGCCGCCGTTCGCATCAAAAGCGGCCGCGTACAAAATGGTGTCTTCGGTACCTAAAAATTGGGCTAATTTCCGCTCCAGTTCTTTGTGAATATCCTGCGTACCGCAAATAAATCGCACCGACGACATGCCAAAGCCGTGGCTATCGATGGTGCGTTTGGCCGCCTCAATTACCCGCGGGTGCGACGATAAACCTAAATAATTATTTGCGCAAAAGTTGAGCACTTCTTTGCCTTCGGTAGTCTTTATTTCGGCTCCCTGTGGGGTAGTAATTATGCGCTCACGCTTAAAAAGACCGGCTTCCTGTATTTCGGCCAGTTGTTTTTCTAGGTCAGGTTTTAAAGTATCGTACATCTTTCAGATTTTAAGGAGGCAGTTTTAAGCCAACGCTTTCCGCCTAAAATTATTTATGATTACTTAAGATTTTTTAAACTAAATCAATTCGCCTGGTTCTTCCGGTTTGGTTGGGCGCTTAAAAATAGGCCGCGGCCGTGGCGGCTTCCGGGGCTCTTCGATTGGTTCCGGGGCTATTGGTTCTATGGTTGGAGGCGTTTCAGGCGCTGGTGTTACCGGAACTTCTGAAGTTGGCTCTGCCGGTACCGTTGATTCCGCGGCGGGCGGCGTAGGCCGGCGTATAATGGGTCGCGGGCGCGGTGGCTTTGCTGCTACTGGTTCCAACATCTGTTCCGTTGGGGTAGCTGCCTCACCGGATAGTTCCACGGGAGGTACTATTTCGCTAACCGGTGCTACTGGTGCAGGATTACTTACGGCCTCATTGCTTTCTTCATTTTTTTCTTCTGTTAAAGCAGTGGCAGGCCGCTTAAATATTGGCCGGGGCCGCGGGGGTTTTGGTGCACTTGGGGTTGCGTCTGTACCAGTAGTTTCCGGCTGAACCGGAGTAGCCTTGGTTTCTTCAGTAGCAGCGGGCTCCACCGGGGTTTGGGTTCCCGGCTGATTACTTGGATTTTGCAGCGCCGTTGGCCGCTTAATTACCGGACGCGGGCGCGGTGCTTTCGGTGCCGCTGCCGCTGGATCAGGGTTCGTATGAAAAGGCAACTCAGAGTTAGTACCCGCTTGTGCAACTTGAGTTGTATCGGCGACAGGTTCTGCCGCATTATCCGCTGGCGCTGCTGGTTTCCGGAAAACCGGACGCGGGCGCGGTGCCTTGGGAGCTTCTGCAGGCGCTTCGGGCGGAGTAGCCGGTGCTGCAGCCGGAATATTAGTTTCTGGTACTACCGGCGGCGTTTCGGTGCTAGCGGTAATAACCGGCCGACGAATTACAGGCCGGGCTTTTGGCGGAGCCGGGGTGCTGGTTGGGGTTTCCGCAGTTGGTTCAGTTGAAGTTGATTCGGGCGTTGGGGCAGCAGTTGGTTTTGGAGCACCTGGTATAGCTGCTCGCCGCACGGCTGGCTTGGCTGGTGCTTCGGTAATAGGAGCTGCAATTGGTTTCACGGCCTCGGCTAACCAAAACCGGCGACGCACATCGTTTAACACCATTTTTACCAACATATAAAAGCTGTTGGGGTGCATTTGGGCGTACATCTGCTGCCACTCGGCAAAGCGGTTGGGGTCGCCGGCGGCAAATGCGGCTACATCTATTCTTCGTTTGGTCAGGTCTTCCTCAAAGGTCATTTTTGAACGTGGCTGCTCGGTTTAAGAACGGGTAAATATTCCGTACGTTGCCCGCAAATAATTTCTTATAAAGAGTTCGGGCTGGATTGGGGCAAAGATACGAAACCCACCCGGCTTTAATGGCATATTTAGAATATGCAGTGTATTTGGCTTAATTTGTAAAAAAATTATTTATGACCTCCATCCCCGAAAAAATACTTGTAACCGGTGCCTGCGGGCAGTTAGGTTCAGAATTAACGTTGGAACTGCGTAAAATTTACGGCGAGGCCAACGTTATTGCTTCCGATATTGCCATGCCGCCCAAAGGCGAATTATCCGAATCTGGTCCGTTTGAAGTACTGGACGTTTTAAATCGTCATAACATCGCCGAAAAGGCTTACCGGCATCATATCACGCAAATTTACCATTTGGCAGCGGTACTTTCGGCCACCGGCGAAAGCCGACCTAAATTTACCTGGAAAGTAAACATGAAAGGGTTGGAAAATATGCTGGATTTGGCACTGGATAAAGGTGTTGCTAAAGTTTACTGGCCCAGTTCCATTGCCGTGTTCGGACCCAACACGCCACGCCAAAATACACCGCAGCATACCATCATGGACCCGAATACGGTATATGGCATTAGTAAACAAACCGGTGAGCGCTTTTGCGAATATTATGCCCGGCGGTATAAACTGGATGTGCGCAGCCTGCGTTACCCGGGCCTGATTGGTTACAAAGCCATGCCGGGCGGCGGCACCACCGATTACGCCGTAGATATTTACCACAAAGCCGTGGAAGGCAAATTTTTTACCTGCTACTTACAGGAAGATGCCTATATGCCCATGATGTATATGCCCGATGCCCTAAAAGCTACCCTGGATTTGATGCATGCACCCGCCGAAAATATTACAGTCCGGTCGTCTTATAACCTGGCCGCCATGAGCTTCTCCCCCGCCGAAATAACCGCTTCCATCCAAAAACATGTTCCGGATTTTCAGGTTACTTACGCGCCAGATTTCCGGCAGCAAATTGCCGACTCGTGGCCGCAGAGCATAGACGATACGCCGGCCCGCCAGGACTGGCACTGGCAACCCCAATACGACCTCGACAGTATGACCGCAGATATGCTGGTGAATTTACGCCGGCTGAAAGGCTTGTAGTTTATGATTGTGAATATGGTACCCGAAGGTTGGGAAATAATTTACCAGCAGGCTCATGCTTTGCTGGCCATGCAGGTAGCTTTTGCCTGGCGCACCGCCGACCGACCTGAACGCTGGGTTGACACCTTAGCTGCCATTGCCCAGCACGACGATGGCCAGCGATTCTGGGCCGGCAGCATTGGCCTGACGCCGGCCGGAGCCCCGGCCAACTTTACCATGCTGCCTTTTTCGCTGGAACAGGCCACCCAAGTAATGACCGAAGCCCGCTACCAGGGCCGCTGGCGTTGTTTGCTTACCTCTATGCACCTATCTTTTTTGTACGAGGAACTACGAGGCCAAAACCCCAAAACAGATGCTTTTTTAAATGAACAGTTAGAAAACCAAAAACGCTGGCGTAAAGCGTTAAAAGTAAATAAAAAGCAAGCCCAGCAGGCTTACGACCTCATGCAGTGGTGCGACCGCTTCTCGTTAATATTATGCCGCAGCCAGTTACCCGAAGCCGAGCGCACATTGGAGGTAAGCAAGGGTCCTGATGGCGTGCAATACCACGTTATTCAGCAAAAAGATGGCTTGATAAGGGTAACTCCCTGGCCCTTCGAACCCAAAATTTTTACAGTATCGGTAGAAGCTTCGTACCTGACCCAGTTGCAGTATAAAGATGAAAACGAATTAACCGAGGCTTTACAAACAGCGCCAATACGCAGCAAAAGTTGGGAAATTTCTAAATAAAATTAATCGAGCAGGGTTTACTATATATTATGACATTTTAGGGCTATATCTGGCTTAAATATTGCTCCAGAAAGGAATACTCTTTCACCTCTAAAAATTAAACTTAACTTAATGAAGAAATTTTTCCTTTTGCTCGCCTTTCCTGCTTTCTTTACCATTGCAGCTAATGCACAAGACACTCCTGAATCCAGAAAACCGGAAGCTGGCGATATTACCACCGAAGTAAACCTAGGTTTGTTTAATAACGGTATTACGCTAAACAATATTCTCAACCAACTTAGAGGCCGCTACTTTCTATCTCCAACAATGGCGGTACGTTTAGGCGTAAACGCCAACCTTGATTCCTGGGAAAATGAACCGAATCAGAATAACAACAATTCTAATACTACATCCAGAACCACCAACTTTAATATTAGTCCGGGTATAGAGAAGCATTTTGCGGGTACAAGTAGGCTCTCGCCTTATATTGGAGCTGAAGTGGCTTTTGTAACTAACAGCTTTAAGGAAACGCAAGAAAGAGATAGTAGTAATCCGAACAAAATAGAGTATAAAAATGGCAGAATACATGATGGTGGCGGTGTTAGTTACAGAGCCCACACCAGAACTGGCTTAAACGCCGTTGCCGGAGCAGATTATTATTTTGCAGAGCACTTTTATGCCGGATTAGAGGTTGGCTACGGATTGGCCATTACAAAATATAAAGATGCGGAAATGCTTATAAATAATGTTTCTGTTTCCAAAATAGAAGGTGACAAAAGTTTTAGTCTGGGTGCTTACGCTAATAATGGCATCCGGATTGGGTTTGTTTTTTAAAATTAAAGTGAGAATTTTTTGGAAGCCGGTTAATCCGGCTTTTTTTGTTTTTTATAGGTAGCCAAGGCATTTTACCTTTACTGAACTATGCTAAATTAAAGCCTGTTAGCAAAATAACGAATGTAAAATAATGCTAACCAGATTATAGCTTATACCGTGAAGGCAATATTTAAACTTTTTATCAAAACGGTTTTAGCCACCTTGCTGGTTTTCGCGCAAGGCTGTACGAAATTCAGCCAGTTAAACCCGCAGGCACCTACGGCAATAGTTACGGCTCCGGCGGTTTTTGCCCCTAAACTTTCTACCATTACTGTTCCGGTATCTTTTAAAGTTAGTGCCCTGGAAGAAAAACTGAATCAGCAGATTACCGGCATTTTATACCAAGATGATAACTTAGAAGACGATAACCTGAAGGTAACCGTGGTAAAAGCCGGCAACCTGGCCATGCAAGCCAATGGCGATAAAATATATTTAACCATGCCGCTGCGCGTATCGGCTACCGGCCGTTGGCGCTGGGAAGCTTGTAAAATGTGCCCCCGGCTCGAAAAAACCGAAAGCACCACGTTTGATGTAATCGTTAAAAACGAAAGCCAGCTTACCCTTACCGAAAATTACCAGGTTAAATCTACCAGCACCAGCGATTTTGAATGGGGCAGTACCAAACCGGTGCTCACATTGGGACCGCTTAAAATTGGATTGGCCAGTTTTATTGAGCCATCGCTCCGGGCCCAGATGCAAACCTTAGCGGCGCAACTCGACCGCGAAGTGCAGAACCGGATAAAAATTAAAGAGTACGTACAGCAAGCCTGGAACCAGGTACAACAACCCATTCCGCTGAACAAAGAACTGGATGCCTGGCTAATCATTACGCCGCAAGCTATTAAAGTATCGCCGCTAACCGCCAGCAACGGCGATTTTCTGTTACAAATTGGTTTAAGCTCTTACCTGCAAACGGTAACCAACGGCAAACCCCAGGTTAAGCCCAATTTAATTTTGCCCCCGCTGGTAACCGATAACCAGTTAAAAAATAATATCCAGATTGGGGTGATGGGCGAAATATCTTACAGCCACGCTACTACAATTCTGAAACAACAGCTCACGAATAAACAATTTTCTTTCGCGGATGGCAAAGACCAGGTAACCGTGCACGATGTAGCGCTCTCGGGTAACGGTGATAAATTAGTGGTAATGCTGGATGTAACTGGCCATACCAAAGCCGGCTTGTTTACCAAAAATATTGCGGGTAAAATATTTCTGCAAGCTGTACCTTACCTCGATGCCGAAACCAGCAGCGTCCGGGTGCGGGACGTAGATTTTACGCTTGATACCAAAGACCAATTACTAAAGGCTGCCAGTTGGCTGGCCAAAAACCGGTTTGCCCAAACCATTGAAGAGCAGGTAAGTTTACCTTTTAAAACTCAACTGGAAGAAGGCCATAAGCTCTTGCAACAAAACCTGGATAATGCCAGCCGCCTGAACGAATCTATTAAGCTTACCGGGCAAATTACCGAAATAGTACCGGATGCTATCTACCTGACACCTACTTCCATTAAAGCCGTGGTAAATGCCAAAGGCAACCTAAGCGCCCAGATTATTGGTTTCAGCCGTTTATAAGCCTGCTTACCCTTATAAACCAGGAACTACGCTTAAAGGTCATCATGAGCTTGCCGAAGGATCTATTACAACTATATAAAAGTAGTTAATAGATGTTTCGACAAGCTCAACATGACGGCAATAACGTAAGCGCATTAACCAATTGATAATTGTATTATAAATTAAGGATCAATCCTCCTACAATTAAATATTATTTTATCAATGCTTTATTAACCGGCTTTGGGCTGTTAAACACTTCGGCCGGAATATTTTGCGTTACGGCAATATTGCTCATGTTCACAGCCGCATCGCCGCGACTAGAAGCCAGTTTTATTTTACCATACTGCTGATAATCGGTCCAGGTGCGGGTAAAAGAAGGTTTTTCATCGGCATAATTCCGAAAGAAAGACCATTCGGTAATTAAGCCGGAGGCTTTATCAATAGCCAATATATACCGGTTATCGGGCGTAACGCCTACACCTTTAAACGTAAGTTCTATTAAATCGGCGTCGGCGCCGGTTTGGGTTTTGCCTTCGCCTTTATATTTTAAGGTAACCCCGCTGTCTTTTAACTTAAAAGGCATGGCCAGCCAGTAAGAATCGTTGGCCCAGGACGGGTACATGCCCGTCAGTAATTTTTGTCGGCGGGCAGGGTCCTTTATTTCTTCGCCGTTGCGGTAGGCTACTCCTTCTTTTGTGTTTAAATCGGCTATTACCACCAAGGTATCGCCGCGCTCCAGGCGGTAGCGGTTCTGGACCTTATCCCAAATGTGGTATTGGTTGCGCCAGGTCCAGGCAATGTAGCGGGTTTTATTCCAGGCCTCGTAACCGCCCATGTTTTTAATAACCTGATCGGCCAGGGCTATGGCCTTGGCATCGGAACCGGCGGCATTAAAACCATCGGCCGCGGCTTTACTTTTTTTCTGCGCCACACTAAATAATGGCAGCAGGCACAAAGCCCAGGTAAATAGCAAGAGGTAGCGGTTTTGGGCTTCTCTTCTGAGTTGCATAGTTTTAAGTTAGATTATGGTTCGGTTTAATTGCCGAAGCTAAGTTTATAAATGTAATAAATTCTAAGAATTATTGCAGTTTTTATTCTTTCGACTTCTATTAAGAGCTTTACAAACCTATCAAATCACACAATAGATTAACCAAACGTAAAATTTAGCCGTAACTAAGTCAGCTTTGAAAATATTAGCAAACAGGCTGAGAGAACATCATGAAGATAAAAGTTTCGACTAAAGACGTGCTTACGCTTTCCAAGAACACCTTTGGGCAATTTATGGAGAATAATTCTTTCCGGTTAGCGGCGGCCCTGGCTTATAATACTATATTTTCCCTGCCGCCGCTCCTGCTTATTGTTATTGCGGCGGCCGGCGCTATCTGGGGCGAAGATGCGGCTACGAATAGCTTAGCCCACGAATTGGAAGGCATGGTGGGCAAAGAGGCCGCCTTATCTATTCAGGAAATGATCAAAAATGTTAATAAAACGCAGGCTGGCGGCATAGCTTCGGCCATTGGTATTGCGACCTTGGTTTTTGCGGCTACCACTTTTTTTGTTACCCTGCAGGATTCTCTGAACAGCATCTGGAACGTAAAAGCCAAGCCCAAGAATAATATTATAAAGGTAGCCAAAGACCGCTTTCTCTCCTTTGGCCTGATATTAAGTATTGCCTTTCTGATGCTTATTTCTTTTGTAATTAGCGCGGTACTTTCTTTTTTTACCGGTTACCTGGAGAGTATTTTTCCCGCCGGTGCCGTGGTGTTTATTCATATTCTTAATATATCTGTTTCGCTGGCATTTATTACTTTACTATTTGCCCTGATTTATAAATATTTACCCGATGCCATTATTCGCTGGAAAGATGTGTGGGTGGGTTCTTTTTTAACGGCTTTGCTGTTTGTATTGGGCCGCTCCCTCATTAGCTGGTATCTGGGCCAGGGCGATATTGGCTCGGCTTACGGCGCGGCGGGTTCAATTATTATTATCCTGGTTTGGATATATTATTCCTCCCTGATTATTTTCTTTGGTTCGGAGTTTACGCAGCAATATGCCAATACCTTTGGCGAGCCCATCCGGCCGAAATCGCATGCTGTAATAATCGAAATCCGGGAAGTACCTTACGAAAAAACCGATGATTCCAAAGCCGGCCGCCCACCAGCCGAAGGCCGTTTTCGGCCGGCTTAATTGCGCGTACCATTATTTTTGAGTATCTTTTGGCATTATTTTAAACCTTAAGCTTACCATGAAAAGAATAGTGTTGGCCGTGCTGGTGTTTGTTTTTTGCAGTGCTTTTACCGATTTATCGTCTGATATAAAACTAACCGGTGCCGGCTTGCAAGAAGAATCTGAACTGAACGGCCAGAAAGCTATAAAATTTAGCGAAGGCGTTACTTTTAAAATAAAAGAAAAAGAGCTGAGCAGCCATATTGCCTTTTACATCAAAAACAGAACCTTGCTGGCCGAAGAATTTGTGGTGCTTAAAACCGGTCCGGGCCAGGTTATTTCGGCCGATTCGTTTACCTACGACGAACGAAAAGAGATTGGCCATTTCAGCGCAAATGTGCAGGTAAAAGCCGGCAGTACCACCGCTTACAAGGCACTGGATTATAATTTTAAAACCGGCAAAATTCAAAACATCCAGCAATAACCTTACAGCCCTGAAAGGGCGCAATAACTTAGCCCAGGGTATAGCCCTGGGCAAATGCATTACCCATTAACAAAGCCCAGAAAGGGCGCAATATTCAATTCTCCTCATCTAAATTTCGCTCTTTCAGAGCCTGTATACTTCTACCTATTCTTAACAATGGGCTTCACCCATCGCTAGGTTATAACGCCCCTTCTGGGCTGCCAGATAGTTTGGTGGTTTTATTTATTTGGGAACAGCATCTACGCCATCTCTAACCTATACCTTTCTTACCCAGCTATAATTGGGCTTATAACGGGTTAAGCTTCTCTTTTAAGCGCTGGCTTCTTTTTGGGAAAATATTTTGGGCTATGCAACCATCCTGGTAGGGCGCGGGTCTATTGATTGAAAACCCTAATATACCATACCTTTAAAGTTTACGCTTATGTTAAAACTATCTGCCAGGCAAAAACGCGAATTCTATTCCGTATCGAACCTGCTTTTACACTTAGCAATTTTTATTATTTTATTGTTAACCCTGAACTCGTGTGCCCAAGCCGAAGAACTACCCGAAGCCGATTGCGGTACCTTGGCTACCGTAAAAAACTTAACCGGCTTAGATGGCTGCGGCTTTGTGTTGGAGTTAGATAACGGCACCCGGCTCGAATCCTATATTCCGGCGCAAAACACAAACGGGCAAACATCGCCTTTGCAAAATTTTCCGCTAACCGATGGGCAGCGGGTGTCTGTTAGTTACCAGGTACGCCAGGATATTGGTTCTTATTGCATGGTGGGCACTATTGTAGAAATTACCTGCATCGAAACCGTGGCCGCACCATCTGAAAATACCTGAATATTTTGCTGGGTAAAAAACTAATTGCCTGATTGCCCTTTGCTAAAAAAACTGGTTGCAGCAAGAGTAAAATATTTAACCTTCATTACCTGAACTGAATTTATACTGCATGTAACAATTAAATTAATTTATGGAAAGCAAACTTTTACCCAACCAAGAACCAGTTTTCAAGACCGGGCACCTGCATGTAATTACCCTTATTCTTTACTTACTAGCAATGCTTTCCCTGGCTTCCTGCACCGACGACTGCGAAACCACAGTAACGTACACTACCCAGGAACCAATATTATTAAAGCGCAGCGATTTAGTACAAGCTATAAAATCTGAGCCGGCGCAGAGCCTGCATACTACCGGTAAAATTTACGCCAAAGACCGCTATGTTTTTGTAAATGAATTGTACAAAGGCATTCATGTTATAGATAACAGCAACCCGGCGGCCCCCAAAAATATTGCCTTCATTAATATTCCGGGCAACGTAGATATGGCTATCCGGGGTAATATTTTGTATGCCGATGCCGGTCCTGATTTAATTACCCTTGATATTTCGAACCCAGCCCAGGCAACGGTTAAAAATTATACCCTTAACCTGTTTCCCAACTATACCTTTACGGGCGCAGCTAGCAACCCGCAGGCCTCCGATTTATTAACCGTTGGCTATACCACCCGCATTGTAACCGAAAGCCGGCCAGCCGATTGTGGTAGTTCCGGTTCAGGTACTGGTGGTGGTGGGGTTTTCATGAACGATAGATCCCAATTCTTGAATGCGGCCAGCATGAATAATAGCACTGGTTCTACGGGTGTTGGTGGTTCTATGGCCCGGTTTACCATTACCGGCGATTATTTGTATGCGGTTAATCCTTCCAGCATCCAGGTGGTAGATATTACCCAGCCGGCCAGCCCGGTGCGGGGCACCAATGTTCCTACCTCCTGGAACACCGAAACTATTTTCCCTTACCAGGACAAGTTATTTTTAGGCACCAGTTCCGGCATGCTCATTTACGACAACAGCCAGCCGCAACAACCCAAGTTTATTTCGGCTATCAGCCATTTCTTTGGCTGCGACCCGGTGGTAGTAGACGGTAATTTTGCTTATGTAACCGTCCGCAACGGTACCGAATGCCGCACTGGCAACAACATTAACCAATTAGAGATAATCGATATTTCTACCATTCAGAACCCGCGGCGCATAAAAACTTACGCCATGCAAAACCCGCATGGCCTGGGCATTGATAGAGAAACCTTATTTTTGTGCGAAGGCGATTACGGTTTAAAAGTTTTTAACGCGCAGAATGTGCTTAAAATAGACGAGAACAAATTAGCCCATTTTAAAGATATTCACGCTTTTGATGTAATACCGTTGGGCAATACTTTACTGGCCGTGGGCAACGATGGCCTTTACCAGTACGATTATTCCAATCCGAAGCAGATTAAATTATTAAGCAAAATTCCGGTTACCAAAAACCAACAATAAATATCTCAGACCAACCGCTTTATAAGCTTATAAACTTCTTTGATGCCGTTTATCCGTTCCTTTTTTTTACCTGTTTTCCTGTTTTTGTTTATACCTGCATCCTTGCTGGCCCAGAAAAAGGGCTGGAAGGATGTAGTGTATTTAAAAAACGGCAGTATTATCCGGGGCCAATTACAAGAAAGTCCCTCACCCACTTTAGTCCGGATTGAAACGGCTGGCCAGAATTTATTTGTTTTTAAGCAGGAGGACGTGGAGCGCGTAGCGCGGGAATTTGCGAAAACAGACTTTAAATACCCATACACGCGAGGCTACCAGAATATTACCGATGTGGGTATAAGTGTGGGTTATAAGTCGAGAGCAAACGATTTTTCTGACCCGGGCCGCAGCGTAGATGTTACTTTGCAAACGTTCAACGGCTACCAGTTTATGCCGGCGCTGGCCGTAGGCCTTACTACTGCCATTGATACTTACGGCAGCCTTACTTTATTACCCGTGGCTTTAGGCATTCGGGGCGACATTACTAAAACCAAAGTACGGCCTTATTATGGCTTAGATGCAGGCTATGCCTTAGATTGGTTAAGCAACCCGCATGCAGCGGTTAACCAGGATGGCGGCTTTCTATGGAGCCCTACCTTGGGTTTAAAATTTAATTCGCAGAAGACTCACGCCTTCATTTTAAACCTGGGCTACCGCAATCAGAAGGCTACTGCCGAAACCCGATCGGGTAATATGACTATTACGCAACATAATCATTATCAACGTATTCTGTTTCGGGCAGGAATAAGTTTTTAAGCCAGCCAAATCCTATAAAAAAATTTATTTAAAATTTTACAACGAATTTGCAACTTTATTGAAAATATACGTATATTTGTATCGAAACAATTAATAATATCTATTGGCAATATAATAATATTAAAAGATTGTTGTTATAGGTTAGGGAAAGTAGAAAGTGAGGCAAGAAGTGCTTTAGCTATAAACTGACCAGATATAAAAAAGGTTATAATAAATTTAATGCTGGCATTAGGTTCGGCCCTTGAAAAGGTTAACCAACCAGCAATATATAAAGAGCTCCTGATTAAGTTTGGGTGATTTTAATTATTTGTGGTGGATAATTAAAAACTTAGAAAACAGCTTGCCTTAGGCAAGCTGTTTTTTTTCTTTGGTAGCCAGCTGTCCGCAAGCGGCATCAATATCTTTCCCTCGGCTCCGGCGCACATTCACCTGCACACCCCTATCGGCCAGGTAATACACAAATTTAGATAAGTGGTCTTCGTCGGTGTTCCGGAAAAGCGCCGCCGCAATTGGGTTATATTCAATTAGGTTTACCTTACACGGAATTATTTTGGTAAACTTCAATAATTCCTCGGCATCCAGCAGGGTATCGTTAAAATTCTCGAATACAATATATTCATAGGTAACTTTACGGCCGGTAAGCTGGTGGTAATATTTTAAAGCTTCGGTTAACGTTTCCTGCGAATTGGTTTCGTTAATCGGCATTATTTCGTTCCGCTTGGTATCGTTAGCGGCGTGCAACGATAAAGCCAAATTGGCTTTTACACCATCGTCGGCCAGTTTTTTAATCATTTTGGCAATACCTGCGGTACTAATGGTAATGCGGCGAGCGGCCATGTTCAGGCCATCGGGCGCGGTAATGCGCTCCACACTTTTTACCACGTTGGCGTAGTTCAGCAAAGGTTCGCCCATGCCCATATACACAATATTGGTAAGCGGAGTACCATAGTTGGCTAAACATTGCTCGTTAATTAAAACTACCTGGTCATAAATTTCGGCGGCGTCGAGGTTGCGTTTGCGTTCCATGTAGCCGGTAGCGCAAAACTTACAGGTTAACGAGCAGCCTACCTGGCTCGACACACACGCCGTCATGCGTTCTTCGTGCGGAATAAGCACGCCTTCTACAATATTGCCATCAAACAACCGGAATGCCGATTTAATCGTGCGGTCTTTGCTGATTTGCTGGTTAGCTACTGTTACCCGGTTTATGGCAAAATGCGCGTCTAGTTTTTCGCGGAGCGGCAACGAAACGTTGTTCATTTCGGCAAAAGACTTAGCCGCATGTTTCCAAAGCCACTCGTACACCTGTTTGGTCCGAAAAGGTTTTTCCCCGTTCTCCACAAACCAGGCTTTTAGGTCGTCGAGCGAAAGTTTACGTATATCTTTTTTAATTTCTGTCGCAATCATACTACAAAGGTACAAAAAATAAGAGGTAAGAGTTTCAAATAGAATATTTAGGTTCTCTCCATTTTCAGCTTTTATTAATTTTTCAAAATCAGCGTGAAAATAAGCTACTTACAAAAAAATAAGCCGGAAACAACTAAGGTTATTTCCGGCTTAATATGGGGCACTAAGAGTAGGTATTCCCTACTAAAAATATAAAAACATTAATTATTTTTAGCAGAACCTTTATTGCTCCAGGTTAAGGTGGTATTCATATTATCTGTATCGGCGCGCTCGTTAAGTTCTCTTTCTTTATGTTTAAACTTTTGTTGATCTTCGGGAGTTAACCGGGAAATAAAATCCTCCCGATCTTTTTCCAGCGCGGCCATTTTCTGCTTGAATCTTTCGCTAGTCATAAGCCACAATATTTTATAATACTTAAATATGCTATCCTTAAACTACTTTAGCAGCTAATAGATTCATTATCAATAACATTATTTCCTAAAAGGGGCAATTTTCTGAAATAAATTATATTAGAAAAGTATTATTTAATAATTCAGGCAATTATTCGTTCCCCTGATTTTCGGCTAACCGAGCAGTTACTCCGGTCGGTAGCGATACTACTTTACGACTTTCATAATCGAAGCAGAGCATACCGGTTTTAGCCAGGGCAATGAGTAATTGCTCCTGGTTAGTAACCCGGTAAACAATATCAAAGCCGTATTTGGTAAAATCATGCGCGGTTACTTCAATGGTCAGCACATCGCCCCGGAAACCTTCGCCTTTGTACTCGATTGCCACATCGGCCATAATCAGGCTTTTACCGGCTAAATCCAGCTCGGCGTAACCATAGTGCTGCAAATATTGCACCCGGGCTTCGTGCAGCAACGATAATAAGGCATCATTACCCAAATGGCCACCGTAGTTAATATCGGTAATCCGAATGGCAAGGGTAGTACTGAAGGTAAATTTTTCGGGCAAGGCAAACTTAATCCGGGCCATGTAGTTTTAAATAAATTTAAAATATGGTTAACAGGCATAAACCTGCCAATATTCGCAAAAAATACTCCGCTCGCCCAGCTACTTAACTTCCGTACGCTACCTGATAATCAACAATTCTGGGCTTTCTTACGGATTTTTCGCCGCGTTTCAAAAATAGCGTGTATGGTAAAGCAACCAGAAAAACCCTGGGCTATAACCGGCAAGTTTAAGAATATATTTACATATTTGAACATCTACCCTAACTAGTTGCGTATGAAAACTGAAATCAGAGAAACCAAAGACGGTTCTACAACGCTTTACGTACCCGAGCTAAACGAACATTACCACTCCGTAAACGGGGCTTTGCAGGAATCGCTGCACGTTTTTATACAAAATGGCCTGGCGTATGCCTTAACTTACCACCACCCGGTAAAACTGCTGGAAATTGGTTTTGGCACCGGCTTAAACGCCTTGCTTACCTTGCAACACGTATTGAGCAAACCTTACCAGGTGGTGTACGAAGCCATCGAAAAATTCCCGGTTTCGGTAGAACTGGTTAACCAAATGCGTTTCGATAAATTTATTCTGAACCCCGAACTGCTCGATTATTTGCCGCAGTTGCACACGGCTCCCTGGCATGAACCCGTGCCGGTATTACCCAATTTTGAGCTTCGGAAAATCCAGAACGACCTGGAGACTTATACCTTTCCTACCAATTACTACAACCTGATTTACTTTGATGCTTTCGCCCCGGAAAAACAACCCGAACTCTGGACCGACGAAATATTTCAAAAACTTTACGATTCGCTGGAAGAAGGTGGCATGCTGGTAAGTTACTGCGCCAAAGGTAGTTTTAAACGAAGTCTCAAAAATGCTGGTTTTGTGGTAGAAGCTTTACCTGGCCCCGCCGGCAAACGCGAAATGACGCGGGCAGTGAAGTAAATGAGCGGATGCTTGAATGTGTGATTGGGTGATTGGGTGAATGAGAGAGAGGGTGAATAGTATTAAGGTTTAATAAATAAGCTAAATGTTGATAGCCTGCTGGTAGCGATGATATTCGGTTACGTACCGGAACGGCCGCTGCTCTGGGTCATCCCGAGCCTGTCGAGGGATCTATTACCACAATAATAAGAGAGCCTACACAACTTTACTTTCGTTACTAAACTACTTTTGTATGCTGTTAATAAAAGATGAATTTCTCTTTAGTTGTATTAGATCCCTCGACAGGCTCGGGATGACCCAGAGCAGCAGCCGTTCAGGATTTATGGTATATGCCTTTGGGAAATAAGGATTATGCTGTGAAAATTAAAGTTTATGCTCCGGAAATTAAGGTTTATGTGTTCGGGAATTAAAGACTTAGGTTGTAAAAACTTAATTGTTGAATTTATAAATATTGGTGGGCGTAAGCGCAAAATCCAGGGGAGTATCGCCGGTGTGGATATCGGTAATGGCGGTAATAGGTTCTTCCAGTGATAAGCCAACTTTTATGGTATCGGGGCGGCAGCGTTCTAAAAAGCGGTCGTAGAAGCCTTTGCCGTAACCTACCCGGTGGCCCTGAATATCGAAAGCGAGCAGCGGTACCAGTACCATGTCAATTTGCTCGATGGCTACAACTTCGGCTCCCTGGGGTTCCGGAATGCCCCACTTGTTTTGCACCAACTCGGTTTCGGGCAGCAGCCAGTGGTGCGTTAATGTTAATTCCTGTAAATCCGACACCGAAGCCACTACCTGTATCTGCGAATATTCGGTGTGCAGTTTTTGAATAATGAGCCAGGTATCTATTTCATTTTTAAGCTGAATCGGCAAGAAAATATGAATAGCCTTAATATTTTCGAAAGAAAAATGCTGGAAAAAATTAGCCGCAATTAGCTTGCTTTTGAGGGCAATTTCCGCTGCATCGTACCCTAGCCGTTTTTGCAGCATTTCTTTCCGCAATTGGGCCTTCCGCATATTATTCTTCTTCCAGTATCGTAAACTTATTCTCCAGCGGGTCGAAAGCCTCCAGCAATTGCTGAATAAAATCCGGATTATTGGTACAGTAGCTTAATATATTATCGGTGCGCTCCTGTAAAGTACCGCCCGGAAACAATTTTTCTTTTAAGTTGGAGAGCTGGTTAAAGTGGGTTTCGTACTTGGTATCGTTGGCTTTAATAATTTTTTTCTCCAGCACTTCCAGCGCGTTATGAGTTTTCTGCCGCTCGGCCGCCACCGTTTTTTCTAAAGTCGGATCGATGCTGGCCGCCAGTTGGGTTATCCGCTGAAATACGCTTTCTATTTGGGCCTTCTCTTCTGTTAACGATAAGCCATCCTGCTCAAACTGCGCGGTAATCTGCTTTTTCAGCACATTGGTTTCTTTAAACAAATCTTCGGGCTGCAAATTAAGTTTATGCCGGCGGTTGGCGCTGGCTTTGTTAATATACAAAGCCGAATTCCGCAGCATCACCATGGGGTAAGGCACGCCATATTTTTCGAATACCGGTTTTAACTGAAACCAATAATTTACCTCTGCCCCACCGCCAATATAAGCCAGATTGGGCAGCACCATTTCCTGGTACAACGGCCTTAATATTACGTTGGGGCTAAACTTTTCCGGTTCTTCCGCCGCTAACCGCAATATTTCAGCTTCCGAAAAGACGAGGTCGGTATTTAGTACTTTGTAGCTGTCGCCTTCCCGCACAATTCGCTCCCGTCGACTGGCATCGAGGTAAAAAAAGTTTATTTCCCGGGACATTACCTGGGCTTTGTATTGTTCGGCCAGCTTTTCGCTTACTTCGGTTACCAGTTGATGCGCCGTATGTTGGGTTAGCTCCTCCTGCACCACCGGTTGCATTACCTGCTTTAAAGCCGGATGGTCACCGTCTAAACTTACCAGGCCGTATTGCCCAAACAAAGCGTGGGTAATGGCGCGGGTAGCATCCGTTAGGTTATGGCATTGCTGATAAGCTTCGGTAAATGTGGGGCAAGCTTCGGGTAGTTCGGTAAGTAAACCAGGCATATCCGAAGTAGAAAACCGGCCTACGGCGCCGGTCTGGTTGCTCTCCCAGGTATATTTTTTACCGAACAAATTAAAATGGTTTACCTCGGCAAAATCGTGGTCTTCGGTGGCCATCCAATAAACCGGCACAAAATTATAATCGGGGTAAGTTTTATTTAAAACCCGGCAGGTATTAATGGCCGAAATTATTTTGTAAACAAAGTAAAGCGGACCGGTAAAAATATTAAGCTGGTGGCCGGTAGTAACGGTAAAAGTATTGGGCTGCCCCAGTAATTTAATATTTTGCTCCACTAGGGGCTGCACCTCCGCCAAATGGGCGTATTGTTCCTGCAACACCCGACAAAGCAATTCGCGGTTTATGGGCGCTTGTTGTTTTTCCTGTAGCTGCTCGCCAAAGTTTTCCAGTGCCGGAAAACGGTTGTAAAACGGCTGCAACTTCGGATTCTGGGCCAGGTAATCGGTAATAAGCGAAGAAAAGGCGCCGGTAGCGCTATAGTCAGTTTTGAATATTTTCATCCTAAAGGGAGCTAGCATCGGGTGTACTAACGAAAAGCACAAAGTAACGGCTAAAAATTTAATTAGCAGTGTTAGGGGCTAGGGAAATATTTAAAGTATCTGCGCTTTTGATTTTATTCTTTCTACGCACATTCAGATTGGATATAAAAACCACTTCCAGCACTTAACCATACAAGCCGCTATTTACCGGAACAGAGTTCCTCCAATTTTATCAAAAGTTTGGCATCTTCCATTGGGAAACTCCAAAGTGTGTAGGGTCTAAGTTTATTAAAAAAGTATAAATTTTGTATTTACTGTTCTAAACTTAAAAATTAATAGTATAATAATTAATCAATAATTTATAGGACAACTGAAATATTTTTAATTAAATGTTCTGCTATTTCAAAAGGAAACACATGTATTGAAAAGCTTTTAGGTGTTCCAGATGCATAAAATTCTTTGTATTCAAGTAATGCCAGATCATACTCACTACTTTTAATTAATTTCTTGTAAACCATGATTTCTTTACTAACAAGCAGTAATTCTTTAAAATTCAAACAAGCATTTAGGGCTGTAGAATTTATTCTATGCAAACAATCCATGAATGTAACAATTAACGGATATAGGTCAATTCGGCCTGGTTGACTGATTAAGTCAATTTTTACTATCCGCTGCCATCTATTGTATTGAGTTAATAACTCATTTTTATCTAAAAATAGAGAATATTGGGTTTCCCCATTTTCTGAAATTTTTGCTGTGATTGAAATCCTAGGAAAACTGCAATGCTGAAGGTAATTCCTAAAATTATAAATAAAGCGGTAGGCAAAAAAACTATCGTATTCAATATTAGTGGCTTCGTTAAATATATTAAAGTTGTCTAATGTTTCAAATTCATTATTTAAATATTTGTTCCAATGTTCGAGAAAGGGTTTGAAAGCAGAAAAAAATTCGTTTAATAACCTGCTTAAATTAAAAGCATCGTTATTATTTATAGTATTTAGAATTTCCTGATAAATGTTATAAATAGTATCGTAATTAGTATTAAGCTTATAGAATGATTTGACAAGGTTAAAATTTGATATAATTTTATTATTTTCTTTATCTGAAATTTCTTTAAAAGCATTTATCTCATTACTCTTTACATGCGCTAGCCTTGTTAACATATCTTTCTAGAATTTATTAATACAATCGTTTAATAAAAAAATAGTTAATTTAAATTTCTGCCTTCCAAATTTGTCTCACGCTACAAGTATAAGCGTATCGTTATTTTTTACTCACATGCCGCAAGTTTGAGCGGAGCGGTAACTTGTGGCTTTTTTAACAGCCAGTTTTCAACTGGCGCAGGTTGAAAACCTGCCAATGTTTCTACTCCAAGTTACCGCTGCGCTCAAACTTGAAGTATGGTGGTGTATGGTGGTTTTTATTCTAATAAGCTTAAATTAACCAAACCTTTTTGGCCGGCATAATCGGCGGCGCTGCTGTAGGGGTAATCTTCGGGTTCGCGTACAAACCCGGCTTCTACGGGGTTCTGATGAATATAATGTAGTTTCTGGTTCAGCAGGTAATTTGAGTTGAGCTCAATAGGATGGTTATGTTGCTGCCAGAACTGATATTGCTGGTTGTTGCTATTGCGTTTACCGGCTCTTTCGAATAACCACAACATCCATTCGCGCCGGCTCTCCTGTCCGTTTTCCGCAATAGCTTTTAAAATTGCTTTAGCGGTATGCCTTTTCAAATCCCGGATAATATCTTCCATTGGGTTTCCCTGCGAACCAATTATCAGGTGCACGTGGCTGCTCATAATGCACCAGGCATATACTTCCAGACCTTTCTGACTAATGCAATAGTTCAGGCTATCTACTACTATATCGCGGTACAAAGGCCGGATAAACACATCTATCCAGTTTACGGTAGCAAACGACAGGAAGTATAATTTAGACTGGTCCCGGATTTTGTAGTGGCGGCTCATGGTAAAAGCAATTTACAAACTTACCGGTATTTTTACCACCAATAAACACTGCGCGTAAACTAGCGATAAGGTTAGTAAGAGAAATAAATTAAACAAAAAATAACTGTACTGCTTATTCTGAAAATACTTAAAAACAAAAAATCCTCTCCGTTTCCGAAGAGGATTTTCTTTTATTCAAAATATTCCGACTAAACTAACTCGCCGTACAAATCAAAATCAGTAGAGTCGGTAATACGCACGTTAGCAAAATCGCCGATGCGCAGGTAAGCGTTTTTAGCGGGCACCAGCACTTCGTTGTCTACTTCTGGCGAGTCGTATTGGGTGCGGCCCACGTAATAACCGCTTTCTTTCCGGTCGAATAATACTTTATAGGTCTGGCCTACGCGGGCTTCGTTCAGTTCTAACGAAATACCTTGCTGCAATTCCATAATAGCATCGGCGCGTTCTTGTTTTACTTCGGCCGGCACATCGTCGGGTAAGGTAAAGGCGTGGGTGCTTTCTTCGTGCGAGTAGGTAAAAATGCCTAACCGGTCGAAACGGGTTTGTTCCACAAAATGGTAGAGTTCTTCAAAATCCTGCTGGGTTTCGCCGGGGTGGCCGGCAATAAGCGTAGTACGCAGGGCAATATCCGGTACTTGTTGGCGAATAGAATCTACCAACTCTATGGTGCGGCGTTTGCTGATGCCCCGGCGCATGGTTTTGAGCATGTTATCCGAAATATGCTGCAGCGGCATATCTAAATATTTACAAATATTCTCCCGCTCGGCCATTACTTTCAACGCGTCCATCGGGAACTGCGACGGATAAGCATACTGCAAACGAATCCAGTCGATGCCGTTTACATCCGAAAGCCGGCTCATTAATTCGGCTAACTTGCGCTCGCCGTATTTTTCGAGACCGTAATACGTTAAATCCTGGGCAATTAATATTAATTCTTTGGTACCCATCTGGGCCAGGCGCGTGGCCTCTTTCACCAAATCTTCTATAGGGCGGTCTACGTGCTTGCCGCGCATCAGCGGAATGGCGCAAAACGAACAAGGCCGGTTGCAGCCTTCGGCAATTTTAAAGTAGGCGTAATGTTTGGGCGTGGTCAGCAACCGCTCGCCAATTAATTCGTGTTTGTAATCAGCTTCTAAGGTTTTGAGAAGTTGCGGCAATTCCAGGGTACCAAAAAAAGCATCTACCTGCGGAATTTCGGTTTCTAAAGAATCTTTGTAGCGCTGCGACAAGCAACCCGTTACGTATAACTTATCAATATTGCCGGCTTCTTTCTCGTCGGCGTATTGCAGAATGGTATCAATAGATTCCTGCTTGGCATTATCTATAAAGCCGCAGGTATTTATAATAATAATATTGGCATCGTCTTTCTCCGACTCATGCACCACGGCCATATCGTTGGCGCGTAACTGCCCCATCAGCACTTCGGAATCTACCAGGTTTTTAGAGCAACCTAAGGTAATAACGTTTACTTTATCTTTTTTTAAACTTCTTACTTTCACGTATCTTTTGGCAAAATTGGCACTATCAAGCTCATTTCTAAACCCCCTGGGTTCCAGAATGGTTCGCTTGGCAAATAATTTGCAAAGGTACGATTTGTTTGGGTAAAATCAGCATAACCGCTACTCTTCAGGACCGCAGTTATTTTAGAATCTTTTGGCTAAATTCTAAATCAATATTAACCGGCAGCATTGGGCAAAATCGAATTAAAATATAGGAGCGCTTTTGCATAGTAGTTTTTTAACCTTGAAAATCCTCCCCCTCCCCCCTCCAAAGGGGGACTTTCAATAATTTAGCAAAAGTCTTATACAATTTAGAAACAGCCGGATATAACTAGGCTAAAACCTTTTTGGCCGTAACTTTTTAATCGGCAGATTCTTTTCACGCCTATAATTTTAAGCCTTTTACTGGAATAAATATTGGCTATTGTAAAAGCGCTTACACTTTAAGCTTGCCTTCAATAGAATCGTCTAGGGTTTTACCAATGGCGGCTCCTACCAGCATTTTGGCAAAAGCTACTGTGTTGCCGTGCTTGTTATCCCAATAATATCCTTCCCGGGCATCTACTTTTATTACAGTAATGCGAGGGTCATCCAAGCCTTCGGTAAACCAGGTTTTTAAAATAGGACTCCAAAGTTCTTTTATTTTTTGTTTGTCGGTGCTGATAGAAGCTATGCCCGATATACTTAGGAAATCGCTGTGCGTAGAACCCTGAAACAACAGATGTACCAGCCGGTCGGTCTGAATATCGGCATTTTTATGGCTGTCGGAAGCACTTAAAAACCAAAAATTTCCTTCTTCATCTACTTTCCGGATGGCCATAGGACGTACTTTCAGCGGCTGCCCGGAAATTATTTTGGTACAGAAAAAACAAGTATCGGCTTTACTGGCTAATTCTTTTATTTTTTTGCCCGCCAATTGGCCCTGCAAATCTTCATGGTTTTTTTCTGGTTGTTGTTGGTTTATGCTGTCCATTGTTCTAGGCTTAATAGGTGTACAATGGTAAAAACCTTAAATATTCCTAAATGTTATGGCGTAACCTAAATTATTTGGGGAGACACCAAAATATTGCCGTTACTTAAACCAAAGCCCAAGGTTGCTATTGCTGATGCCTAGCCTAGTGAACATACATCAGATTTTTGTAAAGTTATTGAACGTCCCCTTTCGGAGGGGGCAGGGGGAGGATTTTTCAGAATATAATTTTTTAATAAAAATCAGATGAATATTTTCCTCCCCCTACCCCCTCCGAAGGGGCAGGGCTGTTAAGTTCTAAAAATCGTAGACTAAAATAAAAAGCACAAGGAGGCGAAGAATGGCAAGAGGGAGAGCGAGTTTACTGGATTATTTACGGACAGTACCTGATTTTCGGCGGGCACAAGGCCGTCGTTATCCTTTGGCCGAGACTTTATGTATGGTGGTAATGGGGATTATGAGCGGGTATTGTGGCTACCGGGAGATAGGCCGCTTTATCCGGTACAACCAACAGGATTTAGTTACTTTCCTGAAACTACAGCGGCAACAACTACCCAGTTATGTGACCATCCGACAGGTGCTCATGCACGTGGATTTTACAGCCTTATCAGCCGCCTTCCGGTGTTGGGTAGCGGCAATGGGCGCAGGATTGACCGGGCGGTGGTTGAGTATAGATGGCAAGAGCCTCAAGTCCACAGTAAGCGAGTATGACAAGGCGCAGCAGAATTTTGTTGTGCTGGTGAGTGCTTTCTGCCAACAGACCGGGATGGTAGAAGCAGTAGCACGGTTTGAGAATGGCAAGCAAAGTGAAATAAGTAGTGTCTGGGAGTTGCTGGGACGGCTTCAAGAACGGGGTCTGCTGCTGACGTTGGATGCTTTGCACTGCCAAAAAAAACAGTCTCCCTCATTATCAAGCAGCGGCAGCATTATCTGATAAAGGTGAAAGCTAATCAGCCAAAGCTTTTAGCAGCCATCAGGCAGACTGCTGCTAGCAGTGTAGCCGTCCAATATTGTCAGACAAGCGAACAAAGCCGCGGGCGGCAGTTAGAGCGGGTGTTGGAGCTGTTCAAGGCTAGTCAAGCAGCTAAAGCGGAGTGGCCGGGTTTGGAGTGGTTTATCCGCCTGGTGCGCAAAGGAAAGCGGCAGGGACAAGCCTTTGAACGGGTCAGCTATTACATTTGCAGTTATCAAAAAGCTAATGCTGCCATGTTAGCAGCAGCTATCCGGGGGCACTGGGGCATTGAAAACCGCCTGCATTGGGAGAAAGATGTAACCCTAAAGGAAGACCGCAACGGGATTCGAAAGGGTCAAGCACCGGAGAACCTGTCTTTATTAAAGAATATGGCGATTAACCTTGCGCGTAAAAGTGGGTATAATTCTATCAAAGAGGCTATTATAGCTTTTGCTAATAAAATTAAAATCATGGCTAAGCTAATTAGAACTTAACAGCCCTGCCTCCGAAGGGGGACAAAAAATTAGCGGAAAGCAAGTAGCAATTATGCCTAATCAGCTAGTTTTAATAACTGGCATTGTAATCAATAATAAAATCAATCAGGGTGAGGCGGCTTTCGGTTACTTCTACGGGGTAAATATTGCCATCACCATCCAGGCGGTTGGCAAAAAAGCCATTGGGTTCTTTCGAGAAAACCGAATATTTGCCGGGTTTTAACTCTACCCGAAATAAGCCATCGAGGCCAGAAGTTACTTTGGCTACCAGGTTGGTTTTAAATTCGCTGTAAAACGGACCGCTGGCCTTTACCTGTTTTAAGTTGGTTAGTTCGTAAACGTAAATTTCGCGGGGAGCAACTTTACCGGCCGGAGCGGCTACCGGCTGCATTTTATCTTTGCGGTCTGGACCCGGCATAAAATTACCTTCGCGCACGGTTATGGTACCCAATATACCTTGGTTACCAGCAGGGGTTTGTTGGTTGGTGGCGGCAAAAGCCAGTAGTAGCAGGCTTATAAATAATTGGGCTAACATATTCATGCTACTGCTTACTAAAGTTATTTTTATTTGGTAAAAAGTGAATCTACGAATTCGTGCTTATTAAACACCTGTAAATCATCAATTTTTTCGCCAACACCAATATATTTTACAGGAATTTTAAATTCATCAGAAATACCAATCACCACGCCACCTTTGGCAGTACCATCTAGTTTGGTAATGGCCAGGGCGGTAACATCGGTAGCTTTGGTAAATTCGCGGGCTTGCTGTACCGCATTTTGGCCGGTGCTGCCATCCAATACCAACAAAACTTCGTGCGGTGCGGCATCAATAAACTTTTGCATTACCCGCTTTATTTTCGAGAGTTCGTTCATGAGGCCTACTTTGTTGTGCAAGCGACCGGCTGTATCAATTATTACTACGTCAGCCTCCATTTCTACGCCTTTTTTTACGGCGTCAAAAGCCACCGAAGCGGGATCGGTGTTCATGCCGTGCGAAATTACCGGGACGCCTACCCTATCGCCCCAAATAATCAATTGGTCTACGGCGGCAGCCCGGAAGGTATCGGCAGCACCCAATACTACTTTTTTGCCGGCTTTATGAAACTGCGCGGCCAGTTTGCCAATGGTGGTGGTTTTACCTACGCCGTTTACCCCTACTACCATAATTACGTATGGCTTAATATTGGCAGGCAGAACAAACTCTTCGGTATTTTTGCCGGAATTATTTTCTTCGAGTAAAGCAGCTATTTCTTCGCGCAATATCCGGTCCAGTTCGTTGGTGCTCACGTATTTATCGCGGGCTACGCGGTCTTCTATGCGCCGGATAATCCGGATGGTTGTTTCGGCTCCCACATCAGCGTGCACCAGCATTTCTTCCAGGTCATCGAGCACTTCCTCATCTACTTTGGATTTACCAATAACGGCTTTGCTTAACTGGTCGAAAAAACTGGTTTTGGTTTTTTCCAGTCCTTTGTCCAGCGACTCCTTTTTCTCTTTATTGAAGAAATCAAAAATTCCCATAAATGCTCTGCTGTGCGCGAATAAAATGTAAAATCGTTAAAAAAATCTATAAACCAAAAAAGTCCCGGTAAAAGCGGGACTTCCTGATATTTTTATAAGATACCGGATGCTATTATTTGGCAGCCAAAAACTCCTGTACTTTATCTACAGGCACCATTTCTTCTCTAAAGGTGTAAGCACCGGTTTTTTCGGACTTCACTGCTTTAATTACTTTTGCCCAATCTTTACCGGTGGCGGTTTTCAGGGTCGCAACTACTTTCTTAGCCATGGTTATTTAATTTCTTTATGTACAGTTACTTTTTTCAGATTTGAATTATATTTCTTCATCTCCAAACGCTCCGGAGTATTTTTCCGGTTTTTGGTAGTGATGTATCTGGATGTACCCGGTACACCGGAATTTTTCTGCTCCGTACACTCCATTATTACCTGTACGCGGTTTCCTTTTTTAGCCATCTCAACTAGATATTTTTATTTTGGGACTGCAAATATAATTGATTAAATTGGTAATAGCAACCATCTTGGTTTAAAAACTTTCATAGCTAATATTGGCATAAATACTACCTCCGGCAATAGCATTCTGGCCCTAAAAAAACATTTGGCACTATATTGGCTAATATTACCTTAGTGCAAAAACTTTCTGACAGTTTTTCGGTAATATAATAAGCCTTTGCATTGCTTAGGAATATAACTAGTTTTGTAGGTTATTTTCTGGCAGCGCTTGCCGCTTAATTATGAATTACCCCTTTGTCTACTGGTAACAAACTATGATAATAAATACACAGGTATCATGTATAATTCCGTTTTACAACGAAGGATACCGGGTTTTTGAGGTGCTGGAAGTTGTAACGCAGATTAAGAGCATTACCCAGGTTATTTGTATCGACGATGGTTCTTCCGATAACACAGCCGAACTGATTCAGGATAACTGGCCAACCGTAGAATTATACAGGTTACCCGAAAATAAAGGCAAAGCCGCCGCTATCCGGCACGGCGTACAAAAAGCACAAAACGAGCATATTTTATTAATGGATGCCGATTTGCAATCTATTAATAAAGAAGAAGTAGAAAATGCTATTCAGGCCATTGCCTGCCACAACCTGGATATGCTTATACTGCGGCGCATTAACGCGCCCTGGTTTGTTAAGTTCGATCGGGGCGATATTCTATTGTCCGGCGAGCGCATTGTAAAGAAGAAAGATCTGGCTAAAATCCTGAATCAGCAGGTAAACGGTTATCAACTGGAGCTAGCTATTAATTTATACATGCAAAAGCATAAACGGGCTGTTCGCTGGATGCCCTGGTCGGCTACGAATACCTATAAATCTAAAAAAATAGGAATAGTAGAAGGCTATAAAAAAGAATTTGAGATGTTTAAGGACATTGTGCTGTATGCCGGCCTCAAAAACATTTTTAAACAAATAACCTTCTTTGCCACCAAAGAAGTAGAATCAGAAGAAAACCACAAGAAAAGAAGCTTACAACACAAACCCAGCTTTTCAACAATACTAAAACAAATGCCCGGCCACTAACCGGGCATTTGTTTTTTCATTTCTTTCTTCTGGAAGGCCGAAATGAACACTAACTACTAAAAGTCACAAGCCAAACATTGAGTAATATTTACCAATCGAACCGCCTACTTTATATTACTTCCCGGTTACAAGATCAGTTTAAATACCCTGCAAGCAAATTTTATTTAACCCAACGCCACTTGCCTAAAACAAAAAAGCAACGGAGAAAACAGCTAATAAAACAGCTTGTTTTCTCCGTTGCCGGATAATATTTTATCAAAAAACGGCAGGCTTGCCCGACTTACCGGACACAGGCTACAGAAACAGGCAGGTGCGCAGCATCAGACCGATTATTACCGGCACTGCCTTTTCGTATTAATATACGATGTAACCGTCTGCTACTGCTTTTTTCAAAACAGCAGAAATACCGTTTTTATTGATAGTTCTGATTGCAGAAGTAGATACTTTTAAAGTAATCCAGGCATCTTCTTCAGGAACATAAAATCTCTTTTTTTGCAGGTTAGGATAAAACTTGCGTTTTGTTTTATTGTTCGCGTGCGAAACATTGTTACCTACCTGTGGTCTTTTTCCGGTTAAATCACAAACTCGTGCCATTGTAATATTGTCAGTTTATCTAAAGGGACGCAAATATCGGAATTTATCCGGTAAAACCCAATAGCAGGTTAAATATTTTTCTAATCTGCCCCGGATGGTTGCGGTTTTGTAAACCCATACGGGCAGTGTTTACAGCCGTTTTTACAGCAATAACCGCGTTTCCGAAGATAATTTTCTGTAAAAACCAGCAGGCCCTGTTCGTTAAAATAATAATCTTCGGGCGCTAAAGGCGGTTGTTTAGACTTACTCAATCTGGGGCAGCTTAGGTTTTCTATCAGGGTTATTTGGAGGCAAAAGTAAGCCATATTTTCGGGTAACACCAACCTTGCCCGGATGCCACTCATTTTTTATATCTTCTTCTTTACCTACTTTTGCCCCAATGCGCCGTTAATATTAAGAGCCATAATCAGGGCCGTGTTAAACCTTTAACTCCGAAGCTTATGCAGCACACCACCAGTACCTCCAGCCAGGATGCCATTGCCCTCGAAGATAAATACGGTGCCCACAACTACCATCCGCTGCCGGTAGTACTGGCGCGCGGCGAAGGTGTTTTTCTCTGGGACGTAGAAGGCAAACAATATTACGATTTTTTATCGGCTTACAGCGCTGTAAACCAGGGCCATTGCCATCCTAAAATAATTAATACCCTGGTAGAACAGGCCGGGCGATTAACGCTTACTTCGCGGGCTTTTTACAACAACAAACTCGGCGAATGCGAAAAATATATCTGCGATTATTTTGGCTACGACAAGGTTTTGCTGATGAACTCCGGTGCCGAAGCCGTAGAAACTGCCATTAAACTGGCTCGCAAATGGGGATACGAACAGAAAGGTATTCCGCGCCACGAAGCCGAAATTATTGTGGTAGAGCAAAACTTTCACGGGCGCACCACGGGCATTATTTCGTTTTCTACCGATCCGGATTCTACCCGTGGTTTTGGCCCGTACATGCCTGGCTACAAAGTTATACCTTATAATAACTTAGAAGCCTTAGAAGAAGCGCTGCAAAATCCGCACGTTTGTGGCTTTCTGGTAGAACCCATTCAGGGCGAAGCGGGCGTGGTAGTGCCGGATGCCGGCTATCTGGCGGCTGCCAAAGCCCTTTGCCAAAAACACCACGTGCTGCTGCTGGCCGACGAAATACAAACCGGCTTAGGCCGGACCGGGCAATTACTGGCCTCTTGTTACGAAGGCGTGCACCCCGATATTTTAATTTTGGGTAAAGCCTTGTCGGGCGGCGTGTTGCCGGTTTCGGCCGTGTTGGCCGCCGACGAAATAATGCTGTGCATCAAACCCGGCGAACACGGCTCTACTTTTGGCGGCAACCCGCTGGCCTGCGCCGTAGCAGTAGCCGCGCTGGAAGTTATCCGGGAAGAGCACCTCTCCGAAAATGCCCGTATGCTGGGCGAAGTTTTCCGGCACCGCATGGAAACCCTCCGGACCACATACCCGCAATTAATTACCCTGGTGCGGGGCAAGGGCCTGTTGAATGCCATAGTAATTAATCCTACGCCTGATGGCCGTACCGCCTGGGACGTGTGCGTTGCTTTAAAAGAAAACGGACTGCTGGCTAAACCAACGCACGGCGATATTATCCGGTTTGCGCCCCCGCTGGTTATTACCGAAGAACAACTGCACGCGTGCTGTGATATTATTGCCCAAACCATTGCTGAATTTTAAAGCTAATCTATTTGTTAAAAAAAGAGCCTAACGGCTTTTAACTTAAAACGAACCTTATACCAACTATGAGTAGTATGTTAAGACGGCCCCGCCGTAACCGCAAATCCGAAGTAATCCGAAATTTAGTACAGGAAAACAGTGTAACCGTAAACGATTTAATATTCCCGATATTTGTAATAGAAGGCCAGAACCAGGCCGTTGAAATAAGCTCGATGCCGGGCATTTACCGTTACAGCACCGACCGGATGCTCGACGAAATTGCCGCCTGCGTAGATTTAGGCTTGAAAGCTTTCGCGCCTTTCCCGGTAATACAAGATGCCAAAAAAGACCGCTTCGCCACCGAGAGCTTTAACCCTGATAACCTGTTTGTAAAATTTATTGCCGAAGTAAAACGCAACTTTCCGGATGTGGTGCTCATGACCGATGTAGCCATGGACCCTTACAGCTCCGACGGCCACGATGGCATTGTAGATAACGGCGAAATATTAAACGATGCCACTTTAGAAATATTAGCCAAAATGGCTTTGGCCCAGGCCCGCGCCGGTGCCGATATTATTGGTCCTTCGGATATGATGGACGGCCGCGTAGGCTTTCTGCGGAATTATTTAGATTCTAACGGCTTTCAGAATGTGGCTATTATGTCGTACACCGCAAAATATGCGAGTGCTTTCTATGGTCCTTTCCGCGATGCTTTAGATTCTGCGCCTAAGTTTGGAGATAAAAAAACCTACCAGATGAACCCGGCCAACAGCCGCGAAGCTTTATTGGAAGCTGAACTGGACACAATGGAAGGCGCTGATTATTTAATGGTTAAACCGGGCTTGCCTTATTTAGATATTGTAAAATCCTTACGCGATAATTCGCATTTACCTATTGCCGTGTATAATATTAGCGGCGAGTACGCCATGATAAAAGCGGCCGCCCAAAATGGATGGATCGATGGCGAACGGGCGATGCAGGAAATATTAATGAGTTTTAAACGCGCCGGTGCCGATATAATACTAACCTACTTTGCTAAAGAATATGCGCAATTATTAAAAAGATAATTTATTTATATAAATTTAAGACAGAAGAGGCGGCCGTTAAAGCTGCCTCTTCTGTCTTAAATATTATTGCTGTTAAAACTTAACGTAACAACAACAGTTGTTTCGATTTTTGTTCTTTACCTACCTGAACGCTGTAAATATAAATGCCGTTGGCTAAATAGCCACCCCGCTGGCCTAAACCGTTCCAGGTAATGCGGTATTCGCCGGCCGGCTGGCTGGCATCTACCAGGTTAGCCACTACCTTGCCCGCCAAATCATATATTTTTACTGATACCTGCCCCGGCTGAATTAAATTATACGCAATAGTGGTATTCTGTCCGGGCCGGAAAGGATTAGGATAATTTTGCGCTACGGTAAAGCTTCCGCCTTCGCCAGGATCGGGCACGCTTATAGTTGCCGTGTACCGTAAGCTGTACACACCGTTGCCGTGGGTGCCCACCAACACCATGTCATCAATACTCCGGCTAATTACCATTTCTACGGGCACATTGCCAATGGTGGCGCCACCTTCCTTCACCCAAATAGTATTATTGCCATTTAAAGCCGGACTAGCATACAAACCAGTACTGGTACCTACAAAAAACTTAGTATCGCCGCGGGTAGACGGTAAAATGGAGGCCCAGCGCACCGAAGGGCCGTTACCGGTACCATCGGAATTCTGTTCTAAATTGCCACCTACAGCTGTCCAGGAAGTACCACCATTGGTTGTTTCAAACAAGCTCATTACATTGTAGTTAGAGAAAACTACGATAATATGGTCGGCGTTGGTAGGGTCTACGGCAATACAATTTATATAACCATCGGCCGGAAAATTAGTGCCGGTTATTTCGGTGCGGGGCGGATTATCGCTGGCCGAAGCGTTGGTTAATTTGTACATTTTACCTTGGTCCGTGCCGAAATACACAATATTTGCCGGTGTTTTGCTCACGGCAATGGCGCTAATATTTTCGTCGGTGTTGGTGTTGGATATTATTTTCCAGTTAGTGGTTTGCTGCTCGCCAAACTTATCGCCGGTACCTACCGGAATGGCTTCTATGTTGCTGTTCCGCCACAAAGAATCGCCGGCGGGCAAATACATTACATACTGGTTATTAGGGTCTATCACGTAGGGGTTTACAAAAATATACCCGGTGCCGCCCAGCGGATCGATGCGGGCATACCCCTGAAACTGGCCGGTACTGGAAAAAGCATAGCGGTAAATAAAGCCGTTCTGCGCCGAAACAATTAAAGAATTAGCCACCGCCGCGCCAAAAGCGCCATCGCCGGTTAACAACGAATACCACTCACTGGTGGGGCCGTCTTCGTCGGCCGCGTAAGTACCATTATCCTGCATGCCGCCCATCACAAATTCTTCGCGGGTATCTAAATCCATGGCTACCGAGGTAAACTGCGTGGTTAAGTAGCCCCGGTTCAGGCTTTCCCAGCGTACAGTATCGGTGGCCAGGCTGTTTTGGGTGCGGCTTAAGCCGCCATCGTGCGCCGATACCATCCGGGCCGGGTTAGAGGGGTAAAAGGCCAGGGCATGCTGATCCGGGTGATGTTCGGGGTACTTGGCAGCCGTATTCTGAAGGGTGTAACCGCCTATCCATTTAATATTATTGCGGGAAGCAAAACCATCCGTAGACCGGTATAAATTGGTGCCCCCAATAAAAACAATATTCGGATTGTCGGGCCTTACCTCAATTACCATGTTATAACTGCTTTGGTGATCGTAGTTCCCCACCAGCCCGCCAAAAGCCGGAATATTGTTGGACCGGTTTTCCCATACGCCACCCGCGCCGCTTCCATTGCCAGATACGTAGGTATACTTCCAAAGATTGGCATCAAATAATCCGGAGCCGGGCGTATCGGCCAGAAAATAAACTACATTGGGGTTACTCGGCGAAATATCTAACACAACCCGGCGGTAAACAGTTGGCCACCCACTCGGCGTTATATCGGCCCAATTAACCCCATCGGTAGAGCGGTAAATGCCCCGGCGGGTGGCGCTGCCGGTACCGGTATTAGTCGCCTGGCTTAACGTGGCGTACATCACACCATTGGGCGCTATGTCGATATCGGTATACCGGGTTTGGTTATTAGATTGGGCAGCATTGCCGGTACCCAGCACATTACTCCAGGTATTGCCGCCGTTCACCGACCGCTGAATGCCCCCGATGGTAGCCGCCAGTACTTCATCCTGGTTGGTGTTGGCCGGATTGGTTTTTACCCGCCACACCCACTGAAACACGTTATTAAAGGTACTTACATCGTTGGTAACAGTTGCGGGCAGCACCGTCCAGGATTGCCCGTTGTTCGTAGATTTATAAATGCCATTGCCCCGGTAAGGCGCTGCCGTAGCCGAAGCCGAATTCCCTTCCAGTTCGCCGGTACCATAATACCAAATATTGGTTTTGTTGGGGCGGCGATCCTGGTCTACGGTGGTCACACTTTGAATAATTGCCGGATCGGTGGTTTTAACCCAGGAATTGCCGTTGTTAGTAGAGCGCCACATACCACCCGATACGCCACCCGCCAGAATAATATTTTCGTCGGTTACATCCAGGGCCAGTGCCCGCGTGCGGCCACCCACATTATAAGGGCCCCGGCTATCCCAGTTCTGCACCATGCCCCGGGCGTTGCGGCCAAATTTATTCAGGTTATTTAGTTCGGCCGTTGGAATACTAGCCGAAAATGCTAATTCTTTCTGGCGAATATTTTCGGGAATTTTGCCAGTTTTAGGGTCGCGCAGCCGTTTAAATTCAAACTCGTAGCGGGCCTGCGGGTCTTCGGGCGTGCCAATGCTGGATTTTACCAGCTTCCGGATTTTTTTCATGGCCGCCACGGCCGCCTTCAAATCTTTTTTGCTCCGAACCGGCTCTTCTGAATTACTGATACTAAAATAAAATGTACTACAGAATACCAGCAGCAGGCATAACCCAACTACCGTTACTTTATTATTAACTAAATTTTGATTCATCTACAGCGTAAATTATAGGCGATGCGCAATATTGTTTTTAAAAGAGTAAACTACTTTCTAACCAAGCTATTGTACCTAAAGCATATTATTTATTTGATGTTAGTTGCCACCGTATAGTTGGCAGAAAATTACTAATTAGATTTTATTTTATAACGGTATAGCTATAAACCTGGAACCAACCTTCTTTGTTTGTTATGCCATCACTTGCCCGATTCATATCGGCCTGAAAAATATTGCCAACTTTCAGGCCGGGTAATGGCTTGGTAAGTTCGGAAAAATAGCGGGCACTAGGGCTTAAAGTAAAATGAAAATAAACGTTTATTTCTTGCCCGGAGGCCAGTGGCTTATCAAACGCCGAACCGTAACCTAACACCCTTTGTACTTTTACCACCGCCTGACAAGGTACTTTCCCGCAGGGCGTATTTTTATTTGGTTCTAAAGTTGGCAAAACCGCAATTATTTCTCCTTGCAGCCGGCAACTGCCAGGAGCTATCCGATCTGGCCTATTGTTTGGCGTGGGCTGGGACATTATTTCTTTACGCGGCAATTCTCCGGGTGTTATCACGGGTTGTTGGTTAGTAATGGTGCCTGTTGCGGCCTGCGTAGTAGTGGACGGCGTTTTGCCGTGGCATGTTACCAGCATCAGCAAACTGCTACACCATAAATAAACTAATTGTTTGCTTAAAACCACCCGGCAAAAATTAACTTAGTATTAAACGCGGCGCCGCTTAATTGGTTAAGATGCCAGGAAATGGTTTAACACCCAAAATGCTTCTTAACGCTATTCCATAAGTAGTCTGGTTTATCTGTCTATCTTTTGAAAGATTCCATCTTTCAATGTTCGGTTACTAACTAAATCAATATGCCTAAGTTTGCTCCCGGCCGCGAGGCCCCGTTCGGTCCCTCGGGCTGTCTAAGCTTGTTTTCCTCGTACCTCGGAATGCTACGCACCACAACCTTAGAAGGCCCTCATTGCCCAAACTGATGTAGTTTGCGTTGTAGCTACTGCTTTTCTAGGCCTAAATCATGATTAAAAACCAACTAGCAAGCCCGCTCAACAAAGCAAATCCGCAACGATACAGATAAGCCGAACTCCTTACCTAATTTAGGGAAGGTGCCCGGAGGGCGGAAGGGTTAATCTATTCCAGAAGAAAAGCCGTGCTGCACAAGCTAGAAAGGCCGCAGAAGTACTACAGCATAACAAAGCATACTGAATAGACTACAAATAACCTTTACTTTACATAATGCCCAAACACCCTTCCTTTGGAATAAAAATAATATGAATTGGTGTTACTAACTACCATAATATTTCTTCCTAATTGTCATCTTGGAAAGATGTATTGGCTAAAAAGCCTTACAGGTAAAGAAAAGTAGAGCGGGAATTGCCTCTTTTACTTTCTAAATAATAGATGCTTCTGGAATTCTTTGAATTCTCCAGAATGTTAACAGAAGATTTTTATACTATGATAATGGGAAATGTGGTAATTACTATTTGGTATTATACCAAATAGTATAAGCTATCTTCCATAGATACGCTCTCTGTCATTTTGAAAAAATCTATTGTTTAGATGTTCTTACAGGCAACTAGCGTTAAAAGGTATATTACCTTCTTGATTTTCTAACCAAAAGGTCCTTCCAGGATGACAACAATAAAGGTGCGTTTTATGCAAGGTAATATTTACTATTTGGTATTTATTTGCTGAAAATAGCTCTCCATTTCTTAGTTATAAATAAAAATCCCATTGCGGTTAAAAGCAATGGGATTAATATATATTCAGGATATAAACTTAAAACTAAACCAAATCTTCTTCGCGTACCAACATCAGAATAGCCGATTGCGGTACAATAAAATATTTTTCGCCGTGGTAAATTATTTCAATGGCATCGCGCTGCAGGTAAATAGCTAAATCGCCTTCTTTGGCTTGTAGCGGAATATACCGTACCGGCTCCTGATCTTCCTGGTTCCAAATCTCCTCATCTAAACCATAATCGGCCGGAATGGGGTAGCCAGGGCCAACTTTCATAATATAGCCTTCCTGCACTTTTTCTTTTTCCTGCACCCCGGGCGGCAAAAATAAGCCGCTTTTGGTTTGCTCTTTGGCCGTTTTCGGCTTAATTAATACCCGGTCGCCGACAATAATTACGCTTTCCAGTTTATTTGTTTCCAAAACTCGCATGCATTTTTTTAGAACAGGGCGCAAATATACGCATAAACTTAGCACAGCGCATGTTAGCCCTGAATTTTATCGAAGTAAACCACTTAAACTTAGCAGATAACTTATTTATAGCAGTAGTAGAAACAGGACTTTCGCAAAGTTGTTCTTTAAATCCTTCCTCTACCACCTCCAAAGAGATACTTCGAATACCTTGTTTGGTAGTGATAAACAGATATTTGAACCAAACTGCTACCACAAAACGGATAAAACAGCCATTATTTTCTTTATAAAACAACTTAGCTTAAAAAACAAAAGCTGCGCTTGTAACCGCAGCTTTTGTTTACTTCTTAATCCGTATCCTTTAAGTTTATAAAGGATCGGCGGTTACCTTAAAGGTTAAATCTACTTTTACAGTAATATCGTTTAGTACGGGCTCGTCGGCGGCCCCACGAATGCGTAGCGAAATGCTGGGCGCTTTTAGGTATTTATCTAATTTTACGTTGTTAGAAGTAAGCTCCAGGCTACGGCCGGCATCGGCGGGAATATCGCGTAAATGAGCCATACTTACTTCCGGTAAATTATCGGCCGCTAAAAAAAGCTCCACTTCTTTTAAAAAACCAAAGTCTTCGTTGGCCGGGCTTTCCAGGTTCATTACAATTTTGTGCAGAGTTACATCTTTAACCAGTTCGGCTGCGGTATTTTGCCTTCTGAATTCTTCTTTGGTATCGGCCGAAATTGTTACCGGTGGCCCCAGAATAGATAAACCCGGAATAATAGCTACTTTGGGTACTGTTATGGTTTGGGAACGGTTAATGTTAAAGGTTAACAGCTTATCTACCTGCTTGCAGCCCGATAATATCAGCAAAATAGAAGTAAATAAAACAAAGGTAATTTTAGTCATAAAAGTAAAGGTAATGCTGAAGTAAACTTAAAAAAATTATATTAACCTGTAACTATCCTAAGCTTGATTTCTGGTAATAATTATTAATTCCGGCTGATTAAGCCCCCGAATATTGGTTACTGCCAACTCATGGGGTAGTTTTCGTCGATATACGGCAAAGCGGCTTCGGTCAGATACAAAGGTCTGAAAGTATCGATCATAACGGCTAGTTCGTGGGTTTCTTTTTTACCGATGCTGGCTTCTACCGTGCCAGGGTGCGGCCCGTGCGGAATTCCACCCGGATGTACTGTAAACGAAGCTAAATCAACGCCTTTCCGGCTCATAAAATTACCCGCTACGTAATACAGCACCTCGTCGGAATCTACGTTAGAATGGTTATACGGTGCCGGAATGGCTAAAGGGTGATAGTCGAACAAACGCGGTACAAACGAGCAGATAACAAAATTATTACCTTCAAAAGTTTGGTGTACCGGGGGCGGCTGGTGAATTCGGCCGGTTATGGGTTCAAAATCGTGAATCGAAAAAGCATACGGGTAAAAATAGCCATCCCACCCTACCACATCAAACGGACTGTGGTTATAGAAAAACTGGTGCAGAAAACCTTCTTTTTTTACTTGCACGTGGTATTCGCCCGCTTCCGGCTCGGAAATTAAAGTGGTGGGTGGGCGCATATCGCGTTCGCAATACGGCGCGTGCTCTAATAATTGGCCGTACTGGTTGCGGTAGCGTCGCGGCGTTTCTACCGGACTAAAAGCTTCAATAATTAATAACCGTACGGCTTCGGGATTGAACCTAAACTGGTGAATAATGGTACGCGGAATGACGAGATAATCGCCGGCTCGGAACGGTACCGTGCCCATCTGCGAGAGAAGTTCACCGCTGCCTTCGTGTACAAAAACCACCTCATCGGCCTGGGCATTTTTGTAATAATACCGCATATTTTTTTCTGAAGGGTTACAGATGCTGATAGTAACATCGTTGTTAAGCAGCAAAGTTTGGCGCGCAGCCAGGTAATCGGGGCCGGTAATAGTTTGCGCTAGGGTTTTAAGGTGCATAGGAGCCAGCGCCCGGTCTTTAAGCAATTTGGCGCTGTAAGGTACCGGGGTACCCAGGCGGGCAATGCGGGTGGGCGGGTGCAAGTGATACAACAGCGAAGACACCGCGTGAAAACCCAAAGTTCCTACCAACTGCTCAGCGTATAACGTGCCGTCCTGTTGCCGGAACTGCGTATGCCGTTTAGCCGGAATTTCCCCTAGTTTATAGTAGTAGCCCATAAATTAAAATATACTCATAATGTGGCAGTTCTACTATTTATACGAAGGTTCAGGTACTTACGGCAACTGGCCTGCTTATATCGGGCTAATTTTTTAGCAGTATTTCTCCGGGTAAATATTCCACTTCTGTTTAGCTAAGCATCCATTTTCCCATCCTGGTTACGTTAAAGAAATTGAAACTTAAACCTTTATAAAACGAAACTTGCGCTTAGGTGTTTACTACTGGGTCATCCTGAGCTTGTCGAAGGATCTATTACAACCAAATAAAAGTATATTCAGCTATTTCGACAGGCGCAACATGACTACAATAAATTGAGCGCAGTACCTAAATAATATTTAATATTGGTATTAGATTTTTTCCTGATTTGCAAATTTGAGCTACGCAAACTTAATACCGGAATTTTTATTTAGCCTAATTATAAATTACGGTTAAAACCAGTTATTTACGTAACCTGTACTTCCATAAAACCAGTATATTCTATTCTATCTGATGTTGAATTTTTTAAATAAAAATATTATGGAAGCAACATGCAATCATTGTAACCACTGGCATCCGGAGCAGGAAAAACCAGTCCCTACCCAGGATTTTGGCGTATGCGACGAACTTACTGGCCAGCACGCCATGAACCCCGAATATGTATTACCCTTGGTGCACGAAACCAGCACCGATAATACCCCTCAACAATTTGAGATGATTACCGGCGCTATGTTTGGATGTAACCATTTTACTGAACGAAAAGGCTGGTTTAAATAAAACAACGCTAAAAGCAGAAACCCTACAGCAGAAATTTTTAGCAATATTTCTGCTGTAGGGTTTCTTTTTATTACATTCATTTTCTACGGCTTACCCGAAGTGATAGAACCTCAGACTTTGTAACTTCCCTTTCATACTCCAAATGTTTGCCAACGTTTGGTGTAAGATGTGTTTAATTGCGTTTTTATCGAGTGTTGTACATCGTTATTAATTCTACAATCCAGTTTTCTTTTTCATGGTAGACAAATATTTTATCATAACAATTTTCTTTATTAATTGAAATGCTGGTATTTTGAACTGCTGAATAATTCGCGTAAAATGTACCTTCAATGGTAATTAGAAGCCAATATTCATGAATCTTGCTGTATTTTTCGGGAGCATTTTGCCTTGATTTATTCAGTTTCTCAATTTTATTTTCAATAACTGATCCGATTTTTTCATCACGAAGCGGACCGTAAGTAATACTTCTTGAATCAAAAGTTATAATTATTCGCTCTTCAACTTGTTTAAAAGCGGTTACTTTCTTTATTCCTGAAACTGGGTTATTCGCTAATTCAGTCCTTTTATTTAACCCAATCCGATCTAATTTTTCCAAACATAAATTAACAATAACCTCAACGCACTTATCTCTAACTATTTGAACGTTCTTTTCTGGTTCTATCCTTATCACTAGATTGCTTATTCCAGATTTAATTAGTCGCTCTTCAACTCGATCGAAAATCTTACGAAAGGCTTTTTCTAGTTTTATTTGAGAATGACTGCTAATTAGGGATGTTACCTCTATTCCAACTTGACTACTAGCTATTTGAACAATAACATCTGGAGGATCTTTCTCCGGCCTAATAAGGTAATATTGTGTTATCCCTCTACTTTTCAGGAAAGCATCTGTTACCCTTTTCTCAATTTCGAAGTTATTTAACATTAGTTAATATTGTACACCTATTGTATAACAGATTCTATTCCGGTTATCTGCACTATGTGCGAAAGTATTCAATTGAGCTTTATGCGTATTATTATCCGTGTAAAATAGGGTTATAAAAAGCAACAACCCACCTCCTATTTAAAGAAAGCGGGTTGAATATAGAATATTTTTACCAGCAGGTTAATAAACGTTCCTGATTATTTTTTCTGTTGCAACAGGGCAAACTGCCGGTGCTGCATTTCGGCTTGTTTTAGCTGTTTCAGAGCCTGCTGAAATTCTTCGTCCTGGTCGTGCATTATCGGGAAAGAACCCTCGGGGCCAAAGGTGTTGCGGGCAATAAAGGCTTTAATATTATTTTTGAGCAAATTTTTGGAACGGTTAAACTCCTGCGATTTGTAGGTAATTTTTAGCGCCGTAGCTTCCTGTATAAGTTGCTGCAGCATGTTATCGGTTACAGCAAACGAAGCCCGGAATTGCTGGAAATTCATTTGCTTCAGTTCTTTTTCGTGGTCGCGATAATAATTCAGGGCAAATTCGCGGACCAGGTTTTTCGCGTTTAACTGGTTCAGGTAATTGGTTAACTGGGCGGTATCGCGGGCTACAAAAACATCGGGCATAATACCGCCGCCGCCGTAAACAACGCGGCCGTTAGCCGTTTTATATTTTAAGGAATCTACAAACCGGATACTGTCGGGGTGAAAATATTCGCCGCGCTCGTAGCGTTTCGAAATATCTAATTCATAATCTTCGGCTCCGGCAGCGTAAGGTTTCTGAATAGAGCGGCCGCTGGGGGTGTAGTACCGCGAAATAGTCAGACGCAATTCCGAGCCATCGTTCAGCGAAATTGGCATTTGCACCAGGCCTTTACCAAAAGAACGACGGCCTACAATTAAAGCCCGGTCGTTATCTTGCAAGGCGCCGGCCAATATTTCGGAAGCCGAGGCGCTGCCTTCGTCTATCAGCACCACCAGCAAGCCTTCTTCAAACTCGCCTTTTACCCGGGCATACGTTTCTGAATCATACTTGGTGCCTTTGCCGTTGGTGTACACTATTTTTTGATTGCCGCTAATAAATTCATCGGCCATTTTGGTAGCTTTATCCATGTAGCCGCCGGGGTTGCCGCGCAAATCGAGCACCAGGCGCTGCATACCTTCTTTTTTCAATTTAACTAAAGCGGCTTTAAACTCATCGTAGGTGTTGGCGGCAAAGCGATTTACTTTTATGTAGCCGGTTAAGTCATCTACCATATAGCTTACATCTACCGAAACCGTGGGAATGCGGTGGCGGGCTATTACAAAATTAATCGGACTTTTTTTGTGTTTGCGCAGCACGGTCAGGTTTACTTTGGTACCTTTGGGGCCCCGCAGTTTTTCAAAAATATCCTGGGTAGTTATGCCTACGCCGGCAATATTTTGGCCATCTACTTTAATTATTTTATCGCCGGCCTGCAAACCAACCGCCGCCGCCGGGCCGCCGCTTAAAGGAGCAATTACGTGTATGGTATCCCGGAAAATATTAAATTCTACGCCAATGCCTTCGTAGTCGCCTTCGAGGTAAGAACGGGCCATATCCATTTCGGCGGCCGGAATATAAGTGGTATGGGGGTCTAGTTTTTCGAGCATGCTCGAAATAGCAAAATCCGATAACGTTTCAATATTTACCGAATCCACGTAATCGCGGTCTACGTAACTCAGAATATCGCGGAATTTAAGATAGCCTTTGGCGGTAGCCTGCGCCCCCTGCGTAGAACCCCGGAAACTGCTGGACCCAATCAGGATACCAGCGGCCAAAGCCAAAGCCAGAAAAAAAGGTAATCTTATCTGAAAAGTAGAATTTGTAGAAGTTTCACCCATACAACCAAAATTTGTATTTTTTATATACCTAAGCTCCTAAAAGCTAACTGAACAAATGTATACAAAATGTAATTATTTACTACACAAGCAAGATTATATTTTTAAATATTATTATATAAATCTAAATAATATGCTATTAAATAAGCTTAAACCTGATTATAGCAAACTCAAACAATACAATCTTTTTTACAATTATATAAAATAATAAATAATTAAAGACAGCAATATTTATTATTATAAAATTGATTTTATTTACATAATACTCCAAAAACAATATGAAACAACCGTACTTTATTTCTAAAAATAGTAAAATATTATAAATAAGCTATATCAAAATGTGTTTTGTACCCTAAATTAAACATTAACCTGGCTAAGCCCGCATAAATTTTTTTATTTTAATTAACCCGAACGGGCTGTTTGCTCCCTAATATTTTTAATTGAGTAACGCTGTATTTATTTCATTGACCCGGTTCTGAATAACTAACGGTTTTTACCTTGTTTTTTAAAGCAAAGTTTAACCCTAAAACCTCGCCGCTATTGCTTTGTTTTTAATAAGTAAGGAGATAAAATTACTTTACTATACAAATTTCAATAGCATATATTCTTAAAACTTATTACTTATAACTTTCTACTTACTTAATATTTTTAATTTAAAGCGGGTTTGCTTTAACTCCAAATAATTACAAATGCCACAGATAAGTACTAAACTAAAAAATAGTGCTTACCTTTGCGGAAACTTACGGCCTTGGGAAGAATTATCGCCATTGATTATGGGAATAAACGAGTTGGGGTAGCTGTTACGGACCCGCTTAAATTAATTGCCACGCCCCTGGATACGGTGCATGCCAAAGATATAATTTCTTTTCTGAAGCAATATCTGGCACAGGAACCCGTAGAAACCATTGTGGTGGGCATGCCCCGTACCTTAGAAAATACGCCCACCGATGTAACCAGCGCGGTGGTGGGTTTTGTACGGAAACTGAAAAAAGAGCTGCCCGCCATACCCGTTTTTACTATTGATGAGCGCTTTACTTCCCGCATGGCATTTCAGGCAATGATAGATGGCGGTGTAAAAAAGAAAGACCGCCAGAACAAAGCCACCGTAGATAAAGTAAGTGCTACTATTATTTTGCAATCTTATTTAGCTCAAAATAACTTATGATATACCCGATTGTTGCTTACGGCGACCCGGTTTTAAAAGCCAAAGGCAAAGATATTCCGCAGGATTACCCAAGCCTGCAAAAGCTAATCGACGATATGTACGAAACCATGTACAACGCGCACGGCGTAGGTTTAGCCGCGCCCCAGATTGGCAAAAGCATCCGGCTGTTTGTTATTGATTCGGCTCCTTTTGAAGAAGACGAGGAAAAGAAAAAACTGGCGGTAAAAAAAGCCTTTATCAACCCCCAAATATTAAAAGAAGAAGGCGACGAGTGGGCTTTTGAAGAAGGCTGTTTAAGCATTCCGGGCGTGCGCGAAGATGTTTTCCGGCCTGAGCGTGTTACCATACGCTACCGCGATGAGCAATGGCAGGAGCACGAAGAAGTTTTCGACGGCATGGTAGCCCGCATTATTCAGCACGAGTACGACCACATCGAAGGCATTTTGTTTACCGACCATTTATCAGGCTTTAAAAAACGCCTGCTCAAAGGCCGGCTTACCAAAATAACCAAAGGCGACGTTGATGCCGATTACCGCATGAAGTTTCTGGGTGCGAAACGGTAAATCTTTTACACTGAAAGCCTCATTTTTTAATAGGTGAAGGAACTCACTCTTGTCATTCAGGAGGAAACTATTTAGTAGGTAGCCAAATAGTTTCCTCCTGAATGACAAAAATGGGTATCAGAAGCAAAAACAATTTTTTACCAGGAACGGCGTAAAATATTAAGCAACACCCTTACTGGCTGCTCCTTTTACCAATATCCAAATACTAATATCCCGCAGCTAAAATGCCTTTGCCGGCTCGTACCCAATTTTTTTATCTTTTAAAGAATATTGGTGACCTTCTACTAATAAATGCATTACCAGGTGCTCTACCGCAATAGGCAAACCAGGTGCTACTTCGTGAATATTCGAATATTTTATTTCGGCACCATCTATAATTGTTACCACCCCTATTCCAAAAACCTCGATTAAATTACCTTCCCGTATAATTACTCCGGTTTCTTCGCCCAGGCCAATACCAATATATTCGGGGTGCTGCGACACGGCAATTGATAAACGGCCAAACCGACCCCGCTCGGTAAAATGGGTATCGATGTAAACTTTTTTAATAAACGATAAGCCCGCGCTGGTTTTGGTGCGGCCTTTCTCTAAAGAATAAGGGCCGTAACCTTCGTAAATCATTCTATCCGACATGGCCGCCGATCCGGCACTGGTGCCCGCAATTATTAAATCTTCGTTTAAATACCGCTCTTTCATGAGCTTGTGCACCTGGGTATCTTTCAGAAACTTAAGAATCCGCCGCTGGTCGCCGCCGGTAAAGAAAATAACATCGGCGTTTTTAATCCGGCGCAGGTAATCGGGCTGGTCCGCTTCATTTTCTTCGTCTATGTGCATAAACCGCACGTTGGGCTGCCCCAGTTCTTCAAAAGCATCTACGTAAGCCTGCCCCGATTCTTCCGGCTCCGGCGCGGCCGTGGTAATTACTTCTATCGCGGCTTTGCCGTGGCAGTGCTCCGAGTGAATCAGTTTTAGCAGCACATCGTCGCCGCCGCCGCCCAGGGCTATCAGGGTACCTTTGGGTTTCTTCATGCTTTAATCTTAATAAATATTCTTAGGGGTATAACCTTTAAACCAACTGTCAAAATCTTATAACATTTTGGCAGGAAGCTGTAACACGAACCTGTACGTACGAAACTATCTTTGTAATAGTAAAAAGAGAGGAAAATAATATGGAAACTGCCGATATAGAAACTGCCAGCACTGTAAAATCCACTTTTCCCATTGGCGGCATGACCTGTGCCTCCTGTGCGGTAAGCGTGGAATCGATGCTGAAAGCCCAGCCGGGCGTGTTGGACGTAAACGTAAGCTACCCCAACCGGTCGGCCGAGGTAACCTACCAACCCGACCAGATTAACTTAAAAGGGATGCAAAAAATAGTAAGCCAGATTGGCTACGAACTGCTACCCGACACCGCCAATGCGGCCGCGGAACTGGAAGAAACCGAAAAAAAACACTACGAAAAAGTAAAATTCAGAACCGTTGCGGCCTTTATTTTAACCTTGCCCGTGGTCATAATTGGCATGTTTTTTCATCACGGTTTTCCGGGTTCTAACTTAATTATGCTGGTGCTTACAGGCCTGGTAATATTCTGGTTTGGCCGCGATTTTTTTATTAATGGTTTTAAAAAGGCCCGCCATTTATCGGCCAATATGGATACGTTGGTGGCCCTGAGTACCGGTGTGGCGTTTTTGTTTAGTGCTTTTAATACCCTTTATCCGGAATATATGCTGAGCCGGGGTTTAACGCCGCAGGTATATTTTGAATCGGCGGCGGCTATAATTGCCTTTATTCTGGCGGGTAAATTAATGGAAGAACGGGCCCGGAATAACACTTCCGTAGCACTGAAAAAATTAATTGGCCTGCAACCCAAAACAGTAAAGGTGCTGCGCGACGACGATACCGAAGAAGAAATTTCTATAGAACAGGTACAACCGCAGGATCGTATCCGCATCCGGCCCGGCGAAAAAATACCCGTAGATGGTGTGGTGCACTTCGGAGAATCGTTTGTAGATGAAAGCATGATTACCGGCGAACCCGTAGGGCTGGCCAAAAAGCCCGGAGCTAAAGTTTTTGCCGGCACAGTAAACCAGAAAGGTAGTTTTGAGTTGCTGGCGCAGAAAACCGGCAGCCAAACTTTATTGGCCCAAATTATTAAAACGGTGCAGCAAGCGCAGGCCAGCAAGCCGCCGGTGCAAAAGCTGGTAGATAAAATAGCCGGTATATTTGTGCCGGTGGTTATTTTAATTGCGCTTATTAGTTTTGCGGCCTGGTATTTTTCGGGCGTAGAAAACAACCTGACTTACGCACTACAAGCCTTAATTACGGTATTAATTATTGCCTGCCCGTGCGCTTTGGGTTTGGCTACGCCCACCGCCATTATGGTAGCCGTAGGCAAAGGCGCCGAAAACGGCATATTAATTAAAGATGCGCAAAGCTTAGAAACCGCCCATAAAGCCACGGCTATTGTACTGGATAAAACCGGCACGCTCACCAAAGGTCAGCCCGAAGCCCAGGAAATTAGCTGGGCGCAACCAGGTTTAGATGAGGCCAATATTAAAGGTATTATGCTGGCGATGGAACAACAATCGGAGCACCCCTTAGCCGATGCCATAATCCGGAAATTAGAAGCTGAAAATATTAAACCGGTTGCGGTTGAGAAATTCCAGAGTATTACCGGTAAAGGGGTACAGGCGGTAATTGCCGGCGAAACCTATTATATAGGTAACCGCCAATTAATGCAGGATGCCGGGGTAATAGTGCCGGAATCGCAGCAAAAAATAGCCGCCGAACAAGCCGCACTGGCCAAAACCATTATTCACATCAGTAACAGTAAACATTTATTGGCCTTTATACCCGTAACTGACCCAATAAAAGAAACCTCGGCGGAAGCGGTTAAAGCGCTGCAGGCGTTAAACTTGCAGGTACATTTACTTACCGGCGATAATATCCAAACTGCCCAATCTATTGCCAGACAAGTAAATATTAAGCACGTGGCAGCCGAAGTGTTGCCCACCGACAAAGCTCATTATGTGCAGCAGTTACAAGCGCAGGGCCAGGTAGTAGCAATGGTCGGCGATGGCATTAACGACTCGCCGGCACTAGCCCAAGCCGATGTAGGCTTGGCTATGGGCAAAGGCACCGATATTGCCATGGAATCGGCGGACATGACTTTGATGCAATCAGATTTGCGCCACATTTTAACGGCCATCCGGTTGTCGCACGCTACGGTACGCACCATCCGGCAAAATTTATTCTGGGCCTTTATTTATAACGTTATAGGTATTCCGGTGGCAGCCGGGTTGTTGTATCCGTTCTTTGGCTTTCTGCTCAGTCCTATGATAGCTGGTGCGGCTATGGCACTAAGTTCGGTTTCGGTGGTAACGAACAGCCTGCGTTTGCGGAATACTAAATTGTAAAATTAAAAAAATGCGCTTGCTGTCTTGTCCTGAAATAGATTTACACCTTTCTCTGGCTCTCTATGGCTTACTATGGCGCGGATTTACTTCCGTGACTTGCTAATAGGTATTAAGAATAATAATACTGGAATGGAAAGCAATATTTCTAATAAGTCACGGAAGTAACTTCCGCGCCATAGTAAGAGCTATAGTAGGATTAATAGGGCAACAAACTCAAACCAAAAACTCAAACTTTATCCAGACTAATCGTTACATAAATTAATAATTAAATAATAAATAAAGATGAAAACGCTAAAATTTAAAACCAATATAAACTGCGGCGGCTGTATTGCCAATGCCAAACCTTACTTAGATTCAGTAGAAAATGTGCAGGAATGGCACGTAGACACCAATAATCCGGATAAAATATTAACGGTAAAAGGTGAAGCCGTAAGTGCCGAAAAAGTGATTGAGAACGTAAAAAAAGCCGGCTACAAAATAGAAGAGAAAAAAAGTTTGCTGGGCGGCTTGTTCGGCTAGTAAACTAAAAACAACCGGTAAGGCTACGGAGTATAAGGCATTTATTCCGTAGCTGCCGGTAATTTTTCAGTCGGCGGCTTATTAATTAAAACTGGCGGCAATGACTATAAAACAATTTGATGATAAAGGCCTGGCGCATTATTCTTACGTAATTATGAGCGAAGGCAAAATTGCCATTGTGGACCCGGCCCGCGACCCGCGCCATTATTACGAGTTTGCCAACCTGCACGATGCCCGCATTGTAGCCGTAATCGAAACCCATCCGCACGCCGATTTTGTAAGCAGCCACTACGAAATTGGTACCACCAAAGAAGCCGATATTTACACCAGCAAATTAACCAAAGCAACTTATCCGCACAAAAACTTCGACGAGGGCGATTCTTTTAAACTCGGCGATATAACCTTACACGCTATCAATACGCCCGGCCATTCGCCGGATAGTATTTCGGTGCTGGCCAAAGACGAAACCGGCAAAGCCTATGCCCTGTTTTCGGGCGATACGTTGTTTGTAGGAGATGTGGGCCGGCCAGACTTACGGGAAGATAAAGAAAACCCTGCTACTTCGCGCGAAACCCTGGCCGCAGCCATGTACCACACTACCCGGGATAAATTAATGCTTTTGCCCGATGATGTTATATTGTATCCTACGCACGGCGCGGGCTCCTTGTGCGGCAAAGCCATTAGCAGCGATCCTTACAGCACCATTGGCGCAGAAAAACAAACCAATCCGGCCCTAAAGGAAATGTCGGAAGAGGCGTTCGTAGAATATTTACTAGCGGAGCAGCCTTTTATACCCGCGTATTTCCCGTATGCTGTGGCGCTGAATAAAAAAGGCGCTCCCGATTTTAAAGACAGCATTCAGGCAGTACCCCTTTTGCCATCTGATTACAATATTGAAAAAGGTGCTATTGTAATTGATACCCGTCCGGCAGATATCTTTAAAGCAGCCCACGTACCGGGCGCTATTAATTTGCAGAACGAAACCAAATTTGAAACCTGGCTGGGTGCCATTGTTCGGCCCGACGAAATATTTTACCTGGTTGCCGCCGACGAAGAAGCGCAAAAAGAAGTAATTTGTAAAACCGCTAAAATTGGCTACGAAACTCACATTGCCGGTGCCCTTATTAACCCCGTTTGCGCCACCGAAACCAGTGCTGCCACTGACCTTTCTAACTTCTACCAAAATGCAGATCAGTTTACCATTGTAGATGTGCGTAACCCCGAAGAAGTAGCGGCCAACAAACCTTTTCCGCAGAGTCTCGCCATTCCTTTACCCGAACTACGCGATCGGTACAGAGAAATTCCGACCGATAAACCTATTATTGTGCATTGCGTCAGCGGCTATCGTTCGGCTGCCGGCAGCAGCCTGTTGGCCCGCAAAATCCGGAACCAAGCTGTGTACGATTTAGGCGAAGACATTCAGAAATTTATTTAGTTATTTTTATTAGTAAAATTTGAATTTATAATTAAATAATCGCTTTTTTATTAAATATTTCTAATTATTTACAAAGCCTGGGTTTCAGAACAGATTTATTAATTAAATTGACCCTGAAAATTAAAACTTTAACAAATTTTAACCCACAAGTGCTTTGAAAATTTCTATTCCTAAAGAAACCAAGCTATTCGAAAATCGGGTGGCTATTACGCCCGATGTGGTTAAGACCTTAAGCAAAGCTGGTTTTTCCTGCTTCGTAGAAAAAAATGCGGGTGTAAACGCTAACTTCCTCGACGAATCTTATACCCAAGCCGGTGCTACCGTAGTGACTGATCCGGTACAGTTGTACAGCCAGGCCGATGTAGTACTAAAAGTGAATGCCCCCACTCCTACCGAGGCCCGCTTGCTGAAAGATGGCGCTGTCCTGATTTCATTCTTGTATGCGTACACGGTGCCGGAATTGGTGCAGGCACTCCGCGAAAAAAACATTTCGGCATTCTCGATGGATGCGGTGCCCCGGATATCGCGCGCGCAAAAAATGGATGCCCTTAGTTCGCAAGCCAACCTGGGTGGCTACAAAGCCGTGCTGCTGGGCGCTAATTCCTTAGGCAAAATATTCCCGCTCATGATGACGGCTGCCGGTACCATTACGCCCGCTAAAGTTTTAATATTTGGCGCGGGCGTAGCGGGTTTGCAGGCCATTGCCACCGCGCGCCGCTTAGGCGCGGTAGTAGAAGTTACCGATGTACGCCCCGAAACCAAAGAACAGGTAGAATCGCTGGGCGGCCGTTTCCTGGAAGTAAAATCCGATGAAGGCGTAAAAACCGAAGGTGGCTACGCCAAAGAAGTTTCGGCAGAATATTTACAGAAGCAACAGGAATTAATTAAAAGCCGCATTGTAGATGCCGATCTGGTTATTACTACCGCCCTGGTTATTGGTAAAAAAGCACCGGTTTTGGTTACCGAAGAAATGGTAAAATCGATGAAACCCGGTTCGGTAATCGTAGATATGGCCGTGGAATCGGGCGGTAATTGCGCCCTTAGCGAAATAAATGAAACCGTAGTAAAGCACCACGTAACTATTATCGGCGAGTCTAACTTGCCGGCTTTGCTGCCGGTTAATGCCAGCGAACTGTACGCCCGCAACATCAGCACTTTGCTGCTGCACCTGGCTACTAAAGATGGCTTTAAATGGGATCTGGACGAAGAAATTACCAAAGGCTCGCTTATAACACACCAGGGCCAACTGGTACATGGCTTTACCCAAACCATCCTGGCGAAAGCTACAGCTTAATTTAGCTTAATGTGCTAATGTACCAATTTACTAATGTACTAATTTGGGAATTGCGGCTTGATTTACAATTTGTTATGCAATATTATAACAGCTATTTACTTCAAGCAATTACTTCATAATTTATTACCAGATTAATTATTATCAGCACAGAAAACAAATCAACCAGACACGCTTAATTCCACCGCAAGAAAAAATCAGAAGTTATAAAACTTAAAACTCATTACTTAAAACTTACAACCTAAACCATGTCGATAGAAAATTTAATTGTATTGCTTTACGTGCTGGTACTGGCCAGTTACGTGGGCTTTGAACTGATTGCCAAAGTACCGCCCACCCTGCATACACCGCTTATGTCGGGCTCAAATGCAATTTCGGGTATTACCATTGTGGGGGCTATTATTTGTGCGGGGCCGCTGCCCGGCGAATTCCCGCTGAGTAAAATATTAGGTATGGTAGCGCTGTTTTTCGCTACCCTCAACGTGGTGGGCGGTTATGTTGTTACCGACCGCATGCTCCAAATGTTCAAGAAAAAGAAATAAAGGAGATAGCCCTACATGAATCAGAATATATTAACCATTATTATTCAGTTAGCTTATTTAGTAGCTTCGGTGTTGTTTATCGTTGGCATTAAAATGCTGGGCAAAACCCACACCGCCCGCGAAGGCAATATTTATTCGGCGGTGGCTATGTTTATTGCCATTGTGGCTACTTTGCTGGTACAGGAGGTATTAAGTTACACCGAAATATTTGTTACCATCTTAATTGGTTCGGCGGTGGGTACTTACGTGGCCAAAAAAGTAGAAATGACCCAGATGCCCGAAATGGTTGGTCTTTTTAACGGATTTGGCGGCCTGGCTTCCGTGCTGGTTGCTACTTCGGAATATTGGCGCATGGCCCACGATGCCAATATTGCGATGCCGGTTATTACCGGTGTAACGGTAGTGCTTAGTGTAATTATTGGGGCTGTTACGTTTACCGGCTCTATGGTGGCTTACGGCAAACTGGCGGGCAAAATAAACGGCAATGCCATAACCTTTAGCGGCCAACATCCACTAAATGCCATTTTGTTTTTAATTATGCTGGTGGCCAGTATATTCCTGGTTTTGGACCCCAACAACGATATTTACATGATAGCGGTGCTGGCCATTGGTTTGTTACTAGGTATCCTTACCGTTATTCCCATCGGCGGGGCCGATATGCCCGTGGTTATTTCGCTCCTGAACTCTTACTCCGGGGTGGCCGCTTGTTTCACCGGTTTTGTCCTAAACAACCAGGTATTAATTATTGCGGGTGCGCTGGTAGGTGCTTCGGGCATTATTCTTACCCAGATTATGTGTAAGGCCATGAACCGTTCGCTGGTGAGCGTATTGTTGGGTGGTTTTGGCCAGGGCGGCAGCAGTGCTGCGGCTGCCGGTGGCGGCTCCGACATGCAGGTAAAAGAAGTAGGCGTAGAAGAAGCCGCTATGATTTTCGATTCTGCCTCATCGGTAATAATTGTACCGGGTTACGGCATGGCCGTGGCGCAAGCCCAGCACATTGTGCGCGAAATGACCGAACTGCTGGAGAAAAAGAATATTTCGGTAAAATTTGCCATACACCCGGTAGCCGGCCGGATGCCGGGCCACATGAACGTACTCCTGGCCGAAGCCAATGTACCGTATGATAAACTAATTGAAATGGAAAATATTAACGATGAGTTTGCCAATACCGATGTTTGTTTAATTATCGGGGCCAACGACGTAGTAAACCCGGCAGCCCGCACCAATCCGGCCAGCCCGATTTACGGTATGCCCATTTTAAATGCCGATAAAGCCCGCACTGTTATTATTAGTAAACGCAGCATGGCCTCGGGTTACGCCGGTATCGAAAACGAATTATTCGGTTTCCCCAACGCTCTCATGCTCTTCGGCGATGCCAAAGCTACTATTACTAAAATGGTAGGTGAGTTGAAAGAAATGTAGTTTTTAATATTAGTGAATAAGAATGCCGGTTAGCTTGTAGTTAACCGGCATTCTTATTTTTGTACATTTATATTAATATTCAGAAATAGGCAGTTATAAAATCCCATTGCTTAGAATTTAGTATATTGAATTATGAATTATCAAGACTTTATAGAGATTCGATCAGAAAAGCGATTTGGCAAACCCTGCATTAAAGGCACCAGAATATCTGTTTATGAGGTGCTGAATTGGTTAGCAAATGGTATGACTAAACACGAAATCATGTCGGATTTTGAAGAACTAAATGAGGACATGATTAATGCGTGCCTTGCCTTTGCTGCCGATAAAGAACATAAACTAAAAATTGCCTCTTGAACCTGTTATTCGATCAGAATATTTCTCCGAAGTTGGTGAAACAATTAGAAGATATATTTCCGGAAGCAAAACAAGTTCGTCAGCTTGGTCTAGAAAATGCTTCTGATGCAGCAATTTTTGAGTATGCAAAAAAGCATGATTATGCCATAGTTACTTTCGATTCTGATTTTGTCGATTTGAATATAATAAAAGGCTTTCCTCCGAAAATAATTTGGCTGAGAACAGGAAACTTAACTACTAACTCAATTTCAGAATTGCTGCGTAATAATATAAGCGTTATACAGGATTTCTTAAATTCTGAGGAGCATGAAATATTGGAACTAATAAAAAGTAAATTATAATTTAAACAAATTCCAGCCAAAGTTCCTTGCTATTTTACCCCAGAACAAGCAAGGAGCTCCGCATTATTTTTTATAGAATAAAGACTATAAAAGCAGCATCACCCTAATTTCAAGCTAACGCTAATTATCAAACTTTCAATTCTTAATAATCTGAATTCCGGACACGGCCCCGGTTGGCTTTTTTGTCGGATAACTTTTTCTTGGCGGCAATGCGTTCGTGTTGGGAGGCTTTGGATGGTTTGGTGGGTTTACGGGCTTTCTGTTTCGTAAAAGCTTTGCCCAACAACGCGTAAAACTTCTGAATACAGTTTTCTTTATTAGCCAACTGGCTGCGCTCGGTTTGGCAAATTACCTGCAGGTAACCTTCCTGGGTAATGTAGTTGCCTAGCTTTTGGTACAACAGCGCTTTCTCTTCTTCGGTTAGCAACTCCGAATTATTTACGTGAAACCGCAGCTCTACTTTAGAAGAAACTTTATTTACATTTTGTCCGCCGGGGCCACCACTACGGGAAGTCCGGTATTCAAATTCTTTGGTAAAATCAATCATAAAATGGTTATGGTTAATCCGGCAAGTTATAAACAAGCCATCTGGCGCGAATTACCTGTAAACTAATTATCGTTTTAAGTAAGAAAACGTATGCTCTCATTTAAACTTTAAAAGTATGAGATATTTGCGTTGGCTCGGCTTGTTTTGCGTTTGTACGCATATATTACTTTCGTGTGAACAGGCGCAAAAGCAAAATACGGCTAAAAGCGCCAGAATGGTAACCAATACGATGCAAATAACCATCTTAAATAAAATTCTTTACCAGAATATTCCTTCGGCTTCGGGCTTGGAAATTTTAGAGAATAAAATTTACGTAGTTGGCGATGATTCGCCTTTTTTGTATGTATTGGATGCCAACACTTTTAAACTAATAAATAAAATTGAGCTGTTCCGGAGTACTGATTTTAGTTCTGGCCGGATACCTAAAGCCCTGAAACCGGACCTGGAATGCCTGACCACCATAAATATTGCCGGCGAACCTTACTTAATAGCTTTTGGCTCCGGTTCGGCGCCCACACGCACCAAATGCTACACAATTAAACTACCGGCAACCACCAATGCTACCTCCGAAGTAAAAGAATATTCCCTGAAAAAATTATACGCCGCAATGCAACAAGATACCGCCCTATTAACCGGCGATTTATTAAACCTGGAAGCAGCGGCAGTTACTTCGGATAACAAATTAATCTTACTTCAGCGCTCTGCTAATACCGGCCCCAATGCATTGTTGCTTTTTGATAGCCCGGAATTTATACAGCACCTTACCAGCCAACCAGAACAGTTACCGGCTTATACCATTATTCCTTTTGATTTGCCCGAACTGGCTGGTTCTAAAGCGCGGTTCTCGGGCGCTTACACGTTTGAAGATAAATTATTCTTTACGGCTTCCGTTGAGAATACCACCGATGCTATTCAGGACGGGGAAGTAATGGGTAGCTTTATAGGCTGGCTGAATATTTCGGAAATTAACACAAACAACGGTGCCAAAGCTTTGCAAACCGCACTCATTACAAATAAAAACGGGCAACCTTATAAGGGCAAAGTAGAATCGCTGGTGATTCAGGAAAAAGAAAATGCAGGAACTTACCTGGGCCTGGCCATAACCGATAACGACAACGGCGAATCGGAACTGCTGCAACTCCGGATTTCGATGTAAAATATTGCCTTACTAACTAATGGGTACTTTGCGCAAGATGGCTTCTATAAAATCTTTGGTTTTAATGTCTTCGGCTTCGGCTTCGTAGTTTAAAATAATGCGGTGGTTCAGCACATCCAACGCCACGTCTTTAATATCTTCGGGCAAAACGTAATCGCGCTCATCAAAAAATGCTACGGCCTTGGCGGCTAAGTTTAAGGCAATACTAGCCCGCGGCGAAACCCCAAACTGAATGTAATCAGCAAATTCAGCTAAATCGTACTCGGCCGGGCGGCGGGTGGCAAATACCAGTTCAATAATATAACGCTCCAGCGTTTCCGAAATCTGCACCTGGTTTATTTCGTGCCGGATACCAAAAATATCGGCTTTGGTAAGTACGGTGTTTACGTGGCTATCGAACGACATATTGGCCATGCGCCGCATTACCTCCAGTTCATCGGCTTTAGACAAATAATTAACAAACACCTTCATCATAAAGCGGTCTACCTGGGCTTCGGGCAAGGGGTAAGTACCTTCCTGCTCTACGGGGTTTTGCGTAGCCAACACCAGAAACGGCAAATCGAGCTTAAAAGTAGTTTCGCCAATGGTTACCTGTTTTTCCTGCATGGCTTCTAACAGCGCCGATTGCACCTTGGCCGGCGAGCGGTTTACCTCATCGGCCAATAATAAATTCGCAAATATGGGCCCTTTTTTCACCTCAAACGCCGAGGAGTTTTGGTTGTAAATCATGGTGCCAATCAGGTCCGAAGGCAATAAATCGGGCGTAAACTGAATGCGCTGAAAATCGAGGTGCAGTACTTTGGAAAGCGTGTTAATGGTTAGGGTTTTGGCTAAACCCGGCACCCCTTCGAGCAAAATATGGCCGTTGGTAAAAAGCCCAATCAGCAGGCGGTTAACCATGTATTGCTGGCCCACTATTACCTTGCCCACCTCGGCAAACACTTGCCTTATTTTAAGCTGATGTTCCCGAATGCGCTCCTGGTACGATATTTCTTCTGTTTCCATTAAAATATTAATTTATGCTGGCAGTTCGGGCTTATTACTACCATTTCTTAAAAATGAAAAAAACCGCCAGCACCAGCAACGCAAACCCTACAGCGTGATTCCAGGCAAGTTTATCGGTTTTAAAAATAAATACGGTTACTAAGGTAAATACCACCAGCGATACCGCCTCTTGTATGGTTTTCAGCTCGAATAACGAAAAAGGGCCGCCGTTTTCGCGGAAACCTATTTTATTGGCCGGCACCTGAAACACGTATTCGAAAAAGGCCAAGCCCCAGCTAATTAAAATAATAACCCACAATCCGGCCTGCTGCAGCCAACCCAACTTTTTAAATTGTAAGTGCCCGTACCAGGCAAACGTCATGAATACGTTAGAAAGTATCAGCAGCACAATGGTATAAAATCCTTTCAAAGCAATAATTTTAAGGTAGCCAGGAGGTAAGTTTTTTTGCCGGGTCTGCAAAATTATAAAGTTCTAACATATTTTGCGCTTTTTACCTTATTAACCCGTTTATGCCTCGCGTACAACGTTAATTATTTAGGTCCAAAAAAGGTAATAGACAAAAAAAGATGGCTAAAGTTTAGTTGACTGGTTATTTTTATTGCGGCCTAAACAAAATTGCTTTAACTACCTGGTAGGCAAAAAAATAAGCCCGGCTAGTAGTTAAGGTTTTTTACAGGCAGATTTACGGCTGGGCAAAAAAGCTAAGCAAGGGCGGAATAATAATAATATTTATTGGTTAATGCGCTTACATTATTGCAGTCTTGTTGCGCTTGTCGAAATAGCTAAATCTAATTTATAATACTGTTATAGATCCTTCGGCAAGCTCAGGATGACCAAATTTTTAAGCGCAGTCTCTAATTGATAGTGGTATAGTAAAAGCCAACTGGTTGCAACCCGAAAATATTGGTCTTCCTATTTTTAGTAACCTATAATATTTACTTTATCGCAGTTTTTCCAACAACCGCGAAGCCTTTTCGAGTTTAAGTACCTGAATAATTTCGCGGATGGCATCAAACTGGCCGCGCCGCATTAAGTGTAGCAACAAAAGCACAATATTATAACCGGTTTCGCCTTCGCTGTTGCTTACAATGGCCATAAAGCCAAAAATTAGTAATTCGGCCTTTTCTTTAGCTTCCGGCTCCGCTAGCGCGTTAAACTCATTCTGCAACTTGTAACTTACCCGCTCGCGGTAATCCTGAATGTTACGGGCCTCCGGGTGGGTTTGCAAATACGTAGAAAACAACAGCTCCACTACCTCATCGGTTTTACCTTCCTTTAAAAACGATTGTACTTGTACAATCAGCTTTTCGTATGGCATAGTTTGTTTAATAAAACTAGATTAATAACACTAAAAGCTTAACCACGCCCAAATGAGCCGCAAAAGAATGTACTTTTAGTTCAGGTTACTGGAGCCAAAAACAGCCTGGTATAAATAAGCAGGACCGACAAGAAGGAGTTAATTTACTGTTAATATAGCGGTTTATCTTCTGAAAATCAATTTATACTGGTAGTTTTTACAACCCGAAAAACTAAGCAAGCTTTACCTGGTAGGTTACCTTAGCTAAAATTTAAAGGTTTAAATAGTATCTATGGTTATTTCAAAGCTTTTAATAGGCTTATTTTCCTGATCTACGCTGTTGCTGTTTTGCTCTAACGTAACGGTATAGGTGCCCCATTGGTACTGCGTTTGGCTAAGGCCTTTGCTGTTTTTACTTGAGATTTTCCGCATGTTTTTACTGGCTACCTGCCTTTTTAAAGCTTCAAACGTTTTGGCATCGAGAGTGGCGTAAGAGAGCCGGCGGCATTTATTCTCTTTATAAAAATACACCAGCCAATATTGGGCAAACTGGTCAGATTTAGATAAAGCAGAGTGCTTCCAGGTTATCCGGCCGGCGGTATTTTCGGTAGGTGTTTTGGCTTCGTTTAAAACCCATTTTTTTTCGGCAACATAACTGCTCACCTGGGCCGAGTCGCGCTTGGTTAAACTTATAAGCTGCTCAAACCCGAAAACTTGTCCAAAACCTGGAATAGAGAAAGTTAAAAATAACCCAACAACAAAAATAAAGCGCATCTCTAATATAATTAACGCATAAATTTACTTTATTTAAATTAAACCAAGCAACTATTTTTAGATAAAAAATTGTAATAAAACAATAAACCTGCTTAAAGCGCTGTTTTCTATATTTTGGAATTTAGTTAGATACCAAAACGGCTACCATAAAATTACTACGGAATGGGGTGCATTATTTGGCCATATGGCGCTTCGCACAAATTCTTCCTTTTAAAAGCTTGTTAAGGTAGTACACCAATATTTTCAGAAACTTAGCGCCTTAAAGAATGTAAGGCTTGACTTTAATATATTTAATAATATATATTTATAATATTAAATATTGAGTAGTTATGTTGCCTAAAAAAGGTGGGTATAAGTTGCAGCGGCGGCACTTTGTAATTGCCGGTTTAGTAGGGTTAATATCGGGTATTTTGCTCCAGGGGCCGCAGTTTCCGCTGAAAACCGAAGCTACCTTTTCGCTCCAAAACTTTTTTACATATGGTTTAGCTGCTACTAGTGGCGTGCTGTTTTTTATGCGGCTTAACTTACCCCGCGAATAAAGCATTGCGGGTTAATAATACTAAGTCTCACGCAAAATATTTAATCTACGCTTTTCATTCCGTTTACCAAGCTGCTAAAAAGCTTTGTGCAGTAGTTTATACAATTTGGTTAAGAAGAAATTACTGGTTTTATAACCTAGATTTTCAGGTTGGCAACATAAATAAGTAATTATACAAGCCCCAACCAAATAAAAGCAAGCTGGCAGTAAAGCTATTTTTTTAGCTGGCTTTCGTAGAGTTTAATCCAATCCTGGGGCGTTAGGCGAGTAGCTAAATCTCCAATCAGGTCGTAGGGTATTTGGTCGGGCCGCTTAAACCGTATGCAACTTTCACCCATATCGAGTTTGGTTTTTACGTGTTTTGGGTACTCCTGCACAAACCAGGCTAATAAATCGGCATTGGCATACAGGCCCATGTGGTAAAGCGCAATAAAATTCTTTTGCGAAGCAATACTTATAAATGGCAGCGGCAATGTTGGATTGCAGTGGTAACCCGGAGCATAAAGCGCATGCGGCACCACATACCCAATCATGCCATAATTCATAACTTCGGTGAAACCCGCCGGTAAATTAGCGAGCAAACAATCTCGGAGTTTACCCATAGCTTGCTGCCGGGCAGGTTCCAGCGTTTCTAAATATTCCTGCGGGGTTGTGGCAGTCGAAATCATAAGGTTGCAGTAGTTACAAAGGCTAAGTAAAGTTATTTTATTTAGATACCCAACCCCGTAATACCAGAGCAAATTATTTTATTATACTGCTGTAACTTTATTTTAATGCACGAGGTTTTCGCTATTAAATTAAGCCGTTACAAAACCAACCAGGCAATAATGCTGGCTTAAACGTGTTAATATTAAACAGGCTTTTGCCTAAGTTGCCGCTCTGCCCACTCACTCTTTTATAACCAACAAATAAATTAACAATCAACTAAAATTAATTCCCTTTTAGGGCAACTATAATTTCCAAAATTAGTATATTTTTAATATATTATTGTATTATTTATTAAAAAATAGAATAAATCTTTTACTTTCCGGAATTAATTAAACATCTAAACAAATACTACTTAATTCCAGCAGGCAGGTTAAACAGACAAACAAATATAAGCCTAACTATTCTGCCGTACTGTTTGATTTTAACCGTTTATGACCGGTAGCAACCCCAGAAACTAAAAAGATAAATGGCATACCAATGGGCATGGAAGAAGCTTTTGAAAACGGACAGCCGACGCTAAAAAAAATATTGCAGCGCTACCAGGAAAGCAAACCCGGTACTGCCACGAAAGATTTTGACTTTTTGGTAAACCGTAACCCGCTGCTCGAAAAAATATTTATAGGTGCCGATTGTGCCATTGCCATTTTTGATGCGAGTAAAACCAATTACCCGTACATTAGCTATAAACTGGAGCAATTATTAGGCTACGAAGCCCAGGCGTATTTACAGGAAGGATTGTGCTTTACCTTATCCAAAATTCATCCGGATGATGTACCCGGCTTACTCGAAATTTTAGAAAAAGAAATGGATTATATAGCTGGTTTAACCCCTAATCAGCGCCTGGATTACCGCTCTAGTTACGATTACCGCATTCGCAAAATTAACGGCACGTATATTCGGGTGCTCCAACGCAACCTTATTTTAAACCTCGACGAAGCCAATCAGGTGTTGCATTTGCTGGTTGTATTAACCGATATTACGCATCTTAAAAAAGATAATACCAAAATACTGCACATTATAAACAAGCAGGAAAGCGGCTTTGCTTACTTTTACAACCTGGCCGAACAGCGCGTTACCAAAGATACTTTTTTGAGTAAACGCGAAATAGAAATTTTAAAGTTACTAGGCAAAGGATATTCAAGTAAAGAAGTAGCCGACGAATTGTTTATCAGTATTCATACCGTTGAAACCCACCGGCGCAATATGCTGGAAAAAACGAATATTAAAGACACTTCTTGTCTGGTACACTTTGCTATTCTGGCCGGTTTTTAATATTCCGAAAAATTAATCTTGCTTTAAACCCCAGACATAAGACAAACGAGCAATATCAAAATATTCAAATTATATATATAAAACCATCTCCTGTTAAATATCTAAAAACGGCATTTCCCTATACTTAAATATAATTAGTTCTAAAAATACTTATATTAAGTATTTTATTAGATTACCCGTCGTACTATATTTACCATTATTTCGAAAGAACAAATAAATTTTAGTTGTTTTGGTTGGGGGGTAAAAACAACTAAACCACACGCCATTTTCTTAGCTATTATAGGCCGCTAAGACATTCATCCGAGCTAATAAAAGAACACCATTGTTAATCCAAAACCATCTAAACGCCTATGCACAAGCCTTCTGAAAAACCTTATTGCTTTACAAGCTAAAGGGTAAAATATCAAAAGCCAGCCAGGTTCTGAATAACGGCTAAAATCGGGTTTTGCTATGCGGTCTATTGCTGCTAGTTATTAATAAAGCCAGTGCAAAATTACGTACCTTAAAGCAACGCGGCATGTACATGAACCTGATTTTTACAACTAAATATACCCCGCTTGCGCAAGCAATATTATTATTACTAAAAAATTACGGCGCTGCTAGCCTGTTGTTCTCCCCTGACAAATAGCCGCTTAGCACCTGGTACCAGCATTCCCCAAATAATTATTTTCTGTCAGGTTTTTACCTGGCCAGAAAAAGCAGTCAAACAAATTTAATCTACGCTTCGCCGTTGCCTTACAGGCTTGTACTACCCCCTAACCAATTGTTTTGGTAAGTATTGTTTTTGCGGCAATAGCCGGCAATAATTTACGCGCAATGTGCCCGCTGCTATTCCGGTAAGCGCAGCAAAAACCACTTTCCAGGCATTATTTATTTAAAATTTAACCTTAATAAAACAAACTCATGAAAACTTCATATAAAACCGCTAATCATAAAATCAGATACATTTTATTAATGCTTATGCTGATAGGCTTTGCAGTAGCTTTTGTAGCTAGCCCAGTTGCGGCCCAGGTTTCGGGTAAAAACAAAAAAAACGATAAAATTCCGCAAGGCACTTTAAAAGAAGCGAAAGTAACAGCCCGCGTAATTACTTCTGTAGAGGAAATATCGCCCATGCGGGTAAAAGTAAACGTGCTTAACCCAACCGGTAAACAAGTGCGTATTGCTATCCGCAATTACGCCAACATTCCGTTATTTCAAGATTCTTTTACCGGCAAAGAATACAACAAAATATTAAATTTTACGCAAACCCCAATGGGCCGGTATTCGCTGGTAGTAGCTGGCCATAAACAAACAGATGTAAAGCGGTTTGCCATTAATAGCAAAGAAAACCGGAACATGACCCCCACTGACCTGGAAAACCGGAGACCATCCGACGTAATGGCTGCCATTTATAAAAGTGCTCCTGCTCAGATAACGCTGCACGTGGTAAATAATACCGGCGAACCCCTGAATTATATTTTCCGGAATAACGAAAAAGACATTTTGTACCAGGGTGTTATCCGCAATACCCAATTTACCAAATTCTTTGATTTAGCGGCGGTAACCGATGGCAAATACACCTTTGAAGTAAATTACCTAACCGACAAAGCCGCTTCCAGGTCTTTCGACATTAAAACCGTTTATGATCGTTCTTTTGCCTGGACCGATAAACGAGGCCGGCCCCTAAAACCAGTTGGAGCATTGCCAATGACTAGAAGAAATATGAATTAAAAACTTGGGTGGGTAAAGTTACAAAACCAGTTGGCGGTATATTACTTACTGTTAACTGGTTTTGTATTATTGAAGCCTTTTGCAACCTGGTGAGATGAAAGTTTTTGAGCTTAATAACATAACCCGGTTTACTAGCTAGCAAAGTGTAATATGTTCCTGCATACTTGTTAAATAAGCCCTATCAAATTAGCTTGCGCATATACCTAAACAACTGCATATATAATTATTCAGATTAGATTTAGCCTAAAACCAGTAATAAATATTACCCGAAAAAGCTAATCGGTACAAACCGCTTAGCTTTTTTTATTGTATAATAAACGAATTTATGCAGCTAAATCTTGTAAAAAACAAACAACCCGATCAGGTTTAGGTAATATTTTAGAAGCCTTTACTTACTAAATTCCTGTAAATACCTAAAAATAGGTATATTGCCTGCGAATAAGTTTATATTCTATTATTATTTCGTTATAACCTATAACTTACCAGCAGCTTATTAATACTAATACTAAAGCAAAACTTGCGCAGAGAAACTTACGGGTATAAAACAGCCAGTGAGGCAAAACAATTACTATAAATATTGCAGTTATTTAATATTTTATGAATAGGCTAAATTTGTTTTCACCATAGCTATTAAGTTAAATATTGCCTTTACCGGTTACTTTAGCCCCGTTTTTTTAGCACACATAACTAAAACCATAAATCATTTAAAGTTAGACAATTAACAAAGGTGGATATCGTAATACTGTACTCTTTGCCTGACACAAAGCCGGTGATAACACCACTAATAATATACGTATTTGTTCGAAACCAAAAATACTAAACAGCTTTATTGTATAAACACGAATTACCATTATTTCTGGACAACATACCATTAATTAATAACGTGTTATCCGACTATATATTTAAAAGCTTTTATAAATATTCAACCCATAGCAGTATGAAGCACAATTTACTCCGGCTAACTTTTACGGCCTTTTTATTTGGATTATTTAACCTGCAGGTACAAACAGGATTCGCGCAAACGCCCAAACCCTCAGATAAAGAAAAATACAAAGCTGCGGCTGCTTTACGCGATTTAGCTAATCCGCCCATTAGTATCCGTTCGCGGCAAGCCCCAACTAAGCCGCAGAAATTAGATTTACTCCAGGTAGAGGATGGTTACGTAGCCATTGATGCCGTAGCTGAAGGACCGGATGGCCAGGAATTGCTGCGCCAGTTGCAGCAATTAGGCTTACAAAAAGGCGTTTATTACAAGCGGATTGTTTCAGGCTATTTCCCAATAGACAAAATAGACGAACTAGAAAATGTTAAAGCGCTGAACAAGGTAATGCCGGCGTATAAATTGCAGCACGCCACCGGTGCCGTTACTACCCAAGGCGATGCGGCTTTGTTCTCCGACAAAGCCCGTCAGCAATTTAATGTTACCGGCGCGGGTTCTAAAATTGGCATAATTTCAGATTCGTATGCCGCCGATAAGGCCGGCGCAGCAGACGGCATTGCTACCGGCGATTTGCCGGCCGATGTGCAAATATTACTGGATGCCCCCAATGAAACCGACGAAGGCAGGGGTATGGCCGAATTAATCCACGATGTGGCTCCGGGTGCCAAACTTGCTTTTCATACGGCAGTGGGCGGGCAGGCAACTTTTGCTGTCGGCATTCTGCGTTTGGCCCAAGCCGGTTGTAACATTATTGTCGATGATGTTATTTATCCGGGTGAGCCAATGTTTCAGGACGGTATTATTGCCCAGGCGGTAGATGTAGTCGTAAAAAACAACATCACTTACTTTAGTGCCGCCGGTAATAATAACCGCCAATCGTACCAGGCTGCTTTCCGGAGCTCTGGCCGGGCTATTGTACTGGATAGTAGTTATTACGGCGAAGCCCACGATTTTGGCAACGGCGATATTACCCAAACAATCCGGATTCCGGCTGGCGGTACTTTCGAAATTCCTTTTCAGTGGGACGATCCTTTTTATTCGGTTAGCGGCGGTACCGGTGCCCGCACCGATTTAGATGTTTTGGTTTTCTATAATGGTGTATTCTTGCCGGAGCTTTCTTCTTTGGAATATAATATTGGCCGCGACCCCTTGGAATATGTAGGCATTTCCAACCCCTTTGAGCAAGCCATAGATATTGAAATTATGATCACCAAATTTGAAGGACCAAATCCCGGCATTATGAAATGGGTAGACTTTGGCGTATCTACCCCGAAGGAACATAACACCAAGAGTTCTACCATTTACGGCCATGCCAATGCGCAAAGCGCCATTGCGGTAGGTGCCTCCGCCTGGTTTAATACGCCATCTTTTAACGCCAACGTAACGCGCCCGGTAATCAATAATTTTTCTTCGGCCGGCGGCACGCCCGTTATTTATACGCTTACCGGTACACGCCTCCCGCTCAACAACAGCAACATCCGGCAAAAGCCCGAAGTAGTAGGTCCGGATGGCACCAACACTACTTTTTTCGGAGATGATATTACCATAGATACGGATGCTTTCCCTAACTTTTTTGGCACCTCGGCCGCCGCGCCCCATGTAGCGGCAGTAGCGGCCTTGATGCAGGAAACCCGCCGCAACAGCCTGGCCCCCGCGGCTATTCTCGCCAATTTAATTAGTTCTGCCACAGATATGGATGACCCATTAACGCCCGGTTTCGATTTTGGTTTCGATTACCAAACGGGTTACGGCTTTGTGCAGGCCACCAAAGCCCTGGAAACAACCCGTACGTATGGTTGCAATATTTCGCTTACCACGCAGGTAATACAAGCTACGCCCAATAGCGCAGGCGCAATAAATTTAACGGTTAAGGGCGGTACCGGCCCGTATACTTACCGCTGGAATGCCGGCACTACTACCGAAGACTTACCTAAAGCCAGTCCCGGACAATATATTGTATGGGTAACCGATGCTACGGGCTGCACCGCTACTACCACCGTGCAGGTAGGCGTTACCGGTACGCCATTAACCTTAACTTCTGCGCACCAAAACGTATCGGCTTATGGCGCCCAGGATGGTTCTATTGATCTATCGGTAGTAGGCGGTGTTGCGCCTTATACCTTTAAATGGAATGCCGGCGTAACTACCGAAGATCTGCCCCGCGTTACCCGCGGACTTTATACAGTTTGGGTTACCGATGCCGCCGGCAATAGCGCTTATACCGCTGTTTTTGTATCGGCTAAAAACGATCCTTTGGCCTTGCACACCGCGCACAACCCCGCTTCCCGCTTTGGTGCCAACGATGGCTCCGTAGATTTAACGGTTATTGGCGGCGTAGCACCTTATACCTACCGCTGGAATGCCGGCGTCGATTCAGAAGATTTACCCCGCGCCACGCCGGGCCTGTACACCGTAACGGTTACCGATGCCACGGGAGCCAGCGTAACTACCTCGGTTTATGTATCGGTAAAAGGCCAGCCTCTTGCCTTACGAGCCTCTCATACCGATGCTTCTGCCTGGGGTAAACCCGATGGTGCTATTGATTTAACCATTATGGGGGGCTTAGCACCTTATAAAGTTCGTTGGAATGCCGGCAGCGAGATGGAAGATTTACCCCAGGTTACGCCAGGCTTTTACACCGTAACCGTTACCGATGCCAGGGGTACTACGGCTACCCTTACCGTACAAGTAGGAGTACGCGGAACCGGACCTGTTTTAACCGCCCGCCAACCGGATGCTAACTTAGAATATAACAGTACTAAAAAAACAAGCCTTACAGCTTATCCTAACCCAGTAGCCGGGCAAGCCAATATTGCGCTTACCCTAAGCCAGGATGGCGATTATTCGCTGGCGATATACGACTTAAAAGGCAGTTTGGTAAAAACGCTACAGCAAGGTAAAGCCCGGGCCGGTCAGGTAGTAGAAACCTTGTGGGAACCCCAAACAGGAGCCAAAGGCTTGTATATTTTACGCCTGAAAACCCACCAAGAAGTGCAAAATCTGCGGTTAATGGTAAATTAAGTTATAGCCGAATGAATTATTTAAAAAGCCGTTTGCGAAAGTGAACGGCCTTTTTTATTGGCTTTAAATTAGCGTTCTTATAGTTTGGTACAACAACCAGCTAGCGCCAAACAGCACCAATATTTATTTTATAAAATACTCGCAAATTCAATTAAATAAATTTGCACACATCAATATTAAACTTAACTTTAAGAATAATTATTAGGATTATTCCGGATAGCATATACTGCAAATATTCTTCTGGATTACCTAAAATCAACCAGGCAAATTTAAAGGCAGCATTCTGAGAGTATACTAACCTTCAGGGTAGCTGTTTCTAAAAATTAAGCTTAAAGCGGCTTACAATACTGGTCAGAGCGCCAATATTTTATTATTTCCGAATACAAAAGAGGTATTTAGCTTTCGCCTATTAACGCTTAAAGTAAATATTCATTAATAGTAAATATGCTTATTTTTTCTGTTGCCTATGTGGTTGCGGCAACGGCTAGTCTACTTGCAACCGCTTACCCTATAAATCCTATCAATAATGAGTGAACAGGACAATGTTAAAGTTGTACAGGAAGGATACCGCCTTTTTTTATCCGGCGACTTCGAAAATTTAATGCCACAATATACCGAAGACGTTGAGTATATCGTGCCCGGGCCTTCCGATTTGAGTCCGATTGCCGGGCGCTATGTAGGAAAGGAAGGTGTTAAACAATTTTACAGTAAAGTAGGTGCTAACTTTGAGTTTAGCGCGTTTCAACCCCAGGAAATGATTCCGCAGGGCGACAAAGTTGTGGTGCTGGGCCATTATGAAGCCAAAGCAAAAGCTACCGGGCAACTACTGGCTATTGACTGGATACATTTATTTCAACTACGGGATGGTAAAGTAAGCCGGTTTCAGATTTACGAAGATACCGCCACTGTGGTAGCAGCTTTAAACAAAGCAAATGTTGCGGCATTATAGTTTACACCTTAAAACTTACCATAAAGTTTAAAGCTTGCGCTTACTAACAAACCAATTATTATTTAATTAAATAAACATACTTTCAGAAAGCCGTTCGCTTCCGCAAACGGCTTTCTGCATTTTAGTAATATGTAGTTAACAACTGTTTAAAACAGTAGACATAGCTTAATTAGCAGCAGTAACATGCTTCAGTTATTAGTTCCAAAACAGATTTAACCAAAAATTACTGCCAATAAATTGGTAATTTGTTAGCCTCTAAGGTTTGGTATTTAATTAATATTTTCTGTACCTTCCTACGCTACGGATTTCTAAAGGGCTTTCGTGCGTCTACCTTCATACTTGCGCCATATTTATTAAACCATGATTTCCACCATCAAACTAGTAATTACCCTTATACTCGTTACGTTTTTAACCTTACCCGCTGCCGCCAAGCCTACCGATTTTCAGCTTATAAAAGGAAGAGTAGTTTCGGAATTAATGGAAACCAAAATAGAAGCCAGCAGGGTAGCCGCTATCCTGGACCGCATGAATCCGGATGGTAGTTTTAAGAATATTAATTATGCCGACCTGAGCCGGACGGCCGGTTTTCCGCATCGATTTCACACATCTGATCTGCTCTATCTGGCAAAAGCCTATAAAAACAAAAAATCGAAATATTATAAAAATAGCAAATTAAAAGAACGCATTATTGCCTCCTTAAAATATTGGGTAGACCACGATTTTGTGGGCGATAACTGGCACGATAGCCAAATAACGACGCCTACCAATCTGGGCGATTTTATGCTGGTAATCGGAGATGAATTACCGAAAGATTTAGTAGCGAAAGCCCAACCCATTATTCGCCGGGCCAACATGAATGCCTCGGGAGCCCGGCCTAGCGGCGACCGGATTGTAATTGCCGGCATCTTGGCCAAAAACATGCTTTTTGTGAGCGATAAAGCCGGGTTCGACGAAGTAATTAAAATAATTGCGGGCGAAATAAAATTTAATACCGGTAAGCGCGGCATGCAAAGCGACTACAGTTTTCACCACCGCGAAGACCGGGTAAATAATACCACTTCGTACGGCTATAGCAAATACGCGAATGAATTTGGCAGTTGGTCTTATTACGTGGCGAATACCCAATACGCTTTCGCTAAAGAAAAAATTAACCAACTAGTAGATTATTACCTGGAGGGTATTTACAAGCAAATGGTATATGGCATTTACACCGATGTAAGTGTAAAAAACCGGAGTATTACGCAGGAAGAAGGCCCTTTTAAGCCGCATAGCGTAACCGAAATCGAAAGGTTATTAATCAGCACCGACTACCGTAAAAAGGAACTCGAAGAAATTATGAAACTCCGGAAAGGTGAAGCCCAGCCGGCGCAGTCTTTCAGTAAATTCTTTTGGCAAACCGAGCATTTCGTGTTTCAGCGGCCTACTTTTTATACCACGGTGCGCATGTTTTCTACGCGCAACCGCAACATGGAAGAGCCTTACAACGGGCCCGGTAAAACCACCCACCACCGCGCCGATGGCACCAATTATTTAATGCTGAAAGGCGACGAGTACCATAACATCTGGCCCGTTTACGACTGGCAAAAAATATCCGGTACCACCATTATGCAAAAACCCAAGCTGCACGGCCCCGAAAATATTCAACTAGATGGCCTCACCGATTTTGTAGGAGCCGTAACCGATGGCTTATACGGTGCCGTAGCCTTTGATTTTATTAGCCCGCACGACCAGGTAAAAGCTAAAAAAACCTGGTTCTTTTTTGATGAAGAATACGTTTGTTTGGGCACCGATATTAAATCGCAACCCAACCTGCCGATAGCCACCACCATTAATCAAGCCCTCATGCGCAGCGACGTAACCATTATGCAAAATAACCAGGTTAAAAAGCTGCCGCCGGGCAACCACGAACTAAAAGATTTAAAGCTCGTGTACCACGATAAAGTTGGCTATATTTTACCCGCTCCCACCACGGTACATCTCTCTAACCAGGCGGAGCAAGGCCGCTGGTCTGATATTACCGACCAGAAGAATATTTCGCAGGCAGTAGTTAGTAAAGAGGTATTTAAACTCTGGTTCGACCACGGTAAAAGCCCCCGCAATGCCTCTTACGAATACATTGTGGTGCCGGCCGTAAGCGAACAAGCCTTTATAGCATCCAGCCAAAATAACCGCCAAATCGAAGTTATCGCCAACACGGCTGCGTTACAGGCCGTCAAAAATAATAAATCAGGTATTACGCAAATGGCCTTTTATCAGGCCGGCGAAGCTAAAGTTTCCAGTAATTTAAAAGTAAGCCTGGAAAGCCAAGGGATGGCCATGCTTAAAGTGCAAAATGGCAAAGTACAGGAACTAACCCTCTCCGACCCTTCCCGAAAACTCAAAAGCGTTTTGGTAACTTTGTCCGGTACGCACAAAGCTAAAGGCGATTCATTTACCATCCTTCCCGATGCGGAACAAGGCAGCACCTCTATTTTAGTAGACTTGCCGGATGGTGATTTTGCGGGTAAGAGCGTAACAGTTAAATTTGATTAGAAGCCTAGCTTTCGAGAAAGGCACGGAAGTAACTTTCGCACCATAGTGGGGATTAGAAGCAGAAGCAATTTTTTGGAGATTATGCTAAGATTTATTTCTCGTAGAAACTTTTGCTGGTATTTACCGGAACCGCGTTCCTCTAGTTTCCCGCTGTTTGCAGTCTCCTGCGGGAGACTGCAAACAGCGGGGACTTGCTAATTACAAAAGACGAATACCTTAAGGAAAACCAGCCAAATTCGGCATCTATTTTACTACTCGTAAAAACAGTTTTTCCTTTCTTTTTAATTTACTTTGGTAAGCATCAGTAGCCTAAAATCAATCGCCTGTGAGCCTGGTATATGCAGGGCCCGGAGGGACAATTTACCAAGGCCTTTCTCCAAATGAATAATACCCGCTTTTAATGGTTTGAAATCTTTTTCGTACGATTCTGTTCGTTCAACCCGGTCATATTCACGGCCTTTAAGGGGCGGATCATGGGCTTGATTAATTTTAAATTTCAATTGATTTGAGCCCAAGGACAACCGTAGGGTAGCGCCCACATCTTTTACCGGACAGGTATAATAAACTTCAACCTGGTAATTGCCAGTAGTTAGCACATCCACATTCCAGGTAATGCTATCATTCGGGCTTTTCCAACCAGTAAAAAAGGAACTGTTGGGGTGTATGCTAGACCTTACAATGGCACCATGGGGTTCGCCATCGCGGGCCGGTAATTGGGTGTATAAGAAATTTGCATGCCCTACCGGAAACGGCCGGTTATCCGCTGCTATACCTTTCAACACTTCAGATTTCCAATCTTCCACGGCTTTAATTAACCGATGAGTTATTTCTGGTTCCTGGGCCGAAACATCACTTAGTTGCTGGGGGTCGTTATTTATATCAAACAATTTACCTTCGTGGTCTAAACGGAATCGCTGGTTCCTAACACTTACCCGGCCAGCCCAGTGAGCGAAAAGCAGGCGGTCTGGCCACGCCTGGGAAGGTTTCAGCAAAAGCGGTTTCAGGCTGCGGCCATCTATGGGTTTTGGAAGCTGGTATTTTAATTCGGCCAGGTCGGCCAGGGTCGGCAATAAATCAATAGCGCCGGCAATCTGGTTTATTTGGGAACCCGGAGCAATTTTACCTGACCACTGAATCAGGAGGGGTGATTTTATACCGCCTTCATCGGTGGAGCCTTTACGTCCTTTCATGCCACCGTTCCAGCGGAAACTGTTAGGGCCATTGTCGTGTAGATAAACAACGATGGTTTCTTTATCTAAATTTAGTTTCTGAAGTTTATCCTGGATACGACCCACATTCAAGTCGATATTTTCGCACAACGCCAGTGCTGCCCGGGTAAAATTATCATCTTCTTCACCCGCCCGCTTATCGGCCCGCATGGTAAGTTCTTTATTTTTGAATTTTTCCCACCACTTAGTTGGTACCTGCATTGGAGAATGCGGCGTATTGTAAGGCACATACAGGAAGAAAGGTTTAGCCTGGTTCGTCTGGATAAAGGCCAGTGCTTTATCTGTTAAATCATCGATGATAAAGCCCTTACCCTGCACAATTTTGCCGTTGTGTTCTAACATCGGGCTGAAATAATCACCCCAATGGCCGGAGCAAAACCCATAAAACTCTTCAAATCCGCGGGCGTTAGGATGATACGGATATTGCATGCCATTATGCCATTTACCAAAAGCAGCCGTGGCATAACCTGCTTTTTTGAAAACCTCGGCTATGGTAACTTCGCCCAAGTTCATTCGTTCGCCACCCTCCGAGGTACTATAAACGCCAGCACGGGGATGATAGCGCCCAGTAAGTAACTCCGCCCGGGTAGGAGAGCAAACCGGACTTACATAAAAAGAATTAAATCGGGCTCCCCGCTTTGCTAACAAATCAATATTAGGCGTTTGTAGATTTTTGTTGCCGTTAATACTTAAATCACCCCACCCCTGGTCATCGGTTAAAATAACAATAACATTTGGGCTCTTTTTGTTTGCTGCTGCGCGGGTTAAAAGAGGAGTCAGAAAAAGTAGTAGCAGGCTTATTAGTTTTACCATTGCGTAAAAATATAACGTTTTTCATGACATTATTTCCCTTAAAAAGGTACTTTTTTCCGGCCCCGCCCATAATAAATTACTTTAAAATCTAATCAAGTGCTTTGCCCCAATAATTCTTAATTCTTAAAGATAACATATAGCCTGTAATTTCAAATGGAGGAGGCGATATGGGCAATAAACTTAATGAAACTGGCTTCTGCTCCTGTAAGGATTCGTTTGGGCAAAAGCGGAAGACCCCTCTGTTTGTAGTATTCCGCAGACTAAAGGCAAACTTTTTAGGAACCGGTAAATCTTCGGTTTCCTGTTAATTAACAGGAAAGCTATCGAAATTAATCCTTTACCGCCATTTTAATCTATGGCACTTAAATAAATATAATCGGGAGGTTTTGCTACGAATCACGTTGCTATTTGGGTCCCGGATTTGATAACCTGCTGGCATATAATGAGCTTTACTGTCATTTACCGGAACAGAGTTCCTTCGGTTTCATTTATAGTTTGCAGTCTTCTGCAGGAGACTGCAAAGAGCTGGGCGTTCATAAATTTATCCAAATAAATTTGCATACGGTTGTATAAAACTTAACTTTAAGGGCAATTATTAGGATTTATCCAGATAGACATATTTCAGAGATAATTCTCCTGCTTATATAAAATCAACCAAACTGGTCTGGCTATAGACTTTTGTCGAGTACATTACTTTTTCAGGATTGTTTCTTCCGTTTAAAAATTTAATTGGGTTCCAGAACCTCCTGGCAAGCCTGCATTATTTAGTTTTCTTAAAATATTAAAGAAGTTTTAAGCCTTTGCTTTTTAAAGCAACAGGTGATTACTCATCAGTAATAGCTATTCTCATTTATTTCTGTTGCCTATGTGGTTGCGGCAACAGCTAATTTACTTGCAACCGCTTACCTTTTAAACTCCATTATTATGAATGAACAGGAAAATGTAAAAGTTGTGCAGGAAGGATACCGCCTTTTTTTAACCGGTGAAATTGAAAATTTAATGCCACATTATACAGAAGATGTCGAGTATATTGTGCCCGGGCCCACAGACTTAAGTCCGATTGCCGGGCGTTATATAGGAAAGGACGGGGTTAAACAGTTTTACAGCAAAGTAGGTGCAACCTTCGAATTCAGTGTATTTGAGCCCCTGGAGATGATTGCGCAAGGCGACAAAGTGGTTGTATTGGGACATTACCAGAGCAAAGCCAGAGCTACCGGGCAACCCTTAAATATTGAGTGGATACATGTGTTTCAACTGCGGGATGGGAAAGTAAGCCGGTTCCAGATTTACGAAGATACCGCTACCGTTGTAGCTGCTTTAAACAATGCGAATGTTGGTGCAGTCTAGTTAGAATCAACAAATTATAATTAAGACCTTCCCCGGCTGTTTGTAGTCTTCCGCAGTAATGCTACAAATTTTTAATAAAATTGGGAAATCTCCGACTTCCTGCTACTGTTCAGAAAAAATGAGGTAAAACAAAAAAGCCGCTTTTCAGCGGCTTTTTAAGTACCAGGGGCGGGACTACCATACTTATTAAACTTACTTAAATCCTTTTAAATTTCATGCATTTAAGCCATATTTGGGGGGTTCTTCAACTCCCTTAAGTGTACTTTAACCAATTTTAACAAAAAAAATGACACCAAATCTGCCACCATTTTTTAAACTACTGCAAAACCACATAACCGGAATTTCTTTTTTTTTAACCTTTAAAATTCTTCCAATCGCCTAAGCGCCCAATCTGCCGAGTAGATTTTTTTTTAACCTTTATTTATTTTCCTTCCAATCCTTCCCTAATTATGGCAACTATAAATTTTACCTTAAATCACCAGAAAAAAGATTCCAAGGGATTAATTCCTGTTTGGATGGTTTTAAACTTTAATGGCATAAGAATAAGGAAAGCAACTAAAGCCAAGCTTAAGGAAAAGTATTGGGTAGAAAAGACCCAAAGAATAAAAGCACCATTAAAGGGAGAGCCTAGCAATAACCACGCGGAGTTTAATACTATCCTAGATAACACCGAAAAGAAGGTGCAAGGTATTTTTAATCATGCTTTACTTAATGGCATCCCACTTACCAAAGAATATGTAGAAAGCCAACTAAGTAACAAGTTCAGCGCACAACCACAAGCCAAAGATTTTTTTACCTGTTTTGAAGAGTTTATAGAGGCAAATAAGCCTCTTAAAGCTAAAAGAACTATAATGGGCTACGTGACTACGGTAAACTTCCTAAAAGGCTTCCAGAATGATTTAAAACTACAAATCCGCTTCGATAATATTACCCTTGAGTGGTTCGATAAATTGCGAACTTATGCCTTTAAGGAGAAGGAAGTAAAAGATAACTACTTCTCAACCCTTATAAACAGGCTAAAGGCTTTTTTAGGTTGGGCCACAGATAGAGGGTACAACGAAAATCTAGCTTACAAGAAGTTCTCTACCATGGAACGCGAAGGAGATATTATTTGCCTTTACGAAAAAGAGCTATTCAGCCTATATGTTTTTAAATACGAAAGTAAACGACTTGAACAGGTAAGGGATGTTTATTGCTTCGGCTGCTTTACCGGTTTAAGATTCTCGGATTTATTCGATTTAAGAAGAGAACACATTAAGAATGGAGAAATTCAGAAAACCATAATAAAAACAAGGCAATTCCAGAGAATACCCCTGAATGATTACGCCTTAGCAATTTTGGACAAATACCAAGATTACCCTAATCCCCTTCCTGTTATCTCAGCCCAAAAGTTCAATACCTACATTAAAGAGGCTTGCCAACTTGCAGGCATAGACGAACTAATTACTATAACCTCCTACTCAGGAGGAAAAGTGATAGAAAAAACGGTTCCTAAATATGAGCTTATAACCTCCCATACTGCTAGAAAGACTTTTACCACAAACTCTTTGATATTTGGGCTGAATGAAACTTTAGTAAAAAAGATAACAGGCCACAAAAAAGACAAGAACTTTCAGCGGTATGTTAAATTTGCAGATGAATATTTAAAAGAGGAATCAAATAAAGCCTGGAATAAAAGGAAATAGAATTCCTAGTAATTAGAAATTTTATGCTCAGGTTCCTGGGATAAGAACTGGATTTCTTTAACTCCCTCCGCAGTACTCATATCATCCATTTTCTCAATTATTCCTTTTTTGACTAACCGATATTTCAATTGAGCTGCCATAATCTTTGCTGAATGCCCATTTGAAGATGCCTCATTAGCTTCCTTAAAGCTCATAAAACTTAGAAAACATGTGATTCCTAAAACAAATAAATTAGCAGCCAAAAGCCTAATAACTATTCTTTTAAAAGCTAATAGGTCTGAATATTCTGTATTCATATTTAAACTAAAATAATTAAGTATTAAGAGTTTATTTGAAATATAGGATAAATAGTAAATTAATTTAAAATTTTCAAGTACAATATTAAATATCTTGTTGATATATGATATTATAAAAATATATATTTTTACCTTATTATTTCAAATACATATATTATCCTTTTTTATTAAGAACTTTCTTAAATATATAAGTGACTTAAATCCTGTAGATTATATAAAATGCATTTAATAGAAATAAAAAGAAGAATTGAAAAATACGGTCCATCATTAGAGTTTATTTCAGAACAGCTTCCTAACAATACTGACTATAGGTTTAGAGCTTCAGAACTAAAAAAGCTTAAAAATGTACTTAGCAATTTAGAGTATATTCCCTTTATACAGGAAGAAGTAGAAAAATTAAAAGAAACATGGATTTATAGGAGTGATGATGATGTACAATTTCTATCAGCCAACCAAAACGGTCAAGTACAATCATTAGTTTATAAGATTAAGACGGGTTTAGATTATCTATATAGAGTAGCTGAAGCATCAACTTTTGATGGTTCGGATAATTTATTATATATAAAACTTCCTGAACTTAAATCATTTGAGGAATTATCGAAGGTAGCTAATGATTTCAAAAAAGGGATAGAAATTCCTATTAGAGATGAAAGCATTCAAGGCGATGTAAATATTCTTACTGCTGAACCTGGTTCTATTTGGTTAGTTGTTGGTTTAGGAAGTGTAATGGCAATTAAGCTTATAGCGGCAATCTGCTGGGCAGCAGCAGTTATAAAAAAGAAAAATGCGGAAGCTAAAATATTTGAAGCTCATGCAAAAACTTTAGATTTAAAAAACGAGGCTTTATCAACTATCATTTCTGCTCAGAAAAATCAATTAAATAATATACTTGCGAATGAAGCAGAAGCTATTGCCAATAAACATTATAATAATCAAGACCAGAGCACAATTGAGAGATTAAAATTATCAATTAATACAATTGCAGATTTAATTGAACGAGGAAGCAAGATTTTACCTAGTTCCTCTAACGAGGAAATACAAAAATCTTTTCCTGATTATAATGCTTTAAATCTAATTGAGTCTTCAATCAAAAATTTAATGGAAAAAAATTAAAAGATTTTAGTAATGTATAGTCGTGCAAATATAGCCGAAGATATACTTCACAATTCTAGATTAGTATTCAATTTAAAAGTGCTTAAAGGAAAATCGAATAATGTACATGAAGAGATAATTGATAATTGGATAAAATTTATTGAATATACTTTCTTTCAGGTTTTTACGTCTCATTTCCAAAGTTTTCTTCCTGACCCGTTTGAAAAAACGCAAAGAACTGTAGATGATGTTATTCAAGGTGAAATAGAGCATCTTAAATCTGCTAATGAATTTATTAGAAAACTAGTACTCTATACTGCTTATGGCAGGGAAGAAAACAAAAACCAGGAAAGGTTTAATCATTTAATGATTAAATTCTTAGAAAAAATCCTAAATAGAACCCATCCTTATTTCCTGGATAATTTCTATTTAAAAAAGAAACCAGGCTTTAATGAAAGTTTAATATTTATCGATTTATTAACAGGTTTAAAACCTAGAAAAAGGTTGTTATATTCAGCTTCTCCCGAATATTTAATTCAAGGATTTAATTACTTAAAGGCCAGAGGAAAAATTGAAGTAGAAAACGTTGAAGATTTTGTATACTCTAATTTTGACTTCTATACAAATAAAGGATATTCTATTCCATTATATAAAGAAGATTTCAGTTTAAAATGGCTGGGCGCAAAAGGAAGCTTTCCCCAACTATTAGGTCAGTTAAAAGAAACAAAAAATATCATAGCTACGCATGAGCAAATAGTTGACTTTGTACTTCAATATGTTCAAATGCAAAGAAGTAGCGCTTTACAATATGCTTCCCTTAAAGAAAAACTTAGCAAAAATAATATAATTGACCATCAGCACTTTAAACGCAAATAACACTTACCAAATCTCTTACCCTTCTACTAAATCGCTTTAACTCACATCACCTTTGACTAAAATTTAAACAATTAGTCAATGGAACAAATGATTCTAATCCCTTTAAGGCTAAAGGACTTTAAGCAAATAATCAAGGATTGTATAGCTGAAACTAGCCTATCTTTAACACAACCAGAGAAAGAAATCTCTAATGACAAGATTACCCAAAAAGAAGCTGCTTCCCGGCTTGGTATAAGCGAAGCAACTCTAATTGATTGGAAGAAAAAGGGCTTAATCCCTTATCACCAATTGCCCAACACCAGAAGAGTTTATTTTCTTAAATCAGAACTTAAACTGGTTACCTCCCAAAATCCACAACTTTTAAAAGCGGCAAGGAGGTAACAAAATGAAAAACGATAAAAAAACACCTAAAGAGTTCTGTTCTCCTAACCAGAATATCAACCCGGTTAAGGTTGAAGGCTCAACCCCTAAAACTTCTTTTGGTTCTAAGAATCAGGAAAAATGTAAACAGGTAGCTACTCCTAACCCATACCCTAAAAAGCCTTCCCTTGATAAATTAGAAATAACTTCGGAATTAAGTTTAGATTCTTTAGAGTTTGACAGGAGCTGCGAATATGACCGAGAGAAATTAACCAAGCGTGCAAGAGCCAAATTCTTTAACAACAATATTGCTATTTCTCTTGCTAACCTAAAATCTTCTTTAAAAGAAAAGTACTGGGATACCTATCATTGTTCTCATAGGGTTGTTGTAAGGGGCCCCGAAGCTAAATCTAAGTTCTGTAAAAATAGGTGGTGCTTAATCTGCAACCGTATCCGGACGGCCCAACTTATACAAAAGTATAACTTAACCTTAGAATCTTGGGAGGAAAAAGTATTTCTCACCCTTACGGTTAAAAACTGTACAGCCGGAAATTTAAGGGACACCTTAGATAAGATGCATACTTACTTTACCGAAATAAAAGATTCAGAAAGGAAAGCAGACCGAAATCTGGTAGGTATCCGAAAACTTGAAATTACCTACAACAGAACAGAAGACACCTATCACCCGCATTTCCATTTTATTCTAGAAAGTGCCTTATCAGCCGAAAAAGTTATAGAAAAATGGATTTATAAATTTAATGAAGGGGTTTGTAAGAAGACTTTAGCTAGGCTTATTTTCTCCCTGCAAGAGAAATTGAAAGGTGGTAGCTCTAAAAGTAACTTTATACAGTTACCAGAATTTAAAGAGTTCAGGAAAGGCTTAACCGCTGACCCACAATTTCAAGACTTTAAGCCTGCTGACGAAAAATCGGTTAAGGAGCTTTTTAAATACTTTACTAAGCTTACTTCCAATTCTTCGAAAGATAAATTTATATCTCCGGCAGCATTGGATATAATTTTTCAGAATCTTACTAACCGTAGAGCGTTTCAGCCTTTTGGGTTTATTGCTCACCAAGAAGTTGCAGCTCCTGAAAATAAAGGAGATGATAAAACAGAGGCTTGGATAGATGAAATGGAATACGAATGGATAAAAGAATACTCTAACTGGGTAAATATTTCTACGGGAGATACCCTTTCGGACTATCAACCAAGCGAAGAAGATTTAAGGAAACAAGGAGCTTTAAAATAATGGATTCGATATTTGTCTATAAAAATAACCTTGTTTATAACCCTTCCAACCTTCTTTTTACCATTGTTCAAGATTCTATCAGGTTTACAGTATTAAAATCTTTAGCGGTCTACAGGGAAGAGAACTATATAGGTATTTACAGAATAGTTGAAAAAAATGTATTTGCAGCAGGTAAACTTACTGAAATGCTCTCACTTTTGGTTTTTGGCTCTAAACTTGAAGAAGGACTTAAAGAGTTAAAAACAATAAAGGTAAAAGGGAGAATGTCCGATAAGACCAAAATGGCTTTTATCTGCCTTGAACATATTAAGTATGAGAAAAAGTATTCCCTTCAAGAAGAAGCATAAAATTTATTATTAAAACTATTAAAGTTATGATAATTAGACACTTAAGTAGCGATATTAGTACAACACCTCTTTATTATTATTTAAAAATGTGGAATTGTTCTAAATATACATATATTGTGTAAGTAGAATTTTAAGCAGCGCAAAATAACCCATAAGTGATTTGGAGCACTTCTAATATGGTGCAGGTGACCAGAACATGTTCCGTTTACCTGCTAATTAGCTGATATCCTAAGAACGATTATTATAAAAACGAAAAAAGGTAAATAACGTAAATTACCTAAAATCTCTTACTCGGAGGTAATATTTTAAAAACTATATTAATAATATATAACTTTAAAAAATTTAAATAATTAAAAATACTTTTATCTTTGCACTTTAAAGCACCTAAAAATGAGCAATTTTTTTGAAGAATTAAAGAAATATTTTGAGGCAACGCCTGAAGAAAAAATATTAGAAGATTGGTCAAAAAGCGCTGATTTTGATAATGTTGGACCAACTGTTGAAGAATTCTTGCAACATTCGCAACAGTATTATGTCTTTTCTGAAGACCCAGTCATTGAGGAAATGACCAATATCACAGACTATAGCCCGAAGTTTTCTTCGGGTTTTTTTTTAACATTAAATTCTAATTTATATGCTTAAAGCAGCCTTTTCAATTATAAACTATCAATTTGATAAAGTTAAGATTGACTTATCAAACCATAAGAACAAAGAATTGTCTTTATCATTTGATACAAGCGGTCTTTTTTATAAATCTGATGCAGCTTTTGAATTAACATTTCTTGTTAAGGTGTCGGATAAGGAAAGTGATAATCCATTCGTAGAGGTACAATGTAAAGGCATTTTTAAATTTGAAAATGTTTCCACTTTGGATGAAATTCCAGACTTTTTCTATCGTAACTGTATAGCAATTTTATTTCCTTATGTCCGTGCTTATATTAGTTTAGTAACTACACAGGCAAACGTACCAGGGATTATTTTACCTACTCTTAATTTGACCAATTTAGAAGAAGGTTTAAGAAGGAATACAATTCAAAAATAGATTGGTTTTGAGAAGAGTAATTGTATATCAAACTTTAGAAGACAGAGATACTGATTTAGGCAAGTTAGAGTTAAATGGTCCATATCCTTGTAAATGGCCAAATACATGGTTAGGTCATGGGTACTACTTCTGGGATTCTTTTATTGAGAATGCCCATTGGTGGGGCCAAGAAATCAGGAATTATTCTAACGGTTATATTATTTGTGAAGCTATTTGTGATTTTAATGACTCTGACTGTTGTGATTTAGTTGGTAATACAGAACATTTGAAATTATTTCATGATACATATGAATTCTTAAAACAAAAAGGATTAGCTAATAGCAAAACAACTGTAGGACGAATTATTCAATATTTAAAAGAAGATGTAAAAACATTTAAGTATTCAGCTACAAGAGCTTTGGGCTTTAGAAGTAAAAATTTCCATTCCAAATTTTCATTTACATTACCTTTTGAAAATGGTAAACCTGCTTACTTAGATTTTACACCTGCTATTCAAATTTGTTTTTACTCCAAAACAAGTTTGAATCTAAGAGGTTATAAAATTAAATATCCCCCAAAATATTCAGACGATTATTTAGTTTGAAATTTTTCTGACTTCTATCAGGAAAAAAACATCATAAAGCTACAGCAGAAATAAAAGAGCAAATAATAGCTAAAAAAATGAACGTTAGGGCATTGTACAGCTAGTCATTCTAATAATCCTTTTAATTGTAACTTAGAACCACTTATAAAGCCATAATGAATTTCAAACCTTCGGCCATATAAGTCTATTATCATCCATCAATACAAAATAATTAAAATGCATCAATAATTTTGACACCAAATCTGACACCTAAAAAAGCAAAAACCCTTGCAAATCAGCGACTTACAAGGGCTTTAAGTACCAGGGGCGGGACTTGAACCCGCACTTCCTAATGGAAACAAGATTTTAAGTCTTGCGTGTCTACCAGTTTCACCACCCCGGCATGAAGGCTGGCGCCTTCAGTATTTTAGATAAAGAAAAGACGTTGCGGGTGCAACGTCTTTTCTCTTTAGTGGAGCGAAAGACGGGGTTCGAACCCGCGACCTCGACCTTGGCAAGGTCGCGCTCTACCAACTGAGCTACTTTCGCGTTTTGTTATCTCCACACATGTTGATGTGTTTTGATGATGCAAATGTACGCAACTTCTGTTTATTGTCAAGTACTAGCAGCAAAAATTTTTTATCTTTTTCCTTTCTTCCTGAGTTTCAAGGAAATATTTTTTATCCTTCTCTCCTAGCTTACCAAGTTCTCCCCCCAAGCTTTTGTATAAACTATCGTTACGTAATATCTCCTTAGAACCAGATAAATTATACGTCTAAGGAGTTCACACTTGTCATTCAGGAGGAACCTATTTGGCTGCCTACTAAATAGGTTCCTCCTGAATGACAGTAGTGGGTTACTTTAACCTCTGCTTTTAAATATTTACGTAACCTCAATCCTGCCACCAAAATACCCCTATTTCTTAGCCTCGTTTGCCAGCATTTTCAACTCATTTAGCTTCAGCAGGGCTTCTACGGGCGTAATGGTGTTAATATCCAGCTTATCGAACAAGTCCCGTATTTTAATCATCAGCGGATCGTTCAGCTCGAACATGTTTAGTTGAAACTTTTGTTTGGGCACCTGCTGCAACGATTTTTTATCGCCTTCGCGGATTTTATCCTGCTCCAAGTGGTGCATAATTTCGTTCGCCCGGATTACCACGTTGTTGGGCATACCCGCCAATTGCGCCACGTGTATCCCGAAGCTGTGTTCGCTGCCGCCGGGTACCAATTTACGCATAAACAATATTTTGTCCCCGGCTTCTTTTACTGATACATTAAAGTTACGCACCCGCGGCAAATCGTCGGCCAGTTGGTTTAGCTCGTGGTAGTGGGTGGCGAATAAGGTTTTGGCCCGCGCTTTCGGGTGGTTGTGCAGGTGCTCCACAATGGCCCAGGCAATGGAAATACCATCGTAAGTACTCGTGCCCCGGCCAATCTCGTCCATCAGCACCAAACTTCTATCGGATAAATTATTCAGGATGCTGGCCGTTTCGGTCATTTCCACCATAAACGTACTTTCGCCCCGCGCTAAATTATCCGAAGCGCCTACCCGGGTGAATATTTTATCGATAATGCCAATTTCGGCAGCTTCGGCGGGCACAAACGAACCAATCTGGGCCATGAGCACAATTAAGGCCGTCTGGCGCAGCAAGGCACTTTTACCGGCCATATTCGGACCCGTTATCACCATCAGTTGCTGCTCGTCGGTATCCAAGAAAATATCGTTCGGAATGTAGCTTTCGCCTAAGGGCAGTTGGCGCTCGATAACCGGGTGCCGGCCTTTTTTGATATTCAGCGCCTTACTGTCGTTTACCGCCGGTTTAACGTAATTAAACTGGGTAGCCGTAGTAGCAAAAGAGGCTAAACAGTCAATCATGCCCAACACCTTGGCGTTCTGCTGAATCTGCACCACGTAATCGCCCACCGACAGCACCAACTCATTAAATAATTGCTGCTCGATGGTGTAGATGCGGTCTTCGGCGTTTAATATTTTTTCCTCGTAGGTTTTAAGTTCTTCGGTAATGTAGCGCTCAGCGTTTACGAGGGTTTGCTTCCGAATCCAGGTGGTGGGTACTTTATCTTTGTGGGCGTGGGTAACCTCCAGGTAATAACCAAACACCTTGTTATAAGCAATTTTCAGCGACGATATACCCGTGTTTTTAGCTTCGCGCTGCTGTAGTTGCAACAAATAATCTTTACCTGAAAAAGCAATTTTCCGCAGCTCGTCCAGTTCCGCGTGAATACCCGGATTAATAATATTGCCCAGGTTGGTAAGCATGGGCGCATCGGGCTTTACCTTGGTTTTTATTTCTTCCCGGATGCTTTCGCAGGAGGTTAGCTGGTCGGCTAATTTTTGAAGCGCCGGAATATTGCTGTAGGCCATTAGCTCTTTAATGGGCAGCATGGCTTCCAGGGCCCGGCTGAGTTGCAGCAGTTCGCGGGGATTAATCCGTTTTACCGCTACTTTGGATATCAATCGTTCCAGGTCGTTTATCTGCTTCAGGTAGTGCACAATGTCGTGCAGCAGTTCGGCGTTTTGGATTAAAGCTTCTACGGTGTTCAGGCGGCGCTGAATCTGGCTAACTTCTTTTAGGGGCAGCAGCACCCATTTTTTGAGCAAGCGGGCGCCCATTGGGGTTACCGTCTGGTCCAGAATATTAATGAGCGGTACGCCTTCGGCGTGCTGCGGAAATACCAGTTCCAGGTTGCGCACCGTAAATTTATCGAGCCACACGTAGCGGTCTTCTTCCAGGCGCGAAATGGTTTTAATATGACTTATCTCGTGGTGCTGGGTTTCGGCGAGGTAGTGCAAAATGCAGCCGGCGGCAATAATGGCCTCTTGCATGCCCTCAATACCAAAACCTTTGAGCGAGGTAGTACCAAACTGCCGGGTTAGCGATTCGTAGGCAAAGTCGTAGCCAAATACCCATTCATCTAAGGCATAATGGCAGTAATCCTGGCCAAACGAAAGCTGAAATTCTTCCTTTTTGCGCTTGCAAAAAAGCACCTCAGCTGGGTTAAAATTCTGGAGTAGTTTCCGGATATATTCCTGGTCGCCCTGGGCCGTAATAAACTCGCCGGTCGAAATATCCAGGAAAGAAATACCGGTCTGTTCTTTGCCCAGGTGCAGGGCCGCCAGGTAATTATTGCTTTTCTTTTCGAGTACCTGGTCGTTAAAAGACACACCCGGCGTTACCAGTTCGGTTACGCCCCGCTTCACAATGCCCTTTACCATTTTGGGGTCTTCGAGCTGATCGCAGATAGCTACGCGCAGTCCGGCCCGGACGAGTTTGGGCAAATACGTATCGAGGGAATGGTGCGGAAAACCCGCCAAAGCTACTTCGGAGGCCGTGCCGTTGCCCCGTTTGGTTAAAACAATATCTAATATTTTGGCCGCTTTCACCGCGTCTTCGCCAAAAGTTTCGTAAAAATCGCCGACCCGAAAAAGGAGCAACGCACCCGGATGTTTGGCCTTAATGGCGTTGTACTGCTTCATCAGCGGCGTTACACTAACTTCGGTGTCGTTGCCGGTTTTAACCGCTTTGCCTTTCTTGCTGGTAGGCAAATCCAGTATATCCTGTTCTTCTCTGGTTATTTCCACTAATCGTCCCTTTTCCAAAATAATACAGGCAAGATACAGCCAATCTGTATAATTTTGCAGCCCCTTACCGTATTTTTTAGAGAACACGCTTAAACACCAGAACCATGCGCAAGCTTAAAATGGAAGAACTGAACCGGGTATCGGTGGAAGAATTTAAAGAATTACCCAAGCTGCCGGTGGTGCTGGTGCTGGATAATGTGCGCAGCCTGCACAACGTAGGTTCGGCCTTCCGGACCGGCGATGCCTTTCGGGTTGAGAAAATATATCTCTGCGGCATTACCGGCACACCGCCCAACAAAGAAATTAATAAAACCGCTCTAGGCGCGACCGAATCGGTGAACTGGGAACATGTAACCGATACCGCCGAATTGGCGAAAAAACTAAAAGCCGACGGTTATACCTTAATTGCGCTGGAACAAGCCGAAAACACTACCCTTTTGCAGGACTTTATACCGGACCCGGAGGCCAAATACGCTTTTATTTTCGGGAATGAAGTATTTGGCGTGGGTGATGAAGTAATGCCCTTGGTAGACACCGTGGTGGAGATTCCGCAATTTGGGACGAAGCACTCGCTGAATATTTCGGTAACGGTTGGGGTAGTGGTTTGGGATTATTTGTATAAAACAGAGTTGAAGTAGCTTTTGCAGCTTCCTGAATCGATTAAGAAGGCAATTTCCCTAAATCTTTCAATTAAATAGCTTTATCTTTTGAAAGATTCCATCTTTCAATGCTGGGTTGCTAACTGTAGTTAGAAGTCTAAGTAGCCTCCCGGCCGGCCGGCCCCGTTTGGCCACTCGGGCTGTCTAAGCTTGTTTTCCTCCTTCGTCGGAATGCTAAAGCACCACAACCTTAGAAGGCCCTCGCTGTCCAAACTGCTGTAGTTTGCTGCGTAGCTACTGCCGTTTTGAATTACCAATTTTCACCTTGTTATGCGTAGAGTTGGCGCAGCGCTCTACGCATCTTACGGACAGCCAATCTCTGATTGGCGTATTCAGCTTCAGCTACTACTAAATAGATACTAAGCCAATAATGCCGCTTCTAAATAAGGCAAAATAACAAACCTTTTAATTGGAAGAACTTTTGCATCTGCTGCAAAGACTTGGTTAACTTCAGTAGCAGTTTATAGTAATAAGTTGGTTTTATTCAATACGCCAATCAGAGATTGGCTTTCCGTAAAATGCGTAGAGCGCTGCGCTAACTCTACGCATAGCAACATAGAAAGGCAGTAGCTACTGGCAACTAACAGCAGTTTGGGTAGCGAGGGCCTTTTGGAAGATGCTCTTCTGGGATTCCGGTGCGCAGCATTCCGACGCAGGAGGAAAGGAAGACATAACAGCCCGAGTGCCCAAACGGGGCCCGCGGCCGGGAGCGAACTTAGGAAGATGCTGCCAGTTAGCACCAGACCATTGTAAGATGGAATCTTTCAAAAGATAAGCAAATGCATATTATTCCAAAACAAAAACGCCGGCTTAAATTAAGCCGGCGTTTTCCTTATCATCATTTACTTCTTTTCTAGCCAACCGAATATTAATCCAAAGTTGAATCGCGCAACTTTACAGGCTCGCTTTTCTTACGCAAACGCATATTCAGCATTTCTACCAGCAACGAGAAGAACATCGCGAAATAAATATAACCTTTTGGTACGTGCGTATGCAACGATTCCAGCACCAGCATAAAGCCAATCATAATCAGGAACGATAGCGCCAGCATTTTAATAGTCGGGTGCTTGTTCACGAAATCGGCAATGTATTTGGCAAAGGCCAGCATAATACCCATCGAGATAATAACCGCGATAATCATAATAATTACATTATCTACTAAGCCTACTGCTGTTAAAATGGAGTCGAAGGAAAATACAATATCAACGAGTATGATTTGAATAATAACCTTTACCAAGCTTTGTGGAGCCTTTATAGCGCCTGCCTGCTCTTCTTCGCCTTCCAGTTTATGGTGAATCTCGGTAGTACTTTTGGCAATTAAAAACAAACCACCAGCTAGTAAAATCAAATCGCGGCCGGTTACGCCAAAATCTTCGCCGTTCCAGGGCAGCACCACCGAAAACAAAGGATCTTTCAGGCTTACAATCCAGGAAATAGAAAGGAGCAGCAAAATGCGGAAAACCAGCGCCAGCATTAACCCGATGGTACGAGCCCGTCCTTGTTCCGAAGCCGGCAATTTACCCGCTACAATGGAAATAAATATTATGTTATCAATGCCCAGCACTATTTCCATGAAGGTCAGGGTTAGTAAACTAATCCAAAGATCCAGGCTGGTCCAGTCTATGCTATTAAAAGCTTCTATCATTGTTTGGGGTTACAGAAAAATTATATAAATAAAATTTATTAATGGGAACGCTACTATTTTAAACTTTCAATATAAAAACAAATCAATCTGCAGCCTTCATGCTAGGATTTCATGTTTACGTATTGCAGCGGCAGCCCCAAATCGGACCGCCGGAGCAGCGCGATTACATCCTGCAGGTCATCTATTTTTTTGCCGGTAACCCGCACCTGGTCGTCCATGATGGCGGCCTGCACTTTTAGTTTGCTGTCTTTAATCAGCTTTACTATTTTCTTAGAGCTTTCTTTATCAATGCCGGCCTTTACTTTAATATCTTTTTTAATCATAGGACCTGACGGATATTCGGCTTCCGAAAAATCCAGAGCCGTGGCATCGAGCCCCTGTTTTACCATTTTGCTTAAGATAATATCTTCTATTTGCCCCACCCGCATGGAGTTTTCGGAAGAAACATGAATAATATTGGTTTTCTTATCCAGTTCCACACCGCCTTTGGTATCCTTAAAATCGTAACGGTTCTGAATTTCTTTCTTTACCGTATTAATGGCATTTTCCAGCGTTTGCGGGTCTACTTTACTTATAATATCAAAAGAGGCCATATAACTTAATTTAATAATTTAGTTTATTAGAAATGTATACACGTGCAATGCGGTATAAAGTTAATATTTTAGAGATACAAAATTTCGGCGGGTTGGTGGGCAAACAAAAATATACGGGTTTTAAGATAAAGACTCCCGGAAGGATAAGGTGTGGATTGAAAGGACTTGGCCAGAATTAGAAACAATTTTTTGTTAGTCTTTTACCCGGCACAGAAGCAGGCAAATTGTTTAGCCAACGTATATTTATATGCAGCTATGAAAATAATTGCCCCTGCTACTGAAAGCGACTTTAGGAAATATTAGCATATTACGGGCACTCTGGCCGCGAAACAGCCCCAGACGATAATACTTTTACCAAAGTGTGGCTACACAATATTGGCTGAAACCTACTAATTGTTCGGCAAAATTCAGCATTACCAAATGCGGGAAAATTTAGGATAGTTAAATATTTTTAAGGCCCTTGCCGACGCATTTCCTGTTGCCGCATAGGCATGGCATCTATAATGTGGAAAATAGTGCCGGGTTTAATTACTTCCGGAGCGCGGTATTTTTCGGTGCCGTCTTTGCCTACCAACACTACCGTAAATTCATCGGGTTTAATTTTGTATTGCTCACGTAAAGATTCGGGGGGCGGCAGTTTGCCCATTCTGCCCTGGCCGGCATTTACCTGGTTGCCCAGTACGCCCACCACCACTAAATCGCGTTCTTGTAATTCCTGATGCGCTTGTTGCAACAGTACCTGTTGCCGTTGCCAGCGGGCATCGGCCGCAGTGGCCGCAAAAACCAGTACTATCCGCTTCTGCGCTTTAGCGGGTGCCGCAAACGATTGCATCAGCGGGTTGGTTTGTGCTTGCACTTTTGCCGTTGGTAACCCTAAAAAAAATATTAAAACAGCCCCAACAATAAACCTTAGTTTTTTCACAGTTACAAATTAAAATAACGGGTAAGTTTTTCCGGGTAACCAAAAATTCTTGCTGAGAAATTCCAGACAACCCGCCTATCTCTGTTCTCGCGAACTTCGTGCCGAATTATAAAAGCCAGCCACAAAAGAAAAATAAACAGGTAAGGCAACAAAATATTAATATACAAAAACTTGCGGTGCGTGGTGTGCCGGTGTTCGCCCGATAAAAAATAAGCAATTAAAATAAGAAAAGAAATAAACAGCAACGGCCCCGTTAGTAACACCATTAAATAGGTACCCCACCAGTTTTCGTAAACAAATACTAAAGTTATGCACGAGAGTGCATAACTTAAACTGCTAAACGCCCCCAAAAAGGCCAGCTTGGCGTGCGCAAACACAAATACAAAAGATATTCCGGTTTGCAGCAAAAACAAAAAAGTTAAAAAACTCATGGCTACTACAAACACTACTTGTTCGCCGGGCAGGTGCGTAAATTTTAACAGCAAGCCTACCAAAACCAGCATTCCGGTCAGGAAAAGAGCCGACGTAAAAGCCTTCAGGAACAAAGCAAGCTTCAGGTTAATAGCAGATTTAAGACTTTGCTTATCCGCCGATAGCACTAATTGTTTCATCGGGTTGGGGCTGCCCCAGTTAGTAAAAGTTTTTACATAAATTAATTTAAAGAATATACCGCTCTTTAGTACGTAATATACCCGATAATGATTTTACCCCATAACCCTTTGGTAAAGTAACTAGTAAAGCACAAAAAGCTTTATCTTTGCATTTTATTTAGCGAATCCCAATACCCTTGAAAATTAAAGATTTCCTGGAGCTTTACCACCGCGATGCCCTGGTAAATACGGTGGCCGAACGGTTAAAATCTGCTCCTCCTTTTCATATCCAACTAAAAGGTTTAGTGGGCAGCCTCGATGCCGTTTTAACGGCGGCCACCGCCGGCCTGCTCGACGAAGCCCACCACCTGATTATTCTCCACGACAAAGAAGAAGCCGCCTATTTCCACTCGGATTTACAAAATTTATTCGACGGCGAAAAAGATACGCTTTTGTTTCCGTCGTCGTACAAGCGGCCTTATTCTTTCGACGAAACTGAGAACGCCAATATTTTGATGCGGGCCGAAGTGCTGAATTTGCTGAACAATAAAACCGGCAAAGGCATGGTGATTGTAACCTATCCGGAAGCGCTCACCGAGAAAGTTATCAATAAAAAATCGCTCGTTGCCAATACTTTTGGGGCTAAAGTAGGCGAAAAACTCGACACCAATTTTCTGAACGAAGTGCTAACAGAGTACGACTTTGAACGCACCGATTTTGTGTACGAGCCCGGTCAGTTTGCTATTCGGGGCGGTATTGTCGATATTTTTTCTTATGCCAACGATCTCCCCTACCGCATCGAATTATTCGGCGACGAAATAGAAAGTATCCGGTCGTTTAACCCGCACACGCAGCTTTCCGTGGAAACCAAAACGCAGGTTTCGATTGTGCCCAACGTACAAACCAAACTGCTGCAGGAAACCCGCGAACCGTTTTTGGAATTTATTCCGGCCAATACTAAAATCTGGTTTAAAGATGCGCGGCAAGCTTTTGATGTAATTGACGAATCTTTTGATAAAGCGGTGCAGGCTTTCGAATATTTAATGCTCACCAACGGCGGCACCCAAGTAGTTTCTAAACCCGAAGATTTATTCGATAGCTCGAAAACCTTTAAAAAACAACTTGATAATTTTGTAACGGTTGAGTTTGGCAAGCGCTTTCACTTTAAAAGCAGCGAACATATTCAGTTTGAAGTAAAGCCGCAGCCTTCTTTCAACAAAGATTTTGGGCTGCTGGTGAGCAACCTGCACGAAAATCAATCGCACAACTTAGTAAATATTATTGCCGCCGATTCGCCGCGCCAGATCGATCGCCTTACCACTATTTTCGATGAGCTGGACCACGATGTTAAATTCCAGCATTTGGGTATTTCGTTGCGCGAAGGATTTATTGACGAAAACGCCAAAATTGCGCTTTACACCGACCACCAGTTATTTGAGCGTTATTATAAATACAAAACCAAAGAAAAGTTCTCGAAGAGTAAGGCCTTAACTTTAAAAGAACTGCGGGCGCTGCACCCCGGCGATTACGTAACCCACGTTGATTACGGCATTGGCCGCTTTGCCGGCCTCGAAAAAGTAGATGTGGGCGGTCGCATGCAGGAAGCCATCCGGCTAGTGTACCGCGACGATGATTTGCTGTACGTGAGTATACATGCCCTGCACAAAATAAGTAAATATACCGGCAAAGAAGGTACCCCGCCCACTATGAGCAAACTGGGTTCGCCGGAGTGGGAGAACAAGAAATCGCGGGTTAAGAAAAAGGTTAAAGATATTGCCGAAGAGCTGATTAAACTCTACGCCAAACGCAAGAGTGCCCCCGGCTACGCTTACACCCGCGACGGTTTTTTACAGGCCGAACTGGAATCGTCGTTTATTTACGAAGATACCCCCGACCAGGGCAAAGCCACCGAAGACGTAAAAGCCGATATGGAGCAACCGCACCCCATGGACCGTTTGGTGTGCGGCGATGTGGGCTTTGGCAAAACCGAAGTAGCCATTCGGGCCGCCTTTAAAGCTGCCTGCGACGGCAAACAGGTAGCTGTGCTGGTACCTACTACCATTCTGGCCATGCAGCACTACAAAACCTTCCGCGACCGCCTCGAAAAATTCCCGGTAAACGTGGAGTTTATCAATCGCTTTAAAACGGCCAAGGATATTAAAGAAACCCTGAAGCGCGTAGCCGAAGGTAAAACCGATATTTTAATTGGCACGCACCGCATCGTAAGCAAAGACGTGAAGTTTAAAGACTTGGGCCTGATGATAATTGATGAGGAGCAGAAATTTGGCGTAAAAACCAAAGAGCGCCTGAAAGAAATGCGCGTCAACGTCGATTCGCTGACGCTTACCGCCACGCCCATACCACGTACGCTGCACTTCTCCATGATGGGCGCCCGCGATTTATCGGTGATTGCCACGCCGCCACCTAACCGCCAGCCGGTACAAACCGAACTGCACGTTTTCGACCAGAGTATTATCCGGGATGCCCTGATGCAGGAACTGAAACGCGGCGGCCAGGTATTTTTTGTGCACAACCGGGTAAGCGACATTGAGGAAATGGCTAACCTGATTTTGAAGTTGGTACCGGATGCCCGCGTTACTTACGCCCACGGCCAAATGGACGGCGAAAAGCTGGAAAAGCGCATGATGAAATTTGTGGAAGGCGAGTTTGATGTGCTGGTATCTACCAATATTATTGAATCGGGTTTGGATATTCCGAATGCCAATACCATTATTATTAACCGGGCACACATGTTTGGCCTGAGCGATTTGCACCAGATGCGCGGACGCGTGGGCCGCTCGAATAAAAAAGCTTATTGTATTTTGCTGACGCCGCCGGTATCGGGTTTGCCTTCGGATGCCCGCAAGCGCCTGAGTACTTTAGAAGAATTTTCTGATTTGGGCGATGGTTTTAAAGTAGCGATGCGGGATTTGGATATACGGGGAGCCGGTAATTTATTAGGTGGCGAGCAAAGCGGTTTTATTAACGACCTCGGTTTTGAAATGTACCACCAAATATTAGACGATGCCGTGAAAGAGCTGAAGGAAACTGAATTTAGAAATTTATTCCTGAAAGGACCGGACCTGAAATATTTGGTAGACCAGGTACGCGAGTGCAGCATCGAAACCGATATGGAAATATTAATTCCGGACAATTACGTGAGCAATATTTCGGAACGTTTAAACCTCTACAGCAAACTCGACAGCGTAAAAGACAAAGAAAGTTTAGATAAAATTCAGAACAGCATTACCGACCGGTTTGGTCCTTTGCCACCGGAAGTGGTGCAATTGATTGATATTGTAAAACTCCGCTGGGAAGCCCAGAAGTTAGGTTTCGAGAAACTTTCGATTAAAAAAGAAATTATGCGGGGCTATTTGCCGGCAGAAAACAACGACCGGTATTTTCAGGGCGAAACCTTTGGTAAAATATTAAAATACGTGCAGCAGCATTCGCGCACCTCGCGCCTGAAAGAATCTAAAGACAAGCTGCAGGTAATATTCGAAAATGTAGACTCAGTAGATAAAGCCAAAGCTATTTTTGAGGCTATTCTGCATTAATTTTTTCTAGTAGCTGCTCGTGGCAGTTACCAGAATTTACTTTGCTTAAATATTATTGCTACAAACCAATACGAATATTTATTGGTTAATGCGCTTACATTATTATAGTTATGTTACGCTTGCTGAAATAGCTGATTTAGATAATGCTGTTATAGATCCTTCGACAGGCTCAGGATGACCAATAATGTACACTTAAATGCAGTTCTTATTTGATAGGGGTACAACTAGCTGGAACGTAGCCAGTTTTTGGCATCTTCGATGGTATAGAAAACCCGCACAAAGCTTTCTTTGGTATGATTCAGGGCTTTATCGGTTGATAATTGGCTGAAAACACTGGGCGAGTACACCCAGGCAAAGCATTTAAGACCGGCTTCGCTCAGGCGCGGAAACCACTCGGCGCCCACCCAGGTAGCAGCTCCCGACCAAATGCCTTCGACTTGCGTGTTATCGTTCAGAACTTTTGTGCAGGATTCATCCAGGAGGGCCTGCAATATTTTTTCGCAGCCTTCTTTTACAGATTTTACCGTCTGGAAACCTATCCAATTAGCGTAAATCCAATCTCCCTCCGCGTCGTAACTAATTTGTATATAAGAGTCACTAAATAAAACTACTGGCATGCTAAATAGGTTTGTTCAGCATACGTAAATAACGCAAGCACGTTACGTACTTTTCGCAAATATTGGGTATATCACCACCAACCGTTGCCGAACCCAGCAACGGTTAAATATTTAAATCGTCCGGAGCCATTGTTGAGCACTTGGCAGCTCGTGAAAAATTTTAATAAATTTAATATTTTCGGGTGCCATTAAACTTAAGGTTTTAGTTATGGATAATTGGCTTAGCCCATCCGGTGCGTAAATCCAGACAAACCAGATTGGGCCAGCTGCGTGCAGCCGCGGAAACCAGTTATTTGCCACCCAACGAGCCGCCGCCGACCAGATGCCGTCCATCAGCAAGCTATTATTCAGCACTTTTGTGCACTGGTGTGCCTTTAAATATTCCAGTACTTTTTCAAAACCGGCCATTACCGAGGTATTGGTTTGTAAACCCAACCACTTTACATAAAGCCATTCTTCCTGCGGGTTATAATATACCTGAATATGATTTTCTGCGAAAATAAGCTGTTCCATTGTTTTAATGCTTGCTTCAAAAGTGCTTGCCTGAAAAGAAAAATTATATTCTAAATCTTACCCGAAAACTACCAGGGCGCTAACCTCATAATGCTTATACAAAAATCTTTTTTGTATATCTATTCTATATTTACGGCAGGTAATTTAAAAAACCTTACTTTTATTAAGTACTTGTAAAAGGCATCAACAATAACCCTGGTTATAGATATGCAACTTCCGTCCGGCTACGCCGAAACAGATTACCGTTTAATCTTTCAATCTTTGCCAGGATATTTTATTTTAATCTCTCCGCAGCATACTATTCTGGCCGTAAGCAACCGTTTTAAACAAGCTTTGGCTTTACCAGAACAAGACTTAATTAATCAGCCGGTTACTGCTATTTGCTCTTATTTTTATCCGGATGCAGAAACAACCACTTATTACCAGGAATGGGAGTACTCTTTAAACCAGGTGCTAAGCCAGCGGCAGCCGCATACCATGGCCGTGCAAAGCCTTGCCTTTAACCAAACAGATGCACAAGAGCCAAGTTATTGGCAAGGCATAAATAGTCCCGTACTTTCGGCCAGCGGCGAGGTTGCTTATATTATTTATGAGGCCCGCGACATAACCCAGGAATATTTACTGGCCCTGCAAACCAAAAAAACCGAGGAACGGTTTGCGGCAATTGCTTTGGCCACCAATGATGCTGTTTGGGATTGGGATTTGCGTAACAATACCGTAATTTGGAACGAAAGTTATAAAACGCTTTTTGGCTTTACCCAAATAGATACCAATGCTGCATCCTGGCATGACTTTATTCATCCCGAAGATCAGGAGCGGGTTTACCAGGGCATTACGCAGGTAATTGAGAGCGGCGGCAAATTCTGGTCCGATGAATACCGGTTTCAATGTGCCGATGGCTCGTATTCCGAAATAATGGACCGGGGCTATGTACTGCACGATGAAGCCGGGGTGCCTTACCGCATGGTGGGCTCGATGCAGGATATTACGCTGTACAAAAAAACAGAACAACAGTTAAAAGAAACTTCCGATTTTTTCCAGTTTTTAGCCGATACCGTACCTGCTTTTATCTGGACGAGCCACCCCGACGGCACCACCGACTACCGGAACGCTTACTACCTTAATTTTGTAAGCCGCAGTTTGGCAAGCCGGCCCGGTTTTCACTGGTCAGAATTATTACCCCCGGAAGAACGGGAAACAATAGCCGCTGAATGGCAAAGCAACCTGGCAGCAGGGCTCTATTTTGAAAAAGAACTGCGCATCCGGAATGCCGCCGGCGAATATCGCTGGGTACTGGCCCGGGCCAATCCTAAACAGGATGCAGAAGGGAATATAGTTAAATGGCTGGGTACTGCTACCGATATTCATTCGCAGAAAATGACGCAACTAGCACTGGAAGAAAGTTACCAGCGCTTTAAATTTCTGGCCGATATGGTACCGGCGCTTATCTGGACCAGTAACCCCGATGGCACTACCGACTACCGTAACCAGAATTATTACCAATATATTGGCGACGAATCGGCTAACCGGCCCGACTTTGACTGGACCATACCCTTGCACCCGGACGATAGAACCGAAACTTACACCCGCTGGATGCAATCGGCTAGTACCGGCCAGCCCTTTGAAATAGAACACCGGCTCTGGCATTATTCCGGGGAATACCGCTGGCTTATCTCGCGGGCTACTCCCATGCGCAACCAGAATGGCCAGGTACTAAAATGGTTTGGCACCTCAACGGATATTCACGAACAAAAGCTTTTCCAGCAAGAGTTACAAGACCGCGAAACCTGGTTGCAGCGCCTGCTCGCCGATGCCCCGGTTATGTTTTGTGTGTTGCGCGGTCCTGAACTGGTATGTACTTTTCTGAACCCCCAAATGGAGCGCTTGTACGGTAATCGCGCGTTGGTGGGTCTGCCGGCCCGCAATGCCTGGCCCGAGATAGCCAATCAGGGCTTCCTGGAAGAAATAAATACCGTTTATAACACTGGTCAGTCTTTTGCCGCCAACGAGTACCCGTTAAATATTAATACGGGATCAGCAGCGCCATTCACCACTGGTTATTTCAATATTTCGGTTCAGCCCCTCCGGGATGTGAACCAGCAGGTAGAAGGTGTTTTATGTTTTTCGGTGGAAGTTACCGGGCAGGTAATAGCTAAAAACCAAGCGGAGGCCCTGGCCGCAAAGCTGCAACACGAAACTGAAAAATTTAAATTATTATCGGAGGCCGTTCCCCAGTTGGTCTGGACATCGCGGCCGGATGGTATTATAGATTATTTAAATCAGCAATGGATAAATTATACTGGTATTCCGTGGCAGGAAGGCCAAGACTCGGGTTTACTGGAAGTTTTACACCCCGATGATTATACGTTTACCATGCAACACTGGCTCGATAGGTTAAGCACTGGCCAACCGCTGGAACTGGAGTACCGGCTCCGGAATGCTGCCGGGCAATACCGATGGCACCTGGCCCGGGGCTTAGCTTTAAAGGATGTGGCAGGCAATATTGTAAAATGGTGCGGCACTTGTACCGATATTCACGACCAGAAGGATATACAGCGGAAGTTACAGGAAAGTAATGAGCGTTTCCGGTTCTTAGCCGAGGCCATACCGCAAAAAGTATGGACCGCGAAGCCCAACGGTGAGGTTGATTATTTTAACCAACAGTGGCTGCAATACACCGGTTTAAAGATGGAGGAACTAACCGAATGGGGCTGGCAAAGAGTAATGCACCCCGATGATTTGCCGCATACTTTACAAGCCTGGAAAAATAGCCTCGCTACTGCCACTGATTTTCAAACGGAAAACCGCTTGCGGCGTGCCGATGGCACTTACCGCTGGCAGCTTACCCGCGGTTTACCCATGCACAACCAGTGGGGCCTGATTACCATGTGGGTAGGCACCATTACCGATATTCACGACCAGAAAACAGCCCAGGAGAATCTGCAGGAAGCTAACTCGGAACTTAAAAGAATTAACGAAGATCTTGACCGCTTTGTCTACACCGCTTCCCACGACCTGAAATTACCCATAATAAACATGGGCGGCCTTTTCGAAGAAATTATTAAGTCAGGCGCGTTCACCGATCCTGACCACGCTAAGCTGGTGCAATTATTTTACAAATCGCTCGACCAGATTAATACCACCATTACCGACCTGTCGGAAATAGCCAAAGTCCAGAAAAATATTCACGCCGAAAAAGAAAAAATTGACCTGGCGGCGCTTACCGAAGAAATTTGTTTAAGTATTCAGGATCAGATTCAAAGTTCCGGCGCCCAAATAAATACCGATTTTGCGGCCGTACCGCACCTGGAATTTTCTAAAGCTAATTTGCGCAGCATTCTGTATAACCTTATCAGCAACGCCATTAAATACCGCTCGCCCGAACTGGTGCCGGCAGTTCTGGTAAAAACCAGCATTGGCCCAGACCATGTAATACTCTCGGTGCAGGATAATGGCCTGGGCATTAACCTGGATTTGCACAAAGAAAAGTTATTCCAGATGTTTAAGCGGTTTCACAGCCACGTACCCGGTACCGGCCTGGGCTTGTACATGATTAATCGGATTATGCAAAACAACAACGGCCACGTAGAAGTGGAAAGCAAAATCAAAGAAGGCAGTACTTTCCGGGTTTATTTCCGGAAACCCTAAATTTGTTTATTTTTACCACATGAGACCGCTGGATTTAATATTACTGATAGACGACGACGAAACGACCAATCATGTGAATTTGCGTACCCTGAAGCGCACCAATATTGCGAAGGATATTAAAATATTTATGAACGGGGAACAAGCGCTGCATTACCTTAAAGCAATAGCGGCCCAAACAGGTAGCGCAACTTCTGAAGAATATCCTGACCTGATTTTTCTGGATATTAAAATGCCCATTATGGATGGCTTTGAGTTTCTGGATGCTTACCAGGAACTGCACGCCCACTACCAGATTCCTGCCAAAATTATGATGCTTACGTCCTCGGCCAGTTTTTACGATTTAAACCGCCTCGAAAAATACGACGTGGTAAAACGGCATTTCGCAAAACCGCTTACCGATTACGATGTGAAAGAAATAGTACAGGATTTTTTTCCCGAGCACCTCGCCTAAAAATATTCACGCTGGTTTCGGGAGATCTTCCCCAGAATATTTTTCAGAAAACAGCTAAATTATCTGCCTCGCCAGTTAAAAAATTAATAATATTTGGCTATTTGCCCGCTGCATGATACCCTTACCCCCATCTAAACTGCCCCAGGTTGGTACCAGTATATTTTCGGTTATGTCGCAATTGGCCCAGGGGCACGGGGCCATTAATTTATCGCAAGGCTTCCCCGATTTTAGTTGTCCGGCCGAACTAGCAGAACTGGTTGGAACCTATACCCGCAACGGCTTTAACCAATACGCTCCCATGACCGGAGTAGCAAAATTGCGGGAAAATATTAGCCGGAAAACAGAACTGCTGTATAGTGTAGCACCCAACCCCGAAACCGAAATAACCATAACTTCCGGTGCGACCGAAGCCTTATTTTGTGCCATTGCCGCGGTGGTGCGCCCCGGCGACGAGGTGCTGGTAATTGAACCCGCTTACGACTCGTATGTACCGGCTATTTTACTCAATGGCGGGCAGCCCGTGTTTATACCGCTTTCTTTTCCGGATTACAAAATAGATTGGAATTTAGTTAAAAGCCGCATTACCCCCAAAACCCGGCTCTTGCTGCTCAACTCGCCGCATAACCCAACCGGTGCCACGCTAAGCACCGAAGATTTAGCTAGTTTATCCGAAATTATCCGGGATACAAATATTTTCCTGATCGGCGACGAAGTATACGAACACATGGTTTACGACGGGCAGTTGCACCAAAGCTTATTGCGCCGCGCCGAATTATTTAGCCGGAGTTTTATCATTTCATCGTTCGGGAAAACGTACCACGCTACCGGCTGGAAAGTAGGTTACTGTGTAGCGCCGCCGGCCCTTACCCAAGAATTCCGGAAGATACACCAATATTTAACTTTTAGCACCATTACGCCCGTTCAGTACGCCTTAGCCGATTACCTGGAAAATACCGAGCATTATCTGAACCTGCCTGCTTTCTACGAGCAAAAGCGCAATTTATTCAGCCACCTCATGGTTTCCTCGCGCTTCGAAATAATACCATCGGCCGGCACCTACTTTCAGTTAGCGCATTATAAAGATATTACCGACGAACCCGACGTAGCTTTTGCCAAACGATTGACGCAGGAAATTGGCGTGGCAGCCATCCCGGTTTCGGTATTTTACCACAACCAGCAAGATAATAAAGTACTACGTTTCTGTTTTGCCAAAAACGAAGCAACTTTACGCCAAGCCGCCGAGAAACTTTGTGTATTGTGAGAAAGTAATTAGTTGTTAGTTTCTAGGTTCTAATAGTGAGTGTTTTGGCAAGTAGAAATTATAAAAGGAGTTATAACCTGTTGATTTGGAATATTGGTGCGTTTAACTTTTAAGGTTCTTATTTTTATAGGGCTATTAATTCCATCGCTGTCATTCAGGAGGAACCTATTTTGCAGACAACCAAATAGGTTCCTCCTGAATGACAAAGGTGGAGTGCTTAAAATTATAACAAATTGAGCTTTAATATTTTCGATATTTTTTTTCATTAATAACTAGCCACTAATAACTAACAACTAATACCTAATTACTAACAACTAACAACTAACCCCCCATGCACGACCTCTCGGTTACCTTGGTACAAACTAGTTTACACTGGCACGATGCAGCAGCAAACCGGGAAATGCTGGCCCAGAAACTGGTAGGCTTAACGGAGCCAACTGATTTAATTGTGCTGCCCGAAATGTTTACGACCGGTTTCAGCATGGAGGCATCCCTATTAGCCGAAAAAACAGATGGCACAACGCTAAATTGGCTGCAAGAGCAGGCTGCGAAATACAACGCGGTAATTACCGGTAGCCTGATTATTGAAGAAAACGGAAAATATTTTAACCGATTAATTTGGATGCGGCCCAATGGCAGTTTTGAACACTACGATAAGCGGCATTTATTCCGGATGGCAGACGAACACCAGGTTTATACCGCTGGCACTTCCCGGCTGCTTGTTACGCTAAAGGAATGGCGTATTTGTCCGCTGGTTTGTTATGATTTACGGTTTCCGGTCTGGAGTCGCAATACTGGCCCTGATTACGATTTATTGTTGTACGTTGCCAACTGGCCGGCCAAAAGAAATTTGGCCTGGAAAACCTTACTACCCGCCCGGGCCATCGAGAACCTGGCTTATGTAGTGGGCGTGAACCGGGTTGGCGAAGATAGCAAAGGCATTATTTATTCCGGCGACTCAGCGGCCTACGGACCAACCGGTGAAGTTATCTGGCAACAGCACGAAACAGAAGCCATCCAAACAATTAAACTCAGCCAGGCAACTTTACAAGCTTACCGCCAAGCCTTCCCGGCCTATTTAGATGCCGATGCGTTTAGTTTAAATAATCTGCCAGATTAAAATATTCTTTTAGATGCGGTTTTATTTCTTCGGGGTTATTTACCGGAATATATTGCAAATAAAATCGGCTTTGCACAATAGCCGTTAGCCGGGTGTGGGTACCTTCTATTAAAATTAAACCGGGTTTATCTTCCCGAATTATTTCTTCCACTAATTTAAAAGCTGCACCCAAATTGCCGTTTGGCTCGGCTACCTTAAAATAAATGGCATATTTGGCCGCTTCCTGTATTAACCGGCTAGCTTGCGTAATTAGCATTTCGTCAGATAACGAATCTACATCCAGAACCGCTATCTCCGGATTTTGGGCTTTAAGCCAGGAGAGCAACGGCCGTTGAAAAGAGAAACTGGCTGTATTTTCGATATTAACCTGAATAAAAGCTTCCATTTGCTACAGCACCACTACTTTGTAAGCCTTGCGGCGGAAATCGGCGGTAATTACCTGCACCAAATACAAACCCGGCGTTAAACCCGCCACTTTAACCCGGTGAATATTAGACAATTCGTTGCCGGCAATATTTATGCGCTGTCCGGCCAAATTATATAGCGTAAAGGTTACGCGGTCGGGGCTCTGGATGGTTAAAGTTAAATCGCGGTTTACCGGGTTCGGATAAATAACCACCTGGGTTTGTTCGGGCAATGGTTCAGGATCTACTATTTCGCCGCGCATTTGCTGGCTTAAATAATGGATACCACCGGTGCGGCTACCAACAATTATTTCGGGTAAGCCATCGGCGTTTAAATCGGCGGCAGCTATGGCCAGAAAATTACCTAGTTTGCTGGGTTCAAACGCTTCGGTGAGCGGGTTCTGCAAAATATCGGAAACCGGGGTAAAAGTGCCGTTCAGGTTTTGCCGGATATTCCCGAATATTCTTATTTCGCCGGTATCATCCACTAACAGCAATTCGGGGCTTTTGTCTTTATTTAAATCAGTAATAATGAGGTAACTGTTTTGCCGGGTTAGTTCGGCCGGAATATTGCCCCAGGCTTCGTTTTCGAGGGTAAAATTAGGATTGGCGGCGGTGCCGGTGTTGCGGTAGAACCGGAGCGGTCCGCTGGTGGGCGTAGGCCGTACATTCGAAGCCAATATTAAATCCTGATCGCCATCGTTATCCAGGTCGTAGAAAGCCGGTACATCGCCAATATTCTGGCCTACCGGTAAAGTTTTAATATTGGTAAGCGCATAATTAAAGGGCTGTCCGGCGGTAGCGGTATTTAAAATATATCTAACAGAGCCGCTGTTACCGGTGGTTACCGCCAGAATTAAATCCAGTCGGCCATCGCTGTTAATATCGGCAAACTGGGGTTTTATATCCCGGAAACCGGCATCGGTTAGACTCAAATAATCTTTTGTTTCGAGTTTGAATATTGCTTTAGTTGCCGTGCCCACATTCCGGAAAAACCAGATACTACCCATGCGATTTCCCAACAGCAAATCCAGGTCGCCGTCCGCATCCACATCGGCCAGGGCCGGCACCGACTGCTCGCCGGCATCTACCATATTGGCCTGTAAAAAATCGCGCTGCTGAAATTCGAAAGCCGGTACATTGGTAGCGCTCATATTTTTGTAGAGCCAGGACGATTGGGTAAAATTTACTTCATCGTTAATATTGCTGCGTACGAAAGGGGCCACGAGTAAATCTGGCTGGTTATCAAAATTTACATCTTCGTAATAGGCCGCCGGAAAATAATTAAAACTGGCACGGGTGGTATTACCCGGATAATTCAGTTGCAAACCCGCAGAAGCCAGCACGGCATTGGTTAAGGTGCCGCTGTTGGTTATTCGTACCAAATCGGGGCAAGCATCGCCGCCAACCAATATATCTTTATCCGAGTCGCCGTCCAGGTCCAGGGCCAGCAGGTTCATGCCGTCGTTGTGGTTGGTGCCATCGGTGCGGCAACTGCTGTTAAACAAATAGCCGTTGCACACGTGCGGGCACTTGGTTAATTTACCCCACCAGTTGGTTTCTAAGGTATATTTTAAATTATCGGTTGGTAAATTTTCTTCTACGGCCAGGTTCTTGTAATATTCAACGGTGGTACTGCCCGAAAAATCGAAAGTTAAAATATCCAGATCGCCGTCGTTGTCCATATCCAGCAAGGCGGGTAAATTTTCGCTGCTGGCCTGCAAGTTAATATTGTTGTTAAACCTAATATAATCTACGGCCTGGGTAAAAGCAGGTATGTTGTTAGCGCCGGTGGTATTTTTATAAACTTTAATACCGGCATTCGTTTTGGTAAAAATATCTTTGCGGCCATCGCGGTTATAATCGCGCAGCAACACCCAGCCGGTTAGGTCCCGGGGGAACAAGCGCTCGTATTCCGGGGCATATTGCCACTGCCATTGGCCGTTTTTGTTTTGGGCCAGGTAAGTAAATATTTTATCGAGGGTGCGGTCGTACACAAAAAGGTCTTCGGTGCCATCGTTGTTTAAGTCTATTTTCGAGAAAACCGGACTATTTAAGCCACCCGCCCACGGATCTTTTACCGTATCAGAATCAATAACTATTTTTACATCGTTCCGGAAACGAAACGCATATTGCTGCTGCGCCAAAGCCCGCAAGTGGCAGCTTAGTAAAACTAATAAAATCGCAACGGGTAAACCTTTCATAACACGCAGGAACAAGATAAAGCTATTTTAAAATATACTTATGCCATTTAATATTCAGCAACTCTACGAGCTTTACCAGCAATGCGAACACGTAAGCACCGATTCGCGCGCCGACCAGCACAACTCTTTGTTTTTTGCCTTGAACGGGCCCAACTTTAAAGGTGCCGGCTTTGCCCAACAGGCGCTGGCAAAAGGTGCCCGCTATGCCGTGGTAGACGATGATGCTTACGCCAGTGATAGCTGTTTTGTAGTAACCGATACCCTGCAGGCTTTGCAGGATTTGGCAGTTTACCATCGTCAGCAGCTAAATATACCTATAATTGGCATTACCGGCAGCAACGGTAAAACTACTACCAAAGAGCTAACCAACGCAGTACTGAGCCAAAAATATAACACGCTTTATACCCAGGGTAACCTGAACAACCACATTGGGGTACCGCTTACAGTGCTAAGCATCCGGCCGGAACACGAAATAGCCATTGTGGAAATGGGCGCTAACCATATAAACGAGATTGCCCAATTGTGTAGTATAGCCTTACCTACCCACGGCTTAATTACAAATATTGGCAAAGCGCATTTAGAAGGTTTTGGCAGCTTTGAAGGCGTAGCGCGCGCTAAAAGCGAATTGTACCTGCACCTGGACCAGCACGGCGGCATCGTGTTTGTAAACACCCAGAACGAGCACCTGATGCGCATGGCCCGCCGCATTCAGCATAAAATTACTTACCCTAGTGCTTCGGATTATTTCCACGCTGAGTTTCTGGAAGCTTCGCCTTATGTAATATATAAATCCGAAAACGGCGAGCAGGTACAAACCCAGATTATTGGCGAATATAATTTCGAAAATATTGCCGCGGCTTCGTGCGTAGGTAAGTTTTTTAACGTGCCGACAGAAAAAATTAACCAGGCCATTGCGGCTTACACCCCGGCTAACAACCGCTCGCAGGTAGTACAGAAGAACAGCAATACCGTTTTACTGGATGCGTATAATGCAAATCCGTCTTCGATGGCGGCATCGGTTTCTAATTTTGCCAAAGCCAACGCCAATAAGAAAGTTGTTATTCTGGGCGATATGTTTGAATTGGGCCCCGACAGCGCAGAAGAACACCGCAAACTAGGCGATTTATTGGCCGGCTTAAATTTTGATGAAGTAATCTTATGCGGCCGGGAAATGCAGGTAGCCGCTCAAAATTATCCGCAGTTTAAATATTTCGAAACCAAAGCAACTTTAACAGATTGGCTGCAACAACACCCGCTGCAAAACACGCATTTGCTCATAAAAGGCTCCCGCGGCATGGGCCTGGAGAGTTTACTGGAAGTAATATAAAGAAGCCTGGTAAAAAAAGAAAAGCCTCTGCTATCAGAGGCTTTTTGATTCTTCGTCTTTTTGGTCCGGTGCTGTTTCGGTAGACGTTACGGGCTCCTGTACTATTGGTGTTTTTGTTTTAACGCGGGGTTCATCGTCGTTAATAGAACGTTCTATTTCGTTTTTAATGCCATTAGTGGCATCTTTAAATTCCCGGATACCACTACCCAATGAGCGTGCCAGCCCCGGAATTTTATCGGCTCCAAACAGCAGCAATACAGCTACCATAATTACCATAATTTCTCCTCCTCCTACGTCTCCTAGAAAAAGAAGCATTGTGTTTAGTTGCATGTTATTAACGGGTTATATTTATTAGAACTGACTTGTTCTTAAAATAGTTTAAGCAAATAAATATTTAACTAAGATAAGGTATATTTCTAATAAATAACCTTCCAAAACTGAATTAAGCACAAAATAACTGATTAACTAAGCTCTTGTAATAAGTCTTTAAAAAGGCGAATCAAAATCGGCGAATATTGGTAATACGGCATCTTTGCCCGAAACCAGCGGCGCCTGAATATTCCAATCAATATTTAAAGCAGGATCATTCCAGATAATACCGCCTTCAGAAGCCGGGTAATAATAGTCGGTGCACTTGTACAAAAAAGTGGTATTGTCTTCGAGGGCTACAAAGCCGTGCGCAAAGCCGGGGGGCACGTAAAATAGGTTGTGCTGCTCGGTAGTTAACAAACAGGTTTGGTGCTGGCCGTAAGTAGGCGAGTTTTTCCGGATATCGACAACCACATCTAAAGCGCTGCCCGAAGCAACCCGTACGAGTTTACCCTGCGCATGCGGCGGGCGCTGAAAGTGCAGGCCCCTTAAAACGCCTTTCTGCGACAGCGACTGGTTGTCCTGCACAAAATTTACGTCTATTCCGGCTTCGGCAAATACTTTATAACTATACGATTCAAAGAAATAACCGCGGGCATCACCAAATTTGTGGGGTATTATTTCTACTAATCCGGCTATGGCAAATTTTTTAAACTCCATGTGGTTTTGTTAAGGCTGCGGCAAATTTATTTCATTCCGCAGAAAACTTAAGCCGATTTTAACCGGTATTTTGCAATAGCCTGAATAGCAGCTAAATATTTATCAATTACGTATCGTTCGTCAAATTTTTCTTCGGCCAATTGCCGGCTGGCCTTACCCATATTTTCTAAATCCGCAACCGGGAGCTGGTACATTTTTATCATTTTATCGGCCAAATCCTCACTGTTTCGAACTTCGCACAAAAACCCGTTCTGACCTTCAATTACGGTTTCGCGACAACCGGGCACGTTGGTGGTAACAATGGGTTTGCCCATGGCAGCGGCTTCGAGCAACGTTTTGGGGGTGCCTTCACGGTAAGAAGGCAATACCACGCAATCGGCTTCGGCAATGTGTGTTTCTACTTTACCCGAGGTGCCTAAATATTCAATGGCGCCTTCATCTACCCACTCCTGAAATACCGATTTTTTAATGCCAATATTGCCCGATTCGTCAATGCCGCCTAATAACTGGCAACGCACTTCGGGGTACCGGGCTTTAATGATGCGGGCCGCTTCTACGTATTCTACTACTCCTTTCTCGTACAATACCCGGGCCACCATTAAAAAAGTAAACTGTTGGTTGCGGGTAAAAATTGGGGCCGGTTTAAACCGTTGCGTATCAATACCAGAACCCGGCAACACATCGGTAATTTGTTCTTTTATCAGGCGGTGGTCCAGAAATAACTGCCGGTCTTCTTTATTCTGAAAAAATACTTTAATCGGGAACCGAAAAGCAAACTTGTAAAGCTTTAAAGCCACTTTAGATACAAAGTTGCGCACAATAAATACTGTGCCCAGGCCCGAAACATTATTAATGGTAGGAATACCCGCCAGCCGGGCCGCTACCGTGCCGTAAATATTGGGTTTTATGGTGTATTGCAGAATTACATCGGGTTTTACCTGACGGTAACAATCATAAAATCGCTTGGTTAGCATTAAATCTTCGAGCGGGTTGGTACCCTTGCTTTCCATCTCAATGGGGTAATACCGGCAGCCGGCCAGTACCAATTTCTGCGAATATTCGTCTTCGGGTGCAATTGCTACTACCTCGTGCCCTAACTTCAGGAAAGCTTTTACCAAACCCATCCGGAAGTTATAAATATTCCAAGACTTATTTATAACAATAGCAATACGCATAAAGCAAATGACCTTCGGGCCGCAAAGATACTAGGAATACGTGAATATTTAGGATTTTAATTTTTAGGGAGTTAGCGGTACTAACATATATTTTATTTTAACTAATCAGCAGGTTTATTTTAGCATTCTATACTTTTACCCCACACATTTACGTATACTTTTTTTTGCCTGTTGCCGGTAAGCAGGCTTAAGATACCGTAAATACATTTCCGAACTAAGAATTAAACGCTACATGGCTAAAAAACTTCATGAAACCGCTAAAGAAAAAGAAACTGCCGTTTTGGTGGCAGTGCCAAGCAAAACCCAGGCGGAGGAAAAAACCGAAGAATATTTAGAGGAATTGGCTTTCCTGACCGAAACAGTAGGAGCCGTTACCGTTAAAAAATTTGTCCAGAAGCTGGAACACCCCGATAGCCGCACCTTTGTGGGCAAAGGCAAGCTAGACGAAATAAAAGCTTTTGTGACAGAATATAATATAGATATGGTCATTTTTGACGATGACTTAACCCCCTCGCAGGTCCGTAATTTAGAACGCGAATTAGGTGTAAAAATTGTAGACCGGAGCTTGCTGATTCTGGATATTTTTGCCCAGCGCGCTAAAACCGCGCAATCGCGCACGCAGGTAGAAATGGCGCAGTACCAATATTTTTTACCCCGCTTAACCAACCTCTGGACCCACTTATCGCGGCAAAAAGGGGGTATTGGTATGCGGGGCCCGGGTGAAACCGAAATTGAAACCGACCGCCGGGTAGTACGCGATAAAATTGCTTTGCTCCGCGACAAACTCGAAAAGCTGGATAAACAAAACTACCAGCAACGAAAAGCCAGAACCGAACTGGTGCGGGTGGCCCTGGTGGGTTATACCAACGTAGGTAAATCTACGCTTATGAACCTGCTCTCCAAGTCGGAAGTATTTGCCGAAAACAAATTATTTGCTACTGTAGATGCCACCGTGCGCAAAGTGGTATTAAATAATATTCCGTTCCTGCTTTCCGATACCGTAGGTTTTATTCGCAAACTGCCAACCCGCTTAATAGAAAGTTTTAAATCTACCCTGGACGAGATCCGCGAAGCCGATTTGCTGGTGCACGTGGTTGATATTTCGCACCCTTCGTTTGAAGAACACATTGAAGTGGTAAACCAAACCCTGAAAGACATTGAATCGGGCGATAAGCCGGTGCTGCTGGTATTTAATAAAATAGACGAATACCGCGTGCAGGAAGCCGACGAACAAAACGATATGGGCGAAGGCTCGGGCAAACCCACTTTAGACGAACTTAAAACCACTTATATGGCCAAAATTCACGCGCCGGCCATATTTATATCGGCTAAAAACAGCATTAACCTGGATGCCCTGCGCGAAGAACTGGTGCGGCGGGTAGGAGCCGTCCATTTTGAGCGGTACCCCAATGCTCCTACTTCGCAGCCGGTAAACGAATACCACAACAACCAGCAGAATCAGGAGTAAAAAAACTATCTGCCGAAAATAAAATTAAATGCGGCTGTTTAACCCATAGCGGTATCCTTGGCAGATTAACCAACCGGTTAATCTGCCAGAAGCATCCTTTTACCTTAAAATAAGTAAAAGACAGATAATTTGCGCTTAAAAAAAATATTATATGAAAACGCTATACCTCATGCGGCACGCTAAATCGAGCTGGGATTTTCCGGAATTAAGCGACCACGATCGCCCCTTGAATAATCGTGGCCGGAAAGATGCGCCCCTGATGGGCCGGGAACTGGCCTCGCGGGAAGTAACCGTAGATTTAATTGTTGCCAGTTCAGCAGTAAGAGCCTTAACTACCGCTACCCTGGTAGCCAGAGAACTGGAGTACGATACCGAAAAAATTGCCGTAGAAGAAGAAATATTTCAGGCCAGCAAGCAAGATCTCCTTTCTATTATTAAAAATATTCCGAACCAGTTCGATAAAGTATTGCTGGTAGGGCATAATTATACCATTTCGGAATTAGCCAATCTGCTATCGCCGGAAATGGTGCCTACTATGCCTACGGCTGCGGTGGTTTGCCTGAACTTTAATTGCGATACCTGGGCCGAAATAGCAAAACAAAATGCGGCTTTCGCCTTTTACGAATATCCCAAAAACCTTAAATAAAATATTGCCCGGCCTTAACCTACGTTAAACAGAAAAAACAGGCTGGGCAAATGGCTGTTGTAAATATTTATTAACCACTAATTTTTGCCGGGCTCGAAAAAATTACCTGAGTTGCTGCTGGTGGTAATACCAAAGTATTATTATGGAAAAAGATAAAAAAATATTTAACCGTGAACTAAGCTGGCTGGCTTTTAACCACCGTGTACTGCAAGAGGCCAAAGACCCAACCGTGCCTTTGCTGGAACGCATTAAGTTTATGGCTATTTTTTCGTCTAACCTGGATGAATATTTTAAAGTGCGGGTTGCTACTTTAAAAAAGCTGATAAAATTAAAAAAGAAAACCCTCCAGAAACTAAAAGACGATCCGTCGCAGGAGCTCGATAATATTATAGAGGAAGTAACCCGGCAGCAACACGAACTCGGCGATATATTCCGGAACCAAATATTGCCCGATTTACGCAGTGAGCACATAAACCTGCTGACAGAAAAAGAATTAAGCCCGGAACAGGAAACGTTTGTGCGGCAATATTTTGCCAAAAACCTGCAAAACTTCTTAACGCCGGTTATGCTAACGGATGGCGTACCGCATGTTTTCCTGAAAGACCAAGTAGTATATTTGGCTATCCGGCTGTTTCAGCCCAAACGCCCGCAACTGCACCCCGAAGCCTTTGCTCTAATGGAAGTACCGGTAAAAAAACACGGCGGCCGCTTTGTAAAATTGCCCGAGCAAGACGGCAACCACTACGTTTTGTTTCTGGAAGATGTAATTCGGCTGTGTTTGCCCCAACTGTTTCCGGATTATAACCAGGCCGAAGCGTACGCCATTAAAATATCGCGCGATGCCGAGCTGGATATTGAAGAAGAAGTATCGGGCAACCTGATGGCAAAAATACAAAGGAGCCTGAAAAAACGTGAAACCGGTTATCCGGCCCGGTTGCTGTACGACCCGGCTACCCCGGCCGCGCTGCTGGATATTATTCAAATAAAAACCGGCATTACCGACGATGAATTAATCAGCGGCAGCAAATACCACAACTTCCGCGAGTTTTTTAGTTTCCCCGATTTTGATTTGCCGCGCCTGAAGTACGAGCCGCAGCCTACCCTGCCCCACCCGCAATTACGGTTTCATAAAAGTATGCTCGAAGCCATTTATCACCAGGATTTTTTATTGCATTATCCTTACCAGTCTTTCGAGTACGTTATCCGGTTTTTCGAAGAAGCGGCGGCTGATCCGGCTGTAAAAGCCATTAGCGCCACACTCTACCGGGTAGCCGATAAATCGAAAGTAGCAAAAGCGCTGGTAAAAGCGGCCGAAAACGGCAAGTTGGTAACCGTAGTAGTAGAACTAAAAGCCCGTTTCGACGAAGAATCTAATATTTACTGGGCCCAAAAACTGGAGAAAGCCGGCGCCACGGTAATCTACGGGGTAGAAGGCTATAAAGTGCACACCAAATTAGGCTTGGTTACCCGCCAGGAAGGCCGCAAAATGGTTAACTACGCTTACCTGAGCACCGGTAATTTTAATGAAGTTACCTCATACATTTACGCCGACCACGCTATTTTTACCCGCGATGTGCGCCTGACGAAAGATGTAGAAAAAGTATTTCAGTTCTTTTTCGATCGGTTGCCCAATAAGCGGTTTAAGCATTTGCTTGTAGCGCCTTTTAACATGCGCGATCGCTTTAACGACCTGATAAACGAAGAAATCCGTAATGCAAAAAAAGGTTTACCGGCTTACCTGATTTTAAAAATGAATGCCTTGCAGGACGAACGTATGATTTTGCGGCTGTACGAAGCCAGCAAAGCCGGCGTAAAGGTAGAATTAATTGTACGGGGTATCTGCAGCCTTATTCCGGGAATTCCGGGCTTAAGCGATAATATTACCGTTCGCAGCATCATCGACCGCTACTTAGAACACGCCCGGGTTTATATATTTTGCAACAACAACCAGGAAAAGCTGTACATAGCCTCCGCCGACTGGATGACGCGTAACCTGAACCGCCGCATTGAAGTGGGCTTTCCTATTTATAATGAAACCCTGCGGCAGGAAATCCGGCATATTGTAGAATTGCAACGCATCGATAACGTAAAAGCCCGGAATACCCGCAACGTATACCTGCGCCGCAGCACCGAACCCGAAACCCGGTCGCAGTACGCTACTTACCATTTCCTGAAAGAGTTAAACCCGGCTTACGAGAAAACCCTGGTACCCGAAACGTAATATTTTGGGTAAATTAGTGGCTGGTACATGCTATTTGGCAGCAGGCAAAACAGCATGTACCAGCCACGCTCGTTAAAATTTATTAACCAATTAGATTAAAGTAAATTAGGTTTTAAGTACTTTTGACCCTTGCAAACCTAAATTGCCTGATTATTACCTTTTGATTAATAAATTTTATGCCCCTTAGAGAAGAGTTTGAACGCGACGGAAACTGGTTATTTAAAAGAAGAAGCTGGTTGCCGGTGCTCTTGTACCCTTTTGCCATTGCGGTTATTTATTTTTACCAGGATACCACCCATCCCCTAATTACCAGCGTTAGCTGGGGCCTTATTTGCTTTGGCGTTTCGTTCCTGGGCTTAATAGTAAGAGCTCTTACCATTGGTTTTACGCCTAAAGGTACCTCGGGCCGCAACACCGAAAAACAAGTAGCCGAAACCCTAAACGAAACCGGTATTTACTCCGTGGTACGGCACCCGCTGTATTTGGGTAACTTTCTGATGTGGCTGGGCTTGTTTATGTTTATTGGGGTGTGGTGGTTTGTATTAATTTGCGCCCTGGCCTACTGGATTTATTACGAACGGATTATGTACGCCGAAGAAGAGTTTTTGCGCCGCAATTATTCGGCGCGCTACGAAGCCTGGGCCAGCCGCACGCCCGCTTTTTTACCCCGCCTTTCGGGCTGGGTACCTTCTAACCTGGAGTTTTCGATGCGCAACGTGCTTAAGCGGGAGTATAATGGTTTGTTTGCCACAGTAGTTTCGTTTGTACTCATTAATATTTTAAGCTACTTTTTTGCCGAAGGCGAGTTTAAAATAGATGTGCTCTGGCAAGTAATATTTATTCTGGGGGCAATTACTTTTTTAGTGCTGCGTACGCTTAAAAAGAACACCAAAATATTAGATATTGTTGGCCGGTAACCTCTAAAATATTACTTTAAGTTCTTGATAGCCGGATGTTCATGCTCCGGCTATTTTTTTTAGCCAACACCAAGGTTTAAGTTTAGCGATTAACCAAATAATATTAACTGGCTATCGTTGCCAACCAGACTGCGTAGATCATAAATATTACCCGGGGTTGGTGCGGAGGCTATACTTTGGAGCCCGACCCTTTACAAATTACCCGAACTGGATGCCACTATCTAAGGCAACATTACTCAAACTATGGAAATTTTAGTTTTAATTATTTTAACCTTACTCAATAGTTTTTTCGCCCTGTCCGAAATATCTATTATTTCGGTTAAAAAAAGCCGCATAGCCCAAAAAGCGCAAGGCGGCAGCAAAAATGCCAAAATTATTATGGACCTGCTGAGCCAACCCGAAGATTTTCTTTCGGCTATTCAGGTAGGTATTACTTTAATTGGCATTGTATCGGGTGCTTACGGCGGCGCAGCCCTTTCCGACGATGTGCAACCGCTCATCAGTCAGGTTAGTTTTCTGCAACCTTACGCCGAGGCTCTTTCTATTACCATTGTTATTGGGCTTATCACGTATTTTTCTATTGTAATTGGGGAGCTAATTCCCAAAACCATTGCCATGGGCAACGCCGATAAAATTGCGCTGTTTGTGGCACCTATTATTAAGGGTTTTACCACGCTTACCTTACCGTTGGTAAAATTATTATCAGGCTCTACCAACCTGGTGGTGCGGCTGCTGGGCATTAAAGAAACCGCCGAAGATAAATTATCGGAAGAAGAATTAAGGCAAATAATAAAAACGGCCGGCAAACAAGGCGTACTGGCCAAAGAAGAAAGCGAATTGCACCAGAATATTTTTAACTATGCCGGTCAGAAAGCGCGCGATTTAAAAACCCACCGGAAAGACGTAGAATGGATTGATATTAATGCACCCGAAGAAAATATTAAGGAAAAAATCCGGAAGAGCGTGCATTCCAAATTCCTGGTTTCGAACGGGGTAGTTGATAATGTAATTGGTATTTTAAACTCCAAAGATTACTACGAAAATATGCTTAACCCCCGGCATTCGCTAACCGATGTATTGAAGAAACCTATTTTCGTTTCCGAAACCATGCTGGCCAACGCCGTACTTAATTTATTTAAAAAGCACAAGCAATATTTGGGCGTGGTGGTAGATGAATTTGGCTCGGTAGAGGGCATTATAACACTGCACGATATTTTGGAGGCCATTGTGGGTAATTTACCCGACACCGACGAATCTAACGAACCTGCCATGATTAAGCGGGATAATGGTTCTTACCTCGTAAAAGGCTCTACCTTAATACAGGAATTAAACAAAGAACTGAAAAGGGAATTTATTCAAAGAAATAACGAATATTTAACCCTGGCTGGCTTTATTATTCATTATTTAGGCCGCTTACCCGCTACCGCCGAAAAATTCGTGTACAACGGTGTAGAATTTGAAATTGTAGATATGGACGGCATTAAAATAGATAAAGTTATCATAAAAAGGCTATCCGAAAACGCTACCAAACCCTGATTTAATATTCTCTCCTATTTATTATTGGGGTTCTTTATGCTGCAGATTTACTTGCATGTTTTCCTTGAAGCGCAAAAATAATATTATTACCAAATTAGTTAATGCGTTTAAAATATTGTAGTCATCCTGAGCTTGTCGAAGGATCTAAATTTAACTTTATAATGTTGTTATAGATCCTTCGACAAGCTCAGGATGACTACAATAATGTACACCTAAACTCCATCACTCTCTATGGCGCGGATTTACTTCCGTGCCTTCCCCAATTTGACTGAACACAGTTAATAACCAGCCTGATTACTGCTTTAAGAAACGGCGGGGCGGTACCAGAAATATTTCGACGTTAAAAAGCGCTGCTCCTTTTAATTTATTCTCGATAACCGGATCTTCCCTTTTCGCGAAGAAGAAACCATCGTTCGCTTCATTTTCAAAAGCGTTAAAATTTATATTTTTGCGGTAACCGGCTTCTACGCCAAACCACAGAAAATCATAAATCTCCCTTTCCCAGCGCACGCGGCCTCTTATTTCGGAACGGCGTAATTCTAAGGTTTCCAGTTCCGGAATGCCAATGTTGCGCACGTTAATATTGTAGCTGGCGCCATCTACCGAGAACCCGGCAAACCACAACGAACGCTCCGACTGGTTATACCGCACATCGGCATTGGCCGGCAAAATGGCTTCTATGCCCCACTTGGGGTTAAAGGTGCGGTTATACAAAAAAGCCGGGTAAATGCGGCGGCGGCCCAAGGCATAACCCAATTGCGCCCCAAAACCATACGAGTAAGACGGGCTCTTTTTCCAGCCGTACAAAAACTCCACCGTGGTTTTTAAATAATCGGGCACTGCTACTTGTTTGCTGTTATAATCGCCGTTCAGCTCGCCTTTGGCGCGCACTATGTAAAAGTTTTTTTCGTTAATTGGGCGCAGCACCACCAGTTGGCCGCTAATGCTTTTCAGGTTCCGGTCTTCAATGTTGCTGTAAAACGGATATTCGGGCGGCAGCGGATATTTAAAATTAAATTCTTCGAACGCGTAATTAAAGCCGGCTACCATTTTAAAGTGCGGATTATTAACCAGCGGTGCATATAATTTTAGGTCGAATTTATTATTGCGCCGTACCTCGCCTTGTTTGTTGCCAATATTATCCTGCGGCGAAGTAGAGGTAATGCCAAAATTGGGTTGCCATTCGTAATTAACAATAATGCCCTTGCTTTTACCCATGCCAATTACCGAAGGGTTGGCAAATTCTTTTTCATCGACTACGGTAGCAGTTGGGATTGCGATTGGAGCATTGTTAGCCGAATCGGAAGGCACCTGCGCCAACAAAATAGTAGGGCAGCATAACAACCCCAGCAAGAACAGCCATTTATTATTTACTTTCATTTACGACTTCTTAAATAAAATTTTATTCTTAAGACCTACCCTTTGCTTACCAGCTTGCATTTGTTTGGAGTAGGTTAAAACAAAAATCCAAAGTTCAGGTTAAATAATTTTTCTTTTTCACCAACGCTGTAAGTACCCGATACCACGGCTTTGCGCAGCACATCTACCCAAATACCACCGCCCACGCCCCGGTGCAAACCTTTGAATAAACTTTTCGAAGCATCGTCGTCGGCAAAAACCCGACCGTGATCAACCAGCGCTAAAACGCCAAAGGTGCCCGGAAATAAATAAAAATTAAAATTGGCGAGGTGAACACGTGCCTCAGCGTTAGCGTAAAAATTACTCCGACCTGCAAACCGGGTTATGCGATATCCTCTTAAATTAGTGGTACCCCCCAAAGTATTGGATTGGTAAAACCGGTAATCGCCAAAGTTGTGCGCCCCGCCAATGCGCCCCGCCCATGTAAGCTTAAACGGGAAATTAGGTGTGAGGTAAAACATCACTTCGGAACTTAGCCTGGTAAAGCGGTATTTTTCGTGGCCCAGTTGCTGGTTAACCGAAAATTCATTCAACCATTTAATGCCGATGTACGGATTAACCTCGTTGCTCACGGCTACTACATTCATAAAAGCGCGGGCACCAATATACTCGTTCATCCGGAAAGAACTGGCATCGGTTTCGGAGCCCGCAATTAAAGCCCGTGCCGCCGGCCCCGAAGATTCCCGTTCTACCTGAAACTGGTCGTAAGTAGGCCCAACCCCTATTTTTAAGAAGTGGAAAATATCGTAGGTAAGGGTTGGGTTTACGATATACCGCTTAAACCGCACGCGGTAATCCCGGATGTTTTCTTCGTTGGCTTCGGTTTCGTTGCCCTGTCCAAAATAATTGGCCAGTAACTGCGGACCGTTAATACTGGCCCGGAAATCTAAATCCCAATCTTTTATAATATTGGTAAAAATACCTTTGTAGCGCAGGTTATAAGCCCCGGTGGCAAAAGCATAATTACCCAACAGGCTGTGCTCAACGGCAAAAGGCTCTTTCCGGAATTTATACCGCCGATAAACCAGTCCGCCCCCCAGGTAAAGCTGATCGTCTACGTTATATTGCAGGGCCAGGCGCGGCCCTAAATAGGGTACTTTATGTTCGGTACGGCTATAAATATTTACTTCGCCGGCCGCTTCGGTCCGGTCTTTAGTTTCGGAGCCAAAATGAAAAACATTATTATCTTTCGTATCATACACCACCGTTTTCCGACGCAAACCACCCACCGAAGAATTATCGGCAATGCTGTCGCGGTCATCGCCGCCAATTATCCGGATTAAAATACCATCTCCTACCTCGCCGGTCACTTCAAAAATATCTTTGCCGCCCAAGCCGTATAGCCGTATTTCGTTTGTTTCATCGGTATAAAAAGTACGCTCGTACAGTTTGCGGCCCATGGTACCGTCGAGTTTAATATTCCGAACTTCTACCTCGGTTTCTTTATCGTTGCGGCGATTTACCTTAAAATATTCGGTGCGGTTGCTGCCGGCTACATCTACGGTTTTGGCCAGAAAAGCATAATAATCGGCGGCCAATTGGGGCAACATATCGCGTCGGGCTTTTAATTTTGCGGCAATTTCGGGTGCCGATTGGGCGTATACTTCGGACGGGAATTCTTTCAAAGCTGCTTCGATAACTTCATCGGTAATATCGACTTTCATTTTTTCAGCCAAGGCCATCCATTCGGCTTTTGTTACCCTTGATAAAAAAGTATGATCGTTAGTCAGGGCGCTTAGGTTCAGGCCGATGTAATCTCCGAAATCATAGCCAAAGTTCTGGAAGTTGCGAATGCCCCACTTGCGGGTAGCCAGGTAAGGCAAAACACCATCGGTTTTAAAGAAAGCCGCATCGCGGTCTTTGGGCACCGGCGTAAATAAGCGGCCGTCTTCGGTTTTACTTTCGGCCCAGCGCCACTGGCCTTCGTGCCGGTCCCAATCGCCAATCAGCATATCAAATAACCGTGCCCGGGCAAACGCCGTCTCATCTACGGTATTATCGTTGTTATCTATTTTGCGTTCCAGCACTTTATCGGTACCTACCAAATTCAGCGCATTTCCCAAACTGGCTACATTCTCGTGGCTTTCGTCGGGGTTTTCTTCCAATATAGCAACGGTGCCGGCAAACTGATTCCGGTATTGCCCTAATGCGGGGTCCGAAGGAATATAAAACAGTTCGGGGTTTACGTGAAATACGCCGGCGGCTTTGGCCAGCGGCGGCAACACCAACGCGCCGTAAGGGTGCTGTGCCGAAATTTGGTCCTGCATCAGGTCGCGGGCAATAGTTTCCTGTAGCGGTTTTGGCAATACCTGAGTAGGATTTTTATTTACCGACCGCAGGGTAAACTCGTGGCCTTCTTCGTTGCGGAGCCGCAGCGAAATGGTTTGCTTGCCGCCACCTACGCGGTAAGGCCGCAGGCCACTTTTTTCGGTGCGTAAGTCTAGGTAAGGCATTTTTACCGGGGTAGCCCATATATGGCGGTAATGCTCGCCTAAAAATAATTCTTTTAGCTTACCAGCCTGGTACATGGGGTTAGCTGGCAGGGTAATGGTGCTGTCGCGGTAATTCCGGGTCGAGAGGGCTGGTGTTTTGTCTTCGGCAATTGGGGTAGCTACCGGGGTGCCGCCCTTTTTAGTATACATCTGCGTCCGGAAGAATAATTTACCGGTTGAGCCATCGCCTACCGGCTCCCAGAATTCTACCCAAGCCTCGCCGTTGTCGTAATAATTTACTTTGGCGTAACCTTTTGCTTCGTGGCCGAATAAGGCATCGCCGCCGCCTAATTTCATGTGCTGGGTTTTGCAACCCGAGCCGCTAACGATGGTATTAACATTGCCGTGCTTAAAGTGCTGAATATTGTGCTCGTGGCCCCCGGCATACACCACGTTGGGGTAGCGCTGAAAAATATTCATAAGCCCCTGCACATAAGCCTGGTATTTGGGGTGAGCAATATCCTGACTGATGCCGCCGTATTTGCGGGCCCACGGGTAAATAGAACCAATAACCGGCAACGGTAAAACCAGCCAGGGTTCGATGAGGGTAAGCGGAAAGATGTGGTCGAGTAACTGGAAGTTGCCGCCGTGTACGCCGTTGCTGAATAAAGGGTGGTGCCCTACCACGACAATATGCTTGCCGTTATTCCGGGCTATAATATCTTCGAGGCGGGTAAGTACCTCTACTTCGTCGGCTACGTTGCAATAATTATTGGGCCCGTAAGGACGTTCTTCTTCCTGCAGCCACCACTGCGAGTTTAGCGCAATAAATACCACATCTTCCTGCAAATAAACTTCGTAGGGGCCGGGGCAGCCTTCGTCGGGTACAAAAAAGTCACCGCCGGTTACAAACGTCGAGTCTTTCAAGTATTCTTCTACAAATACTTCCTGCCGGATTACCGACCGCAGGCCACCGGGTAAACCCTGGGCCCAATCGTGGTTACCCGCAATCATGTATTTTTCGCCTTGGTAGCCTTTAAACCGGTCGAGCTGCGTAATAATACGTTCTTCGTCGGTTTTTCGGCCCGGCGAACCAGCTTCGGTCAGGCCGTAGCTGTAAATATTATCGCCTAAAAATACCGTAGCGCTGTTAGCTCCGGCCGCCAGCATTTGCGATTGCAGCAGTTTTAACGATGGCTCCAGCGGGTCTTTTTCCGGAGCGCCTACATCCCCAATTAAGAAAACGGTATATTTTAGCCGGCTACTGTCGGGAGGCCCCACGGTTTTCCAGTTGGCTACCGCACTGCTGTAAAATGGCCGGTTAACCGTGCAGGCGTTAGAAAAAAATAAAAAAATAATACTTAAAAAATACGCAAGATACTGATGCTTCATGGATGTATTTGAGTTTGAACAGCTATCCGGCTCGCACAGGAAATTAATGGCTTTCGGGCTGGCAACGGCTTTTATACGAGAAATCTGTATAAAGTATACAGGCCGGCGCTGCCGAACTTTTACCTGGTCTATCCGCATAAATTTTAAACCCGCTATATTTTAATGTAGCTTATCTGACGTATACCAATGGTAAATGTTTTACTCTTTTTCTTTTTAATAGAAAAAACAATATATGCCCGCAGTGTGGCCATAAAGCTTAATCAGCCCAATACTACTGCAAGAACAAAAGCCCTAAATACTGGTTTATTTGGTAGGTAAACCGGTCCGGCAAACTTTCGGGTTATTATTGCGTTTCAAACCTCAGAAAGCTATAAAACCTAAGTATAGCCCGGTAAAAAAATTGGATTGCCAATGCCGCCTTAGCCGCTTATGGTGCAAATAAAAAATATGAAAGACCAGGAAATTATACTCAAAGCCAGTAATTATGTATTTACCTTATTTAAGGAGAAATTATCGCGTAAGTTAGTTTACCACAATTACAAACATACCGCCGAAATAGCCAAAGAAGCCCAGAGTTTAGGCGAAAGTGCCAACCTAAACGAAACTGACCTGGAAACATTGGTTTTAGCCGCCTGGTTTCATGATACGGGTTATGCCGATACCTATAATGGCCACGAAGAAAGAAGCGTGGAATATGCCACCCAGTTTTTAGCAGCAGAAGGCTACCCCGCAGACCGCATACAGGTAGTTGCCGATTGCATTATGGCTACCAAGAAAGAACATCACGCCGACTCGCTGATGCAGGATATTTTAGCCGATGCCGATATTTCGAATATTGGTAAAGAAAGTTTTTTTTCGAATGCCGAGCTGCTGCGGGTAGAATGGGAAGTTTTTCTGAACAAATTTTTTACCGATGCCGAATGGGCGCAGTACCAACTTGATTTTTTAGTCGGGCAATCTTTCCGGACCCAGGTAGCCCAGGATAAATTTAACGAAGGTTTAAAAGCCAATATTCAGGAACAGCGCAATATTCTGGGTACCCTCTCTAAAAAGCAGAAAAAAAACAATAAAAAAGAACGGGAAACCCTGGCGCAACCCAAACGGGGCATCGAAACCATGTTTCAATCCACGTATCAGAACCACATGTCGTTGAGCGGTATTGCCGATAACAAAGCCAACATGATGATTAGCCTCAATGCCATTATTTTGTCGGTAATTATTACTTATCTGGGGGCAAAAACCTCGGTGTTGGGTACCGAATTTACCCGTAATCCTATCCTGATGGTGCCCGTTGGCACCCTTATATTAACCACCTTGGGTTCAGTAGTTTCGGCTATTATGTCGGCGCAGCCCGAAGTAACCAGCTTTAAAATACGGGCCAATAAGGTAAAAAGTAAAAAAGTAAATATTCTGTTTTTCGGTAATTTTACCAAAATACCTTTAGAAGATTTCCAGGTGGGCATGCACGATTTAATGCGCGAAAAAGATGCCCTTTACAACAACATGATAACCGATATTTATTACCTGGGCGAAGTACTGAGTAAAAAATACCGGCTGCTCCGCGTTTCCTACACCATATTTATGATAGGCCTTATTTTAACGGTATTGTCGTTTGTTGTAGCAGTAGTGCGGTAAGCGTTGTTAGTTGTTAGTTGTTAGTTGTTAGTTGTTAGTTGTTAGTTGTTAGTTGTTAGTTGTTAGTTGTTAGTGCGATACCCGATATTTGAACCTGGGTTACGTTTCACAAACATTATTTTTTAATTAAAATATTGCCCTTACGCATTTTCTAAATCGGCCAACTAATAACTAATAACTAATAACTAATAACGATTAACGGACAACGACTAACGAGGATGTACCTGGTACATGCGTTCGCAAAGTGCTTTTAGTTTACAGATAGATTTGCCCAAGAAGATTTTTAACCGGCGACGAATAAAAAAAGAATAAATATAGCTTCCTACTATGCTGGCACTGTAATGAAATTTAATATCGAGGCGGGTTCTATTTTCTCCCGCTGAACGCAGGTGGTAAAAAAGAAAAGCGTTCGGGAAAATCCGGAAATTAGAGATTTTCTCTACGTATTCTATTTCATTCTCACCAATAAAGCTCTGCACCGTTTGTATATCAATCTGGCCCCGGTTCAGGTCGCATTTATACGAAATGCCTATGCGGTTGGCTTTGGTAACATCAAAATGCACTTTGCTCATGCCCAGCACCCAGGCTGGTTTAAGCCGGAAATTACTGAGTATGCGCAAAACAAACCCTGTGGGCGCATCTATAGTAGCACTGGCGCTAAAAACACGGGCATATTTGTTTTTTTGCTGCATGGGCCGGTTGGTAGTTACCAGCAAGCGCAAAGGCGTTAAAAACGCGTAACGGTATTTAATTTCGCCAAGGTGCTCATAAAACGTACTGCCCTGGTGCAGCCTAGACCAGCTAAAATTAGGTTTTATTGTTTCTTCGGGCTGGGTTTGCAAATAATCTTCGGATAGCAACACGTATTCATCGCCGTCTATGTTATTCTTTAGCAAACGGTGCGCAATAATCACGTTTTTGCCCATTAGCTTTATGTGCTCCCGAATTTGCGTAATGCTCAGGCGGCCGTAATGTACCACCACTTTTAAGGTAAGGCGACTATCCGATAAAGATGCCCCCGCTTCCGAGCCTTGGTCGCGCTCCACAATTTTAAGGTAATTCTGGAAATCGATAAATATTTGCTTGCACTGGTTAATTACTTCCTGCACCGTGGGCGGTGGGCCCAGGCGGTAAAAGAGTATAGCATCGCCCTGTATTTCAGCCAGCGACATATCCAGAATATTTGCTTCTATAATAATTTCGAGCAAATCGGCAATTAAGCTGCGGCTGGTTTCCAGGCCTGTTTCGTTTACAAACTTGGTAAACCCGCTTATATCCGGAATAAATATAAGCGCTGGCTGCGTATTGTCGGAGCCATTAACTGCCGGTACCTGGGGCGCTAAGTTCTTTTTCTGATGTCTAAAAATACCCATTACTGCCGGCCGATAATATTTACTTTAGGTTCTCTTAAAACCTTACCTAAACTGATTTAACCCGTTTTGGGTTATACCTTTTTACTTAATTCTTTTAAAACAGCCGGTTTATTTATACTAGCCGCCAGTCTGTTTATGCCGAGCGTTCTTTTGGAATAAGCAGACTTGTATTTTACTGATAAAAAGGTAAATTTGCGCTTGTTCCTCCCCCGGAACCCGGCTGCGTAGTTCAATGGATAGAATAGAAGTTTCCTAAACTTTTGATATGGGTTCGATTCCCGTCGCGGCTACTAAAACCCTGTTAATCAATAGGTTATCAGTATTATTGTTAAATAGATTGATACATTTCTTCTTTGGTGGCAAACAAAATTGGCAAACATTTTCCAAAATGGTTTGCTACTTCATTTTAGTAGTTTTAAAATAATATTATTGGTATAAGCTAATGCTGAAAGGGTTAGCCTTATTTATTTTCCAAAATGGGAACGCCGCTGAAGCGGTTTGATTAGGTAAAAACCGCTAATTTAAAGCATATTAGCTATTTTTAGGCTTTTGCAAGATTTTCTCTCCACTCCTCAGCTATTGCATTGTTTACAATAACGGTAAAAGAAAAGTGCATTATATTTTTAGCAACTAAATTTTCAATATTAAAATCAGGTAATAAGTATATTCAAGCTAAAATATAAAAAGCCAAATACTTAATGCGAAATTTTAATTCAGAAGAAAAAATCTATTTAAAAGCTATTGTAGAAGAACGAAACGAACAAAAATATTTTTTGGAAATCGGCAGATTATTAGAAAATTTAGCTATCAAAGAAAATGTTATAATCCTAACTAATAAACTAGATAATATTGCGGTTTTTTTATCTGAAAAGGTAGATAAATTAAGAAAAGAAAACTATTCAATAGATGAAAGGAGAGAATTACATAATATTATATATGAAGAAGAATACAATTTAAAAAGGAAAACTGTACACTTCCTTTCTCTGTTAGATTATCTTGAAAGAAATCATTTAATATACATTTATTATATAAACCCAAACCCTATACTTGAAGACGAAAATTTCAAAGGACAAGTACAAGTTAAACTTAACAACAATCTACACATAAAAGATTACAAAAATAAAATAGAATTATTAAAAGGTGAACAATTCGAGTATTTATTTAAAAAAATAGATTATGCTATAATCCCATCAAATGAACTAATAGAATTTGTTAAGAATGGATTTAAAGATAAAGAACAATTACGCCACGATGATAATGTAAAACTTCAAAAGGATGCATTAGACCAGGCAAAAGAATCTACAAAAGCTGCAACTAGATTAGGTAACGTTTCAATTTTGATTGCTGTATTGTCTTTTATTGCTGCTTTAATGGCACTTGTACCAGAAAGCCTTAGACAGCAATGGTTTGGTATTACTGATAAACATGAACCTGTTAAACAACAAGTATACATAATTGATAAGGGGACTGTACCAGATAGCATAAAAAAGGTATTAGATAAAAAACCTATTCTAAAAGTTAAGCCTAATAATAAACCTGCTAAACCTGATACTTTGAAAAAGTAGGTTAAGGAAGGCAGCTTAAACCAATTTTAGTCCTCCTTCTTATCAACTATTCTCAGATGTATTTAAATTTCCTGCTATTTCTCCAATCTTCTAGGTTAATGCTTTTCTTTTTGATTCATTTCAAAGTTAACTCGTATGTCCATTAGGACATATTCCAAATATTCTCTTAAAACTAGAAAATATGCTTTACATTCTTCTGTTAGTTCGTGAATACCTTTACTAATAATTGAAAATGGTGTAAACCCCAATAACTTTTCACCCTTATTTGCTCTAATCAATTCAGTAAGCATAAGTAACCATAGATTTAGAAGAAACCTTTGAATTAACAAAAGAAGTAATCTAGAACTTACAAGAGCATTTTCCTGCCTATTTTCCCACGCATATTGAACAGTCCCCCTTGGGAGGGGGTTGGGGGAGGACGAATACGCCAGAAGACACAACCCCGCTAATTATGCCGCAGAACCACCTTTAACCTACGCTGCTACTCCACCGGTAAACTCCGGAGAGCCGGCTAATTTGGTAAGGTGGGAGAAATTGCTCCCCCTACCCCCGACAGCACGGAACACCGGCTTTTTCGGCTTTTAGTGGCGAATCAATGCTGGAGAGGTTTAGGCAACGTTATTATCTGGCAGCCTGCTTCTTTTTAAGAAAGCATTCCAGAAAAAGGAATGCCTGTTCATTAGATTCGGGATTAGGCGCATGTTGTGGGCGATTGGTTTGGGCTACTCTGTTTTTAAACCCCAGTAAATTATTAACCTGAATGGTATGGCTAAGCGGAATCCAGCGGTGCGGTGGGTCTTCCGAGCCGCCCGAAACCAAAAAGGGCCGGGGTACCATTAAGGCATGTAATTCATGCAAATCGAAGCCCTGGGTAACTAATTGAGTGTATAACCCCTTTGCCGGATTATTACTGGTTATTAATCCTCGTTTGCGCCAGGGCTTCGGGTGGTAACCCAAATACCAAGGTTCCCAATAATTAACGGCTTCTTTCGATTCGTCGAAAACAATACCGGGATCGGACCAAACAGCACAGGCAAATTTCTCGAATAAGCAGGAGGCAAACATGGCCCACTTGCCGCCATAGGAATGCCCCATAATACCAATCCGTGTCGAATCTACTTCCGGCAGCTTTGCCAGTAAATACCAAGCGTTGGCCGCGGCATAGGCCAGCATCGAAAGGGGTTGTACGGCTGCATTATCTATGGAAGGATAATACAGGGAATATTCCTGCGATTTAGTGGTTTCGGTGGTTCCGATAGACAGCGTTACAAAACCTCGCTTTACCAATTGAAAAGCAAAATCCCGGTCGGGCTTTCCTAAGCCAATGGCGGTTTCGGGTTCGTAATAGGTGGTAATTACCGCCGGCTTTTTACCTTTTGTGTGAGGTATTAAAAGATAAGCTACGGTTTTCTCAGTTGGGGTCCAGCTAAATCGAATCTTGTGTTGGGTGTAACCTGTTTTCTTAGTTGTTTCTAACACCTCCATTTGCTGATTTGTAATAAAGGCCGGCCATTTGCCCATTAAAGAATGCCATTTATCACGGATTTCTTTTTGACGCAATTTCCAATCCTGAGCTGTGCGTACTGAATCTCCGTTATAAAACTTTAGCGGCGAACGATAATTGCCCAAAACCCCTTTGTATGCGGCCGGCGGCGAGAAATAATTAGCAATTCCGGGGCAAATTTCCTGTTTCGCCGTTACGCTACTTCTCCCCTGTCCGGCCAGATTATTGGCAAACACCAGCAGCACCACCAAAACACAAACTGGTAATATTTTCATTTTGCTAGGGCGGTAGTTATCTTAAAAATGAAAAGGCACACTTCTTTTTCTTGCAAAGCTCGCCGGGTATACTATTAATTTCCTGATGTTTTTACTTTTTTGAAGGAGCCGTGTTCAACCACCTGGTCATGAATTTTACGCCATCTTCTACTACAGCTTCGTGCCCCCCTTCGTGTAAAGTTAGCTCTATTTTTTCAGGCATATTTAGCTTTTGATAATGCACTTTGGCTTTGTCGTACTCTTCTATTAATTGGGGCCAATGGGCAATACCATCTTTCTTGCCGTGCTGAATCATTAAGGGTCGTGGCGCAATCATCGAAACCGCATCGTAATCGGTGAATTCGGTTAGCCACCCGTTAAAAAAGGCATGTTCTTCAGTGGGGGCAAAGCTGGAGTAACGACTATCTTTAATGACCATTTTATTCCGGCGTTCATTAAACCAGCCCGAAACGACTCCGGCCTTAATACGTGGTTCCAGGGGCATCCAGAACATGGTGGCCATCCCGCCCAGCGAAACACCCCACATGCCTACCCGTTCGGCATCAACTCTTGGGTCGGCTAATACCACATCCAGCAGGTTTTGCACGCGTACCAATTCAATTCCGGGTAGGCTGGTACCGGCCAAACGGGCATAGCGTTCTATGTTATTCCGCCGTTCTACTGATCGCAAATTCATGGGCACCAAAACGGCAAAACCAGCTTTTAGCAACCCTTTCGCATATTCGTGGTAGCCGCCCGGCGAAAAAGAAGTTTCGGGCGAACTGCCAATGCCGTGTTGCACGATTATGAGCGGGACTGGCTTTTGTTTACTTGCTTTAGCCGGAAAAGCCAGCACCGCTTGCGCGGTTATTAGGCCCAGTGGCAGTTCAATCCATTCCCCTTGTACATCTCCTAAGAAGTGTGGTTTACGGGCAAGTGGTCCGGTTTTGGTTAATACCGGCGGGCTTAAAACAGCCTCCCATCTTCTGCGGTTAGGTTCCACACTACGGACTAAGGCATCGGGGCTGCTGTAATCGCGGTTCCAGGCCTTCGCCGATCGGGCTTCGTACTCATCTACCAGATAATGTTGCAGATAATTCTCCAGTTGTTTTTCGTAAGCATCGGTACGGGCTGTTTCCGCTTCGTCGGAAATGAGCTTATTATTTTGACTTGCTGCTTTAAATGGTTGGGTTAACAAAAAGATGGTTAATAGACAGAAAAGGGGCTTGTAGAATCTTGTATACATTCAGTGGTGCAGTTAAAGTTTAGAATATTTTAAGTGAAGTTTGGCGGAGTAGGGCATCATCCCCCAACCCCTTCTCCTCTGGGAGAAGGGGAGCTCCGGTAACGCATTTTTAAAGGGAAACGCTTTTAACAGCCGGAGATAATTACAGTAGCTGAAAGAGTAATCAAAGTCCCTCTCCTTTTTCAGGAGAGGGATTTAGGGTGAGGTTCTCCTTACCAACCTGGATTTTGAACCAGCTTGTTATTTAAGGTAAGTTCATGCTGCGGCAGCGGATTCAAATAATCCCGGTCTAGCTTAAATCCATAGCCAGTGGGCAGGGCATTTTTAAACGGGTCGAGAAAACCATTTTCATCGGTGGGCAAAGCGGGTTTATTCGTAAACTGGGAGACTTTTGCGCCTTTAGGCCGTTTTCCTACAATTAATTCATCGGCGGCGGCCCACCGGGCAATATCATCCCATCGGAATTCTTCTAAAGCCAGTTCTATTTTCCGTTCTCTTCTTATTTCGTTGATGATGGGTGCTAAAGCCGGGAACTCCCAATTCGGGTCGGTTTCAATATTGGCCAGTTCTAAATTCGGCATGCCTACCCTATCCCGCAGTTTTTTTATGGTTTTGTCAATATCATCCTGCGTAATCTGGCCTAATTCGGCTTTGGCCTCAATATAATTTAATAAAACCTCGGCGTAGCGGTATTGAATAGTAGGCGATTCTTCGAAATTTAAATGATGATAAGCCACCGTAGGATTATAATCTTTACGGCGCACATAGCCGGTGCTGGATGAATAAGTAGAATTGGAGTATAATTTGGCGTAGGCTTCCTGCCAGTTCCGGACGGCGCCATTGGCTTCGATGTACCACGGCGAACCCGGCGTAAATATGGTTTGCACAAAGCGCGGGTCGCGATTTTCTGTCTCTAAAATAATATTATCGTGCCCTTTAAATAATGGGCTTTTAGAGACTGGTTTTCCGTCCAGACTTAAATAAGAATCAGCCAATTGTTTGGTTAAACCAAAACCCTCGGGTGTTTCCAGGCGGTAAAGTTTGCTATGAGCGTGTATGCCCAAACTAAGGTTCATTTTGGTCCAGAACATAACTTCTTTATTCGGAGAATAATCCCGTAGGCCGAATAAATCATTGTAGTCTTGGTTGGGTTTTCCGGTCGAATAAATATCATATAAGCCGGAGTTCATCACGGTAGTAGCAGCCTCTACGGCTTTGTTAAAATATTTGGCTGGGTCGGCGGCAGCAACTCCAAACTTAGTACCGGCATGATATTTTTCCCAGGTGCCTTCGTACAGCGCCACCCGCGATTGATACAATAAGGCTATCCACTTATTAATCCGGTCATGGCCATTCGATTTCCCGGTTGAAAGGTATAAGGCCGCCGAATCCAAATCCGAAATTATCTTATCGGCCACTACATTTCGGGGGCTTCTGGTACCGTACAATTCCGGCGAACTAGTGGTAAGCACCGTTTCTACCAATTGTACATCGCCAAAGCTTTTTAACAGGTTAAAATAAAACATGGCCCGGAAAAAGAAGGCTTCGCCCACGTATTGCTGGTATTCTTTAAAATCGGCTTCGCATTTTTTATAATTGGCAAAGAAATAATTTACACTTCTGATATTGGTATAATTAAGGCCCGGTGCACTGTTTATACTTCTGCTACCTTCCAGCCGCGGATTAATAGCAGATTCTGTGATGTAAATATCGGTTCCGACATCGCCTTTTCCTTTTTCCATCACCGGAAAATTACTCCGGTTATAATATTGGTTCATGTAAATCTTCAGGTCGTTAGGCGTTTTAAAAAATACCGGTTCCGTAACCGCATCCAAAGGGTACCTATCCAAAAAATCTTCTTTCTGGCAAGCTGCTAACAGGCCGCCCACCAGAATAATGATGATATATTTTAATTTATGCATGATTTCTAAAGTTTTGAGGCCGGTTAAAAAGATAAGTTGACACCAACAGAAAACATTTGGTTAATCGGGTATATTTCGCCCATATCAACGCCGCCCTCCCGGGGGTTGGAAGAAACGCTGGTTTCGGGTTCATACATTTTGGGCAGCTTCGAAAAGGTTAAAAGATTCTCGCCGGAAACGTAGAATCTGGCCCGCTGAATAAAAAACTTGTTTAACACCGTCGGCGGAATCGTATACCCTATTTGCAGGTTCTTCAGCCTTAAATAAGCGGCATTTAACACGTAGCGGCTTTGGTCCTGGGTGTTTTTGCTGCGCTCAATAAAAGAAAAATAAGGCTTGGGAAAATACGCATCGGTGTTGGGGCCTAACAGATTGGTTTCATTGGCTGGCCGCCAATAATCTAACATTCTACCCCCATGAAAAATAGCCGAGCTGTTGGGCGACCCCATTAAACCCCAGAAATATTCCGAATTATTACCCGGCAGGAAGTCCCGTTTGCCAATGCCTTGCCAAAACATGTTAAAGTCGATGTTTTTCCACCGGAATCCACCGCTAATGCTGTAGTTAAATTTAGGCGTAGTATTGGCTATTACCGATAAATCGCCGTGGTCATCCAGGGTACGCTTACCTTCGTTTATTACGCCGTTGTTATCTAAGTCTTTGTAAATAATATCGCCAGGGCCCCACTTCGGATGATAGAAGGATTGGTCTGGTATTGCTTCGTCGGCCGATTGCATAATTCTATCAGTGGTAAGGCCCCAGACATCGCCGTGCACCCGTCCTTTGTACCACCCGTTAATAGAGCCGGACTCGTTTAAATATTCCAGAATGGTGGTTTTATAATTTCCTACCGTAAAGCGGGCATCATACGAAAAGTCATTGGAAATTTGGTTTCGCCAGCCCAGTGAGAACTCAAAACCTTTGGTTGATAACTTGGCATTGTTACTGAATGGTACCCCGCTGCCTAAAACGGATGGCAACTGCACCGATGGCCCTAACATATTGGAGGTAGTGCGGTCGTACCAGTCAAAAACCAGGTTTAAACGGTTCTGCAAAAATCCGGCATCTAGCCCAGCATCCAGGGTAGTAATGGTTTCCCAGGTTAAATTGTCGCTGATGAGGCCGGGCGGGCGGGCATATAACGGAATTTCATTATTGATAAGGTAACCCGGATTAGCAAAATCAGAAGCGTTGCGTTGGTAGGCAATGGGAATGGTGGGTAAATACAAATAATTGGCTACATTCTGATTGCCTAAAGAACCATAAGAACCTCTTATTTTAAAGGTATTTACATAAGGTTCAACCGGCGACCAGAAAGATTCTTTTGAAATATTATAACCGGCCGAGAAAGACGGGAAGAAGCCCCACCGGGAATCAGGCGCAAACCTAGAAGAACCATCGTAGCGGGCGCTGAACTCCAATAAATATTTTTCATCGAAATTATAATTCAACCGGCCAAAAACCCCTTTGGTGGCCCAATGGTTCAGGTAATCATCCAGGGTAAAATCACCGAGGGCGGTGCTGATAGAGGGCACTTCGGGAGTTATTAAATTCATTTTTGAACCTTGTAAGCCGCGGTTATAATCGGCATCTTGTTCGTACCCGACTAAACCTTTAAAGTAATGCCGGCCTAATAATTTTTCGTAAGAGGTAAATAAACTTACCTGGCTATACTGGCCCTGGCTTAACGTAGAACGGTAGCCCGTAGTGGCTTCGCCAATATTACCGGTAGAGCCGTTTGGAATAGGCACTGGTACGGGTTTCGGGTCTTGGGTGTTAGAACCCCAACGGTAATTATACCGGTAATTTAAACTGGTTTTCCAGCCTTTAATTGGTTCTAGTTCAGTTCCAATATTCATCCACAAGTCATGGTTTTCGGTAACAATTCTGCCGCCTTGCTCCAAGACTAATATCAACGGATTAGCAATGGTGCCGTTTATATTATACTTAGGCATGGTGGGCCAGAAATTAGTAAACTGCGACCAGGTATAGGTGCGGTCTAACCCTACCATACCAATCGGCACATCGGTTTCACTTCGGGCATACTTGGTGCTAAAGTTAAACGAAACCCAATCTTTAACCTGGGAGTTGAGGTTGGCTAAAATATTATACCGCTTATAGCTATCGTCTCCCCAACTGTAGGTTCCGGGTTGGTCAAATACGCCGGCATTTATGTAGTACTGGCTCTTTTCGGTGCCACCGCTTAGGTTGATGTTGTGTTTTTGGTGTAAGGCGTACTTCTTGTAATATTCTTTGGTCCAGTTGTAGTTGGCATTGCCATCCCAGCGGCCCCGCCATTGGCTTACCGGCGGACTATTCGGATTGTATTCGGTTTTATAGGTGCCGTCGATATAACCTTTTATTCTTTCTACCTGTTCGGCGGGAAAGGTGGGCGTTACACCGGCATTAATGGCGGCCTGGTTAAAGGCGGTCGCATACACCAGCGAGTTCTCCATGCTCGGAATATAAATAGGCACCGAGAAAGAAGTGTTATTGCTGTATTCTATCCGAACGGGCTGGTTTTTAGCTCCCTTTTTGGTCGTGATTAATATTACCCCAAAAGCAGCTCGGGAGCCGTAAACGGCCGATGCAGAGGCATCTTTTAAGATAGACACACTTTCTACCGTGGCCGGATCGATGTAATTAATATTGGTTTCTACCCCATCTACCAGAATGAGCGGATAAGTATTGCCCGAAATAGAACCAACGCCCCTTAATTGCCAGGATTGCGTAGCCCCGGGTTCGCCGCCAAAATTATTTAGGCCAATATTTAAATTAGGCGAAACGCCTTGTATGAGTAAAGAAACGTTAGGAGCCGGCCGGTTCGAGAGCTGTTCGCCCGAAACCACATCTACCGCACCGGTTAAATTAACTTTTTTCTGGGTGCCATAACCTACCACTACTACCTCTTCCAGTTTCGCGAGATCTTCTTTCAGCACAATATTCAGCGGCCCCTGACTTTTTACACTTACTTCCTGGGAAGTATACCCGATATAACTAAAAATCAGCACAGCTTTGTCATCGGGTACCGAAATGTCGTAAGTACCATCGGCATTGGAAACCGTCCCTAAAGTGGTTCCTTTCACCTGAATACTTACGCCCGGTAAAGCCTGATTTTTTTCGTCGGTTACTTTGCCCCGTACCGGAATAGGAAGCATGGCCCCTGATTGTTCCGCTGCTTTTTCTTCGTTTGTTTTCCGGATCACCACGGTCTTATCTATAATTTTATAAGTGAGTGGCAAGCCTTTCAAACAAATATCCAAAGCGGCTTCCAAAGACACATTAGATACACTCACGCTGATAATATTCTTTTTCAGCACCGCATCGCGGGTAAAAAAGACGTAATCAGTTTGTTTCTCAATGCTTTTAAAAACTTTCTCTAAAGAAGTGTTTTTACCGTGCAGGCTAATTTGGCTAAATCCTTCGGCGCTTACCTGCATAAGCGCAATAATCATAAAGAAGGTAGTTAATTTCATTACCATGATTATTTTTCTGGTTATGCGCGGCCAGGCAACGGGCACGCGTTGCGTATAAGTATTTAATATCATACTTTTATGATTTCTGGGTTAATAATAAATCAAGTCACAATTGCATTTTTTTATCCCTATTCCAGGGATAAGAGGTTAGCTCAGATTATATGCCGCAGAGGTGCGCCAACACTTCTGCGGTTTTTTTCTGTCTCCTGGGTGGACGAATGGATGTAGTTATTTTTTCATATTTCTTCGTTTAGTTAAACAATCTTTTTCCTTTGGCTTTTTTATTAAGGGGTAATAATCAGTTTCTGGCCTTCCATTTTAAAGTTGATGTCAGCATAAGCAAGAATATCCAATACATTCTTAAGCGTCATATTCCGCTGCACTTTTCCGGTAAAGGTTTCGGAGGAGATTTCACCGGCATAAACGACATCTACATCGTACCACCTGGATAACTGGCGCATCACCGTTTGCAGGTCGGCTTCTTCGAAACTGAAATAACCATTTTTCCAGGCTACGGCGTCTTCGGTGTTTATTTCTCTTACCTGAAGGCTATTATTTTTTAAGCTAGCCTGCTGACCGGGCTTTAGTACGGTTTCCTTATTTGCAATTGAATGGTTTTTTATTCCGGCGTGATTGGGAGCTACTTTAACGGCGCCTTCTAGTAAAGTGGTTACCACCGCTGCTTCATCGGAATAAGCATTAATATTGAAATGCGTTCCCAAAACCTCTACGGTTTGAGTGGCGGTACTTACGAAGAAAGGAATCCGTTTTCCGGCTGTTGTTTTTTGCCCATTCACCTCAAAATATCCTTCGCCTTTCAGCTCCACCCGCCGGGTATCAGCAGTAAACTGAACCGGATAACGCAGGGAAGAGGCGGCATTCAGCCAAACGTTGGTGCCATCGGGCAAGATAATTTTATGTTGCCCGCCGCGGGGCGTAGTTATTTGGTTATAGCCAGTAACAGTTGCGGTAGCAGCATTATTGCCAGAGTCGGCAGTTGTTTCATAAACCACTTGGCCATCGGCTGTTTTGCGAATAGTCATACCGGCCAAATCGGCGATTTTGCCGGTTTTAATTTCATCTAACGATACAACCGAGCCATCTGCTAAAGTAAGTAACGCTTTGTTAGTGCCCGGGGCCGCATCATTAATAAGGGGTTTGGCTGTTTGCTGCTGAACAATTTTTGGCTCGGCTGTTTTATAAATATTGCTATTATAGAGGATTGTGCTTATTAAAATAATAACAAAAACGGCGGCGGCGGCTGCGTAACTACCCCAGTAAGAAAAGCGCCATTTATTTTTATCTGGTTGCAGGATTCGTTTTAAACCTTGTGCTTTCATTAATTCGAGCTCGTTCTGGCTCAAATCAAATTCACCGGCCTGCCATTCTAGGTACCAGCTTTCTACTAAAGCCTTTTCTTCTGCAGTACAGTTACCCGCTACATATTTATTTAATAGTTCTTTTGCTTCCCTATTATCCATGAAGGTTTCTATCCTTATTTAAATAGATAGACAGCCGAAAGCCGAATAGGGGGTAGGGAAATTGAAAAAAATTAGAAATTATTTTTAAATAATAAATACAGGAAGATAAGCAATCCTAATTTGGTTCTGAGGATACGCAAGGCATTGTTTACCTGCTTTTTTACCGTTTGCTCCGATAGATTTAATTCGGCGGCAATTTCCTTATGACTTAAATGCGCATTTCGGCTTAAACTAAAAACCTCCTGCATTTTAGGCGGCAAAGCCGCTATTTCTTTTTCGATTAAGGTCTGTAGTTGATTTTCCCTAATCAAGTGATCGGTTTGGCAAATTCCCTTGTTAATAAATTGCTGCAGGGATTGGATGTAGCTTGACTCGTACTTTCTGTGCGAAAGAGTATTTAATATTTTATTCCGAACCGCCGTAAACAGATAGGCCGGTAAACTACTGGTTAAAATAATATACTCGCGCTTATCCCAAAGGGCTGTAAATACTTCTTGTATTACATCCTGGGCCTCTTCTTTATCCTGTAATCTCTTATAGGCATGAATATACAGTACATCAAAATACCGCTCATAAATTTCTTTAAAAGCAGCTTCATCTTCCGACTTCACTAAGTCGAAGAGATCAGGATCGGTTAATGCGCTGTAAGAAAACATATTCATTGTTGCCAACGAATATAAGAAAAATTCAGCGCATTAAAATTGGAGTAAGTGAATAATATAAAGATTTATTAAAACAATTTAAACATGTCCAAACCGGGTAAGTTTATGCTTACTAAATGCCTGCTTAGTTTAAAATGGATAAGTCAAAATTATTATAAAGAAGAATTAATAAATCAAGACCCAATGCACTAACTAAACAATATTTAAACCAATTAATTATTTCTGAAAGTACATCCAGTCTAGGTGAAACAAGGATTCTTTTGCTTGCCCGTTCCGGAAAACAAAATACAAATCTTGGACGCCAGCAATATTTTTTCCTGTTACAGGCAGTTGAATTTCTTGCCAGTCGGTGTTGGTATCTGTTGCTTTTCCGGCGGCTATTTCCACTGCACCGAGTAAAGGACCGTCTTTGGTATTTTGCCGCAGTTCAATTTTTCCGCCCGCACCGTGTTCCCGCACCCGTAACCGGATAGATTTAATTTGATTAAGGTCAATGCCGTTAAAGCGAGCGAACTTACCATCGGTAATATTGGCAATGTAGGTTACATATTGCGTTTTTAAGGTACCTATCACCACGTTCACGTTTCCTTCCTGGTAATCTTCAAACTGAATTAAGGGGTTGCGCAGTACCAGTTGGCTGGTGGTGGTTAAAGGTTCAATGCCGTTTGCTCCTTTATCGGTGTATGAGGCATGCAGCACGTACGCGCCTTCGGTTCCTTTTCCTAAATGTTCCGAAAGAATTATTTTATTTGAAAGCGGTAATTTTTCCGGTTTTTCTGCCAGAGATAAAATATAGCCGGCAATTTCCTGCGCTTCCTTTTCTGCTAAGTTGGCATGTGGCGGCATAGGATAAGTACCCCAGTTACCGATACCACCGCTTATAATTTTGCGGGCCAGCATTGCGGTAGCACCGGCCTGGTTTTTATATTTTTTTGAAATCTCTTTTAAAGCGGGGCCAACAGATTTGGTTTCCAGGGTATGGCAAGATTTACAATCCTGAGAATTATACAATTTAACCGTAGCAGTATGCTGAATATTTCCGTCATTATCTGCTGAGAGTAGGCTAGCCAAATCTTTCCCGAAGGGCAAGTAATCAAAAGCTAATTTTATCTTTGCCGGATTAATAGTACCATCTTCCGGATCAGTTACTTTAACCTGGTAATCTAAGACGGTATTATCCCAATAAAAACTGCGGTTAGCTTTGGTTGCAATAACAACTACCGGCGGAGAATTACCCACCTTTACCGGCATGGTTGCTATTCCTTTTCCGCCCTGCTCGTCCGAAACCGTTAAAACTACCTTATAAACGCCAGCTTTGGTAAACGTATACCGGGCATCTTTCCCGTATAAACTTTTATTGCCAATCTTCCATTCGTACGAAAGCTTACTGCCGGCATCAAAATCTTTTGACCCGCTGGCCGATAAAACTACTGTAAAAGGAGCCGCCCCAATGGTGTTATTGGCTTTTATGGCGGCTACTGGTTTACGGTTTCCTTCCGCATATTCAACCCGGATTATACCCGAATCGGTGTTGTGGGCAAACCAATTAGTACCGTAAGCTAACAAATAAATGGCACCATCGGGCGCAATTTGCATATCTATGGGAGCCACTACTTTTAGCTGCGGCAGAAAGGGCTCCATGCTTACGTAATTGCCGGCGGCATCCATGGTCACGGCAAAAATCCAGCGCCTGATCCAGTCATAAATAAATAATTTGCCATTGTAATAGGCCGGTAATTTGTAAGGCGCATTCAGATAAAGATCGCTGTAATAAACCGGTCCGGCCATGGCACTAGCGCCGCCTTTACCCAGCAACGGCCATTTTGCAGATGGGCCTTTGCCGTACCAGATAAACGCGGGCTGCGCCGGCGGCAATTCTTTTACGCCGGTATTATTAGGAGAATCATTAATGGGCCGCCTGGGGTCTTTTCCCGGACCTTCTTTTTTGGTTGCAAAGTCATAATCCGGAAAAACCTCATTAGCGCCTAAAAAATAAGGATAACCGAAGAAGCCGGGCTGGCGGGCCTGGTTAATTTCGTCGTAACTCAGCTTTCCTTCCGATGCTTTTACTTCCGAATCCGGACCTACATCGCCCCAATAAACATACTGGGTTTTCGCATCCACGGAAACGCGGAAAGGATTTCTTAAGCCCATGGCAAAAATTTCGGGTTTGCCTAAAGATCCGTCTTTCGGAAATAAGTTGCCCTCCGGAATGCTGTAGGTGCCGTTGGCTTCGGGTTTTATGCGCAAAATTTTTCCCCGTAAATCATTGCTGTTGGCGGTTGTGCCCTGGTCATCGGATAATTGCCGGCCGGGCCTTTCATCAATCGGGTTATGTCCTTCAATTTCTTCGGCGTTGGTATTATCACCGATAGATAAATACAGCAAACCATCCGGGCCAAAAGTAATATAACCAGCAGAATGACAGCAATAAGTCCGCTGGGTGGGCACTTCTAATAATATTTTTTTAGAAGTTTGAATAAGTTTTTGATTTTTTAACTCGAAACGCACCAAGTGGTTAATATTTCGGTCGCCGGCAACGGCATAGTAAAAATAAATCCAGTTGTTTTTTTTAAAAGCCGGGTCTACAGCTACCCCCAACAAGCCGTCTTCAATGCCACTAAATACATTAAATTGCGCAATTTGCGCTAGTTCCTGTGTGCTGTTATTAAAATATTTAACACCCCCTTTTCTTTCAATTACCACCACATCTAAATTGGGTAATATGGCCATGCCCATAGGTTCGTTCAGCCCGGAAGCTAAGGCCTGGTAAGAGAAGCGGCTAGAATCCGGGGCTTCTTTGGAAATTGCCTGGCGGTATTTTGCGGGCTGCATCTTACCCGTTTGCCAGGAAGCGGCAGCACCCGTAACCGGTAAAGCTAATTTTTCTTTTTTAGAAGCGTAGGCCAGATACACTATTCCGAGTGCCAGTAAACCCAGCAGAAACTTGACTTTTTTCACCTGATAATATTTTTAATGCCGCTATTACTTACCAAAACCTTTTTTCTTTACTGGTAACCTTTGTATAAGGCTTATAAACAAAACCTGTAAGCAAGATCATGTTTTTAGGCGAAGTTTTAAGTTACTATTGAATAAACCTGAAAAGTATTAGCCGGCAATATTTAATTAGTTACCCCTGTAGCATCACCACCTAACAGGTTTATAAATTGAAAGAATATTTTTAATTAAGCAATTTTTTAATTTCAGCAATTACCAAGTAAAAGCAATTTTACCCAGTTCTTGTATAATAACAATTGAAAGTAAGGTTGGGGTTAGACGATTACCCAGGAAATTAGGAATTACCTTAATTGGCGTAAGCCGCTAAATTTAATAAGTAAGGGGACAAAATTACTTTAATATAAAAATTTCGATATGATATTCTATTTCAATAGTTTATACACTTAAAACTTACTTAGAATAATATATCGTCGGCTACAAGTGGTAAGCGGACTGAAAGTAAAGATGGGCAAATGAGAGGAGTTGGTAAACGTTGTTTGATAGGTTTTATTAGCTAAAAGGTAATATTTAGTTACTATTCGCTGTTTTTAATATTCTTGCTTTAATAATTATAACTCATGGGTTGGGATATAAGCTAACAGCGGGAGTCTTTTGACTCCCGCTGAACATTTGAATTAAACTTGCCCGGTAAAGCATAATCAGGCCTTTCGCTATCCTTCACCAGGCAAGTATGCCTTATTTAAAGCCGAAGCATGGAAAGCATTTCACCTTTTGGTAGCTCTCTTGATGTATACACCAGGCTAAGCGCTTGTTTGGCATGGGCCTTTTCTAATTTCAGCAGCTCTTGCACGGCTATGTTCATGCTTAAATCAGAACTGGTAGCATCGGCAAATTCCCATTTCTTTAAAATATTGCCTTTCTCATCCTGTAAAGAAATGCTCCGGCTGGTGCCGGCTCCATTTTTTATGGTACAATGGTTATAAGTAATGCGCAGTTGGTCGGTTTCTTTGGCGGTGCTCAGTGGCAGCACTCTTAGGTTCAAAGGCTGGTTCACCGATTGCTTTAAAATAAGCTTGTCGTTCAGGTAAATAGAATAACTATCTAAACCAAACCGGGTGGTGAAACTAAATGCGATGAAGCAAAAAATAATCAGGGTAAATATTTTAATAAACGCCTGATTTATTTTAATCGATCTCATAGGGTTTAATTTTAAGTGAAACATTTAATTTTCTTACCCTAATTTACCTAAAGCAAATAGCAAACAGAAATATAGTAGACTAACTACCAGAATAGTAGATATCAGGTTATTTATGCTTATATTCATCTATTTTTCAGGCAGTTGGTCGATATTATTTCTTAGCCTTAATCCTTTTTGTTTCCTTTGCTCAGAGAGGTAACCTAATTACCAATCCGGTTCCTTAAGTCAATACAGATGGACCTTTTGCATAAAACCGTTAAGCTGCCGTTTGCCAAGCGCCGCATTCCCCTGGAATACGCTTTAACTCATGGTGTTTTTTGGCTGCTGATTACCGGGTTCTTTATTTATGAGAAAAAGTATCTTATTCAGAAAGCTAACTTGCCTTATTTCGTAATTTGTGTGGCCGGCCGGATTGGGCTCCTTATCTTAATTGCTTACCTCAACCTTCAATACTTTTTGCCGCGGTACCTTTTACAAAAGCGCTACTTAGCCTATTTTACAATGGTTATTTTATCCGTAATCGGGTATGTATTAGTCCAGAGTTTGTTCGATTATTATTTATATGGGTACGTGGTGGGGCCGCTGCGTAATAGCCGTTTGCTGGGAACCTTATCTTACAATTTTTTTAGCACCTTGTGGTACCTCGGCTTAATGCTCGCCCTTAAATTTAGCCTCGACTGGTACGGGCAGCAACTCACTATTCAGAAAATTACGGTAGAAAAACTAAATGCGGAGGTCGATTTTCTGCGCGCCCAAATAAATCCGCATTTTTTATTTAACATTCTCAATAATCTGTACGCGCTCACGCTTAAAAAATCAGAACTGGCTCCGGATGTTGTGCTCAAGCTCTCGGACATGATGGAATATATGTTGTATGATAGTACCGATGAAAAGGTGCTGCTGCAGAAAGAAATCGCCTACCTCCACCACTACCTGGAACTGGAACGGCTACGCTTCAGTGAACAATCGGCTATTAGTTTTAATGTTACCGGGGCCATTAACGGGCAGGAAATTGCCCCGCTCCTATTATTGCCGCTGGTAGAAAATGCGGCTAAACACGGTCTTAGCCAACAAAGCGAAAACGGCTGGCTTAACGTAAATATTGGCTTGCAGCAATCTACCCTTACGGTTGTGGTCGAAAATGGGAAACCGCCTTTAGTTGCCGGAAAAAGTAAAGGCGGCATTGGGCTTGGCAATTTACGCAAGCGCCTGGCACTACTTTATCCGACGAGGCACCATCTGGAGCTGGAAGATAAAAGAGATAGCTTTCGGGCCAGGTTAATAATAGAACTATAACAATATTAAAACTAATTGCAATGTTACGTTTTGTGGTGGTAGATGATGAGCCGCTCGCGCTGGAAATATTGGACGGCTATTTAAAAAAAATGGGCGGTGTACAGTCGGTAACCTTGTTTAGCAAAGCGCGGGAGGCTTTACATTATTTAGAAAATAATAAAGCCGATGTATTGTTACTGGATATAGAAATGCCCGAAATAACCGGACTTGCGTTTCTGGAACAGCTATCTGAGCCGCCTCTTACGATTTTTACAACGGCTTACCGCAACTATGCTTATGAAGGATTTGAGTTGGGAGTTATTGATTTTTTATTAAAGCCGATTTCTTTTCAGCGGTTTGCCACCGCCATTGATAAGGTTCGGGATTTTCTTTCGCTTAAAAAACAAGACACCCAGTTAGAACCCGGCGAACCTGCTCCGGAATTTATTTTTGTAAAAAGTGGCGTAAACCGGATTAAACTCTATTTCAACGAGGTAACCCATATTCAAGGGCTAAAAGATTACGCTATTATTCATACCGGCAAAGAGAAAATTGTGATTAAAGGCTCTATAAAAATGGTACAGGAAATGTTTCCACCCTCTCTTTTTATCAGGGTGCATAAGTCCTTTCTGGTATTAAGTAAAGCCATTAAGCGCATCGAGCGCAATCGAATTGTTATGGACAATCATCAAATTCCCATTGGCAGAAATTACCGGGAAGCCGTTGAGAGAAAAATTAGTTTGTATTGATTCAGCTATACTCGAAATAAATGGGCTGGCTAAACAATCTTAAATAGAAGCTGTTTAGCATTTTTAAATTGTATAAACCGTTGCCCTTGCTGTGTGTTTTCACCAGCAAGTAGTTTGGCAGCAGCTTTAGAATTGGCGGTGAAAACACCATAGCCGTTAGGCAAAGGAATACTTAGCTGTAGAAAGGCAGACTACCCCGGCCTGTGCCCTCACAGGCCGGAACATAAACCCAAGCCTTATGACAAATTTGAAAGAGTATCATGTTGGCTTGTCAGGGGACAAGCCAAGGAAAAGGAAAATTGCGGTATTCTTTTCCTTAACCTGACGACTATGGTATTATCACCGCCAATGGCACCAAAATCTGTTCGAAACAGAAATGCTAAACAACTTCATAATTAACAAGCTATTATTCTAATTGTTGCTTAAATGGTTCTGTCTGTAAAAGAACTGTTCTCACTAGTTTTTATTCGTAAATTCATAGAGTAAAAGTTCTTCCTCATCCTGCGGAAGTTGCACCATTTTGGTAAACTTAAAACCCAGTTTCTCTAGTAGCTTTTGGGAGGCAATATTATCTTTGGTGGTAATGGCACTCATCTGGTTTATGCCAAACACCTCTATGCCGGCGCGTTTAATTTCCTGAGCCGCCTCAAAAGCGTAACCCTGTTGCTCATGTTCCGGCAAAAAAGCAAAGCCTATATCTATGCCGGCTAAGCCTGCCCGGTCGTAAAGGCCGCAGATGCCTAACTTTACCTTATCAGATTTCCGGATGACGGTGTAGTTGGAGAAACCAAGCTTTTGCAATTGCGGCAGCATCTTATTTTTAATGTATTCCCTAGCGCCTTCTACCGATTTAACCTGCCGGTCGCCGATATATTTTAACCATTTGGGCGAATTAAGTAATGCCAACAGGAAAGGCGCATCTTCTTCCGAAGTAGGTTTAAGAATTAACCTTTCGGTTTCAAATGATTGAGGTGCGCGCATTTAGTTTAATTTTATTAATTGCCTGCTTATATTTAAAGATATCAGCGCTTAAAGTAAATCCGGAAAGTGGTGCCGGTACCAACTGTACTCTCTACCTGAATAAAACCACCGGCATTTTCTACAATTCTTTTTACAATATACAAACCTACGCCGGTACCTTCTACGTGGTCGTGCAGGCGCGAAAACATCGAGAATATTTTACGTTCCTGGCTCATATCCATACCCAAGCCATTATCCTGTACCAAGAGCATCACGTATTCCGGGGTGGTTTCGGTTTTAATAATAATATAGGGCTTGCGTACCGGCGCGCGGTATTTAAGGGCGTTGCTCAGGAGATTATAAATAATGCTTCTTAAGTTTTTGGCCGAAAATTGGATAACGCCGTCCGGTGCAAAATCGGTTTCTATTTGGGCGCCGGAGGCGGTAATCTGCGATTCAAAATCAAGCCGCACTTCGGCTACCGTTTCGGCAATATTAAGCTGGCTTATATCTTGCCCGGCTTGCCTTTGAATTTTAGCTACTTCCGATAAATCGGTTACGGTGCGCTTAAACCGCCGCACCGAAGCTTTAATTAAATCAATTACTTTTGTTACATCGTCGGTTTGCAGTACTGCTTCCGGCAAATCTTCTACCAGGGCCATAATTAAACCTTCTATGTTTAAAATAGGCGTTTTTAAATCGTGGGAGGCAGCGTAAACAAAGTTATCCAGATCGGCGTTGGTAATAAGCAGTTCTTCGTTCAGGGCTTCTATGGATTGCCGGTATTTTACTTGCTGGCTAATATCTATGGCAACCGCAATAACCCCCTGAATAAGGCCTTGCGAATCGCGGAGCGGGTGATAAATAAAATTAAAATACAGTGTTTCCAATTCGCCCTGCCGCTCTAACTGTACGGGCAATTCATTGGCAATATATGCTTCCCCGGTCGTAAATACGCCATCGAGCAACTGCATAATACCTTGGTCTGCCACTTCCGGCAGCGCCTCTATTACGGGTATACCCAGTACTTCTTCTGCTTCTCTGCCCCACATTTCGCATATGCCGGGGTTAGCTAAATCTATACGGTGATTGGGCCCTCTTAAAATGGTAATGCCAACCGGCGCCTGCTGAAATACTTCTTTTAAAACTTGCTGTTGCCGGGCCAGTTCTTCCCGCGCCTGCACGCTGGTAATAGAAATAGCCATTTGCCCCGCTAATAAAGCATGATACCCCCTATATTCTGCATTATAAACCAGCTTGGGGCTAATACCGGTAATAAATAAACCAATTGCCTGGTTTTGCCCGGGCCGCATAATGGGTAATACGGCCGCTTGCTTTATCCTAATATTTATTTCGTTATCCGGCAGGTTATGCGGCGCTACATGGGCGCAATCTACAATGGCCATTTGCTGCAATGCTAGTTCATCGGTAAGGGCCCAATGCTCTTGTTTATTAGCCAGATTAATGGTTGCCGGCAATGCCGCATCGGCTATATTGCCGGCTTTGCCCAGCAGGGTGGCCGTAGTTACAGTGTTGTTTAAAAGGTAAATGGCACAAAACGGAATATCTTCTTTATTTTGGTAAAGCAGGTTGCAGGTACGCTGGCTGGCCTGCTCCATGGTCTGTAACTGCGTCATTTCTTCCGAAACTTCTTTCAGCGATTTTAAACGGCGCTGGTTAAGCACGGTATTGGTTACCTCGGTACAGGCACAAAAAATACCGTTTACGCTGCCGTTATCGTTAAAAGCCGGACTGTAAGAAAAAGTCCAGTACGTTTCTTCCGGAAAACCTTTGCGTTCGAGGGTTAAAGGCAAAGCATCGGCAAAAAAGGGATCGCCGCCCCGCAGAATATTATCTACTACTACCCCTAAATCATCCCATATTTCGGCCCACATTACCCGCGCTTTGGCCCCTAAAGCAGCCGGGTGTTTATTGCCCAGGGCTGGTAAATAAGCATCGTTGTGAAACATAAAAAGCTCTTCGGACCACCAGATAAACATAGGAAAGCCGGAGTTTAAGAGCAACCGAATATTATTTTTTAAACTTTCGGGCCAATGCTCCGGGTTGCCCAGCGGATGCGCATGCCAATCGAAGGCCCGCATTAAGGCGCCCATTTCGCCACCATTCTGAAAAAGGCTGCTAACAGTAGTATCCGGAGCAATATTCTGTTTTGGGTGCATTAAAAAATTACATTAGGTTGAATTAAAGAAGCGCGCATTTTTACACCAATGTATCTGATTTTTAATTAAGCTGGCTGGTGCTAGTACAAATATATGCTGTACTCTTTCAAAATATTAAAAGTTATACTTACGGTTATGCTGCACTATTTAAAATAATATTCCTGCTTTTCTTTTATGGTATTTTTATATTTCTGCTCTGGCCTGGTAACCGTTTACGTTACTAGTTAAAGTCAGTTAGCCCGTAAATATTTATTAAAAGACCTTTGCTAAAAAATTTGCAATGTAATTTACCGTGGGTTCAAACCAGGGGTCAAATAAGCAGAAGGCGTGCGGCGCATTCGGAAACGTATGTGCTTCGGAATAAATATTATGTTGGGCCAGTATTTTCCGATAATCGTCGCGGCCGGCGTGCATGCGGTCTACGGCGCTGTTCAGGAACAGCGTAGGCGGGGTATTTTTACTGACGTGCTGCAACGGCGAAGCTTCTTCCCAAAGAACATAATTTTCTTTTTTAGGATAGCCAAACCAATACGTAGCCGCCGAAATAGAACGGGTATCGTTTCCCTCGCCCGATTCAGGGTGCACAAAAGATAAGGTACCATCAATATCCACAATGGCTTGCACCTGGCTCGAAATATTCAGGTAACAATTTCGGCCTTCGTACTTCGGATTTTTATTGGTGGTTCCAATAAAAGCAGCCAGTTCGCCGCCCGCCGAGAAGCCCAGCGCCGCAAATTTGGCAGTATCCAGGTTAAATGCTTTGGCATTGGTTCGCAGCCAGCGCAGGGCTGCTTTCAGGTCGTGCACAGCGGCGGGGTAAAGCGCTTCGGTAGAAAGGCGGTATTCGACGGTAAAGCAGGCGTAGCCCAGCGCGGCCAGCCGTTGGGCCAATGGGTAATGCTGCGTCCGGTTGCCGCTGCGCCAGCCACCCCCGTGAATAATTAAAATAGCTGGTGTTTTTTGCTTGCTTTTCTTTTTGGGGTAAAAAGCATCCAGCACCAGCTTCCGTTCGCCAATAGTACAATATACCAGGTTACGCTTTTCCTGTACCATTGGTAATTTAAACTCCCGCACCAGCTTAATATTGGGGTGTTGCTTGCTGGTACTTTGGTAAGCGCTGTAATTGGTGTAGGAAGTATCTTTTTTGCCGGTAAGCCCGGAGGTTAGTTGGCCAAACGCCGGGCAAGTAAATAGCAGGCAAAACGCCAGCAGGTATTTTTGCATATACAATAGCCTTTCAGAAAATGTAAAATACAAAAAAAATCGTTTCGGGCAGTTTTAAGCAGAATGGACTTTTATTGGTGAATTTAATATTTGATGTAGAAAGAAATATATAATTTATTTCGGGTATTTATTTATCTAGAAGATAAATTCTACTTGCTTCATGTCAGGCAAAAGGTATATTTACTCCTACACTCCAAAAAACACTTTAGAAAAGATACATTGTGCAAAGGAAATTGCATTAGCAATAGTTGCAAATATACAAGGAGAAGAAGTTATTACTTCCTAAGTATTTCAACTTGTGCAATAAGGTAACAGACTAGTAAGAAAATTTAAGAAAGAACTGTGTATTAGACGTAAACGATAAAACAGAAGACTGTACGAAAAAGCAGCTATTCTAAATTGATAAAAACTAAACTCTCTAAGCTTATACTTTAAAGTGTTATGATTACAACTCCAGTAATTAACAAATTAGAAATACACTATTTCTTTAATGATGATTCGCATTCTATGGATGCATTTGTAAGGAATAAGTGTGAAACAGAATTATTAGCTATTATAAGAGAAGTGGCTTTTATTACTGGCATAAAACTTAAAGTAGAAACAGAGCCATATTTGGAAGGAGGCTTAAAAGAAATAATAAAGTTTACCACCAAAAACCAATTTCTTGTAACAATATTAACCAGTATAATCAGTGGCGTTGTTACAGGTATTATACAACATGAATACACGAAAGATGATGATTTTGATGAACTGCAAAAGCAAAAAGTAAAACTGTAAATTAAGAAATTAGAAAGGGAGTTAAATGAAGCTAATCGTACCAATTCATTATTAGACACTAATAGAACAGTAGATTTAATAAATAATAATAGTTACAAAATTATAAAACACAAATCAAATTTTTTTAAAACATTAAATAACTATTCAAAACTTTATCAAATTTCATTTACTAGATTAACTTCAAATAACACAGAAGCGTCTAAACCTAAAATTATTGAGAAGATAGATTTTAGCAAATTCATTCTCGACACAGATGAACTACCTTCAATTATCGACGAACAGGCAGAGATAGAAATCATTTCTCCGGTTCTAAAACCTGGTCCGTATAAATGGAAAGGATATTATACAACAAGTGGAGAAACCTTTGACTTCTATATGAAGGATAATGATTTTAAAAAAGAAATACTTGAAAATCGTATAGCTTTTAGGAATGGCACACGCATAGACTGCATACTTGAAATTATTAGGAAACTATCGGAAACAGGGGAAATAGTTAATACATCTTATTCAGTTTCTACCGTTTTAAGTGTACGTGATGGGCTAGCAACAATTGACACTACTCAAGGCAAAAAAATAAAAAAAGAACGAGAACTTCTTAGAAACCAATTAACTTTATTTTAAGCATACCTTTTATTATTATCTATCTGCCCGCTACCAAGTACGCTAGTGCTAAATAAGCGATAGTAAATAAATAGTTTATAAGTCTTAAATTCAAAAGCATGCAGGTCGAAATTAGAAAATTAGATTCTCAGGAAATTCAACTCTTTAAAGAACTTATCCGGGTATTTGAAGTTGTTTTCGAAATGAAAGACTTTCGTATACCAGAAGATGAATACCTGCAGAAATTGTTAGCACAAGAAGGATTTTATGTATTTGTGACCTTGCAAGATGCAGAAGTAATAGGCGGCTTAACGGCTTATACGCTAAATCAATACTATTCTAGATTACCTTTGGTCTATATTTATGACCTGGCCGTTGCAACCCAATTTCAGCGAAAAGGAATTGGCCAAAAATTAATCTCGGGCATTACCAGTTACTGTAAGCAAATTGGGGTAGAAGAAGTATTTGTACAGGCCGATGAAGTAGACGATTACGCCCTGGACTTTTATCACAAAACCGGTGCTACTGCCGAAAAAGTGGTTCATTTTTATTATCCGTTAAATAAAGGCTAGTACCAATATATAAAATATTAAAGCGGCTTTTCCAGTTTTAGCTATTAGCGATTGCAACTTGTTTAGCAATTTCCAGTACGTGCCGTTCGTCGGTGCCGCAACAGCCGCCAAATACATTTAAACTTTTAAATAAATTTTTTAGCTGCTTGTTTTCCTGGCCTAGTTCAGTTGGGTTGCCGCTATCCAGTTCGGTAGCTTCGTCCAGTTCGGCGTGGCTTTTACAAGAGGCATTGGCTCGAATTCCTTTAATCCGATCTAGCCAAGGCTTACCGGCATGGTTTTGCAATTCGGGTAAAAAATGCGTTGGGTGGGCACAATTAATCATGTAATATATAGGTGGTTCGGCTACGCTGCTATCTACCAGCGTAATTGCTTCTTCTAAAGACATGCCGGTGGGCAGTTTACCATTTGTTTCGAGGGTAAACGAAATAACAACCGGCAAACCTACTGAGTTGGCGGCCTGCACAATGCCAATAGCTTCCTCCACATAATTTATAGTCATGGCCGAAAGCAAGTCTACGGGTAATTGGCTAAAAACATTTATTTGCGCGGCGTGGTAAGATTGGGCTGCTTCGGCGGTCATTAGGTTTTCGGGCCGGTACCCATCGCCGCGCGGCCCTACGCAGCCGCTAATAAGAATATTATTTATGCTACTGGCAAATTCATCTTTTAAATCAATTAAAAACTTAATGGCTTTTGTGTTAAGGTCGGTTATGGCGGTTGGGGAATACCCCATAAGCTTTAACCAATCGGGGTTAGCGCGCCACGTGGGACTTTCCAGAATAAAGCCGGTATTGTATTTTTGGGCAATAGTTAAGTACCGCCGGTAATAATCTTGCATGGCCTGGTAACCGGCAGCATCGTTTAATAAATGGCAGGCCGCAAAATAAGGAAGCTCAAAGCCCTGCAGAAACACCAACGTAGTTTCCAGACCGCCATCGGTTAAAAATATATTACCCGACTGGTGCGGAAGATTTGATAAATTATGAGGCATGGCCACTATGGTTTAATATTATATTTAAAGCAAAGCAGATTTTACAGATAAATAATCAACCCCGTTCGGGTTTTTTCCCACGGTTTGGGCTGCACGCGGGGCCGGCATTAAAAAAGAAAGTTTGGAGTCTTCGGACAGAAGACTCCAAACGGTGGAAAATATTTATATAATATTGGCCTCCAATCAGTTAAAAAAAACCGGCGGTTAACTCCAAATACTGCGGCTTAATAGCGTTAGGCAGCTACTTTACCATAACTTTAAATATTTTCCCATCTACTAAACTGTTTACATACAAGGTTTTAGGCCCGCTTATAACAATATCGGTAGGTTGGTTTACGCCGGTTAATATTTCGGCTTGTCTTTGCCCGTAAGTGGCTACTATGCGGCCGGTGTTGGGAACAAAGCCCTGGCCAAACTGACCGTGCTCAATTACTACCGGCACATTATGTTCATCTAAGGCAATATCGGTTAGGGTGGTAAATCCATCCTGGTAGCTAATAATATTACCCGATTGGCCGAGCGTATACAGGCGGGCTTTGCCGGTTAAAAAAGGAAAACCGGTTAGCGTAGTTACGTAAAATTTCCCGCTGTTATAAGCAATACCGGTAGGCACGGCATCTATGAATGGAGGACCAACATTTGTTGGATTAACAAGATCAGGTAAGGTAGCAATTACGCTTAAAGCCCCGGCAGCGGTCCGGCGAAGTATAGCATTAGCGCCCGCATCGGTAATGTAAATATTACCACCCGGCCCTACGGTTAAGTTATAAGGGTTAGATTCATCTATGGGCACTTGAAACGGATAACTCCAGACAAAGGCACCAATATTTTCGGTTGGCAGCGAACTGGCCTGAATAGGAGCCTGACCGGGCCGGTACGAAGCAATATTAGCTTTGTAAAGCAAACCATTTACGTGCAAAATATACAGCATGCCATCTTTTACCAATAAATGGTTCAGCCCGGCTAAGCCTTCGTCGCCAATAAAAGAAGGGAAACCTTCAATCACTACGTGTTTTACTCCATTCGGCCGAATCACCGATACCTTTCCATCGTTATTGCCGGTGCCCACTTCGGTAACCCACAATTGATTTTTACCATCCAAATCTAAGCCAAGCGGGGCTTGCAGTCCGGCCACAAACTCTTTAACTTTTGTCTTTTTGGGGTCTACATCATCAAAGTAATCATAGAATTGGCGACAGCTAGTGGCAACCAAAAGCGAAAGGCTAAAAAGCAAAGTAGTTACTCTTAATTTCATGGCTTACAATGGTTTAGGTTAAAAAATGATTACTTAGGTAATTTATAAATTATTTTATATAAAAAAATAAAATATTTATAAACCAATTAAATAATAACTTTTACCGTGTCCAATGCAGGTTTTGCGCCTTTTATTTTATTGCAGAATATTTAGCTTAAAAACACAAAAATATTCCCCTAACGCAGCAATAAGGCCCTTTTAGCTATTATCTGGCTGGCTATTTATTACTTTTTGCTGGCGGAAAGCCTGCGGCCCTACCCCGTAATATTTTTTAAATAATTTATGCAGGTGGCTGGCATCTGTAAAGCCAAATTCATGGGTTATTTGCGAAATACTTAAATCACTGAAGCGCAACCGGTTTTGAATTAACTTAAGTTTGTATTTTAAAATATAGCCTTGCAACGACTCGCCGGTTTCTTTTTTAAAATAAACACTGGCGTAGCCCGGCGAAAAATTAAAATTAGCGGCCAGGTGTTCCAAGCGCAATAATTCGGGTTGCATAATATGCCGGCGAATGTATACCAGTATTTCCTGAATAAGCTGCGGCTTTTTATATTCCGAAAAGCTGGTAGCTTGCTGCCGAACCAAGTTACGGGTTAAAATACCCAGAATGGCCTGCATAATGCCGTTTATTACCTGCTCGTACGAATCGCTTTCGCGTTGGCTATATTCCTGCAGCAAAACCGTTAATAAATATTCAAGCTTTTCCTGCTCTTCTTTAGCATTAACTATACTGCCGCCAGCCTGGTAAGGCGTATTCAATAAAAAATCGATAGTCCGGGGCAAGTTAGAAGATTTTACCTGGGCCTGATCTTTAATATAATTTTCTGTAAACCGGATGTAGCAAAACGCGGTATGCGCCTGAATTTCGAAATAATGGTAATCGGCGGGGCCTAATAAAAATACATCGCCAGGGCCATAAGCAAACGTATTGCCGTTAACGTTGTGCTGGCCGTGCCCACTCCGGATAAATATTATTTCGAAATAGCTATGGGTGTGCACCGGGTGCTGCCACGTGTCGGTTTCGAAAAGGTAAATATCAAAAGGTTCGTACTGAACATAACGGCGCATGCCCTGAATGTACAAAACAATTACCGGCTTTTTACAGCCACTCTGGTAATATTCCGCTCTGATGATATTTCTACTTACTGAGTAACTACATCGGACTACTGAATTTACATTCTAAAATCAACTTTTCTGCTCTTTCAGTTATCAGCATTTTTATAATTGATATTAGCAAATATAATTGAATAGAGGTATAGGTAACCCACTCGTGTCATTCAGGAGGAAACTATGTAGCAGGCAGCCAAATAGTTTCCTCCTGAATGACAGGTTTGGGCTCCTTTGACAAATAAGGAAGTTTACAAGAAAATTTTGCGTAGCATCACTTATCTAAAACACGAAAAAAGCCCCGGCTCTATGAAGGCCGGGGCTTGGTAATATTATTAAACTTTTAACTTATAATCGGGCTAAATCGTTTTGCTTGGCTACGATGTTAAAATCCAGGGTAAAATCATCGTTAATGGCTTTATCGCCAATATTAGCGAAGAAAGATTTAGAGCCGTAACGGATATCCCATTTGGTACGGTCTAAAGTAGCAACTCCTTTAGCAGTAGCAGTGCCGTTATTAACGGCCACGGTAGCCGGGAAAGAAATGGCGTTGGTAATGCCTTTAATGGTTAAGTTACCTTTAACGGTGTAGTTGGCCTGTCCGGCTTTGGCACCTTTAATGGGGGTTAAGCCTGTAATTTTAAAAGTTGCTTTCGGGTTTTTCTCCACTGAAAAGAAATCGTCAGACTTTAAGTGTCCAATTAATTTGCCATTGTATTCCAGATCGGTTAAGTCGGTGTTTTTAATGCTGGTCATGTCAATATCAACCGTGCCGCCGGTTACTTTGTTGCCGTTCACTAACAATTGGCCGTTGGCTACATTAATAGTACCGGTATGTTCGCCGGTTACTTTTTTGCCGTTCCAGGTTAACTGGCTTTTGGCGGCATCTACCTGGTAACTAGCAGCTTTATTGGCTCTAGCATTATTTACAGCAGTGGCGCTTTTAGTTTGTGCGGTAGCAATAGTACCAGCCGATAAGAATAAGCTGGCAGCAAACAAAGCGGATAAGGTTAATTTTTTCATCTTTAATTAAGTTTTAGTTTCTGAGTTGAGTTAAGTAAATATTTAAGCAAATTTAATAAATTTTATGTATTTACATTTAATGTATATACATATAAATTAAAATAAAGGTTCAGCTAAGTGTAAAAATTATTACGCTTGCGTTTACCCGAGTTTAACAGAGGTCATGGTAAGCGAACCGGCTACGGCTTTATCGTTGAAAAAAGAAACTTCGTCTTTTTCTTTTTTTAAGCCCAAGGTGTATAAAAGTGGTAAGTAATGTTCCGGCGTTGGAATGGCTAACCGGGCTTCCGGACCCAACCGATCATAGTGAATCAGGTCGGTAAAATTGCCGCCAGAGATTAATTCCTTAAACTTGCTGTTGAGTTGCAAGGCCCAATCGTAACCGTAAGCATCCTGGTTTAATTTATCCCAGGCTACCATGCGCAGGTTGTGCACCATGTTGCCGCTGCCCGTTATGAGTACGCCTTTTTTCCGGAGCGCATACAATTCTTTAGCCAAATCAAAATGGTATTGCGGGCCTTTGGTGTAATCAATGCTTAGTTGCAGTACCGGAATATTTGCTTCGGGATACATGTGCCGCACAATGGTCCAGGTGCCGTGGTCCAGGCCCCAATCGTGGTCCAGTTCTACGTTAGCACTATGCAAGAGCGCGGCTGTTTCCTTAGCCAAAGCCGGATTACCAGGCGCCGGATATTGCACATCGAACAAGGCTTGCGGAAAGCCGCCAAAATCGTGTATGGTTTGGGGGAAATCCATGGCCGTAACCTTGGTCCCTTTGCTGAACCAATGCGCCGAAACTACCAGCACGGCTTTAGGTACTGGAATTTCCTGCGCCAATTTAGTCCAGTGCCGACTGAATTCGTTGTCTTCTATGCCGTTCATGGGCGAACCATGCCCCACAAAAAGTACCGGCATTAAATATTCGTCTTCTTTTAGGCCGGCAGTAAATTTATTAAATGCGGTTAAACCTGTCATACTCACTGCTCCTGCTACAAGGGTTTTTATAAAATGTTTTCGTTGCATTGCCTTCACCGGCCAACCGGCCAAAAGCCTGCGGCAGATTATCTTTTCTGATGATGCAAAGTTACGGCGCTTGAAGCAGGACTCTATTGATGTAGATTAAGAAATACCCTTGATCTAAATCAAGCAGATTATTTCCCGGAAAGCATTTATTTGCCGAAAGAGATTTATTTACCGGAAGGAATTTACTTACCGGAAGCGAGTTGTTTGCGGATGCGGCTTAAGGTTTCGGGCGTTATACCCAGGTAAGAGGCAATCTGTTGCTGGGCTACCCGCTGACTAATATTGGGGTAAGCTTCCATTAATTTAATATATTTTTCTTCGGCCGTATAACTTAAAGAGCTTACCACCCGGCGCTGCATCGCAATTAAACTTTTTTGCAGCAAAATACGGAAGTAGCGTTCCATCTTGGGTACTTTCAGTAATAGTTCTTCCTGGGCTGGCAGCGTTAACAGCAAAAGTTCCGCATCTTCTAAGGCATCAATATTATAAGCCGAAGGTTCTTCGGTTAAAAAGCTGTAAGAATCGGCAATCCACCAGCCTTCAAATGCAAACTGAATTAGATGTTCCTGATCTTTTTTGTCGACGTGGTACGAACGTAGCGCGCCTTTTTCCACGAAAGCCGTGTACCGGCAAACATCGCCTTCTTGCAATAAATATTGCTTTTTACGCAGCTTTTTCGGGGTAAAAAAACTCGCGCATAGCTGCATCTCGTCCTCGTTCAGGAAAACCTTCTCGCGAATGCTTTTAGCCAATACCTCGTACATGAAAATCTACTTTCTGCGATCTTAGAGTAGCAGAAGCCACTTATCTAAGACCGCTATCGCTTTATATTTATCAGTTACTATTTTTTTGCCGTAGCAAAAGTATTTAGCTTCCATTCGTCTTGCCAGCGCAGCACGGGTTTGCCGTTTTCAAAAGATAAGGGCAGCCAAATGTAACGGCCGTCGATGGGGTTGTTGGGTCGCCAGCGATCGGCCATAAAAATAAAAGCATCTTTCTTACCGGCCACCGGCAAAATAAAAGTACTCTGCGATTCAAAAGTTAATTCGGCACCCTGCCCTACAGCCGGGTTGCCCAACGGTGTCCAGGGTCCCCACATCGATTCGGATACAAAAGAACGGGCGGCATTGGGGTCCCAGCCGGTACAGCCGGAGGTAATCAGGTAATATTTGCCCTGGTATTTACAAACAGCCGGAGCTTCGTTGTGGCCGGCTGGCGCTACGGTTATCCACTTGCCGGTAAAATTCAGGTAATCGTCGGTCAGTTCCGAAATATGCAACGTTAGGTTTTCTTCGGCGGCGTGCAAATGATAAGCTTTGCCGTTATCATCTACGTAAACAGTCATATCGCGGGCCATCTGGCCTTTTTCAAAATCACGGCGAATAAATAAGCCTTCGGCCACTTCTTTCTTCCATTCGTCGCTCCAGGCTTTTAAATCTTTCTCGGTTACGGTCTTGGTTTTCCAGGCGGCATTAAAATTCTGGGGCCAAACGCCGGCATTGGGCCGGTGCGATTTCAGGTAAGTAAAAGGACCCGTAGGGGAATCACTTACGGCCACAGCGGTGCGGGCGGCATTGTACCCCTGCCCTTTCAGCTCCAAATGAAACCACATGACAAACTTTTTGGTGCGGGCATTATATACCACTTTGGGGCGCTCAATTACGCAACCTTTTTCTATTTCGGAGCCGCTGTTTTCGGGTGCTACCGGCAAGGCAATGCCTTCGTTTTGCCAGTTATATAAATCCGTGGAAGAATAACAGCTTACGCCCACATTGGCGCGGTTGCCCCCTTTGCCGGCCGTTTTGTGCTCGCCGAACCAATAATATTTGCCTTTGTGGTAAAGAATACCGCCACCGTGCGCGTTAATATGCTGGCCATCGGCATCAGCCCAAATTTGACCGGGCTTGAAGGAAGCATTAATAGTTGGTTCCTGCGGAAATATGAGTTTCCACCAACCCAGTCCGGCAATTAATACCAGCAAAAAAAGACTTTTCATCGGAAAACGCTTTTAGTTTTTAATTATTTATTAAGATCAAACTTGCCTTATTATTTGCCGGCCAATTGTTTATACCGGTGCAGCGCCTCAATGTAATAATAATCGCCGTAAGTGAGCGGTACATCTATTTCTGATTTTTCGGGAATGTGACCCACGCCGTGTTTCAGCAGAAAGCCACCATTAGTACCAGTTTCGGCGCGGTATTCGCGGGTAGATAAGGTTCGCATCATGGTTTCGGCATCGTCGAAATATTTCTGGCCTTTGGTTTTATCTACGTAGCCGCTTAGTTCCAGCAAAGCCGAAGCCAGGATAGAACCCGCCGAAGCATCGCGTAAAGCATTAGGAATATCTGGGGCATTAAAATCCCAGTACGGAATTTTATCGGCGGGCATATTGGGGTGATTTAATACGAAATCGGCAATGCGTTGAGCCTGCTCTAAATATTTTTGCTCTTTGGTTTCGCGGTACATAACGGTATAGCCGTAAAGCCCCCACGCTTGGCCGCGCGCCCAGGCCGATTCATCGGCGTAGCCCTGGGCAGTACGTTTCTTTTGCACGGTGCCATCGGTAGGGTTATAATTTATAACGTGGTAAGAGCTGTAATCGGGCCGGAAATGGTGTTTAATGGTATTGTCGGCGTGGGTAATGGCAATATTCCGGAAGGTTTGGTCGCCGGTTTCGCGGGTAGCCCAGAACAACAGTTCCAGGTTCATCATGTTATCAATAATTACTAGGTAATCCGATGGCTTGGAATCCCAGGATTTAATTACGCCTACTTTGGGGTCGAAGCGGGTAGAGAGCGATTTGGCGCTGTTTATTAATATTTGCTTGTACTCCGGTTTTGGGTTCAGGCGGTTGGCGTGGCCAAAGCTGCAGAACATCATAAACCCTAAGTCGTGGGTAGATTTATTATATTGATCTTTCTCCAGCAAGCCCAGCATGCGTTTGGCTTCGGTTAATAATTCCGGATCTTTGGTGTTTTCGTAAAGGTACAAAAGCGTACCGGGGTAAAAACCACTGCACCACCATTCCGAGCCACTGGTTTTTAACGCATTGGTAGCGGGATCGTAAGTTTTGGGAAAGCGGCCGGCCGGCAGGTTTTGCTTCATTACTTTGTATTGTTGGGCGGCTTCTTGCATATAACCCGGAATATTCTTTACCAAATCGGCTTCGGGTTTAAATCCCTGACTTTTAGTAGCAGTAATTGCGGTTGAAGAAGTAGAATTTGTTTTTGTAGTACAAGCCGCCTGGAACAGAAGCAGGCCGGAAATTAATCCCGAAAAAATTACTGATTTACTTTTCACGCGAATATTTATTGGGTTAAGCTATTATTTACTTGTTTAAACCGGGCTTTTACCGGGCAGGTTCATGAATGCCAATGCTCGGATTTTGGCCTGGCACAACCGGGTTACCGAAAAAATCTTTAATTGATGTAGTTACCAATGGCAAGCCTTTACCCACAACCGGCGCATTAGCCACTACGCCAAAGCCCGTAAGCGCCGCAAAACCCACATTTTCTTTTAGCGTTCCGGATTTAAAACCAGGAGCCGCTAAAATTCCGTTCGGGTCGTGAGGCTGCGAGTGATGCCGACCGAAATATAAGTTATTTTGGAAAAAATTGCGGCTGCTTTGGCCATACAAATATTTAACGCCGCCGGCTACATAAAAAATATTATTTGCAAACAAGGTGCTGTCGGCGTAGCCGTGCCAGGTATCCAGGTTTATCAGTGTGCTGTCCATACCGGCGCTTCGGCGGGTAACATAAATCAGGTTGTTGTAAATGCGGGTGTTGCGGGTAGGCCCGGCCACATGAATAACCGGCGAAAAGCCAGCGTGTTGCCCTTGCGTGCGGTGCCCATCGTTGATGCTAACATTGTAGCGGATAATGCTGCCCACATTGCCCACATTGTTAGTTGGCGGGGAGCTGCCATCGTTGCAAACCAGCAAAAAGCCACCTTCGTTATCGTGGCTGTAGTTGTACTGAATTAGGGTGTTGCGGCAGTTCCAGTCGGAGTCGAAGCCTTGCCCGTCCCAGGGGGCTTTGTGGTCGCTTACTTCGTTGTACTGAATCAGGGTATTGTCGCAGCTCCAGGGCCAGATACCCGCCGCTGCTTCGCCGCGCGGCAACAACCGGGGGCAATCGCGCATGACGTTGTGTTCTATTAAAGCGCCATCGCAGCCGGTGGGCACAATGCCATCGCCGGGCACACCTTGAATTAAATTGCGCCGGATAACAACGTTTAAATTAGGAAACCAACGGCTGCGCTGCCAGTTACCATTTATTAATAAGCCATTGCGCGCACAGTTCTTTATACTACAGTTTTCTACCAATACCCCATCGAACCGCGAAGGCGTGGTGCGGCCACCGTTGATAAAAATAATACCAGCTCCACCGCCCTGCTGTTTTACCAAACTGCCGTTTACATCGTGTACTTCCAGGTTGCGCAACGCAATATTATGAGCCGTACCAAAATCCGATAATTCTACCTGCACGCCGTACCTTTTGGCTTCGCGGTTTTCGCCCTGGTTAGCGATTGCTAAATTATTTACCCCAATATATTGGGTATTGTACAGCAGCAAAGCCGCTTGGTGTTTGCCTTTTGCGTTTAGCTGCGGTTTAGCGCCTTTGCCGTACTGGTCTATAATAATTAACTTGTTTTTTGTGCCGGCCCCCTGAATTTTTAGTTGACCTTCGTAAGTTGTACCGGATTTAAAAAGTAATTTATCGCCGGGTTCAAAAACGTGGCTGTTTACTTTGGCTAAGGTTTTCCAGGCTTGCTTCGGCGAATGGCCCGTGTGGGCATCATCGCCTTTAATGGCATCTACGAAATATTGTTTTTCCGTAACGGCTTTTTGGCCAGTTCGCGGCGAAAAGGTACACGCGTAGCAGCAGAAAAGTAAAAAAAATATTGCCCAAACATTCTGGTTAGGTAAGAAATATACTGGATAATTTTTCTTTGATTTAGATGGAAGCATTCAGAATGGTTAAAGCAATATTCATTTAGATAGGCTAATTTTATGCTAGATTTATTTGTAATTGGTTATCCTCCCCCTACCCCTCCGAAGGGAGATTTTCGTGGTTACGGTTTTGTGTTGGAGGATGATTTAAGGTTTCCACTCCAGTATGCGCACCATTTGGGGTTTAATATTTTCCAGTTTTTCGCCATCGCCCTGGCCTACTTTTTGCACGAATACGTGCAGCAAACCGCTATTGCGCCAAAGTTCGGTATCGTAGCTGGGCTCCCAATTGCCAACGGCATCGGCGGTTAAATCTTTCACTTCCCATTTTTTAACGGCTAAATCTTTACAAATACCCAACGATACTTTGCTGCCCCGCTCTTCGTCGCGGAACAACATATAAGCGCCGGTTTTGCTGCCAATTTGGTTTACCATAATTTGGGGCCTTGAGATAGGTATTTTTTTGGTACCCGACCCGCTTAAAGAAAAAGCTGTTTGGCGGTTAGATATTTGTTGGGTTTGCCATTTAGAACCATCGTGGTAAACCAGGTGGTATTGCGGCACCGGTGAACCCGCCGGGCGATAGTAAGTGGCAATGTACGGCCGCCCTTGCGCATCGGCGTACATGGAAGTGGAATTAATTAGTTCGCTTTGCTGGGGAATTTTTACGGCGTATTCGGCGGTGGCCTCTTTTATGGGCAGCACGTATTTTTCGCCGGTAGCTTTTTGCCAGGTTTTACCGCCGTCTACGGAGCGGGCATAAGCAATATCGTGGTTAGAGGCTACATCGGGACTTTCTCGCCACACCCACGATACATGAATAGTACCTTTCGCATCCACAAAAGCCTGCCAATAAGCATTCCGGAGCTTTTCGCCATCAATTAATACATTATGTAAGCGGCTCCATTTTTTTTCTTTGCGGCTGTACCGGTTCAGCACCAAATCACCGTTGCCAGAGGCACCGTTCCGGTAAATAAATAATAAGTCGCCGGTGGGTAGCCTATAAAACTCCGGATAAGTAACCCGGGCTTCGTCCTGGCCGGTCATGGGCATTTTGGGCAATAATGCTAAAGAACCGGGCGCCGCGCTGCGGCTGTAACGCAACTGGTTGTTATGGTGGTCCCAGGATACATGCAAATAGCCATCGCCATCGACCATTATACTTATGGAGTTGTGCGCATCCTTCACATTGCCCTGGTAGTCTGTTCTTTGCACCTCCCATTTTTTACTTTTTAGCGGGCGCTTGGCCAGTACCATATACCCGGCGGTATCGTAAAAAGCGGTGTACTGCATACCCGCGTGGCTCACCACCGAGTTTTTCCGGAAAACCACCGCATTAACCGCGTTTTTAGACCAGCCTAATGCTACTTCGGTTTCAGTAGTAGCGGGTTTAGTAGCGGCTATACCGACAGCAGCCCAAAATACCAGGGTTAAATTAAATATTTTTAATTGAAGAAGATTAGGCATTGGTAACGCGCCAATAAAGCTTTATTAAAAATTTAACTGGCAGAAATATAAGTAAAAAACCGAAGAATACCGGTCTGCCGCATCCTTTAGCCACCCGCTAAAACCTGGCAAAAAAAATAAGCAAAATATTTTCTGGCTAAAGGTGTGTTAAATTGGTGGGGTATTCCGTTTTCTTTTTACCTTTTATCGCAGTAATCACTTATTTTTATATTTCAGCTAGTATCCTAAACCGGTGCAATTAATATATTCAGGCGAAAAGAAGTTGCGGCATATAACCATCCGGGCTAAAAAGAAAACTTTACTTTATAAGTTTATAGTTTTTCTTAACTGTCTGGCTGCTTTGTTGTTGCTGGTTTCTATTCTGGCATCTTACATTAACCCGGCTTTTGCCTGGATAATTGCCTTAATTGGCATTGCTTACCCGTATATACTGGTTGTTAACCTGCTTTTTGTTTTGTACTGGCTGCTTTTATTAGACCGGGCCATTTTTATTTCTATAGGCATAATTCTGGCGGGGTACCCGGTTTTGCGCAATCATTTTCAGTTTACCTGGGCTGCGGTGCCCCCGCTAAACCAAGCCAACGCGTTTAAATTTGTAAGTTTTAATACCCGGCTTTTTGATGTGTATGGCTGGACCGACCGGATTGATACCCGCACCCGCATTTTTAATTTTATTAAACAGGAAGCTCCCCAGGTTTTGTGCATCCAGGAGTTTTATACCTCTACCAGCCGCTCGGGTTTTAACAGCCTCGACAGCATAAAGGCTTTACAGCAATCGCCGTACGTGCACGTGGCTTACACCGCCACCAAATGGGGCACCGACCATTGGGGTATTGCTACGTTCAGTTCCTTCCCGATTATTAAAAAGGGCAATATTCTTTTTAATGAAATCACGAATAATATTTGTATTTATTCCGATATAAAAATCAACCAGGATACTATCCGGGTGTATAATATTCATTTCCAATCGAACCGTTTCCGGAAAGAAGATTACGAATTTTTAAACAAGCCCGACGAGCAAAAAGATAAACTATCGGCTTCGTGGAATATTTTAAACAAGCTTAAAACTGCTTCGGTTAAACGGTCGAAGCAGGTGGATGCCGTGGCCAACCATATAGAGCAATCGCCTTACCCGGTAGTTATTTGCGGCGACTTTAACGATCCGCCTTCTTCTTACACTTACAATAAAATCAGCGGAAATTTAAAAGATGCTTTTGTAGAAAGCGGCACCGGTTTTGGCAACACCTATAATGGTTTAATTCCGTTACTGCGCATTGATTATATTTTACATTCGCCCCAAATTAAAAGCGCGGAGTTCCGGACAGTAAACCAGAAATTTTCGGATCATTTCCCAATTGCCTGTAAAATGGAGATTGTGCCGTAGTTGTTATTACAGGTTAAAGATTTCGCCTTCAATTGTTTTTCTGTTTACCCAGGGCTACACCCTGGGCTGAGTTATGATGCCCTTTCAGGGCTTACTGATAATAACGTGGAAAATGTATACGCTGGAAAGACTAAGTAGAAACTAATCCTAAATAGTAAATATTACTTTCCATAAAACGCACCTTTATTTTTGTCATCCTGCAAGGACCTTTTGGTTAGAAAATTAAGAAGGCAATATACCTTTTAACGCTAGTTGCCTGTAAGAACATCTAAACAATAGATTTTTTCAAAATGACAGAGAGCGTATCTATGGAAGATAGCTTATACTATTTGGTATAAAACAAATTCTAAAATTAGTTTAGACCGAAATATTTAAGAATTTTGCTTTGTGGTGGATAGATAATCTAACCGCTATAACAAGAAAACCTCACAGGTCTTAAAGTCCTGTGAGGTTTCTGATTTACTAACAACTAACAACTAGCAACTAGCAACCATTATTCAGCTACTGCCATTTTGGTTTTAACCGGAATATTCAGGCTGGTAGTTTCGTCTTGCGCGGGTTTGCCAATCAGGTCGGCAACGTATTTGGCGCACAGTACCGGCGGGTTGTATAGGTTAAATTCTTCGCTGAGTTGCTCCACATTTTTCTTGTAAATGGGGTTAGTCAGTACTTGCTCCACGCTCAGGCGCATTTGCTGCGGGGTAGGTTTTTCGGTTTTCAGGTTAATGCCTAATTTAAAGTACCCAACGCGGGCACAAATTTCGTTTTTACCTTCGTGTACGCCTGCTACTACCAGCGGCAACTTATGCTGAATGCCCAACATTAAGCCGCCGTAACCTCCGTTGGTTACATAAACATCGGCCAGCGGCATTACCTCGGTAAATGGTATAAAATCTTCAATAATAATATTGCGCTGTGGGTAACGGGCTCTTAGTTCGGCCGTGCCCGAGCCGCCGGTAGTCACAATTACCAGCCTATCCGAATCTTTAAAAGCCTCCAGCGTAGGTACAATAATTTTCTCGTGGTCGGTTTCTACGGTGCCCTGGGTTACTAGTATTACCTTGTTGTAGGCCAAGGCCTTGGCATGGTGCTTAAAGGTTACTTTAGAATTTTTAAGAACCGGTAACAGCGGTCCGATAAACCGGATATTCCGGCTTAAATCGCTTCTTTTGTACTCGAAACCAGGTGTGCCGCTTTGCAAAACCAGGTCCGATTTGCGGTACAGCACATCAAATAAATTGCCTTTTTCCTGCTTAATGCCGTACTGGCCAAATATTTCTTTTATCAATTTGCTCGATTCGGCAAACAATATTTTATCGGCCACAAAGCGCATCACATTTTGTTTGCAACGGCCTAAAAAACTTGGGTTGGGCGTAATAGCTAAACCGTTAGGCGCTAAATCTTTAGAGGTTTCTGAAAGCGGCATTATGCCAACCGAAATTACCTTTTTATTTAACTTTTCCCGCACCCACGGAATACCCGTAAAGGTTATATCGGCAATGAGTAAATCAAAATTAAACTCTTCGTTTATTTTTTTAATATCCTGGTAAAACTCCGGGCCGCGCAGCAAAAAAACGTTTTTAATATCAAATTGTAATTTGCTCACCTGGCTTTTACATTTATCCCGCTCCGGAAACAACTCCTCCGGGTTACCTACCGAAAAGTCCATGGCATTGACCAGCGGGTAATACGGAATGCCTAAACTGATAATTTTTTCTTCGTACTTCCGACCCGTGTACCAGCGCACATCGTAGCCAATACTTTTTATATGAATTGCCAATCCGGTAAGCGGATTAAAGTGACCGTCGGCTGGAATATTGGCAAATAATATTTTTTTGGTTTTCATAGTTTTATAGGTTTCAGCGTTTTTTATTAGGTCGGGTACTTATTCTTATTTTGTTAAACCAAGCTTGCCTAAAACTTATTGGTTACTAAACCGGCAAGGCTACAAGCCGCTCTTAAACCGGTGATTTATAATTATTTTGGCTGGCAACGATACAAATATGTGCGCCGGAAAGCCCGTTGTAAAATAATTATGGCTAAAGCCCGTATTAGAGCGGCTGAATGGCTTAAACTAAGCTTTAAATAACCCGCTAAAAACACGAAAATATTCAGTCTTAAACCGGCAAAACGGGGAGGCCGCGATATTGATAAAGACTTAAGCTGACCTGAAGCAGCTAGATTGACCTTAATAACTAATGATATATTTTACATACAGGCTTTGCATTTGAACCAAAAGAACCTTTACTTTATACTGTAATAAATATTATTACAGTATGAACAACGGACGATTTGCTACGGCGCTACACATTCTGACCTTGCTGGCCCAGCAGGAACCGGAATTAGTATCGTCGGAGTATATTGCCGGCAGCATAAATATTAACCCGGTTTTGGTGCGCAAGGAACTGAGCAACCTGCGTAACCTGGGGCTGGTTACGAGTAAAGAAGGGAAAAACGGTGGCAGCACGCTGGCTAAACCGGCCGCCCAAATATTAATTTCTGAGGTGTACAATGCCGTGCGGCAAGCGCCTTTATTGGGCCGTTTTAACGATCCTAATCCGAATTGCCCGGTTGGGAAGCAAATAAATATGCATATTGATGATTTGTACCTGGATGCCGAAGAAGCCTTGGTGCAGAAGCTGGGCAAACAAACCTTAGCTGATTTCGTTAACCGGTTCAGCTAATTTTTTTATACATAACTGTAACATTAAACCTTACAGAATTAAATATTTTAACCCTACCACTTAAATTTAAAAAACATGAAAGTAGCCTTAATTGGAGCCGGTTTTGTAGGCTCTGCCGTATTAAAAGAATTAACCAATCGTGGCCACGAAGTAAAAGTATTGGTGCGCCACCCGGAAAAAGTATCCGCTCCGAACAACAACGTAACCGTAGTAGCCACCGATGCCACGGAGCCTGACCAGGTAGCCGAACAGGTAAAAGGCGCGGATGCCGTTATCAGCACTTACAACGCCGGCTGGACCAACCCCAACTTGTATAACGACTTTTTAGAAGGTTCTAAAGCCATTCAGGAAGGGGTAAAAAAATCGGGGGTAAAAAGATTTATTACCGTGGGTGGTGCCGGCAGCTTATACGTGGGCCCGGATACCCAACTGGTAGATACCCCGCAGTTTCCGACCGATTACAAAACCGGTGCTTTAGCTGCCCGCGATTATCTGAATATTCTGAAAGAAGAGCAGGAACTGGATTGGACCTTTTTGAGCCCGGCCATTGAAATGCACCAGGGTACTTCCGGTGAGCGCAAAGGCACTTACCGCACCGGTTTAGAAAACCCAGTTTTTGACCAAAATGGCCGCAGCATTGCCTCCGTAGAAGATACCGCTGTTGCTATTGTAGATGAACTGGAAAATCCTAAACATATCCGGCAGCGGTTTACGGCCGCTTACTAAGCGTAACATAAATACTCATAAAAAAGGAGGCACTTATCTAAATGCCTCCTTTTTTATATCACTCCAATCAGGTAAGTGTTACTAGCTGCTGTAATCAATCCGGAACCAATCAAAAGTGGCGGCTGTGCCGACGGCGCCTTTAGCCGTCAGGCCGACGCGGATGCCCCGGTCCCAAGGCGGTAAGTAAGCCGCATCCAACGCCTGGTTGTAGTTCAGCGATTGCCAGTTCTGGCCGTCGGAACTCCAGGAAAACTGCATTTTATCGCCGTCCTGCGTAGCCAGCCGGAAATATATTAAACCAGTTTTGGGCGCCGCAGCACGGGCCACGGTGCTGGTTTTATTTCCTTTAGTCGTCCAGAGTAAAATTTCGTTACCGCTTAAGCCAATACCCATGGCATTATCCGGATCGCCAATGGCACTTAAGCTGGCCATGGTTCCTTTGGGTAAAGCTTGTGCATCTAAAACAGTGGTGGCGGTATAATCGGCAGTTTTGGTGCGCTGCCCCAATAAGCTGCCAATTTTCTGCGGCGCAGCTTGCAGTACCAGCCGGCCGTTATTATTGTTTTGCAAAGTAAAGCGCGGCGCACCCGTAACCGACCATTGCCAACTGGGTGCTAAAGTTTTGGTGCTAAATTCATCCTGCACATCCAGTTCATCGGGGGCATTCTGTTGGTGGGGAGCAGCGGCCGTAACACTCGGAGCATTATCATTAAAACGCGGCCAGTTATCGGTGCCCCAGGTAATCGGGTCTAACAAGCCCTGACGACCCGGATAAACGAAACCGTCGGTGCTGTAAGCGTGGTACATAAAATAATCCTTGCCCTGCGCATCCGTAACCACGGAGCCGTGACCGGCGCACTTCCAGGTGGCATTTTGTTTCATAATGGGGTTACCGCTGTATTTCTCCCAGGGTCCCCGAATACTTTTAGCCCGGGCTACGCCCACGCCATACGTACAACCCCGGCCGCAGCAGGCATCGCCGGCATAAAACATATAATAAAAATCGCCCCGCTTCATTAGCGCCGGTCCTTCTACCAGGCCGCCTTCCCAGGTGTTGGGGTCGTTGCGGAATAACTCAAATTTTTCGCCTAACAAGGCCGTCCGTTCTTCGTTCATACGCTGGCCCCAGAGCGGCGTTGGTTTCTTCACGCTGTTGCCATCTTCTTTCCAAATCAGGTATAATTCGCCTTTCTCGTCCCGGATGGGATAACCATCTATAGAGCCTGCTTCCTGGCAAACCAGCGGGCCATGGTCGGTGTAGGGGCCGGTGGGGTTGGTGGCGCTGGCTACGCCCACGCATAAGTTGCCACCTTTTTTACCGGCAGTATAGTAAATGTAATATTTGCCTTTGTCGTAGTTAATTTCGGGTGCCCAGAAATGCGCATCGGCCCAGCCGGGTAGTTTATCCGGAAACACGTGCCCCACCGTTTCCCAATCCACCAGGTTTTTAGAATGCAGTATCGGGAACAGCGGCGCCCACTCCGATGAGGTAGCTGTTGCCCAATAATCGTCGCCGACGCGCACCACCGACGGATCGGCATAATCGCCGGGCAGTACCGGGTTGGTAAACGTTACGGCAGCTGCCGCCGGACTTTCGGGGTTAGCTGTTCCGTTCTCGGTTTGGGTAGTAGCTGTTTCTGACTGTTGCGCATTTGACTGTTTGTTAGACCCACAGGAAAAGAGCAAATAACAGACTAGTGGCAGAAATATTTTTTTCATAGAATAATTAAGTGGTGAATAAAAATGCAGAAATTTAATGTACCGGCAAAAAATGGCAACGTTTTAATCCATTGCTTACCCTTTAAAGATAACATTTAAGCATCTGTCTGCCTCAGGTAAGTTTTATAATATTTAAAAGGTTGACCTGATTTCAATCAAAAACTTCTTTTCAAGGCATTAAAGTCCAAGTCTGTCATTCAGGAGGAACCTATTTGGCTACCTAATACATAGGTTCCTCCTGAATGACACGAGTGAGTTACTTAAACTTAAATGCTTAAACCTTTCAATATTAGTTTAATCGTGAAATCAATACAATCTTAAATTTATTACATAGAGCCTCAACAACTACTTACTTACTTATTAATTCAACTACTTTTTCGCCGGAGGGTAGTTTTAGGGGTACGCCCGAAGAAATGGGTTTGCCAAAATCCGGGGAGCCGTCTTTTTTCCAGGTAAAGGGTTGCAGCCGTATTTCGCGTTGCCAGCCCGGCGTAGTTGATTTCTTGGCGTGGTAAAAAATCCAGTCTTCGGTATTATCCGGTGACTTGGTGAAACTGCAATGCCCTACGCCAAAAACATCTGCGGTGCTCTGAAAAACCGGTCCAGACTTTTGCCAGTTAGCCGGCTCCATCGGGTTCAGCGTGGTATCGGCTAACATTAATTGCGCCAGCCGGTATTCTTTCAGCCACGATTCCCGGCAGGAATAAATAATAAAAGCTTTCTCTTTTTTCCGCAGTAATTCGGGGCCTTCGTTTAAATCCAGTTCACCGCCGGTTTCCCATTCTTCGGTCGGCGACGATATTTTTACCCGGTTGCTGCTAATGGTATACGGGTTGCTCATGCGGGCAATGTATAAATGTTGCTTTGTTTTATCGGTATCGGCGTTTTCTTCCCAACCCGACCACACGGCGTATAATTGCCCATTCATCCGGAACGGGCTTAAATCAATGGCCCACTTTACGGTGCTTGGGTCTTGTATATTATCGCCGGTATACAGCATGCCTTTGTCTTCGTAAGGGCCTAACGGATCGTCGGTAACTGACTCCAGCACGCCGGAACGCTGGTTAATAAAAGGATTACCGGGTTTGCTGCCGGCGGCGTAATAAATATACCACCGGCCATTCATAAAATGGATTTCGGGTGCCCAAATATTGCTTTGGTTCCAGCCCGTAGCGGGTGGCCGCCACACTACTACCCGCTCGCCTAATTTCGTTAAACCATCGGATTTAGAAACATAAATACCGCCTTTGCCTGAGCCGCAGGAATAATAGGCACCGTTTACTTTAATTACCCAAGGGTCGGCGCCATCGGCAATGGGGTTAGTAAAATAGGTGTCGGCGGTTTGTTGCTTTTTAGCTTGTTTGGCTGCGGGCGCTACGGTACTGGTAGTGCAGCCAGCCACCAGAACGCCATAAAGCAGGGTAATTAAAAAAGATTTATTTAGGTGCATGCGGGTTTAATATTTGTTTTAATTGTTTCGGCAGATAAAAATCCCTAATTAACTAACTATTAGCCAGGAGCAAATATACAGCTATTTAGTTGCCCCTACTTTTTGCTGCCATTGCTGTAATTGGGTTTGCAATGCTTTTGTCTTGGCCGGATTAACGGTGGCTAAATTATTCATTTCGCCGGGGTCTTGTTGCAGGTTATATAATTCGGCCTGATTGGTATCGTAAAACTGAATTAATTTCCAGTTGTTTTGCCGGATAGCTGCGGCCGAAGTACCACCCAAAAAGTGCTTGGCTTTTAAAGGATAATGCCAGTACAAGGTGTTGCGGGGTAATACCGCTTTGGTGCCACGCAATAAAGGAACTAGTGATACCCCTTCGAGCACTTGCCTGGGATCTGGTTTAAGCTGGGCCATTTCCAACAGTGTGGGGTAAAAATCGGTGGTAATAACGGGTACGTTACTGCGGCTGCCGCCTTTAACTTTTCCGGGCCATAATACCAGCAAGGGCACCCGGATGCCGCCTTCGTACAAAGTACTTTTGCCGCCCCGCAACGGCGCATTGGTGGTAACGGCTTTGGCCCAATCCGATTCGCCGCCGTTATCCGAAGTAAACACCAAAATAGTGTTCTGGGCTAAACCTAATTCTTCGAGTTTCTGCCTGATTTGTCCAACGCCCGTGTCTATGGCTTCGAGTTGCGCGGCTAAATGCGGATTATTTTCACGGGCCAACGCACCTTTACCGGACCCAGGTTTTTGCTCGTACTTTTTCACTAGTTCATCTTTGCCGGCGAGGGCCGTATGGACGGCATAATGGCTTAAATACAAAAAGAAAGGCTTCTCTTTATGGCGTTGAATAAAATCTAAGGCCTCGGCATTGGTCCGATCTACCAAATGCTCTTTACCCGGCAGCTTCTGGGTTATTTCTTTGTTAAAATGGTACGGATGAAAATAACTACCCCAGGCAATTCCTTCGTTCTCCGAAATAATGGTTTCGTTAAAGCCATGCTGGCTAGGCCCCACTTCTTTGGCGCCGGCTTTGGCGTAACCGGTCAGGTGCCATTTGCCCACAATGCCGGTATAATAACCGTGTTTTGCAGCATTTCGGGGAAAGTAATATGCGTGGTTGGCAAATGCACCGATTCTTCGGGCCGGAGATAATCGGTAATGCCCACGCGGGCCGGCGATTGCCCCGTTAACAAGGTCGCCCGGGTAGGCGAACAAACCGGTGCCGCTGCGTACGCCTGGGTAAACAACATGCCTTGCCGGGCCAGTTTATCTAAGTTCGGGGTTTGGTTAAAGGTATTGCCGTAACAGCCTAGCTCCCGCCAACCCAAATCATCGGCCAGAATAAAAATAATATTGGGCTTAGCGGTGTTAATATTTTGCCCCAGTGTTCTTTGGGTAAAGACCAGGAACCCTACTACAAGCAAACCCAACAAAACGCCGCGTATATTCTTTGTCATTCGGCCATGTATTTAATAGGTTTTAAGGAGTTCTGCTAAAAAATAAATTTAGTTGTACTTAAAATATGAACGTGTACTTAAATTACGGGCAACCAGGGCCACTGCATAATTCCAAAACAGTTTATCGCCTTCTGCTTAAGAGCCAATAAATTACTTTAATATTCCGGATTACTCCTAACACTATCCTTTCCTGAACCCGAAAATATTGCCAAGCCAGGTAAATATAAAAAAACCTCCCGTTTAACTGTTTAGTTAAAACAAGAGGCTTACTTATAATTGTGTTCCGCAATGTTAGAAAAAATAAGTTTAAGCAATCCACTATTGTCATTCAGGAGGAAACTATTTAGCAGATAATCAAATAGTTTCCTCCTGAATGACAATAGTGGATTGCACACTATGGCGCGGAAGTTACTTCCGTGACTTTCCTACACTTCCCATTTCTCTACTCCATAAATTTTATTTCCAGGAGCCCTTTCCCTCCCGCATAGTCAATCGCACTGCTATAAACATACTGCTCTGGTTCACTTACCATACCGGCCACTACCGGATTATGGTGAATATAATGCAAGCAACGCTGCTGTTTAATATTGTCAGTCAGTTCTATCGGGTGGTATTGATTTTGCCAGAACTGGTATTTCTGGTGCTTGTTGCTGGTCTCGGCCGTTCGCTTAAATATTTCCAGCATCCAGTCTTTCCGGCTTTCTTGTGGGTTGGCCGCAATAGCCCGAACCAAAGTAACAGAAGTATATTTTTTAAAATCCCGAATAATATCAGGGAGCGGGAGAATACCGGCTGTTCCCAAAGCCAGATGCAGGTGGTTAGACATAATGCACCACGCGTATATTTCCAAGCCTTTTTCTCTTTGGCAAAACCTAAGGCTGTCAATCACCAGGTCTTTGTATTCGCAGCGGGTAAAAACATCCACCCACTGCACCACCGCAAACGTAATAAAGTAGATTTTTTCCTCGTCCCGGACTTTGTACTTCTCGCTCATATTACCATTAGCTTAACGCTAACAGCTCTGTTTCGTTTTGGGGAATTCTAAAGGTGTAAACCAACGACAGGATTAATTTATTACCCATAAACTTATTAAAGGACGCAGGAATAATAAATTATAGAAAGGCACGGAAGTAACTTCCGCGCCATAGTGGGTAGATTATAATTACGGTATCACTACGGTTCGTGCAACAATACTGCGGTACAAATATTCGCATCGTTTATTTTAAGGCAATACCGCTGGCCTTATCATTCAGAATCACGATACTTTTATTCGCAATCCAGCTTTTCATAAACCAACGTAAACTCCGCAGAATCGACTAAATATTCCCGACCAGTGCTGGGATGGTAGCTATAAGGCTTTTGCTGTAGGGTATTGGGGGTTACCCGAAACTGCACGGGCAACGAATCGGTTTGGCCTTCCTGCATAAAGGTCCAGGTGGCGGTAATTACATCCTTATTTTTAGTGCCGCGTAAAGTGCCGCGCCGGCTATCTTTTTCAAAAGGCAAATTCCAGTAGGTTCCGGTTACTTTAGCGTTTTTAATATTTAGGTGCACCCAGGCGGTATCTCTTTTTTGTCCACCGCTTACTTGCCGGAAACACATTTCTTCGTCGGGCGAAAGAGTGGCTGGTTTTTCATCGGCGACCGAAGTACGAGTGGTTTGCGTGGTGTCGGTAGTGCGGTTGCAAGCAAAGAATAAAGTGCCGGCTACTACAACCAGGAGCGTCTTTTTCATGAGTAATTATTTTTTGAGCTGACTAACTTTTACACTGAGGACGTCGCCCAGGCGGGTGGTATCGCCGTAAACGGTTACTTGGTCGCCAATATTTAACTCCTGGTAGCCGCCGCTCTCGGCCAGGTTAACCCGACTAACAACCGCATTAAAGCGCTGGCCTTTTTGGTCCGTTAACAAAGCAGTGTACCCATCCTTTCCGCGTTCAATGGCGGTTACGGTGCCTTGCGCCGAAAACACTTTTGGCGTAGCACAACCCAATAGCAGGCTTAATAATACAGGCAGCATACCCAGATTCAAGATTTGGAGCAGTTTTTTCATAGAGTTAGTAGCGTTATTACGGTTAAAGGTAAGCTAAAAATATACCAACTTCTTAAATTCTGGGCAGCCCTGTATTAAAGTTGGTTCAACGCAGCTTCCAGGTTATAGCATTTTGGGAATTAGCATAAATACGCAAAAGCCCTGGCCGGAAACTTGAATAGTACTATTAATACAACAGCGTTCAGGAACGCGTTTTTATGCAGACCAGAAGTTAAATTCTCAAAAAAAAAGAAACCTCCCGAAACTGGAAATATTCCGTTTCGGGAGGTTTGTGGTAAATATTCGCTGCTTTATAAAATAAAAGTAGAGAATACTAAATATTACTGTTCCGGATAGTTAACCGGCTGCAGAATTACCGCGAAGCGCTGGGGCTGCCATCTAAAGAATTAATCCAGGCAGCAATTTTCAAGGCATCAGCTCTTGGCACTTGTGGCATTGGCGGCATTTCGGTAGCGTAATCCGGCCAGTTTTGCGGTTTCGGGTTATGAATCAGCTCCACAATCTGCTCGTTGGTATAATTCCGCTTGGCTACTTCTTTGTAAGCTGGTCCTACCTGGCGCTTTTCGGCATTGTGGCAAGCCAAGCAGTTGTTTTTAGCTAATAATGGTTTTATCGCTTCAAAAGTTGGCGCTTTGGCGGCAGCCGTGGCACCTTTCTTGGTAGTAGTGGCACCTTTAGTAACACCTTTTATTCCACCTTTGGCAGCAGTAACATTGTTGTTTTTCTGGCCGGCCTCTGGTACCGCCGATTGCAACTTGTAGTTAAAACGGTCCCGCATCAACTCGGTAGGAACCCGCTTTACCGCTACTTCTTTACCGGAATTTCTGGTGCTAACTTCAGACATAGCCAATTTCTGACCGTCCGGAATATTATTCAGGGTATAAAACGCATTGGCGTGTACCAGGGCGGTAGATTTTTCCTGGTCCCGAACGCCTTCCAGCGAAATATTATGTACGTAACTTTCCCGTAAGCCATCTACTACCAAACGGGCTTTTAAACCATCCGAAGATACTTTAACGCCTTTTACTTTGGGTGTTTCGATGTTTACCGGCGGGCTGCCGTATACCGGGTGGTATTTATAGGTAAAACTTTCGATGGCATAAGAAGCCAAATCTTCGGCCGATTGCCGGTTTACCGGTTTGGTAAATTCTACTTCAAAACCATCTGGCATGGCCCGTACGTTTTTCATTTCGAACGGCATCTGGTTGTTCCAAACCAAACGCTGCAAACCCTGATTAGATTCGCCGGCCGAGCCCCAGCCCCGGTTGGTTTCACCTACGAACAAGCTATTGTCCGGTGCCCAAACCATCCGCATTACCCCCGATTGGAAACCGCTGCGGAATTCGATGGCCACGCCCTGGAACTCACCTTTTACTTTCTCCATAATTACCCGCGAGATTTTACTTTGTCCCTGGTCGCCGACTAATAACTGGCCGGCAAACGGGCCAAAAGCACCTTCCGGTATTTTTACAATCTCGGAGTTTGAAATTCCCAGAATGGTGTGGGGCAATATTACCGCCTGCATCTGTAATTCCGGGAATTCTTTTTTCAGATCGGCTTTGGTTACAAACTTTTCGTTTACAACGTTCTCGGGTTTAATGGCCCGGTTGTTATTATCTCTAAAATCGCGCGGATTTAATTTAGCATTGAACTGATCAACGGTAATTTTAACCGGCGAACCAGGTAAATTCGTCCAGCGTAAGCCGGCCGGGTGACCCGCAAATATTCCTTTTTTTACGTGCCAGATACCGCCGGAGCCTACGTATTCGCCTTGGTTATCGGTGTAAAATAATTCCCCGTCTATCATGCCTAAACCGGCCGGCGAGCGCATACCCGTAGCCCAAGGCTCCATTTTACCATCCGGACTGATTTTCATGGTCCAGCCCCGGTAAGGCACCCGGCTTTCGCCGCGCCACCACTGCTCATCACCGAAGGCCACGTTGCCGGTTACAAAGAACGAACCATCCGGTGCAATTTTAGGCCCGAAGCTGTACTCGTGGTAATGGCCGGATAATGGCCAGGCGTAAACTGTTTCGTACACATCGGCTTTACCGTCTTTATTCGTATCAACCAGTTTGGTTAATTCTCCGCGCTGGGCACAGTACAGGGCGCCATCTTTGTAAGCCAAGCCTAATACTTCGTGCAAACCAGAGGCAAACTTCCGGAAATAAGGCCGGCGGCTGGTGGGGTTTTCTATAATATATACATCGCCGCGCCGGGTAGAAACGCCTAAGTCGCCGTTGGGCAGCATGGTTAAACCACCTACTTCCAAAATAGTACCTTCGGGCGCTACTACTTTCATTATTTTAAAGAAATCTTCTTCTTTAGCTTGTTCCTGGGCCTGCGCCGTAGAAACACCACCTAAAGAGAAAGCCGCCAGCAACAAGGGCAAAGCACCCCGGCGGAAAATCTTTTTACCTATATTTTTATTAAATTTCATGAATACAATAATTAATAACTAGAAAAGAATAGAATAACCAACTTTGCCCCGAACCGGTACTACCAGCTCTTTGCGGCCGTTGGCATCGCGCACCACCGGTTTGGTACCTTTGGCATCGTCGAGGCGCAGGTAATAAGATTTACCGTCTACCAGGTACGTACCTTTTGATTTTTCTTCGATAGAAGCACCTTCGGCTAAGCGGGCGTACAATTCACCGCCAGCGGGGTTTTGTACCGATATTTCCCGGTGCAAGCCCTGGCCGTTATCCAGAACCCGGATAGCATCCGAAACGGTAGAACCATAAATCTGATATTTAAAAGTTGGCTGGTCGTTTTCGTCGAGGATATAACCTTTAGGGCGGTAGCTGGTACCGGCGCTATCGGCTACCCAGGTGGCTTGCGGCGAATTTAATTTAGCTAAGGCAAAAACCGGCTGACCAAAACGCTGTACCGCTCCGGCCGGCCGCGAAGAGCCATCGCCACGCTCGTGCCACATGGGGGTAGCATCCAGGAAATTACCGCGCCAAACTTGAATTACAGCACCTTTATCCAGATCATAAGTATAATGTACTTGCTGCGGGCTACCCACCGATACGGCATGTACCACCCGTGTGCGGGGCTGGCCGGGCAAATCCATAAAGCTGCGGAGCATGGTATTAACCGGAGCTTCTACTAAAATCGGGTCTACTGTGTTCCGGTTATTATTGGTTTCCTGCGGTACGGTTACGCCTGGTTTTAAAGAAATATTGCGAAAAGCCACCGCGCCGTGGTCACCTTGGATGCGCAACGGGCCGGTTGCTTTCTCCGGACCCATGGCACCGCGGGTTGCTCCCAGCATTTCCAGGTCTTCGTGAATAGTTACGCCGTTTAGTTCAATGCGTATCATGCGGGCGTTGGCAATTTTTTTGCCGCTGGCATCAAACTTTGGCGCCTGAAATAAAACTTTCAGGTGCTGCCATAACCCGGGCGCCCGGCTGGCATTCTGGCGGGGCGCGTAGCCTTCGTAGCCTTTCTGGCCTTCGGGCTTGCTATCGTCCCAGCGCTCGTACACGCCACCGGCATCTGCGGATTTCGGGTTTTTCACGCCCCAGCTATCCAGGAATTGTATTTCGTAATTTCCTTGTAAATAAATGCCCGAATTGGAGCCTTTGGCAATCATGTAATCTAATTCCAGTTCGGCATCGCCGTGTTCGGCAGCGCTGTATAAATCAGCACCGTGGTCTTTTTTGCCCGGCAGGTTAACTAATACGCCGGTTCCTTTAGTAGTGGTTAGTACATTGTTTTTGTTCAGGTCGGCATTTACGTCGCCGGCTATTTGCCAGGTTTTGCCGGGGTTCCGGAAGGCCGAAAGATCGGAGAGAGAAATGGTATTGGTTTGGCCAGCGGCCGATTGGGCCGGCGCCAGGATGGGATAGCATAAAAACAAGGCTATGCCCAATACCTGTGACCTGCCTTTTTGCATTAGTCTTTGTATTCGCATCATTAATTTAGGGTGTATTATATTATATAAATTAAAATTAAAAGATAATTTTGATATTACTATTCCACTTAGGCAGCTATTAGTTTTAGTTTTTTGCCAGTCTTTAGCCAAAGCTTTACTCCAATTTAAGTTTTACAACAAAAATATTGTTTTATAAAATATTCATTAAACTTATAAGCCTTATATTAAAAATTAACTAATTAAATAATTTTACCAGTTTGGGCTTTCGCAGGCTTATTTCTGATTCGAAACAGATAGGCAGCTCTTTAACTTTAATTAATCGGCTCAAAATAATAAGGCTGGTCATAATAGGAAATTTTCAAGTTTAGTATTCGTGTAATACTAAATAATATTTCTATTTACCATAATATTTCTTTCTATTTTCCATCTTGGCCGTAAGGTTTACCTAACTCTAAAGGGTAAATATTTTCTTCCAAATTGCACAACGGTGTTAATTAATCCCGTTCCAGTCACCCCAGTCGTTATCTAAGAAATTGCGAACCTGGTAGTGCATTATGGCATTGTACATCCGGCTAAACTCATAAATATTCTTAGCTTGCGGAAACTCAAAAATATTCTCGGGCGAGCGGTAAATATTAATACCAGACCGGAAAGGACCGCGGTAATTGGTATTGATGCGGTAAGTACCGTATTTGCTATTAATGATCTTCTGAGCGTATTAACCAGCTTCAGTATATTTGGGGCGTGCCAATACATTTTTCGGCGTTCAGGTAAATGCGCGCCTGCTTGTTTGCTTACATTCTTGTAAACTTTGTAAGGTTCTTTATAAAATTATTAGTAACTATTTAAACTTAACCCAATAACCAAGGGTGTTGCTCTGTTTAGGCAATTTTTTACGTTAAGTATTATATTGTTATTGGGCTAAGCTTAAGATTTCAGATAAATTTAAATAACTTCACACCAGTACAAATCAACTAATTATGACGCCCAGACCTTATATACTTGCCGAAACCAACTGGAAAACCGTAAAACAAACCCAATACGAAGTAGCTATTTTACCCTGGGGTGCTACCGAAGCCCATAATTACCATTTGCCTTATAATACCGATGTTGCCCAATGCGATTACGTAGCCGCCGAATCGGCGCAGCTAGCCTGGGAACAAGGCGCTCAGGTTGTTGCCCTGCCCACTATTCCGTTTGGCGTAAACACCGGCCAGCTGGATATTACCCTGGATATTAACATGAACCCGAGCACCCAACTGGCGGTTTTAAAAGATGTAACGCATTCGCTTTCGTGCCAGGGTATAAACAAATTGGTAATTCTAAACGGCCACGGCGGCAACGATTTTAAACAAATGATTCGGGAAGTGCAGGCCCAATACCCCAACATGTTTTTGTGCACCATGCATTGGTTTAGGGCCGTGGACTGGCATAAATATTTTGACGAACCCGGCGACCATGCCGGCGAAATGGAAACCAGCGCCATGATGCACATTGCCCCGCATTTGGTATTGCCTTTAGCAGAAGCTGGCAGCGGCAAATCAAATAAATTCCGGCTGAAAGGTTTGCAGGAAGGTTGGGTATGGGCGCAGCGCGAATGGAGCAAAGCCACCGAAGATACCGGGGTAGGTAACCCGGCCCAGGCCACCGCCGAAAAAGGTCGCATTTACCTGGAAGATACCGCTAAAAAAATTGCCTCTTTCCTGGTAGATTTAGCCAAAGCCGATATTCAGGATTTATACGAAAGATAATCTAACCTGATGTTCCGAATTAACACCAAATCGGCTTTCGGCTTTCCGGTGCTGCAAACCAACCGCCTGGAACTCCGGGAAATAAGATTAGCAGACCAAATGCAGGTTTACCTGGCGCTTTCTAACCCAGAGATTATCCGGTATTATGGTGTAGAATATCACAGTTATTTGGCTACGGGCGAACAAATGAATTGGTACCAGAATTTGTATCAAAATAAAACCGGCTTGTGGTGGGCTCTTACCCTCAATAATTTTAGCGAGCTGATTGGGGCTTGTGGCTTTTATAACTTACAAGCCCTGCATCGCAAAGCCGAATTAGGGTATTGGCTACTACCAAATTACTGGCGGCAAGGGCTGATGCAGGAAGCTTTAGAAAGAATTATTGTTTACGGACAACAGCATTTAAACCTGCACCGCATCGAAGCTTATGCTGAAACAGAAAACAAGGCTTCCGGCCAACTGCTCCGGCGGCTGGGTTTTCAGCACGAAGGCACCTTAACCGATACCGAAATTAAGCACGGTAAATTTATTAGCTTAGATATTTTTGCCTTGCTAAATAGGTAGTAATACCAAATCACATTTACCAGCTTTTATAAAATATACACCAACTGTATTTCATCCTGAAAAGCTCTTTTGTTTAAATAGAAAAGTAAGCGATATTGGTTCAACTGGTATTGTAAGGTAACTTAATTATGAAATACCTATTACTATTTATTTTTTCTCTCTCCCTTACTTACTCGTTTGGGTGTAGTTGCGCAACACCTGATACCAAGAAAGATATTGCCAGAATGATTAGTAATGCTGACATAGTAGTAGAAGGAACTCCTTATTCAGTTATTAACCAAAATAATTCTCCAAGAGAAAAATTAAAAAAAGATGGGACTAACATTTTATTTAATGTTACCTCAGTTATCAAAGGAAACCTAAATCAGAAAATTATAGCCATTAATCAATGGGAAGTAGGGAATTGCGCGGAGTTCTATAAAATTGGAAATCATTATTTAATATTTGGATATGAAGTCAAAGGCTTCCGGAGTAAAAAGAAATCTAATATTAACCTGCCGCCTCCGCCTGGAGGAGAAATTGACAAGAATGGAATCCTTACAACTTTTGATTATGAAAAAGAAGAGGTTGAATTTTGGAAAAAGTTATTGATGAAGTACAGACTATTTACAACAAGCTCTTGTTCAACCTTTCATCCAACTTCAGAAATCGCCAATAAAATTAAAAAACAACAACTCTCAACCACACCTAAAAAGTATTAATACCAAAATAAAATGATTGGTGCGTCTTAAAATAAAGCAAAGGCCATCCTTCCTAACCATCACTGTCATTCCGGAGGAATCTTATTGGCTGCCTGCTGATAAGATTCCTCCGGAATGACTGGGGTGAATGGGAATTCCAGAGAAAATATTAATAAAGAAGCCAAGGCGCATTTTTAATTTCATAGTAGTATCAAAAATTAAAAAAAGGCCGCTCTGGTGATTAAACTCCGCAACGGCCTTTTTAATACACTTAAGCTCCTTTCTTATTAAAGCTTGATTTCTCTTCTTTTTCCGGCGTAGTCGGTAATAAATACAGATTGCAGGTTGTTGGCAATTAAACTGCGGGTAGCCTGCGACAAATAGCCGCTGCCGTAATAAAATTCTTCCCGCCGTTTTTGGCCGTTCTTAAAAGTTAATTCGGCGTACGCATCAAACGGCTGTAGTTTTATGATGCTGCGGGTTGCCTGGGGTGTACCGGCAAATACTTTCAGGCTATCTTTATTAACGCCTACCAGCATTAAAGGCTGATTGCCGGCGGCTACCAGGCAAGCCATACTTTTGGCATCACCGGGTACATTAAAACCGCTTTTCTTTAAACTAACCGGCGAAAAATTACCTTTGCCATTGCCAGAAAGGAACGTACCGTAAGAAGCATCGTAGTACCCCATGCCGGTTTCGGGGGCGTAAGAGTTGCCGGCTAATAATAAATCCAGATTGCCATCCTGGTTGTAATCGGCGGCCATCATGCCGTAAACCGGCGAAAACTGCGCTTGCACTGGTAGCGGTTTCAAGCTAAATTTACCATTGCCGTTATTCTGGATATAACTGGAGCTAAAAGTATAACTTTTCAATACCAGGGCATCCTGCAATTCCTCGGGTTTTAGCATTCCGGCAAAATCAGTTTTACCGTAATCTACGTACCGCGGAAACCGTTTGCGCATCGATACAATTTGGTCGGTGAGGGCATCGCGCGGGGCAGCCGGGTAATTTTGCCCCTGAATAAAATAACTCAGAATAGGATCTACGTTGCCGTTGCCGTCAAAATCTTTCGCGTATAAGCTTACCGGCTGCTCTGGCGAAGCTTTGTATCTTGAATTTAAACCTAAATTCCCCGCCACATAATCTATATCACCGTCGTTGTCGAAATCGCCGGCTACCAGGCTGTTCCACCAGCCGTTGGTATGGTTTAAGCCCGTACTGGCAGTTACATTTTTAAAAACACCTTTATCGTTCTGGAAAAAGCTAAGAGGCATCCACTCCCCCGCTACTATTAAATCAGGTTGGTTATCCTGATTAAAATCGGTCCAGAGGGCAGCGGTAACCATGCCTATATTTTCCAGCCCGGCACCTACCTGCTTGGTAACATTGGTAAAAGTGCCACCATTATTCTGCAGTATACAGCTTTGGCCGGGTAAGGGATAATTTCTCGGATTATTTCGTCCGCCAATAAATAAATCCAAATCACCGTCTTTATCAAAATCGGCGGCCGTTACGCAGGAACCGCTGGCTACAATGCGGGGCAAAGCCTGCGGATCGGGGGTAAAATTGCCTTTTCCATCGTTTTTATACAAGCGGTGCCGGTAATTTTCCGATTCGGCTTTAAACGCGTTGCCGCCCGTAGCCACGTATAAATCTAAATCGCCGTCGTTATCCGCATCAAAAAACAACACGCCCATGTCGTCTTCGGCCTGGCTGGAGTTGCCCAAAGGTTTTTGCCGGAAGCTGCCGTTTTGCTGCCCGTAAAATAAGGTGCCCGGCCGCTGCCCCGAACCACCAATGTAAAAATCATCTAAACCATCGTTGTTTATATCGCCTACCGCCAGGCCGGGGCCGTTTTGGGTGAGTTTGTGCGGCATTAATGGCTGGTTTTTAAAATCGATGTAATCTGCTTCCTGGTGTTTATAGGTTAGGCTGTGCGCGGCTGAAACTTCCCGGAAAAAAGGCGGTAGTGCTGGTTGCGGCTTAATATTTATTGGTTTGGCCTGTTGCTGATTAAGCGTTAAAACCTGATTAACTTTAATATTTTTTAATAATTGGTAGCGGCCATCGGGCCAGGTAATTTCCAGGGAATCGAGGCGGTTAATTTTGCCTAAGCCAAAATGAATAATATTATCGACCGAAGACTTAAACCCGCGGCTTAAATAATGCTCGTAAAACTGCTGTTGCCCCTGGTATTTAATTTTAACCGTAGCGCCAATGCCGCCGCGATTAGGCGCTTCGCCTTGCAGTTTTAAGTTTAAATAATGGTGCTGCTTTAATTTATTTGCGTTGTTCTGGTAAATAAAAGCTTCGCTGTTAATATTATTTACCACCAAGTCCAGATCACCGTCGTTGTCGAGGTCGGCGTAGGCGGCACCGTTGGAGTTAGAAGGTGTGGCAAAGCCCCATTCGGTAGCTTTGTTTTTAAAACTTAAATCGCCCTGGTTCTGGTAAATATAATTCGGAATTTTAACCCGCTGTACTTTTTCAAAATCTTCCTGTAATAATTCCTTCTTTAATTCCTGGGTACCAAACCGCGAGGCAAAATTCTGGTACTGAATATAATCTAAGTCGGTAACATCTTTTACAAAACCGTTGGTGATGAACAAATCGCGCAAACCATCGTTGTCGTAATCGGCAAATAAAGGGGCCCAACTCCAATCGGTGGCATATACGCCGGCCAGTTGCCCAATTTCGCTGAAAGTACCGTTGCCATTGTTAAACTGCAAGGCATTACGCACATACTGAATATCGTAGCCCATGCGCTTGTTTAGTTCAAAGCGGTCGTAGTTAGGGGCTACCATGGTGGTTTTTTGCCGTAAATTATCTTCGGGCATCATATCTACCACCATTATATCTACCAGGCCATCGTTGTTGTAATCGGCCATATCCATGCCCATGCTGTTGTAGCTTTGGTGCTTCAAATATTGGCTGGCTTTGTTGGTAAAAGTGCCGTCCTGGTTATTTATCCAGAGCAGATCGTTGCTTAGAAAATCGTTAGCGGCGTAAATATCGGGCCAGCCATCCTGATTAATATCGCTGATGCCCACGCCCAAACCCCAGCCTTCAATTAAAATACCGGCTTCTTTCGAAACATTGGTAAACGTATTATCTCCGTTGTTGCGGTAAAGCCGGTCGGTGCTCCGGGCTTCGCCTTTAATTTGCCGCGGCCGGGGCGTGGTACGGTTAGTATTATCGAAGGCGTTGGTGAGCAGGTACAGGTCTAAATCCTGGTCTTTATCGTAATCAAAAAAAGCGGCCTGGGTGCTGTAGCCCGTATCGTCGAGGCCGTAGGCCTGGGCCATTTCTTTAAAAGCAGGAGTTCCGTCTTTTCCGGAGCCCTGGTTAATAAAAAGCAAATTAGGCGTTTGGGCGCTGCCTACTGGGTTTACGGTACACACATAAATATCGAGTTGCCCATCCTGGTTTATATCTACCATGGTTACGCCGGTGGCCCAAACCTTGGTGCCAACGCCTGCGACTGCGGTTATGTCTTCGAACTTAAAATAGCCTTTATTCAGGTACAGTTTACTCGAAACCATATTGCCTGAAAAATACAGATCCTGTAAGCCATCGTTATTTACATCGCCTACGGCCACGCCACCGCCATTGTAGATGTAAGTAAACGTTAGAATATTAAAAGAATCGGATTCGGCGATATTATTGGCAAAGGTTACCTTGGTAGCCGTAGGCGGCAATAAGGTGAAAAGGGTTTCTTCCTTTTTAAATAAATTACAACCACTAAGCATTCCCACCAGGAAAATGAAAGGGGCAAAAAACTTACGATTCATGTAAAGATTGTATAGGCTAAAGGTACCGAAGCTTCTGTAATTAATTAATTTTTAAGGCCTCCGGCAAGAAATAAAATAATTTAATTTCTAAAAAAGCAATGCTAAGAGCCAATAAATAAGGCGTGTGCCGTTTTTAGAAGCGGGAAATTGTTGAGCGTAAACAAACTTATGTAAAAGTAGAATACTTGTTGCCCGCTATAAGTTAAAAATACTATTAGGCCGTCGGCTTCTTCATTCTATTAGTTTCCATTTTCCTTTTTTGAAAAATACGTTATGGAATTTTGGCGAATTAAACACCAAATAGAAACTCCAGGCACTTCTGTAAGTTGTCGGGTTACTGGTCAGAATGTGGTGCGTTGGTTTTTCCATTTCTATTATAAGTCTGTCGGAGCGATAATTTTTGGGGTTAGTGGTTCTAACTGTTCCCCGATAAGTATTTAATATTTGCTCTTTATTGGTGACGTTAAAGAAAATTGAGTCTTGCGCTGTTATTTCAAATCGAAAGTGATTGTATTGCCAATCAGTTTGTTTTCCCTTGAAGTAATCTCTGTTAATTACGTATTCTCCGTAATAATCTTTCTTAGCCAACTCTGTTTGGAGGTCAACCAGTTTAACGCACTCACAAGTACCACAAGTCCCATTATTCCGAGCCAAATTAACCCGAGTAATTTTCCAATCAGGAGTTTTCCCGATAGCAGCCAAGCCAGCAATAAAATTCCTGTCAGGGGAATAAGAAAAAGACTGAAGAATAAGTTAAATCCAAATCCCATCTTAATTGCTTAGGCGTAGCTACCGCACAACACAGTTGTAACATCAGAACACCTTATTAAAATAAAGAAAAATTGGGAAGGGCGCAAAAAACTTTTCTGGCCCGCAGCATGGTGATTTTGGAGCAAGCAGTTTAAATACAGCTGAATTATTTTAGCTAGACTGGTTTATTATCAGTAAAATAAAGATACCGCAAGCATGCTTTAATTAATATTTAGAACCGGTTTAATAATTGCAGCACGCTTTTCATGTAAGTAGCCCCAATGGGAATATATTTATCGCCGATTAAAATATTGTTATCTTCTATGGCGCCAATTTTATCGAGGTTTACAATAAACGAGCGGTGAACGCGAATAAATTTACTAGACGGGAACTTACTTTCGATGGATTTCATGGTGGCGTACACAATGGTTTTTTTGCTGTTGGCCACAATGTGTACGTAATCGCCCAGGGCTTCTATGTAAAAAATATCCGCAAAAGGAATCTTAATCAGTTTTTGCTCTACTTTTACAAAAGTAAAATCGGTGGAGGCGCTTTGGCTGTTTAATTTTACTTTATCGCGGGCTTTTTGGGCGGCAATTAAAAACCGGGGATAAGCTACCGGCTTTACCAGGTAATCAATTACGCTTTGCTCAAAAGCTTCTACAGCGTAGTCGCGGCTGGCGCTTACCATTATTACCATGGCTTCGCGGTTTAAGGTCGAAAGCAAATCCAGACCCGACATTTCGGGCATTTCTACATCCAGCAATAACAAATCAACGGGTTGCGCGCGCAGAAATTTAGCGGCTTCGAGGCTACTGTTGCAAATGCCGGCCAGTTCCAGAAATTCGGTATTCCCAACAAACTTCTCCAGCACTTTGGCCGAAAAAGGATCATCATCGATGATTAAGGTTTTAATACTGATATTTTCGGAATTGCCCGTACCTGACATAGCGTAGTTTTTAAATATAAAAAGCGAAAATAATAAATTATATTAACCTATTATGTTCTTACCGCTTTAATGCGGCTGTTGCTAACTTCAATAAAATAAATTTTTTATTAAAATATTCAAAAAGTAAATATAATATTCAGAATTGCCCTTTCAAGCTTCTGCATAAACAATATTAAGCAACTTATGTTCGCCGGAAATTTAGCAACGGGCGGCTTAACTCTTCAACCACAATATATTCGCTGCCGGTATTTTTAAAAATCTGGTGCACTTTTATTATATTTACTTGTTTATTTTACGAGTACACCATGCGTATATTTATTTTTCAGTTTCTTTTGGGTTTAACCCTTTTTTTAACTGCCTGTGAAGAAAAGCACAACCAGGCGGGTCTGGATGCCTTCTCGAATACGCAGTTAGAACAGTGGAATAAAAACTTAAGCGAAATAATTATTAAAGATATTTTTTCGCCGCCGGTTGCCAGCCGGATTTATGCTTACGCCAATATTGCGGCTTATGAAGCCCTCGTACCCGCCTACCCTGATTACCAATCGCTGAGCGGGCAGTTACATAAATTTGCGGTTGTACCCCAACCAGAGGCTGCCAAAGAATATTACTTTCCGGTGGCCAGCATGAAAGCTTTCTCAACCGTTTGTAAAAAACTAACCCTGGTACCGGAAAATACCGAAGATTTTGAAAATGCTTACCTGGAGCAATTAAAAAAAATCGGTATCCGGCAAGAAGTACTCGAAAATTCCCTGGCTTACGGCGAAAAAGTGGGCCAGCACGTTTTGGCTTGGGCTGCTCAAGATAATTACCTCGAATCCAGGGCCTTAACCCGCCACATGTTATCGGAAACCCCGGAATCGTGGCAACCTACGCCCCCCGATTACATGCCGGCCGTAGAACCGCACTGGAACACCATCCGGCCTTTTGTAATGGATTCGGCAGCCCAATGCAAACCTTTACCCCCAACACCTTTTGATTCATTGCCAGGTTCTAAATTTTACCAAGAAGCTTACGAAATTTACAAATATTCGAAAGAACAGGAAAACGACAAAGTATTTATTGCCCGCTTCTGGGACGATAACCCGAATGTTTCGTTTACCAAAGGCCACGTTACTTTTTTTAAGCAAAAACTAACCCCCGGCGGGCACTGGTTATCTATTGCCACCACGGCCATTAAAGATAAAAAATTAAATTTAATGCAAGCCGCCGAAACCTATGTACTGGTTTCTACGGCCCTGGCCGATGGCTTTATTAGTTGCTGGGATGCCAAATACAAATACACTACTATCCGGCCCGAAACGTATATCGAAAAATATATTGATCAGGATTGGGACCCAATTATTCAAACCCCGCCGTTCCCGGAATTTCCGAGCGGTCACAGTGTAATTTCGGCGGCGGCGGCTACTACGCTCACGCACCTTTTCGGCGATAATTATGCGTTTACCGATTCTACACAATTAGTTTTGGGCTTGCCGGTTCGGAAATTTAAATCGTTTTACGAAGCTTCTAACGAAGCCGGCTTGAGCCGGATGTACGGCGGCATTCACTTCCAGCCGGCCAACGAGTTAGGCGCCCGGCAAGGTCGCGAAGTAGGCACCCTGGTTACTGCGCGCCTCAAAACCCGGAGAAGCAACCAAATCGCCAAGTTTTAAAATATTTAAAACTGATTATCAGCCTAGGCTAAATAATATTTTATACCTGAATTGCTTACTAATTAATGTAAGGCAAAAGTAATACAAGTTTAAGTAACCTACTTTTGTCATTCAGGAGGAAACTATTTGGCAGGCAACTAAATAGGTTCCTCCTGAATGACAAAAGTGAGCTTCAAAGGCTAATAGAAAGTATACGGTTTAACTGTGTGTAACACTAGTTACCAAAGCGGTTCAGGTATTTTTTGTTTATCAGAAACCAACGTATTAGCAGCAAAATATTTGTAAGCAGCAATTATTGCCAAACAAAAGTACCTGTTGCTCCGGCGGGCAAACTAGTAGTTATGGTTTTACCCTGGTACCCAATATTAAAGGATTGCGCCGCCGAACTATCGTTTTGTACAATCAGTACTTTTTGGTTCTCGGGTGTTTTAAAGGCTACGTTGGGCAATTTCTCCGGAATATTCGATTCAATTCTAACCGAACCGGGCCGCACAAATTTAGCGGCGTGGGCAATAACGTAGTAAGGCGAATTACGGGTTACTTTATTGCCATCGAGGGTAAGGGCGCCTAAACATTGGGTACAGCCACCGGGCGTATAGGGTTGTTGCTGCGGATCGGCGGCCAGGTTCCATTCCAGCACCGTACGGGCCCAGTTGCGGGTAGCCCCAATAATTAAAGTCCGGATATGCCAACCAAAATCACCGGCAAAATTACCTGGTGCCCCGGTCCATTGTTCGGTAAAGTACAGGTTTTTATCGGGGTGCGCCTCGTGTACTTTGGTTAGGGCCTCAATGTTACCGGCGTACAAATGAAAAGCCGAACCATCTACGTACTGCTTTGCTTCCAGGTCGTTTAATATCGTAATCGGGTAATCGGGCCGGTCGGCGTTGTGGTCGTAAATAATAATTTTGGTATTAAGATTGGCGGCTTTAAAGGCCGGACCTAAACTTTTTTTAATAAAGGCAGCTTGTTCTTCGGGCAGCATCAGCAAACTAGGATTATTACCGGGGTGCAGCGGTTCGTTCTGGATGGTAATGGCATCAATGCGAATGCCTTCGGCTTGCATACCTTTAATATATTTTACGAAATATTGCGCGTAAGCATTGTACCACTCCGGTTTCAGGCTACCGCCTTTAGAATTGTTGTTGGTTTTCATCCAGGCAGGCGGCGACCACGGCGAACCCAATATTTTAATTTCCGGGTTAATGGCTAATATTTCTTTCAGCACCGGAATTAAATAAGCTTGGTCGTGGGCCAGGCTAAACTTTTCCAGTTTTGGGTCGGATTGGCCGGCCGTCAAATCGCTATACGAAAAAACCTGTGAATCTAAATCCGAAGCGCCAATGCTTACCCGCAAATAACTCACGCCAATATTATTACCATCTGCAGCAAATAATTCTTTTAACAACGCGGCCCGTTCCGTTGCACCCATTTGGTTGAGCAGCAGAGCACTCCCACCGGTAAGCGTATAGCCAAAACCATCAATTTCCTGGTACGTTTGTTTTTCATTTACCTGAATGCTGGGTTGCCCGGCGGTGGCTTTACTAAAGGCTAAAACCGTATCCTGGTGCTCAAATAAATCCGATTTATCCGGTGTAGTTAACCAAAGTTGTACTCCGGCTTCTTTTTCCGTTTCCTGCCCTGCTTGTTTGTTCTGACAACCAACATTGCCTAAAAGTACCCCCATTAACAGGAAAGCTATTCCATAAAAAGAATTATAATTGTTTCTCATGGCTAAGGAGCCTTAAAATTTTAATTCAACCACTAACGTTATTAATATTACAGAATATACGGTTTAAAAAGGCCATAATTCCTAACAATTTAAAAGCTTCTGTTACCAAACCGTTAATATTTAAGCAAAGGCCGAAATCTATAATGCTAGCTTTGATTTAACTATTTTCAGCGTAATAAATTATCTATTATTACTGCAAATAAAAAACGAGGGTTAACTTCGTGCATTACTCAAAAAATTACAAGTTGCTTTACCGTCTTTTTTACCTCGGCTGCTTTCTTGCTTTCTTGCCCTGCAATTGCTGTTTATATTTTGTTCTGAACAAAAACCCCAAGGCTGGCAAATTCACCTGCGGGGCCAGGGCACGGCTTCTTCGCCCCGTTTGGTAGATCTGAATAACGACGGCGTGTTGGATGTGGTTTTAGGAGCCGGCGGTTACGAAAATATGCCCAGTGATACCGCAGTAATTGCTTTGGATGGCCGCGATGGCCGTTTGTTGTGGCACGTACCGGGCCGTAATCAGGTAGTAGGTTCGGCCAATTTTAAAGATATTTCCGGCGATAAAATACCCGATATATTTATTGGTGGACGCACCGGCGAACTACTAGCTATTAACGGCGCTACCGGCAAAGAAATCTGGCGTTTCTACCCCTTAAATACAAAACGCCTGCCCGCTGATTCAGGTATTTATAATTTTTATAACCCGCAGTTTATTCCGGATCAGGATAACGATGGCCAGGAAGATATTTTAATTTCGAATGGCGGCGACTACCGCGTAAAACCCAACGACCCGCGGCGGCCGGCTGGTAAATTAATGGTTATTAGTGCGGCTACCGGCAAAGTGCTGGCGCAAGCCTTGGTACCCGATGGCCGCGAAACGTATATGTCTTTAGTAAAAGTAGCTTTGCAGCCCGGCGGCGACGAGGAAATTATTTTTGGTACCGGCGGCGAAACCATTGGCGGCCATTTGTACCGGGTAAGCTTAAAGGAGTTGTTAAATAATAATATTTCAGCAGCGGTGCCGCTGGCCGAAGGCAAAAATAAAGGTTTTGTAGCGCCCCCCCTGGTAACCGATATTACCGAAGACGGCATTTACGACATTATTGCCAATACCGTAGACGGCCGAATATTGGCTATAAATGGCGCTACTGATTCTTTAATCTGGCAGGTTATTACTTCCGGCACCGAAATTTATTCTTCGCCGGCGGTTGGGTATTTTAACAACGATCGTATACCCGATTTTTTTGTAAATGCCGGCATTGGCAAATGGCCGCGCATTAAACAATCGGTGCAATATATGATTGATGGCAAAACCGGCGAAATTAAATTTCAGAAAGTAAGCGGCACTTTTTTGTACGGTTCGCCGGTAACCGCCGATTTTAACAACGATGGTTTCGACGATGGCCTGATTAGTATTAACAGTCGGGAGCAAGATAACAGCCCGCGCAGCCAGTTATGGGTGTACGATTTTCATAATAAAAAAGAATACCCCATCAGTGCTACGCTGGAAGGCAATAATATTGGCTCTACCCCCTGGCTCGGCGATATGGACCAAGATGGCCAATTAGATATTGTAAGCAGTACCATCAATATTCCCGGCTCCCGCAACGATATTGACCGCCCCACCGATCTGCGCGTGTTCCGGCTAAAAACAAATATTCCGCTAAAAAAAGAAATTACCTGGGGCAGCTACATGGGCAACCACTACAATGGCATTTTACAGAATAAATAACCGGCTAACCAATATCTCGGGGCACCCGGCACAACGCTTTAAACAGACTGAAATTTATGGTATTTTTACCTTTATATTAAGTACTAAGTAGCCAGACAAATTAAAGTATATATAAATAAAAGTGCTGAAAGCTTCGCTCTTGTTTTAGGAGGGGCGGTAAATATTTACCTGTTATTATTTGCGTTCTTATTAGCGTTCTTGTACTTAAAAAGCAGGCCAGCTATCCGCTTTCGAATTCCACCACAATATTATGTTTAGAAATTTTTATTTATTAATTATTCCGGCGCTCCTGCTTTTGGCTGGCTGTAATACATCCAACAAAAAAGAAGAAAAAGCAGCAGGCAGCACGCCATTATTCAGCTTACTCCCAGCCTCGGCTACCGGGGTTTCCTTTGCCAATATTATTACCGAAAACGACACCCTAAACCCGCTGGAATTTGAATATATTTATAATGGCGGCGGTGTGGCCGTCGGCGATATAAATAAGGATGGGCTGGCCGATATTTTTTTCTCCGGCAACCAGGTACCGAGCAAACTTTATCTGAATAAAGGCAATTTTAAATTTCAGGATATAACCGCGGCTGCAGGCATTAATACTACCAGCCGTTGGGCTAGCGGCGCGGCCATGGCCGATATTAACAACGACGGATTACTGGATATTTACGTGTGTGTAACGGGCAAAAACCCGGCCGCCCAACGCCGCAACTTATTGTACCTAAATCAAGGCAACAACACTTTTACCGACGCTGCCACGCAATATGGCCTGGCCGATGATGGTTATACAACCCACGCCGCCTTCCTGGATTATGATAAAGACGGCGACCTGGACCTGTACCTGCTGAATCATACTTTAACCGATACCAACCCGAATTTACTGCGTCCGCGCATTACCAACGGCACCGCTCCCAACACCGATAAATTATACCGCAACAACGGCAACAGCACCTTTACAGATGTATCTAAACAAGCCGGTATTACCATCGAGGGCAATGGTTTGGGCGTGGCGGTGAGTGATATTAACCAGGATGGCTGGCCCGATATTTACGTAGCCAACGATTATTTAGCCGGCGACCTTTTGTACCTGAACAACCAGAACGGCACTTTTACCGATGTAGCCGCCAAATATTTCAAGCACACCAGCCAATCGGCGATGGGTACCGATGTAGCCGATTTTAACAACGATGGTTTGGTAGATATTATAACCCTGGATATGCTGCCCGAGGACAACGAGCGGCAAAAACTGATGTACGGCGGCTCTAACTACGACCGCTTTATGGCCGAAATTAAAAACGGCTACCTGCCCCAGTACATGCGCAATACTTTGCAGCTAAACAACGGCAACGGCAGTTTCAGCGAAATTGGCCAATTGGCCGGCGTTGCCAGTACCGATTGGAGCTGGAGCGCGCTTTTTGCCGATTTCGACAACGACGGCCTGAAAGATTTACACATTACCAACGGCTTTCCTAAAGATATTACCAACCGCGATTTTATTATGTACCGCATGCAGGGGCTAAACAGCTCAGTACCTTTGCCCGTCCTGAACAAGCAACTCCGCAAAACTATTGATGAACTGCCTGGTGCTAAAAAAGCCAACTATCTTTATAAAAATAACGGCAACTTAACCTTTTCAAATAAAACACCGGATTGGGGTTTAAATATTCCCTCCTACTCCAACGGGGCCGCTTACGCCGATTTTGACAATGACGGTGACCTGGATATAGTAACGAATAATATTAACGATGCTGCTTTTATTTATCAGAACAACGCCCAGCAACTAATAAAAAACAATTTCCTGCGGATAAACTTAAAAGGAAATTCGCCTAACCAAAACGGCTTGGGCAGTAAAATAACGCTAACCCAGCAGAACCAAAAGCAATATTACGAGCACACACCTTACCGGGGCTTTATGTCTTCGGTTGACCCAATAATTCATTTTGGGTTAGGTAAGAATGAAATTATTAAACAAGTGGAAATTATCTGGCCAAATGGCAAATACCAGCGCCTGCAAAACGTAAAAGCCAATCAACTCTTAACACTTCGCCAGGAAGATGCCACGGAAACAACGCCGCCCGCTGCTAAACCCGAAGCGCCGATTTTTACAGACATTACTGCCAAACTAGGCATCAATTATAAGCACAAAGAAGAACCCTTTATTGATTTTAAAATTCAACCGCTGGTACCGCACAAATATTCCCAACTCGGGCCTGGCATAGCAGTAGGCGATTTAAACAATGATAACCTGGATGATTTTTACGTGGGCGGCGCTTTTAAACATGCCGGGTATATTTTTAATCAGCAAAAAAACGGCTCTTTTAAAGGCACACCAATTACCACCCAAACCAAGTTTGAAGAAGATTTTGGCACGCTATTTTTTGATGCCGATAACGACCAGGATTTAGATTTATACGTGGTGAGCGGCAGCAGCGAATACGCCAAAGGCTCGCCTTATTTGCAAGATAAATTGTACCGCAACGATGGCAAAGGCAACTTTATACTGGATGCTCAAGCCCTACCCAACACCACCAGCAGCGGCTCATGCGTAACTGCCGCCGATTTTGATAAAGACGGTGACCTGGATTTATTTGTGGGTGGCCGCCTATTCCCTAGCCAATACCCGGCGGCAGCGCAAAGTTATATTCTGAAAAACGAGGGCGGAAAATTCCGCGACGCAACCGCCGAAGTGTATGCCCCCTTACAAAATATTGGTTTGGTAACCGCTGCCCTCTGGACGGATTTTGACCAGGATGGCGCGATAGATTTAATATTAACCGGGGAATGGATGCCAATTACTTTTCTTAAAAATCAGGGCGGCAGATTAGTAAATATTACCACCGAAGTAGGTTTGCCCAACACCACCGGCTGGTGGAACAGCCTGTCCGCCGGCGACTTTGATAACGACGGCGATGTAGATTATGTGGCTGGGAACTTAGGCCTCAACACCAAATTAAAAGCATCGGAAAAAGAACCGGTAACCGTTTACGCCCGCGACTTTGATGGCAACCGCAGCATCGACCCCATATTAGCGCATTACAACCAAGGCAAAAACGTACCGGTACGCTCACGCGACGATTTAATTGACCAACTAGTAGGCATGCGCAAACGTTTCCCGAATTATAGTAGCTACGCCAAGGCCAGCATGAACGAGGTAATATTGCCCGAAGAAATGCAAGGCGTAACCGTGCTGCAAAGTGTAAACATGCAAACCAGTTATATTCAAAATTTGGGCGGCGGCAAGTTCAGTATTAAACCTTTACCTATGCAGGCCCAGTTTGCGCCGGTGTTCGGCATTGGCGTACAAGATTACAACCAAGATGGCCACCTGGATTTGCTCTTAACCGGAAACTCGCCGCATACCGAAGTATTAATGGGCGCTTACGATGCTTCTATCGGCTTGTATTTGCAGGGCAACGGCAAAGGTAATTTTGTACCTGTGCCGGTAAACAAAAGCGGTTTCTTTGCAGATGGCGACGCTAAAGGTTTAGCTCAATTGCTACTTCCAGACGGAAAACCAATAATATTAACTGCTGCTAACGATGGACCTTTAAAAGCTTTTACGCCCACTAATTACAAACCCGCTGCCCGCACTATTTCACTGGCGCCGCTGGATGCGTGGGCAGAAATATTTTACGAAGACAGCCGTAAAACTAAACAGGAGTTTTATTATGGCTCTACTTATTTGTCGCAATCTACCCGGCGAGTGGCCTTGCCAATTGGAGTGAAGTACGTAATAATAAAAGATTATACTGGTAAAAGCCGGCGAATAGATTTTTAAACATCCTTTATGCGCAATATTTATTTCTGGTTGCTTCTCTCCCTAATTGGCTTTACTGCTTGTCAGCCTAAACAGAACAATGCTTATCAAGATGCCGCTACCGTTAAAATGGTTGAGCTACTGGAAAACACCGCCAAAAAAAATTATATACCAGATAATAAGTTTGCCAACCAGGTGCGGGTAATTTATTTAGATAGTCTGGCTAAAAAGAGCACCGGCAAACAAAAGTTTAATTACGAAAACCAATTAGCCACCGAATTATTGCGGGTTGGCCGTTCCAAAGAAGCCGCTGTATTATTTCAAAAGCTTTACAATGAACTTAGCAATCAGAAGAATTATTTAAACCCGCTGGAAAAGCAATTATTAGCTAAGCTCGAAGCCAATATTGCCCTGGCCTATTTACGCACCGGCGAACAGGAAAACTGCCTCGTCAATCACACCTCGGCTTCCTGTATTTTTCCAATTAGAGCAGCCGGTTTCCACACTTTGCCGCAGGGCTCCAGCAAAGCTATTTCGCATTATACTACTATCCTGCAAAAACACCCGGACGCGCTGCAATACCGCTGGCTCCTAAATATTGCCTACATGACTTTAGGGCAATATCCAAACCAAGTGCCGGCGCAATGGTTAATTCCGGGTATCGATAAAGCAGATTTTCCGGCTCGGCCTTTTCCCGAAATTGCCGCTTCGCTGGGCTTAGATGTAGCGGGTATTTCGGGCGGCAGCATTATCGAAGATTTCAACAATGATAATTACCTGGATTTGGTAGTTTCGGCTTACGGCTTGCGCGACCAGATGCGCTATTTTAGAAATAATGGCGACGGCACTTTTACCGATATAACCGAAAAAGCCGGTTTAAAAGGCATGGTGAGTGGCTTAAACATGGTGCAGGCCGATTACAACAACGATGGCTTTACGGATATTCTGGTGCTACGCGGTGCCTGGCACGAAGAATTTGGCAACCAGCCTAACTCTTTGCTTCAAAACAAAGGCGACGGCACTTTCCGGGATGTAACCGTGGCGGCCGGTTTGCTCTCGCTACATCCCACCCAAACTGCTACCTGGCAAGATTTTAACAACGATGGCTGGCTCGATTTATTTATCGGCAACGAGCAGTATAACAAATTTACACCTATTCCTTCGGAGCTTTACCTGAGCAACCGCAATGGCACTTTCACCAACATTACGGAGCACGCCGGCTTAGAAATAAACGAATATGTGAAAGGCGTAACTTCCGGCGATTTTGATAACGATGGTTTCAGCGATATTTATGTTTCTACGCTGCACGGTAAAAACCATTTGTTCCGGAATAATGGCCCGGATAAAAAAGGTTTGGTTCAGTTTACTGATGTTACCGACCAGGCTGGTTTAGGCAAGCCTATTATGTCGTTCCCGACTTTTTTCTGGGATTATAATAACGATGGTTGGCTCGATATTTTTGTGTCGGGTTATAAATTCAGCACCGACCCTTCGGTTGGTTATAATATTGCCGCCGAATATTTGGGTTTACCCAGCCAGGCCGAAAACGCCCGTCTTTACCGCAACAACCAAAATGGCACTTTTACCGACGTTTCTGAAGCAGCAGGCGTAAACAAAGCCTTTTACACCATGGGTTGTAATTTCCTGGATTACGACAACGATGGTTTTCTGGATATGTACCTGGCTACCGGCGACCCGAGTTTTGAATCGCTTATTCCGAATAAATTACTGCGGAACAATGCCGGGCAAAATTTTCAGGATGTAACTACGGCCGCGCAAGTTGGTCATTTGCAAAAAGGCCACGCCATTGCCGTAGGCGATTTAGACAACGATGGCGACCGCGATATTTATGCCGTTTTGGGCGGAGCTTTTGAAGGCGACAATTACCAGAATGCGCTTTTCCAGAACCCTTATAATAGCAATGAAAGTAATGCAACCGGAAATAATTGGATATCGATTAAACCCGAAGGGAAAAAAGCTAATCGTGGGGCTATAGGTACGCGGCTAAAATTTACTTTAGACGAAAACGGGAAAGAGCGATTTATTCACCGTGATGTAAACAGCGGCGGCAGTTTTGGTGCGGCTACCTTAAAAGCAGAAGTTGGTCTGGGGAAGGCAACCGTTATAAAAGCTTTAGAAATAAGGTGGGCCGGTTCGGGCACAGTGCAGGTTTTAAAGAATATTCCGGTTAATCAGTTTATCCGAATTCAGGAAGGGAATAACCAGGTACAAAAAATAACGGTTAAGAAATTAAATTTCGCCCCCTCCGGAAAACAGCACCACCATAATCACCAGATGGGTGCATCTCCGGTTACCAGGCAGGGAAAAGAAAAGTAGCTAAAATTTTCAACCTGTTTTATGGCGTGCTACTAGTATAAAAAACCTACTTCTCTTTGCGAAAAAGGTAAAATCAGGCTACTCCACCTTTGCTATTTTTACGAGGGGCGTTGTTGCTGTTGAATAAATTAAATATTTAACATCAATAATTTACTTTATCAAATCCGCAATAGCATTTTCCAGACCTTCCAGTTTTAACCAGGATTGTTTAAAAGAAACTTTGCCCTGGGGTTCAATTAAGTACGCAAAATTGGGAGCCTGACCGAAATTCAGCCAAAACTTGTTATCCGGCGTGTCTAATAAAACCGGCACCTGAATTTTGTACTGCTCCTGCCATTTAACGGCTAATGCTTTTCTTTCGCCGTACGTTTTGGGCTGGTTGGCTTTTACCTGGTCTTTTAAATTAAGGCGGGGTATCCATATTTCTTGCCTGGGAGAGTAAGGGCTAGGGGCATCTGAAGGGTGCGCTTCGCGGGTGTATACCAAGTAAATAGCTAATTTATCGCCGTACTGCGTCTTAAGTTTCTGGATGTTGGGCAAGTTATAGCGCGCAATATCACAGGTATAACTGCCAGAAACCAGCATTATTGGTTTACCTTTTTTTAATGCTTCCGATAAAACAAATCTACTTCCATCCGCACCATACAAGGTAAAATCGGCCACTTTCTGCCCTTTCTGGTAACCAAGCGTTTCGAAGCGTTTATTATTATCAAGCATACCCTGAGAAAAAGGCAAGGCAAGTTTTTCTGAATCTTTGGGTGGCGTTAGAACCGCAGCAATATTATTAGCAACGCCAGAAACCGATATTAGCACCGGAAAAACGCACAGCCAAACGGGTACAAACCAACTTCTCATAAACTTAAATCTTTTATGCCAAACTAAAACGGGCAGCAAAGTAACTGAAAAAGCCTCTTAAAAAGAGCCTTCCTGCTTAATATTACAAGGTAACTTTTCTGCTTTTGCCGTTGTAATCAAATATTTCTATTGATTTTACATCCGGCCCTAACAACATTTTCCGGGACGACTGCGACAAATAAGTAGACCCATAATAAAATTCGCACTTCCGCTGCTGACCGTTTTCTAAATATTCTATTCCAAATGCATCCAAGGGCTGTAACGAAATTACTTTGGCCGTTTCTGTTGACGCCGGTTTGTTTACCGCAAAAGCCTTTAGTTTGTTATTAAACTGCGATACTAACGTTAAGGCCTGCCCGTTGGCCAAAGTAATGCCGGCCACTCCTTTAGCATCACCGTCTACAAAGAAACCGCTTTGGGTAACGGGCACCGGCACAAAATTACCTTTACCGTTGCCCTGCAAATACAAGCCAATAAAAGCATCGTACGCGCCGGTCATTACTTCGGTGGCGTAAGAATTGCCGGTTAGTACCAAGTCCAGGTGGCCGTCCTGGTTATAATCCTGGGCGCTCATGCCAAACACCGGGGCTACCTGGGCCTGCACGGGTAAAGCTTTTATGCTGAATTTTCCACCGCCTAAGTTTTCGAGGTAACTGGTTTTAAAAGTTTCGGCTTTAACCGCATAGGTGCCCGCCAGCTTTTCTGGCGGATACATTTGCGCAAACGTTAAGTTGGCGTACTTTTCGTAAGAAGGGTAATCCCGGCGCGTAGAAACTATCTGGTCTATCATCTCGTCGCGGCCCGGCACCGGGTATTTTTTGCCGGCAATATAAAAACTCATAATGGCATCGGTGCTGCCGTTTTTATCAAAATCTTTGGCGTAAACTTCTATGGGTTCTTTTACACTGGCTTTAAACCGGGAATTTAAACCCAGATTACCGGCCGCATAATCAATATCGCCATCGTTGTCAAAATCGCCGGCAACCAAACTGTTCCACCAGCCCGAGGTGTTGCTTAAACCGGTAGCTGCCGTAACGTTCTTAAAATTACCGCCCGTATTTTTAAAGAAAGTAAGGGGCATCCATTCGCCGGCCACTAATAAATCTACTTTGCCATCCTGGTCAAAATCGGTCCAGAGCGCCGACGTAACCATGCCAATATTTTCGAGTTCTTTGCAAACTGCCGAGGTAGCATCTACAAAACGGCCGCCTTCGTTGCGCAGAATACAGCTTTTTACCGGCAACGGATATTTTTGCGGTTCTACCCGGCCGCCAATAAATAAATCTAAGTCGCCGTCCTGGTCGTAATCGGCGGCAATAACGCAGGAGCCGCTGGTAATTATTGGGGGTAAAGCCTGGGGATCTTCGGTAAACTGGCCGCGCCCGTTGTTCCGGAACAAGCGGTTCTGGTATTTACCTAATTCGGGCCTTGATTCGCTGCCGCCGCCCACAACATATAGGTCTAAATCTTTATCGTTATCGGCATCAAAAAGCAACACGCCCATTTCATCAGCAGCCGAAGGTTTATCGGTGATGGTAGTGGCTTTAAATTTACCCTGGGCATTTTGCACAAAAAGCTTTCCTAATTTATTTGCACCGGCACCTACGTAAAAATCTTCCAGGCCATCGTTGTTTACATCGCCTACGGCCATGCCAGGGCCATTTTGGGAAAACTTATGCGGCAATAATGGTTGCACTTTAAAATCGACGTACTCGGCATCCTGGTGCTGGTAATCTATGCCTAAGGCTTGCGAAACTTCGGTAAATAAAGTTTGTGGGGACTTAGGCGTTGTAAGCGGTTTGGCATCGGCATCCTGGTGTTGTAAGGTTAGCAATTGGTTTGCTTTAATATTTTGCAGGAGTTGATATTTGCCGTCGGGCCAAATTACTTCCAGCGAATCGACCTGGGTAATATTGCCCAAACCAAAGTGCAAATAAGGCTCTACTGTAGACTGAAAACCCCGGTAAGGAGTGTACTCGGCTACCTGCTTTTGGCCTTTATACCTTAAGTTTACTTTGGTGCCGTGATCCAGTACGCCGCCCTTAAGTTTAAGACGTAAATAATTATTGGTAGTAGCTTTATTTTTATCTTTATTCTTACCCGCCGGCAAAGTATTATTTTCGTACAGGTAGGGCTCTTCATCAATATTATTCATCACCAGGTCCAGGTCGCCGTCGTTGTCAAAATCGGCGTAAGCCGCACCGTTGGTAAAGCTAAATTCTTTTAAACCCCAATCTTCCGATTTATTTGTAAACGTGAGATCGCCGTTGTTACGAAAAAGAGCATTCTGATTTTTTACGCCTTCCATTTCTTCTACCATCCGGTGAATTTGGTCTTCTCCTTCGGCCCGGCCAAACCGCGCCCGTTTTTGCATGGCGTGGTACATGACAAAATCGAGGTGGGTAATATCTTTCCGGATGCCGTTAGAAATAAATAAATCGCGGTGGCCGTCATTGTCAAAATCAGCGAGCAAAGCGGCCCAGCTCCAATCGGTTTGGTGTACGCCGGCCAGTTGGCTTATTTCGCTGAAAGTACCGTTGCCGTTGTTCAGTTGTAAATTATTGCGCACGTATTGCGGCATGTAGCCGCGCCGGATGGCTAAATTAAACTCGTCGTAGGTTTTAACGCCGTTCATGAGCTTTTGCCTTTTGTTATCGGCCGGCATCATATCTACGGTTACAATATCCATCAGGCCATCGTTGTTAAAATCGGCAATATCGGTGCCCATCGAAAACTGGCTGGTGTGTTTAATATAGCTTTTAATGCTGTCGGAGAAAGTGCCGTTCTGGTTATTAATGAGCAACTGATCGCTGAAAATAAAATCGTTGGCTACGTACAAATCGGGCCAGCCATCCTGGTTAATATCGGTTACCACCACGCCCAGGCCAAAACCTTCCTGGTTTATACCGGCTTCCTCCGATACGTTGGTAAAAGTATTATTGCCGTTGTTGCGGTACAAACGATCTACACTCGGGTCGCGCTTAGGTTTTTTGGTCTGGCGAATGAGGTTAGGATTTACGTCTTCTTTGTTAACGCACAGAATATAAACATCTAAATCGTTGTCTTTATCATAATCGAAAAATACCGCCTGGGTGCCGTAACCATTATCGGCTAAGCCGTATTCTTCGCCTTCTTCGGCGTAGGTAGGTATGCCTTCTTTATTTAGGCCTTTGTTAATATAAAGCAAATTTTTCCGGAGTTCGGGGCTGCGGTAATCGGCTACACAAACGTAAATATCCAACAGGTTATCCTGGTTAATATCTACCATGGCAACGCCGGTGGCCCAGGTTTGCGTACCTACTTTGGCCTGTTCGGTTACATCTTTAAACTTAAAATTGCCTTGGTTAATATATAACCGGCTCGATACCGTATTGCCGGTAAAATAAATATCAGATAAGCCGTCGTTGTTTACATCGCCAACGGCAACGCCGCCACCGTTATAAAAATATTCATAGCTTAAAAGGTTTAAAGAATCGTTGGGGGTTACGGTGTTTATAAAAGAAATACCGGTTTCGGAAGCGGTTTTACGCTCGAATAAAGGCTTATTTTTATTGCACCCGGCAAGCGAAAGCAGCAGAATTAAGAAAAAAACAGAATAATAATTTTTCATTTTATTAGCCAGGTTTACCTGGTAATTGTAAAAAGAAATAAGCGCATGTAAAAAATTTATCCTTTGGGCTGCAAAGGCTGGCAATTGGAACCTGCCTTCGCCTCTTTTTCGGAATGTAGCGCTGCTATGTCCCTCAAAATTAGTCTCGCCAGCACCCAATACCAAGTATTTTCGCTCCCGAAAACAAAATTTAAACAAGCTCTATGTAGTGCAATATTAACCATAACGTAGCGATGCGTAGGCGCTGGTATAAAATATTATGCTGGCAAGCGTTGGGTTATGCCGGTTTGCATGCTTTTGACGGAATGGCTATTGAAATTAAGCTTACGATAACATAAAAAAAGAAAAGGACCACAAAAGTGATCCTCTTCTTTTTAAACCAAAGTTTGGAATATTATTGCCAAGGGTTCGGCTCTAAATTCGGGTTGCGGTTAATTTCGCCTTGTGGTATCGGGAATAAATCGTTGACACCTTTTTTGAACGGACGGCCCATGGCATTCAGGAAAGCTTCGGCCCGATTGGTTCTTACCAAATCGAAGAAACGGTGCCCTTCAAAAGCCAGTTCTAACCGGCGCTCCTGCATAATAGCATCGCGCAATTGTGCCTGGTTAGTGGTTGTAACAGGCGCCGGGCAAGAACCGCTTGGGGTAATATTATCGGCGCGGTTTCTGATGGCATTTAAAGAGGTTAAAGCTTTTGCTGAATTACCTAATTCGTTATGAGCTTCGGCGTTTATCAGCAATACTTCGGCGTACCGGATTAAAGGCACATTAAGCGGTGAGTTTGCACCACCCGCACCCAAAGCACTTTCGGGAATCATGTACTTCCGGATATTATAACCGGTACGAGACCACGGCTGAAGTTTATACTGGCCAGGCTTGTCGGAGTCTTTCTGGTAGTTGTACTTTATACCAAAAAGTTCGTCGTTCGGGTCGGTGCCTAAAATATTGGCTTTTAAACGGGGGTCGCAGGCTTCGTAAGCTTCTACTATGTTATTGGTTTTTATTTTAGAATTACCAGCATAGTTATTAGGCGTATTTGGCCCAATAGGCGTACTAAATCCCCAACCGGAAAAGTCGGTGGTACGGGGCGCAATCCACTGGTTCAGGGCCTGGCCTTCGTTATCGTTGTTCCAACCGGTAGTTCCGCCTACTGCCTGCATCGCGAAAATAATTTCGCGGCTATCTTCTCCTTCTAACGTAAACACCCGGGCATAATTGGGGTCTAAGGTATAAGTACCCGAAGCAATAATGGCATCGGTTAAGTCAGCGGCTTCTTTCCATTTAGCAGCGGTAAAATAAACGGTGTTAGCCGTAGACTGATACAGGTAAACCCGGGCCAGCAGTGATTGCGCAGCCCCCTTGGTAGCCCGGCCAGCATTAGCGCCGGTCCAGGATACAGGTAAAGCAGCGATGGCTTCGGTCAAGTCCTTTTCAATCTGGTCCCAATTTTCCTTAATATTGGCAGCCCGCGACACGTAAACTTCGGTTGGCTCCAATACGGTAGTAATATTAGGAACCCGGCCAAAAGTTCTTACCAGGTAGAAATAATAAATGGCCCGCAGGAATTTAGCCTGGCCCAGAATCTGATTTTTCTGAGTTTCATCCATTTCTATCTCCGGCACTCTTTCCAGCACCAGGTTAGACCGGTAAATACCATCATAAGCTTGCTCCCAGGTAAAGTTTAGCTCCGAGTTATCGCCGCGGGCGGTAAAGTTAGCCAACTGGGCAATCTGGGCATAATCCTGATCATCGGTACTACCTTTGTCGGTATCACCACCTACCACATCGCCAAACTGCCACGAGTTTAAGGTAGTTAATTCCCATTGCAAGGGGTCATAGGCAGCCGTTAAGGCAGCTATTGCATCGTCTGCGCTTGTATAAAAGTTACCGGTAGTTAAATCCGATTCGGGTTTTCTATCCAGGAAATCTTCGGAACAAGCTTGCAGTGCCAGAAATCCGGCCACCAGCGCGGCTCCGGAGAAGGCAGAAAATTTTAAATTTATTCTCATTTTAATTTTTCAATTTTTAACTAGAAACCAACATTAATACCAAGCAGGAAAGTACGCGCTTGCGGATAGTTACCCCGGTCGGTACCTATATCCAACGGACGGTCGCCGTAAGAAGCGCCTTGCTCCGGATCAAACCCACTCTTGTATTTGGTTAAGGTAAATAAGTTTTCGCTGGCTAAATATACCCGGGCTGTTTTGCCGCCAATGCGGCTTAACAAAGTTGGGGCAAAATTATAACCTACTTGGATGTTTCTCAAACGCACGTAAGTACCATCTTCTATCCAGCGGCTGGAGTTAGCTCGGTTACTTCCTCCTGGATCGCCTAATATTAAGCGCGGATACTCAGCATTCGGGTTCTGGGGAGTCCAGGTGTTGTTAATCAGCGCCCGGAATTTATTACCAGGGTCAGCGGAATAACCAAACGCGCTAATCCGGTTTAAAATATCGTTCCCGAAGCTGCCTGAGAAAATAAAATTCATATCGAACTGCTTGTAGGCAACGTTACCGGTTAAGCCGGCCGTAAATTTAGGCAGCGGGTTACCAATAAAGGTCTGGTCTTCGGAGTCTACTACGCCATCGCCGTTAATATCGGCAAAACGTACATCGCCGGCAGCGGCACCTGGCTGATAAGCGGTTGCGGGGTTGCCGTCAAGCGCATTCGCAGCCCGAACTTCCTCATCGGAACGGAACAAACCTTCCATGCGGTAACCCCAGAACTGGGCAACCGGCATTCCTTCCTGGGTACGGTTATATTCACCAGATAAAGGAATATCCTGCAATTCGGTAACTTCGTTGCGTACGCGGGTAAAGTTTAAACCAACGCCGTATCTAAAATCTCCGGCTTCGCCCTGGTAATTAGCCGCTAACTCAACGCCTCTATTTACCAATGCACCAGAGTTTGTCGGACCGGCATTTGGCCCTGTACTTCTCGGAATTTCAATAGTCAGAATCATATCGGTGGTATTTTTAATAAAATAATCGACCGATAAGCTTAATTTATTCTGGAAGAAGCCGGCATCTACCCCAAAGTTGGTTTGCTGCACGGTTTCCCAACGAATATCCGGGTTAGCCTGTGTGGGCACGTAATAACCAGATAATACGGTACCACCAAATGGGTAACGACCGTTAGCGCTTAAAGAAGCATAAACCGGGTAGTTTGATAAACCGGCCTGGTTACCCGTTTCGCCCCAACCGGCGCGCAGCATCAGGTTCGTAATTACCGGCACTGTTTTTATAAATTCTTCTTCGGAAATCCGGTAACCCAACGAGGCCGATGGGAATACCCCGTAACGATTCTCTTTACCGAAACGCGAAGAACCATCGCGACGTACCGTAGCGGTTAACAGGTATTTATTCGCGTAATCGTAGTTAACACGGGCAAGTTGCGAGTACAACGCATACCCATTGGCACCACCACGCGCCTGGTCCGAAGAGGAACCCTGATCTAAATACTGAATTTCGTCATTTTTCAGGAAGCCGGCCCGGCTCGCTGAATAAAAGCGTGCGTGGTTATCCTGGGCCTCAATACCAGCTAAGGCATTAATGCTGTGGTTACCGAAAGTTTTGCGGTAAGTAAAAATATTACTCCACTGCCAGGTACGGCCATTACCTTCGCTCACGTTTAAGCTGGCTACCGGATTGTTTCTGTTACCAATCTGAAACTGTGGGTTAAAATCGGTATTGTCGTACATGTAGGCATCAATATTGAACGTAGACCGGAAAGATAAACCGGAAAATAATTCAATATCGCCGTAGATAGAACCAATAGCGCGGTAGTTACGGGAGTTGTTATTAGACTCCAGGGCCAGGAACACTGGGTTTTCGCTTTCTCCTTCAAAGTTACCCAATGGGCCATCGTAAGTACCATCCGGGTTACGCACGTTTACCGAAGGCACCTGCCGGATACCCCGACCTAAAACGCCGCTTTGTAAATCCTGGTTGTTCGGGATAATATCTTCGCTGGTGGCGCTAACCTGTAAGCTGTTACCTACTTTAAAACGTTTGCCAATTTTATGGTCGGTATTTAACCGGAAGGTGTAGCGATCGAAGGCAGAACCAAGTACAATACCTTCTCTTTTATAATAGCTACCGGAAGCATAAAAAGTTGAGCTTTCGCTGCCGCCGCCCCAAGATAACTGGTAGTTTTCAATATCGGCGGTCCGGAATAAGGCGTCTTGCCAGTTGGTACCTTCGCCTAAACTTTCGGGATTTGCCCACTCGGGGTTAGTTACTACCCCGGCATTCTGACGCGCCAGGTTATCTAACGCCGCATACTCGCGCAAATTAGTCATATCCAGCTTGCGCCAGGTGTTCTGAATACCTTTGTAAGCCGAAAAATTAACATTAGAGGTATTGGCTTTCCCTTTTTTGGTAGTAATCAAAATTACCCCACCTGCAGCCCGCGAACCATAAATAGCTGCCGCGGAAGCATCTTTCAATACTTCTACCGAAGCAATATCGTCGTTGTTCAGGAAGTTTACGCCCGCCGAAGAAGGTATTTGCACACCGTCTACTACGTACAGTACATCCACGGCATTAACCGAAGCTACCCCGCGGATACGAACACTGGAACCAGCTCCCGGTGAACCCGAGTTAGCCGTAATCTGCACGCCTGGTGCCCGCCCTTGCAAAGCCTGGGCCACACTAGGTGTCGGAATCTGGGCTATTTCTTCGCCTTTAACCGAAGCTACCGAACCGGTAATATCGCTTTTTTGCTGCGTACCATAACCAGTTACTACTACTTCCTCCAAAGCTTTGGCGTCATCGGCTAAGGTAACATTAATGGTACCCGGACCGGTAAAAGTTCTTTCTTGGGTGGTATAACCAATAAAAGAAAAAATTAAAGTACCGCCGCTTTCGGGCACATTTAAAGTGTAATTACCGCTAACGTCGGTAGCGGTTCCGGTGCTGGTACCTTTCAGCAGAATGGTTACGCCCGGTAAGGCGTCTCCGTTTGCCGAAACAACCCGACCGGAAATTGTCCATGCTACTGGCCGGGTGGCAGAAATATTAGTTTCTACGGCTGCCTGTAAAGGAGCAGCCCCACCAAATGCAAGCAACATCAACAAAAGGCAACTTTTACGTTGCCAGCGATGCGTATTTCTTTTCATAAGCACTATTATTTTGTTTGGGTGGTAAAAAATTTGGTAAATATACTTTATAAAGAGTTTATTATATTTAATCGCTAAGTCAACTTTAAAATTTATAGCTTTTTTAATATAACATTACAATTATTAGCTTATTTGTATGCACAAACAAACTCTGTTAAAAATATTCTTGCATAAACAGGCATTAACTGAATTTTTGATTTTGTAAACTTACATACAAGGGAATATTAATTTTTGAAAAGTTATAAGCAGAAACCACAGACTTATAAAATAGGAAGGGCATTAATTATTCCTAGAGATAAAGACTCTATTCTGCAATTTTATTTACTATTTTTTTTAAAATAAGTTGCTCTTTTCGGCAACTACAAACGCCTGATTGCAGAATAATTTTTGCTTTATTTATTTGCTTTTTTCCTCTTTTACAGCCAACCTGTTTTTGGCAGCATATTAGTATCTAAAGCAACTACTCTCATTCTATTTATTACCATATAATTATCTGATTAATAAATATTTATATTACTTATTAACAAAAATAACCTGATTTGGTTTAGTTATTTTTTTATTTTGCAATACCAGTATACCGGGGCCATTGGCAAGCCAATTTTGTCTGATACCAGGTGGCACCGGACTTAGGGCATTGGTAAACGAACCCAGCACAATATCTTCGTCCCCATCCTGATCATAATCAGCCGTTTCGAGGGTAAACCAATGCCCTAGTAGAGATTGCTTAAAAGTGGCGGCTGTAAAGTTAAACTGGGCGGTTTGCTCCAGGTAAATAAATCCGCGCTCGGGCGAGCGTTCAAAATCGGGGAAGTACGAGATAGCAGCAATATCCAGGTCACCATCCTGGTCAAAATCGTGGGCAACGGCTTTCCAGGCACCCGGCATCTGAAAAAAGTATTTTTGCCGGAATTTATTTTTGCCATTGTTTAGCCAAATCCGGATGCCGTGGTAAGGTTTCATAATAAAAGAATAATCGGCGTTATCGCCGTTGGCAAATAATATATCCAGGTGGCCGTCCTGGTTAAAATCTACTAACTGGAAGTAATTGGTGCCGTAAACCGGCGGAAACTGTACTAAATTTTCTTCTGCAAATTTTCCGTTGCCCTGGTTATAAAATACTTTCAGGGTTTCGGTGCCTTGGGCGAACAAGGCTATTATATCTGGTAGCCCATCGTGGTTTAAGTCTTTAATTTCTGCTTTACGGGCGCCGGGCAGGTTTTTTAAAGTAACCGGCTCGTATTTACCTTTACCCAAATTAAAATACACCACCAGCGAACCAAAATTATACCCGTAATTACAGACTACTAAATCTGGTAGTTTATCCTGGTTTAAATCGGCTTCAATAATATTTACCGGCCGGTGTAAATCTTTTAATAATATACCGGTGCTCTTTTCTTTTGCAGTGGGCGGTACCTGGTAAATATTGCCTGTTGCTTTATCGGTAGGTAAAATAGAACCAATATTTACAACTTTGTACCCCGCATTGTTTTTAATTAAATCTACGGGCACCGCTTGCAGGTGCACGGAATCTACTGCCTGTAAATCTTGGTTTAGCCGGAACAGCCAGTTGCGTAAATCGCCAACCCAAAGTTCTTTTGCCTGGGTTTCGTATTTAATGAGCGTAGTTAAAGCTGGCTTGCCTTTGTTTAAATCCGGAATAATTACCGAAAAGTTGTTTAGGATAGTGTCTAATTTTGTTAAGGTGGGCAACGTTAATTTTTCGGGCGCTGCCTGCGTATAATATTCCACTATTTTTTGCCAGTCTTTAGCGGCTATTAAAGGCTTTTGCGGGTAAATGCCGGCTTTAATTAGGGTATATATTTCGTCGGGTTGTTTACCTAAAAACGGGTTAATGTTGGGGGCCGGCAAACCCAGGCGCAAGCCCATTTGGGGCAATACTTTATTTTGCCAGGTAGCTTTATCTAACAACCCTGGGTTGGGTAAGGCGTGGCAGGCCTGACAGTAAGCGTTTGCTAAATCTTTTCCGCTTAAATGCGCGGTTTTAGCAGCATCCGGCAATATTGCTTCCGACAAACTAATACTTTCGTCTTTCAGGTTTTTCTCCTTACCCGCAGAGCCGGAACAATTGGTAAAAAAAAGCAGCACTACAATCAGCAACAGGAAAACACGCATGTAAGAATATTATAGCTTTTGCAGGGGTACGCTAAATAAAATATTTAACTGCGTTCTGATAGGAGGTTTAGGAAAAAGCAGCAGGTAAAATTATTAGTTTTGTTTTAATTTTTAAGCTTGCAGTCAATGGGTTGTATAAACAACGAGCAAGATCATCCGGCCGTAGCATGACGTTTACACAATGTGAGCAGGGGCTTTTATTCGGCTCTTCAAATTTTATCTGGGTTTTGCCGAGTATCAAAAACTGCTGCAATGTAAATAGCTGCTGCGTCTACCCAATAAATTATTTTGTAGTTGCCTTCAACAATATACCTGTATTCTTTTTGCCTGTCGGCAAGTAATGGTTCATGCTGGCTTATATTTGGGTGTTTTGACAAAGCAGATATTTTCCGTACAATACTTTTAACTAATTTTCTGGCAATTGTAAGGTTAGCTGTAATTTTATAGTAATCGAATATATTTTCTAAATGTCCGCTCGCAGTACTTGTCCATAGAACTCTTAAGACCATGCGTCGATATCCTTATCCAGTTCATCGGTTTCTTTAACTCTTCCACTTGCGGCATCCTCTTCCGAATTGTTTATTACTTGATTAAAGTCGGCCAGAGACATGGGAGAAGGTTTTTCAGCGTACAACTTCTTTTTCTCCGTATGCAGTATGTGCTCAAACTTTGAGATAATATTCTCATTATTAAGCCGCAAGAATTCTTGCACAAAAAGTATTTTTCTTGCTTGTAAGTCCATGCGATTACTCTTTTAGTAAAGATACTTAAAATACAGAATACGAAAAATTACATTTTATTGATTTATGCCTTTTGCCCAACGTTGAATTGTTTATGAAGTTGTGGCATTTGAAAAGCATCAAGTTAAATCACAAAAGCAAAATAGCAATTTATCGATGAACTCTTACCGTGCCGCTTCAATTTTATAAACACACAATTGGCAGCAGGTATAGTCATGTTACATTTATTGCTGCTTCTTAATTGCAATGATTAACTGGCTGAACAAGTTCATTACTCTTTTAATATGATTAAAGTCAACGACCATCTCGTCGTTGTTAATTTTTACTCCGTATCTAAAAGTTGTTCCGTAAGGGTCAAAATCATTAAAAGCTTCAATAAGCTTTTCTATCCACCTTGATGGTGTATAGCTAAATCTGTCCAGCAAATACTTCTTAAATTTTTTATACAGTTTTAATAGGTCGTGTGTTTCTTCGTGATTGTGTAAAACTGATTTGATTAGGAGTTCTGTTGCATGTCTATAATTATAGATAATCGGATATACGCTAGCCACAAAAATCTGCTCTTCTTTCTGCGCTAATTCAGAAAGTTTATCGCCTGCACTTTTATACGCTTCTCCGAGTTCAAATAATTTTATATCATCAAATTCGCCACCTATAAGCCAAATATTTGTATCAATTTCATTATCATCGAATTTTCTAAAGATAGGTACAATTTCAGTCAATATATTTGAAAATGGTTCCTCAAAGTGTTCGTTTGCATTTAGTCCATATTTAATATACTCAAAGTCTGGATTATCTTCCCAATAATAAAGGATGTAGTTTAATGTACAAATGTCAGATGGAGCAAAGATTCTTTCTTTTCCTTTTTCCGGATTGGCAGTTTTACTTAAATAATCTCTGAAATGGTAAGAACATTTCTTAATAGTTTCTTTGTCAATTTTGAAAATACTAGAAACGTCTGAAACGCTGAAAGTTAAGTCATAATTTCTCATTGTAGTCGGGTGCCATTATTGCTTATTGCCAACAGTCTCGTGTAAACAGCATACGAGGCCATCGACGAAAGCATAGTGTTTACACAAAGTTAGCAGACGTGTTTATATGCAAATCAGACTAATATTGCTATTTATGGGCTAAGATTGCTTTATTCAACTTTGCCGAATTTATCAAAAAACTTATTCCTTCCAGATTCGGTATAGACTTACGGGTTAGAAAATTTATTATCCCAATCATTTATAATTTCATCAAATCCTACTCCAGTAAATTCTTCTAAGCTTGATTTATTGACACTAATAGAATATTTTTCCCCTTTGTTAGGAAGTTTTATATCTACTTCATTAATGAAGTCCAGTTTTCGCATTAATCGAACTGAGCCATCAAATAACGCCTTTTAAAATGCATCTTCACTGTCCCAGTAAGATAAGCTTATAGCCGTAACTGGACTAATAAATTAGACTATATATAACTATAAAGATAAGAATGAATATTCTGCTCTCAGTTGCGCTCACATTAGTATACAAGTAAATATTTCTGCAATTTTTTTATTCACTGGCTTTACCAGCAGCCTTGGGTAATCGCTGAACATAAATACCACTAAAAATAAAATCATAAAAAAAGCGAGGCACAACTGCACCTCGCTTTCTGAATAATTTATAAACCTAATTATTGCGTATAACCCGGATTTTGTTTTAAAGAGGATACGCCGTTAACCGATTGTAAGTTAATCTGACGCTGCGGTATTGGATAATATTCGTTTTTACCTTTGGTAAAACGGCCTTCTTTTACATCGCCGGTTATTTTGCCTTCGTAAGCAAAATAGGCATTTAATACCGGTTCGGCAATTCCCCAACGCACCAGGTCAAAGAACCGGTGGCCTTCCATGGCTAACTCCAGCTTGCGCTCAAAATAAATAGCCGAAAGGGCTCCTTCTTTGCCCAAGCCAGTAAACGTACCGGCCGGGTAAGGCGCTACACTATAATTAGCGGCCGGTGCATTCGAATAACCACCCATGGGTTTGGTTTCATCGGCGTATTTATACACAACATTTACCGGCAGCGCGGCCCGGGCCCGTACCATATTTACATAATCTTGGGCTTGGGTTAAATTACCCAACTGGGCTTCCACTTCGGCGGCCATCAGCAACACATCGGCAAACCGAATTAATACCACGTTAATGGCAGAACCCGGTGCCCAGGAACTCTGGTCGGATAAGGTAGAGGCCGTAGCCTGATAGTAAATATGCTTTTTAGAAGAGTAAGGACCGGCACTGATTTGCTCACGAATCCAGGCCTGGCCAGGGTGGTTACCCCAATCCAGGAAAGGCACTCCCCGACGGCCAGCGGTCCAGTCTAAACGCGGATCGAGGTTACCGGTTTCGGGCGTAAACGGATCGGAAGACTGTAAGCCTTGATCGTGCTTTACCGGGTTAGCATTGTAGTTGGTAATACTGAAAGGAAGCCCGACTGCCGTAGTGCGATAGGAGTTTACCAAATCTATGGTAGGCTGGTAAAAGCCGCAGCACCGGAAAGGGCTGTTGTATGGATAATTCAGCATTTCGCCCTGGTTGCCGTTGGCAATGGTATTGGTACCATCGTTGGCTACCATCTGAATAGCAAATACCGATTCTTTGTTGTTTTCAGTAGCGGCATCAAAGTTGTCTTTAAACTTGTCTACCAACCCGTACTTTAAATTATTAGAAGTAACCCCAGAAGAAATTACCTGGTCGAAAACCGGTTTTGCGTCCTGGTATTTTTTCTCGTACAAGTAGGTTTTACCCAGGTAAGCGGCGGCAGCCCATTTATTTACCCGGCCTACCTGCGCTTGGGTAGCAGGTAAATTATCCATGGCAAATTTAAAATCGGCTTCAATCTTGGGCCAGATGTCCTCGGTATTAGGCTGATTAAAATCGGTGGTGGTTTCGTCTACCCACGGCACCATGTTAAACATTTTCTTCAACTCGAAGTAAAAATGTCCGCGCAGGAAACGAGCTTGTGCGCTAATGCTGGTTTTATCGGCCTCGCTTATATCGGTGGCCTGCGCTAATAAATTTAAAACCGAATTAGACCGGGAAACGCCTTCGTACATAGCCCGCCACTTAGAATTAAGGAAGCCATTACTTGGGTCGAGGGTGAAATTCTGGATAGAATTTATGGCCGGCTGGTCGGAACCGGAGCTGCCTTTGTGGGCATCGGCGCCGGCCACACTGCCGTAAATCCAGTTGGTAGGAGCAGCTTCCCATTGGCCGCCACCCGCAATGGCAGCACCGTTGCCCTGGCCATCCAGAGCGGCATAAGCCCCAATCAAGAGTGCATCTACCCCGGCCCGGTTAGCCAATACCTGGTCGCTTAAGGCGCCAAAAGCCGGCTTTTCCAGAAACTCATCTTTACAGGAAGGTAAAACTTGCATGGCTGCTGCCAATACAGCTGCCATAAATATATATTTAGATTTTCTCATTTTTAATTTAATCTTTAAATAATTAGAATGTAACATTAAGCCCTACTAAGTATTGGCGCATGTTTGGGTAAGCACCTTCATCTATACCAAAAGCCCGGGAGTTTGTATTAAAGTCAGTTCCCCCCGATATTTCAGGATCAACCCCGGAATATTTGGTAAGGGTAAATAAATTAGCGCCTTGTACATAAACCCTTAAGCGGCCTACGCCATAACGGCTTAATAAATTACCCGGCAAGGTATAACCTATTTGGGCATTTCTGGCCCGCAGGTAAGATCCGTTCTCGACGTAGTAAGAATTTGGCACGTTGGTGGTGCTAAACGAACCTACGTTTTCCTGAATAGGCGCTTTTGCATTCCGGCGCTCTGGCAACCAGGAATCGTATAAAGCGGTTTTGCTCTTAGCACCTTCAAAGTTCGGGTAGAAATCGGTCCACCATTTTACCTGGTTCCAGATTTCGTTACCCTGGCTGCCGTACAGGAACATGTTAAAATCGAAGTTTTTGTAAGTAGCCGCCAAGTTAATGCCATAAGTAAAATCAGGGTTAGGGCTACCCAGCACGGTACGGTCGGCATCGGTAACGCGGCCATCGCCGTTAACATCCGTATAACGGAAACGACCGGGTTTAACGTCGTTCTGGTAAACGGCATTGGCGTCGCCGCTGGCTGTTCTGGCTTGCGTGTTAGCTTCATCAATTTCGGCTTGGTCGTTCCAGAAACCAGCAATTTTATAGCCGTAGAACGAACTCATTGCTTCGCCCACCATGTTCCGGATAATATTGCTACCGTTAAAACGGCGCGACTCTAATTCGAAGTTTTGCGCCCCGTTAGATATTTTCAGGATTTTGTTGTTGTAAGTAGTAATGGTACCGGTAATATCGAAGGTTAAATCAGAAGTGGCGTTAATGTGCCCGGTAATAGACCCATCGAATCCTTTGTTCTGAATTTTTGCAATATTTACCGAGGGAACCGTTGCTGCCCCGGCAGTACCCGGTAATTCAACGGCATACAATAAATCCCGAATTTGCTTGCTGTAATAATCGGCGGTAATATCTATTACGCCACCAAACAAAGTTGCATCTATACCTACGTTGCCGTTCACGTTGCTTTCCCATTTAGCATCTGGGTTACCAATCCGGGTTTTTCTGAAACCAAGCTGGGTAGAGTTATTCGTACCAGTTATCGGATAATAAGTACTTGTCCGGTCGGCACCATAAAGGGTATAAGCGTTGTTAGGATCTACGTTTAACTGGTTACCCATAATGCCATAACCCCCACGTATTTTTAAATCGGTTAGCCAGGCTAAATTTTGCATAAAGCTTTCCTGCGAAATACGCCAGCCGGCACTTACGGCCGGGAACACCCCGTAGCGGTTATTTTCCCCAAACCGGGAAGATCCGTCACGGCGAATGGTAGCCCCTAACAGGTACTTATCTTTTAAACTATAGTCTAACCGCGAAAACAGCGAGAACAAGGCATCGTCGTAGCGGCTACTGGAGTTGGTTTGGGTACCGGAACCCGTAGAAAGCGTGGTAAATATTGGGTCGAAAGAGAAATACCCCTGGGTACTGCCGCCTAAGCTGGTGCCCACGTTTTGGTAAGCTTCCGAACCAATTAACAGCTTAAAGTTGTGAATCTCGTTAAATATTTTGCTGTAAGCCAAGGTATTAGACCAGGTCCAGTTATAGCCATTGCCGGAGTTCTGGTTATATTGGTTGGTAGTACCATTTTCGCTGTTTTCGTATTCGGGGTAAGCAAAGCTACGCGAACTGTTGGCGTAATATTCCCCCCCGAAGGTAGTCCGGAACGTTAAGCTTGGCAGAATATCGGCTTCGGCAAAAATACTACCAAACAAACGGCTGTTCAGCGATTTATTGTTGCGGATACGGTCCTGAATAGCTACCGGGTTACGAGCGTTGCCTAAACCTTTGGCGAAAGAGCCGGCATAGTTACCCATTATATCATAAACCGGAATAATAGGCTGCTGCCGGAAGGCCATGCCAATACCGCTACCTTCCGAAAGGGCGGTAATCTGCGGATTATCGGTAAGGGAGTAGCCCAGGTTTTCGCCGATGCGAATTTTCTTATTCAGGTTAAACGTGCTGTTAGAACGGATGGTGTACCTTTTGTTGTAGGTGTTCTTTAAAGAACCTTCCTGATCGAAGTAGTTAAGCGAAAAATAATAACTACCTAATTCGCCACCACCGCTAACGGCTACGTTGTGGCTGGTAATAGGCGCCGGCTTAAATATTTCGTGGAACCAATCGGTACCTTGTTTGTTGGATTTTACAATCCGGTAAAAAGAACTCAACTCCGAAGAGCCACCGGTGTAAAACGGGTTAACCTTATATTTGGCCGGGTCTACGGCCGGGTCGCCTTCTTTTAAGCCGTAACTGGTACCACCTACTAAATAATCTGGCAGCACATACGTAGAACCATTGCCGTATTGCGGGTCGTTCAGGTTAGTTACGCCGGAATTTACCAGGGCCATGCGTTTCAAATCGGCCATTTCCTGCGGGCTGGCTATATCCCAAACATTGCCTTGCGGCGGACGCTGGGTACCGTAGTAAGCATCGTAATTAACTTTAATTTTATCTTTTCCCCGCTTGGTACTAATAATAATAACCCCATTAGCCGCCCGCGAACCATAAATAGAAGCCGAACCGGCATCTTTCAGCACCTGCATATTGGCAATATCGTTCGGGTTGAGGTCGTTAATATTGGTGGTGGGTACGCCATCTACTACATACAAAGGGGTATTATTACCAAAGGTGTTAATACCTCTGATTCTGATTTGCGGCGCCTGACCCGGCTGCCCCGAACCAACTACGGTTACCCCCGCGGCGCGACCCTGTAACATAGAAGTAACCTGAGCCGTTGGCTGCTTTGTCATTTCTTCTACGTTAACTACTGCTACCGAGCCGGTTAAATCTTTTTTCTGTTGCGTGGCATAACCCGTTACTACTACTTCTTCCAGGGCTTTGGCATCATCGGCCATGTTAACGTTAATCGCACCCGGTCCCGAAAATGCTCTTTCCAGGGTAGTATAACCAATAAAAGAGAAAACCAACGTACCACTGGTTTCCGGAACACTCAACGAGTATTTTCCATCAACATCAGTAGCCGTACCGTTCGAAGTTCCTTTTAACAGCACTGTAACACCAGGTAAAGGTTCTCCGCTCGCCGAGGTAACCCGACCTGTAATTTGCCAAACCACTGGCTTAGTGGCAATTCTGGTTGTTTCTACGGCTGCCTGAAGGGGTGCAGAAATCCCGCCGAAGGCAAGCAGCATCAACAAAAGGCAACTTTTTGGCTGCCAGCGATGAGTAATTTTTTTCATTTGTTTTGGATAATTTGTTTGTTGGAAAGTTGGAAATGAACACTAAATTCTATGATAATTTAGAAAAGAAATTTTAATATTCGTAGATCAAATCAAATATTTAATATAAAAGCAAATAATAGCCGTAAACCTTAATAAAATTTTATCTAACAGTATTTAGAATTTAATATTCTCTATCGACTTATTGGTATTATTAGACCCTTGTATTTACAACAATTACAATAAATAAAAAAAACGGCCAATCAAGCCGTTTAATAGTGTCAGAAACACAATTATTTTAATATTTAATTAGAAATATTCTAAATGATTTACTTTTTAGTTATCTTAAAAAAGGCCCAAAAATTTTCTTAAATATTCCGAAAGTTTTAATCTGTTAGCGTACCTATAATAGCATTCGCCCAATCTTTACTTGGCTTATTCCCCATTTTAAAAATTAACTCACCACCTGCCAAAATATCATTATGCCGTAAATACGACTTATTATATTCTTTCTGGTTTAAAGTGGCACTTTGTATATAAATATTCTCTGGAGAAAGATTTTCGGCTACGATGCGGAAAGTGCGGTTATTGCTAACCGGTAAACTTACTTCTTTAAACTGCGGGGTACCTATTATATAATAAGGTGTACCGGGTGTAACCGGGTAAAAACCAATAGCGCTAAACACGTACCACGCCGAAGTTTGGCCGGTATCGTCGTTGCCGCTGATGCCGCCGGGGCCGCTGCCGTATTCGGCTGTTCTGATTTCGTTTATTCTTTGCTGGGTTTTCCAGGGGGTGCCGGCGTAGTTAAACAAATAAGCAATGTGGTGGCTGGGCTCATTGCCGTGCCAGTATTGTTGTTGATCAAAAAAAGCATCTAATCGTTTACCGAAATTTTCTTTGCCGCCCATCAGGTTTACCAGGCCGGGCACGTCTTGCTGCACCGAGTAGGTATATTGCCAGGGTGTACCTTCGGTAATATATATTTCTTTTTTGTTTGGGTTAATATTTTTGTACCAGGTTCCATTGGCGTGGCGCCCCCGCATAAAACCCGATTGGCTATCATAAATATTTTTGTAGTTGTTGCTTCGTTGCAGAAATAGCTGGTAATCTGGTTGTTTACCTAAGGATTTAGCCAGTTGGGCTACGGCAAAATCGTCGTAGGCGTATTCTAAGGTGCGCGATACCTGCTCCCGTTTGTGAAATGCCTGCCACACCGAGTCTTCCATGGGTATGTAACCGTACTTGATATAAGAAGGTAAAGCCCGGCGGCCCCGGCCATCGGCGTAATCTTCCGGCCCGGCGGGTTCCAGCGCATTTTTGCGCATAAATTGGTAAGCTTTTTCGGCATCAAAACCCCGGATGCCTTTAATATAAGCATCGGCAATAACCGAAGCCCCGTGGTCGGCAATCATGGCTGAGGTGTAACTGTTCCAGCACGGAAAATTGGGCAACCAGCCGCCACTCTCCGACATCGAAATTAACGTATTAACCATAGCGCGGGCGCGTTCGGGTTGCAATAATACGTACAATGGATGCACGGCGCGGTAAGTATCCCACAACGAAAAATCACCGTGATACTCAAAACTGTTGGTTTTTTCGGTTTTGTATTGCTGCGCAAAAGCCGGGTAAGTGCCGCTTACATCGCTGTAAACGCGCGGCAGCAGCATGGCGTGGTACAGGGCAGTATAAAATATCTTTTTCTTTTCGGTATTATTATCGGTTACCTGCACGGTGCCTAAAGCTTTGTTCCAGGCCGACGCCGCAATATTTTTTACTTTATTTACATCCCAGCCAGTTATTTCGGCTTCTAAATTCCGGCGTGCTTCGGCTACGCTGGTAAAAGAAGTGCCTACTTTTACCTGAATAATATCGCCGGCTTTTACCGCATAAGTTACATACCCGCCAACGCTTTTTCCTTCGCCGTTAACGGTAGTTTGGTTGGTAACAGAACCATCGCGAAACGTACCAGCACTTTTAAAAGGCTTGCTAAACTGAATAACAAAATAACCGCTGAACCCGGCCGGCTTGCCTTGCCCCTGGTAAATACGGTGCACCGGGTTGTAGCCGCTAATTTCGTTTTTACTCGCATTAATGGTTAAGCTGGCCTGGCCTTCGTCGCTGTTGGGGTAAATAATAATGGGGGCCTGATCGGCGGCTTTGTTAAACTTAAATTGCAGCAAACCGGCCCGGGAAGTAGCCGTTACTTGGGCATCAATGGCATAATCAGCTAAGGTTACGGTATAAGCAGCCGGCGAAGCTTTTTCGGTAGTGTGGCTGTAGGTTGAGGCATATTTTTCGGGGTTAACTTCTACGGCGCCGGTAGTAGGCATAATGGTAACGCTGCCGTAATCCTGGGTACACGAGCCGCTCATCCAATGGCTGCCCCGAAAGCCTGATATTTTCGTATCGGCATGATAATAGGGCGAGATGCATTTTCTTTCGGTGGTACGGGTTTGGGGTGTCCAGTGCGTCATGCCAAACGGTACGCCCACCGCCGGGAATGTCTGGCCTTTTAATTCCGATTGGGCTTCGCTGTGGGCCTTGGCGCTGGCGGTAGTGGCCAGCCCGGTACCAATCAGCGGATCAACGAATTGTACCCAATTAGCGGTTGTGGATTTCTGGGCAAAACTGTTTGGGCTGCAACTGATTCCGATTATTAATAAGAGAAACAGACGAAAAAATGATAAATGGTACTTTTGGGCAGAACTGGTGAGAATCATTATTTTACTGGGAGCATTGTTTTGGACAACTATTATCTAGCCGCATTTAACCAATATTTACTTATCAAGTACTTTGCACCCACTCGTGTCATTCAGGAGGAAACTTGTTGGCTACCTGCTAAATAGTTTCCTCCTGAATGACACGAGTGGGATACTCAAGCTTCTAAAGCTCTAATATTTTAAGTTCAATCGACAAAATTATACACTTATGTCCGGCTACTTCTTGGTTAAAGCTCTCGGGCTGCTTACTTCCGGCACGGCCAGATCCAACGCTGGGGCATCTTCTTCGGCGTAGTTCAGATCTTTGGTAAAGGTTTCTTCCAGACGCCACAGGGCCAGCAAAGAGATAGCCATCACAAGTGTTCCGACCGCAATGGCGCCGTTGGTAATGCCCCACTCGCCTTTGGCTAGTAAAAACAAAGTTGAAATAGGAATAACCGAAGCCCGGACAAAATTAGGGACGGTGGTGGCTACCGTAGCCCGCAGGTTGGTACCGAATAATTCGGCGGCAATGGTTACAAACAAAGTCCAGAACCCGTTGAAAAAACCTAAGCAGGCACAAATAATATAGAAAGTAGTCAGGCTTTGGGTAGTGGTGAGTAAATACACGAGCATCATGGCGTAAGAGCCCAGCATAAATACCAGCATGCCTTTTTTACGGCTTTGAAACACTTGGCTCAGGTAACCGCTAATTATATCGCCGAGTACCTGCCCCGCAAAAGCCAGCATCACAGCCTTACCGGCCACTACGGGTTCGGTTACGCCCAGCGCCTGCCCAAATTCCGGTGAGAAAAATATTAATACCCCCGACACAAACCAGATGGGCATACCCACCAGAATAGAACTCATATATTTAGAGAACCGCGCCCAACTCGAAAACAGCATCAGGAAATTACCACGCTTAACGTGTTTGTTTTTTAGATGCAGAAATATTCCGGACTCAAACACGCTTACCCGCATTAAAAGCAATACCAAACCTAAGCCGCCGCCCACAAAGTAAGAAGTTCGCCAGCTAAAAATATCGGCAACAAAATAAGCCAGAATAGCCCCCAATACGCCCACAGTAGCCACCAGCGTGGTACCGTAACCCCGGATTTCTTTGGGCAATATTTCGGCAACCAGGGTTATGCCCGCTCCGAGTTCGCCGGCCAAACCAATTCCGGCAATAAAACGCAGAAATAAATATTGGTCGAAAGTGGCTACAAAGCCGTTGGCAATATTGGCCAGCGAGTACAGCAAAATAGACCCAAACAGCACCGAAAGGCGGCCTCTTTTATCGCCCAACACGCCCCATAAAATACCGCCCAGCAACATGCCGGCCATCTGCACATTTAAGATAAAAGCGCCTTTGGTAAACAATTCTTCCTGGGTTAAACCCAAATCTCTCAGGCTCGGCACCCGCACAATATTAAACAGAAATAAATCGTACATATCTACCATATACCCGAGCGCCGCTACAATTACAGGTATTTTCAGAAGGTGCCGGAGGGGAGCGTTGGCTGTCATACAAATTTTAATTTAAGTGGTGGTTACGTTTTCGGTTGGCGCATTTAAGCCCCAATAATTTAAGTAATTTTCTAAGCCTGACAAAAGGATTAGGGTAACTTTAGCCGGATTTCGGGTAAAAAAGGAATATTGAGTTAACTGTTTCGGCTGTTTTCTTTACTTCAGATCTATTAATTCATATTTGCCAGGTGCAAGCTATTGCTGTCAGGTTTGAGTTGCGTGCCTCAATATTTTACAAGCGCGATAAGGTAAGGCCGCCATCAACCATGATTACCTGGCCAGTGGAATAAGGAAAATCGCCTTTGGCCAAAGCCGCCACGGCTTTGCCCACATCCTCGGGGGTTCCCCACCGTTTTTGTACAGTTAAGCCTTCAGCAATGAGTTTGTCGTATTTATCGGTTACGCCGGCAGTCATGTCGGTGCGGATAATACCGGGGCGCACTTCGTACACCGGAATATTAAACTCGCCCAGGCGGGTAGCCCACAATTGAGTAGCCATGCTCAGGCCGGCTTTAGCTATGCAATATTCGCCGCGATTTACCGAAGCCACTGTAGCCGAAATAGATGATACATTTACAATACAGCCGGAAAAGTTATCGGCTTGGCTTTGCTGCTGAATAAACCAGTTGGCTACGGCTTGGGTCAGAAAATAAGGTCCTTGCAGGTTGGTTTGGAGCAAATGACTAAAGCTTTCTTCCGTGGCCTCCAGAATATCTTTGCGTTCGCGGGGGGCAATACCGGCATTATTTACCAGCACGTGCAAACGGCCGTAATATTCCTTTATCTCGTCCAGCATCCGGGTACGGGCATCCGGTGAAGCTACATCGCCCTGCACATAAATTACATCACTTCCTCTGGATTTCAACCCTTCTATAGCTTCGGTAACGGCTTCCAGCGGCCGCACCCCATTAATGGCTAAATCGAACCCGGCCAAGGCCAGTTGCGCCGCAATGCCATAACCAATACCCCGGCTGCCACCGGTAATAAATGCTACTCGCTTCATGTAATATTTTTAAGCTAAATATTTCCCTTCGGTTTCAGGTACTCTGAACTTGAAACCGAAGGGAATATAATAAGACAGAATTATTTTAAGGTAAGAAAGAAGGCTTATAACTCCGGAATATCTACCCAGCAGCGTTTGGCCCAACTTTCCAGGCCTTTTTCTGCGAGTTGCACGCCTTTGGCGCCTTCGCGTAAATCCCACGGAAACGGATCGTCTTTTACCACGTGCTTCAGGAATAATTCCCATTGCACTTTAAAAGCGTTTTCAAAAGTTTCCTGCTCCGGTACTTTGGCCCAACCCTCAAAGAAATTTATCGGCTGCGGAATATCGGGGTTCCAGGTTGGTTTGGGGGTATTGCCATAGTGTTGGGTGTAGCACTCGCGCAACCCAGCTACCGCCGAACCTTTGGTGCCATCTACCTGCAGGGTTAACAAATCGTCGCGACGCACCCGCACGGTCCAGGAAGAATTAAACTGCGCGATTACGCCGTTTTCGAGTTCAAAGGTGGCATAAGCAGCATCATCGGCGGTGGCTTTGTATGGTTTGCCCTGCTCGTCAATCCGCTCCGGAATATGGGTAGCGCCTAAGCAGGAAACAGCTTTTACCTTACCAAATATATGATCGAGTACGTAACGCCAGTGGCAAAGCATGTCCACAATAATTCCGCCATCGTCTTCCTGGCGGTAGTTCCACGAGGGCCGCTGGGCCGGTATGGTATGCCCTTCGAACACCCAGTAACCAAACTCACCCCGCACAGACAGTATCTCGCCGAAGAAGCCGTTCTGAATTAATCGTTGCAACTTTAATAAACCTGGTAGCCAGAGTTTATCCTGCACCACGCCATTTTTAATACCGGCTTCTTTACACAGTTGGTACAGTTCCATGGCAGTTTCGGTCCTAACGGCAGTTGGTTTTTCGCAGTAAACGTGCTTGCCGGCTTTTACGGCCTGCCGCACGCCGTCTGCCCGGCGGCCGGTAGTCTGGGCATCGAAATAAATCTGGTAATTTGGGTCGTTCATCACGCTGTCCAGATCGGTGGTAAATTTCTTTACGCCCGAAATATCGGCGAGCTTTTTCAGCTTAATAGCATCGCGGCCGACCAGCACCGGGTCGGGCATAATAAATTCTGAAGGGCTGACTTTTACGCCGCCTTGTTTGATTATTTCTACGATGGAGCGCAGCAGGTGCTGGTTGGTGCCCATGCGGCCCGTTACGCCATTCATGATAATGCCTACTTGGTGGATGGTTGGGGTCATGTAAATAGTTAAGAGTTTAGAGTTAAAAGTTATTTAAGCTTCTTAAATTTTAGAGCCATTTTTGATTTTATAAGCTTTACTATTTGCCAGCTTTCGCCTCGCCGGCTGGGCCTTACTTTTCTCCTTGATGAGACAGACCCTTCCGCCCTTCGGGCACCTTCCCTTAGCAAGGGAAGGAGTTCCAAAAGAATCAAGACGATTTAAACTCGCTGACCGCTCGGATAGTAAATCGTTGTTGATGCACCCGCCAATATTATTCCGTTGCGGGGTAATATTTTTTAAATTATTTTGTTTAAGTATTGCTGGCGCGAGGCTCCGCCTCGTGCCTTTTATCCTCTGGCCTCTGGCCGAAAGAAATTTATTTTCTAAACATTATTAGCGGCCAGAGGCCGGAAGAAAGTCGACACGAGGCGGAGCCTCGCGCCAGCAAAAGCCAGAACTCCTTTAATTAAGAATGCTTTAAATAAGCTTCTTTTATTTTATTCAGGAACTGGTGTTGGTCTTGGGCCCAGAATTTATGCGAGAATATTTCTACCTCGTTGTAACCGGTAAAACCGGTAGCTTCTACCCAGCCGCGAATTTCCTTTAGGTTGATACAGCCTTCGCCCATCAGGCCCCGGTCGTTTAACAAATCGGTGGTGGGGGTATTCCAGTCGCAGATATGAAAGGCCGTTAAGTTACCGTTCTGGCCGCAGCGTTTTATTTGGTTTTCGAGGTCCGGGTCCCACCACAAATGATACACGTCTACGGCTATGCCTACCCACGGGGAATTTAGCGCTTCGGCCATGTCGTTGGCCTGGGCCAGGGTGTTTACAGCCGAGCGGTCGTCGGCGTACATGGGGTGTAAGGGTTCGATGGCTAGTTTTACACCAGCGGCGGCAGCATGGTCCAGGCAGGCGGCAATGCCCTCCTGAATTTGCTTCCGCGATTCGGTTAAGGGTTGCCCCGGCACGGCTCCGCAAACTAACACCACGTGGGGCGCGCCCAAGGCTGCGGCTTCGTCGATGGCTTTTAAATTATCGTCGATGGCAGCTTGTTTTTTGGCGGCCTCGCGGGCCGGAAAGAAACCTCCGCGGCACAACGATACCACTTCCAGGTTCAGGTCTTGCAGCATCCGACGAGCCTGGGCAATATTTTTGCCAGCTAAGGTATCACGCCAAACGGTTATGCCGCTAACACCGGCCGCCGAAAATTCTTTAGCCGCTTTCTCCAGGGGCCAGGGCTTGGTGGTAATGGTGTGCACACATAACCTTGAAAAATCAGTTAACGCCTGGGCCATTATTTTACGCAGTTAAAGAAGGTGTAATAAGGCTCCTGGTTTATAACTTTTTGCAGGTAAAGCGCGACTTCCCTAATGTGATAATCGCCCCACATACTCGACTCGCCGTACGGAATGGTACTGCCTTCGGGCACGTTATCCCAGCCGTTAGGCCAGTGGTATACCGAATGCAACAACAAACCCTGATGGGCGGGGTCAGTACTGAGATATGGTTCCTGCAAAAGCGTTTGCAAAACGGTAAGGCCGGCCTGCCAATATTTATTACCGGCTTCCGTTTGGCCCGTTTGCTGCAAATAACGCCCTAATCTTAACAAGCCCTGTGCGGCAATGGCGGCCGCCGAGCTATCTACGGGCTCCTGGTTATTATAAGGGTTGGCCGGCTGGTTTAAATAATCGCCCAATTTATGCAGGTTAGGGGCACCGGTATCCCAGTAAGGCACGCCATCAGTGGGGGTTTGCTCTATATAAAAATCGCAAGTAGCCTGGGCGGCTTTCAGCATGAATTCTTCTATTACTTGCCTATCTCCTAAATGGGTTAAATCCTGGTCGGGTATGGTTTGCAAAAATTCCAGTTCTTCGGCAAAGCCGCACATAGCCCAAGCCATGCCGCGGGTCCAGGTACTGAAGCCAGAATAACCCTGCTGGGTACCGGGGCAGCGGAAATTACCGTCTTTGGTATTAAAGATGCTTTCGTGGGCAGTACGGCCCCAAATATCGTAGCGGTCGCGGCCCTCACCGTAGAAAACGGAATATTGCGCGGTAGCGTGGCAATGCTGCAAAGCCCGTTCGAGCAGGTTAATCTTTACATCGTTCTCTGCCTGAAACTGGTGACCCAAGCGGTAGCTGACCATCAGGGCCCGGCAGGAACGAATGGTATCGACAAATAAAGAATGCGGACCGTTAAAGGAATGAATAAAGCCGCCGTTTTTGGTGGTCGTCCAGCGGCTGGCCTGTACGGCACCGGAAATCTTCAGGGCCAGTTCGTAGAAGTTCTGCTCCCATTCGTTGTGAGGCGTTTTGCCTTCGTGCATCAGCCGGAGCAAGTTGCCGTAAGTGCTTACGTTATTAAAACCGTGGTCGTGTACCCCAATGTGGCTAACGTGCGGGGCCATCAGGTTTAAGGTATTCTGGCGGCCGTAATTCAGGAACTCTTCCTCGCCGGTAGCATCAAACTGCAAAATAGCCGATCCAAACTGGAAACCCTGGGTCCATTCGGTCCAGCCGCGGGTGGTGTAGCGGCCCTGTACCGTAAAAACCGGCGAGCCTTTGCTTACATCGTATTGTTGCTGAATCAGGTTTACTTTCTGGCCCGATAACTCCCAAAAGTTTTGCAGCGGGCTCTGCAAATCGGCGGGTTGTAGCGTGGTGTTGATTGAAATCATCTGTGGTGATAGAAGCGATTTATATGTATTGCTTTATATAATTTTTATTTGATTAAAAAACATCTAACAAGCATAGTCATCTTACTAGAATATTTCAATAGAAAACTTACCCTGCTGAAAACTATTTACTAGCAGATTTTCGGCTTGGTAATATATAAGTTTTTGTTTAAACCGGCTAAGTTAATTAAACAACCTTTTCCCAAATGGAAGGCAATAATGATTACAGGAATATTATGCTAAAAGGAATTTAGCTGAATAATGAGCTTGCTTAACCCCATGTTCAAGAAATTATTACCCCTTTTTACTTAAGCTTAAAGGCTTTTTCTGAAAGAAAAAATGAATTCAATTGTAAACTGCAGCACAAGCAAGTTTATGGTGCTTCTGGCGCATTAATATTTAGTTTAAGGTAAATTAAACAACTAATTAAAGTTGGTTAATACATTTTTAATGCTTTACCACTACTATCAGAAAAACAGCTAAAAAATATAGGACTTTTTAATACACTGTTTAACGAAACCGTTTTTTCAAATCTTCTGCACCTAATTGTGTTTACTGTTTACCATACTGCTCTTAAACAAAATTTAAGACACTTTTTATATAAGTATTTTTATTTATTTTATAAACTTTTTACGAATAAAATCGTTTAAAAATTAGGAAATATAAAGTTATTTATTTACAATTGTATTAATCACAATATAATTCCTGAATTTTATTTACACCTCCGTTACCGGAATTAACACCATGTATATGGTGAGTAAAATACTATTATCCACAATTTAATCACAAATCTTTATGTACAAAAAACTCCTAAAAACCAACATTCTGGCAGCCGCTTTATTATTGCTCTATGCTTGTAGCCCAGACGAACAGGTTGCCCCTACTATTGCCACAGATAGTAAATCTGATGCTGCTGTAACTTGCGATGTAATTACTTTTGAGCATGCTGCAACGCGTGGCAGCAATGGCTTTGTTACCAATGTGGCAAGTGCCGGCGGACAAACAATAGGTGTGCAAGGCTTTAGAAGAATTGGCGGCGGCAGTAGTTACACTGCTACTAATTATGCCAACTTATTTAACACTACCGGTACTAACCCCGGCGGCAGCGACGATACCGACTTGATGCAGGCCGAAACCGGCAAGGTGCTGATTGTAAACCAAACCGATAATTCAGCTATTCCGGATGATTTTGCCAACGGTTCTAAACTGGTTCTGGATTTCACTTCTATGGGATCAGTAACTCTAAACTCACTCACTTACCTGGATAATGAAGAGAAGAATACGGTAATAAATATGTACAACGCAGCCAATGTGTTAATTAAAACAGTGCCCGTACCTGTTATGGGCGATGGCAGTGTACAAACCGTTAACTTAGGTAATACTGCCAGCGTAGTAAGAATGGAAGTTATTTTGGGTAGCGGCACTACTGGTTCCGGCGCTATCGATAATATTCATTTCTGTCCGCAGGTACAGCCGCCCTGCGATATAATTACATTTGAGCAAACCGTAACCCGTGATGCCTCTGGTTTTGTTACCAGCGTAAAAAGTCTTTACGGCGCTAATATTGGTGTGCAAGGCTTTAGAAGAATTGGCGGTGGCACCACCTATGGTACTACTTCTTTTGCTAACCTGTTAAATACTACCGGTACAACGCCTGTAATTGGCAGCGATGATACTGACCTAATGATGGCCGAAACCGGCAATGTACTGATTACCAACCATACCGGTACAGCTTCAGTACCAGATGACTTTGCCAATGGTTCTAAATTAGTTGTCGATTTTTCTTCGCTGGGAACAGTTATGCTGACTTCGCTCACCTACCTGGATAATGAAGAAACTGGCACCAAAATTTATTTGTACGGCATTGGTGGTGTTCTGCTGAATACCATATCGGTACCCGCAACAGGCGATGGCAGTGTACAAACCGTTAATTTAGGTAACACTACCGGTGTGGTAAAAATGGAAGTGGTAATGGGCAGCGGCCCAACTGGTTCCGGCGCTATCGATAATATTGTATTCTGCCCCGAACCACCTAAAAACGGCTGTGTTAGAACCCAAGGCTACTGGAAAAATCATGCTTCTAATTCTAAGCACTACGATAAAACCTGGGGTCAGTTGGAAGGAACTAAATTCTTCAAGAGCAATTATACCTACTACTCTATCCTGAATGTACCACCAAAAGGTAATGCTTACTACATACTAGCTCACCAGTACGTAGCAGCTACCTTAAACCTGAAAGTTGCTTCTGCCCCGGCATCCGTACAAGCTGCCTATACCCAAGCTACTGCTTTCTTTAATACCTATACACCAGCCCAGGTAGATGGTAATAAAGCACTGCATGCGCAAGCTACGCAATTGGCTGGTATTTTAGATGCTTACAATAATGGCAAACTTGGCCCTGCCCATTGCCCAGATTGATCGTTGAAGAATCTTAATCTTAAAAATTAGTCTGATTTTCAAGAACCGGCAGATAAAACATCTGCCGGTTTTTTTATGGGCAGATATTCACTTATCCGGTTATAAACTGTACTTATTATAAAAAGTAAGTGCTGCTACAAGTTAACCCCGCATTAAAACTTACAGGTAATATTTAATACCGCCTGGCATTCTTTTAACACGTAGTCTAATTTTCAGAATTCTAAATACTGGTAAGAACTAGTACTTATCACTTCGGAAGCCTGAAAAAAATAGCTAATTAGTACTAAGCTCAGCATAAGTATTTACCTAGCCTTTATTTCTGACTTCCTTAAGCTTCTTTTTGCTTAAATGTATATTTATACCCTTATTAAATAAGTAATAAATTTATATTTATTTAAACATTAAACAGGAAGCACAATAATAAATAATACAATTTTATACAATATTAATTCTATAAATCACTATCTTAATTATTTAATTTCAAGTTTTTTTATAAGCAATTTAATTTAATATGGTTAAATAATTCCTATATTAGTATATAAGTTTTATTAAAAGATAAGGAGCAACATTTTACCTGTTATAGGTAGGTGAATTAGGCATTGCAGTTAGCGGATCTTAAAGTGCTGTTTCAAATACTTCTGGTTTTGTATTTTCCACTTTAACTATACCTAAACTCCTATGAAGGCAAATCTGTTTAAATCCTGCTTTTTAGCAGCCGCTGTTTCATTATTTTATGCTTGTAGTCCTGAGGAACAAAGCATAAAAGAACTTGATAAAATTTCGTCGTCGGAAAAAGCCATGACCAGCGACATGCTTAGTTTCGACTATGGCGTTACCCGGGTAAGTAATTTTGTAACCGCTGCCACCTCCGACGGAGGCGCTATCATTGGCATTAGAGGAATTCAGCGATCATTTGTTCCTAACTGGTCTCCTGCAAACCCTGGTGAATATTCAGCTGAAAACCGGGCTAATCTTTTTAATACCAACAATAAACCGGTTTCGGTGCCTGATGCCTCTATTCCGGGGGGCAGTAGAATAAGCGACGACGGCGATTTAGATGCAGCATCTAATACAGGAAATGCTTTAATCATAAACCATAACAGCCGCTACGATGTGCCTGACGATTGGGCCTGGGGTGGCGTTATGTACGTCGACTTTTCTTCGCTGGGAACAGTTACTTTGAAAAACCTGGTATTTTTAGATAACGAAGAAGATGGCACTTTTATTAAATTATTTAATGCCAGCAATATGCAAATAGGCACCAACATTCCGGTACCTAACGCTGGCAATGCCAGTTCCCAAGTGGTTGATTTAAAAAACACCCCCGGCGTAGCCAGAATGGAAGTGCATTTGGGAACTACCTCGGTAAACGGGTCCGGCGCTATCGATAATATTAATTTCGACCGGGAAATTCCGGAAACCGGCTGCACCAAAACCCAAGGCTACTGGAAAAACCACGCTCCCGGCTCTAAAAAGGCTGATCCTAATTGGGGCAATTTAGCTACAACGCAGTTTTTCAGTAGTAGTGAAACCTATCTTTCTATTTTTGATGTACAGCCAAGGGGTAATGCTTATTATATATTAGCGCACCAATATGTAGCAGCTACCCTTAACCTGAAAAGTGGAGCCTCCATGCCGACTTCCGTCATGACCGCCTACAATAATGCAACAAACTTCTTTAAGAATAATATGCCAACTCAAACGGCAGTCAGCAAAGACCAATTAACACAATGGGCGGGAATATTAGACGCTTACAACAATGGCGTTACTGGTCCGGGCCACTGCGATTAAATAGCTATCTTTTAAGATTGTAACTCCTAAAAATAGTTTTAAACATAAAGAAGCCGCCGGTTCATGAACCGGCGGCTTCTTTATGTTTACCCCAATAATATATAAAGGCTATATCTCAAACTTTGAAGTCCCCATCCAGACTAGCATTTCTAAGCTTTCAATTACTTTTAAGGCAATAATATTAAGGCAAGGCAAAGGCCAGGTAATAATCGCCGGGTTTAGTAGCCATTTTACCGCCGCCACCGGCGGCTATTACCACGTATTGTTTGCCGTTTACTTCGTAGGTACTCGGTGAGGCATAGCCGCCGGCGGGCAAAGTTACTTCCCACAAAACTTTACCAGTAGCTTTATCAAACGCCCGAAATTTTTCGTCTTTGGTAGAGGCAATAAATACCAGACCGCCTTTGGTTACGAGGGTGCCCCCCAAATTAGGCGCGCCGGTGGGCGGAATGCCTTTTTTCGTTAGTTCATCAAATTCGCCTAAGGGAACCTGCCAGGCAAAGTCGCCGGTATTCAGGTTAATGGCCGTAAGCGTGCCCCAAGGTGGCGTAATAGCCGGGTAGCCCGCCGGGTCCCAGAAACGGTTATAACCGGTATGGCGGTAAGAGTAAGGTTTGACCTTCTCGTTTGGCGCTAAGGTAATAAGGCTAGGCAATTCATTCGCATTTATATACAAATAGCTCGTTTCCGGATCGAAGGACGCACCGCTCCAGTTAGCCCCGCCCAATAGCCCCGGCATGATTAAAGTGCCCTGCGAACTAATGGGTGTAAATTGCCCGCCGCTGGTTGATTTCCGAAATACCTCCCGGGCATATTGCTGCGCTTCGGGGTTTAACTGGGTTAAATCTTTTTCGGTGAGGCCTTGCCGGGCAAAAGGCGCTGGTTTAATAGGAATGGGTTGCGTAGGCCAGGCTTTTTCGCCGGGAACTTCCGAAGCCGGTACGGGTACTTCTTCAATCGGGAAAAGCGGCTCGCCGGTGCTGCGGTTAAATACATATACGTAGCCAGTTTTAGCTACCTGGGCCACTGCATCTATTTTGCGGCCGTTGTGCGTAACGGTAACTAAGTTGGGTGGGCAGGGCAAATCTTTATCCCAGATGTCGTGGTGAATAATTTGGTAATGCCAGATGCGCTCGCCAGTAGCGGCATTTAATGCAATAACACAGTTGCCAAATAAATTCTGACCGGGCCGGTCGGCACCGTAAAAATCCCAGGCCGGTGAACCGGTCGCTAAAAACACCATACCGCGCTGCTGGTCCAGGCTCATGCCGCCCCAGGCATTTACCCCGCCGGCAATTTTCCAGGAATTATTTTCCCAGGTTTCGGCCCCAAATTCGCCGGCGCGCGGAATAGTACGAAAAACCCAGTTTAGTTTACCCGTATGAATATCGAAAGCGCGTACAAAACCGGGGGCTGCGGCATCCGGCCCCTCGCCTACCGTGGAACCCATAATTAAGTGGTTTTGGTAAATAACGCCCGGTGTGGTGCTGTTGTAATGCATACCGGTAATATCCCGGTCCAAGCCCTGCCTTAAATCAATACGGCCCTGGTCGCCGAAATTGGTTAATAATTGGCCGGTGCGGGCATCTACACAAAACAAATAAATTCCGGCGCTGTAATAAATCCGTTTATCCTTGCCTTTTGCCCAATACGTTACGCCCCGGTTCACCCAATAATTATACCCCGGCTGAATATTTATTTTTTCTTTCTCGCGCAGTTCTTTTAATAAAGCATCGGGTAACGGCTTAAAACGCCATAATTCTTTGCCGGTAGCAGCATCCAGGGCCACTAAATGCAACGTGGGGGTGGTAGCATACAACACCCCGTTTATAGCTAACGGGTTGCATTCTATCGTAGAAATTGGTTTTTCCGAAATATCGCCGGACCGGTAAGTCCAGGCTAATTTAAGCTGACTAACGTTTTGCTTGTTTATCTGGGTTAAGGTAGAATAGCGACTTTTGCTATCATCGCCGGCATAACTGGTCCAATCCGGCCCGGCATACCTGGCATTTCCTTTTGGAGTTACCGTGCAGGCTTCTAATAGCAGCAACAGCAAAGCCCAAGCCGCGACAGTGCCTATTCTTCTGAAGCCAATTAAACTAAATAATCCGGAAAATATTTTCACAACAAAACTATTGCAGCGCGTTAATCTAAATGTGAAATGCAGTTAGTAAGAAAATTATAAATTAGCTTGCTTCAGCATACCCCGCAGGGTTTCCAAATCGCGTTTCATGGCGGTAAATACTACTTCGGGTGCCACAGATATTTGCTTTTTACCTGATTCGGCACCACCCAAGGGGTATTCGTAATGAATAGACATGGGGCCGGCGTAATTATCGCGTTGCAGCAAGCCCAAAAATGTTTTGTAATCGGCCATACCTTCGCCCAAGGGTACAATTACGGCTTGCCACTTATCACCTTTCTTCTGCCAAGCCACGTCTTTTATATCAACCGTCTTTACATGATTCTTCACTAAATCGTACCCATGAATCCAAGAGTTTGCACCTTCTACGGTAGCGTGTTTTAAATCGTACTGGCAGCCAAAATATTTCGGATCCAAATCTTTTATTAAATGCCAGATATCCCAAACCGGACCGCCTACGCCCGTGCCGGTATGGTTTTGGTAAGCCCCGTGAATATTATATTTCTGATTTAAGGCGGCCAAACCTGCAATCTGTTGCTTATATTTTTCGAGGCTTTTGATTACCCCCAGGTTATTATCGTATTTTAACCAGCCGGTGCGATAATATTTTATACCGGCCTTGCTGGCGGCTTTTACAATTGGTTCGGTATATTTATCGGCGGGATCAGTAATGGCGGTGGTAATCATGGGCACTTCCAAGCCAGCCTTCCGGATAATATCTACGGCCCGGGGCAAATCTTCGGTTACCCGCTCCGGCACCACGTGGCCATCGGGCCGAACCGACAAATCTACGCCATCGAAACCCATTTTTTTAACGGCTTTCGCCATCTCGGCGTAAGGCAACCAGTGCAGGTGTTTCGAAAATACACAAATTTGAATATTATTAGCCGCCACAATTTTAGGGGTTGTACTAGCCGCCAAACCGGCAAAAGGCAAAGCCGCGCCGGCAGCAGCCAAAGTAGTAAGGAAGTGACGGCGGGAATAGTTAGAATCGTTCATTATTTAATGAGGGAATATTTGTGGTGAATATTTTAGATTTAGGTTTAAAAATATTGCATGGTAAGCTAAATAGTAGTCTTCCTAAATTAACTTATGCTAAAAAATATGCTGTATTAAAATATTATTTCTGCAACTAGCCTTTTTATTAAGATTAAGATTAATGTTTTCTGACTTTTGAAGGTTAGATATTTAAAAATTACAGCTTCATTCATTTGACACTTTAATTAATGTTTTACAGTTTAAATTTAACTCGTCCAGCCCAACTTTAACAAACCCATTGTTGGATGTAGCTCTACTTCAGTACACAATCTATTATCTGTTGGAAAGTGGATTTAATTTCCTTCTCTGTATCAAGCTTGTAATTAGTCAAGACATAAATTAAACAACCTAAGTGAAGGTAAAACTCACTTCCACGTGGAAATTCTCTAAACCTTACAGTAATATTAGTTTTAGGAAATTGTATATGTTGTACAACAATGTCGTCCATGTCATTCACAAACAACTTCCAATCACCGCCTATTCCATAAAAATTCTGGTAACCGATATTCTTGTTGCTAAAATATACATTATGTATAACTAAAATTCTACGTCTCTCATCTAAGTCTGTGTACTCTATAAATCTGTAAACTACATTATGATAACGTGAATATTTTAAGGCTGTTTGTAAGCTAGAAAACTCCCGGACTTTATTTTTACCATAAATTTTTAGTTCAACTACAAAAAAACAAGTGTCGTTTTTTGTAAGAAGATAATCGTGAACGAGTCCTGACAACTCTCCTGTATCACCATAAAAAGTATGTCCAAGCGTTAGTTTTGATACTTCCATAAAGTTCGGACGGTGTAAGGTTGTATTTCTGCCAACTTCCTAATAAACGCAGGCAATTTCCGGTACAAGCATATAATATCGCTTTAACTTAAAAATAATATTTTAAAAAGCCAATGCCAATATTTAATATGCCTGGTTTGTGGCAGCGTAAGTAATAAACTTAATTAGTAGGTGTAATAAGCAAAAAAAATTAAATTAAGCCCCGGAAGAAACTTAACGATTAATCTAAAATATATGGCTTCTAAAAACCGCCGGCAATTTTTGAAAGACAGTTCACTTTTGGTGGGCGCACTGGGCCTGGCTTCGCTACCCGCTACTGCTGCCCCCGAAACCCAAAATCCTAAACCGAAAGTAGTGCGCAAAACCATAAACCTGTGGGCCGATAAATCGCCGAACAACCAGGTACACGAAAAATTTGGCCGGCCGCGGCTGGAATTATTTATTCCCGAAGGAACTACCACGCAAAAGCGGGCGGCCATTGTGGTGTGTCCCGGCGGTGGCTACCGCAACCTGGCTCCGCACGAAGGGCAACCCTTAGCCGAACTATTTGCCGCGCAAGGCATAGTAGGCGCCGTGTTAACGTATCATATTTCGCCGGAGAAGCACACCTTGCCTTACGCCGATGCCTGCCGGGCCATCCGGTTGCTGCGCAACCAGGCTACAGAGTTAAATATTGATGCTGCCCGCATTGGTATTATGGGCTTTAGTGCGGGCGGCCATTTGGCGGCAACCGTAGCTACCCAACCCGAATTATTTAAAGACCCGCAGGATAATTTAGCCGGCAAGGTTTCGGCCCGGCCCGACCGCGTTATTCTGGGTTATCCGGTTATTTCTTTCCAGGAATTTGCCCACAAAGGTTCCGCCGAAGCTTTATTAGGAAAAGATGCCGACGAAAAATTATTGCAACAATTCTCCAATGACCAGCAGGTAACCGCGCAAAACCCGCCGGCCTTCCTGTTCCATACCGCCGATGATGCCGGCGTACCCGTTGAGAATAGTTTGCGTTTTGCCGCCGCCTGTTCTAAAAACAAAGTACCGTTTGCCCTGCACGTTTATCCGCACGGTCGCCACGGTGTAGGCATGGCCCTGGATAACCCCGCCCTCAAAAGCTGGACGACCTTATTGGTGGATTGGCTGGCCGAGTGGTCGCAGCCGCAGAAAGGTTAAACCTGATTTATACTTAGAAGCTTTTTAGTGGTGCTGCTGGCGTAAGTTTAGCGAAGCGTAACTTGCGTCTATTGATAAGGGCCAGTTTTCAACTGGCCGGAAGTTAAAAACTTCCTTTCATCAGGACACACCAGCTACAAGCTGGCGCGAGCAGATAGATATTATTTTAAAATATGCCACAAGCATGCAGGCTAAGAAAAAAGATTTACTACATACACCTTTTTCCAATCGCTTAACTTTGAATTGCCCCTGACTTTAGCCAGGGGAATATTTCTTAAACCCGTGGCTAAAGCACCCGGGCAATGCAAGAGCTGCGAGCTACTGACTAGCAAATTATTATAATGCTCAACAGCTTCTTAAAACAGAAACGCCGGACAAGAGCCCGGCGTTTCTGTTTTATCAGTAATAAATATTCAAAATTATTCTTTGGCGGAAGCTTTAAACAAACCTACTTCGGCCAGCTGCACGGGTTCTTTGGCTTTTATAATGGTAACCCTTATTTTATCGGTTTTTACTTCGGGGAAGCGAAGCAGGCGCTTGTACCCGATGGTCGTAAACTCGTTTATTTTCTGCCACTTGCTGCCATCCCAATATTCGAGTAAAGCAGTTTCGTTGCGTTGACCGTCGGCAATATTTTCCTGGAACATGGCCCGATCGAAAGTGGTAGCTTTACCTAAATTAAAAACAATAGACTGGCCTACGGGCAATGTTACAAAAGTATTCAGTTTATTATCGGTCAGGCTTTTATTGCTTTTTTGGGTAGTTAATAAGTTGGTTTTAAACGTTTCGTTTAGGGTAGTCCGGAACTCCCGCAAGCTGGCTACATCCGCGTCAGCTAAAAGCCCTTGGCGGTTGGGCGGAATATTTAGTAAAAGCAAACTGTTGCGGCCCACCGACTGATAATATAAATTAACTAATTGCTTACCGGTTTTTACTTTGCTGTCTTCGGCAGCATGGTAAAACCAGCCCGGCCGGATAGAAACATCGGTTTCGGCCGGAATCCATAATTTACCGTTCGGGTCGCCAGTATTTAAATATTTCGGATCGGCTTTGCCGGGGGCCATGCCGGTAGTATTAATAGTAGACCAGCAAGTTTCGCCGGCATTTCCCGATTCGTTACCTACCCAGCGCACATCCGGCCCCACATCCGAAAACAATACGGCATTCGGTTGTAGCTGGCGCACCAAAGCCCAGTAGCCGTTAAAATCGTATTCCATGTTTTTCGCATTTTTGCCTTTGGCACCATCAAACCAAACTTCCGATACCTCGCCGTAATTCGTTAGGAGTTCGCGTAATTGGGTTTTGTAAAAATCGTTGTATTTGGCGGTGCCGTAAGTAGGCTCGTGCTGATCCCAGGGCGATAAATAAAACCCAAACTTTACGCCTTGTTTTTTGCAGGCCTCGGCAATTTCTTTTACCACATCGCCTTTACCGTTTTTCCAGGGACTGCTGGCTACCGAGTGTTTGGTTACTTTAGAAGGCCACAAGCAAAAGCCGTCGTGGTGCTTCGCCGTAATAATCACCATTTTAAAACCGGTTTCTTTCAGCGTTGCCACTATTTTATTTGCATCAAAATTTACCGGATTAAATATTTGCGGGCTTTCGGTGCCATCGCCCCACTCTTTATCGGTATAGGTATTTACGGTAAAATGCAGAAAGGCCGTGGTTTCGAGTTGTTGCCAGGCTAGTTGGCGCGGGGTGGGTTTGGGCAGCGATTGGGCAACCGCTAAAAATACCTGACATACCGCCAAGCATAATATTAAAGTAAATCTTAACATGAGGATTGATAAGGTAAATCTATTTAAATATAAGCAAAACTCCTGGGTGTAAGAACCAAATGCATTTACTAAAATCAGGTAAACTACCAGGCTGCAAATATTTTATTCTGTAAAAATAGAAAAGACTTCTTTATTTTTAGCCGTTGAATTAAAAACCTTTCGCCTGTGAACGAAACTGCTGCCCCCATTACCGTTGGCCTGTCCTCTTATGGCATGTCCGGATTAGTTTTTCATGCTCCGCTGGTTTCGAGCCACCCAGGTTTTAAATTGCAAACTGTACTGGAACGCTCGGCTAATAAATCGCAGGAGCGGTATCCGGAGGTTAAAGTAGTTAAAACTTTTGAGGAACTTCTGCAAGATAATTTGCTAGAATTATTGGTAATAAATACGCCTAATGCGCTGCATTTGAGCATGGCGCAACAAGCTTTAGAAGCCGGCAAGCACGTAATCCTGGAAAAACCTTTTACGGTTACGAGCCAGGATGCTCAAACCCTAATAAATATTGCCAAGGCCAATAACCGGATGTTAAGCGTGTTTCAGAACCGGCGCTGGGACGGCGATTGTTTAACGGTGCAGCAGGTAGTAAAGCAAAATTTGCTGGGCAAGTTGGTAGATTACGAAGCGCACTACGACCGTTACCGGAATTACATTGAGGCGAATACCTGGAAGGAAGAAGCTGGTCCGGGTTCCGGCATATTGTATAATTTGGGCTCGCACATGATAGACCAGGCGCTGGCACTGTTTGGTAAACCCGCTACGGTTTCGGCGGAGTTAGGCATTCAGCGGCCGGGCGGCCAGGTAAACGATTATTACCACATTACGCTCTTCTACCCTACCCTCAACCTGCGGGTTACCTTAAAATCGAGTTACCTGGTTCGCGAACCTGGTCCGCGCTATATTTTGCACGGCACCGAAGGCACTTTTTTAAAATACGGCCTCGACCCACAGGAAGACGCCCTGAAAGCCGGTAAGTTGCCCACCGAACCTAACTGGGGCATGGAAGACAAAAGTACCTGGGGGCTTCTCAATACCCAACTAAACGGCCTGCATTTCCAGGGCACCATCGAAACTTTGCCGGGCAACTATTCGCAATATTACAACAGCATTTACGCAGCCATCCGCGAAGGAAAAGAGCTGGCCGTTAAACCAGAGGAAGCCATGCTGGGCATTCAAATCATTGAAGCGGCTATTCAAAGCAACGCAGAAAAACGAACAATCGAATTATAATTTAGTTGCAAACCGAGTCAAAATACTGGTTTTTAATAGTTTAAATATTCTTCGGTACATGTAGTAATTACCTGATGTTAGGTAAATGCTAAAAAGTAGAAATTAAGTAATCCACAGCTGTCATTCAGGAGGAAACTATTTGGCGGATTCAAAAGCTGGTGCTATTGGCAAAATTACGTTGAGATTGAGTTTAATTATAATCGTTTCTCAATTTGATTTCTACATAGCAACTGATACTGAATCAGCTAAATAGGTTCCTCCTGAATGACAAGTGCGGGCAATATAATCTCTACTTTATCTGTTTGGAATTACTATAAAAAATTAAACCGCTGATTCTTATAAGAAATGAGCTTTCTTCCGGAAATAAGTTTTTCAGAATTATCAGGGATTGTCCTTATTAGTTCAATAAATATTTAAACCGCGGTTTTTATTACGCCACCATCAACGCGTAAGGCGGCACCGTTGGTAGCCGACGAAAGCGGACTGGCTACATAAGTAACCATATTAGCAATCTCCTCTACGGTTGCAAAACGCTGAATAATTGAGGTAGGGCGGGCATTCTTAAAAAAATCGATTTCGGCTTGCTCGGGGGTAATATTTTGCGCCTTTGCCAGACTGGCTACAAAATCACCTACACCTTCTGATTTGGTAGGGCCGGGCAAAACGGTATTTACAGTTACGTTGGTACCTTTGGTTAACTCTGCCAATCCGCGGCTAATAGCCAATTGCGCCGTTTTAGTCATGCCATAATGAATCATTTCTTCGGGAATTTGCACCGCCGATTCGCTCGAAATAAATATAATGCGTCCCCAATCGGCCTGCAGCATTTTCGGAAAATAAAAACGGGAAAGCCGTACTCCACTTAAAACATTCACTTCGTAAAACCGAAACCAATCTTCGTCGGTAATCTCGGTAAATGGGGTGGGCGCAAATATTCCGACATTGTTTATTAAAATATCTACTTCCGGTACTTGTTGCGTAAGAGCGGTTACTTCGTCGGCTTTCGAGAAATCGGCGGCTACGCCCGTTACATTGGCGGCCGGATTATCTTTTTTCAATTCTAAAATTGCGGCTTCTACCCGCTCTTGCGTGCGGCCATTTACCACCACGTTAGCGCCTTCGGCTACTAATTGTTTGGCAATGGCAAAACCAATACCCGCCGTGGAACCGGTAATTAAAGCGGTTTTGCCGGTTAATTTTAAATCCATTTTTAAATTTTTTCTTTCTTCTAAAATTCTGATTTTGCCGACAACGTGTTACTTTTTAAAGTTTGCACCAGGCCCTGCCGGGGAAGCGAATATTGCTTTAATATAGCAACCTTAATCCAGGTTAATAACCACTTTGCCGCGGGTTTTGCCGGTTTCTATCTGGCGGTGCGCATCGGCAATATTTTCAAACGAAAATTCCTGCGATACGTGGGCTTTCAGAACACCCGTCGCCAGTAACTCAGCCAGCTTTTGCATATCGTCGCCGCTAGAGTGTACCAGGTAATTAGCAGCTTTAATGTGTAAGGCATCGGCTCTTTTTTTCATTTCTTCGTTTACACCGCCTACAATACTTATTAGTTGCGCTTCGTTTTTCAGAATTTTAAAATAACGGGATACCATATCGCCGCCCAGGCTATCCAGCACAAAATCTACAACGGGTAATGCTTCCTCAAACTGTTCTTGGGTATAATCAATATGCTGATTCACACCCAATTCTTTTAAGAAATCGGCATTATTCCCAGATGCCACGCCAATAACATACGCACCAATGTGTTTGGCAATCTGGACCGCAAAATGGCCCACGCCACCGGCGGCGGCCTGTATAAACACCCGCTGCCCCGGTTTAATTTTGGCCTGTTGTACCAAAACCTGCCAGGCGGTTAGGGCCGCCAGCGTAGCCGCCGCCGCTTCCTGGTGCGAGATAGATTCGGGTTTTAAGGCCAGATGTATTTCGGGTGCCGCCACGTATTCGGCGTAAGCTTTGCCGTGGCCCGGGAAGTTTACCATGCCAAAAACAGCATCGCCCACCTTAAATTTTTTAACTTCATTTCCTACTTCTACTACTTCGCCGGAAATATCCCAACCCAAAATAACGGGTGGCTCGGTTCGTAGCTGGCCATATTGCGCTTTGCCCTTCCGGGTTTTAATATCTACCGGATTAATGCTTAAAGCCTTGGCTTTAATTAATACTTCGTTTGGCTTTAGGGTGGGCTTTTCTATTTCCTGCAACTGTAAATTGTCAGGTTCGCCGGGTTCGTTCAGGATAATTGCTTTCATAAGGTTATATTTTAACTTTCTGAAACGGAAAACCAATTGAAACGGCTAAAAAAAAGGCCGGCACTTTTGTGCCGGCCTTTAAATCAGTTTAATAAAAATATTTAATTAGCCTTTTTTAACCGGAGCCTTGGTGGCTGGTTTGGCTGGAGTAGCTGGTTTTGCCGGTGTAGCGCCAGGAGCTAACGATAAAATATATTTAACCATTTCGCCAGCATCGGCTTGCGAAATTTGCGGGTGCGGGCTCATTGGAATTTGGCCCCAGTTACCTGCACCACCCTGAATAATTTTTTCGGATAACTTGGCTACGGCCGTTTTATCGCTTTTGTATTTTTGGGCAATTTCTTTAAAAGACGGACCAACAATTTTATTATCTACCGAGTGGCAAGCATTACAGTCGCTTTTATCCATCAGGGCTTTGCCTTTTAAAGCAGCAGCACCGCCGGCCTGATACACCTCGGTTGTAGGATTTACCGTTTTACCGGTAAATGCAAACGACCCCATAACAATTGCCAGTACGCCGGCCGCCTTAAAACAGTTTGTTAAACTCCTTTTCATTGATTTTTACTTTTACTAAAATTAAATATTTATAACTGATTCCCTGGCTGTACAACAACAACCGGCTGGTTTAATTCAATAACTATGCCTTCTTTGAAATTTCGGGTACAGATTTAAGCAAATTTGTGCTGTCTCGCAAATAAACGCCTGATATTCCCATTTATTTTTGAGAATCTTAAAGTTACTGCATAAAAAGCGTATTCAAATATTTTGGCAGCGGCAACAGCATCTTTATTTTACGGACCAGCAGCATACCTGTTAGGTCGTAAATATTCTCGTATTTTTTTAGCGAGCAGGTTTTATTTTGTTCATGTGGTTGTAAAATCTGGTAAGGTTGTGTGGCGCTGGAAAGATTAAGCGGAAACGACCCGGCGGCTTTTCTCGTGCGTGGTACGCTGCCATTGTTTTTTGGTGGCAGCCACAGTAGCCAGTATCGTCAGCGAAGATATAACTGGCAGCAAGCCAATCGGATTAAATGGGAAGAGCGGGAAACTAAGTAGCGCCAAACTCAGGCTAAAAATGGTAAGCGGTTTGCGCATATAATATTTGCCCCGGCTCAAAAACTTAATACACCTTAACTGCAGTAAGCTTAAGCTCAGAAACACAACGCCCATTAGCAGCAAATTATAAAAGTGCAGGTTATAAGAAAACGTGCCCGCCTGCATTCTTTGGATATTAACCCATATTACCGCTACTAAATGACCAACCATATTCAGCGCGCACCACATAGCCATAAAAACCAGCAGCAACAGTGGTATTTTTTTAATTCCTGATTTCCGGGTGCGGTAAAAATAATTACCAATTAGCCAGGCTGAGGCTACTGCCAATACCAATATGCTGCCATCAGCAACTTGGGTGTTTATCATAAATTTAAAAGTAATTTTGGTATCTGGGAATGATAAATATAATATCAAAATAGAAAAGAAATATAAGAATAAATATTAAATATTTCGCCTAATATTCTTTTTAAAATCCTTTTAAACAGTTAATTACCTAAACGAGTGATAGCCCTGACACTGGAGCTTGTTAGCTGGATTGCCAGCGAATATTTGTTATATTTTTGTAACCCAGACTAAGGGATTGAACGTGCCCGACTGGTCATCTTTCGTTTTTTTAGCTGTATAAAATCAGCTTAAGCCAATTGGGTAAGCGCAACAACTTACCGGAAAATGAGGCGCAATAAAAACTGATAGCGGTAATATGAAAGGGATTAACCGGCTTAGGTAGAAATTCTTTTTAAATGCAAAAAGGCTACCACTTACGTGATAGCCTTTATAATTCAAATTTTAAGCTCTTTTACTTAACAGCCGAAAACTTCTGAAACTCAGCGTTTACCTGCTCATTGGTTAAGTTACTGCCCGAATGAATAATTACTTTATGTCGGAACGTAACCGATTTGCCAGGTGCCAGCTTATAGTTAAGCTCTTCTTTGCCGTTGCTCATGGCTTTCTGGCCCAGTGGGTTAGCCGCATATAAACCGTAACCACGGGCGTGCCAGTAAGTAGGGTAGCCCACATTCTGCGGGTTATCCAGTATTACCAACGAAACGGGTTCCTGCCCAATAGTACCTACCAGGTTTACCCATTTGCCACGGGTTCCCCAAACATCGTCGCCGGTTTTACCTTCGCTGCTGATGTATTTACCGGTTACGCCTTCGTTGTTAAGTTTAGGTACAGCGGTAGCTACACCACTAGCATCGGTAAACACTTCGGGTTTGTTAGAGGGGTGTTCCAGTTCGCGGGCCAGCCGGATACCCAGCATACCTTCTTTGTTATCCTTAAACAAAACTTCTTCTTTTAAAGCCGTTAGTTTGGTAATGCGCTCGATGGTGCGGTCGTTGCCCTGGCCGTTAAAAATAAACCGGGTTTCTTCCAGCAACAAATTAGTGCCATCTGGTTTTTGCCAATCGGCGGTTACCACCAACTCGGCTTTATCGTTGCCGTTGGTCATTTTGGTAACAGCCCGGTGCTTAATGGTACCGAAATCCTTTTTCTTTTCGGCCGGAATAGCCGTAGAATTATTCCAGAAATCGAGACCGTTTACATCGCCGTAATTAAACCACATGCCCACGTGGTGCGGATGGTCTACGCGTTCGCCTGGTCGTGGGTCCATGGGCCAGCCCCGGGTTACCAGGGTACCTTTAGCAGTGCGCAGCGGGTATAGTACCGGCTTCATTAGCTCGTTGGGGTAAATATAAGAGGTAAAAGGCTTACCGTCTACCGTAATATCCACCCGCTTACCAGCTTTGTTTTCGGTAATGGTAAAACGTTGGGTTTTGCTGGGCTTTCCTTGCTTTGGTTCTTTCGGCACAAAACTCATGGCCAGACAAACCACAGCCAGGGTAAGCGTGCTCCAGCTAACCCGTTTGATATTTTTAAGCATTATTTTTTCTTTCTCTTAGCTAGCAACAACATCTTGTTTGGTATCGTCGAAGGTAACGCGCTTGCCGGTTTCCATCGCTATACGGGTCATAATATTGGCTATAGAGTGGTTATAACCGGCCTTTACGGATGCGTTTGGCGTTTTCCGGCTACGCACGCATTCCATCCAGTTGCGCATGTGCAGCGAAGTCATGGGGTCGCCGCCGGTGTTGGCACCGGTTTCCATTCTGGTTGCATTAGGCAAGGTAGAAGATTCCAGCAGATTTGGTTTCATGCCCATTTCGTCGGCCATTCTTTTGGTTAAACCACCTTCAGATGTTATTTTATTGGTATCGAGGTTTATCATACCGCCATTAGAGAAGTACAGCTCTTTGGTACCGCCGGCCGCGTTGTGGAACCGCGACGTGAATATTACCTGGAAGCCTTTGGTCATGTCGTTTTGCGGACCGTAATCCATAACGGCAGTTAATGTATCGGCGTTGGTACGGCCATCTTTCCACATGTAAATACCACCATTGGCGGCTACGCTACGCGGATGATCGAGGCCGGTAAACCAGTGTACGGTATCTATCTGGTGGGCCATCCACTGGCCCGGTATACCCGAAGAATAAGGCCAGAATAAACGGAATTCTAAATATTTACGCGGGTCCCAGGCTACTTTTGGGCGGTTCATCAGGTAACGATCCCAATCGGTATCTTCCTGACGAATGTCTTTTACTTCCGGTACCCGCCAGCGGCCGGGCTGATTTACGTTCCAGCACATTTCTACCATGGTAATATCGCCAAATTTACCCGACCGAATATATTCGTTGGCGGCAATGTAGTTAGGCGCACTGCGGCGCTGCGAACCAATTTGTACAATTTTCTTTGTTTCTTCTACGGCTTTCAGCAGCGCGCGCGCATCTTCCATGGTTTCGGCCATGGGCTTTTCAATATAGGCATCGCGGCCGGCTCTTACGGCTTCCACGCCCATTAAAGCATGCTGAAAATCGGCGGTAGAAATAATTACCGCGTCAATATCTTTGTTATCGTACAGTTCATCGTTGTTCCGGTGCTTTTTAATTTTAACGCCGGCTTTAGATTTAATGTAAGCCTCGGCAGCATCGCGGCGGCGGTTCCAGATATCGGATACGGCGGCAAATTCAAAATTTAAATCTTTGGCATGGTTCATAAAAGAAGGCACCAGCGAGCTTCTGAAACGATTAGAGAAACCTACTATACCTACTTGTACCCGATCGTTGGCTCCTAAAATACGGCCATAGCTTTTTGCACTAAAGCCCAGGTTCATGGCGGCTAAGCCCGCCGTTCCCATCGCAGCTTTTTTCAAAAATTCGCGACGCGGGTTATTACTGTTGTTTTCCATGTGTACTGTATTATTTTAATTAATTTGGTGAATAATTTATGGTATTAAGTTACTTAATTAAAGTGGCCGGATTTTAATATTCCGGTAATGCACTTCGTCGCTGTGGTCCTGCAATAATATTGGTCCTTGGGCGGCTTCGCCAAAATTTTTGTATTTTTTGTATTTGCTTTCGGCTACCAGTTGTCTAAATTCAGGGCTACCCCGCTCGTACTCTACCACTTTGGTGCCGTTTAGCCAATGTTCCACGTGTTTGTTTTTAGCTACCAGCCGTATTTGGTTCCACTCGCCAATTGGTTTAGCCTGTTTATTTTGAGCTGGTATTAAATCGTAAAGAGAGCCAATAGTACGATTACCGTTTTTGCCCATTTTGGCATCCGGGTGTTGGTCATCGTCCAGAATCTGAAACTCCAACCCGAGGGCCGAGCCTTTTTGTTCGGTTACAAAATATTTAAGTCCGCTGTTAGCACCCGGAGTTAGTTTTGCTTCCAGGGTTAGCTCAAAATCAGCGAACTGTTCTGTTGTAACAATATCGCCGCCTTTCCGTGCGTCGCCGCTATTGGTTTTTAAAATTATGAGTTCGCCGTTTTCTATTTTCCAGCCGCCGGCCGGGAAAGCATTTTTGCCTACCCCCCGCCAGCCAGTTGAAGTTTTGCCATCGAACAATAATTTCCAGCCGGCACTTTCTTCAGCAGCGGTAAGGTGCTTCTGATTCTCCGATTCAGCGTTGATCTGTAAAGCCATTCCGCCACCCTGATGGGTATCCGAAACCTGTTCTGCAGGCCGGCAACCGCCTGCTAAACCAGCTAAAACAAAGGCAGCAATAAATAAGTAGCCTTTAATCAGGTGCATGTTAACTTTTTAATTTGGCTAAAAGATAATAAACAATCTTTTATAGAATTTCAGGACTCTCGCTAATTAGTTTTTAAACATCTTAAAACCTCTCCTTGCCTCCTCTAAAAGAGCACTTTGGCTAATTTTGCGAAAGTTCTAAATTTATTTAATATCTATAAATTAACAATTTACATATAAATATTTAAAATAACTATCCTCGTTGCTAAATATTACCCGGCAGCAACCATTATGCTCCTGAACATGCGTTAAGACTGAACTTTAAACCCTAAAGAGCTCAGGTACTTGCGGGTAATTTCGGCGCATTGTACGGGCGTTTTGGCTTTATCCGGCACCGAATCTAATTCTACAATTCCCCAGCCTTTAAACTTAACATCAGCTAAAGCTTTAAACACACCCGGCAGGTTTACTTTACCCTGACCCAGCTCCACAAAAGTATAAGCCCTGGAGTTGGCTTCTGCGCCTTCTTTGGGGCGCACATCTTTCAGGTGCAAGGCATTTAAACGGCTCTGGTATTTTTTTATAGCTGCTACCGGATCGCCGCCGCCCTGGTGGTAATGGGCAATATCGAGTTCCAGTTTTACATTCTGCGGATCGCAGCTACTCAGGATAACATCAACTTCTTCGGGGGTTTCGCCTAGTTGGTGCATGTGGTTATGGTAATTGGTTACTATGCCCATATCGCGGCTGCGACGCCCAATTTCGTTTAGCAACTTGCCGTATTTTTGCAAATCCTCGGTGGTGGGTGCTCCTTCTTTGGGCCGTGAGGAATTGGTAATCTGAATATTTTGGCCACCTAAAGCTTTCACAAACTTTGCATTATCCAGGTGCTGCTGAATTACTTTTTCATCGTCGCCGGTATTAATATTGGCGTTACCGCTCGAAAACATAGGCAACTCAAGTTTATACTGCGTAAGTAAGGCTTTTAGCTCCTGGGGTTTAGTGCTATATTCTTTTAAAACATTAGATCGCAACTGCACGCCTTTAAAGCCCAGCGCAGCAATATCTTTGATAGCCTGCACATCGTTGCCGCCCCAGGTAATGGCCGAATAGCCTAATTTTAAACCTGGTACCGAAATGCGGCCCGAGCCACCTGCCTGAAAACCAGTTAGTACAGGCAAGGCCAGCGCGGTAAGGCCCAGTTGGGCAAGAAATTTTCTGCGTGATAATTCGGTGGACATAATAAGTATTTAGTTGATTGAGCAGATAAGTTATAAAATATTCCCTGGTAATAAAAAAATGATTATTACCAGGGATTTATTTTTAAGTTAATAAATTAGTAGCCATTGTTTTGGGCAAATACCTGGAGACCACCGGAACGGTCTATCTGGTCGCTAGGAATGGGCCGTAGTACGTGGTAGGGCTGAATATTGGGCGCGGCCTCAGGGTTATATTTTTTAACCCGTTCCAGCAACGTGCCGGTTCTAACCAAATCAAACCAGCGGTCCATTTCGCCTAATAATTCGCGGCCTCTTTCGTCCAGGATAAAGTCCATGTTCAGGTCGGCAGCTGTTATTTCCATTTCCTTTTCTTTACCGGGCAGGGCAGCACGTCTTCTGAGGGTATTTATGTAAGTAACGGCTTCGTCGGGCTTACCAGCTTTAAGTAAGGCTTCGGCGGCAATTAAATACGTTTCGCCTAAACGGGCTACCATGTAATCGCGGGAGCCGCGTTCGTCCTGCACCGAAGGCCGCAACGGATCTAAAAATTTGCTCAGCGTTGGGAAATACCGGTAGTTGCCCGACGAAAATACTTCGGCCCGATCAATAATCCGGTAGTTCTTTTTAGCTTTAAATTCGGCGGAAATATTGGTGGGTGCTACCCAAATAGCCGTATCGCCAATTTTCATACCGGGGGCTAGCGTAGCCGGGTTATTGGCATAAAAAACTTGCTTAAAAGAACCATTGTAACGGGAATCTTTCGTACGGTCGAATAAATCGAGGGTATACATAGTAGGCTTAAACCGTTTAAATGGCCGGCCGTTGGCAACATCGCGCATAGTGCCTTTGTGGCCGGCATCGTACTCCATAATAAAGTACAAGTGGCCGCTGTTACCGTCGCCATTCGTTATTAAGTCGGAGGTATACTGCACCGACCAAACTACTTCTTCGTGCTCTTGCCGGGCCTGGTTAAATACATCAGCAAAATTAGGCAGTAGCTTAAAGTTATAGTCCGAAATTACTTTTTTAGCTAAATCGGCGGCGCGCTGATAATCGTCGGGTTTGGCGGCTGTTGGCTGCCCGGCCCGCGTTAACAACACCTTGGCCAGCATGTGCTCAGCGGCTGGTTTGGTAGCCCGGCCGTAATTAGCTTGGGTAGCCGGTAAGGCCGCAATGGCATCTTCCAAATCTTTTACAATGGCATCATACACTTCCTTAACCGGCGTGCGGCTGGCGGTGGTTTCTATTTTGGTGGTTTCCTCTAAAGTAAGGTGTACCGGACCAAAAGTTTGCACCAGAATAAAGTAATAATGCGCCCGCAAAAACTTAGCTTCCGCTACCCGAATAGCTTTTATATCTTCGGCTATACTGGCGGCCGGAGCCCGGTCTATTACGGTATTGGCCGTGTTAATGGCCCGGTAAAAGTCGTTCCATAAATCGCGGAAATAATCTACCCCGGAATTTAAGTTAGGGGTATAATCATTTACAAACTTATAACCGCCGTCGGCACCGCGGGTGTAGGTATCGGTGCCAAATACGGTGAGCGTAAAACCGCGCTGGGTACCATACCAGGTCCGGAGGGGTTGGTAAGTTGCTTTTACGGCATCCTCAAAACCGCCGGCTGTTTCGTAATAAGCCGGTGTAATACCCGAAACAATTTCTTCTTTTAAAACATCCTGGCACGACTGACTCAAAAAAGCCAGACAGCAGGTTAATATTAATATCTTTTTCATTTTATCTGAACCAATTAAAAATTAAAACTTAGCATTTACCCCAAAAATAACCGAGCGAACCGATGGCGTACCAATGCCGATTTCGTTTGTTTGTTCCCGGTCGTTGCTTCTGCCCCGTGCTTGTTCCGGGTCTAGGTTTTTGCCGTAATTAGAGAATATAAAAGGGTTTTGAGCACTGGCGTAAATCCGCAGCGAGCCCATTTTTACTTTGTTGGTAATAGCAGCCGGCAAATTATAACCCAGGGTAATATTTCTTACTTTCGTGAAAGATCCATCAAAATAAGAAAGGGTGCGGTCGTACAGCGGGAACTCCTGGTTCTGGTTTGGCCGCGGATGGTCGTTGGTAGGGTTGGTTGGCGTCCAGTAATCTACATCCAAGTTGTTGTAACGGCCGGCCAACGCATTAATACCGCTGGTATACAAGTTGCTCCGGATCATACCGCCCTGGCGGGTAAAAATAAAGAACGATAAATCGACGCCTTTGTAGCTGAAGCGGTTGGTAATACCACCCGACCAATCCGGAATATCGGAACCCAGTATTCTGCGGTCGGCAGCGGTAATAGCGCCATCGTTATTCAAATCTCTTACTTTTATTTCGCCGGGGTTTTGCTTGTATTTCTTGGCTTCGTCGGCCTCATTGGTTTGCCAGATACCTAATTTTTCGTAATCGTAATAAACTGTTAATGGCTTACCAATAAAATACAAACTGCCTATATCGTCGTTTTTACCACTATAAATTTCTACAATTTCTTCTTTGTTCGAGTTCAGGTTAATATCGGTGGTCCATCTGAAACCGTTGCTGCCCATATCAACATTTACGGTAGAAACGGCAAACTCAATACCGGTATTCCGGCTCTTGCCTACGTTTTGCAGCACACTGCCGTAACCGCTGGTCCAGGGCAGGTTGCGGGGCATTAACAAATCGTAGGTATTTTGGCGGTACACTTCAATAGAACCCGAAATACGATTATCGAGGAAGCCGTAATCTAAACCAAAGTTGGTGGTGGCGGTAGTTTCCCAGCGTAAATCAGGGTTAACCAGCGCATTTGGCCGGTAACCAAAAGCCGATGTATTGCCCCAGGCATAAGTAGTGCGGCTTAATGAACCCTGCGTAGCATAAGCCCCAATACCTTCGTTACCGGTTAAGCCGTAGCTGGCCCGCAGTTTCAGGTTATCTAAAAAGGTAATGCCTTTCATAAATGGTTCTTCGCTTACCCGCCAGCCAATAGCGGCCGATGGGAAGAAACCGTATTTTTTAGTATCGCCAAACAAGCTGGTTTCGCCGGAAAATTTAGAAGAACCGTCGATACGGGTAGTAAGGGTAAGCAAATATTTATCGCGGAAGCCGTAATTAATCCGGCCCATGTAAGATAGTAAGCCTCTTTCATTCAAGTCGCTATCTACACCCTCGATGGTTGGGGCCGAAGAAAGTTTGTAAAACAACTGGTATTCGTAAGGCATACCACTAACCCGAATCTGGTAAAATTCGCGCCGTTCTTTCTGTACCGAAAAAAGACCGGTAATATTCAGATCGTGTACCTCTTTAAAGGTCTTGCTGTAGTTCAGGATATTTTCGACCGTGTAAGAAAATTGGTGGTTACTTTCGTTACGGGCAAAGGGCGTACCACGGCCCCGGGCATTGCTTAAGCTGGCCTGAAATAAACCATTCCGGCGAATGCCATAATCTGGTCCGAAATTTAACCGGTAAGTTAAGCCTGGCAATATTTTGTATTCGCCGTAAACACTGGCCAAAATACGGGTCCGGCGGTTTTCATCTACAGTAGCATTCTTCTGCACTTCTAGTAGCGGGTTGGTTTGGGCACCATCCGAAGTATTTTGCCAGAGCAGATTACCGTTTTTGTCGTAAGGCACGCCTAAAGGGTTTTCGCGTAAGGCCAGTCCCCACGGGTCGGCGCCCCAGTTTTGCTTGTTTAAGCTACCTAGCATCGATACCCCAAACTTGAGCTTGTCGTTAATGGTTTGGTCCAGGTTAATCCGAATATTATCGCGGGTAAAATCCTGACCAATGGTTACCCCTTTTTCATAAAAGTGATTGAAAGAAACGTTGAACCGGGTTTTATCGCCACCGCCCGCAATACCCAACTGGTGACTTTGAATTGAACCGTTCTGGACAATATAATCCTGGTAATCGGTTTCGCGGCCCATGGCAATTGATTCCAGTTCTACGGCTTCAAATACCGTTTTATCGGCGGCCACCGGATCGGCATCGTTGTATTTGCCAATGGCCCGGCGCGATTCGCGCTTGTATTCGGCAAACTCCGCGCCGTTCATCATATCGTAAAGGGCAATGGGTTTGGAAACGCCCATGTAACCATCGTAACTAATGGTGGTTTTGCCCGGCGTACCGCGCTTAGTGGTAATAATTACAACCCCGTTGGCACCCCTCGATCCGTAAATAGCCGTAGAAGAAGCATCTTTTAGAATTTCCATCGATTCAATATCCTGCGGGTTAATATCGTTAATATCGCCGGACAACGGAATACCATCTACTACATACAACGGGTCGTTACCGGCATTAAAAGACCGGCGGCCCCGGATACGCACACTTACGCCCTGGCCCGGACGGTTACCGGCACTTAATACCTCTACCCCGGCGGCGCGGCCTTGCAAAGCCTGCTGCGCACTGGTAACCGGCAGTTCGGTTATTTCTTTAGAAGATACCGAAGAAATAGCACCCGTTACCTGGCTTTTCTTCTGGGTACCATAGCCTACTACCACTACCTCTTGCAGAGCTTTGGCATCTTCGGACATGTTAACATTAACTGCCCCCGGACCGGAGAAGGTTTTCTCGGTGGTAGTAAAACCAATAAAGGAAAATACCAGCGTACCGCCTTGCTCGGGTACACTAATAGCATAAGTGCCATCTACCCCGGTAGTAGCGCCAATGGTGGTGCCTTTTAATAAAACCGTAACGCCCGGCAAGGCCTCGCCTTTGGCTGAACTTACTTTGCCGGTAATGGGCCAATTAACTGGTTTACTCAGGAAAGGCTTGGAAAAATTAATTTTGGCAGGGGTTAAACTGCTGCGGGCATCGGGGCTGGCAAAAGCCTCTTCGGAAAAACAACAGGCCAATAGCAAGATACAAACCTTGCCTGGCTTTAATCGGGTAAAGTTTTTCATACAGGTTAATTAAAATTGTTTGAATGGATAATTATTTGGTATCGGGACAAGTTGGTTAGTTTAATAAACCAGGTGTGGCAATCAGGATCGGGAGCAATAAATTAATAAGGTAATTGTCTTATTTATAGCATATTAGTTTGTCTGTTTGGTTTTAGCAGTTTATCTGCCCTTATAGCAGGCAATAAGTAATTGAATTTTTTATTGAAAATTTACTTAAACATTTTCTAAAAACAAAAGCAATATAGTTTTTAGCCTTGTAAATTTTTCAAAGAAAATATGACAAGCATAATAAATTACAATTAAAAATACAAATAATTTTAACGCAATCGATGCCGGAAGTTTTAAAAAGCTATTTACCTGAATATAATTTTAAAAACGGAAGAATTTTTAACAAACTGTACAGTCTAAACAACTAACAGCCAGACAAAATAAAAGAACAGCCAAAAATTGAATATTTTCTGGATAAACTTAAACTTACCTTTATTTTGGTTTAGGTAATATTGCACTTAAATCAAGCAGATTCTGAATATTGGCGGCAGCCTTACCGCAATGATGCAAAGTAAAAAGTAAGATTAATCCTTAAAATATTGCGGAGAAATATTAGGGATGCATTTATTTACTCGGGATTTACAGTTTTTCGAATCTAAAAAAGAATTTGTAACCGCATGGGCTAACGCATCGGGAAAGGCTCCATTAACTCAATCCGGGTTCCATCCGGGTCGTATAAGTTAAGCTGCCAACGGTTATTGCGGCCAATCCGGGGAGATTCTAGTTTATAAGGTTGAGGGCCATTGGTTCTGGTGCGTAGTACATCCAAAGCTTTTTGCATACTGGGTACCTGCAGCGCTACGTGGTGCAACACGCCTAATTGCTGCCGGCTTATGGGGCCCGTAACCAGCATATATTCGAAGTAATCGGTGCCATCGGGTACCCGCATGTTAATCCAATTAATAACAGTATCGGGCCGCCCACCGCGCCAGATTTCCGAGAAGCCCAGTAAATTCAGGTAAAAGGCATCCATCTTTTTAACATCCGCAACAGTAATGCCCACGTGCAGAATTCTGTCCGAAATACCAGCTGTCTGCTGGGCTTTATGAGACGGCTTAGAATTGTTTTTGCGGGAATATTGGATAAATTTAATCAGGTGTTTTTCCGGATCTGCTACCGTAAACGATAAGCTACCAGCCGGCTCTTGTGTTAGTTTTTCGGGCACCCTTACACCTTTGCCCGAAAGGAAACGCCGCATTCCTTCGGCATCGGAAACTTCGAGGGCTATCTCCAGCAATCGTTCATCCTGCCCGTCTGGCAAACCCGATACTATTTTAATTTGCTGCCGGTTGTTTACTTTAAAAATTACCTGCTCCGGCAAATTATTCTTTTGGCGAACCCGAACAGCTTTATAACCCAGTAATCCTTCGTAAAAATTAATACTTTTTGAAAATTCTTTTACGCTAAAAGTTACCTGACTAATACCCAATATAGCCGGTTTTTCATTGTTTTGGGCCAGAACCGGGGCTGTCCAATTAATGCTTAACCTTAAAAAAATAAAATAAAATATTACCCAAAACCGCTTTTTTCTCATGTGGCTTATACAACCTTTTTAAAAGCTAAAGCAACCGCAAAAAATAATAAATCTGCCGGATAGCTTTCCAAAACACGCGAAAACTATCCGGCAGGGAAAATTATTCTTTTAATGATTTTAAATAAGTCATGGTTTGGGGCACCTGCACACTTTTCTGCGAACTTTCGTCTTCGATGTAATAATGCTGCACACCGGCTTTTTTAGCTGCTTTTAATACGGCCGGAATATTTATTTGTCCGGTACCCAAAGCCACATCGTTCTCGACAGGTGTTTGCCCAGTAAAATCGCCTTTTACGCCTTTGCGTAAATCTTTCAGGTGCATCAGTTTAAAGCGTTTAGGATATTTATTCAGCAATTGGGCTGGATCCTGGCCCGGATGAAAAGCCCACAAAATATCCAGCTCGAAAGACACGTAGTTGGGATTGGTATTCTGCACGATGTAATCGAAATAAGTGCCTTTGCCGTAGGGCTGAAACTCGTAACCGTGGTTGTGGTAGCAAAAGGTTAAGCCGTGTTGTTCTTTTAATATTTTGCCGGCTTTGTTAAAATCGGCTACAGCTTTCTGGGCATCTTCGAGTTTAAAAGGTGCTTTGTGCGGAATCCAGGCCACCCGTACGAAAGACGCTCCTAATATTTTTGCTTTCCGGGCTACTTCATCGGTTTTATTCACCAGTTCTTCGTAGCCAACGCCCAAAGAAGAGCATTTAATATTGCGCTCATCCAGTAATTTCCGCAGCTCTTCCGGTGTTTTGCCAAATAAATTCGAAAATTCCATATCGGTAACGCCAAGCGCTTTAATGGTATCGAGGGTTGCCGCCACGTCTTTGGCAAAACTCTGGCGGTGGGTATACGATACCAAACCAGGCGTTTGCGGAAACAGCGGTTTACCTTTTTGGGCAGAAGCACTCTCCAGGCCTAAAAACAGCAGGGTAACAAAACTTAGTAGAAAATAAATTTTAGACATAAATATTTTGAAGATTATACAAACAACTCTGACTTGAACGAAGACTCGTAATATTAAAAAAGCTATTTGGTATTTAAACTAAAACCAAGTAATAGTTGCCCTTGCTGTGTGTTTTCACCAGCAAGCAGTTAGCTAAGGAATATTTTAGCATTATTTACATTTGCTCGCGCCAACTTTTAACTAGTGTCTATTAGTAGGGCCAACTCAAGTAGCTTAATAACACCAGCAATGGCGACCAACTTTGCTTTTTGATCCAAATATTAAACAGCTTCTAAGTAAATTTTTAATAATTATAACCGCTACTTTAATTTTTAGCTTTCTTTTTTAACATCCCCGGCGAATGCCAGCTAAAAACATGATAGGTAGCCGGCACATTGCCTACGTTTTTAATACTGTGCATTTGGTTAGAGGCCTGAAAAATAACCGAGCCCGGTCCTACCCGCTTCATCTGCCCATTAACCAACGATTCCACCATTCCTTCTTTTATAATCAATATTTCTTCTTCCGGATGTTGGTGCGGCGGATGAGATGATTCGCCGGGTTTTAGCGTGGTTACGTGGCATTCTAACTCATCCAGGGTAGCGGTTGGTGCCCGGAAAAATCGTCGGGAAGAACCTGTCGGGGTTTCTTTTGCTTCTATCTGGTTCCAGTCGAAGATAGAGGAAGACATGATATTGCCCTGCGAATACGTAACCGCCACGGTTGCTAACGTAGCGCTCATGGTAAATAAAGCTATGCCAATATCTCTCCGGGTTATCATAACCAATTATTTAAAGTTTTTTGAATTATGCAGGTACAAATATTGGCTTGCCCCAAGCTAGCTTACCAGTTTGGCAAACTAAAACGGGGCAAGCCATAAAATATTAAAAATTAAGCAATTTTAGGCTCCCAGCCTTTTTCGTACTCCCGGCTCCATAATTTCTCGGCTTCTTTATCGCCGATAATATGGCCATTCTTGGGATCGATTTTTAAGTCGCGGCCTACCCGCCAGGCAATGTTCCCTAGCTGCATGGCCACGGTACTCTTATGACCCAGTTCCACATCGCAGTTCGGCCGGCGGTTGTTTTTAATGGCATCCAGGAAATCGGCTACGTGCAGGCTGTCCATGCCCAGGCTCGGGCTGGCGGTATTACGGCCTTCTAGACTGGCCGTTTCGTTTGCTTTAACATCCTGTAAAAGTTTTCCTTCCTGGTCGTAAACCCGGTAACCATCATGACCGGTATCCAGGCTGCCTTTTTCGCCATAAAAAATAATGCCCCGGTCCTGACCTTCTATCTTCCGGCCGTTAGAACTCCGGCTTTCCCACATCAGCGATATCCGCCCGGGGTAATCAATGGTTACAATCTGGGTATCCGGGGTTTCCCAATCGTCTTTAAACTGGTAGCGACCTCCCACTGAGCTCACCCGAATAGGATAATCTACGCCTAATCCCCAACGCGCTATATCTACTTCATGGGTACCATTATTAAGGGCTTCGCCGGTTCCATAATGCCAGAACCAATGCCAATCGTAATGAATCAAGCCTTCTTTATAAGCTTGGCGGGGCGCAGGTCCTTGCCATAATTCATAATCGAGCCAGGAAGGTACCGTACCCGGCTTCAGATTAGTGGCCTTGCGGTTGTTGGTGTACCAGGTTTTAGCCATATACACCCGGCCAATAATACCTTCGTGCAACTTCTTAATTCCTTGCGTTAAGATAGGTGCGGAGCGGCGTTGGGCGCCCATTTGTACCACCTTATTATACTTGCGGGCAGCGGCAATGGCCAACTCACCTTCCCGGGGGTTATGGCTCAGCGGTTTTTCCACGTACACGTGTTTGCCGGCCTGGCAACCCATAATAGTTAAAGGCGAATGCCAGTGATCGGGCGTGGCAATATAAATAGCATCAATAGATTTATCGGCCAAAACCTTGCGGCAATCTTTTTCAGATTTAGGAGTAGTCTTCGCCTTGGCATCCATAATACTTTTAATGGCTTTGGGAATAGCTCTTTGGTCCACATCGCATACGGTACCTACTTCCGCATTTTTCTGTTGCGCAATGGTGCGCCCCATACTATTGCCCCGGCTATTAACCCCAATGGTGGCAATACGCACCAATTCATTGGCGCCAATAATGCGGTTATAACTCTTGGCACTAAAGCCAAAGGTGCTACTCAGGGCTAAGCCAACCGTTCCTAAACCGGCTTTCTTCATAAAATCCCGGCGAGAATTATTTTGTTCGTTATTCATGCTACTGTTAATTAAGTTGGTAACGCTTTATTTTTTTGATGGTGGAATATTTTGTTTTTGCTTCTAAATATTTTCCAGGTTCCGGATTTTGATGTTGCGGTAATGTACGGTATCGCCGTGGCCCTGCAATAAAATATGGCCTTTAGGCATTTCGCCGAAGCCTTGTAAGTCTTTGTATTTACTGGCCGCTACCAGTTTCCGGAACTCGTCGCTGCCGCGCTCAAACTCCAAAACCTTGCTGCCGTTTAACCAGTGTTCCACGTGGTTGCCTTTAACCACAATCTTAACCTGGTTCCATTGTTCTACCGGATTGGCTTTTTTATTTTTAGCCGGAATTAAATCGTACAAAGACGCTAAAGTACGGTTGCCGTTCACGCCTAATTTGGCATCGGCGTGGTTGGCATCATCAATTATCTGGTATTCCAGGCCCAGGTAGTTGTTTTTCTGGTTCGGAAAATTATTTACCACAAAATATTTAATGCCACTGTTGGCGCCTTTCGGGATTTTAAACTCCAGGGCTAATTCAAAATTGCCGTATTGTTCTTTCGTGATAATATCGCCGCCGCTGGCATGGCTATCGCCGGAAGCACCTAATACCGTTAGAATACCGTTTTCTACCACCCAGCCTTTTTCCGGAAAGCCATTGCCTTTGGTCCCGATCCAGGCATTCGTAGACTTACCGTCGAAGAGTAACTTCCAGCCATTACTTTTTTCTTTTGCCGTTAAAGTATTAATACCAGTGGCCTCTTTTCCGGTGGTTGCCTTTTGTCCGAAAGCAATATTTGGGTTATTTAACAATAGCCCTAACAGCAGCAATAAGGCACCAAAAGAATAAAGGCTATTTACCAATTTAAAAGCTAAATTTTTATGATTCATATTTTCTGTTTTATAAAAAAATAAAGTAGTGGCCTTCCTGTAAATTTTTAGGTGTTACAGGAAGGTACACTGGGTTGGTTAATAACCGGGGTTTTGATTTATTTTCTCGGGGTTAGACTGAATTACCTGTAACGGAATCGGGAAAAACAGCATATTATCTTTCCAGGCCGCCGGGTCGAAACCGTTTTGTTCTTTTTGTTCAGCCGACAAGACCGCTTTGGCGCGTTCGGTCCGGACTAAATCAAACCAGCGGTGATTCTCGAAAGCCAGTTCTACGCGGCGCTCTTTTTCAATGGCCAATAAAAACTCGGCATCAGAACTAAAGGGCGCATAATCCGGCAGAATATTGGCGCTACCGCCGATGCTGTTGCGGGCCCGCTCCCGGATTTTATTCAGATACATAAGCGCTACGTCTTGTTGTTTGCCTTGGCGCACCAAAGCTTCGGCGTATAATAAGTAAATATCGGCCAGTCGCAGTTCTATCCAGTTGTTGTCGTTATCGGAACCGCTGAAAGAAACGTCGTAATATTTTTTAACATATTTCTCGTTTACGGTCTGGCCGCCCGGTACCGCCACGTAGCCATCGCTCATCGAAATAGATTTACGCGGGTCGCCGGGTTCATAAGCTTTCGACATATCGGGGGTTGGGGCGTTAAAGCCGCTCTTATCGCCAACCTGCACCACTTCCCGATTAGAGAAACGCGGGGCAAAATCATTATTCCAGGGGCTGCCGGTACTGGTACCACCTTTTTTGTATTGAATTTCGAACAGCGATTCGGAGCTGTTTTTCTTTGTAACATCGAACAAAGCTTTGTAATCGGGTACCAGCGAATATTGCGGCATGTTAATTACTTCCAAAGCCTTTGCTTCGGCCAGGGCGTAATAGGGCGCACCTTTTTTAAGCGGATAACCGGCCATGGTCATGTAAACTTTGGCCAGTAAACCTTTGGCACCGCCCACGGTAACCCGGCCTTTGTCTACGGCGGCATAACTGGCCGGCAAATTGGCTTCGGCAAACTTCAAGTCCTCAACAATAAAATTGTAGATTTCTTCGGTAGAAGACCGCCCAATGGTATAAGCTTCCTGCACGCTTAGTTGATGGTCTACTTTGGGTACATCGCCGTACACCCGCACCAGCCAGAAATATACCAGCGCCCGGATAAACCTGGCTTCGGCTTTGTATTGCTCTTTTAGCTTGTTGTCGGTAAACGTAACGGCCTCAATCTTATCCAGCACAATATTGCTTCGCAGAATGGTGTTGTAGCTATCGTTCCAAACGTTAGTTACATAGGTATTATCCGACAACAGCGGGTCGCCGAAGTTATCGATGGAAGTCATGTCTTTGGAGTTGCCGGGCACCCACGAGAAGGTAGTATTATCGGATCGGATCTCACTGACATAAATAAAGTTTTGGTTGTACAACGAACGTAAGGAAGCGTAAGGCGACAATACCGCCTGGTTCATGTCTTTTTCGGTCTTGTAAAAAATGCCCGCATTCATATCCGAAATGGGCTGCAGATCAATAAAATCTTCTTTACAAGAAAAAGTAAAAAGACTTATTAAACCTAATAAATATATTTTCTTCATTTTCTTAAACCTGATGCTAAAAAATTAAAAACTTACATTTAAGCCTGCAATAAAGGAGCGGGCAGCCGGGTATCCCAGGTAATCGCCGCCGCGCGATAAGCCGGAGCCTTCGCTGCTGGTCTCAGGATCGTAGCCAGGATATTTGGTGAAGGTGTACAGGTTCTGGCCAGTTACGTACAGGCGTAAACCTTTCATGCGGATGCGCTGCAGCAAAGCGTTATCGAAGTTATAACCCAGCGTAAGGTTGCGGATGCGCAGGTAAGAACCATTTTCTACCCAGTAGCTGGATGGCTCTTTTTGTAAACCTTTGGGGTCGCGGTTGGCACGTAAAATATCCCCGCTGCCCACTTCGGTTTCAGAACGCCACCGGTCGTTTAATTTAGCCCGGCCGTTGCGGTCGCCGTGGTAAATGCCCACCATCCGGTTAAAGAAGCTGAATATTTTAGCGCCTTGCGAACCGGTTAACTGCACATTAAAATCGAAGTTCTTAAAAGAAAAATCGTTGTTAAAGCCATAGATAAATTTTGGCTGATTATTACCCAGGAAAGTTTTATCGGCAGCCGTAATGGAACCGTCTCCGTTTACATCTATGTATCTGGGGTCACCTGGGCGATCGTTGGGTAAGTGCGGTGCGGCATCTAGCTCGGCCTGGTTTTTAAATACGCCATCGTATTTGTAGCCGTAAAAGGTAGCAACCGGTTGCCCAATGGTGGTAATAAAGGTATTAGCAGCGTTAGCAGCACCGGCGTAAATCGGCCGCGCATCTGGACCCAGGGCCAACACTTTGTTGCGGTTAAAGGAAATATTAAAATCCGTAGACCACTTAAAGTCACCGGTTAGGTTGCGGGTACGCAGCAAATATTCCATTCCTTTATTTTCCACTTGGCCAATATTCTGGAGCTGCGAAGCATAACCGGTAAGCGTTGGCACCGGTACATTCAGTAATAAATCTACGGAAGTACTGTTGTAGAAATCAGCTTCTAAGCGGATGCGGTCGTTCAGGAGGCCAAAATCAAAGCCCAGGTTCCATTGCCGGGTTTTTTCCCAGCCTAAATCGGGGTTCGGGTAGTTAATAGGATTTACCGTGTTAACCAAGGCATTATTTAGTACATAATAACCGGTGCCGGTTCGGGCAATGGCATCGTAATTACCAATGCGGTTATTACCCACCAAACCCCAACTGGCCCGCAGTTTCAGGTCACTGATTTGGCTAACATCGCTCAGGAAACTTTCGCTGTTAACGCGCCAACCTACCGACACAGAAGGGAACGTACCCCACTTGTTATTGGCACCAAACCTGGAAGAACCATCGGTACGGAAATTAGCTGTTAATAAATATTTGCTGTCGTAGGCATAGTTAATCCGGCCCAGGTAAGAAATCATGGAATTCTGGTACTCGGTATTGCTACCGCCCACAATTTGTCCGGCGTTTATGGTGCGTACCACATCGTTCGGGAAATTCTGGGCATTTACGCGGGCGTACTCGCCGTAAACTTTTTGGGTGGTGTAACCAACCAAGGCATTAAAACTGTGTTTTTCGCCGAAGTTCCTGTTGTAAGTTAAAGTTTGCTCAATCAGCCAGTCGCGGTCGAGCCAGGTTTCGTTGCGGGCATCAGCGGTTTTGGGCGCGCGGGAGCCATCGGTATCTACAAAAGAAGGCCGGTAATATTTCAGGCGGCGGTTGTCCAGCGTACCATTCAGGCTTATTTTATAGTTCAGCCCTTCTATAATTTGGTACTGCGCGTAAGTAGAGGCAATAATACCGTTCTTGTTCGTGAAGTTAGTTACATTTTCGGCAATCCCCAGCGGGTTGGCTACGTCGCCGGCCCAGATTTCGGGGTTACGCACCTGCGAACCGTAGGTACCATCGGCATTGCGCACTGGGTAAATGGGTGGCAAGTAAATGGCATAAGAAAGCGGACTGTCTTTACCGTTATCCAGGTTATTGCTTTCGGAGAAATACCCGGCAATATTTAACCCAATTTCCAGCTTTTTGCTAATATTAGAAGTTACGCTGGTTCTTAAGTTATAGCGTTTGTAATCGCTGTGAATTTCAATACCATCCTGGTCGGTGTAACCGCCCGAAACCGAATAACGGGTATTTTCGCTACCGCCCATAATCGACAATTCATGCCGTTGCATCATGGCGTTGCGCAACATTACATCCTGCCAGTCGGTGTCTACAAAGTTATTGGGATCGTTAAAACTTTCCGGAATAACATAGAAGCTGGAGTTAGAATATTTCTGCCGCATCGAGTTGGGATCGTTGATGGTATGGGCAGGGTCGCCGGCCATAGGCGCGCGGTCGAGCCAGGCTTGGTTGTGGCCGTCTTTGAAAAACTGGAGATATTCCTCCCGGTTCATCATGTCCATTTTCTTGGCTACTTGCTGCATACCAAAATAGGTATTAAAAGCAATGGTAGGCGCACCTTTTTGGCCTTTCTTAGTCGTAATAATTACTACCCCGTTAGAGCCCCGCGAACCGTAAATAGCGGTAGAAGAAGCATCTTTTAATACCTGAATGCTTTCAATATCCGAAGGGTTAATCAGGGAGAAGGCGCTGCTTTCCATGGGGTAGCCATCTATCACATACAACGGCGACATACCCGCGGTAATAGAACCCGTACCTCTTACCCGGATGCTTAAGCCTTCGCCGCCCGGCGCACCACTGGTTTGCTGCACCTGTACCCCGGCCATTTGCCCCACCAAAGCCTCGCCGTAAGATACTGCTGCCTTGTTTTTAAATTTTTCCGCTGACACAGTAGCTACTGCTCCGGTTAAATCTGCTTTTTTCTGGGTACCGTAACCTACTACCACTACTTCCTGCAGGGCTTTGGCATCTTCGGCCATGGTAACGTTAACTGCCCCCGGACCGGAGAAGGTTTTTTCGGTGGTGGCAAAACCAATAAAAGAAAATACCAGCGTACCGCCTTGTTCGGGTACACTAATGGCGTAAGTACCATCTACGCCAGTGGTAGCGCCAATGGTAGTGCCTTTTAGTAAAACCGTAACGCCCGGCAAGGCCTCGCCTTTGGCTGAACTTACTTTGCCGGTAACAGACCAATTAGCTGGCTTACCGAGGTTAAACGTAGAAGCGGTAAAAGCGGCCGTTGCCAAGCTGCTGCGGGCAGCAGGGCCGGCAAAAGCGCCTTCGGAAAAACAACACACCAAAAGCAAGATACAAACCTTGCGCGGTCTAAATCGGGTAAAGTTTTTCATACAGTCTGATAAAAATTAAGGGTGGATAATTATTTGTGGTGGATAATATTTCGGATTTATTCGTCTTGTTAGCTCCAGTTATTTAACCAAGCTCTTGCTTTACCTATAATTATTACTTTCATCCTACTTCAGCAGTGCTCCTGGTGATGTAAATAGATTTAACAATCCTGCTCTTTGTTAAAATCTTGTTTGAATATTTTTCAAAAAAAGCAATATTTTCACTTATACTTTATAAAAAAGAAATTTTCTACAGAGATAAGCTTAGTTAATTACAACTTAAAATACAAACAATTTTAATTAATAATTTATTTAGAAGCTCCGAGATCGTTACCGATAACGTTACCGAAAAATATTAGGAAAAAGCTATAAAACTTCGAAAGATAAGGCGAAAGTGATCGGGCTATAAATTTGCCATAAGAATTTAATTTACAGGCAAATAAATCGGGCACCCTAACAAAAAACAAGCATTGCGAAATCCGCAATAAAATACCTATTTTACAATTAAATATGTAATAGACTTATTTTGGCTGCAAGTACCGGATTATATAATTATTTACATTCTGCAGGGCCAGCACTACCAAAATAATACTTAACCCGGGAAATAATAATAACCACCAGGCGCCGGTATTTGCCCGAAAGCCATTGATAGCTTGCCCCCAACTGGGAGTTTCGGGCGGCAGCCCGTAGCCCAAAAAAGAAAGCGTTGATTCGAGGGCAATCAGGTTACAAATACCAAAAGTTACAGCTACCAGAATCGGTACTAATATATTGGGCAGAGCGTGCCTGGTTAGCACACGGGCCGGCGAGAAACCCAGGGCTACAGCCGCTTCCACGTAAGGCAAACTTTTTTGTTTTAACATTTCGGCCCGCGTTAAACGCGCAATACTCGGCCAAAAAGTAAGCATTCCTAATAATATTACTTTATCTACGGCGGGCGGGAAAAAAGCGGCCAAACACAACACCAATAACAACCGGGGCACGGCTCCTAAAAGCTCAATTATTTTTAACAAGAAGAAATCGAAGGGCACTGGAAATTCAGGTCTGAAAAAAGGTAGCTTTAACAACAGAAAACCCAAAACTTTCTGTAACAGATAGCTGATAATAGCAAACAGCGCAATTTTAAAAAAAACGTTGCCCATAATACCAGCCTCAGCAGGAAAGCTGAATGCCGTATTGAAAGCGCAAAAAAGGAAAAATAATACCGCAATAATGCCCGCCAGCCATTTACCTAAAGGCCACCTGATACCGGTATCGCCAAAGTAGCCGGCCATCATGCCTAAACTTACACCTATTAAGGTAGCAAGCGCCATAGCCGGTAAGCTTATCAGAAAAGCCGTGCGGGCACCGTAAATTAAAACAGTTAATAAATCTCGCCCCTGGTTATCGGTGCCCAGCCAGTGAAAGGGTGTGCCAGATTTATATAATTGCCATTGAAAAGGCTCCTGGTATATGGGTTGGCCCATTGTGGAGTCGGGCGCAAAACCCAAAGGCAGCCAATTAGCAAACAAAGCCAGCAATAATATTAGCAAAAGATACGCCAGGCTCAGGCGGTTTAACCATGGCTTTTGCTTATTCGTGCTTTGCTTTACAACCGGGTTGTTCATGTTAAGCCGGCTTTAAACGCGTTCGCGGATCAGCAATAAAATAAAGTAAATCGGCTAAAACGTGGGCAAAAGCCTGAATAAGGGCAATCAGTAAAACCAAGCCAATAATAACCGGGTAATCTCGACTTAACACCGAGGACACCAGCAACTGACCAGTACCGGGTATGGCAAAGATATATTCTATTACCAAGGCGCCTGCAATAATAGCCGGCAAACTGCCCGTAAATAGGGTAATTAAAGGCAGTAAGGTATTCCGGAAAGCATGTTGTTGCAGCACTTGCTTTTCGGGTAAACCTTTGGCGCGGGCTGTGGTTACGTACTGGTGGTTTAATACTTGCTGCAACACCTGATATAACTGGGTGGTAATATACGGCAGACTAGTTATGAGCAAGCACAAGGCCGGCAATAAAAGGTGGTGCAAACGGGTTAATGTTAAAGCAAAGAACCCGGTAGTTGCTTCGTCTTCTTCTCCCAAACCAAAAGTCGGAAACAAATCTAAAAACTGCGGCCCGGCCAGATAAGTAAACAGCAACTGCGCAATAATAAACAAAGGCGTACTGTCGAGCACATACAAAGCATTTAGTACTGGCTGCTGCCCAAAACGCCACCGGCTTAAAGCCAATGCCAATTGTATACTCACCGCAAAAGTTAAAAACAGACTGCCGATTAACAACAGCAAGGTGTTTCCCAATGCCTCGCCAATAACGGTGCGCACCGGCTCTTTACTTCTATAAGAAAACCCCAGGTCGCCGGTAATTACCCGAAGCAGCCAGGTGTGGTATTGGTTTTGAGAGCCGTGCCACTTAAAACGGGGTAAATATAAATTTAAAAGTAGCGCCTGTTGCTGCATCTGGTCAAAGCGCTTTTGCAGCTCGGTTATGGCACCACCGTAACTAATTTTAAAAGGCTGTAATTCTTGTAATATATGGCTTATTACAACGGGGTCTGGTGTTTGCAATAATACCTGAACCTGCCCGGCCAAAACACCAGTAGTGCTATCTGTTTTCTCGCGTGTGCGGGTTTGTAATTGTTGCAGGCTTTGGTAATAACCCGCTACAGCAGGCCAGTTACCATTATAATTCAGGAGTTGTTGCAGCAAAATTTGGTGCTTTTCCGGAAAAACCCGGTTAAGCGTGTCGGGTTGCGCCCGATTACGTACCGAAAAATAGAAAAACGGTTTATCCTGGCCGCTTTCTGCCAGTTCTTTTAAGTAGCTGCTACGATTGCGCTTTAAGCTAACCCCACCTACCGCCGATTGCTCTGCTTCCGCCATTAAATCGGCGTACTGCCCCGGAATAATCCGGCTCAATAAAAAAACCAACGACCCAATCAGCCAAACAGTAGGTACAATTAGCAGTAGCCTTTTTAAGAAGTACCCCAGCATGTTGCTACTGGGCTTTTAAAGTAAAGGCGCTAATATCGTAACCAGGTTTCAGGCCCGATATTTTAAGGTTGGCAAAACGGTTATTTATTGCAATGCGCTCATTACTAACATAAAGAAATATTAAATTGCTTTGCTCGTGCAGTATTTCCTGGAGCTGGCTCAAATATTGGGCTTTTGCTTGTAAATCCGGGGTGCAGTTTATCTGGTCTATCAGGCGATCGCTTTCGGCGGTACCAAAGTTTGTAAAATTGGCGCCGCCTTCCGCGGCATTCTCGGTGTGTAATAATTCCTTAAAATTATAAACAAACGGGTTGCCCATTAAATACCGGATAAATACTTCGAACTGATGGGCTTTTAAGTTATTGTTAAGCAATACGCCTTCTATGGGCTGAATAGAAACAGGTATTTGTATTTTGGCAGCGGCTTCCTGAAAATACAGCGCAATTCTTTCAAATTCAGAGTTGCCGGCTTTATAGTTTAAGGTAATGGTTAAGGGCTGCCACTGGCCACCAATCATTTTTTGCCAGCTATTATCTTTTTTAACCCAGCCTGCTTCCTGCAATAATTTAGCTGCTTTTTCCAGGTTATAGGTGTAAGGTGTAAGGGTGGCATTGTAATAGCGTTTGTCGGTTGGCGTTATTGGCCCCACGGTTCGGGTAGCAAACCCATTCATAGTGCCTTTAATAATTTCGTCAACGTTTAGCAAGTACGCTAAAGCTTGCCGGGTGCGGGCCTCCTTAAATTTAGTTAATCGGCTATTTATTCCTAAATAGGTAATGTCATACGATTCCGGCGCATATAAATCAAAGTTTTCTTTAAAGTTCTGGTCGGTGCGTAACTGCTGGTAAGTGTAAACCGGTATGCCCGTATACACATCAATATCTTGCTTCATTAGCGCCTGCAAGGCAGTGGCGTTGTCCGGAATAATGCGGTAAGTTATTTTTTCGGGGTGAGCGGTAATATGTGGCGTATCAATTAAATTTTCGCCCCACCAGTTTTGCTTTTTAGTTAACCGTACATATTGTCCGGTTTTCCAGGCGTCCAGTAAATAACCGCCGCTTCCCTGCACAAATTCTTTATCCCGGCTAAATTTATCGGTATCAAACCAAGCGGCAAACTCCTTAATTTTAGGGTGCTCGCTTAAAGCCTCGGCTTGCCGGGTTAATTGGGGTAATGTAAATTCGGCTAACAGCCCTTTGGGATCTACGAGGTACGCCGGCAAAATGGCAAAATCACCCGTCATTAAATCCATTTCGGGTGTGTATTTTTCGCAAATTAGGTTAAAAGCCAGAGGATTAGCCGTATCTGCTACAACATCTTTTATAAAATGAAACCGGGCAGCTTGCCGATCATTATCTATTAACGGGCACCGGTACAGTTTTAAAGTAAAAGCAACATCGGCGGCGGTTATGGGCTGGTTATTGGGCCATCGGGCTTCTGGCCGCAGCTTAAAACTAAAAACCGTTATACTGTCTTGCTTCTGCACAAGGGGCAGTTGGGCAGCCAGTACCGGTTTAAGTTCTTTTGTCTCTGGATCTGGAGTTAATAAACTCTGGTAAACCAGGTTAATTATTTCGAGCGCGGTCGCATTGTTATAATTAACCGGATTTAAGTTTTCCGGGTCTTGGGTTGCTCTTACCCTAACGGCATGATCCTGCCGGGCCGGCGACTGTCGGCAAGCATAAAAAAACGAAGAAAAAAATAAAGTAAAGATTAAAAATGTAAAAGTTATCCTTCTCATCTAAAACTTAGTTCTTGTGTTTTTCAAACACACTAAGATAATAGGCACAAAATAAATTTAAGGTTAATCTTTACTTTATTTATATTTTATTTATTCTTACAATTAGTTCTTATCGTCCCAGCCGCCGCTGCCAATACCTAAATCGGTAGTGCCGGAGCTAGCTGCTTTGTTTGTAGTGATAGTAGTTGCGTTCTTACCAGAAGCAGCTTTATCTTCAACAACAGGTTTATTTACGCCACCTTGTAATAAAGAAAGCTGTAACAAAAGGGAAAAAAGTAATTCTAACATGGCTGTATTATTTTAAGTGTTTGGTTTCTGTTTTGATGGAACAAATATCAGTATTTCTGGATGGCAAACAAAGGACAATGTGCCCAAAAAAGTAACAACAACTTTTTAAACCTAATTTTTAATTAAAAAGACTTAAAATGCTTAATTAAAGCATAAACCAATTTTTAAACTTTCATGTTTGGTTTAAAATACCTTTATTTGTAACAAATTTATTAAAAATTAATTTATTAAAATATTCTATTTTTACTGTTGCATTTATCACTTTTAGGTATTAAGGGTATTATCCTATTTTACTAAAGCATTATTGTGTATATTGCAATTTAAATTTATTAAGATTAAAAATTTATTTATTTCAAGATGGAAGACTTGCGCAAACTCGTGCAAATTGTAACAAACAGAGGTCAGAAGACACACCCTCTGCTCGAAACAAAAAGCAAATACCTGGCTAAAGAGACCGATTTATTTTTAAGAATAAAAAAAGGTCAGTTATTAACCGATGAGGATGCAGCGGCTGCCCTGTACAAATGCAAGCCCAACGACCCCCGGCTTAAAATGCTTAAGTCACGATTGCGCAAAAAACTGCTAAATCACCTGTTTTTCCTCGATTTTTCGGATAGCCGCCTGAAAGTATCGGTCCGTTACGAGCAAGAATGCTTAAGCCTGTTGCACCAGGGCAGAACTCTGATGAACGAAGGCGAACACAAGATATCGGCTAAGCTACTGCAGCATGCCCTTAAGCTGGCCACCGAAGCAGAGTTTACTTCTATTATAATATCTTGCCTGGAACTGCTACTGATTAATTATTCGCTTACGGTAAAATCTAATCTTTATTACAAAACCAAGAAAACCCTGGAGCATTACCGGAAGTTGGCAGCCTTTGAGCACGAAGCAGAAGATTTGTATTATACAGCTAAACTAGAACAAAACAAATCTGTACTAGCCAAACGCGGCTTCTTGCCTAAGTTACAAAAATCGTTAGAACGATTAAAAGAACTTTGGGAAGCCACACAATCGGCCAATATTTTTGAATATTTTTATATTTTGGACATTACCAAGCAAGAGCTTTACGGCAATTTCGAGGAAATATTAAAAATTACCACCACTTCCGAAAAGCTGTTACAAAAAGGTAAAATTAACCAAAAACGCTTCGATATCCGGTACAATATTTTTATTACAGTGTACGCTTATTTACGGGTAAAAGATTACCCAAGCGGGCTAGCCTTTGCCGAAGCGAATATGAACGCTTTTAACCGCTCTACCAATAACTGGTTTGCCTTTATGGAGAACTATATGCTGCTGGCCATGCACGCCGGTAAGTACGATTTAGCCGTTAAAATATTCGAAGACGTATCGGAGAATTCGTTCTTTAAGAAAATCAGAGAAAATGCCCAGGAACGCTGGACCCTTTACCGCAGTTACCTGTACTTTGTAAATCCAACGAAAAACCTGTTACGGCCTTCTTCCTTCAAACAAATTATTTCTTCTATTCCGGAGTACAGCAAAGACAAGCAAGGCTTTAACGTGGCTATAATGGTACTCCAGTTTTTGTATCACGTGCGGGCCAAAGACACCGATGTATTGGGTTACCTCATAGAAAGTTTAAAGAAATATGCCGGCCGCCATTTGCGCGAAAACTTTAGTAAAAGAAGCCTTTACTTCTTTAAGTTGCTGGTAGTAGTAGTAAATGCCAACCTCGATTACCAGGAAGCCCTGAAGAAAGGAAAAACCTATTACGAACGCTTGCAAGATACCCCCGAACCCGGCGATGCCTTTGCCGAAATTGAAATAATTCCGTACGAGCAACTTTGGCAGATACTGCTGAATATTCTGCAGGAATTAGAAGAGTAGCCGCTATGTATTTATTATGTACAAAAAGCGTTCTGGCTTATTTATTTTAAAAATAAGCCAGAACGCTTTTGTATTTATTTAGCAAGGTTTAATTATCGATATTCTCTGTTTCGGCGGCAAGCGTTGATTTCACAAAAGCAAGCGATTTGGGTTTACCAATAATTTTGTAAGTGCCGTCGCCTTTTAAAATATTAACGTACAGCTTTTTATTATTTAATACGCGTAGAGCTTCTTTCATATCAGCATCGTTTCTGAAAGAATTTTCTACTTTACCACTTTGGAAATAATAACGCGATACAATCTCGGCTTCCAACACTTCTTTTATTTCTTCTTTATAGCGGCTTAAATCGTCTTTTTTGTTGCCTTGCAGGCGGCTTTCCAGGGCATCGAACTCTTTTTTAATATTTTCAAAGTTCTTCTCTTTCAGGGCCTGGGCTTTAAGTTCCTGCAAATATTTTTCGCTTCTGGTGGTATAGCTGTAATCCTGGTCGGCTAAAAATTTTAAAAATTGCTCGTATTCGGCATCGGTCATCTTGTATTCGCGGGCAGCGGCCAGTACCGGGTGCGTGTTGCGGTATTGCGTGGCAAAATCGAAGTGCAGCATTTTACTAATTAAAGTATTGGTAATATTACTGTACCGGATTTCGGGGGTAGTTACATCAGGAAAAATGCCGCTGCCATCATACACCAGGCGACCATGCCGGGTTTTAAATTCGTGTTTCAGCGAGTCGGAAATTTGGGTTACGCTGCCATCGGTGTTGCGGTGCGAATAATCCATGGCCTGAATGCAGCGTCCGCTGGGGGTGTAATATTTAGCTACCGTAACTTTTAACAAAGAATTATACGGCAAACTAATGGTTTGCTGCACCAGTCCTTTGCCAAATGTGCGCTGCCCAATAATGGTACCCCTGTCTAAATCCTGAATAGCACCCGAAACAATTTCGGAAGCCGAGGCCGAACCTTTATCGACCAACACAACCAACGGAATTTTAGCATCTACCGGGTGAAAAACTGCTTTATACGTTACATCGCGGTCGGTTACGCGACCTTTTTGGGTTACAATAGGTAAACCTTTTTCTACAAACAAGTTTACAATATTTACCGATTCCTGCACAATGCCGCCGCCATTACCGCGTAAATCAAGCACCAGCCCTTTTATGCGGTGTTTAGATTTAAGCGTTACCATTGCATCGCGTACTTCCTGGGCAGCATTTTCTAAAAACTTATCTAGCTTAATATAACCGGTACTATCGTTTATCAGGCCATAATAAGGCACATTTTTAAAGGTAATAATTTCCCGTACCAGGGTTTTCTCCAAGGGTTTACTCTCGCCATCGCGCTTCACTACAACCGTTAAGCTGGTTCCTTTCTGGCCTTTGAGCAAATCGGTGGTGCCGTTGCTGGTTTTACCAATTACAGATACGCCGTTAATAGATAATATTTCGTCGCCAGCCCGCAGATCTGCTTTTTGCGCCGAAAAACCTTCGTAGGGTTCCGAAATAATTACTTTACCTGCCTTGTTGTTAAAAACCGAAGCCCCAATACCGGCGTATTGCTTGCTAACATAGTTCATCTTAAAATCTTCCAGCTCCGATTCCGGAATATATTCGGTATAAGGGTCCAGGGAACTTAGCATGGCGCCAATACCTTCCTGCATTAAGATGGCGGGGTTTACTTCATCTACATAATGATTATTTAGCTGGCGGTAAAGCGAGGCAAAAGTATCGAGGTGCCTGGCAATTTCGAAATACCGGTCGGCAAAGCCAGAAGATACCACTAAGACCGAAAGCAGCGTTAAAGAAAGAAGATAAGGCTTAAGCGGGGTAATAATTCTTTTCATAAGCAAAAACTACTGGCTAGCAAAAAATACGAAGTAACTAATATATAAATTTATCTTAATTAAATATTAATGCCGTTACCGTTTTATAAGTACCACATTTATATATTGTAAAATTAATATATTATATATAAACTATAAAGCTATTTAGTATATTTATTTTTATATAATTAATACTAAAGTTTATAGGCTCAATTTTGAGGTATTTTTAACCCGGAAAAAATGAAATTATTCCTTAGTTAGGCCCTACGCTTCTAATTAGGTTAATCCATTTTCGGTAAAAAGCCACTCTAACACTTCCCGCAGTACTTCTGTGTTCCAATATTCTAAAAAATACAGGTTTAGCCACAACCTGCTATCTTTTTTACTATTAATCACCAGGCGGTCGTATTTTACTTCGTAAAATAAATCGTTCCACGTAATAAGCTCAGCATTAACCGAAAAGGCACTTTTTTGTTGCAACTTTATGCCACTCCTGCTTACAGTACACGGACCAACCACAAACGAATTATTCGCTTTTAAACAATTAATGGCATCATCGGTAAGTCGCTCCCCTATCCGGAGCCAAATGCCATTAACCAGCTTTTCGTATAAATTAACTAAATAATTATTTCGGATACCCCAATAACTGTGCAAAACCAGGTTAAATTCCTGCCCGGCTGTTTTGAGGCTTAAGTGGTACCGGTTCCCCAGCGGAAACATACCAAACTGTACGCTATTTACGCCAAATTTAATTTGGGTAATATCGGCTAGCTTAATTTGGGTATTATTTAAGATAAAGTAGTTGGCATTTAAAATTAGGGTATGGTTTCTTTCGCCGAAAGAATTTAACCTTACTTTTTCGTGGAGTTCTGCTGAAACAAATGTTTCCAAACGTTAATAATTTTTACCGGTTGGGCTGGTGTACCTGGTATTTGCCAATTAATTACGGGCGAATGCTTTTAAAGATAAACCCTTATTCGTAAAAATAATAAATCACAAGTACTACTTTTAACCCAGGTTCATAGCTTTCCGGAAACATACACTACTGGCAACGTGTGCATATTGGCCGTAATTCGGAATTATTTGGTAGCCGCTCTTGCTATACAACCCAATGGCTTCGGGCTGGGCTTGGCCGGTTTCTAATATTACTTCTTTAAAGTTTAACTCCGCCGCCCAGTTTTCCAGTTCCTTTAAAATATTGCCGGCAATGCCTTGTTTGCGGTATTCGGGCCGCACGTACATTCTTTTAATTTCTCCTACTTCTTCTGTATAAGCTTTTACAGCCCCGCAACCAACGGGCACTCCATCAAAATAAGCGACAACTACGTGCCGGATAGCAGCTATTTTATTAAACTGCGCAAAAAAGGTATGGTCTTCCCCGTCCCGGATTCTTAGATCGGCATCCAGCAAATTAACCAGTTGTATAAAATCCGGGTTGGTAGAATCTGTTCTGTGTAGCGTTAGCATTTAATTAGCTTGTGTGTAATACTAAGTAGTAAATATTGCCCTCCATGAAATAAAACTTTATTGTTGTCATCCTGAAGAATTCGGAGAATTTCAGAAGGATCTTTTAGTTAGAAGATCAAGTAGGCAAAATACCCTTTATCTGTAGTTGCCTGTAAGAACATCTAAACAAAAGATTTTTCCAAAATGACCAAGCGCGTATTTATGGAAGAAAATTAATATTATTAAGTGTAATTAAGGTTTATATTTTACTAAATTAAAAAAATAGCTTTCCCGGTAAAAAGGCAACCGGAAAAGCTATTTTTTTAATCTGACCAGAAAAGTTTGTTCAGGCGTCAGGACTGCGAGGCAACGGATTTTTAATATTTAGAAGCATTTTATTAAATACTCAGTTTAGTACTGGAAAATAAGGTAGCCTTTAGTTTGCTTTTAATATTTTAAACTCGGTCCGGCGGTTCAGTTGGTGGTCGGCTTCGGAACAGTTTACGTTATCGGCGCATTTGTTCAGCAACTTGGTTTCGCCGTAGCCTTTGGCAATAATCCGGTCAGAAGCTATTCCTTTCGAAATAATATAATTTACGGCGGCATCGGCCCGCATTTGCGACAACAAATTATTATACGAGTGGGTTTGGCGGCTATCGGTGTGCGAGCTTAACTCAATTTTAATTTTAGGGTTATCTTGCAGGGTACGCACCAGTTTATCTAATTCTATTGCGGCATCGGGCCGGATATCGTATTTATCTAAATCGTAGTAAATATTCTCGATAATAATGGGTTTGTTCAGGGTATTGCGGTTAAGCACCATGCCCATTTTAATCATATCTAACGTAGACTGGCAATTGGGCGCTACCGTAACCGAACGGGTTAAATAACCGGGCTTGCTGCCCTTAACTATGTATTGTACACCGTCCAGAATCGGGAAAGAAAATATACCGTTGGCGTCGGAGAAAGATTTTAAAGCGGTAGTATCCCCTTCTTTAAATAATTGCAGCAATACGTTTTCTACTGGCGCTTCGCGAAATACACCGGGTTTTACCTGAATTTTTTCGATGGCTTTACCGGCCAGGTTACAAGCTACCCGCACCAGTTTAAAAGCGTATAAATCATCAGATCCGTCGGGGGTTTCGCGGTTAGAACTCAGGTAACCGGCTTCGTTGGTTTTATCAACCAAAATACCAAAATCGTCTTGCGGCGAGTTCAGCGGCGCTCTTAAATTCCGGACTTTACCCCAGGTGCTGCCCGAGCCTTCGGCGGCGTAAATATCTAAACCGCCCATGCCGTTGTGGCCTTCCGACGAAAAGTAGAAAATACTGTCCGGACCAAAAGTGGGAAACATTTCTTTGCCGGCGGTATTAATATCGGTTCCTAAATTTTCGGGTTTGCCCCAGGTGCCATCGGCTTGTTTCTGCGACACATAAATATCGGTTTCGCCTTGCCCGCCGGGCATATCCGAAGCAAAATACATGTAATTACCGTCCGGCGACAAAGCCGGGTGGCCCACCGAATATTCGGCTACTTTGTTATAAGGGAAAGCTTTGGGTTCGGTCCATTTATCTTCTTTTTTCTCCGAAATAAATATTTCCAAGCGGTTAATATATTCGCTGCCACCCTGGAATTTAACCCAGCTAAAGGGGTCTGTGTTCGCCTTTTTGGTTTTCTTTTTTACTTTGTTGATGCGGGTAAAAAATATTGTTGCCTGATCGGGCGAGAAAACGGCCGAACCATTCTGGAATTTATTGTTGATGGGTTCGGGCAATAATTCGGGTGCTTGCCAGGTGCTGTCGCTGCCTTTGGCGTAAAAAAGTTTAAAATCCGGTTTGCCGGTCCAGCCCGATAATTCGGCGTTCTTTTCGGAATTTGGCCGGTTAGAAGTAAATACCAATCCATCCTGGTAATAGGTAGGGCTAAAATCGGTGTTTTCGGAATTAAGCGCGGTTACTTTTTTTAATTTGTAGGATAGCGGCTTGGCCAGCCATTCCTGCGCCCGGGTACAAGCAGCCGCCAGGTTTTCGGCCATAGCAGCTTCGGCCGGCACGGCCTGGCCATAGGCACTGTAAGATTGCTGAGCTTTGGCATAATTGCCGTTTTTGCGGGCCGCTTCGGCATAATTCCAAATATCCTTAGGAGTATGGCCGGTAAAACCAATTACCTGGGCATACCAGAATTCAGTTTCTTTGGAATTATTCATAAGCCGGTAGCATTCAGCAATTTTCTGGCTTACTTCCAGCGTAGGCTGATGATGCTCCAATATTTTTTTGTAGGCTTCTACCGCCTTGGCATAATGGAATTGCTGGTACAGGGCATTGGCTGCTTTTAGCTCCTTTTTCTGCGCCAATACGGGCGTAAATACCCCCATCAGCAACGAGCATAAAATTACAGCAAAAGTATAACGGCGTATCATATAGAACTAAATACTATTAAAATATTGGCCTTAGAAATACCGAACAGTTAGGGTACGGGCCTCTTCTTTCTTGAAAAAATAAAAGCCAATTGATACTTCGTGGGTGGCGTAACTTTTTAAGCTGGTAAGGGTAATATCGTGTGAGTACCCAATTTTTATTTTCGGGGTGAAATAAATTTCGGTCATGCCCATCCAGGCGTTACGCATGCTCAAATCCTGATTTTCGGGGTTTGGCTTGCTTAAATATTTAACCCCCATGCGGTAACCGCCACCCAGCCAAATCCGGTCGCCGATCAGGAAAAAGCTATTCAAATCCAGGTTGGCGGTACTTTTTAAATCGTCTTTGAGCAAAACACTAGGCTTAAACTTAATCATATCGCTTAAGTCAAAAACATAGCCGGTGGTAATAAAATAATGGCGCGTGGGCGTAGCTACAAAGTCGTTTTTAAAACCAACCAAGTTAGAAGCCGATAAACCCAGGTAAAAGCGTTCGGTGTTAAAAAATACACCGGCTTTCGCGTCGGGCAACATCGATCTTTCGTAACTGGTCGGGATAGCGCTGTCAAAACCCGGATCGGTGGGGTGCAATTGGGTACCATCAATATAATATTCCGAAGCGCCGCCCGCTAAACCTAAAGCCAAGCGGGCACTTTCGCCGAGCCGTACCCGGAACGCTGTGCTGAAGTAAAAGCTTTTCTGCCCCTGCGCGCCAATCTGGTCGTTCATTACGTGTAAACCCAAGCCTATTTTTTCTCTGGCTACGGCGGCATCCAAACTCAGGGTTTGGGTAGTGGGCGCCCCTTCCAAGCCAACCCACTGGGTACGGTAAATACCGTTAATATTTACAATGCCTTTGCTGCCGGCATAAGCCGGATTTATAACCAGCCCGTTAAAAATATACTGGCTGTACTGCGGGTTTTGCTGGGCCGAGGCCCCGTAACCCAAGAGTAATAACCAGAAGAGTAAAAGTTTTTTCATATCCTGCTGCTTTTTATCTTTCTTAAGACCAAACTTTTTAGCGCATCATCATTACATAGCCTTTGTAAGTTTTGTAGTTGCCGTCGCATTCTTTCACGTTTAACACATAAAAGTAAGTACCGGCGCTCAGGCTGCCGCCGTCCCAGTTATTCTGGTAGCTTTTGCTCCGATAAACTTCGTTGCCCCAGCGGTTAATAATTACCAAATCATTATCCGGGAAATTCAGAATATTTGGGATCTCCCACTTGTCGTTGGTGCCGTCGTTGTTCGGCGAAAACACGTTGGCAATGGTTAGGTTAGACTTGGCCCGGCTGGGGTCAGCTTCAAAAGAAACGGGTTCGCTGGTGCAACTGGCTGTTACCGAAGAAACTTTAATAATGCCTTTACTGCTGTTTTCCGGAGCTGTTACGGTAATATTATTTGTTCCTTGTCCGCTGGCAATGGTCCAGCCAGTTGGTACTTCCCAGGTATAACCGGTTGCGCCGTTTACCGCCGCCACCGAGTACGATAGGCCAGTACAAGAAGTGCTGGTTTCTTTAATTGCGCCGAGGGCCTGCGGTGCCGGATTAACTTTTACTTCGAGCTTGCTGGGGTAACTGGTAGCACAGGTGCTGGCAGCCGTTACCGAAATTAAGCCGCTTGTGCTACCCGCCGTAACAGTTATGGTATTGGTATTTTGGCCATTTGTAATTGCCCAACCAGCCGGCACCTCCCAGGTGTAAGTAATAGCGCCCGGCACCGGCTCAATGGTATAAATTAAGTTTTTAGTACCAGTACAAACCATTGGCTCGCCGGTTACTACGCCTACTTCTACCGCCGGGGTTTGGCCCGGATTTACGCTGATACTGCTGGCATCGCTTTCGCCGCAACCGTTAACCGCTTTTACCGAAACGCTGCCGGCTTTTGACCCGGCAATAACCGTAATACTGGTGGTTCCCTGACCGGCGGTAATGGTCCAGTCGGCGGGCACGGCCCAGTTGTAAGAATTAGCGTTTGCGATGGGCTCTATGGTATAGGTAATATTTTCCTGACCAATACACGCCAATACCTGACTGGTCCGGATTTGGCCGGGAGCCGGGGTAGGCGTTGTGGCCGAAGTAACTACTACGGTGCTGGCCTTGCTGCTGCCGCAACCATTAACCGCCGTTACCGAAATATTGCCGGATTCTTTACCAGCCGTTACCGTAATAGTAGTGGTTCCTTGCCCGGCCGTAATTTTCCAGTCGGTGGGTACAGTCCAGGTATAAGAAGTGGCATCCGGAATGGCATCTATTTTATACTTGCTACCGGTATTACCGGCACATTGGTTAAGAATGCCCGATATGGTTAAAGGCTGTTCCGGCGCGTTGGTAATATTTACCGCCAAAGCTTGGGCCGTACTGGCCCCGCAACCGTTGCCTGCAGCCACTCTTACGCTACCCGAGGTAGTACCGGTTTTCACTTTAATAGCAGTTGTTCCCTGACCCGAAATAATTTCCCAGTCGGCAGGTACGGTCCAGGTATAAGTAGTAGCGCCGTTTACGCCACCAATAGAATATTCTATTTCGTTTTGATTAGCACAAACTTTCGTGGTTCCTTTAATAGCCAAAGGTACCGGCGGCGCCGAGCCCGTAACGGCTACCGGCAATATACTGGCGGTGCTAAACCCACAACCATTTTCGGCAATAACCGAGATAGTACCGGGGCTGTTGCTGGCCGTAACCGTAAGCATAGTAGTACCTTGCCCACCGGTAATTACCCAACCTGCCGGCACCGACCAGATATAATTAGAAGCATTCTCTACGGGGTTAATGGTATAAGTAAGGTCTGCTACGTCCGCGCACACGCTGCCGCTGCCCGTAATAGTACCTGGTAAACCCGGCACTGCCGTAGCCGCCCCCACATTAATACTAACGGTAGCACTGGTACCACAATTATTAATTGCTGCTACGGTTATTACCCCTTTGCCTTCACCAGCCCTAACTGTAATGTTTGTGGTTCCCGCACCGGCGGTAATTGCCCAACCCGTTGGTACCGTCCAGACATAAGAAGTGGCACCCGGCACAGCGGCAATCCGGAAAGTATTACCCGTACTGCCGGAACAAGGGGCAATACCGCCGGTAATAGCCACTGGCGGAGCCGGCAGTGTACCGGGCGTAACCGCTAAAATAGCCGCAGGACTAGCTCCACAATTATTATAAGCGGTAAGCGAAATAGTACCGCCTGTAGCGCCGGCCGTTACCGTAATGCTATTGGTTCCCTGGCCACTGGTAATATTCCAACCACTCGGTACCGACCAGTTGTAAGTAGTAGCCCCGGCCACCGGCGTTACCGAATAAATAATATTGGTTTGGCCAGCACAGATAGTAGTATTGCTTGCTGAAATAACACCCGGATTGCTTGGCGCCTTGGTGGTAGGCGATACACTAACTTCGCGGGCCGTGCTGGTGCCGCAGTTGTTTGTAGTCTTTACCGAAATAACACCAGCGGTGCTTCCGGCCGAAACCACAATAGCGTTTGTACCCTGGCCAGCCGTAATATTCCAGCCGTTTGGTACCGTCCAGATATAACTGTTAGCACCGGCCACCGGCAACACCGAATAAGTAATTCCATTCTGGCCGGCACATAAATTAGTATTACCCGTAATGGCACCAGGAGTAACGGGTGCTACGGTACTTACATTTACCGCTTGTATTTTAGCAGAACTGCTGCCGCAATTATTCCGGGCAGTAACCGCTATTTCGCCGGGTTGGGTGCCGGCCATTGCGGTGATGCTCGTTGTTCCCTGACCAGCAGTAATGCTCCATCCGGCCGGTACCGTCCAGGTATAACCATTAGCATTAGCTACGGCAGCAATGGAATAAGTAAGGTTATTTTGTCCGGCACAAGGAATAAAAGTACCAGTTATAGTAATGGGCTCTAATGGCACACTTAACAGCGGGGTTACATTTAATTCACTGGGCGCGCTAGTGCCGCAGCCGTTTACAGCCTTTACCGTAACTTTACCGGGCGTTTCACCGGCTGTTACCGATATGGCTGTTGTGCCTTGTCCACTGTTAATAACCCAACCAGCCGGTACCGTCCAGGCATAACTGGTAGCCCGGTTTACCGCCGCAACGGAGTAAGTAATATTGGTTTCGCCGGAGCAAGGTTGTAACTGGCTACTGGTAATAGTTCCCGGCGCGGGTGAAGGAGCCGTTGAGGCCACCACCGACAATGCCTTGGCCGTACTGGAGCCGCAATTATTTATTGCTGTTACAGCAATTTCACCGGGGATGCTACCGGTAGTTACGGTAATGCTCGCAGTACCCTGGCCCCCAATAATTGACCAGCCGGTCGGTACCGTCCAGGTATAACCGGTAGCACCTGTTACCGGATTTACCGAGTAGGTTACATTGGTTTCACTTACGCAAGGGTTTTCTTTACCAATAATGCTAATCGGCTCAGTGGGCACGGTAGTACTAGGTGTTACCGCTAAATTTGCAGCAATCCCAACACCACAACTATTTACGGCAGCTACCGAAATATCACCGGCATTGGCTCCGGCAGTAACGGTAATAGAAGTTGTCCCTTGTCCGCCGGTAATCGACCAACCGCTGGGCACTGACCAGTTGTAACTGGTGGCACCGGCTACTGCCGCAATAGAATAAGTTAAACTGTTCTGGCTAACACAAGGCTGGCTGGTAGTTCCAGTTATGTCTCCCGGCGCTTCCGGTTTGTTAGTTGGGCTTACTGTTAAACTTTTAGTGGCACTAGGGCCGCAATCGTTAAAAGCGGTTACGGTAACACTGCCCGGATTATTGCCGGCGGTAACCATAATATTGGTAGTTCCTTGTCCATTGGTAATTGTCCAGCCATTAGGCACCGTCCAGGTATAACTGGTAGCACCCGCTACGGCTTCTACGTGGTAAGTATTGCCGGTACTAGTAGCGCACGGTGCTGTTACACCCGAAATATTGCCTGGTGCGGTATTGGTGATGGGACTTACTGCCAGGTTTGCGGCCGTACTGGTTCCGCAGCCATTAGCAGCGGTAACGGTAATATTACCAGCGTTATTTCCGGTTGTAACCGTAATATTAGCGGTACCCTGACCACCAGTAATCGTCCAGCCGGCAGGTACCGTCCAGGTGTAAGAATTTACGCCGCTTGTAGCCGAAACCGAATAAGTAGCACTTACGCCAATACAAGGCGCAGAATTTCCGGTAATGCTAGCGGGCTGCGCTGGTGACGTGGTAGATGGAAACACTGCATACGTGCGGGGTTGCGTGCTGCCACAACTATTTACGGCAGCTACCGAAATATTTCCTGCCGTAGTGCCAGCGGTAACGGTAATAGAAGTTGTTCCTTGTCCGCCGGTAATCGACCACCCGCTAGGCACTGACCAGGTATAACTGGTGGCACCGGCTACTGCCGCAATAGAATAAGTTAAGCTGCTCTGGCTGGCACAAGGCTGGCTGGTAGTTCCGGTTATTTCGCCGGGTGCTTCCGGTTTGTTGGTTGGCGTTACTGCCAAGCTTTTAGTGGCACTAGGGCCGCAATCATTAAAAGCAGTTACGGTAACATTACCGGCATTACTACCCGCTGTAACCTTAATATTAGTCGTTCCCTGTCCTTCGGTAATAGTCCAGCCGTTCGGCACGGTCCAGGTATAGCTGGCAGCGCCCGCTACGGCTTCTACACTGTAACTATTACCGGAACTGGCGTTGCACGGATTGTTTGGCCCCGAAATATTAGCCGGCGCAGTATTCGTAATAGGGTTTACCGGCAGATTAGTTGCCGTACTGATACCACAGCCGTTAGCAGCGGTAACTGTAATATTACCAGCGTTACTGCCTGAAATTACGATAATGGTGTTGGTACCTTGTCCGTTGGTAATGGTCCAGCCGGTAGGCACGGTCCAGCTATACGAGTTTACGCCACTAATTGGTGCAACCGAATAACTTGTACTTACGCCAATACAAGGCCCGGAATTTCCGGTAATAGCAGCAGGTTGTGCCGGCGGCATAGTAGAGGTAGTTACGGGTAAAGTACGAGGCTGGCTACTGCCGCAACCATTAACGGCTGCTACCGCAATATTACCGCCGGTTGCACCGGAAGTAACCGTAATGGTGGTGGTTCCTTGTCCGGCCGTTATGGTCCAGCCGGCGGGTACGCTCCAGGTGTAAGAAGCTGCATCCGTTACCGGCGCAATGGTGTAAGTAAAACCAGTTTGATTGGCGCAAACATTGGTTGTGGCCGGGTTAGCCGTTATAGGCCCGGGCATCGGCGGCAATAATCTGGAAGCTTGTATTTCTTTCCGGCTAACGGCACTTACGGCACAAACATTTTCGGCAGTAACCGTAATAAAACCACCACTGTTGCCGGCTGTTACCGTAATAGTAGCCGAATTCTGACCGTTGGTAATGGTCCAGCCAGTGGGTACGGTCCAATTGTACGAGCGAGCACCATCAATAGGCGTAATGCTGTAGGTATTGCCGCTGCTGTTCACACATACTGATACCGGTCCGGCGATATTGCCGGGGTCAGAAGGCGCTACGCACACGTTTACGGTAGCCCGGTTATTTTCAATTATTTCATCAAAGCCGTCGCCCGCAATAGTAGCGCTGTTTACAATAAAATCCGAAGGGCTGGTATTAATGCGGGTAACAATGGTAAGTGTTTCGGTGGCGCCTACCGGCAAATTATTAATTACCCAAAGCGAAGTAAGCGGGTCGTAAGCGGTGCCGCTGGTAGTGGTAGAACTCAAATACGTTAAACCGGAAGGCAGCACATCATTTACCCGCACATTGGTCCGATCTAAAGGCCCCAGGTTACGGGCCGTAATGGTAAAGGTAATATTTTCGCCGACCGAGTATAACTCGGGAGCTTTAATGCCCGGACTTTTGGTTTTGGTAACTGCTAAATCGGTAGGAATAGTAATAATATTATTGATTAAGTTAACATTACTAGAACGCGACAATAAACGCCCCTGAATGGTCGCGCCGGTTCCCATGTTTATGGTTTGATTGGCCATAATGGTACCCCGGAAAAAGCTGCCGGCACCAATGGTAACACTGCCGTTTACTTGCCAGAAAATATTGCCGATGCGGGGCTTCGCTAATTCCAGAAAATCAACAGTGGCACTATTATCAACCAGTAAGTTGCCATCAACCTGAAAAATAAATATTTCTTCGGGATCGCCGTTGGTTTCTAACGTGAGCGCCCCGGTTAAAGCAGCATTACCGTTAAACTTGTAAACGCCCGGCTTCAAGGTTTTACCACCCAGGTTTTGCCCGGTTAAATTTTGCGTAGCAACCTGCGCTGCGGCGCTGTTATAAGCGTTAGTTAAGTTTGTTTGGGCCGTTGTAGCAGTAGTATTGGCTAAATGAGTACCTCCCCGGATGGTACCCGGCGGAAAGCCCGTTAAACTATTGCCGGGAGCCACCCCCAGGTTACCATCAACTTCGGTATTACCGGCGTTGGTTACCCCGGTACCAGCTAATACGGTAAAACGAGCCGCTGCTCCCAGCACTGGTTTTACTTGGCTATTACCAGAAATCTTTATAAAAGTAAGAAGTATCAGACAGAGTATAATTTTTTTCATCCAATACACTTTAAAGTAAATTTATAACATTTGCTACCACAACAAGCAATACTTTAATTAAGTACAATTCTCATCAGCACCAAATATCCGAAATAAAAATTATATTTACCAAGCTGCCTGCAACAAATTATACAACTTCAACGTAAGCCTATATTTTTTTATAGTTAAATCTAATTTACCTTAAAAATCCAATAACCCTAACTTAAAAAGAATACAATAATTATATTTTTATTACCATAGTCGCCTATTAAGTATATATTAAATAAACTTAATATTTATAATTTATTCTACTTATTAAATAAATTAACATTGTAAATACAGCGCTAAATTAATTTTACAAACCTGATAAAGTTCAAAATAACTCTACTCTTTAATTTTAAATAAAGCTTTATTAAGGCTTTACCCAAATTATTTATTTTATATTTAGTTTGTGCAAAAATTACAGAAAAGGAATAACAGAATACTTGAGATAAGTCAAAAAAATACCAGGCACTGGCAAAGCCGTGCTGCTTTAGAAGCAGGATTGTGGGAAATAATATATTTACTCCGGTTGTTCGGATAGAATTGGTGTTTTATCGTCTGGCAATATTTCTTCGCTCATGAAATGCTGGATAAGCGGCTCTACTACCTGGCGGGCGTAATTTTTCTTAATTTCCAAAGGCTTGCCTTCGGCGTAATCGTTTACTAAACCTTGCGGAAAAAGAAGACTGGCGGTAAACTCGCCATATTCTTCTATAATTTTGAGTCGAACGGGCTGAAGGCGGCTTTTACGCCGGTCGGCTTCTTCGCGGGTAACCAGGTAATCCGGACGACGGGGACGCGGTGGCCTTTCCATTGAAATATTTAACGCACGGGCTTGCGCTTCGGCCTCCTGGTAAGCTTTCTGAAACAGTTTGTAGTGGGCATGGTCTTTAATGCGACCCATCAAGCCTTTGGTGTTTTGCCAATCGCGGTAATCGGTGAGTGGCTCCAGCACCAGGTTCACCAGCACTTCGTTCGGAATAACCGAGCCGGACGGTTTGTTTAATTTAATGGCTAAGCTCTCCCGGAAATCATAAAGCTGCTTTAAGATATATAATTCAAAATAAGTAAGGCGGTCGGCGCCGCGTAATTTCAGATAGCGGTCGGTCTGGCCTTTCTGTTCTATTCCTTCCAGCAGGCGGCATTCTTCCTGTACCCAGTCCAGGCGGTTCAGCAACTCCACCTGCGAGAGCAAACGGTCTTTCAGGGCGTGCAAATACACCACATCGGCAGCGGCATAATTTAGTTGCTCTTCAAAAAGCGGCCTAATATTCCAGTTACTTACCTGGTACGATTTATCTATTTCAATATTAAACAACGCGGCCATCATGTTGGCAAAAGAAGTGCGCCCGTAATTCAGAACTTTCGAAGCAATTTCGGTATCCAGAATATTGCGGGGCTGGCAACCTAATTTTTTAAGCAGTAAAATATCGTTGCTGGCACTGTGAAATATTTTCATTACCGCCGGCTCTTGAATAATATTCCAAAGTGGTTTTAAGCTGGTAATCCCAAACGGATCAATTAAGTAGCAGGTATCTAAATCGGCAACCTGAATGAGGCAGAGCGTAAGGCCGTAGGTATAGCGGTTATCGTCAAATTCCAAATCCAAAGCCAGGGTCGGGGCTTTTTCTAATTTCGCTATGGCCTCTTGAAAAGCATCATCATCAGAAATATATTTTACCGCGTACCCATTCAACGGAGCTACTACTTCAGCCATTTACCAATTACTTATTTTATCAAAATTATATATTCTACTTCATATTAGTAGTATATAAGTAAACAAACCATTGCCCGTCTTGTTTTCGTGCAGCGCTATTTTGGTTAATGAATATAATTAATTAAAACAGAATCGCCGAATTAATGCCCTAAGCCATTTTTTTACCAGCCTTTAAGTTTAAGCAATTACAATACTGTTTGCAGTATCTCCCATACGTTTTCAGCGAGTATCCGGTGGCCTTTTTCGGTGGGGTGAATACCGTCGCCCTGGTTTAGTTCGCGCACGCCACCCACGCCTTGCAGCAAGAAAGGCACAAAAGCCATGTTATTTTTTTCGGCTATTTGCCGGAATATTACCCGAAACTCCGCCGCATACTTTCCGCCCATATTCGGCGGAATTTCCATGCCGGCTAACACCAGTTTTACATCGGGGTATTTGGCTTTTACCTTATCCACAATAATCTGCAAATTACGGGCAGTTTCGGTAACAGGTATGCCACGCAAGCCGTCGTTGGCCCCTAGTTCCAAGACAAATACATCTATTTTTTGGCGCAATAACCAATCTATCCGGTTTTTGCCGCCGGCGGTGGTTTCGCCGCTCAACCCCGCATTTATAATTTTGTAAGGCAAATCCAACGAATCTATTTTCTGCTGAATTAATGCCGGAAAGGCTTCGGACGGATCTAAGCCATAACCGGCGGTCAGGCTGTTGCCGAAGAACAAAATGGTCTTCATTTCTACTTTTTTATTTTCTTCCACTGCTTTATCTGCGGCTGTTGTAGTTTCCTGTGCTTGATTTTTACTATCGGAATTACAGCCAGCCAGCACCAGTACGGAAAACAGCCACGCGTATATAATATTTTTAAGCATAAAATTTATTTTAACTGATTATTATAAAACCAGCGTTTATTTAAACAAGGTAGCAGGGTTAAGGGTTTAGATATTAAAATAATTTTCGTACTTAAGAGTTTATTATAGTAATAAAAAAACATCTGGGAGGCAATATATTCAAAAGCGCCTTCATAACCCAAAAGCAAAGTGGCGACAATATTAGATATCCGGAACCTGGGCAAAACCTACCGGAGCGGCGGCAAAGAACTGGCCGTATTAACCGATATAAATTTTTCGATTGCCGCAGGAGCGGCTGTATCCATTGTTGGGCCTTCGGGTAGCGGCAAAACTACCTTATTGGGCCTTTGTGCCGGCTTGGATCGGGCTTCCTCCGGCTCGGTAGAGCTAAATAACATCCGGCTCGATGACCTCAGCGAAGACCAGCGGGCCCAGGTGCGCAACCGTTACGTGGGTTTTATTTTTCAGAACTTTCAATTATTACCTACGCTTACCGCCCTCGAAAATGTAATGGTACCGCTGGAACTGCGCGGCGAGAAAAATATTAAAAACCAAGCATTGGATTTACTCGATAAAGTTGGTCTGGCGCACCGGCACCACCATTACCCAGCCCAACTTTCGGGAGGCGAGCAGCAACGCGTATCGCTGGCGCGGGCTTTCTCTAACCGGCCCAAAATATTATTTGCCGATGAACCCACCGGTAACCTGGATGCCGAAACCAGCGACAAAGTAGAGAAATTATTATTCGACTTGAACCAGGATGCCGGCACTACTTTGGTTTTGGTTACGCACAACCTGGATTTAGCAGCCAAAACTCAACGCATTATTCGCATCAAAGGCGGCCACATTGCTTCCGACGAATTAGTTAACAGTGATCAGTTGGCAGGGAACAGTTATCAGTGATCAGGAAACAGTAATCAGTTAACAGGAAAGAGTTAATCAGCTCCAGGAACATCTATCAATTAGAAATTAACAATTAGCAAATAATTACCAGAGATACTCGAACAACGAACTACGAGTAACGCATAACGAAACCATGGATATTGATCGCACCATTTTTAAAACACCTTTAAACCTGCCGTGGCTTCTGAAAATGGCTTGGCGCGATAGCCGACGGAACCGTTCGCGCTTGTTTTTATTTGTATCGTCTATTATTCTGGGTATTGCGGCTTTGGTGGCCATTTATTCGTTTGGCTACAACCTGCGCGACGATATAGACAATCAGGCTAAAACATTGCTGGGCGCCGATTTGGTTATTTCCAGCAACCAGGTTCCGGCGCCGGCCTTACAAAAATTGATTGATTCGCTGGGCACTACCCGCTCGCAGGAACGGAGTTTTGCTTCGATGATTTATTTCATTAAAAACCAAGGCACCCGGTTGGTTCAGGTAAAAGCTTTAGCAGGTGCTTATCCTTATTACGGTGCTCTCGAAACTACTCCGATCAGCGCTAACCAAAATTTCCGGAACAGCCGCCAAGCCCTGGTAGATAAAACCTTGATGTTGCAGTTTAATGCCCATGTGGGCGACTCTATCCGGATTGGAAATTTATCTTTTACTATTGCCGGCATCTTAAACAAAGCGCCGGGCCAGACCGGCCTCACTAGCACCGTAGCCCCAGCGGTTTATATTCCGTTGCAATATTTAGAACAAACCGGCCTGGTACAAAAAGGCAGCCGCGTAAACTACCGGTATTATTATAAGTTTGACGAAGGCGTTGATGTCGAAAAACTATCCGAAGCCATAGAACCGCGTTTAGATAAGGAAGGCCTCAACCAAGATACCATTGCCTCTACCAAAGAAAATACCGGCCGTTCCTTCGCCGATTTAACCCGCTTTTTAACCTTAGTAGCTTTTATTGCTTTGCTGCTGGGCTGCATTGGCGTAGCCAGCGCCATTCATATTTATATGCGCGAAAAGGTGGCCAGCATTGCTGTATTACGGTGCCTGGGTATTAAGGCCAAACAAGCTTTCCTGATTTACTTAATCCAGATTGTGGGCATTGGTTTGCTGGGTTCGCTCATTGGGGCTGCTCTGGGCACCCTGGTGCAACGAGCTTTACCGGCCGTACTCGGCGATTTTCTACCCATCGAAATTACCATGGCTACTTCCTGGGCGGCCATTGGGCAAGGCGTGGCGCTGGGGGTAATTATATCTTTGCTTTTCGCCTTGCTGCCTTTGGTTTCGGTCCGGAATATTTCGCCGCTGAATACGTTGCGCCTTTCTTTAGAAGAAGTAAATTTCCGCCGCGATCCTTTGCAATGGCTGGTGTACGGCCTCATTATTTTGTTTGTCTTAAGCTTTAGCTTGCTGCAAATGGAAAACTGGCGCCAGGCAGTATATTTTACCGGCGGCGTATTATTGGGTTTTGCGGTACTTACCGCCGTAGCCTACGGTTTAATGTGGCTGATGCGCCGGTCTATTCCCAATTCCTGGGGCTATCTGTGGCGGCAGGGTTTTGCTAATTTATACCGGCCCAATAACCAAACTTTAATATTACTGGTTTCTATTGGCTTAGGTACGGCTTTTATCTCCACGCTTTATTTTGTGCAGGGCATTTTAATTGACCGGGTAAGTTTATCGGCGAGCGGCAACCAGCCCAACATGGTTTTATTTGATATTCAGACGAACCAGCGCGACCAGGTAGCCAAACTAGCCCAGCAAAACAACTTACCGCTGCTGCAGCAGGTACCCATTGTAACCATGCGCCTGGAAGAAATAAATGGCCGTACGGGTGTAGAAATAAAAGCAGACAGTACCGCTGAAATTAGACCGTGGGTTTTTAACCGCGAGTACCGGGTTACTTACCGCGATACGCTGGTAGATTCTGAAAAAATTATCGAAGGTAAATGGCGCGGCACCGTAAACTCACCCAACGACACCATCTATATTTCGGTAGCCGAAAATTACGCTGACAATTTAAATGCTAAAATTGGTGACCGGTTATTATTTAACGTGCAGGGAGCCTTAATACCTACGGTAATCGGCAGTTTCCGGAAAGTAGACTGGAACCGGGTACAAACCAATTTTCTGGTGGTTTTCCCGAAAGGAGTTTTAGAAGAAGCGCCGCAGTTTCACGTACTGGTTACCCGCGTACCATCTAACCAGGTGTCAGCTCAGTTTCAACAAGCGTTGGTACGTACCTTCCCCAATGTTTCGGTTATTGATTTGGCTTTAATATTGGCTACGCTCGACGAAATATTAGGTAAAATTTCCTTTGTTATCAAGTTTATGGCTGCTTTCTGCATCAGCACCGGTTTGGTGGTACTCATTGCTTCGGTATTAATCAGCAAGTACCAGCGCATTCAGGAAAGTGTACTCCTGCGTACCTTAGGTGCCAACCGGCGGCAAATCTTAACCATAACCGCCCTGGAATATTTCTTCCTGGGAGCCTTAGCCGCCGCCACCGGTATTCTGTTATCGGTTGTAGCTACCTGGGCATTGGCTAAATTCAGCTTCGAGGCGCCTTTTAATCCGCAGTTAGGACCTCCGCTGGCCGTATTTGCTATTGTTTCTTTGCTAACGGTAGCCATTGGTTTGTTAAACAGCCGCAGCGTATTAATAAAATCGCCGCTGGAAATTTTGCGTACTGAAGTTTGATTTAAACGCCCTGCTGAAAAATTAGTAGCGTTTAGCTTACTCCAACTTGTATTTAAAAGTCAGCCAGACTGTAGCCAAATACGTGTGTTTTACTACTATCGCTTATTATAAAAACAAAGTATTTATTTCGGATAAGAGGTCATTAGAATTGAATGGTTTAGACATATACGAGTTTGCCCCCAGCAACATACATTTAGCCGCTTCGCCCAAATCGGATTTGCACGAAACGACTATAATAGGAATATTACTTTTGGCTCCCATTTTAGAACGAATATAGCTTGTAGTTTCATACCCATTCATAATCGGCATTTCAATATCCATCAGCACTAAATCGTACTCGTTCTGAATTAATTTATTTATAGCAGCTTGTCCGTCTTCGGCAATATCTAAGTCAAACCCAAAATCATCTGTAACTTTTGCTACCAAACTCTGGTTAAATTTATCGTCCTCAGCCAACAGAATTTTAAACATATCCCTTTAATCTTTATTAGTTGTTTTACTGATTCAAAGATATATATTAAAATTTAACTATATACAATTTTATTAAAAATTTACAAAAAGTACTTTATTAAAATACATTAAGTACAATTTACCTTTTCTAATTACAGCACATCCATAATTATTAAACATACATTCAAATAATATAATTTACACAAATCAAATATTTAGTAAAATTGTTTTTAAATAGCTATTTAGCTATTTTACTAATTATTAGGAAATATCTTACTATTTTTAATTATATTTTACTAAAATATTTAATAATTCAATTTATATAATTTTATTCCATCATTTGGAAACACATCCTATAATTATTAAATCAATAATATAAGTAATTTAATATTTTAAAAGCCAACTTAGTTCCGCTTTAATTGATGGGAAAGTTTCTCAAAACTTTGAAAACAGGCTTGTTATAGATAAGATTATAGTACAATGAAAAGCAAGCCAATAACCAGCAAGCACACGAAGAGATTGAATATTATTGGCTGGTCATGCCCTTAAAATATTCTAACGCAAAAGCCCTGCTGCTGGGCTGTACCCATTACGTAAGGGTGTAGATTAATAAACAAAAAGCCCAGCGTTAAATATTAACACTGGGCTACTTAAGCATTTGGGCTTCCTGCTTTATCCAGATACCAGAAAAACAGACAATATTAATAGAAAGAGATAAACGCTGCCTGTAAACTTTAAAAAGCAATCAAATAATAAAATGGTAAAATTCTGGACGGTCGTTAATGTATTCGCAGTTAAAGTTACGATCGGCCATGCGCTTTACCAGCGCCTCAAAATCGTCGCGGTTTTTTAGCTCAATGCCAACTAAGGCCGGGCCTTTTTCACGGCTGTTTTTCTTGGTATACTCAAAGTGGGTAATATCGTCGGTGGGGCCCAGAATATCGTTTACAAACTCTTTCAGGGCGCCGGCGCGTTGCGGGAAGTTTACGATAAAGTAATGCTTCAGGCCTTCGTACAGCAACGAGCGCTCTTTTATTTCTTCGGTACGGGTAATATCGTTGTTGCCACCGCTTACCACACAAACCACGTTTTTGCCTTTAATTTCGTCTTTAAAGAAGTCTAAAGCCGCGATAGATAAAGCACCAGCCGGTTCGGCCACAATGGCTTCTTCGTTGTAAAGCTGCAAAATGGTGGTACAGATTTTACCCTCGGGTATGGTTAGCATATCGTCCAGGTTTTCGCGGCAAATCTGGAAAGTTAAGTCCCCTACCGATTTTACCGCCGCCCCATCCACAAACTTATCAATCTGGTCGAGGGTTACTTTCTGACCGGCGTCCAGCGATTTTTTCATGGAAGGCGCACCAGCCGGCTCCACCCCCACTACTTTGGTCTGGGGGCTCATCGCTTTAAAATAAGTAGACACGCCAGCGGCCAGACCGCCACCGCCAACCGGTACAATTAGTAAATCTACCGGCCCTTTCATGTCGTCCAGAATCTCTACACCCACGGTGCCTTGCCCTTCAATCCCCTTAGGGTTATCAAAGGGATGAATAAACGCCATTTGATGCTGCTCGGAGAACTTTAGTGCTTCGTAATAACAGTCATCAAAGGTATCGCCTACCAGCACTACCTCGGCGTGTTCGCGGCCAAATAACTGTACTTGTTTAATTTTTTGATTAGGCGTGGTAATCGGCATAAAAATATGTCCCTTAATACCCATGTGGTGGCACGAATAAGCTACTCCCTGGGCGTGGTTACCAGCACTGGCACAAACTACACCATTTTGTAATTGGTCTGCAGTAAGGCTTTTCATAATATTGTAAGCCCCGCGTAGTTTATAAGAACGCACTACCTGCAAATCTTCCCGCTTCAGGTAAATATTTGCTTCGTACCGCTCCGATAAATTCATACTCCGGATAAGCGGCGTACGCACCACTACTTCCTTTAATCTTTCTTCAGCAGCTTGTATGCCCGCTACACTTACTTTATCTTTTACAACTGCCTGCACTACTTCTGACATTTCTTTACTATTTTAAATAAACCAAAAGGCCACAGTTACAGAATACGGGTTTCCTTCTTCTGTTACTGTGGCCTCATAGCTTTAAACTTTATATGTATTAGTTATTCTGCGGACGCAGTTTGCGCACTTGCGCACCTGCCTGCCACATTTCTGAATCGCGCAGTTCTTTTAATTCCGCATCCAGTTTCTCGCGGTAATCTGGCTGGCTGTTGGTATCGATAGAGCGCTGGGCTTCTTCGCCGGTAGCTACGCTTTCGTATAATTCTTCAAACACCGGAGCTACGGCATCGCGGAATTTGTTTTTCCAGTCTAACGCACCACGTTGGGCAGTAGTAGAGCAGTTAGCATACATCCAGTCCATACCATTTTCCGCTACCAATAAAATTAAACTTTCGGTTAATTCTTCTACGGTTTCGTTGAAAGACTCAGATGGCGAGTGACCTTTTTTGCGCAGCAAGTTGTATTGCGCTTCCAGGATACCAGCTAAAGCACCCATTAAAGTACCACGCTCACCGGTTAAGTCAGAATATACTTCTTTTTTGAAATCAGTTTCGAATAAATAACCAGAACCAACACCAATACCCAAAGCAACCGCTTTTTCGCGGGCGTTACCAGAAGCATCCTGGTAAATGGCAAAGCTGGAGTTCAGACCTTTTCCTTCCAGGAACATGCGGCGTAAGCTGGTACCAGAACCTTTAGGTGCTACCAGAATTACATCAACATCTTTAGACGGTACAATACCGGTCCGGTCGCTGAAAGTAACACCGAAACCGTGCGAGAAGTAAAGGGTTTTACCTGGTTTCAGGGCTTTTTGTACCATAGGCCAGGCTGCAATTTGGCCGGCATCAGAAAGTAAGAATTGCAGAATAGTACCACGCTCGCAAGCTTCTTCCAGCTCAAACAACGTTTCACCTTCTACCCAGCCATCCTTCAGGGCTTTTTCCCAGGTTTTAGAATCTTTACGCTGACCAACAATTACGTTAAAGCCATTGTCGCGTAGGTTTAGTGCCTGGCCAGGACCTTGTACGCCGTAACCTAATACTGCGATTGTCTCGTTTTTCAGTACTTCCCGGGCTTTGTCAAGTGGGAATTCTTCACGGGTTACTACGTTTTCTTCTGTTCCGCCGAAGTTAATTTTTGCCATTGTTTTACTTTTTATTAATTAGTGATTTTTCCTTAGTTTTTGTTTTCCTGGCTACCGTTTACTTTCCAGTAATATTCAGCTCTAACTTTGCTTCATATTATAACGGTACCAGCATTGCCGTAATCTGTTAATTATAAATGCGCCTCAGCCTGTTCTCTTAAATATGTGCTGAGATCTTTCATGTGCTTGGTAATTGCTACCCGGCCCGAGCGCGAGAACTGCAAAATACCAAACGGCTTCAGTTGCTCAAATAAAGCTTTGGTTTCTTCCAGGTGACCGGTTTTCTCAATAATAATATATTGCGGGTCTACCGTTAAAATACGGGCGTAGCTATCGCGCACTATTTTTTCTACCTCGTGGCCGCTAATAAGCGAAGTCATCGGGATTTTATAAAGCGCCATTTCCTGAAATACGGTTTCGTCTTCCGGGTAAAAAGAGGCGCGCAGGACATCTACCTGTTTGGAGATCTGCTTCACCAGCTTTTCTACCTGCTCGTAACGCGCCCGGATAATAATGGTATACCGGTAAACGCCCGGCACTTCCGACTCAGAGGCCGTTAAGCTTTCGATATTTATATGACGCCGGGTAAAAATAATGACTATCCGGTTCAGCAGACCTACTTTGTTTTCCGTAAAGGCAAATATGGTATAAGTTCTTTCTTCTGAATCGGAATAATTGGGCGCTGTATCCATTGCTGCTATATTTCTTACTGTTGCCGGTATTGGGTTAAAGGTTAGCGTTAAAGGTTACAGGTTGTTAGTTACCTGTAACCCTTAATTTTTAGCTTTAAACAAACCGGCTGTTTGTGCTTATTTATTATTTAAAATATTAAAGATACCTACTAATCTAACCGGATATTAGCTACTGAATCGCCGGCCGGTACCATTGGGAACACGTTCTCTTCTTTTTCCACTACAACCTCTAACAAATAAGGGCCATCGTGCGCCAGCATTTCTTTTATATGTCCTTGCAAATATTCACGTTCGGTTACTTTGCTGCCGGCAATGCCGTAAGCTTTGGCAATTCCTACAAAATCGGGGTTCACCATTTCGGTAAACGAGTAGCGTTTATGGTGGAAAAGTTGCTGCCACTGCCGTACCATGCCCAGGAAATTGTTGTTCAGAATTACAATCTTAACGCCTATTTGGTACTGGAAAATACAACCCAATTCCTGGATGGTCATCTGGAAACCACCGTCGCCGATTACTGCAATTACCTGGCGATCGGGCGCGCCTACTTTAGCCCCCATGGCCGCCGGTAAACAAAAGCCCATCGTTCCCAAGCCACCCGAAGTAATATTGCTGCGGGTTTCTTTAAAGTTATAGTAGCGCATACCCACCATCTGGTGCTGCCCTACGTCGGTTACTAACACCGCTTTGCCTTCGGTTAATTCCGAAATAATTCGAACGGCTTCGCCCATTTGCAAACCGGGCGTGTTGGGAAACAATTGTTCCCGAATGACTTTATCGAACTCTATTTTATAACAGTCGAAAAAGCTTTGTACCCATTCTTTATGCTCCCGTTGCTCTACTAATGGCAACAAGGCCTGCAAAGCTTCTTTGGCATCGGCATTTACGGCAACATGGGCGTGTACATTTTTATTTATTTCGGCCTGATCTATTTCGATATGAATAATTTTAGCCTGCTTGGCATAACGTTTTAAATCGCCGGTTACGCGGTCGTCGAAACGCATACCAATCGCAATCAGCACATCGCACTCGTTGGTTTTCAGGTTAGGGCCGTAATTGCCGTGCATGCCCAGCATACCCACGTTCAGCGGGTGTTCGGTCTCCAATCCTGATAAACCCAAAATGGTCCAAGCCGCTGGTAAGCCCGCTTTCTCAATAAAGGCTTTAAATTCCTCTTCGGCATGGCTCAACAAAACGCCCTGGCCCCAGATAACAAATGGCTTTTTAGCCTGGTTAATTAATTCGGCCGCCGCAACTACTTCCGATTGTTTTAATTTAGGTACCGGGAAGTAGCTGGCAATTTTTTTCCACTTTTTGTAATTAAACTCAAAGGTGGCATTCTGCGCATCTTTGGTAATATCTATCAGTACCGGACCAGGCCGGCCGGAGGTGGCAATGTAAAAAGCTTTGGCAATGGCTTCCGGAATTTCTTCGGCGCGGGTTACCTGGTAACTCCATTTGGTAACCGGCATGGTTACGCCCAGTACATCGGTTTCCTGGAAAGCATCCGTACCTAATAAATGTGAGAATACCTGCCCGGTAATACAAACCATCGGGGTAGAATCTATCTGCGCATCGGCAATACCGGTAATTAAATTGGTAGCACCCGGGCCCGAAGTGGCAAAACACACGCCCGGCTTACCGGTAATGCGGGCATAACCCTGCGCTGCGTGTGCGCCGCCTTGTTCGTGCCGGACCAAATAATGCTTTAGGCTATCGGAGAAATCATAGAGTGCATCGTAGATGGGCATGATAGCGCCACCCGGGTATCCAAAAATAGTATCGACCCCTTCTTCCAGCAACGACAGTAACACACCTTGCGCGCCGGTAACGAGCATCTTTTTTGGCTCGGTTTTCGGTTCCTTTTCCTTAATTTCTACTGCTACACTCATGACTTTTAACCTTAAGTTTATTTAATCAACCATCTTACAAAGATAATTATTCCATCCCGAAGAATTATTTTTTTACTTATTTCTGATTATCAGCGAAGTAAATTATCTATCGGTAACACAACCTTCCGATGCCGACGACACCGTTTTGGCGTATTTATATAATATACCGGAAGTTTTGCGCAACGGCCGTTCCTGCCAGGCAGCCCGGCGACGAGCAATTTCTTCTTCGCTTAAATCTACTTCTAACCGGTTGTTAACCGCATCTATGGTAATTTTATCGCCATCCTGCAGCAAACCAAGCATGCCGCCCACGTGGGCTTCCGGGGTAATATGGCCTACCACAAAACCGTGCGTACCACCCGAGAACCGGCCATCGGTAATTAAAGCCACCGATTTACCTAAACCGGCTCCCATAATTAAAGAAGTAGGCTTTAGCATTTCGGGCATACCGGGTCCGCCTTTAGGGCCTTCGTACCGGATAACCAACACATCGCCTTCTTTTACTTTACCAGCTAGAATACCGTCGTTGGCCTCAAACTCCCCGTCGAATACCACGGCGGTACCGGTAAATATTTCGCCTTCTTTACCGGTTATTTTAGCCACCCCGCCTTGCTCCGCTAAATTGCCGTACAAAATACGAATGTGGCCGGTTTCTTTTATCGGTTTATCCAGCGGCATAATTACATCCTGACCTTCGGCCATATCGGGCACGTTTTCCAGGTTTTCGGCTATGGTTTTACCAGTTACAGTTAAGCAATCGCCGTGCAATAAACCCGCTTTCCATAACATTTTCATAACCGCTGGAATACCACCAATTTTGTGTACCTGCTCCATGTGGTATTTGCCACTCGGCTTCATATCGGCCAGTAAAGGCGTTTTGTCGCTGATGCGCTGGAAATCGTCGATGGTAATATCTACGCCGGCGGTGCGGGCAATGGCCAGCAAGTGCAACACCGCATTAGTAGAGCCACCTAAAATGGTAACTACCACCATGGCGTTTTCAAAAGCCTTTTTGGTTAAAATATCTAATGGCTTAATATCTTTTTCTAACAACTGCCGAATAGCCAAACCCGCCTGTACGCATTCTTCGCTTTTATCAGGGCTAATGGCTGGGTTAGATGAGGTATAAGGCAAAGCAATACCCAATGCTTCGGCGGCCGAAGCCATGGTATTAGCCGTGTACATACCACCGCAAGCCCCGGCACCCGGACAAGCGTGTTCAATAACCCCTTTAAAATCCTCCGGCGAAATAGTACCGGCATATTTTTCGCCCAGCGCTTCAAACGCCGAAACAATATCTAATTTCTTATCGGTGAACTTACCCGCCGCATCGCAGTAATTACCCGGCGCAATGGTACCGCCATAAACCATAATGGCCGGGCGGTTTAAACGGGCAAAACTAATCAGCGCACCCGGCATATTTTTATCGCAGCCTACTACGGCAATTACGCCATCGTAGCTCTGGGCATTTACTACAGTTTCAATAGAATCCGCAATAATATCGCGCGACGGCAGCGAGTAACGCATACCCGGCGTTCCCATCGAAATGCCATCGCTTACCCCAATCGTATGAAATATTAAACCCAATACATCGTCGGTGCTGTTAACGCCCTTTTTAACCAGTTTGGCTAAGTCGTTCAGGTGCATGTTACAAGGGTTACCGTCGAAACCGGTACTCACAATACCCACCTGGGCTTTTTGCAAATCGGCATCGTTTAAGCCAATGGCGTGCAGCATGGCCTGAGCGGCCGGATTGGTTTCTTCCTGGGTAACCAGGTAGCTGTATCGGTTTAGTTTTGTACTCATGGGTTTAATTAGGGTATTAAAAATTTATTTAACACTAATGCTATTTCCGTACCGGCACATTTAAAAAAAAGCGCCACTCTTTCGGGAATGGCGCTTATCTTATATTTAAAAACAAAGTCACACCATTAACCGCTTAGCGTCGATAATGACGCTAAAAATAATCTGGCTTAGGATGACGTGACGAAAGTTCATTATTTTTCTTAGTCCGGTAAATGTTTATTTTGGGCCGCTAAGTAATTAATAATTCAGAACAAAACAAAATATAAATTTTAATTTCCGTACTATTTTTTCATATTGGCACCCACAAAACCCAATCAGAAAGGGATTAGATTAAATAATTTTAAAATATTTAATACAAGTTAATCTTTCTGAGGCAATATTTAAAATTTATCAATCTGGTTTTTGCTGCCGGCTTGTATAAGCCTTGGCAACAGCAGAAAATTTTAACTTATTAAACTAATATTTAAAAAGTTAATTTCGATTACCCAATTTTGTAACGTACATATTTACACAACGCATGGTAGTTCTTAAGTTTGGCGGTTCTTCGGTCAGTAGTCCTGAAAATATATTAAAGGTGCTCGATATTGTCCGGTCGCATGCTTCTATTAAACAACTGGCAGTAGTTGTTTCGGCATTTGGCGGCCTTACCGACCATTTGCTGCACACCAGCCGGCTGGCTGAGCGCGGCGACGACAGCTTTAAACAAGAGTTAATTAAAATTGAAGACCGGCACCTGGCTGCTATTAAAGATTTGATTCATGCCAAGCGCCAGAGCTCTATTGTAGCCAACGTTAAATTTATCTTGAACGAACTGGAAGACATTATGCAAGGTGTTTTCCTGGTAAAAGAACTCAGCCAAAAAACCCTGGATTTTATCTTGAGTTTTGGCGAGCGCTTATCGTCGTATATTATTGCCGAGGCTTTTAAAGAAAATGGTTTACCGGCGGCGGCGGTTGATTATCGCAACTTTATTATTACCGATAATAATTTTGGCAACGCCCGCGTAAACTTTGAACTGACTAACCAGAATATTCAAAATTATTTTGCCGGTAACGAAAACCTGCTGGTAATACCGGGCTTTGTGGGTACCACCAAACACGGCGCTACTACCACCTTGGGCCGGGGCGGCTCCGACTATACAGCAGCTATTATTGCGGCGGCCATTGAAGCTTCGGGCCTGGAAATCTGGACCGACGTGAGCGGCATGATGACTGCCGATCCGCGCCGGGTAAAAAATGCTATTCCGATTGAGGAAATGTCTTACGAAGAAGCCCTGGAGCTTTCGTATTTTGGCGCCAAAATTATTTATCCGCCTACCATACAACCGGCGCTGAGCCGCCGCATTCCGATCAGGTTGAAAAACACGTTTGCGCCAGAGGCTTTCGGTACGCTTATTACCCACAGTCCGCGTCCCAGCGAAGCCCCGGTAAAAGGTATTTCTTCAATCGAGCAAATTTCCTTGCTAACTATTTCGGGTAGTGGCATGGTGGGTGCCTCGGGTATTGCCATGCGTTTCTTCGGGGCGCTGGGCCGGAAAGGCGTTAACGTTATATTAATTACGCAAGCTTCTTCGGAACACTCAATTAGTGTGGGCATTAACCAGAAAGATGCTACGCGGGCACAACAAACCGTGGAAGAAGAGTTCCGGCTGGAAATGCAAGCGGGTATTGTAGATAAGGTGCAGATAGAAAATAACCTAGCGATTGTGGCACTGGTGGGTTCTAACATGAGAAACACCCCCGGTATTGCAGGTAAATTATTTAGTGCTTTGGGCCGCAACGGTATTAACATCAGCGCCATTGCCCAGGGCACCTCGGAGCTTAATATTTCGTGCGTTATCCAGAAAAAAGACGAAGAAAAAGCGCTGAATACGTTGCACGAGTCGTTCTTCTTATCGGAAACCAAAACCCTGCATTTGTTTGTAGTGGGTACTGGCACCGTAGGCGCAACCTTAATGGACCAAATCAGCGGGCAGGCGGCTAATTTATACAAAGGACATAATATTGCTTTAAAGTTAATCGGATTATCTAATTCCAAAACCGCTATTTTCAACGAAGCTGGTATTCCGCTCGACTCCTGCAAAGAAGCACTCGGAAATTCGACGCAGCCTTCTACTATTGACACGTTTGTAGATAAAATATTAGAGCTAAACCTGCCGAACGCCATTTTTGTGGACTGCACGGCTAGCGCCGAAGTAGCCTCGGTTTATAATACCTTGCTCGATAAAAGCATTTCGGTAGTAACGCCTAATAAAATAGCGGCTTCGGGTAATTACCATACTTATAAAGAATTAAAAACACTGGCGGCCAAACGGGGGGTAAAATTCCTGTTCGAGACCAACGTGGGTGCCGGCTTACCAATTATTAGCACCCTAAACGATTTAATTCGTAGCGGCGATACCGTGCTGAAGATTGAAGGTATTTTCTCGGGTACCATGAACTACCTGTTTAATACCGTAAGTGCCGATAAAAAACTAAGCACCGTGGTACAAGAAGCCATGGATCTGGGTTACGCCGAGCCGGACCCGCGCATTGATTTAAGCGGCAAAGACGTGGCCCGTAAAATATTGATCTTGGCCCGCGAAACCGGCGAAAACCTGGAACTGGAAGATGTAGCCATTAAGCCGTTTTTACCGGCCAACTGCTTACAAGATGGACCGATGGACGAATTCTGGCAAAACTTGCGCGATTACGAAAATACCTTTGAAGCCCAACGCGCCGAACTGGAAAATCAAGGCAAAGGCTACCGCTTAATTGCGGCCTGGGAAGAAGGCAAAGCCCGCGTGGAATTACGGGAAATAGAAAAAGGGCATCCGTTTTATTCGGTATCGGGTTCCGACAATATTATTCTGTTCACAACCGAGCGTTATAAAGTGCAGCCGCTGATTGTGAAAGGTTCCGGCGCCGGCGCCGAAGTAACAGCGGCCGGTGTGTTTGCCGATATTATCCGAATTGCGAATTAATTATCCAACCACCCCCTGCCCCTCCTTAGCTAAGGCGGGGCACCGGGCTAATGGCAAGTAAGCTACAAGTCGTTTGGTAAGGGTATTAGACATTGCAATTTATACTATTACTGGCGCGAGGCTCCGCCTCGTGTCTATAATTTATAAGGCCTCTGGCCTGTAAAAAAATAGAAATACTGTTGGCCGGAGGCCAGAGGAAAATAGACACGAGCGGGACGCTCGCGCCAGCAAGTATTATTAAAAGTTTAGGCTGAAATAATTCTGCCGCCAAAAAGAGTATCAGGTTTCCCTTCTTAAAAGGGATAAGAAGGTAGTTTTTTCTACCTAGCATAATAATTTAACCAGGGCCAGGAGCCTTTGGCTTACATAAATGAAAGAGCGTATCAGAGTATTTTCACCGGCAACGGTGGCCAATGTGGCCTGTGGTTTTGATGTATTGGGTTTTGCCCTGGAAAGTCCGGGCGACGAAATAGAAGTGCGCCGCCGGAACGAGCCGGGATTTACCGTAATTAATAAAACCGCAGATACTGTTTTCCCGAGCGATGTAAATAAAAACACGGCCGTAGTTTCGCTTAAAGCTTATTTAGAGCATTTGGGTTCAGAAGATGGTTTTGAAATAACGTTTCATTCTAAAATAAAACCCGGCAGCGGTATTGGCTCCAGCTCCGCCAGTGCGGCCGCCAGCGTTTTTGCCGTAAACGAATTATTAGGCCGGCCGCTGGCCCAAACCGATTTGGTGCAGTTTGCCATGCAGGGCGAAAAAGCGGCCGCCGGTGTGGCGCACGCCGACAACGTAGCCCCCGCTATTATGGGTGGTTTTGTGCTGGTACGCAGCTACGACCCGCTCGATTTAATTCAGATTCCTTATCCGGAAGAACTGTACTGCACTATTATTCATCCGCAGATAGAAGTAAAAACCGAGGATGCCCGCAAAATATTGCGAAAAGGTATTACCCTGAAAGATGCGGTAACCCAGTGGGGCAATATTGCCGGCTTAATTGCCGGCCTCATGAAAGGTGATTACCCGCTGATTGGCCGGTCCCTAAAAGATGTAATTATTGAGCCGATCCGCTCAATGCTGATACCAGGTTTCGATGAAGTAAAAGAAGCGGCGCTGGCCAACGGGGCCTTAGGTGCCAGTATTTCGGGTTCCGGCCCGTCTATGTTTGCGCTGAGTAGTTCCCTGGAAACGGCACAACGAGTAGCGCAGGCAATGACCAAAACTTTCAGCCAGTTTGAAATTGAGAACCACAGCTACGTAAGTAAAATTAACAAGCAAGGGCCAAAAGTGCTTTAGCAATAAGCTAATTACCCTAAGCTGTTTAAAGAGCAAATCCATTGACGGAAGAAATAAATCAACCATTACCGAAGGCGTATAAAGCCATAGACGAAGCGACCCAAGCCTCGGGGTTTACCATGGCTTCCGATGTGTTAACCTGTTCTTTGCTGCGTACGCTGGCCGCTACTAAACCCAAAGGTAAGTTTTTGGAATTGGGCACCGGAACCGGGCTTTCCACCGCCTGGATTCTCGACGGGATGGATGATGCGTCTTCCTTGTTATCTATCGATAATGATAAAAAATTCCTGGAAATTGCGCAAGAATTTCTGGCGGATGATAACCGGCTAAACCTTATTCATACTGATGGTGGTGAGTGGGTAAGCGAGAATAAAAATGCTAAATTTGATTATATCTTTGCGGACACCTGGCACGGAAAATATCTGCTGCTGGACGATGTTTTAGCCATGTTAAACAAAGGCGGACTTTATATTATAGACGATATGCTAGCCCAGCCTAACTGGCCCGACGGGCACCAGGAAAAAGCAGTTAACCTAATTAATTATTTAGAAACAAGAGCAGATTTAATATTAACCAAGCAAGTTTGGGCAACCGGAATAGTTATTGCGGTAAAAAAGTAAAACGGTTCGCCCTTAATACAAAAAAATGAAACAGCGGAATTTTAATGCCCGCTGAAAACGAATAAATTTATTATTAACCTTAGTTTATATTTGGTCAGTTATGCCTAAAGGCTAACAGCTAATAACTAACAACTTACAACTGAATAATGTCTTTCTACAGCACCAATAAACAAACCCCGGTAGTTAACTTAAAAGAAGCCGTGGTAAAAGGCCTGGCCGATGATAACGGTTTGTTCATGCCGACGCACATTCCGCAATTGCCCGCTTCTTTTTTCGAAAATACTCAGAAGCTGACTTTGCCTGAAATTGCTTTAGAGGTATCTACCGCCTTGCTGAAGGATGAAATGAGCCGGGAAGACTTGCGCACGATTGTAGAAGACAGCCTGAATTTTGATATTCCGGTGGTGCCGGTGCACGATAATATTTATTCCCTGGAATTATTCCATGGCCCAACCTCGGCTTTTAAAGATGTAGGCGCCCGGTTTATGGCGCGCCTGTTGGCGCACTTTACCCAGGACAGCCAGAAACAGATTACCGTATTGGTAGCTACCTCCGGCGATACTGGCAGTGCCGTGGCCAACGGCTTTTTGGGCGTACCTGGTATTAACGTGGTTATTCTTTACCCCAGCGGCAAAGTGAGCAATATTCAGGAAAAACAGCTTACCACCCTGGGCCAGAATATTACCGCTTTAGAAATAGAAGGCACTTTTGATGATTGCCAATATTTGGTTAAAAAGGCTTTCCTCGACAAAGACCTGAACCAGAAAATGCAGTTAACTTCAGCTAACTCCATAAATATTGCCCGGCTCATCCCGCAGTCGTTTTACTACCATTATGCCTATGCGCAGGTAAAAGACAAAGGCCGCGAAGTGGTTTTTGCCACGCCTAGCGGCAACTACGGCAATATTACAGGTGGTTTGCTGGCTAAACGCATGGGCTTACCGGTGCATAAATTTATTGCCGCCACCAACGCCAACGATATTGTGCCGGAATATTTACACACCGGTTTCTTTATCCCACGACCATCGGAGCATACCATTTCTAACGCCATGGATGTTGGGAACCCCAGCAACTTTGCCCGCCTGATGGATATGTACGACAACTCGCTGGAGAAAATCCGGGAAGAAATAATTGGTTACAGTTTTACCGATGCCGAAACCCGGCAACTGATGCAGGAAGTTTATCAGCAATACGATTACGTACTAGACCCGCACGGCGCCATTGGTTACGGCGCCTTAAAGAAATATTTCGAGGAGCAAGATCGAATAACGAACAACGAACAACAGATTGGTATTTTCCTGGAAACGGCGCATCCGGCTAAATTTATTGATGTAGTAGAAGATACTATCAATCAAAAAATAGAAATCCCCTTTAATTTACAGGGCTACCTGGAGAAAAAGAAAGAATCTATCCGGATGAGCGCTGACTATGAAGCCTTAAAAGATTACCTGATTTCGCAGGCTTAAGCCGCAATTTTAGCAAAAAACCTAAATTTCTGTTCAGAATTTCTGCTGAACTTAGTAACTTGTAAAAATATATTACCATTAAGCTTTTATTTTTAAAATTATAAAGATCAATTCTCATGAACGACAAGGTCTATATCTTCGACACCACGCTGCGCGACGGCGAACAGGTTCCCGGTTGTCAGCTTAACACCCGCGAAAAAATTGAGGTGGCTCTAGCCCTGGAAGAACTAGGCGTTGATATAATTGAGGCTGGCTTCCCTATTTCCAGCCCCGGCGACTTTGCTTCAATCGTTGAAATTTCGAAAGCGGTTTCAGAACCGGTTATTTGTGCTTTAACCCGCGCTAAGAAAGAAGATATAGATGTGGCCGTAGAGTCGTTGAAATTTGCCAAGCGCAAGCGGATTCATACCGGCATTGGCGCTTCTGATATGCACATTAAGCATAAATTTAATTCTACCCGCGAAGATGTACTGGAGCGGGGCGTGTGGGCCGTGCAATACGCCAAGCAATTTGTAGAAGATATTGAATTCTACGCCGAAGATGCCGGCCGGGCTGATTTGCCTTTCCTGGCCCAGATGGTGGAAGCCGTTATTGCGGCTGGCGCTACCGTAGTTAATATTCCGGATACCACCGGCTATACTTTGCCCTGGGATTACGGTCAGAAAATTAAATACCTCCGCGAAAACGTAAAAAATATTAATAAAGCCATTATTTCGGTGCATTGCCACAACGATTTAGGTTTAGCAACGGCTAATTCTATAGCGGGCGTGATGAACGGTGCGCGCCAAATTGAGTGTACCATTAACGGTATTGGCGAACGCGCCGGTAATACCTCTTTGGAAGAAGTGGTGATGATTATGAAGAGCCACAAAGAGCTTGACTTAAATACCGGCATTAACTCCAAACGCATTTACCCCGTCAGCCGCTTAGTTTCAAGGTTGATGCGGATGCGCGTGCAGCCGAACAAAGCTATTGTGGGCGATAATGCTTTTGCGCACTCTTCGGGTATTCACCAGGATGGCTTCCTGAAACACCGCGAAACGTACGAGGTAATCGATCCGCACGATGTAGGCGTTGATAACTCTAAAATTGTGTTAACCGCCCGCAGTGGTCGCGCCGCTTTAAAGCACCGCATGGAAAACCTGGGCTACTTTATTTCAAAAGACGAGTTGGATGAAATTTATAAAGATTACCTGGTGTTAGCAGATGAGGTAAAGGTTGTAAATGACGATCACCTGGGCGTACTTTACCAAAAAATTGAGACGAAGAAAGAGAAGGCAGGTATTAAAGCTAATATTTAGTAATGACATCCGATAAGAAAACATTATTTCAGAAAATCTGGGATGCGCACGTCGTAACCAGCATCGAAGAAGGACCCGATGTATTATACATCGATAAACATTTAATTCACGAAGTTACCAGTCCGCAGGCTTTTGCCGGCCTGGAAAAAAGAGGTATCGGGGTGTTCCGGCCGCAAAACGTATTGGCTACCGCCGACCACAACGTACCTACCAAAGATCAGCATTTACCCATTGCCGAGCCACTATCGCGTTTTCAGGTAGATAAATTAACCGAGAACTGTAAAAAATTCGGCATTGAACTCTACGGTTTGGGCCACCCCTTTCAGGGTATTGTACACGTAATCGGACCCGAACTGGGCGTTACATTACCCGGCATGACCATCGTGTGCGGCGACTCTCACACTTCTACCCACGGCGCTTTTGGTACCATTGCTTTTGGTATTGGAACATCGGAAGTAGAGCAGGTTATGGCTACGCAGTGCCTGATGCAAAGCAAGCCCAAAACCATGCGTATTAATATTGAAGGTGAGCTGGCCAACGGTGTGCTTTCCAAAGATATTATCCTGTACATAATTTCTAAAATATCGATGGGTGGTGCTACCGGTTATTTTGTGGAATATGCCGGTTCGGCTATTCGCAGCCTGAGCATGGAAGCCCGTATGACCATCTGCAACATGAGCATCGAGATGGGTGCCCGTGGTGGTTTAATTGCCCCCGACGATATTACGTTTGACTACATCAAGGGCAGAGAATTTGCCCCTAAAGGCGATAAATTTGACGAAGCCGTGGCTTACTGGCGTACCCTCTTCACCGACGAAGGCGCTACGTTTGATGTAGAATATACCTACGATGCTGCCGATATTACGCCGATGATTACCTACGGCACCAACCCCGGCATGGGCATTAAAATAACCGAACATATTCCAACCGTAGCCGATTTAAAAGAAGAAAGCGGCAAAGCTTCTTTCGAAAAATCTTTGGCGTACATGGGCTTTAATGCCGGCGACACCTTAATTGACAAGCCGGTTAATTACGTATTTATTGGCTCCTGTACCAATTCCCGCATCGAAGATTTACGGTTAGTAGCCGATTTTGTAAAAGGCAAACACAAAGCCCCTAATGTAAACGCCATGATTGTACCGGGCTCGAAACAGGTAGAAAACCAGGCCAAAGCCGAAGGCTTAGATGTAATATTGAAAGAGGCCGGTTTTGAACTACGCGAACCAGGCTGCTCGGCTTGCCTAGGCATGAACGAAGACAAAGTACCGAAAGGCGAATATTGCGTTTCTACCTCTAACCGGAATTTTGAAGGCCGTCAGGGCCCCGGTGCCCGCACCATGCTGGTAAGTCCGCTTACGGCCGCCGCTACCGCCATTACTGGTAAAATAACCGATGTTCGTGAATTGTTAAACGCTTAGTACATCATGGAAAAATTTGTAAAGATAACCTCAACGGCTGTTCCGTTACCCATAGAAGATATTGATACCGACCAGATTATTCCGGCACGTTTCCTGAAAGCCACCACCCGCGACGGCTTCGGCGATAACCTGTTCCGCGACTGGCGTTACGATAACCAGAATAATCCCAAACCAGATTTTATATTGAACAACCCAAATTTTAGCGGGCAGATATTAGTGGCTGGCAAAAACTTTGGCTGCGGTTCCAGCCGCGAGCACGCTGCCTGGGCCATTGCGGATTACGGTTTTAAAGTAGTTATTTCCAGCTTCTTCGCCGATATTTTTAAAGGCAATGCCCTGAACAATGGCTTGTTGCCGGTACAGGTATCTGAATCATTCTTAGCTACCGTTTTCGAGCATATTTTTGCCGATAAAAACACGCAATTAGAAGTAGATTTAGAAGCCCAAACCGTAACTATCGTTGGTACTAATATTTCGGAAAAGTTTGAAATTAATCAGTACAAAAAAACCTGCTTAATTAACGGCTACGACGATATTGATTATTTGTTGAATTTGCGGGAGAAAATTGAAGCTTACGAGAAAACGAGTAAATATCTGAGCTTGGTAAGCCAAGACCAGGAAGTTGAAGCTTAAGTTTTAAAAATATTATTTTAATAGAAAAGCCAGTTCGTTTGAACTGGCTTTTTTGTTTCCACTAGCTGAAGCTAGTGGCCATTCATTTTCCCAGGAAATACTGCTTATCTACTCGCCCCTGAATTGCCTCCATCTTTAGATGGAGGAATCAGATTATTTTAAAAGCTTTAACCCAACTTTTCAAAACCATAGATCCGCCTAAAGTCTTCCTGCTCCTCTGCATAGGTTTTAAACTGATGATGCCTCTCTTGATTTTTGATGTAATCTCGCACCTTATCCACCATAGACTCACTCACCGATACCGCAAAATATTCTTCCTGCCATTCAAATTTACCCGCACATAAGTTGTTTTTGTTTATCCAGAACGAAGATTCTCCTTTTATTAGCTGCATTATTGTAGCTATGTTCTGACTTACCCCTAGAGATATCAGGCAGTGTACGTGGTCGATATGGCCATTTATAAAATCAATATAAATACCCTTTTCATTGGCGTTCTCCCGAATAGGCATAAAAACTTTTTGCCGGATTTCTTTGGTTAAGAAAGGCTCCCGGTTTTTAGTAGACCATACCAAATGAATCCAGATTTTTACAAAAGGCATAGATTTTTATTTGGCGAAAATTTAGCTCCTGAGCTAAACCAGGGCAATTCAGACATTAATTTACTTTTCGCCCCCACTTAAGGATTTTTAATTTGTTGTCGAAAGAGAATAGTCTGTTTTACAGGATTTAGAATATCAATAAATCTAAAAAAGGCAGCCAGAATATTCCTGACTGCCTCTTCTATTAACAAACTTTTCTACTTACCGTCCACCGGTAGTTCCACCTCCTGCGGTAGTCCCCCCGGAAGTAGTTCCGCCGCTAGTTGTACCGGTTGTTGTAGTACCGCCAGCCGTTGTGCCTGTGGTGGTCCGTCCGGCAGTAGTTCCCATTCTACCTCCAGCGGTTGTTCCACTGGTAGTACCGGCTGTAGTGCCCGCTGTCGTTCCAGAGGTTGAACGGCCAGTTGTGGTACCGCTGGTACTCCCGGTAGTGGTTCTACCCGAGGTGGTTCCGGTGGTGGTACCTGTTCTAGTTCCAGTGGTAGTACCAACAGTTGTCCCGACAGTAGTTCGCCCGCCTCTTGTTCCAGCCGTGGTACCGGTGGTGGTTCTTCCGGCGGTAGTGCCAGCCGTAGTTCTGGTACCAGCTGTAATGCCACTGGTGGTACTAGTAGTGGTTCTACCGGCGGTAGTACCCGATGTAGTACCGGTTGTGGTAGTGCCAACAGTAGTGCCACCACTAGTTGTTCCGCCCGCAGTAGTACCGCCGGCAGTGGAGCCACCAGTGGTTTGAGCGGGTTGGTTAATCACTTTACCTTTATCGCTATTATCAGCTAGTACTAATGTCGCAGGAAACAGTAAGGCTGCGGCTACGGCTGAAATCCATCTTTTCTTCATAAATTTAACTTTTTAAGGATAAAAAATCTAAACAGCTTTCTTCTACGGGTATAAATAAGAATAAGGCTGAAAAATTAATAAAGAATAAATACGGAATTATTTACAAAAAAGTACTTACCAGGTTATTTATCAATAATTTACACCTCCTAAAGTAAATTATACATGCCCTTAACTTTTTCGGGCAAAGCCCATCTCCTTAATAAATGCAGTTGCTTTGCTATACTTATAAATATAACTTTTTATATATAAACACAATTTAGTATACGCTGGCAACTTTAGGCGATGGCGGCAAGAAACGTGTTACTTAAACTCTGACTGTAACGTAATACAAGAGAGGCCTTTAATCAAAAAGCCCTGTAGTTTGAAACTTATCAGATTAAGGCTGATAAGCTTCAAAATACAGGGCAATATTTAGTTGGTTTCAGGAAGCGTATTCCCGAAGTTGAATTAACGTTGTGCTTTTAGATTGTTATTACTGTCTTTGCTTAAATCTTTAATCCGCATGTTGCGGAAAGCCAGTTTAGAACCGTGACCTAGAAAACCGATATGACCGGTATTGCGGTGAATACCCGGGTGGTCTTTTTTATCGAGCGTGCCATTTTTACGCGCTTCGGTTAAGTCGCCGTCCAGGATGGTAGTACCATTCAGAATAACTTTAATTTTAGGGCCTTTTACAATTACTTCCTGGTAATTCCACTCGCCCACTGGCTTTAAATAACCACGTTTAGCAGCCAGAACACCATAAGCCGAACCATGATACTGGTATTTTTCCAGGCTCTTGTAAATATCGGCATCGTTATCCAGTATTTGTAGTTCTATACCAGTGTAAGCCGCATCGCCTTCCAATGGCGCCCGGATGCCTAAACCATTATTAGCGCCGGGAGTTAATTTAAACTCGAACCGGAAAACAAAATCGCTGTACTGGTCTTTGGAATACAAGTTACCGCGGCTGCCGGGCTTAGGGTCTACTACCATGTTGCCATCAGCAATGGTGTAATCGGTGGTGTTGCCCATCCACTCATGCATGTTGGTGCCATCAAATAATACTTTATAACCTTCTTTCTTCTCGGCGGCACTTAGTACAAAAGGCTTTGGCCGGGGAATTTCGCGGATATAAATATTGCGGTAACCTACCGGCGAACCGTGGGCCTGCAGTTCTATTTGTTCTTCGGGGAAAATAGGCATGTTGCGATCCCAGTAATTTTCCAGGATTACATTATCGGTTACCAGCTCGCCGTTTAAGTAAACGGTAACCCGGTCGCCTTGCATTAATATCCGGAAGTTGTTCCATTCGCCGAGTTGGTTATCAGCTACTTTAAGCGGTTTGCTCGGGTGTACTTTGTTGTTGTATAAACCGCCGGAACCTACCTGGGCGCCTACTTTTACGCGGGAGGTATCCCACATTTGCACCTGCGGCGTACCCCGCAAGTAAACGCCGGCATCACCTTCGCCTTTACCATCGTCGTAAATTTTCCAGTCTATCAGCATTTCGAAATCACCGTATTTTTTAATGCTCGTCAGGTTATCGTAACCTTTGCCTACAAACATGATTTCGCCATTTTTTACGGCCCAGTCCTGGCGCATCTGCTCATCGGCTTTTTCCTGGGCAGTTGCCAAGGTTTTGGCATCCATTTTCGAACGCTTAATCGGGTCGGCTACCAAACCTTTCCAGCCGGTTAAATCTTTGCCGTTAAACAGCGATACAAAGCCCGCATCTTTCGGCATTTCGTCGAGGTGTTTGCGAATATTGGCTTTGGTATATTCTACCTCCTGGCCACGCATTACGTTCATGGCTTTATTCAGGTACTCGCGTACATCGTTGCCAAATATTTCTTTGTTACCCAGCGCAATATTCGAAACGGCAGTAGCCGCGGTCTGCTGTAAGCTGGCATCATCTAAATATTTAGCAGCGGTTAACAACGACAAATATGTATGGCTGCGGCCTACTTCCCGCAGTATTAAATTCTTCTGTTCGTTGGTTTGGGCAATATCCAGCGATTTGGTTAACAACAGCAGTTTTTGCTCGCCCGGAAACTTAGCGGAACTTACCTGGCGCACGTAAGCGCGTAAGGCCTGGTCGAAATAAGGGGAACCAATATTGGCCTGGGCAATATTTATTAATTCGTTTGCCGCCGAAAAATCATTCCATCGGCCTAAAGCGGCGAAAGCGGCTTTTTTAATTTCTTCGTCGCCACCTTTAAAATCGGCCGCTACGGTTTGCAGGGCTTTTTTACCTCCTATGCGGCCCAGCACATTATAGTAAAGGGTTTTCTTATCGGCTGGGGCCTGGGCCATTTGCGCCAGAATAATATCGGTTTGCTGATTTTTATCTTTTACATCTGCTAATGCATTGTAAATTCCTTCCTGCACGGCAGTTACTTCTTCGGGAGTATTGGCACTGGCCAGTAGCGGGTACAAAGCAGGTAAATGCTCCTGGGTAGCCATGTTTTTCAAAGCGTTCAGGGCAGCCAGTTCTACAACCGGGTCTTTGCTTTTGGTTTGGTCCAGCACCACGTTTATGTGTGGGGTAGCTTTGCGGGCACCCAGTACTTCCAGCAAGGCCGTTTTACCCGCTGTTTTCATTTTGGGTAAGGCAGCTGCCACCTGGGTTACTACGTTTTCGCCTTTCATGGTTAAAATAGCCGATTGAGCAGCTTGTACCACGGCCGAATCGCCTTTGCGCATTATTTTTAAAATGGCTGGTAAAGCTTCCTGCTGACCTATTTTACCAGCGGCGGTAATAGCGGCAATTTTTACCTGCGGGTTTTTACTTTTTAACGCTTTGGTGATAGCTGGTAAAGCGGCAGCATCTTGCTGATTACCCAACATGTTAATAATGTCGGCTTGAGCAGCGGGTTCGGCTTTTTTCAGGGCAGTTAACCACTGTTGCGTTTGGCCACTGCCTTTTAAAGCAGCGGCGTATTTTAAAGCAGCTACCCGGTAGGCCTGGTTTTTATCGGTTACGGCGGTTAAGAGCAAAGGCATGCTGTTGTCGCCTTGTACCCTTGCCGCATAGTTAAGGGCAGCAATACGGGTATGCAACTGGGTATCCTGGGTGGCTTTGCTTAATAAAGTTTGCGCGGCTTTTCCTACCTGGTCTTTATTACCGGCTGCCAGCATGGTTTCCATCCAGCGCAGGTAAGCGGCCGTAGCATTGGCATTATGGTAAATTAAACCGGCTTTTTCGGCTTCGCTGGCCAGCACCGCTTCCGAAGCAGGGTCGCCAATATTAGCCAGCGCAAAAAGGGCTACTTTTTTTAAGTTAGGATTGCTGTTGGTAGCCAGTTTGCTTATATCGGCTGCAGCTCCTTTAGCGCGGGCATCGCCCAGCGCCTCTACAAACGATAACTGGCAATTGCCCTGGGCACTTCTTAATGCCGTAAGCAAAGCAGTTTGAGCTGCCGGCGAATTTATTTTTACCAAAGCCCGGGCAGCCGGACCGCAAAATTGTTCGGTAGTTAATAATTTAGTTAAAGCGGGTACCGCCTCGTCTTTGCCCACCATTTGCAGTTGGGTAATAATAAAAGCTTTGTTTACCGGGTCGGTTACCTCGTCCAGCGCTTTTATATAAGCATTAGCGGCCGTAGCGCGTAAAGCTTCCTGGTTCCCTTGCGACACATAATAAGAATAGCCACCCAAGGCATATTCAATTTTGGTATTATCGCCTTTTTCGGGGGTAACCAGCATTTTGGCCATTCCCAGAATACCGGGTTCGCCCATTGCGCTGATCTCGTTCATGTTATTTTTAAGCTGGGCAGCATCGTTGGCCGGAAACATGGCTAACACATCGGCAATGCGGGTAGTAAGGGTACGGTTATCTGTTTTTGTCTGGGCCACTACGGGTCCCGTGAGCAGCAACAGGCACAAACAATTAATAAATATTTTTTTCATGTAAAGCAATTTATCGGGTACAAACTTTAATATTTCTACAGCACCAAATTATTAAATCAGGAAAGGGGCCCGCATTGGCTGGTTAATCAACCGGTTAGCGCCTTCGTCGTTAATAAATTCCTGCTTTACCGGGTCGTACTTAAGCGAGCGGCCCAGCTTTAAGGCAGCCAAACCAATATTTACAATAGTACAGGAACGGTGACCGTTTTCTTCGTTCAGGGCAAACTTCTTGCGGTTTTTAACGGCATCAACAAAGTCGGTAACCTGCGGCTGCGGGTCCGGGAAAGCGGCTAATTTTTTCTCCAGATCCGGAATAGTAGAGCGGAAACCCGGGTATAATTTACCATTAGGTCCTTCAATATAAGCGGCATCCTTATCTTTACCTTCGCCGTCCAGAATAATCTGGCAACCATCTTCGTAAGTGTAGGTAATACGGCGCCAGGTTCCTACGGCGTCGGGGTGCTGCTGCGGCGCGTCAATTTCTACTGAAACCGGGCTGGTGTTGTCTTTGCCCAGGAAATATTGCACCGGATCGAGGTAATGTTGCCCCATATCGCCAAGTCCGCCACCATCATAATCCCAGTAACCCCGGAACGTGCCATGTACCCGGTGCGCGTTGTAAGGTTTGTAAGGCGCTGGTCCTAACCAGGCTTCGTAATCTAAGGTGTCGGGTACCGGCATCGGGTCGAGGTCGGTTTTGCCTACCCAGTAAAATTTCCAGTCGTAGCCAGTGGTGGCACCCACGGTTACTTTTAACGGCCAGCCCAATAAGCCGCTTTCTACTAATTTTTTAATGGGTTTAACGGTGGTACCCATGCCGTAGAAAGTATCGGAAAAGCGGAACCAGGTGTTTAACCGGAAAATACGGCCGTGCTGCTGTACGGCTTCTACCACCCGTTTGCCTTCACCAATGGTGCGGGTCATGGGTTTTTCGCACCAAATATCTTTACCGGCCCGGGCCGCATCGGCGGCCATAATACCGTGCCAGTGCGGCGGCGTAGCAATGTGCACAATATCCACTTCGGGCAGTTGTATTAGTTCACGATAATCCGCAAAGGTTTTAACGTTGCTGCCAATTTTATCCAGCGCCAGCTTTAAGTGTTTCTTTTCTACATCACAAATAGCTACCACCTTGGTACCGGCGTATTCAATGTGGCCCCGCCCCATCGAACCTACCCCAATAATTCCTTTAGTTAAATGGTCGCTTGGAGCCAGGTAACCGGGCCCGCCTAACACATGGCGGGGAACAATGGTAATGCCAGCTAAAGCCGCAATAGAGGTTTTAAAAAATTTACGTCTTGAATTTGCTTTGGGTGAAGTCATAGACTGGTATAATACTATAGTTTACTTAAATTTATTTATGGTGAATAATTAAAGTGGCGTTCTGTTACGCCTCAGTAAATATTTATTTTACTCAACAGACTGCTACGCTCCTGGTCGGTTTTACATACATTAGAAACAGTACCCACTTTATAATTTTAACAGAACTCGTGCCTTACAGACCTATATTTAAGTAATTATTTGCGGGGTTGCAACTACCTATAATAGGCTTTTCTATTTAGACCTTAAAGTAAAACTATTTTTTTAAAACTTTTACAATTTTTTTATAAAAGTTTTCTTAAATAGATTAACTTTTAACAAAATAGAAACTTTTAAATATTAGCCTGCTACTTACTCAAACGCCTATAATGCTGCTGCATAATACCCAATAGCCTGAACAATCTGCTAGAGATGTAGGAAATTTTTGCTTCCTGCTCAACTCGGTCATTTTGAAAGAATCTTCTGACATACCTAATCAGGAGATTATTCCAAAATGACCCAGATAGGTGAGATTAGCTATTCTTTTCTGCTATGCAAACTGCTTTTTAATATTTAATATAAGTAACCTTTAAGCTATTTCCGGAACAAGAATATTTCTAAGGGCAACAGCTTTAACAATTTACTATTTTATTCGGTCTGAATTATTAAAACTCCTTACTTTTACCGCCCAATACCAATAGTTAAGAGATATAAACTTATGAATAAGCGAATTGCTGTATTGCCCGGCGATGGTATCGGGCCCGAAGTAACCGCCATAGCGGTACAGGTGCTAAAAAAAATAGGCGAAGTTTTCGACCACCAATTCACGTTTGAAGAAGGTTTGGTAGGCGCTATTGCCATCGATGAAACCGGCAACCCTTTTCCGGATGAAACTTTGCAACTTTGCCAATCGGCGGATGCCATCTTATTTGGCGCCATTGGGCACCCCAAATACGACAACGACCCAACTGCCCCCGTACGCCCCGAACAAGGCTTACTGGCCATGCGCAAAGCGTTGGGTTTATACGCCAATATTCGGCCGGTAAATACTTTTAAAGCCCTGGCCGATGCCTCACCGCTGAAGCGCGAAATAGTAGAAGGTGTAGATTTTGTGGTGTTCCGCGAGTTAACCGGTGGCAGCTACTTTGGCAAGAAAGGTCGTTCGGATGATCGCTTAAGCGCTTACGATACCTGCACCTATACCCACGACGAAATATACCGCATTACCCAACTGGCTTTTGAAGCCGCCGCTAAACGCCGCAAAAAAGTTACCTTGGTAGATAAAGCTAATGTAATGGAAACCTCGCGGCTGTGGCGCGAAGTAGTACAGAAATACGCTGCCGAACACCCTGAAATTGAACTGGAGCTGATGTTTGTCGATAATGCCGCCATGGCTCTCATCCAGAACCCGCGCCGTTTCGACGTGATTTTAACCGAAAATATGTTCGGTGATATTTTAACCGATGAGGCTTCCGTAATTACGGGCTCTTTGGGCATGTTGCCATCGGCTTCGGTGGGCAGCCAGGTAGCTTTGTACGAACCTATTCATGGCTCATACCCGCAGGCCGCCGGCCAAAATATTGCCAACCCCATGGCGGCTGTACTTTCGGCTGCTACTCTTTTAGAAACATCGTTTAACTTAATGGCCGAAGGCAAAACCATCCGCCACGCGGTGGAGGAAGCCTTAAACCTTGGCTACGTTACCAAAGATATTAACCCAGATAAATTTATGAGCACTACTGAAGTGGGTCAGAAAATCTGTGATTTTATTTAATTTGATATTTGATGCTAGAAACCAGATGTTAAATATTTGGTATGTAACACAAAAGAAGGCCGCTATTAAGCGGCCTTCTTTTTATAAAATCATCAAAATTACTATCCAACAAATTTTGATTCAACTTAAAACTCAAAACCCATCGATACTTTAATAACCCGGTTATAGGTATTCAGGTTGCCGCCTTTATCAACGGTATTCAGGCCGTAATCGTAGCCGCCACTTAGGTTCAGCCCGTTGGCAAAACGGTAACCAACACCACCTACCAAGCCCACATCGGTTTTCCGGATTTGATTATCGAAATTAATATTGGTGTTTAACACATTTATACCAAAAGCACCGGCCCGCACATTAATTTTATTTGAAACCAGGAAGGACATTTGCGGACCGCCGTAAATATGAAATCCATCGGCAACAAAAAACTTGGCCAGCAACGGTACATCCACGTATTCGGCTCTATTGGTAAGGGTAGCCCGCACATCCAGAAAATCGAGGGTTTGGGAAGAAAGCTGACCAGTTAAGCGAATGCCTTTCTGAGAATAATAAGCCCCCGGTTCAATGGTTAAAAACGAAGTAACCGGTACACTCAGGAAAGCGCCGGCGTGAAAACCAGGCCGCATTTCGGTATTAACGTACCCGTTCGATAATTGCACAATGCTTTGGAAATTATTCATGGCGTTGCCTTCCCAGTTAGCCGCATTAAAGCCGCCTTTAATGCCAACTTTAATATTTTGGGCTGAAGCCTTATAAAATGGCGCTGCCAATAGCATCAGGGCGAAGAGGTAAAAAATCTTTTTCATGGTAGTTTCTTTATAGAGTTAAACTGAAAAATTTCAGCGTTGAATTGCTGTCTAACAACTATCAAAAAACCGTGCCAAATACAAAAATTGTGGCTTAAGCTAATTTTTTAAACCTTCGGGCAGGATAACAGTTATACCCAAACTACCCGAAATTAACTTAATAATTGTTTATCCTTCTGAGAAATATTCCGTAGATAAGCCCATAAAAAATAAGTAATGAGAAGCATTTTTATGAATTCCGAAATTAATGATAACCAAATTATTAGCACCACCTGCGGAAAAAGATTTGACCTACGAAACACGGAAAAAGTAATCGAAAAATCGAACAGTTTATTTAGCTACAATATTCATAAACTAAATACCGGCGAATATATTATTGCCGAAAAGTTTTACGCCAGCCCCTACAACAACCGGTATATTTTACTAACTGATGAGCAAATAGAAGCCCTTAAGCTTAGCTAAACCACCAGCCTTTATTCATCTTTATTATAAGTTTTTAATTTCCGATACAGAAGAATATTTTGTTAAGGCTATCTTGATATTCTGGTTAATGGATCAATATTTTTTAATTGCTGCTTTTAAAATGCGGTGGGTAAGTTGCCTACGCTAAAAGCCAGTATTTTACTTTTATTCCCTGTACAGCACCAGGCTTGTTTTGCTCTTAAATAACCAAACGCACACCGCCCAGCTCCTGCACACCGTATAAAAAGCGGTCGCCGGGCGAGCCAATAAACATGAAGTTTTTGGGTATATTCCACTTGCGGGAGAGTTCCTGAATAAGCTCCGGCCCAAAATGCCCTTTCATAATAATAAAATCTACGTCCAGATCGGGGTAAGCCCGGTCCAGTACATCTACCTCGTGCATGAGCTTTTTGGGCGGCGATTCATTTTCGGTTAAAATATTCACAATTTTAATGCGCCGGGTATTTTCATTGTCTTCAATGTAGCGCATTACTTTATTAATATTGGCAATATTATCGCCCTTGGTAAAAAACACAAACTGCTGCGAATTAATGTCAGTAATAAGTCTTTTCAGGTTATAAGAAGTAATGGGGAGCATCCACCCCAGTTTTTTCTCGGCGCGTTGCAGCAAATACGTTAGCAGGCGCAGCAAACTAATGCGGTACAACATCATGTATACCACAGCCATTGTAGGAATAAAATATTTAAGGAATACCCATAAGTAAGCCGGATTTAACAAGGCATTGCCCACCAGCGCGGCCACTACTGCCACTACCGCTAAAAGCACCGTTATAATGGGGGCCCTTACCGGCCGGGGCAAACGGTTACGCCTAAATTTCAGCAACAAATTACCAATGCCAAACAAAGCCATTACCGATAGAAAAGAAATGGTATAAACGCCGGCCAAAGCGCCCAAATCGCCCTCGGTAATAAACAAAATAGATACGCACAAAATAAAGAAGGCAATAATAATAAGGTAAGCCGTGCCACGCTGGTTGGTTTTTAAAAGAAACTGGGGCAAGCAACGGTCCAAAGTCATGCGGTGAACTAACCCGGTTACGCCCACATACGAAGTTAAAACCGCCCCGCTGAGTACCAGCGCCGCATCAATCGAGATTAGCCAGGCCAGCCAGTTGCCGCCGGCAATTTCGCCTAAATAAGCCAGTAAAGCCGCCTGATGCGGCGCTACTTCCGACATTGGAATAATAGCTAAAGCCAAAAAAGCAGTTAACGGATTAAAAATGGTTACGGCCAGCCACATGTTGCGCAAGGTTTTAATAAATACGCCGGGCGCTTGTTCTTCTACGAAGTTGGCCGAACTCTCGAAGCCCGAAATACCCAGCATAGCCGCCGCAAAACCAAAAAATAAAGCCCGGAAAACACTACCCTGCACTGGCTGACTATAATTTAAGGTTAGCGTATCGAAGCCATGGTTTAAAAGAAAAATAGCTCCGACTATAATTAGCAAGCAGAGCGTAACCATGTGAATAATGAAAATAACAATTGCTACAATAGAAGATTCGCCGATGCCCAGAATAGTCAGGCCCATAAAAAAAGCCAGGAGCCCAACGGTTGCCGCTATTACCGGCAAGCCTTCCCATAAATGATGCACGTAGTGCATGGCTTCGGTAGCCGAAATAACTGCTGTAGCCATGTACGATAACAAGGTAAGGCAAGCTGCCAGCGAGGCCGTGCGCTTGCTGGTAGTATTTAAAAGGGCATTATAAGCGCCGCCGTTTAAAGGCAAGGCCCCTACTACTTCGGCGTATATTTTCCGGAACAAAAACAACACCAGGCCCACAATTAGCAAGGCTACCCAGGCCAGTTGGCCCGCATAAATAATAGCCAGCGCCGAAACGTATAAACAGGAAGAAGTAATATCGTTACCACAAATAGCCGTGGCAGGTAATTCTTTCAGCTTAGGGGCATGCGTTGGAGAAACGACGTTGGTTAAGTCTTTATCCATAGTGATTTTAAATATAAAAAATCCGGAATATTTAAGTTAAAAGGGTCGTTTCTAAGTACCTAGAGCACATACGTTGGATTTAGAGGGTTGTTCTGGCGTTGTTCATGAATATTTACGCTACTTACTTGGGCCGGGGTAAATGCAATTGTTCGCCTTGTTTTACTAATTTCCCGGCTTGTAGCATTTCGTCTATTATTAGGGTAGTGCGCTCCCGCATATAATCGGTGCAGCGTGTAAAGCCCAGCAGCCGGGTTACAGCTGGGGCTGCTTCCGCTAGCGCCAAGCCCAAAGCCTCTCCTACTACTTTTAAAATAACACCGCTTAACTCTTCCGGAGAAATTAATTCCAGGTCGCGCGAATCGGCGGGTAAATTGCTGCGGTCGCGTAAGGGCGGCGTTATTTGCTCGGGTAACCACAAAAATTCGCCGGCTTGCTTTACGGTTCCGGCCAGTACTACCCGATCAAGCGCCGTAGCAAAAGCCAGCCGCAACCGCGGTCCTACCCGGTTTACACCGGCTCCTTCGGCTAACCGTTCCAGAACCACTTCCTGGTGCACCGGGCTTTCGACCTGAACCACTTCCTCAACCCATTTGGCTAATTCCGCGGCGGGCACTTCGTGTAACTCACGAGCGCCGGTATTAATTTTTAACGATGCAATTTCGTAAAGTGGCAAAGCATTATTTGGAGCCGGTGCTTTTACTTCTTCGCGCTGGATTTGGGGTAGCACTTGCTTTACCTGTCCATTTAGCTGGGGCTGGGATTCGGTATTTTCCTGCAGGGCTTTTTCCACGGCCCGCAATAAGCGTTTTTGTTCAGCTTCGGGGTTCCGGAACCAATCGGTGCTCCAAACACGGTAAATGCGCCAGCCTAAACCTTCCATTACCAATTGCCGCAGTCGGTCGCGATCGCGGGCAGTGCGCGCCTGGTGGTAACTGGCACCATCACTTATAATGCCTAATAAATAACGACCCGGCTGTTTAGGATGCACAATCGCTAAATCGAGGTAAAAACCCGCCGAGCCCACCTGGGCGACCACTTCGTAGCCGGCTTTAATTAAGGTTTCGTAAACCAGGGTTTCAAACGGCGATTCTAATTCTTTGCTGTTACCGGCTGCTAACGTTAACTGGCCATTTTGCGCATAACTGAGAAAAGTTTTGAAAGCCTGCACGCCGCGGGCCTGCGTACGGGTTAAATCAATATCATCGGGGCTTAGGTTGGTAAATACTTCGCAGCGCAAACGGGCCCGGGTGATGAGCACGTTCAGGCGACGCTCCCCACCTATGCCGTTTAAAGGTCCAAAACTCATCGAGAGTTGCCCGTCTTCGGTGCGCCCATACCCAATGCTGATAAATATTACGTCACGCTCATCGCCCTGCACATTCTCCAGGTTTTTAACAAAGAAAGGCTCATTAGGATTACCCATAAAAAAGCTTTCTAACTCCGGATTTTCGCGGCGCAATATTTCTAAGTAATTAATAATGGCCTGCATCTGGGCCATGCTGAAAGCAGCTACGCCCAGGCTCAGTTCCGGTGAGGTGCGCGCGTGTTCCATTATGGCTTGGGCTACCCGTTCAGCCTCCTTGGGATTGGTGCGGGTTTTGCCGCGGTCATAAAAAGTTTCGGGTAAGTGATGGTATACCAGGCCAGCTTTTTTGCGGCCCGCATCCGGGCTCGGGAAAATAACCAGCCGGTTCTCGTAAAATTCCTGGTTCGATACGGCAATTAACGATTCGTGGCGGCTGCGGTAATGCCAGCGCAGCATGCGTTGGGGAGCGCCTTGCGCGGCAAATAATCCTAATATGCTTTCTACGTCGGCGGTAAAATTTTCTTCTTCTACTACTTCATCTTCTTTTACCAGCGCATCAAAAAAACTGGTGGGCGGCATTTGGCGGCTATCGCCGACTACTACCACCTGATTGGCCCGTAAAATAGCACCTAAAGCATCTACGGGTTTTACCTGGCTGGCTTCATCAAAAATCACCAAATCAAAATGCAGGCTTTCGGGCGGCAGAAAATTAGCAATAGAAAGCGGGCCCATCATAAATACCGGTTTAATGGTTTGGATGGCTTTGCCCGCTTTGGCCATGAGCTGCCGGATAGGCAAGTGTCGCGATTTCTTTTCAAACTCCCGTCTTAATATTCCCAATTGTCCGCCGGCTTCGTGTAAAGGCAATTGATTATAATGCAAAGCCGCCAACCGGGTTTGGTTATAAGCCAGCATTAAATTATCGAGGTGCGTAAATTTATGAATTACTTCTTCGTGGCTGGCCCGTTCAAAATGCAGTAAAGCCGGTCGTTCTTCGTACGCTTTTTCCAGGAGGGCTTCCAGCCAGGTTTGCGCAAACGCCACGGTTAAATATTGGGCCGCCTCCGGCCAGGTATTAGCCAGGTTTATTATTTCCTGCAGCCCGGCATCCTGTAACCGCTGGGTTAAATTATTCCAGGCTACTACCTGGTGTAGTTCATCCAGGTGCTGGCGCCATACCAAAAACAAGGCTTCCTGCTCCCGGAAAGTAGGATTACGCAAATCATTATTTTCGCCGAACCGCTGGGTATCGTTTAGCTGCAGCAATTGCGTTATTTCCAGGCGTTGGGCGTTTTGCTCTTGTAAGGCGATTTCCAGCGCTACCTGCAATGGTTTTAAACCAGCAAGATTCGGGTCCTGGGCCAAGAAAGCAATAACGGCCCCCGGGAGTTCAGCTTTTTCTACGGCTTGGTGCAGCGCGGTGGCCCAGCGGCTTACTTCATCCAGTTGGTTCCAGTTAGAGGCTTCGGCTTGCCATTGGGTACCAAAAGCATTTTTGCCCAACTCAGCATATTGCGTTACTACTTTTTGCTGCCGCTGAGCTTCCAGCACGGCATTTACCAGAGCTAGCTGCCCGGCATTATCAGTAGGCAGACCGGCTTGGGTGTAACCGGCTAATTTCTTTTTGCTTTGGCGGTAAGGCCCCGATACAAATTTCCACCATTTATCGCCGTACGCCATTAAATCCTGGCGAATGGGTAACATATCGGGCGCATCCCAGGCTTCGGGCAACAACACCAGTTCGTGTTGCTGGCGAATAACCGCTACTTGTTTACCAGCCGCAATCAGCTTTTGTAAATCAGTGGCTTGTTGCAGCCAAACTTCGGAACGCAAATTTATACCCTGGTACCGGGGGCTTTGCTGCAAACGGTAAGCAATTTTACTTAAGTTTTCGGCTTCCGGTATGGTTTCGGGAACTGGCAAAGAAAGGGTTTGGGCCAGTTGGCCAGTGGCTTCGCGTAAGCTTTGCGTGGCAGCGGCGGCCGCTTCCAAAGCCGGCTCTAAGCGGTTTTGTTCCGAAGGCAATAAGGTTTTGCGCTGGCTGCCCCAAAACAACAAATTAGTAGGCTGACCAATTTGTTTCAGGCGGGCCTGGGTTTCTTCTACCAGCACCTCGCGGCTTTTAAATTCATCCAGCGTCCAGTTTAAGAAAGCGGGTAATACCAAGCGCGGCAGCACCACGCCCGCATACTTTTTCCGGAGTTGCATCAGCCGTCCAAAAATAGTATACACCGTTAATTCGCTTACGCCTACCGGGGTGTTTACGGCTTCGGCGTAGTCGTTCAGGCGGCTGCGTACTTGCTCCAGCAATTTCAGGTCGCTGTCCAGGGTTTGGTTTTTAGGTTTGCCTAATTCCAGGGTACGGTTAAGCTCCTGCAGCAAATCTTTTTTATTTGTTTTATGGCTGTGCAGTTCTAAACAGGCTACGCCCAAGCCCACTTTATCCAGTCGCCGTTTTACCACTTCCAGCGCCGCCATTTTTTCGGCTACAAACAACACCGTTTTGCCTTGGCCCAACGCTTCGGCAATTAAATTGGTAATGGTTTGGGATTTACCGGTGCCCGGTGGGCCTTGTATAACCAAGTTGCGGCCTTGGTTTACATCCAGAATAGCCAAGGTTTGGGAGCTATCGGCATCTACTACTTGCCGGGTTGTGGCCGGGGCTAAATATTCATCGAGGTGGGCATCTTCCGAGATATGCGAGGCTGGTTCGGTAAAACCTTGATCCAGTAATAAGGCGTTCAGGATGCGGTGTTGCTGGGGTTTACTCGTATCGGGCCAATTAGCTTCGTCTAGGTCGTTATAAATCATAAACTTACCAAAAGAGAAAAAACCCAGCGTTATAGCTTTGGAATTAATTACCCAGCCTTTCCGGCCCACCACCCGGCGCCAAATTTCATCAAAATATTGCCCCACGTTAATTTCTTCGGCTTCGGGCAGCTCCGGCAAAATAATATCAAAATCGGCCTTCATGCGGGCAATCAGCGAAAGGTTAGAACCAATTTCGCCGCCGGTAAAACGTACCTGAAATCGGTCGCGGGCGGTGGTTCGTTCCAGCTCTACGGGCACCAGAATCAGGGGAGCCGAACGGCCTTCGGTGCTGTTTTCGGCTTCGTACCAGGTTAAAGACCCTAATGCTAAATATAAGATACTAACGCCCTGCTCTTCCATAAACATCCGCGCCGAGTGGTAGGTATCGAGGAGGCGCGCATCTAGTTTAGCCGGGGCTTCTTTGGTCTGGAGTTTGTTATCGGATTGTTCCGGCGTCGGTTCTTCTTCTACTCCGGGTTCCGGGTTTGGTTCACCCAGCGTTACTGCTGTTTTAGCATTTATGGGCAAAAAAGACATGGCTTTACCTTCTTTTACCAATATGCGGTAAACCGTAGCGGGTATTTCGTTTACCACTTCTACGCCCCTCGATTTTAAGGGCCGGTAATTCAGCAAAGGGTTACGCAAACTCAAATCCAGGAGCTCGCGGCGGGCAGCTTCTAGTTTAGCAGCAATCGGGTGTTCGGAAACAGGCATGTAGCAGGCTAAATTTTCAACAAGTTCAATCCAACAATAACGGCCCTTAACTTAAAACATTATTTTGAGGCGGGCCAAAAACGTATTAACCTTAAATCAGGAGCTAATATACTAACAAAACCAACGAGAGGTTTGCTTTAAGATTAATTCAAACAAATTCTAAACTAAATGCAATTATTATAATAATATACTTTATTTATCAAAAATTTTCGGGTAAGAGCACCTTTGTTACTAAAATATTTTATTAAATTACTTTAGCAAAATATTTACTGCTTACCCTTATCATGACTATTCAGCATTACCGGGAACTTCTGGAAAACCAGGAATACTTAACCCAAACCCTTATACCGCTTTACCAGCAGGAAGAAGACAAACTAAGCTTTGCTAAAATGAAGCTGCTGCACCTGTTTTTCGAGAACGGCATTCAGCAGAAATATAATATTCAATACCTCGAAACACTCTGTTCGCTGCTCGATACTACGTGTTCCCAACTATTTTCGTGCACGTTATTTAGTAATGCTGATGCCGCAGCTCAGGAAAATACAGCCCGGCTCCTGCATTTTGCTTTATTAATCGATTTAGAAATATTATTGGTTAACCTGCGCATTTACGAAGTAATATTCTCTACGCTGGAAGAATATGAAGTTTGCGCGAATATTGCTTATTTGCACGAAAAAGTAATAGCCGAAATAAACCGGAAAACTGCCCAGGAACCCCAAGCCCCTAAAATATTAAGGTTGCTTTAATTTTCTGGTTTTCCGTAAACCTGCGCATGAGAATCCGGAAAAAAGTAAAAATGATTTTGCCCGTAGAAGCCTCCCGGTATGTGGCCTTAGGAGCCTTTGTAAAAGCCGCCGAAAAAGAAAACTGGTCGGAAGTTGAAATCCAGTATGTAATGGACGAAGTGGTAGAAGCTGCCTCCGATGCCGAAGCCATGGCAATATTGCAGGATTACGTGCAGGGGTAAGGGCGTTATTCGTTAGCCGTTAATCGTTGTTCGTTATTCGATCTACAGAAAAATATTTAGGGGTTAATATAATTCTGTGAGACGAAAGCAATATGCTTGCCCAGCAGCTGGCGCGCGTTTAACGAAGCGCAACGCGTGCTACGCAAAAAGCTTTTCTGCCGGAACCTTTTTATTAGGTGATGTTAAAGCACCATTAAAAGACTACAATTATTTTCAAGATAACTTTGGCACGCGTTACACTCCGTTAAACGCGCGCCATGCAGGCTGAAAGAGATTTATAAATGTACTAATCGGCAAATGGGGCAGACAGCGATACGCTTTATTTCAGAAACTTAGTAGCATCAACCACCTCAAAGTCCGGATTATCTTCGAATAGCTGTTTAAGAATGTGCATATGCCCATTACCAAAAATCACCAACAATCGCTTGTCTTTTTCAGTATCTACAAACTTGAGTATATTGCTATATATTCTTAAGTTACGTTTGTACCATTCGCCAACCAAATCAGCACCAATATAGTTATCACCTGCACCAACACGGCTTAAAATGTAATTATAAATGTAATGATTCTGCTCTAATTGCTCCTGCTTGCTGTTTAGGAGTAATAGATTTTGCTTAACTGTGTGCGTGCTGAAGTAATTATTCAAATACTCCACATGATTTTGTGTGGCTTTCTCAAAAGCAGCATAAAACCCCATCCCAGTACTATCTGCATATCGCTTAACTTTATCTTCAAACCATAATCCACCCGCATCAACACCATAGAACCGCTCATTATTAAGTTGCCTGGCAAGCTTTAAGCCAATTTGAAACTTTTCGTTGACATATCCTTTTGTAAGTTCGACTTTTCCGGATTTAAATTTCTGATACATCTCATCTACTTCTGGCTGAAATCTGACACCAATTTCAGTGAAAATCTTCTCCGGCTTGAACTTCGCCAGGGAATTATTTACCTCTTGAATCTCTTTCTGCCGATGTTCTGAAAAATAGTCATCGACCTTAACGTTAAACTTATCCTGTCCAGGATTAGCAAAGTGATATGTACCTAAAAGAAGTATTTTAATTTTTTCTTTGGGATGAATTAACGTTTGCTGGCAAAAGCCGGAAAGGCTTATCGAAAGGAAAAAGATTATGTTAAAAGAAAATAACTTCATGCTATGCGTTGATTACTTTAATAAAAATGAAATAAAGCTGTAAATGTCTTTGAATAGTCTTAGAAATCGATCAAAAAGACATTGGGGTGAATAACTGCAATGCTCACAGAATCTAAAAATATAAATAAACAGGAGGTAGGTGCCCGAGTAAGTCAATTGAAACCTATAAAATTCAACTGAAGGTGACGGCCTTTACAGTTGGGAGAGCCAAATAAATCAGGAACTGCCCCTCTCCAGTGAAAGTCAACTATCTGCTGTAAACCATAAGTATTGGTATAAAAGAAAAGGGATGCTATGGCTGTCTTTAGGTATCTTATTTTCATGTGACAAACCTATTATGATTTTCTTCTAGTAGAGAATAAGTGTGATGAGTCCCCTGAAAAAAGTGATAGAAATCCGAAATGAGAATTCAAAAGGTACAGTTTGGAATTATTTACCTACCTCCACAAGGTAAAATTACCGGTACGCCTTACCACTTTTCTCATACCACCCAATCACCACCTGCGCCCATTTAATTATAATATTGGTTTTAACCAATTAACCATTACCAGAAGAATATTTTGCCAGCACCACTTAAACCGTTTAATTTTATGACCGGCTAAACAACCAGTCGGCGCTTCAATTTTACTTCAGATTCCCGTTGTATCTTTAGTTTTTATTTGGAGAGATATGAAAATATTATTGGTGGAGGATAATGCTGACTTGTCGGAGACCGTGGTGAATTACTTGCGGCAGGAAGGTTACATTTGTGAAGCAGCGCCCGATTACCGAACAGCCGACGAAAAAATTGCCATTTACCAGTACGATATTATCGTGCTGGATATTACCTTACCCGATGGCAGCGGCCTGGAACTCTTAAAAAATTTAAAACAAAACCGCTCCGAGGCTGGCGTGTTAATTGTTTCGGCGAAAAATGCGCTCGACGATAAACTGGAAGGTTTGCATTTGGGTGCCGACGATTATTTAACGAAGCCTTTTCATTTGGCCGAACTGAATGCCCGGGTACAATCTTTAATGCGGCGCAAACGCTTTAACGGCAGCAACGAAATTGTTTTAGACGATATTCGGGTAAATACCACCACCAACCAGGTATTTGTAAAAAACGAAGAAATTACCTTAACCCGCAAAGAATACGAACTGCTGCTTTATTTTATTAGCAACCGCAACCGCATTTTAAACAAAGAATCTATTGCGGAGCACCTGTGGGGCGATAATATTGATATGGCCGATTCTTTTGATTTTATTTATACCCACATTAAAAATTTGCGCAAAAAAGTTTTAACCAAAGGCAGCCGCAATAATATTAAATCGGTGTACGGCATGGGCTATAAATTTATTTCGGCGTAGCACAAAATGAAGCTGATAACCAAAACTACCCTGCTGTACTTGCTTATTATTGCGCTGGTAATTTCGGGTAGCGGTTATATTTTATATACCACCGCCAATAATTTTATCCAGGAACAGGTAAAGCAAAACTTCCGGTACCGCGAGCACCGCGTACTTACTTTGTTATCGGAGCCCAAACCCGATCTGGACCTAATAAATTCTTACAACACGCTTAAAGTAGAACGGTTACCTAACGTGAAAGCCCCGGTTATTGCGGGCTTCGACAGAGATGTAGAACTGTTTAATGACATGTCGGGCCGCACCGAATTATTCCGGGTGCGCACTTTTGACAAAGCCATTCGGGGCAAAGTATACCGCATTTCTATATTTATAGCCATGCAGGATTACGTACTGCTGCAAAAATTTATTATTCAGGCGGCGGTGTACTTGTTTCTGGCCTTAATGGTGGTGTTGTTGCTGCTCAATTATTTATCGTCGCATTTTTTGTGGCTACCGTTCCGGCATACACTGGAGCAAATCCGGCATTATTCCGTTAATAAAAACCAGGCTATTGCCTTGCAGCCTACCAGCACGCAAGAATTTCAGGAGTTAAACCACTTAATAGACCAGATGGTAACCCGCATTGAATACGATTACCGCAACATAAAAGAGTTTACCGATAATATTTCGCACGAAGTACAAACACCGCTGGCCGTTATGCGGGCCAAACTCGAAATGCTGCTAAAATCAGGTAATATTCCGGAAAAAGAATACCAGGCGCTCAATGCCATTTACCAGTCTACCACCCGGTTATCTAAACTCAGTAAAACGCTGGCGCTCATGAGCCGCATTAATAACCAGGAGTTTCAGAACAAAGAGCACATTAACCTAAAAGCTTTTATTCAGAATATTTTATTTAATTTTAAAGAACTGGCCGAACTGAAAAATGTAAAAATAATAACCGATTTAGACGAGCAAGCCACCTTGTTTATCGATCCGTATTTATTAGATGTTTTGCTCAGCAACCTGCTCAAAAATGCCCTTACCCATAACTTTAAAAAAGGCGAAATCAGTCTTACGCTAATACCGCATAAATTAAGTATTAGCAACACCGGTACGCCGCTTACGTTCGAGTCGCACCAGATTTTTGACCGTTTCCGCAAAAACCCCGATAAGCCGCAATCCCTGGGTTTAGGCTTGGCTATTGTTAAAAGAATCTGCGATATAAACGGCCTCAGCATTACCCACCACTACCAAAACGAACGCCATTTTTTCGACCTGACTTTCTGATACTTCAGATTTACGACAGAATTGTAAAGTATATTTCCCAAACTAGGCTTAAAATGGGCTGCTGCCGTAAAGATTAGTTTGGAATATTTTGTCGCTTAAATTATAATGAAAAACGTTTTACTCTTTTGCTTTTGCTGTTTAAATATGCTGGGCGCTTATGCCCAGGGCTATGATGTAACGGGCACGGTACAAGGTGTCGCCGATAAAACCCCTCTGATTGGGGCTACCGTAGTAATTACCAACCGCGTAGATGATGTTACCATAACCGGCAGCACCACCGACGTAGAAGGTAAATTCCGGATTGAAAAAGTGGCACCGGGTAAGTACACGCTTAAAGTGCAATATTTAGGATATAGCACGTTTCGGAAACCCATTGAAATAGAAAACGCCGCCGTAAACGTAGGTACCCTGGCTTTAATTGAAGAAGCAACCAATTTGGGCGAAGTGCAGATAATTGGCAAAATACCGCCCGGCGAGCAAAAAGGCGATACCACCCAGTTTAATGCCGAAGCGTTTAAAACCGCGCCAGATGCCAGCGCCCAGGACTTAGTCCAAAAAATGCCCGGTATTACCGTACAAGACGGTGCCCTTCAGGCCCAGGGCGAAAATGTGCAGCAAATATTAATTGACGGCAAACCGTTTTTTGGTACCGATGTGAGTACCGCCCTGCAAAACTTACCCGCCAGCGTTATTGCCAATATTCAGGTATTCGATAAAAAAAGCGATAAAGCCGAATTAAGTGGTTTCGACGATGGCGAAAGAATAAAAACCATTAATATTATTACCAAGCCCAGTCGCAAAATAGGCCGGTTTGGCCGTACCTCCGTGGGTTATGGCTCCGATAACCGCTACCAGGCAGGCGCCAGCGTAAACTTTTTCAGCGATGAACGCCGCATTACCGTAACCGGCCTCAGCAACAACATAAACACTTTAAACTTTACCGCCGACCCAAATAATGGCGGCGGCGAACGGCCGCAGAACGGCATTATTAACACCAATGGTTTTGGGTTAAACTACAGCGAAACCTTTGGCGAAAAACTGGAAGTATCGGGTAGTTATTTTTACAACAACCGCCGCAGTGTTACCACCCAGCAACGTTTCCGCGATTTTGTACTGCCCACCGATTCGGGGCAGGTTTACACCGAAGAAAACCGGAATACAAACAACGATGCCAACCACACCTTACGGATGCGCATAGATTATAATATTAATGAGCGGAACCGCATTCGTTTCCGGCCCAGCATTTATTTACAGAACTTCAACAACAACTCTTATTTTCTGGGCCGCACGCAAAACGATTTTAACCCGCTGAACCAATCGACGAATAACGCCCACGGCGATAATGTAAACTCCGACATTAACAATAACTTTTTGTACAGCCACCGTTTCCTGAAACCCGGCCGCAGCATTACGTTTAATTTGCGTACCGGCTACCACATGGATAATGCCGACAGCTACCGGCTGGCCGAGAATATTTTTTACAGCCGCCTCCGCGATAGTACCGAAATATTAAACCAATACACCAACCTGGACCGCAAAGGCTTTGACTGGGAAGGCGAAGTATCGTTTACCGAACCTTTGGGCAAAAACGGCCAACTGGAACTGGAATACGAAGTAGGCAACCGCGTAAACGATTCAGATAAACGCACTTACGATTACCTCGAATCGAACAATGATTACTCCGGCCTGAATATTCCGTTGAGCAACACCTTTACCAACAACTACATTACCCAGGAAGCCGAAGCCGGTTACCGGTATAATACCGAGAAGTTAAAATTTCAGGTAGAAGCATCTTTCCAGGAAGCTACTTTAAAAAACAAACAGGAATTTCCCATGTCCGCCAATTTAAACCGCAGTTTCCAAAGCGTACTGCCTTCGGCCCGCTTCGAATATAAATTTTCGGAAGCGAACAACCTGGAATTTAATTACCGGGCTTCTACCATTGCGCCTTCGGTGGGGCAGTTACAAGACGTTATTGATTATTCAAATCCGTTGCAAGTACGCGTGGGTAATACCAACCTGAACCAATCTTACCAGAACTGGACCCGGTTACAATACCGCTCGCATAACCCTAATACTAACCGCACATTCTATTCATCAGTTTGGGGAACGTTCATTAAAAATTATATAACCAACAGTACCTTAATAGCCCAGGAGCCGCTGCAAATAAACGAAGAAGTAACCTTGGGCCGCGGTGCCCAGCTCATCCGGCCGGTAAACCTGAATGGCTACTGGGATGTGCGCTCTTATTTTAGCTACGGCCAGCCGGTTAATTTTATTTCTTCTAACATTAATTTGGGCGGCGGCTTCGGCCATACCAGTCGGCCCGGCTTAATAAACAACGAAATAAACGTGGCTAACTCCAGCAGTTTCCGATTAGGGTTATCGTTGAGCAGCAATATTTCCGAAAGAATAGATTTTAATATTTCTACGCGGGCTAACTACAATATTGTAAAAAATACCCTGCGGCCGGCCCTGAACAACAACTACTTTAGCCAGACTACCCGCCTGCGTTATAACTGGATTTTCTGGAAAGGTTTTGTGTACCGCACCGATTTGCACCACCAGGCCTACTCCGGTCTTTCGGATTTAAGCAATAATTTCCTGCTCTGGAACATGAGTGTAGGTAAAAAAATATTCCGGAACCAGCGCGGCGAAATAAACCTGAACGTGTACGATTTACTCAAACAAAACAACAGCATTTGGCGCAATATTTCGGATGCCTACGTAGAAGATGTGCAAACCAACGTGCTGCAACGCTACTTCATGCTTAGCTTTACCTACAACATTCGCTACTTTGGAGTAGGTACCAGCCAAAAAGATTTTGAAGGCCAACCACAACGTGATTAAGCAATCCTAAATATTCAACAAACAAGGCGTTACCTATTTAAAACAGGTAACGCCTTTTGTTTTAACCATTCTTTCCGAAAATTATTCGAGTTGAAATTTTCGGGCCTTCTAATAATATTCCTAATAATATTTCGGGCCGGAAGTTAGTTTCGGCGGCATTTGCGAGCCATATTAATCTTTCTAATTTCGGGTAACTTAAATTAATAGAATGCAAAAAGAGCACCTTCCTTGGGTAGATGTGTTACGGGTGCTGGCCTGTTTGCTGGTAATTATTTCGCATGCCTGCGGTCCGTTTGTAGGGCATACAGATAAATATTCTGACGAATTTCTGGCCGGCGCTTACATGGGTAGCTTAGTACGATCGTGCGTGCCGCTGTTTGTCATGATCTCGGGCGTATTGCTGTTGCCGGTAACTACCGATATGACCACTTTTTACGCCAAACGGCTTAAAAAATTAATATTACCTTTTGTTTTCTGGTCGTTAATGCTGCCCATTCTTTTTTACTTATACGTTAATTCGGGGCTAAAAAATATTAATTCCAACTTGTTACCCGCCGATTATACCTGGCAGACGACCATCCAAAAGATGTACACGTTTGTGTTTAACTTTAATTACGATACAACTGCCCTCTGGTACGTTTATATGCTAATTGGCCTTTACCTGTTTATGCCCATCATTAGCGCGTGGCTAAAACAAGCTTCTAAACGCGATTTGCATTGGTTTCTGCTTTTCTGGATAATTAGTATGGGTGTACCTTATCTGGAGATAGTTGCGCCGCATTTTGGCTACACCGGCAACTACGGCAACCGGGGCGTATTGGGCGTAAGCTTCTGGAATGCTTTTGGCACGTTTTATTATTTTGCCGGCTTTTTAGGTTACCTGGTGCTAGCCTTTTACCTGATTAAATATCCCCTAAACTGGTCTTGGCGCCGCACCCTGGCTGTGGCTATTCCGTTGTTCCTAGTTGGGTACGCGGTTACCACAGCGGGCTTTATCCTAATTCAGCAATATTTCCCTGGCAGCTACGCTAGCCTCGAAATTATCTGGTATTTCTACGGCATAAACGTGATTTTAATGACTTTACCGATATTTATGGTAATCCAGAAAAGTAACCCCAAAGCAAGGCCCTGGTTATCCAAAATGGCCGCGCTGTCTTTCGGAATATTTTTATGCCATTATATATTTGTGCACTTAAGTTACGACTTTGTTTCCCCGCTTACCTTCCTGCCGGCTTTTGTTAAAATAATATTAATTGCCATTATTTCTTTTGTTATTTCTTTGTTGGTTAGCTGGCTGCTTAGCCTGAATAATATTACCCGGAAAGTAATTATGTAACCCACAATTATATTTTGTTTTCAGATTATCGGCCGAAATATTATTTTACTCTTTTATTAACCGCTGTTACGCAAAAGCCAACAAAATGAGAGTTCAAGCAATCCACTCTTGTCATTCAGGAGGAACCTATGTAGCAGACTGCCAAATAGTTTCCTGCTGAATGACAGGAGTGGCTTCCGAAGGCTGATAGAAAGTCATTTGTATAATTTATGCTTAACAGAAATTATTAATTACCAGCTTCGAAAATTATTTACTTTCTTAAACACTAAACTTACTTTTTTACCTGCTTTGCGGCAAACACCCCAACATGAAAAAGCTTTTTAAAATAGTCGGGATTATCGTCTTAATTATATTTTTATTAATTATTGGGTTTGGCTTTTATACTTATAAAACCAACCCCACTATAAAAGCAATGGTTAATAACGATGAGTCTAAACTGTATTATTTTCCTAGAAAAGATATGCGGGATATGAGCCATTTAGCTTTCACCGAAAAATCGTTACCGGTAGCTGATTCCGTTAAAATTCAAACTTATTTTTTTAAAGCGGCTACGTCTACGCCCAAAGCCAATATTTTTCTGGTACACGGAGCAGGCGGAAATGTTACCTACTACCAGGACCTTATTCAAACTTTAATAAAGGGCAATTATAATGTGTACACAGTAGATTGGCGGGGCTACGGTAAATCGGTGGGTAGCCCTAACTACAAAGGAGTTATGCAAGATACCCAGGTAGCTTTTAAAGATTTTATAAACCTTACCCAATCCGATTCTCTGAAAAAATTAGTATACGGCATGTCGTTGGGCGGGCAAATGGCCGTTAAAATTGTAAGCGAAAACCAAAATTTAATTGATGCGCTGGTGCTGGAGGGCAGTTTCAGTTCGGCCCAGAATATAGCCATTGATTATTCGCCGGTTAGTTTTCTGAAACAAAAAGCTAAAGAATCGCCGCAAGATTTTAACCAGGAGTACGTAGCCGAAAGAGATATTAAAAATATAAAAAATACACCCAAATTAATTATTCACAGCGAAGTTGATAAAGAAGTAGCTTTTTACCACGGCCAGTTAATTTACGACCACGCCCAAGAGCCAAAAGAATTCTGGAAAACCCGTACCAAGCACATTACCACCTTAAAAGAACTGCCCCAAGAAACCATTGCCAAAATTGATAAATTAATATTATAAACGCTGTTAAGTTTCCGTTGTAAGGCAATATTTTCTTTTAAACAGTTTATTAATTTAAGGAGCCCTGTCCTTAGCAAAATATTACTTTACACGTAGCACCAGGCGGTTTATTCCGGCAAAAGTTTAGGTAAAATTATAGCCGGATTGCCTGCCTTTTTGCACTTTATTTTAACAACTGCTTCTTTATGAATGCGGTAGATTAAATATAAATTTAAACAATACCCCTCGTTAATCGTTTTTATATAGGCAAACGTTAGACGAACGGCATGGAGAAGTTTTTATATTTATCTTTGATTTTCAGCATCTTCCTCACAAATCAGGTAGCAGCACAGTTAAACCCGGTAAATCCTGTTGCAGGTGGCGGTAAAGTACGGGGAACTTTAATAGATCAGAACAGCCGCCAACCCGTAGGCTACGCCAATATTATAATGCTGCCAATTGCCGATACCTCCCAGATTGCTGGCGGCGCCATGACCGATGACCGGGGCAATTTCCTTGTCGATAATTTGCCGTATGGCCGGTTTATTGCCAAAGTATCGTTGGTAGGTTACAAGTCTAAACGCCTGCCGGTTATTGCTTTAACGCCCGAAAACCCGGAAGCGCGCCTGGGTACCATAACGTTTGCGGCCAGTAGTGCTCGGTTGCAGGAAGTACAAGTGCAAGGCGAGCGCCCCACCGTAGCTTACGGCCTGGACCGCAAAGTAGTAAATGTAGCCAAAGATTTAACCAGTATTGCCGGCACCGCCACCGACGTGATGAAGAACGTACCCTCGGTTACCGTTGATGCCGATGGTGGCATAAGTATGCGGGGCAGCAGCAACCTGCGTATTTTAATTGATGGCCGGCCCACCGGCATGGTCGCCGATAACCAGGCCCAGATTCTCGAACAAATTCCAGCCAGTTCTATCGAAAGCGTCGAAATCATTACCAACCCTTCTTCTAAATTCGATGCCGAAGGCGAAGGCGGCATTATTAATATTATTCTGAAGAAAGAAAAAAACCAGGGTTTTAACGGCTTAGCTTCGGTAAATGTGGGTACCAATAACCGCTACAATGCTTCGGTGGGTGGCAATTACCGTTACCGCAAATGGAATATTTTTGGCAACTACGATTTCCGGAAAGATAACCGCAACGGCTACGGCAACCAGGAACGCTACACCACTTTTGAAGGCCGCACCACGTTGCTGGACCAGGACGAAGAAGAAACCCGCAACTTTACAAACAATGTAATTAAACTAGGCACCGATTTTAGCTTAACTAATACTCAAACGCTGAGTGCCTCGTGGCAGTACCGCAACCGCCTTTCCAAAGAAAACGAAGAAGTAATAAACCGGTTGTTTAGTCCTATCCAAAGCCTGCAAGAGCAATATAGCCGGAACAATATCGAGAACGACCGCAGCCACAATTCGGAATATACGCTGGGCTACCGCAAAACTTTCGCAAAAAAAGGCCGTGAACTCACCGCTGATCTTATTTACAGCACGGCTACCGGCGGCGAAAACCAGAATTTCACCCAACGCTACTTAGTATCGGCCGAAACCCGAACCCCGGTTCTGGAAAGAAGCAATACCGACGAAACCAACTCGCAACTCACCGCCCAAATAGATTACTCCGACCCCATTGGCGAAGATGGCCGCTTCGACGCCGGTTACAAAAGCATTATTAGTACCCGCGACGACGATTACCGATTTGAGGGATTAAACAGCCTGACCGGCCTTTGGGAAAATAACCCGGGCATTTCGAACAACTTTATTTTCGACCAGCAGGTGCACGCTTTGTATGCGACTTACGGCAATAAATTTAATAAAACCAGTTACCAATTGGGTAGCCGCCTGGAATATACCGGCAACAAAGGCGTGCAAAAAGCCTTGAATATTACCGCCCCCGATACCAGTTATCTTAATTTTTTCCCGAGTGTATTTATTACCCAGGAAATCAATAAAGACAACCAGTTACAGGTAAGTTACAGCCGGCGCATTAACCGGCCGGGCATGTGGGATTTGAACCCGTTTGTAGATGTATCGGACCCCTTGAACCCGCGGGGCGGAAATCCGGCTTTGCGCCCCGAATTTTCGAATGCGTTTGAACTGAGCCAAATTCACTACGGCAAAAATAACTCCGGCCTGAATACCACTTTGTTTTACCGCAAAACTACCGATGTAATTCAGCGCTACCGCCAAATTATTGATAGCGTTACCACGTTTAACACCGATATTAACCTGGCTTCGCGGCAAGCATTTGGCCTGGAATTTATTGCCACCAAAAATCTGACCCGCAACTGGAAACTGAACGGAACGGCTTCGGCTTTCCGGAATATTTTAAATGGCACCAACGAAGGCACCAATATAGATAACCGCAACTTTAGCTGGACGGCTCGGCTAAACTCTAACCTTACTTTCTGGAAAGGCCTGGACTTACAGGTTGCCGCCAATTACCGTTCGCCGGTATTATTGCCGCAAGGCACCATGTCGGCTATATTTTTCACCGAGATGGCCCTGAAAAAAGATGTGCTGAATAAAAAAGGTACCATTAGCTTCCGGCTGAACGATATATTTAATACCATGGAATTTAATTTTAGCCAAGCTGGCGAAAACTTCAATTCCGAAAGCTACCGTAAACGCCAATCGAGGATTGCTTTTATTGGCTTTTCATACCGCTTCGGCTCCACTCCGGGCCAGCAAAACCGCGACCGTAACCGCCGCAACCAAGACAACGACTCCGACGACACCAATGCTCCAGAACTAGATTAAATAAAGAAACTTAAATATTATTATAAAACGAAGCCTGCGCTTAAGTTTTTGCTACTGGGTCATCCTGAGCTTGTCGAAGGTTCTATTAAAACTATGAAAAAGTAAATTCAGCTATTTCAACAAACTTAACGTAACCGCAAAAATTTGAGCGCATTAATCAATTGATAATAGTATATTATAACTGGTGTAAGGCAAGTCTAGGCGAATGTTAATTTCTAGCATCAAAAAAATTATTTCTTTTATCAACTAATGCCGAGAAGTCGATTTGAAAGTCTTGATTAAGTTTTCGCTTTTCTTCGTACGATAGATTTAATTGCTGAATAAAAGAGTCTAATTCTTCAGAAGCTGTAAGTAAAAGTTTTGAAAGATGGTGCAGTTCACTTTCGGTTAATTTAATATCTTTTAAAAGCTTGCTGATACCTTTAATATTGGCAATGGGCCTTCTGATAATATGTGAAATATCGAACAGGATTTGTTCTACGGAAGTTACATAATCAACAAAGGGGGTTATATCTTGCGAAGCACCATACCATATTGTTTTGCCATCGGCTGTATTTTCCGGAATGGCGCTTAGCCACCGCCATCTTATTATACCATTTATAATAATTCTGTACTGAACAATAAGATTCTTTTTGGTTTTATAAGCCTCTAAAAACGCATTATGTACTTTAGCCTTATCAGCTTCGTATAATACTTCAGTTGTTCCTGTCGTGTCTTCAATTATATCTATATAATCATAGTCGTAATTAAAAGCTTCATTGCCTTTATTAATAAACAACATTTTAGTATGGCCGTCTGGTAATATTTCGAACTGATAAGTATTAGCCGGTATGTTGCTCGTAATTTTTTTTAACAGTAAAGCATCCGCATTATTTTTCTCAATCGCTTGCCAACGCTCAATAAATATTGCTAACAACTTGGCAAGTATATTAATCAATCTTTCTTCTTCGTACAAAAATATCGAACTTCCGTAGGCAGGCACTTCCTGTTGGTAACAAACTTCTAAATAACCATACTGTTCCTTTTCACTCTTTATTGCTGCTTGCAAGAGCCATTCTGTTCTTTGGAAATTATCTGTAATATATTCTTCATCATTCGCCAGTAATATGCGAACCCCAGTAACTTCCGGGTATTGCCAGCCTTCCTTAATAATAGGTAAACAAAGTTCTAAGGCAGTTTGCGTATCGGGGTATTGCGAAAAGACTTCCACTACTTTTAAAATAGCCAATTGTTCTTTTACGCGCTCTTTTAATTCATAAGATAGTTTTTTGCTTATTTCAATTGGGTCGATGGTCCAGATATATAAACTTTGCTCAACCGATTCAAAAAGTACAGCTTTAATATCGGCGTAAATAATTGTGCCTGCTTTACTTTTTACCCAATATTTATGTTCTGTCTGGTATATTTCTAAAAAATCTTCAAAACTAAAGCTTGCATCGGTTTTGATATAATCTTTCAAAAATGATTTTTCAATAAAATCGCAAAAGTTTAACCCCGAAAATGCAAGCATTTTATCATCTAACAAGGCAACTGCATGTTCATTTATGAGTTTAATCTCTCCCTTAGTATCCGTAACAATTAATGGCACGGGCGCCGAATTAAAAAGCACTTCGTATGACACCTCACTCATATTTCTTATTTAATTTTCAGTCAACGTGTTAGATTAAGACACGCGTTAGTGGGTTTTAGTTGTGGTTAAGTGTAGTTATCTTTTATTTATTTTTAGATAAATCAACTTCTTCCTTTATAAAGAATTTGCTTTTACTCAAAATTTGATCAATTCTTTTAACACACTCCTGATTATCGTCTGCCAAAATAAAGGCAAAATCCCATATATCCTTTGACAGCAAGAATTTTCCCTCTGAAGAATTAACATGGAATAAAACTTCGTTATTCATCCATAACTCCAAGATTTCTTCAAACTCTAAATTAATTGGGCTTAAAGCTTCTTTTAAGTCTGTCAAGAAGTTTTCCTTCTCTACACCTTTCACAAATTCAATTAAAAGCTTGCCACTTCCATAACCAAGTCTAATTCTGTAATTATACATCTCTTGTTTTAATGCTTGCCAATGTTAAAGTGTTTATGAAGCTGCAACATTAAAATAGGTTAGTTTTAATTAACCGCAATAACAAAGTAATAATTTATAATTAATTGCTCATTTGGCCAAGCCTAATTTCATAACCATACTGTTGTACGCAGCTATTCCTCTATCAGGCAAGATTGCAATTGGTTCCGATTCCAATAAAATACATCGTTGCCTCCTTCGTAAAGCTCTTTAAACTTACCAATTCCCACACCATCACACTTAAAATCTACGGTATTAAGATCCGATGGGCTTAAATCGGGGTCTATTATATTATAGCGCCCAGGTTTATATAATGTAAGCACAAACTCAATTTTTTCACCGGCGGCACCAATTTCTGTTAACTCCACGGCTTCAAAACTGTTATCAACTTTTAAAAAAACCACAGCTGACAAACTGTTCTTTCCCTTGTCAACGATCAATGCTTGGTCCTTTTGCCCATTACAATCAAAGTCACCCGCTATAGAATTCACAAGAGAACTATCCGTTTTGTATTTATTAAATAACTGCGGATACCACATGTTTTCATTCGGAATAGACCAAGCCGGATGATTTTTTTCAATAAATAACAGCAATTCTGTACTAATATACTTTTGGTAAATTTCGTCCAGGCTATATTTTTTTTGAGCATCTTCAGATATTATAGATTTCATTGGCTCAACTACATCATTTTTCAATGGCGGTAATTCATTCACCTTTTCCATCTGCTGACACGATGATAACCCTAAAAATAGAATTGCAAGTAGTTTATACATTTGATTGCATATAATGTTGAGGGTATTTCTGCAGTAGCGGTATTCTGTGTTGCTTCCGCAACAGCCATGATTTATTCTTGAACAAAGCTATGTTGTTGAGTATTTGCCTTGAAGCCGCTGTTTTTAGAAACATTATGTTGTACGTTCGTGCTTGCTGTTTTATTTGTTTTCAGAAAAAGCGAATCCTTCTTTGTTCGTCTCGACCATATAAATGCTTTTTCCGCCTGCGATAAATAGTGTTTTACTGTATTTTCCTCTTCCAAAGCAAAGATTGGTCGCCTGCGGACATCTGATCTCCGATAATTTGTTTCCAGCTGCATCATAAACGACCACACGGCCGCCTAAAGCAATATAAAGATTGCCCTCTGCGTCGACTGTCATGCCATCCGGTACAATGCTGTTTCCAAAATCAATGAGTTTTAAAGGTGCCTGAAGCAAACCATTTTCCTGTAGGTTGAAGGCAATTATTGACCCTTCACCGCTTGGCCCCAGCGTGTTTTTTCTTCAGGCAAAAACCACCGGTTGCCATTACCGGGAAAATCACAATTCACCACGTAGAGGTTCTTCTGGTCAGGTGAGACAGCTATGCCGTTGGGCTTGTTCACATTAGCGGCAACCAAGTGCACACTGCTGTCGCCATCAATGCGGTAAACGCCCATTTGATTCTGCTCGACTGGATCATTGGCAACGTAGCTGGGATCTGTAAAATAAATTCTTCCTTTTGCATCTATTGAAAGATCATTAGGTGAATTGAACGGTTTGTTTCGATACTGACCGGCAAGGACATGGGTGATGCCCGTCTTCATGTTTGTCTTTGTAACGCGTCGGCCACCACCACCGGCCTGCTCGCAAACGATGAGGTCACCGTTTGCATCAAATGCAAGTCCATTTGCCATTCCACTTGGAGAGCGAAAAACTTTATACGCTCTGGTTTGTGGGTTCAACGTCCAGATGATCCCTGTCTTTGTTTGTTCGCTAAAATCAGAGAAGTAAAGAAGACCATCCTGGGACATTGCAGGTCCTTCCAGAAAATCCTCACCGTTTGAAAAGATTTCCTGAACGCTTGCCGCTGCTGGAAAAATGTTTCCGCCACCTGTTTTTTGACTGTTTAAGCCTCTTTGGACATTTCTTTTTTGTGGAGTTGCATAGGAAACAGCCGTAAACGAATAGTCCCCTGTAAGATCGTTGAATGTTACTTTATAAGTACCAGCAAGAGAAATGGGAATGTTTGCTCCGCTTGCAACAGCGATGCCCAAAGGAAAAGAGCTGTTGCCCCAGTTCACATCCCAACTGTTGTTTGCTCTAAATTTTACTTCTCCGTGCGACAAGGGCAACATTACCTGCCATTGGTGCGGTTCGTTCCCTCTGACTGGTTTCATCGGAGTTGATGCATCCCATCCTTTTGGAGTGGCAGAACCAATTATTCCCACTGTGGTATAATTCGTCTGTGCCTTAACAAGCAAAACAGAACATAGGGTCAGAAAAAGGAAAGTTGACTTCAGTAGTGCAATTCTCATCTAAGCAGAGGTTTAAATAAAGTGAGCGTTGAAAAAATATCAAGGACATGACGCACAACGGTTGGGCTAAAATGTATTTAAATACTTTTCAGGGGTTGTTGGTAGAAGTTATTATGCTAAACCATTGACTAATAATTCTGAATAAGTATTTTTAGTAAGATTTATTTTTACTCTAAATCGGCAATCGCCACCATCATGTCCTAAACTAAACATACTGTACTCAAATGTTTTAATTGATTCCGGGCTTTTACAGTGGCACATTATTAAAGCTTCTTTTTCTCCTTTTTCATTAATAACTATCATACATTGCTTAATGTACTCTGTTATATCTCTTTCAATTTCTTTTGGATTTTCTTTCAAACAAGCCTTTAGAATTTCATCTATTTTAATTAGATCTGATTGAGTTATATCATAAGGGCTGGAACTTTTAGGGAAATAGATATATAGGTTAGGATTAAAAGAAAAGATAGCGTAATCATTAAAGCTTTCAAAATCAAGTTTAGAGACTACTGGCACTCTAGATTTACTTATCTTTAACTTAAATGTTGATTCCGCATCTACAAACTCAATAAATCCATTCTTGATAACCGCTTTCTCACAACCGTTAAATCTAAACCGACTAGGGAAAAATATAATTGTATCTTTATTTATAGAACAGTAACCTACGAACTTTTCTTTCTTCTCATAATCGTAGTCCTTATAGTTAACTTCATAGGTATAGCTACTATCATTGAAGAACTTGAAAATAGAATTACCATTTCCATACCTTAATATACTTTCAGCACGGATTAATTCCTCTTTGTGCGTTTTTTGTGTAGGCTGATTTATCTTATTACAGTTAGTTAACAAGCAGAGAATTGAAAATAAAAGCAGGTAAATTTTCATTGAGTAATATTGTCAAACTATTGTTAACTAGGGTATAAACCGAATATTTGGCTTAGCTGCAATATATTAGTAGTTGCAGCTAACTATAACTGAACTATCGAATATACTATCTATATAAACAAGTATAAAGAGAGCAGTAGAATATTTTGCGCTTAGTAGTTCTCTATTTGGGTGCAAATATAAAGTACTTGCCAAGAGATTTGTTTACAGGGTTACACGTCACAACGTGCCCTGATGTAAGTGATAAGAATACTAATATTATTGTCTGTTTTTAACTCAGAAACAAACGCTAATTATTTTATTTAGCGCTTATCTTCCCAATTTAATTTCTCGTGCTGACGCGTTGTAAAAAAATCCTCGCATTTACCGCCGCCGCGGCCGAGAATGCCGCCGTTGGGGTGGCAAATTATTTTGACAGGAAGTAAACAGCGCCAAGAATAAAAAATAAAGAATGGTTTTTTCATAGTTCTGCAAGATGATTTACCAATATAAAGGTCTTTACCAGAAGTATATAGCAGCTTTAAATTAGTTACATAAGCATAAAAAAAGCCCTGAATAAATTCAGGGCTTTGGTATTAATTATAATTAATTATTCTTCCGGAATATTTTTAAACGTTAAGATAAGTAACCTATCCGGTCGCCGTCTTCGGTTACCAGCACGCCATTATTACCTACATAAATAGTATCGAAATAAGAGCTTTGTAATACAAAAGGATAATTGCGGCTGTTGGTATTGGCCATTTTACCAATTACCTCTACCCTACCATTATCATCTACGTGAATCAAAGATAATTTTTTGGTCAGGTAAAACCGCTCGCCCGGTACCGCTCTAAAAGTTACTTTCCGCAGAATATCGGCCTGGGTTAATACTACCCGCTGCGCGCTGGTTTGCCGAACCGGTGTACGGTTTGGAGCCGATGCCACTACCGGCGCTTGCTGCTGCGGACGCGTTACTGGCCGGGCAATTGCACCGTTAGATTTGGTACTGGCAATAATTTGCTCGTTGGCACTTTGCCAGCCTTTGCTAATAGAAGCCAACCGGGAACTCCGGCCCGGGTGCGTATAAGAACCTTCTTCATCGGATAACAGGCGCATGGCAGCCTGGGCATCGGCCATGCTGGCGCCCATCTTGCGCAGTACAAACCCAGAAAATTCATCGGCTTCCAATTCGTCTTGCGGGTTGCTGCCACTTCTGGATAAAGTATGGCCGTTCAGGTGGTGGCCTATCTCGTGGGCCAGAATACTTACGGCAGCCCAGTCGGTTTTAACGGCATTATTTACCGCGGCCACAAACTGGCGATTGTATAAAATATACCGTTGCCCGTTATAAATAACGGCTGCTGCATTATCTACATCAGCTTCCCGTACTTCAAAGCGCGGCTTCAGACCCACTACATCAATAATTTCTTTAATAATATCGCGGGCACCCGGTGCGCCATACGTATTACCCGGAACAGCACTCGTATTTTTGGTAGCCACGGCTGCCTCGGTTAAGGCGGGCGCTTGCACCAACGACACTACTACTACCAACCAGGCCAAACCCCGTTTAATCATGTTTTTCATAGCGTTTATAATTAAATATTTTTAATATTATTTTCCTGTTTTTAAGGCAAATAACCTGTCTGCTTTATTGGGCTGTCTGGTTAATGTTGCTCTACCTATATTAGCAAACTTGCTGCCAATTTTTATAAAAATAGCATTTTACCAAAAGCAAATATTCCTGTTTTTACTAACGGCATACATCTGATATATAGTATATTAAATAAGCATTTTTTGCACTAATATTAGTTCTTGTAGCCACCTGCCTGGGGTTTGGCGGTTGAGTCTTTACTCGTGCTAAACTTAAAAAAACAAAAAAGCTCCTCAAATTTAAAGGAGCTTTTGCATCAGAAACCAAATACTAAATATTGGCTTACCTACTTATGTCTTAAATCTGGTAGCCAGTAGTTTGCTTGTTGGGGGCAAGAAGCAACTTTAATAAAAACGATTAATCCTTTTGGGTTATAATATTCAGGTATTCTTCGTCTTTATTTAGGCTATACAAAAATGGGCTGGTAATAGCTTGTTTGGTCTTTTCTATTTTAATAATGCGCGAAACATCGGCTAAAAACAGGTCCGGATTAACTAAGTTATTATCGACCATAACTTTTAAGGTGCGGTCACTAGCCGGAATTTTGTAATAATCCAGCACTTCATCTAATCTTAACAGCGGAATATTGGTTTGTAACTGGGCCAAAATAATGCCGCCTTGCCCCTTTTCGCCAAAAGGCACCAACTCCAGCGAATCGGTGTAAGTTTTAATTATTTTCAGGTTACTCCGATCGAGAATTAAAGAATGATGATTTGTTTCCAACGAACCAATTATTATTAAAGGCTGCTTAACCGTTACTATTGCCATTTTAGGGCGAGATGGCGTTTCGGGCAAAAACTGGCCGAAAGAAAAATTGCTATAAAACGTTAAAAGCAGGAAAACAAGACAACCTTTCTTCATATAAAGTTAACTAAATATCCTGCTCAATACCGGCTATACAGGTAATATCTACTAAATTATTATGGCCATAGCCCGCCACATTACAAGGTGTAGCGCCCATTTCTACGTAAGATTTTTTGTAGCCTATAATAATTTGCTGCCCCACTTGTACAGGAAAATCTTTTATTTTAAACACCAGTTCATTTGTTGGCCCATAGGCGTAAGAGGCATTTACCGGCACCACTACCTGGTTGTTCTCTAACAGCAATTGCAGGCCGCAACTGGGCACGTACTGCACTACCGCCAGGGTATCGCAATTTTCCTGCGGCATTACAGCATCTTCTTTCTGGGTACAGGCCGAAAAAGAAAAAGCCCACACTAGGAAAAGCAACATAAAACGGTTCAAGTATGTATTTTTCATAACCAATGGGTTAATTAAGCCGGTAAAAAAGCAAGTTCTTTAATGAGTAAGAGTAAATTCAGCCGTAATTGGTTGCTTGCGCCAGTATTTATTTTTTCTGATTTAATATAGCCAATAATCAAACCAAGAATAACCGCCTGCCCTTATTAACTTAACTATTTGGTAACTTCAGGAGCTAAACTAATTCTTACCGGAGCCGTTCTGATTGGTGTAAAGAAAACTAAATATTGTTGTATGGTAACTGCCGGAGAACAGGTTTGTGTTAAAGTATAAGAATAGCCTTGCTTTTAACTTACCAATCAATATTTTTTTCGGCATTTACTTAAAATAAGGTGTAAATACTTAAAAATCAGCAAATTTATTTACAACAATGAATCTTATCAGCATTTTAGTGTTGTATGATTAATTAAACCATTTATTAACATTTAAATATCTATTATAATCATTCGGTGATGTTACAACAAGAGGAAACTCAGCCTTACATTTTATCAAAAGTAGACCACTTAGAGCGGTTTAACATTCGGGAGTGCATTGCTTTTATGCGTTATTTACAAACCTTGGAAGTAGCCGCCCTGCAAACAGCAGAAAACAAAGCTAAGATCGAAAAATTAGAAAAGAGGTTTGTGCAGTTAATGAAACCGAATGCGGCTTAATAATATTAACTACCTGAAAATATTTACTATTTAAGTTTATAACCTAAATGGATGGGAATGCGACAGTACATTTCCATCCATCTTCCGGCAAGCATAAACCCATTATTATTTATTGATTTTCAATTGCTTATCTATTTCTTTTTTAGTAAATTTATTTCACGACCTAACGCTTAACACCATGAAATCCGAAACTAATTCTACCATGCACCTGCCTGCGCTCGACTCTCTTGAAAAGCTAGATATAGGAAGAGCCCTGGACTTTTTACGCTATCTGCAAAGCCTGCAACCAGCTCCGGCCGAATCGGGCAGAATAAGAACCTATATTCAGAAAATTAAGCACCGCATTACTACCTTGGTTATTGGTTAAATTTTATTGTTTTTATTTATCTCTCTATTTGCCGGTACCAACCGGTTTACAAAGCTTGGGCAAGTAGTAACCTTAATGTTCCGGCAGGCATAATTATCTGCCAGGTTTTTATTGGTGGTTGTATATTCTGCTATAATTTATATTACTCCATACTATAATAATATTTAATCTTTCAGGCTTCTGCCTCTGTTTTGCCGGCTGTTATTATGTAAGCACAAGGTTTTAAAACCCGGAGTTGCTATGGAAAATACATACGAAAAAAGATTTAAATTAAATCAGCTAAACACCTTTGATAAAGCGGCGTGCGAAGAAACTTTAATGCTGCTGCGTTACCTGTACCGACGGGAAGAAGACCTGGCGCACCGGGTAGAACTTAGCCGATCGATGGAACAATTGGAGCATCGGATTAAGGAATTAACTTTAACGGAGCCTCAGGCGTAAGTAACGCCTGCTTTCAGGCCTGCGCTTCTTTTCTGCCCCACGTACTAAAACCAGCTATAAACTACGTAGCTGTTTTTTGTTAAGCCCGCAGCTTTGAATATAAATAAGCCGGCTCATGCTAAATTTGGTTAATAACTAATGCTATTAATTACCCCTTTAGGTTACATCTGCCGCTTACTGCTAATTACAAAGCTTACCACGTTACCCGAAGCGCTTGTTTTAATTCTTATCAAACTACAAATTACTAACCCTATTAATTAATAGTTAAATTTATAATTTTATTTATAAATAAGCTTAAAATATTGCTTAGGAATATTATTATTCTGTATTTATTTTTGTAAGACTAATTTTTGAAAAATATTTTATTATTAATTATTTTCTATTCAGGCTTATGAAAAAAATCATTACACTCTTATTAATCTTGTTTCCGGTAACCTTGTTTGCACAGGAATTAATTGGCAAGAAGAAGAAATACATCAGCTCTATTAAGCCTACTTCTACCCTGATTGTAGATCTGCCTAATATGAGTATCTGGAGCAACAAAGCCGAAGCGGGCTCGCTTTACCTGATTTGTTATTTTAACAACGATAAATGCGATAAAACGGTAAGCATTTACCCCAACGAGAAGTTACAGCAGTGGGAAAAAATTCTGAATTCGAATTGCGCCAAGGTTAAAGGCGAAGAATTGCTGTGGCTGGATCAGCGCCGGCAGCTTTATTTCCGGGTAGTACCTTGCGAAAACCAAACCTTTGCTTTAGAAAGCACCAAAGCAAACGATTAATAGCGTTTAAACGTACGTGTAGTCAGGTATAAAATACCTTCCGTTTAAAGAGGCATTAAACCCGCCTCTTTTAAATTCCAATACACGTAACTAAATACTGAAACGCTAAAAACATGTACCTGCCACTTTCTAAATATGTACAACTATTAGTATATATTTGTATTACTATTCCGGCTTTAAGCCAGGCACAAACCCCCAATATACCGGCCTCACCCAACAGCGAACTAACTTACTCGGTAATTGTAACCGGCAACACCGGCGAAGCAAACGCTAAGCAAATAGTTACCCCTATTCTTAGCCAGCTTTTGCCGGCGGCCGGTAAAAATAGCAGTGTTGTCTTTATTGGCAATCCGCTATATCCCCAAACCTTGCCCGACAACCAAAAAGAAAACCGGGCAACCGAAGAAAACAAGCTTAAAGAACAACTGGCGCCCTTAAGCAATTACGAGGGCAAAGCCATGATTATACCGGGCGCACCGGGCGGTAAAACCGACCGCGACGATAAACCTTACCAACGCCAGGAAGCATTTATTGCAACCCACCTCCAGAACGAAAAAATATTTGTACCCGAAGGCGGCTGCCCCGGTCCGCTGGAAATACACATTAACCAGGATATTTTACTTATTCTGCTGGATACCCGCCGGCTGTTGCCCGGCAACGAAATAACCGATGAGTTTAGCACCTGCCCCGCAACCCGACCTTCGCAGGTGGTGGCCCTGCTCGATGATATTTTGCGCAATTACGACGAAAAGCAGGTTATAGTGGCGGCCAATATTCCGCAGACTATAAAACCAATGGAGTATAAATACCTGCGCCGCAATTTTGCCCAGTTTTTTAAGCAGCATCCTGGTCTTATTTACATCGAAAATAATGGTACTGCCCTGCGCCACAGTTTTTCCGATAGCATTCATTATGTTTCGGTTGGCAATAAAGCAGGTCAAATAAAATTACCCAAAGGCGAAAAGGAGCTGTTCGCGGCCGATACAGCCGGAGTAGCCCGCGTAAATTTTTATAAAAACGGTGAGGCCTGGCTCGAATTTATTACGGCGGCCAACCCCGGCAACACCACCGGTCAGGTAGCTTACCGCACCCTGCTCATGCGCAAACCTACCCAAGCCATGATAACCGCCAGCTTAAAAGGTCAGCATTTTAATTACGCCGATAGTGTTAAAAGCGTTAGCGCCAGCACCGATTACATAGCCAGCAATTTCCGGAAGTGGCTCATGGGCGAAAATTACCGCGAAGAATGGGCCACTAAAGTACAACTGCCTTATTTTGATATTGGCCAAGTAAAAGGTGGCCTGAAAGTAGTGCAGCAAGGTGGCGGGTTTCAGACCCGGTCGTTGCGCCTCGCCGACTCTACCGGGCGCGAATACGTGCTGCGTTCCGTAGAAAAGTACCCGGCGGCGGCTCTGCCCCGGCCTTTGCGCAAAACCATTGCGGCCGATGTGGTGAAAGACCAGATTTCTGCTTCGCACCCTTATGCCCCGCTTACCTTGGGTAGTTTGGCCGATGCCGCCAAAATATACCACACCAATCCGCAATATTTTTACATCCCCGACGATCCGCGTCTGGGTAAATACCGCGAAGGTTTTGCCAACACAGTAGGTTTATTTGAAGAGCGGCCGGACGAAGACCAGTCGGATGCGCCGCATTTTGGTAATTCTAAAAATGTAAAGGGCACCGAAAAAGTACTCGAAAACCTGCAGGAAGACAACGACAACAAAGTAGACCAGAAATCGGTGGCGCGGGCCCGATTATTTGATTTTATAATCGGCGACTGGGACCGCCACGACGACCAGTGGCGCTGGGCCAGTTTCGAAAAGCAAGGCGAGAAAGGCGATATTTTCCAGCCTATTCCGCGCGACCGCGACATGGCTTTTTTTATAAACCAGGGCGTAATTCCCAATATTGCCAGCCGTAAATGGTTGCTACCTAAAATTCAGGGCTTCGACGATGATATTCGCGATGTAGCCAGCTTTAACTTTAATGCCCGCTATTTCGACCGCACTTTCTTAACAGAACTTTCATTAACTGATTGGCTGGAGACGGCCAACGATCTTAAAAATTCTATTAGCGATGCTGAAATAGAAAAATCTATTAAGCAACTGCCCGCACCAATATTCCGCTTATCCGGGCCGCGCATTATTTCGGACCTGAAAGCCCGCCGGGATGCCTTACCCCGCGATGCCGTTGATTATTATAAGTTCCTGGCCAAAGAAGTAGATGTAGTCGGCAGCGATAAATCTGAATTATTTTTGGTAGAGCGGCAAGACGATGCGCACACCAACGTTACGGTGCGCAAAATCAGTAAATCCGGCGATTTAGAACAAGTTATTTATCAGCGCCAGTTTAAAACCGCCGAAACAAAAGAAATCCGGTTGTATGGTTTGGGGGGCGAAGATGAGTTCCGGATATCAGGAGAAGTAAACAAGGGTATAAAAGTGCGCATTATTGGCGGCGATGATAAAGATAAAATTACCGATAATTCTAAAGTTGCCGGCCTCTCTAAAAAAACCTACGTGTACGATACCCGCGCCGAAAACGAGTTTAAGTTTGGGCCGGAAACCAAAAACCTGACTTCTAACCGCGAAGAAGTAAACGCATACGACCGCAAAGCTTTTGTGTACGATTATTTTGGTCCGCTGGGCGCCATAGAATTTAACCGCGATAACGGTATACAACTCGGAGCCGGGGCTTTAATTAAAACCCAGGGTTTTAAAAAAGAGCCGTTTGCGGCTTCCCACCGAATAATAGGCAAATACGCGCTGCGCACCAACTCGTACCGCTTTACCTACGACGGCTATTTTACCCATATTATTAAAAAATTCGATTTACAACTAAACTTCGATGTTCGGGCGCCTAATTTTAATACCACCTTTTTTGGCTTAGGTAACGAAACCCAGTACGACGAGGATAAAGAAGAAATTGATTTTTACCGTTATACATCGCGGCAATATTATTTTAATGCCATGCTGGGCCGCAAAATTGGCAAGAGCCAGACCTTGCTGTTGGGTCCATCGTACCAGCGCATAAACCTGAACCTTACGCCCGAGCGGTTTATTACCAATTTTGCCTGGGAGCAAGAGGGCAACTACAATTTATTTGAAGCTAAAACGTACGGTGGTCTGGAATTCAGGTACCAGCTAGATACCCGCGATAAAGCCAGCCAACCTACCAAGGGCGTTTATATTGCATTAGGTCCGGGCCTGTATAAAGGTTTGGGCGGAGATGCTTCTGATTTTAACCGGTTATCGGGCGAGGTTAGTTTATACCGTACTTTCCGGGTACCCGTGCGGCTTACCCTAGCCAACCGCACAGGTGCCGCTAAAAACTACGGCGATTACGAATTCTTCCAGGCAAACCGCCTCGATGGCTTATCTAACCTGCGGGGTTACCGTCAAAACCGCTTTGCCGGGCGCAGCAGCTTTTACAATAACACCGAGGCTCGCCTGAAATTATTTAACTTCCAGACTTATTTATTTCCGGGCTCAATGGGTATCCTGGGCTTTCATGATATTGGCCGGGTGTGGGAGAAAAACGAGAATTCTAAAAAGTGGCACACCGGTTACGGGGGAGGCATCTGGATTTCGCCGGTTAATTTGCTGGTACTATCGGCAGAATACGCTGTTTCGAAAGAAAGCCGCATGCCTTTGTTACGGGCCGGTTTCCTGTTCTAAGTTTAATTTAAACCGGCGGCAAAAATATGGCGCATCCAACTGAGCAACTGCATATTTTTCTGGTGCGGCACTACAAGCCTAAGGTTAACCAGCAAGGCTTATTTGATGCCACCCAGGCTACGCAGTTTATTTCGGAATACGATGCGGCCGGTATAGAAAACATTATTAACAAACCCACGGGTTTGCCATTTACCGAAGTAAAACGGGTGCATTGCAGTTTGCTGCCGCGGGCAAAACAAACGGCTTTGGCAATATTTGGTCCGGAAGTGGAACTGGTAGAAGATAAATTATTTAATGAATGCGAACGCAAAATATTATCCTTGCCTTTGTTCCGCTTCCCGATTAAAGTATGGCTAGCCGGTGCCCGGGCCTTGTGGCTGCTGGGCCTGAACAACCAGGGCATCGAAACCTACAAAGAAGCCCAAAACCGGGCTCGCCAGTGCGCCGAGAAGCTGCAACAATACGCCGCACAAGAAAACAAAACCGTACTGGTGGCACACGGCGTCCTGAATATTTTTATCCGGAAATGTTTAAGAAAACTAGGCTGGCAGGTTGTGCGCAAAGATGGCCGGGGCTATTTATCGGTTACCGAACTCGTAAAAGCAGCTCCTTAAAAAAAACCTTCTTTTTATCAGAAATTTAGTTTAATAGCATTATTATTTAGGTACTGCGCTTACATTATCGCGGTCCTGTTGAGCCTGTCTAAATAGCTAACATCCTTATCAAATGCATACTGCGCTTTTAATAAAGCAAAGGCTCTACCTCCCATAGGAGGTATTCTGGAAGAGTCTTATTAGCAAGTAGCCAATAAAATTCTTCCAGGATGACCCCGGTGAGTAGATATTTGGTTGTCATTATTTTATTGTTTTTAAAGTCCAATTTAGATTTATAATGCTGTTATAGATCCTTCGACAAGCTCAGGATGACTACAATATTTTAAGCGCATTCTATATTAGATAATAATATTATTGTGCGGTTGGCACCGGGGTAACCTGGTAACCCAGCGTTCTTAACTGCTGAATTAAACCTTGTTTGTAAAACAAATGCCTGACCCCAACAGCAACAAAACAATTGTTAGCTGCAAATGCTTTATCCAGGATTTGGGTCCACTTGGTGTTCCGCTCTATAAGTAAAGGTGAGTGGGAGGCGCTGCGGGTAATATCTAAGTTTAATTCGTAGTTGAGGTCAAACTTTTTATAGGCACTTACTATCTGGCAACTCGTTGTATCATTGTTGAGCATGCTCTTCATAAAGTGTATGGCGTAAGTAGCGTACATAGAATCTTCTGGTGCACTAAAACGCTTAGCTTCCTGGTGTAGCATTGCATTCTGATTTCCATCTAAAGAGTAAATTTGTTTCTGCTGCTTTATGGCCAATTTCTCAATATAATGATCCATCAACTCCGATAGAACCGGATCGGTATTGCAAAAATTTGTCAAGTACAAGCGGGAGGTAGTTAGCGTTAAAAGCAAAGGATCGAGCTTATAGTAAGAAGAATCTTCCGCCTTATTAACAAAATCAGTAAATATTTGGGCCTGCGCCTGACTCAAAGTTTTCTTCCATCGGTTATAATTCCATAACGGCTGTTCCTCCGGCAGCAACGCTTTAGCTGCAGCCATGCGCTCTTCTACAAATAAAATATTTGATTGCTGCAATTTGCTTACAGCATTGGGTAAAGAATTGAAAAAAAAGGGGCTTACTTCATGAAAAGTACCAAACAAAAAAGATTCGTTTTTACTGCCAGGTTTTGATACTTTCCAGAGAATTGTTTTCGGCATATTCTGCGCCTGCAACACCGAAGCAACCAAAACTAGCGTAAAAACCAGCAGAACTCTTTGCATTATTTTAGTTAATTATTGATGGTACATAACAGTCTGGTATAGCAATAGAAGCACATTTCAAGATGATTAATTTTCTGCTAACCTCAAGCTTATTACCGGTACAAACCCTTAAATTATTATTGAATTGACTGCTGCTTATACTTAATAGCGGGCAAAGCTTTTTTCATTTCTTCTAATAAACTTGTGTTAGATGTTTGCTTCGCTGAAAAATATATTTTCTCCCCATCGGACTTTGTTACAAGAATGTACGGTTTATTATCTGCATTTAAAATGAGCGTTACGATTTCGCCGGTTCCTGTTTTAAAATAACCTTTCTTTACCTTCCCAAGCGCCAACCCATTGGTTTTAAAGGTTATTTTTGGCAGTTGGTTTACGAGTTCAATACTTTGTATTTCAGATGGTGTTAAAGTTTCGCCGTAGCTTCCGCTGAATGCTATTGCCGTTGCGTTGATATTTAATTTATTTTCCTTTAAACCAAAACCTAACAGCCCTATTACAAATATTAGTGTTCCGATAAGAATATAAATACCAACTTTATTGCTTCTTGTGTTGAAACCTATTGCATATTTTGAACTTGTGCTAATAAAATAAATATAAGCCAGAATAGGATAAACCGCCAGAAAAATACCCCCGGCGTTTTCATCTATTAAATAATTTAATATTAATCCGAATACCAGAAAAGATATGCCTAAAAAAACATGAAACTTCCGGAAGTAAGGAATAAATGCTTTGATGTTTACTTTCTTCTGTTCTTCTTCACGCATGGTGTTGTAGCCGGAAAGCAAATATTTCGCATTATTTTCTGTTACAATAAACCCGATTGCAACAAAAAGTATACTCATGCCAATTAATACATAAATCATTTTCTTAAATTTTGTTTCTGGTTTTGAGGCACTTTATTCGGACAAAAAGATCAGGATAAGAAATATTAATTTTTCCTCAAGCCAGTATTCGCCAATTTGGATATTCAGAAAGTCGTCAAATATTTTATAATTGCTTTTGTCTACTATTGCTTTTATTAAATTCATGATATTAATGCTGCCGAACTTTTAGTATATGCAAAGCCTACAGCTGAGCAAGGGTTTGGTATATGCCTTGTTAGGCATTAAAATTCTTTATTTTTAGTGGCGGCAATTTCTCTTTAACGATTTGTTTCAGTTTGTTAAGAGCATCTTCGCCAATTTCTTGCTTTGAAAAGGACCAAGTCGAACTAATCTGCTCCATTAGAATATAAATAGTATTTTCTTCCTCCAAATAAGCTCTAAAATATTCCCATTTAACCTCAGAATTAAATTTTTCAGTTGTAACTTTTATTAAATCCTGATTAAATTCCAATATAAAATCTCCTAGCTGATTAAAATTTTCTTCCGCAACAACCTTCAACTTGGCTTTTTTTTGTTTGTATTTCCGAAACTTAATAAAGTAGTTTATTATGAAAATAGCCCAGGACACGATTAAAACAATATAGAAACCAATTAAATATTCTATGGAGCCGAACACAGATAGTCCAACTAATATAGCAGTCAAAGAAAGTATATAAATGAGTTTATACCTGATACTCTTTAATTCTATGGCTCTAATGAAGTTGAGAAGGAACAAAGCTTGCCGGTATTCTTCTTCAATGGTTTTATTTAATTTAATTGTTTCCAATTTCAAAAATTATTGTTTACTACGCCTAACTTGTTTATAAACGTAAGCGGTGCGTTTATACAGCTAATATAGAATACTAAAAGCAAGTAAGCTATAGCAAACTTCTGTAAATAAGTAATACCAAATAGTAAATTTGCTGTTCCATAAAACGCACCTTTATTTTTGTCATCCTGGAAGGACCTTTTGGTTAGAAAATCAAGAAGGTAATATACCTTTTAACGCTAGTTGCCTGTAAGAACTTCTAAACAATAGATTTTTTCAAAATGACAGAGAGCGTATCTATGGAAGATAGCTTATACTATTTGGTATAATACTTAATATAAGCCTTTATACTAAGTTTTATTAGCTTTTGCACCATAGCCTAAATATTGCAAGCTATAAACCTTCTGAACTAAGGGGCTTGTACCTGGTGCAAATATTGTAGTTTAACTACCAAAATTGTTACTGGAAAAAGAACGAGCAGATATAAAAAAAACCTCCCGGAAACCAGGAGGCCTTAAAAACAAACTGCATGTAAAACTTTTATTAATCTTTATTCTTTACCTTTCTAAAAGAGACTTGTGTAATTTGTTCTCCGGGGGAAAAGAATGAATATTTTAAATTAGCAGGCACGGTGTACCAGGTTGTTCTTATTGTTCTTTGTGGTAGCCGGTGCTGGTGTTGTTTTCGAAAGTATTGGCGGTGCCGGCATCGGCATTGATAATACCGTTTCTCTTTACAAATAATCCGTAGCCGCCGCTGTTACTTATTTTGGAATTAACCACTTTCAGAGCGGCATCGTAGCGTACTGTTACATTAGCTTTTTCGTTAACCCCGCTTAGGTTGGTTTTGCCGCCGTTCATTACGTTTACGTGGTTCATTTCGTTCAACGGACTGTCAGTAGCAATCATGATACCTTTCCAGAAGCCTTTTTGGGCTGTTTTACCGGTAAAAGTAATTTTTTGAGTAGCAGTACCTTTGGCAATAATGTAACCGTTTTCGCGTACATACAAAGCTTTATCGGTAGCAAAGTAGAGGGTTGGAGTAGCGTTAGCAGTTGCTTCCAGTTTTACACCAGAATCGAAGAACAAATCGCCGTTGATGTAGTAACCAGCGCCATCGGTAAAGGCTGCCCAGCTTACTTCGTTATCGAGCGATATTTCACCGCTGGTTTCCACACCATCAAAACCGTTGCTGTTTTTCAGTTTAGAAGCGGCATCTATTTTGTGTACTTGCTCGGCGTAAACAAACAAGGCAGAGCCGGTATTGTTGCTGAAAGTGTTGTTAGCAAAACCGGTAAATTGGGCGTGGCCGTCTTGTACGTACATGCCGTAGCCGCCGCTGTGGGTAAAACTGGAGTTGGTAACTTTTAATTTAGCGCCCGGGTTAAAGCCCGATAATACCAGGTTAGATTTAATAGCCGAACCCATACCAGATAAGTTGCGTTTGCCGGCATACGCTATTTCTACATAATCCATTTCGTTTAGCGGGCTAGACGATATTATCATTACGCCGTTCCAGAAACCAGTTACTTTGTTGCGGCCGGTAAATACAATTTTATTAGCGGCAGTACCTTTGGCAATTAAATAGGCACCGTTGTCTCTTACATAAAAACCGGTTTCGTTCGCAAATTCTAATTTAGCACCGGCAGTAATTTTCACGCCCGATTCTAAAATAATATCTTCCGAAACCAGGTATGAAGCCCCATCGGTAAAAGCAGGCCAGGTTACTTCGTCGTTGTGTTCTACTTCGCCGGCAATTTCTACGCCTTCGTAGCCGTTACCGCCTTTAAATTTAGTAGCGGCATCTAGTTTATGGGCTAAGTTAGCGGCCAGGTACATGGCGTTGCCGCTGTTGTTCGAGAAAGTGTTGTTGGCAAAAGCAGATACCTGACCAATGCCGTGCAGGTACAAACCATAACCATTGCTTTGGGAAAAAGTGGTGTTGGATATTTTCATCTGGCCCGGAATAGTGCCGTGGTAAGATATAACCATACCGGCTTTAATAGCTGAGCCAATACCAGATAAGTTACTGCTGCCCGCATAATTTACTTCTACAAAATCCAGCTCGTTGGCCGGGTTGCCCGAAATAACCATAATGCCTTCCCAGTAACCTTTGGTTTTATCTTTACCGGTAAATACAATTTTGTTGGTGGCCGTACCTTTGGCAATTAAAGCGCCGTTTTCGTTAATGTAAATACCTTTATCGGCATCTGCTTCTATTACTACCCCGGGCATAATGGTTAATTTGGCATTCACCAGCAAGTTTTGGGTAAGCCGGTAATCGGGTTTAGTAGGGTCGGCTACTACGTTGGTTAGCACTATATCTTGCTCAATGGGCTCGTTCAGGTTAATATTGCCGCCAGTTGGCGCAGTTACCGTAATTTTTACTTTGTCTTTGGCCGATCCGGTGCCGTTCGAAACCGATACTTCCAGTTCATATTCGCCGGCTACATCAGGCGTAAAAGTTGGTTTAGCCTGGTTGGCGTTGGTAAGCGTAGCGTTGCTGGTAGCGGGTTTGGTAACAATGGCCCAGCTATAAGTTAAAGTTTTGCCTTCACTATCAGTAGAGGCGCTGGCATCTAAGGTAACCAAAGTACCCAGGTTAATGGTTTGGTCGTCGCCGGCTTTGGCTGTAACGGTGGTAGCGGGTTTTGGCTCCGGCTTATCTTCTTCGCAACTGGTTAAGGTGGCCATAACAGCTACCAGCAGCAGCATTAAAGTTTTTACCGAAAAATTAAACTGGGCCAGGTTGTACAGGCGGAGCCGGTTATTTGCTGGGGTAAAGGCACTTGGTAGGTTTTTGGTTTTCATAGTTTTTGTTAATAGGTCAGGTGTTTTTTTAGGTTAGGAAAAAAGGTTTGGCAATAAAATTTTAAGAAAAGCATTTTAGCTACTTTCCGGTTTGTAAGTTCTTTAAGTGATTGGTTTATGTCAGGGCTTGTATTTATATGGGCAAGGCCGAAATAAATAATAACTGCCCGCAGCTTATTGGCTTTAGCGCACGCGGGCAGTTATTAAAAGAGGCCTTAAGTTTCTGGCCGGCGAAGTAAAATTCCGGTAAATAACAGAAATGCTTTCCTGGCAGCAGTGTACCCATTCCAGGGCACTCAGGTTAAAAAGGTTGGTAATAGTTTTCATAGTTTTATTTTGGCTAATGGGTCGGGTAACTCTGGTACTGGCGGCGGCTAAACCCAACAACTAACAGCGTGGTTTTTGCCTTCCTGCTCTACAAAGTAGCACTAACAAGAAGCCGTAATCAATTTTAATTGGGTAAATGCCGGAATATTAGTCCTGAACAAGCCAAATAAGAACCTGAATGCTGCTGCTATTTTATTCGAACTACTTAAACCTGGCTTTGGTGGTTGGTTATTCTAAGCAGATACCTCCTCCTCCAATTTTGAAACTACCAAAGCATGCCGCAAGCCTAATTTTACGCCAATAAATATTTATCGCATTGTATTTCAGATACTTAATATCAACCTAAAACACCCACAATTGTCATTCAGGAGGAACCTATTTGGTTATCTGCAAAACAGGTTCCTCTGGAATAACAGCGATGGGTTGCTTAAACGCCGTAACAAACGCTTTTCTCTTTATTGCAATCAGGTAAGCATCTTAATAACTTCCGCTGTATAATGGCTGCGCTTTTCTTAAACTACTTTCATCTGAAATTTTCCTTAATTCCAATTAATAAATAAAATATTCTGGCCGAAACATTAGGTTATCGGGTTCGTTATTTTAACTTTGCATTACAAAGTACTTTAAAACATTTACTAATGGAACACAAGCCCGATCCCCTGGAAACATTAACCGATATCAGGTCGATGATGGAGCGTTCTTCCCGGTTCATTTCCCTGAGCGGTTTATCGGGCGTTTTTGCGGGTATTTTTGCTTTATTGGGTGCAGCTGCGGTAGCTATCCGGTACCGGTTGTCGTTTACCATGGAAGAATATTACACCCGGGCCACCCTTAGTTCGGGTATTCCTGATGCTGAGTTTTTTATTTACCTGTTTACTGTGGCCATCCTGGTGTTGGTAGCCTCGGTATCGGTGGCTATTTTTTTAACCACGCAACGCGCCCGCAAACATAATTTGCCTATTTGGGATAGAACCGCGCAGCGCGTAGTCTGGAATATGTTTATACCGCTCTCGGCGGGCGGCATTTTTTGTTTAGTATTGCTAGATCACGGTATATTTACGCTGGTAGCGCCGGCTACCCTGTTGTTTTACGGCTTGGCACTGCTTAATACCAGCAAATACACTTACCCCGATTTACGGTACCTGGCTTTAAGCGAAATTTCTTTGGGTTTACTCGCCTCTTTTGTAGTTGGCTACGGGTTGTTTATCTGGGCCATTGGGTTTGGGGTACTGCATATTTTTTACGGTGCGCGCATGTACCAAAAATACGAACGATGAACTGGGTTGGCGAATTAAATAAAGCATTTGAAAGCAGAATTCGGTTGGGTATTATGTCGGTTTTAAGGGTGAATGACTGGATGGAATTTACAGAACTGAAAGAAATTTTACAGGTAACTGATGGCAACCTGGCCAGCCATTTATCGGCTCTGGAAAAACTGGATTTTATTCAGGTACGCAAGCAATTTATTGGCAAAAAACCAAACACTTCTTACGCGGTAACCACTTCCGGCCAACAAGCTTTCGACCAACACTTAGATGCGCTGGAGCAGCTCATTAAAACCCGGGAGTAAATTATTATGCATTACTAAGAAATTTATGCGGAACGAAGCACAATGGCAGCAGTAATATTTAATTGGTGGATGTTCGCAAATATTCCAGATTAACCATTGATGCTTTTATAAAATATACAGAGCACTATTTTTTTGATTATATACTTTGAAATACAAAGTACTTTAAGACAAAAAAATTTAAAAGTACATAACTCAGAAACCCGAGAACGAAAATATTAAACTACAACATCATGGAAAACGAAATATTAACCCACTTAAACCAACCGCAACAGTTAGAGAAACTGTACCGGCAAAACAAATCGGCTTTTAAAAAAGCTTTTAGCGCTTTATACCCCGAACTGAGCGATAATTCGCTGGCCCAATTCTGGCACGAAAGGCTGCACTACGAAACCGATGAAATTTATTGGGGAACGCGACGGGATTTGCAATTCGTAATTATTGCCGCGCTGGTAGCCGGTATTCTGGCCAAAATACCGGCAATATTTTCTCTGGACGAAGAGTTTTTTTACCCGCGTAATATAGGTTTTATCGTTTTCCCGTTGCTTACCACCTACTTTGCCTTAAAAAGCCACCTAGAAATCAGGAAAACCGCTTTAATTATTGGCGTAACGGTAATTTCTTTAATTTATATCAACTTCCTGCCTAATGTAAAAAACAGCGATACCTTAATTTTGTCCTGCATACACCTGATCTTGCTTTTGTGGGCAATGTTAGGCTTTGCTTATGTAGGCAACCAACCGGGCAATCTCCAAAAACGGCTTTCTTTTTTACGGTACAACGGCGACCTGCTGGTTATGTGTGCGCTGCTGTTAATTTCAGGCGGCATTCTTACCGGTATAACCATTAACCTTTTCGCCATTATTGGCTATAAAATTGAAGAAATTTATTTTCAATATGTGGTAATTATGGGCCTGGCCGCCTTGCCTATTGTGGGCACTTACATTACCCAAACCAATCCTCAACTGGTTAATAAAATATCGCCGGTAATTGCTCGCCTGTTCAGCCCGTTGGTTTTAATTACCCTGGTTGGTTACCTGGTAGCTATTATTACTTCGGGCAAAGACCCTTACAACGACCGGGAATTCTTAATTATTTTTAACGCGCTGTTAGTTGGGGTAATGGCTATTATTTTGTTTTCGGTGGCCGAATCTGCTAAAAACAGCCAGCGCCAAACAGAAATAATTATTTTGTTTTTGCTGTCGGTAGTAACGGTAATCGTGAACGGTATTGCCCTATCGGCCATTTTATTCCGGATTTCCGAATGGGGCATTACGCCTAACCGGGCCGCAGTAATGGGTAGCAATATTTTAATATTAATAAATCTGCTGTTGGTAGCCATAAAGCTTTGGCAGGTAATTATCCGGAAAAAAGATGTTTCCGAAGTAGGCAAATCTATTGCTTTCTTTTTGCCCGTTTACGCCTGCTGGGCCATCATCGTCACGTTTATATTTCCGGTAATATTTGGGTTTAAGTAACGGAATATACTGCTAAACAGTAACCGTGCTTAACATTTTGTTTTCCGGCGCTTGTCAAAAGCTCTATAACCGCCTTATAAAGTAATTATACCAATATTATACCATTATCAAATTGAAGATGCGCCTTAGTTTATTTTCCAATATTTTCTAAAGCATACCCACGCAACCCGGTCATTCTGAAAGAATCTTATTAGCAGGTAACCGTTAAGATTCCTCCGGAATAACTACGTTGGGTAGTATGCCCTTGTATATTTAAAAGCGCAGCAATCATTTTATTTTGGTATTGCGCTTAAAATATTGTAGTCATGTTGCGCCTCCCGATGTAGCTGAATCTACTTTTATTTGGTTGTAACAGATCCTTCGACAAGCTCAGGATAACCCAGTAGTAAACACCTAAGCGTAAGTTTCGAATTACAAAACATCTAGTAGCTATTTTCTATAAGCGCAATATTAGCGGCAATTAAAGCCGATTTAAAACATAAAAATAAATACATAGCAAAATGCTGAACAAACTTGAGCAATATTATTATGAAGCAAAAGGGAATAAATGGTATGGCTACTTTGCTGTTTTTTGCCGTTTGAGCTTAGCTATTGCGTGGGTAATTTCAGGATTAATAAAAATTAAAGGCGAACGCTTTGCAGCCGGCTTATCGCATAATCACCCATTAGGACAATATTTTGATGCTTTACTCAATACCGGGTATTATTATACATTTATTGGTGTAAGCCAGGTAATAGTGGCTATCTTATTACTCATTCCAAGAACGGCCCTACTGGGTGCCCTTAGCAGTTTTCCGATTATACTAAATATTTGTGTACTGACCTATGCGCTTAGGTTTGAAGGCACGCGTGCCGCAACATTTATGCTATTGGCTAATTCATTTTTATTATGCTGGGACTACAACCGACTTAAATCTATTCTGCCTTTTAAGCAGGTTAAAATTACTGCGAACCCGACAGTTGAAAAACAGCTAGATAACAAATTTCCATTTTTGTTTTTTGGCGGCGTAGTGGCTACGCTGGCAACGGTTGTGTTTTTTAACAATGTTATTTATGATATTCGGCCTGGCAATGAACCAGCGGAATGCTGGAATGGCTGTCCTGGGAATAGTAACCCTAAGGCTTGCGAAGCATTTTGCGATTGTATTCATAACCAGGGCAAACCGCTAAGCAAATGTTTAGCAGATTACGAAAAGGCAAAAGCAAGCGGCAAGACGGCTAATATGCGTACAACACCCAATAAATAAACGGCCGCTAACAGCAGGATTTCTTAAACACCAGTGTTCTATTCCTTTCCCCGGTAAAAGCAAAAAGGCTCGGTTAAAACCGGGCCTTATTATTTCTAACAAAAATATTAGCTTACTTTTTTAATAATTTATGTTGCAGGCGGCTACCATTATATTCTAACACCAACACGTACATACCGGCAGTAAGTTGTTCTAAGTTTTCCAGGTTAAGGGTACTATTGCCACTGTTTAGCTGCACTTGTTTTTTCAGCATGGTATTGCCGGCCAAATTTAGCAGCGTTAGCACCACTGGCGTATTCTCGTTTGTGGTAATATTTAAGGTTACCCGATCGCCGTTGCCAAAAGGGTTGGGCGTGGGGGTTACTACCATTTGGTGATTACTGGTTTTTACAGCAATAACTTTAGAATAAGTGTGCTTTCCGTCGAAATCAACCTGGTTTAGGCGGTAATATAATGTTTTGTTACCAGGTGCCCGTTGGTCTTCGAATCGGTAATTGTTTTTATGAGTAGTAGTACCATTGCCGGCAATCGTGCCAATTTTAATAAAGTTCAGGCCATCGGTGCTACGCTCTACCTCAAATTTCTCGTTGTTTTTTTCAGTAGCCGTAAGCCACTCCAGCAATATATTGCCATTTACAAGCTTGCCTTTAAAGTTAACCAGTTCTACCGGCAACGGGTCTTTATCATCTGGCGTCGGCACGGGGGTAATAATGGCGCTGCAAGCCTCCGGCCGATGTTGTTCCGGCAAAGGTGTTACTACGCTGCGCTTCACTTTACCCACATTTTGCCCCTGGTCAAATATTTTATCGCTATTAGAAGTTGCATCGTAAAATGTAATATCATCTGCTGCATTATTGGCAAAACTCCCCTGCGTACTGGTGTGCCCGGTAAAGTAAAAACTACCCTTGCCGTTAACAGCGTTGTTGTTTTTAAAATCAGAGCCTTGTATATAACCGTTGTTTATAATTCTGCCGTTATTGGTAATGCTGTTATCTGAATTCTGCGAGGCAAGTATTAAACCGGCATTTTCCAGGGTGGTGTTATTTATAATACCGTGCTTCGCCACTACCGTACAATAATTTATCAGCCCAGCCGCACTATTTAAAGTTAATGTTCCGCCATTAATGGTAAATACCCCAAAGTTCTCTATACTACCGTTAATAGAAGCATTGCCAGCACTACTCGATAAATAACCGTAGTTAATAATTTTACCGGAATTTAAAGTAAAGCCGCCCGTTTTTTGAATAATGGTACCATCGTTGGTTACTTTAGAATCGCTACTTAAATTAAATCCTTTATCATAATTTAAAGTAGCACCGGTCATGTTATTAATATATGATTGCCCGTTAAAATTAATGCTGCCATTAAAAGTAACTTCTTTAAAATTGGTAAGGGTAAAGCCGGTTGCCGTATTCAGAGTGCCTATAACAACCAACCCGTAGTTGGTAAAGCCAAAATTAGGTGCAGCATTAAGGTTACCAATATTAACAGCCCCATAGTTACTAATTTTAAAATTAGATGATGGGTTAAGATTATTAAGATTTACGGAACCGCAATTGATTACTTCGCCCGCCACATTCTGAAAATTTTGCGGTTTAAAAGTAGCCGCAGCATCCACATATATTCTGGCATTCTTGCCAAGTTCGGATATATTGCCGGTAAAATTACCTTTAAAAACGTAAACCTTGTTGCCGTTTATTTTATAATCTCCTTGTCCGCCATTAACTACTGTTGCATAAGCCGGGAAATCCGGGCATTCGGCTAAGGCAATTTTAGGTAAAAACACCAAACCAATACTTACCAAAACAAATAAGCTTAGTATTGGTAACAAAGCTTTAAAACCATGTTCCTTTTTAGTACTTAATAAATATTTACTTTGAGTAGACAGCTTCATAATGAAAATCTTAATTTATAAATGGCAATATTATCTTTGGTATTAGCAACAAATATTTAATTTGTTTAAATTTTAATTTCTCCGATACAATTCGATACAAATATAGAAACATATATAATATACTATATATATTTTATCTATTTTTATTTAAATTTATTTTTTACATGATATTAATGCATAAAAGTTTAATTACATTTTACAATTGTAATTATAAATATATCGGCACTAAATTTTATTATAATTATATTTTAAGGCTAGATTAGGCCGAAAGGCAGAATTGAGCTTGTATAATAATATTTACAAAATACATTAATAATGCGGGAGGCTACTAAAATAATACTTATCAGGAATGCTCCTTAACGATATTCCTTAAACAGTCTGGTCTTTCTGTTTATCTTTTGAAAGATTCTATCTTTCAATGCAGAAGTGCTAACTAAATATATAAGCCTAAGTTAGCTCCCGGCCGCAGGGCCCCGTTTGGTCATTCGGGCTGTCTAAGCTTGTTTTCCTCCTCCGTCGGAATGCTTCGCACCACAACCTTAGAAGAGCATCTTCCAGAAGGCCCTCACTGTCCAAACTGCTGTCGTTTGCCAGTAGCTGCTGCTTTTCTAAGTCTCAATCACTATCAGATATTAAACCTCCCGAACAAATCTAATGCGCAACAATACGGTTCGGCCGAACTCCTTCCCTAATTTAGGGAAGGTGCCCGGAGGGCAGAAGGGTTAATCTATCCCAGAAGAAAAGCCGCACCAGTGAAGCTAAAAAGGCCTTTAGTAGCACCCAATAACAAAGCGCCTTGAATAGACAACAAAGAACCTTTACTTTAAAATAATGCCTGTTCAGCCTTCCTATGCAATAATGATTATACCAATTGGTATTACTCACGTTTAGCTATAAAAAAAAGCGCTAACCAAATAATTGATTAGCGCTTTTTTATGTTTAAAATATTTATACCACTTACATATGCTTATGACAGCTTAAACACCACCCGCCGATTTAACATTAAACGGTACGGCAATATTTCCCCACAGTAAAGTAATTACCCCGGCATTTTTACCTTTAGGCGCAACGGTTATTTTAAAGCGTTCGTTGTTTTCTTTGGAGGTTGTAGGTTTCACTTTTACGCGTAGCGCATCCTGGGCCTGGTCGTATTTAAAGGCACCCCATTGGTCGGCAGTCTTGTTCAGAATAATTACCCACTCGTTTTCGCTAGGTAAAGTAAAAAGAGAGTAAGTACCAGCTTTTACCGCCTGGCCTTCGAGGGTTACGTCTTTAGAAAAAGTAATTTTGGTAGCAGCATTGGCTCCGGTACGCCAAACTTGTCCGTAAGGGGCAATTTCTTTACCAATGGTACGGCCTTTTACGCTTGGCGAGCTGTAATTAATGGTTACGTCGGCGGTGCCAATTTTACCGCTAACCGTGGCCGGCGGACTGGCAGGAGCTTTATTTTCCTGGGCTACTGCCATAAAAGAACAAAGCATTACCAACCCCGCAAGCAGGCCGGTTCTAAAAAACTGAAAAACAGAAATATTGGTCATAGCGCTTAAATTTTTGGTGTGTTAAACAAATATCGTTTTTTATTTAAATATATTGTACGAATTATACTTAATATTTGGATTACCCGATTCCAGATAAAAGTATTGACTTATTACCGGTCCATGCGCACAATTTTGGGCGTAAAGGTGCCGAGCACTTCTACCAACTCGGCCTGGCTGGCCATTACGTGGTGAATATTTTTATAGGCCATAGGCGCTTCGTCGAGGCCGCCGCCAATTAATTCTATCCCGTGCTGGGCCAATATTTCTTTTACATCTTTGGCCGAAATCGTATCCATGGCCTGCCGCCGCGACATTATACGCCCCGCCCCGTGCGAGGCTGAATAAATGGCTTCTTCTACGCCTTTGCCCCGCACAATAAAGCCCGGCGAAGTCATGGAACCCGGAATAATGCCCAGTACCCCTTTGCCGGCCGGCGTAGCGCCTTTGCGGTGCACAATTACTTCCCGCCCATCACCTAACTTTTCTTTCCAGGCAAAGTTGTGGTGGTTTTCTATCATGGTTAAAGGTTTTTCGCCGAGGGCTTTGCTCAGGCGCTCGTGGATGTGGTGGTGGCAAGCCGAAGCATAATCGCCGGCCAAGGTCATGGCGGCCCAATATTCCTGCCCTTCTTCCGAATCTAAATCGAGCCAGGCCAAATGCCGAGCGTGCGGTGGCAATTTGCGGTTTTGCGTAGCTAGTTTGGTATAATGGTTGGCAATGGAAGCGCCTAAACCCCGCGAGCCGGAGTGCGACAACACCGCCAAATAATGGCCGGCTGGTAAATCAAATTCGTTTTGCCCGCTGGTAAGTTCGGCAATGCCAAATTCTACAAAATGGTTACCCGAGCCGGAACTGCCTATCTGATCACGGGCTTTAGCTTTATTGGCTTTGGCTACCGCTATTTCTTTAAACTCATTCCGGTCGAATATTGGGTCGTCCATCGGTTTTTCGAAACCTTTGCCGGCGCCAAAACGGGTGTTGTCGTTTAGGAATTGCTTTAGCTTGGCTTTGTCCCGGTCCAGCACCTGCACCGGCAAATCGTACAAGGTCAGGCACATACGGCAGCCAATATCTACGCCTACGCCATACGGAATTACCGCATTTTCGGTGGCCAGTACCCCGCCAATGGGCAAACCGTAACCCTGGTGGGCATCCGGCATTAAGGCTCCGGCGACGGTTACGGGCAAACTCATGGCCGTTTCCATCTGGAATACCGCGCCCGGCTCAATATATTCGGCACCGTAGGTTTTAAAATCCAGCACACTTTCGGTTAAGGCAATTTCGCGCAGCTTGTTTTTCTCGGCATCCAGTTCCTGCACCAGCTTTTCCAGTTTTTTGTGGTGCCGGTATTTTTCCGGGTTATGAAACAAGTCGTTCAGGATAGCCAGCTGCTCGTCCTTGGCGGTACTCTTGTAATATTTTTCCATCAGGTTCAGGGCCAAGCCAATTGCTTTGCCTTCGGGATAGCCCAAATCCAGAATATCTTTGCCTTTCAGTTTCTCACGTGCCATATAGCTGCTTTAGCGCTTAATAATTGGTGCTAATTAGCTACGGCATTCGGCGGCGCAGTGTTGGTATTTTAACGATAAGCCCAACTTTATTACCAGAGAAATAAAAAAAAGAGATAAACCTTAATAAAAGCCGGGGCCGCCATTATACAGCCCGCCCACTAAGGCCGCAGCCCGCTGCGCTTCTTTGGCATTATATTTAAAAGTGATGCGCTTGTAATTAATAACATCTACAATGGTACCAATAAAGCAAAAGCCGGCCGTAAGCAGATAAACTACGCCCAAACCAATACTGCCGGTAATAAACCGATGAATACCAGCCGCTCCAAAAAAGCCAATGGCCGCGGTAATTAAAATCAGCATGGGGTCTTTGCGCCGCGACCGGTAAATATTGGTGAACTGCTGGGCCTGCGCATCGTTCATGTTTTGCATAACCGATTGCACAAAAGCCATTTCGTCGGGCTCCAGTTCGGGCATAAAGTTAAATACATTGGCCATGGTGTGTATATTTTAAGTGATTAGGGAAGTTGGTTTAATAAACTTAAATTACTGATTGATAAATATATTTATTAAACCTATATAAATTAGGATTCTGCCTACAAATTTCTTTATACACCAGATTAACCCAAAGTATTTTTATTAAACCGGCCAAAAATATTGCCTTTCTGGTTACTCAAACTGCGTTGTTGTTACTAAAATATTCAAACATAATCCCTGCTTGCTTACTAAGTGATATTACACCAGATTTTCTTTTAAATAATTTACAAGTCTAAGGAATTCAAGGCTGTCATTCAGGAGGAAATTATTTGGTTACCTGCAAAATAGGTTCCTCCTGAAGGACAAATGTGGGTTACTTGAACCCTACCTTAGTAATATTTACCAATATTTGTGCAACAGCATTCCGTAATATTTCAACCTATATTTTTACAACTTTATGGCTAACCCAGCCGCTGCCGGTATTTATTTGCAGCACGTACAAACCCGCGCCAAATGGCTGTAAGTTAATTTTTTCGGCGATTTGTTTATTTACCACGGCCGTTTCTTTTTGCCAAACCAACTTACCCGTAGCGGCTATTAACCGGAACGCTATTTTGCTACTAGCTATTGCTGTTGCCCGCACTTGTAAATCCTGGCGGGTGGGATTCGGGAAGAAAGCAATTTGTTCTGTGGCCGGTTCTTCCGGAAGATTTACCGCTTGCACTTCCGAACTAACCGAATTACAATCTCCTACACTAACGGTTAAGGTATAATCGCCGGATTGCGTAGCGGTGTAGTTAGCGGCTGTAGCACCAATAATAGCCGAGCCGTTCCGGTACCATTGGTAAGTATAATTAGTATGGGCAGTGCCGCTAAAAGAAAGCAGATTACCTGTAGCGGTTAAGGTTGGTTTAACCGGATTAACGCAAAAAAATCTTTCCAGGGCCACGGGTTTATAATTATTATTACCGGCTTGCAGGGCTCTTACTTTTACTTCGCCGGCACCTGTTAAAGTAATTTGGTTGCCTTGTATGGTAGCCGGTCCCGAAACCACCGTAAATGCCACAGGTAAACCCGACGAAGCCGTAGCGGATAGCAGAAAAGGTGCCTCCCCCAATATTTTATTTGGTATTGGCGCAAAGGTAATGGTTTGCTCGGCTGGCGGGGGCACATTATTAGTAAATACCAGCTTTTGCACCGCCGGTAAATCTCCCGAACCCGCTAACAAGGTATACCGGCTCAGAATAATAGTATTATCGGATAAGGTTAGCAGACTACTAACAAAAGCGGGGCTGCTTAAGTTGGTGGTGAACTCGGTATCTACGGAGCCGTTGGCGTGCAGGCGGGCAATATTGGTTTGGCTGCTGTTGTTGATGCCAGAAAAATATCCGCCTACTAATATTTTACCATCGGGCTGCGGGGCAATTGCCAGAATTCTTTCGCTGCTGCTATTGAGGGTTACACTAAAATTTGCATCGGGCTGCCCATTGGCGTTGCACAAAAAAAGTTTAGACGGGTCGTTAGCTCCCTTGCGGCCACCCAATAATATTTTGCCATCGGGCAAAACGGCAAAGCTGTTGAACGAGGTAAAACTACTTTCATCTAAAGCAAAATTATTATCCAGGGTACCGTCTTCGTTTAAGCGCGAAATGGTTTTGTAAAATTGCCGGCCATCTGCCCCGGTAAACCGCAGAAGACCAGCCATAATAATTTTGCTGGAGCTTGGGTTAGCACCGGCCTGGTAATACATGCGGCTGGCAGCACCCCTATCCACGGCGGGGTTAAAAGATTCGTCTAAAGTGCCATTGCTGTTTAGCCGGGCAAGGCTGACCTTATTTTTACCAGCAACTTTGGCAAAAACACCACTTATAATTACCCGGTTGTCCGGCTGCACCAGTATACTCCTGATTTCCGGCACCACATCGGGGTAACCTTCAATGGCCGGGAAATTACTGGTGTTATCGAGGGAGCCGTTGGGGTTAAGTTTTACCAGCGCCTGGCGGGGTTGCCCGTTCACTTTCGTAAAATTGCCACCTACCAATATTTTACCGTCGGGCAATACGCTAACCGCATAAATATACAAAGGCCCCTGGCTTTCGAAAACAGGATTAAAGTTAACGTCGAGGTGGCCATTGGGAAGCAGCCGGGCTAAACTCCGCCGATCCAGGGGGCCAACCTGGTAAAACGAACCATACACCAATATTTTATCGTCGGGTTGCTGCGCCAGGTATACCCCGGTACGGTACTGCAAAGCTAAATTAAAACTGCCATCTTCACCGCCGTTGGCGTGCAAACGAGTTAGGTGCACGCATTCGCCGGCAACCGTTTTGTTAAAAGTACCCGCCACCAATATACCAAAAGGCAATACCCGGAAAGCCGCAAAAGCAGTAAAAGGCATTTGGTAGTTAAAACTTTTATCCAGGGTGCCATTGCTGTTAATCCGAACCACCGGTGCTACTTTTTCTGTACCATTTACTTTATAAATATACCCACCGGCCAATATTTTGCCATCCGGCAGCAATTGTATGGCTTTTATGGCATTATAATAAGTGGTATACCCGTCGTCGTGTTCTTCTACGGCATCAAAACCAGTATCTAAAGAACCGTTCGGGTTTAAACGGGCCAGTACAAAACTTTTATCTTGCTGATCGTAAAACCAGCCACTAATTAATATTTTACCATCGGCCTGACAGGCAAATGTATGCACGCCACCCATAATGGCACTGGTAAAAGTATGATCAACGGTGCCGTTGGGATGCAGGCGCACCAAATCCATAATGGCCTCGCCGTTTACCTGGGTAAAAAAGCCGCTCAGCAAAATTTTATTATCCGGCTGCAAACCTATACCCTGAATAAACTCCGTGGGGTCTTGGTTAGGAATTTCCGGCACTAAGGTTACATTAAATCCGGCATCGGGCGTACCGTTGGCATTAAATCGCACCAAATCCTGCTTAGCCGTATCTTTTACTTTAAAGCCCCCCACCAAAATAAATTTATTATCGGGCTGCACCAATATTTTAGTCAGCAAAAAGCCGTTGGCGTTTGGGGTTAGCTGAACCAAAAAACTGTTATCGGGGGTGCCATCGGGGTTTAAGCGCACCACCGCCGGTTGCGCCGTACCATTATTATTTTTAACGTAGCCCCCAATTAATATTTTCCCATCCGACTGCGCCGCCATCACCTGAATGGTATAGGCCGAAACATCGGCGGTAAAGCTGTTATCTAACAAACCATCGGCGGTAAGGCGGGCCAGACCTGGTTTAGACTGGTTATGTACTTTCTCGAAATTACCACGGATTAACGTTTTGTTTTCCGGCAGCGGCAGTAGTTGCGTAACCGTTCCGTTGGCCCAAACATCGGGCACCTGAAAAGTAGGGTCTAAACCAGGATCAATATTTTCGGCGCGGGCGGTGTACTGAATCAAGAATATTAAAACAAAAAGCCACAGCAACACAGACGAGAGGTCTTTAAGTGTTCTTTTGTTTTTCCGGATAAGGGGTTTGTAATTCATTTTTCAATAGTTTTATTTTATTAGGTCGGGGATTAAAGCGCGATTGGTAATTGGTTGAGGCGAGCCCTGCTGTTGCAGTGGATACCTGTTAGTATTCTATTCTGTTTTAAAACAGCGTTAATTTTCTACTTGCTAAAAAACCATTTTCATAAGCGGAGTTGGTTTAATATTTCTCGTTTTTTATCGGTTTAGCCGGTTCTTCCCTGATTTTAGGTACAGAAAATCAGGCCCGCTTTAACAGGATACCATTCGGCATTTTAAAGTTGCATCAGCGCCCGGCGCAAATCAATTTTTATCTGCTTAATGCCCGGTTTGGCAGGTTAAACAACAAGTATTGGGTTATGAACATTAGTCGGAATGGAATATTTCTGTGGAGTTGGTAGTTCACCTTAAGCGGGAAGTGTCAGGTGTCTGCCGGGTAAAGAATTTAGTTTTAGAAGTAGACAGAAGCTGATTATAAAAGTGCGGGCTTTAACTCCGGTCATGAATATTTAGGCTGCTGGTAGAACTAAGATTTGTATTCTCACCTAAATATTTGTTCAGCCTGCACATGCGTAGACCTGAATACTTTAGATTAACGCTTAGCTTATCGCTTGCTTAAATTAGTGCAGTCTGAGCTTATCGAAACAGGTAGTAGCTACTGTACAATGCTGTTATAGATCCTTCGACAAGCTCAGGATGACAAATAATGTACATTTAAGCGCATTTTCTATTTGATAGTAGTATTATTTGGCTGGCTTCGCGGTTTAAGCTTGTTTAAGGCATTGTTAATGGTCACTTTTGCCGGGCATATTTAGAGCACCTTATTAATAATACTCAGGTCTTTTTTAATTTTGGCGGCCCATTCTTTTTGCCGGGCAATATTATTGCCCCCGCTGGTTTCCTGGTCATATAATTTCTGATAGTCGGTCATCTGCTTTATATATTTTTGCAGCAGCTTTTCTACCTGTTCTGGTTGCCGGCCAGATTTATCTAAATTATTCAGTTCTAATTCCAGGGTTTCGGCATACAGGTGCGCAATGTCAAAATGTAGCTGTTCGTGCGCCAAGGTGTAGGCATCTTTGTAAGCGGTTTTTACCCAGGAAGCATCGGTAAAGGCAACCGCAAAAGCGTCGTATTTCGCCTTGCCGGTCCAGAAGTTTACTTTTTTTAATTTCAGATTAATGGTTACGGTTATTTGGGCGCCACTCGCCTGGTCAGAAAATTTAGGTTTACCTTTAAAATCGGCCCAGGTTAATTGCCGGTCAGGGCTATAAATCAAGGAGTCGCGTCCTTGCGCTAATCCACTGAACGCTATTAACAAACTGAATAAAAGCAGCCAGAAACTTTTCATCATAATCTTCTTAAATATTGCCAACCAGCAAATAAACGCCAGCGTTACGCTTGCCCACAGGAAAAACACACAGCGTTTGCTACAGCACTGGACAATAATAAAGCCAAAACCAGTGCTATCCGGTTCTGCTGGTTTACATTGCTAAAGACTTGATGATAGTTGAATTAGCGAAAATATTGAAATGGGCTAAAATATAGACGGCGACAGAACCTGATGGAAGTTAAGTTAAGAAAAACAACCACCCCTAACCCCTCCTAAACTTAGGCGGGGAACTAAGTTACCTTTTTCGGCAATATTTATTTCCGATAAGTTGTGACGTTATCTATTAAGGTGGTTTCTTACCTTAATTTTAATACCAGAACAGCGCAGAAGTTTCTCAAAAGTAGTTCTAAACTTTTATTCGTCTACTCCTGTAAAGTCAAAGGTTTGTCCTGGTAGAAATCAAGTATTTTTTTCCGGAACACGTAATCGTACCTGGCGCGCACCATGTTTAGTTGCGCCCGGTCGTAGTTGGTTTTGGCTAAGTTTAAGTCTACAAAGTGCACGCTGCCATTTTCGAAGCGTTTTTGGGCTGCCTGGTACGCTATAGCGGAAGCATCGGCTTGCTTGCGCGAGGTTTCCAGACGGGTTTGGGCGGCGTTTAAATTGGTATAAGCCTGCTCAATATTCTGGCGCAACTGAATGCGGGCGTTATCGGCGGCAAATTCGGCGCGTTTGCGGGTAATAACGGCATTGCTGATGCGATTGCGCGTTTGCCAGCCGTTTAAAATAGGAATGCTTAAATTTAAACCTACGTAGCGCCCCAAATTAAACTTTAACTGGTCGAGGTAATAAAAATTTTCCATTTGGCCGTTGGGTACTTGCTGCGTTGAAATAATGGGTTGCCGGTTGCCATTTACGAGTACATAATCGGTTTCGGAAGCTACATCTTGGGTGGTAAAACCGGTACCATCGGCTACAAACCGGCTGGTAGGTACGGCGCTGGAATACGCGGTGCCCATGTAACCCACCAACGACAACGAGGGCAAAAGCGCACCCCGCGCCGCTTGCACCAATTTTTGGCTGCTCTGTACCCGCAAATCGGCCCCAATAATAGCAGGCTGGGTTTTCTGGGCAATCTCGTAAACCCCGGCCGCTGTTTTATCATAAGTACCCACGGCCAAAGAATTAACGTTTAGCGGCTGCACCTGAAAATCGGCCTCAGCGGGCAAATTCATGAGCTGCATGAGCGTAAGTTTAGCGGTAGTTAAATTATTGTGAGCGTTTACTTTTTCGAGTTCGTCGTTGCCGGCCTGCACCTGTAAATCGGCTAGGGTAGATTGCGCAATTACACCGGCATTTACCAGTTTTTCGGCCCGCGTTATTTGTTCCTGCGAGGTAGTTAACTGCCGGGTGGCAATTTCCAGTAATTCCTGGTTTTGCAAAATAGCCAAATAAGCTAAGGCAATATTTAACGAAACAGTATTAGCGGCTTGTTCTAAATCCTGCTGGCTGGCCTTCACGCCCAAAGTAGTTTGCTTAATATTGTTCTGCAACTGCAAGCCATTAAATAATAATAAATTAGAGCTTACATCGAGGCTACTGGTCTGGATTTGTTCTTCCACGTACTGGTTCGTAAATGGGTTAATAGAGCGGCCAAAATTATAGCCGTGCGAAACTCCGGCCCGGCCCGTTGGTAGTATAGCAGCTTTGGCCTGGGCCTGCGTGGCTTTACTTACTTCCAGCGCCAGCTCGCTCTGCCTTACATCGCTGTTGTGGGTTAAGGCATAACTAATGCAATCTTCTAAGGACCAAGGCCCCTGGTGGTTTTGGGCGAAGAGGTTACCCGGACCACTTAACACCAGGAAACCAAGCAGAAAAGTTAAAATTTTAGACATAGTTGTATTGTTTACCGCCGCCAGGCTGTATGAAAATTGTTAATGAATATTGGTGATTGCTAGTTGTTGATTGTTAGTTGCTGATTGTTGATTGTTAGTTGTTAGTTGTTGATTGCTAACTACTGACTGATTACTGTTTACTGTTTACTGTTTATTGCTAACTGTTTACTGTTTACTGCTAACTGTTTACTGATTACTGCTAACTGTAAACCGCATCACTCTTCGCGTAGCGCATTAACCGGATTGGCCACGGCAACTTTAACCGCCTGGAAGCTAATGGTTAGGATAGCAATAATTAAGGCTAACACACCCGCCAGAAGAAAGATGGCCAGGCCCAGGTTAATGCGGTAACTAAAATTAGCGAGCCACTGGTGCATGGCATACCAGGCCAACGGCCAGGCCAGCAAGTTAGCGAGTAGTACCAGTTTCAGAAAATCGAACGAAAGTAGTGATACAATGCCAGTAGTAGAAGCACCTAATATTTTCCGGATACCAATTTCTTTGCGGCGCTGCTCGGTGGTGTAAGATGCCAAACCAAACAAACCCAAGCAGGCAATAAATATAGCCAGGATAGAAAATACCGTAAATATTTGGGCTTGCTTTTGCTCAGTCCGGTAGAGTTTTGCAAATTCTTCGTCCAGGAAAGTATATTCAAAAGGATATTGCGGGGCGGTTTCGGTGTATACTTTTTCGATGGCCGCCAGGGCTGTTTTGGGGTTGCCGGGCGCTAACCGGATAGCCGCCACGCGGTGGTCGTTGCGCATCATAATAACCATGGGCTCAATGGGGTCTTTCAGCGAAGAGAAATGATAATCCTGCACCACGCCTACCACTTTCCGGCGGTTGTGCGTATCGCTGCCAAAGCCCAGGTCTTCTATTTCTTTGCCAATTGCTTCGTTAACCGTCCAGCCCAAATGCTTCGCAGCACTTTCGTTTAAAATAATTGCTTTGGTAGAATCAGTGGGGAAAGCTTTTGAAATATTGCGGCCGGCTAATAATTTAATCCCCATGGTTGGCAAGTAATCATAATCGGTGAAAACGGTCCGGAAGTTCCACTTTTCGTTGGGCTTTTCGGGTACATCAAACGTAAACCGATCGTGGAAGCCGCCGGGCTCGCCCGACATAACCGAAATATTTTTTACCCCGGATAATTGTTTTACCCGGCTGATAAAAGTTTGCTCGCGCTCGCGGATTTCGCTATTATTCATCGGCATTTTAATTACCTGCTCTTTGGTAAAGCCCAGGTTCTTGTTTTGCATATAATGCATTTGCCTAAAAATTACGGCGGTGCCAATAATCAGAAATATAGATATGCTAAACTGAAAAACCACCAGCGTTTTGCGCATAATGGAGTTACCCGCACCAGTGGTTAGCCGCCCTTTCAGCACCTTTACCGGCTGAAAAGCCGACAAAAAGAAAGCCGGATAACTACCCGCCAGCAAGCCTACCAGTACCGCTACACCCAGCAAAAACAAATACAAACGCACATCGGCAAACGGCACCGCTAAGTTTTTCTCCGCCAGCGCATTAAAGTAGGGCATTACCAGCATAATCATGCCCACCGATAGCACCACCGACACCAAAGCCAGCAAAGTACTTTCGCTCAGAAACTGGGCAATCAGGTTCTTTTTATAAGCGCCCAGCACTTTGCGCACGCCTACCTCTTTGGCCCGGCCCACCGAACGCGCCGAAGCTAAATTCATGAAGTTGATGCAGGCAATAACCAGAATAAACAAGGCAATGGCCGAAAACATATACACATTGGTGCGGCTGCCGTGCTCCACGCCATCGAAAATAGTACCGCCGGCTAAATAAATTTCGGGGAGCGGCTGCAGTTCCAGATTCGTTTTGTCGCCCCATTCTTTAAATTCCTTGCTCATGTACTTATCCATAAAAGCCGGGAATTTAGATTCGAGCGCGGGCACCTGCGTTGCCGATGCCAGCAACACATACGTATACATAGCATTATTGCGCCAAACATAAAACCACTCTTGCTTTTCGGCAGCTTTAAGCGAAGCTACCATATCAAATTTCAGGTGCGAATTTTCGGGCACATTGGCCATCACGCCAGATATTTTGCCTATTTCGGTTTTATCCAGTTGTATGACCTTGCCTATGGGGTTCTCGGTGCCGAAATATTTCGTAGCTAACTCTTCGCTAATTACCAGGTCATCCGGTCCGGCCAGGGCAGTTTTAGGGTCGCCTTTTACCAGCGGAAAGCTGAACACCTGGAAAAAATTAGAATCGGCCAGCACAAATTCGTTTTCCTGGAAAGATTTATTCCCGATGGTAACCAGGGTATTGCCCGGCATTACCCGCACCGCAGCCTGAATATCTTCGGGGAAATCGTTCACCAACGCGCGGCCGTAAGGTCCGGAGGTGTAGGGAATTTTACCTTCCTCCCCGTTCATGGCCGCTACCCGTAATACGCGGTAAAGCCGGTCGCTTTTGCTATGAAAATTATCGTAGCTTAACTCGTTTTGTACGAACAGGAAAATGAGCAAGCAGCAGGAAATGCTTAAAGTAAGGCCGGCTACGTTGATAAAAGTATAAAACTTCTGTTTCAGCAGATTCCGGAGGGCTATTTTAAAATAGTTTTGAAACATAATAAGAAGTTTAGGATTTTGAAATTCAACAAAAAGCAAACCGGGTATAACGCAAAATATTACTGCGCTGGAATTAGCAAAGGCTGCCCCCGCAACTGTATAAGTAATAAAAATGCCACAATTATATCTTATTAAATATCAGCAACTTACCATCTAAATATTATTTAAACAACGCTAAAATTGTTCGGTTTTGATACAAATTATGTTCGGTTTTGCAACAGGTTAGCAGCGGCAATAATACCTTTAAACCCAGAATAAATATTCCAGTAAAAAGCCGGCTTCTTTAACAGAAAACCGGCTTTTTATAAAGTGAAGTAAGAAGAAACTAGTGCTGAATATTATTCATTCTTTAGGGCTTTAACCGGATTGGCCAAGCCGGCTTTTATTGCCTGGAAACTGATGGTTACCAAAGCAATTATTAAAGCGCCTAAGCCGGCAACGGCAAACATCCACCAACCAATTGGGGTGCGGTATTCAAAATCCTGGAGCCAATTATTCATGGCCCACCAGGCCAGCGGCCAGGCAATAATATTGGCCAATATTACTAGTTTTAAGAAATCTTTCGAAAGCAAGGCCACAATATTGGTGAGGGATGCGCCTAACACTTTGCGAATGCCAATTTCTTTTGTTTTCTGCACCGCTACAAACGATACCAGCCCGTACAAGCCCAAACACCCGATGAAGATGGCAACGCCGGCAAACAACTGAAACAAGGTGGCCAATTTTGCTTCTTCTTCGTAAAATTCAGCTATCCGTTCGTCCAGAAAAGTAGCTTCATAAACGTAGTCCGGGAAAGCTGCCGACCAGATATTCTTTACAGCGGCCTGCGTTTCTTTTAAGTTATGGCCCGATACTTTCAGGGCAACCTGCCGGAAACTGGTTTTTTGGCTCACCAGGCCAATGGGCACAATTTTCTGGCGCAAGGAGGCCTGATGAAAATTTTCTACCACCCCTACCACCGGATACCGGCGGCCCGCAATACTGATGGGTTTGCCAATAGCATCTTCCGGATTTTTAATACCGGTTTTTTCGAGTAACATTTGGTTTATGACCACTGCCCGGGCCGTATCGCTGGGGGTGTAAGGTCGGCCGGCCAGAAACCTTAGCGCAAACGTATCGAAGTAAGATGCATCGGCTGCCTTCATGCTCAGCGGAAAATCTTCGTCCTCGGCCATATTGGTAAACCGGAAGTTGGTCATGGAAGAATTACCCGAAGCCGGGGCATCCGAATGAAAACTTACTTTTTCTACGCCCGGTAAAGCCGCAAACTGGTTCCGCAGGGTGCTAATTTTACTAATAGCTAAACTATCATCCGGAATTTCGGCCAGCAAAATGGCTTTTTGGTTAAACCCTAAATCTTTGGTTTGAATAAAATCCATTTGGGAAACCGCAATAAGCGTGGCAATAATTAATACCTGCGAAACAGAGAATTGCAGTACCACCAAAGCTTTGCGCAACGAAACCCCGCCAATAGTCTGGATGGTCATTTTGCTTTTAAGCGCTTGTATGGGCTGAAAACCCGATAGCACCAAAGCTGGGTAAAGGCCAGATAAAAGCGTTACAACGCCTATCAGCCCCGCTAAGAAAAGCCACAGGTAAATATTATCGGTTACATTGTAATTTTCGGGCAGATTAGAAACCGGTTGCAAAACCGGCAACATAAACTGAACCAACACGGCGGCAAACAGTACAGCCAGAAGCACAATTAAGAAAGTTTCGCCTAAAAACTGCCATACCAACTGCTTGCGATTACTGCCCAGCACCTTGCGCACGCCCGCTTCTTTGGCCCGGCCCAAGGCTTGGGCGGTAGCTAAATTCACAAAGTTTATGCAGGCAATTACCAATATAAACAAGCCAATTAATACCAGCGCCAGAATAGTCTGTTTGCTGATGCTGCGAAACGAAGGGGGCGGATAATTAGGATTAAAGTGGAGATCGTGGAGCGGCTGTAAAAGATAAATATGGTTTTTATCTTCGGGCTGGTGTTTCTTTAAAAAATTTACCAGAGAAGCGTTAAACGTTTTCTCGCTGGTACTGGCGGGCAACAAGAGGTAACATTGCGAATCGCTCCAGACACTGCGCCAATTGGTAAATTCTCTGGCATCAATTAAGCTCCGGATAGTAGCATACGAAATAATTACTTCCTTTTTTAAATCGGTGTGTTCGGGTAAATCTTCCAGAATGCCGGTTACCTGCAACAAGGCTTCGTTATCGAGTTTCAGGAATTTACCCGTGGCAATTTGCCAGTTGCCAAAATATTTTTCGGCCATGCGCCGGCTTAAAACTACGGCATTTGGTTTATTCAGGGCTTGCACAGCCGTACCCGAAAGCCATTTATAATCAAATATTTCGAAATATTCAGGACCGGCAAAAGCAACGGTAATTTCTTCTCTAAATTTTTTACCGGCATTGCCGTTAGCATCTAGTACCGAAATCTGGTTGTTGTTGCCGTTAAAAACCATAGCCACTTTTTCCAGTTCGGGATGATCGGTTTGCAAAGCTTTACCAAACGGAAAAGGAACGCCGGTTTGGTAATCTTTACCAGCCGCGTGCTTAAACTCGTTTACTACCCGGTATATCCTATCTTTTTTGGTATGGAAAGCATCAAAACTCAGTTCGAACGAAACCACCAGAAAAATAACCAGCGCCGCCGCAATGCCCACGGCCAACCCAAGTATGTTCAGGACAGAAAAAGCTTTATGCCGCAATAAATTGCGAATAGCTATTTTGAAGTAGTTCTGGAGCATAATATCTGATTAAAAGGTTTCTGGTTGTGCGCTCCTGCCTGTAAAAACACCATCCTTCCGGAAATATTTACAACAAGCGTTATTGCACAAACATCCTGCAATCATAATTATGCCACAACTATAAAATATTATTAATCAATAATTTACGTTGATAAATAAAAAATTATTTGTTCGGTTATGATACAAAATATTGTTCGGTTCTGTAACAGGGCTGGCGAACTAAGCCGGGTTTACGGCCAGTTTGGGTTGGTGGGTGGCGGTGGTGCTTTTTACGGCCAACAAGGTTAGCACAGCCGCTAAAAACAACGACCCCGCCATAAAAATATAAGAAGCCCCAAAACCACCGGTAGTACCATTTAAGTAGCCTACAATGTAAGAACCCGCAAACGATCCCAACGCACCCATGCTGTTAATTAAAGCCATGGCACCGCCGGCTACATTGCGCGGCAATATTTCCGGAATAATAGCAAAAAACGGCCCGTAAGGTGCGTACATGGCGCCACCCGCTACCGTAAGTAACCCAAACGACACCCAGAAACTATCGGGACCTACCACGTACGACGCGTAAAAAGCCAAGGCGCCAATAAATAAAAATGGCCACACAAAAACTTTCCGGTTCAGGGTTTTATCGGAGAAATAAGAAGCGCTCAGCATTGCTATTATTGCCAGCAAATAAGGCACCGAAGAAAGCCAGCCGGTAGTTACCATATCCATGTTGGGGGCAGCTTTAATAATGGAGGGCAGCCACATTACAAAGCCATATACCCCAATGCTCCAAAAGGCGTATTGTAAGCTAAGCAAAATTACGGTGCGGGAGCGGAAAGCCTCTGAGTAGTTTTTTACCGGTTTCAGGCCTTGTTGCTCGGCTTGTAATTGGTTGGCCAATGCTTGTTTCTCGGGGTCGGTCAGCCACTTGGCATCTGCCGGTTTATCGTCTACTAAGCGCCACCAAAAAAAAGCCCAAACTACGGCCGGTATTCCTTCCAGAATAAACATCCAGCGCCAGCCCATAGCCTCTATTAAATAACCCGATAAAATAGACATCCAAAGCACTGTAGCCGGATTGCCTAAAATTAAAAATGTGTTGGCCCGCGAGCGTTCGGTTTTGGTAAACCAGTTACTCAATAAAATGAGCATGGCCGGCATTACGGCGCTTTCTACTACGCCCAGCATAAACCGGATTACGATGAGCAAGTTAACATCGCTTACCATACCGGTAGCCGTAGCTAAACTGCCCCACAAAATTAAAGACCAGAATATTAAACGTTTAGCGCTGTTGTGCGCCGCATAGTGCGCGCCGGGAATCTGAAAGAAAAAATAGCCCAGAAAAAACAACGATCCCAGCAACGACGACATAGCCGGAGTAATACCCAAATCGGTGGCCATGCCGCTGGCCGCCCCAAAACCAAAATTAGCCCGGTCGAGATAAGCCAGGCTGTACGTGATAAAGGCTACTGGTATCAGGCGGTACCACCGCGACTGAGCAATATGATTTTCCATAAGGGTAATTTTCTTTGTGGTGGTTGGTAAGCGTTGGGTTATAAGTCTTTTATTGGTATTTTCTCAAAGATTAAATATACAAGAAAGTGATTAGGAAAAAAGAGAAAGCATAAAAATCGATTATGGTTTAGCCGGCAGTATTTGCAGCACCTTAAAAATTAACTGGTTCACATTTGAAAATTAGAAGTTCGGTCTTATACCAATTTATATTATCGTTATTCCAGAGGAAGGCTGAACAGGCATTATTTGAAAATGAAGGTTCTTTGTTGTCTATTCAGGATGCTTTGTTATGCTGTGGTACTTTTCCGGTCTTTTTAGCTTTTGCTGGTGCGGCTTTTCTTCTGGAGTAGCTTAACCCTTCCGCCCTCCGGGCACCTTCCCTAAATTAGGGCTACGATTAGGACACAAATTTTTGGGCCAGGGTCCACCCGTGCAAGATATGCTGGAAGTAATTCCAACCGCGCAAAAGGGTAATCACCCCCGCCTGCTTTTCGTGGGGTTTCCACCCGCCTAATCGGGCTATTATCCAGTAGCACCATTGTAAAGAGTCTTGGGGGTAAGGATTCCGCTGCTTGGCTGTTTTTCCTTCATAACGTTTTTGTAAAGCCTGCATACAAGCGACTTCTTGCCGGGTAAAGCTTTCTGCCAGCGGCACGGCTTCTTTCTGTTTAGAAGCCAGGTGCAAGAGCATTATCTTGCTAGCGGCAAACAAAGCCAGCAGCGTGAGTTGCACTAA